>NZ_JAUESY010000020.1:0-1284 GCF_032484415.1 Bradyrhizobium sp. SZCCHNS30572 | reverse complement strand
TCTGGCGCGCGCCAGTCGATGCCTTCGATCAGCATCGCGAGCTGCGCCGGCGTGAGCGTGATCGAGCCATCATAACCCGCCATCACCGGCCACACGAAGCCGCCCTGGTCGATGCGTTTGGTGAACAGACAAAGCCCGTTGCCGTCCCAGAACAGGACCTTCAGGATCGATGCCTTTTTGCCGCGGAAGGCAAACAGATGACCGGAGAACGGATCCTTCTTCAGCGTGTCCTGCACCAGCATTGCGAGGCCGTCCATGCCCTTCCGCATGTCGGTGTAGCCGAGGGCCAGGTGCACCTTCACGCCTGCAGGAACGAACATCATGATGCTGTCTCTCCGCTTTCGATCCGCGCCCGCACCGCATCCGGATCGCTGCCGGCGGGAGCGAAGACACGCCGTCCGTCAGCGAGGTCGACGGCCATCATGCCCTCCGGTGGACGCACGAGATCGCGCAGGGCGCGTGCGGCGGGCATGTCGTCGGGCAGCACAACACGGGCGAGCTTGGAGCGCTTCTTTTGCGCGATGCCGAACTGCGCGCGCCAGCGGAACAGCAGCCCGGTGACAATCCCATGCTTGCGAGCGACGGCAGAGACTTTGGCGCCTGGTAGCTCGGTTTCCCTGGCGATCGCGAGCTTCTCTTCGTCGCTGAAGAAGCGGCGGGCCGGCGTTTTGGTCGCGGCCGGATCGCCGATTTCAGCGGCTGTCAAGCGGCGTTCGGGCTGTGAGTTCCTAGCACTAGTGCTAACGGGCGGACGGGCGGAGGGATGAAGATGGGCGCGCCAGTCGATCGTGACCTCGCCGGTGGCCAGTCGGTCGCGCCATTTGTGCAGCGAATGCGGCGACAGCTGCATCGCCGCGGCGTAGGCGCGGAGTTCCATCCCGCTCCAGTTCAGCGCCTCGACATGCATCGCCCAGAACGCCGGGGACGCTCGATTGCGTACATCCGAGGTGATCGTGAACCTGCGCTGCTTCTGCTTTCGGAGCGCCTTTTCGCGCTCTTCCCGGGCGCGCTCGCGGCGCAATTCCGTCTGATATTTCTCAAGCTTAAGCGCAGTCTCGTTGCCGGCCAGCCGCTTCAGCCAACGCCGCAACGTGTTCTCGGTCAGACGTTGTTGCTGGCAGTATTTGCGGATCCCGAGACCGCTCCGACGCCACGCTTCGATGTGCAGCGACCACCATTCGCGGCGAGCTCTGTTCTCGAAATGTTTGGATCCCACCGGAGATTCTCCACAGCAGCAGAGAACTCGAAATGGAACGACAACACACGAGGGGGAAGGTGTGCAGA
>NZ_JAUESY010000019.1:0-1664 GCF_032484415.1 Bradyrhizobium sp. SZCCHNS30572 | reverse complement strand
GGAGAGCACGGAGCAGCCGTGAAGACCATCGCGCAGGGAAGGCCGGTTGTATCGGCCAATCCTGTGGTGACTGCCGCCTGCTTTTCTTGTTGCAGGCGGGCCATGGGTGCGGCCAGCACCCGGCCTTCCCCATAGGCGTTAAGTTTATGCTTGAGTGTTGGAATCCGCCGTGATTCGAACAGGGGATGGCAGACGAATCGCTCCTGAACGAGGACTGGACGAGAGTGGTTGCGCAGCTGGGCGGGGCTGCGCAGCTCGAGAAAACTGCGCGCCAGACGAAGGCCTTCGCGCGTCGGCGGCAGATTCCAGATGCGGTGACGTTACTTCGGCTGATGCTGGCCTATTGTTTGGGTGAAAGAGGGCTGAGATCGACAGCCGCATGGGCGGCTTCTGTTGGCCTTGCCGACCTCACCAGCGTGGCGTTGTTCTATCGGCTGCGTCAATGTGGTGATTGGTTTGCGGTGCTGGTGGAGGGCTTGCTCGCTGCGGCAGCTCCGAAGGCGAGCCAAGGCCGCCTGATCCGCATCATCGATGCGACGACAGTGCCTCAGGCGGGACCGGCTGCGCGCAAGAACAGTGAGCTTTGGCGCGTTCATAGCGCATTTGATCTGCCCTATGAGCGCTTTGGTCACTTCGAGCTGACAGATCAGCAAGAGGGCGAAACGTTTGACCGGATACCAGTGGTCAAGAACGAGATCCGCATTGCTGACCGCGCTTATCTGCAACCTGACCGCATTGCGGCCGTCCGCGAAGCCGGGGCCGACGTTTTGATCCGAGCGGGCTGGAAGAACGCACGTTGGCTTGACGCCAAAGGCCTTCCGTTCGATCTGATGGCCCAATTGCGTGCCGCGAAGGCGCGCGGACTGGTCGATCGGGAGATTTGGATCAAGCGCAAGGGCGGCGCGCCTCTGGCTATGCGTCTGGTCGCAATCAAGAAGCCCACCGGTGCGGCTGCTGCTTCTCGGCGTAAAGCCCGGCAAGACGCAAAAGATGAAAACCGCATCATCTCCAAAGAAACTTTGGAGGCTGCGGATTGGGTCATTCTGATCACGTCGCTCGCGCGGGACGAGTTCTCCACCAAAGATGTGCTTGCGCTCTATCGATTGCGATGGCGGATCGAGCTTGGGTTCAAGCGACTGAAGAGTCTGATTGGCCTCAAGACGCCGCCAGGAACCGATCCGCGCTCTGCCAAGCCCTACCTGCTGGCCCACCTCCTGATCATCCTGTTGCTCGAGCCGCTTGCCAGCGACTTCGAGGACTCTCCCCACTGGACGCAGGCCGCTTAACGACGCCTGGCGCTTGGCGGGTCCTGCAGCAGCTCGTTGCATCCTTGCTGCAAGCAATCATTCCACAACCAACCATCCGTTGCTTGCGCCGCAGAAAACGCGCGTTGGGGCGCCACCTTCGCGAGCCTCCTCGAAAACGCAAGTATCAATCGATGCTCGCGCTACCTTAACGCCTATGCGGCCTTCCCTGCGCCCTCGTGTTGCCGAGGGTGATGACCAGCAAAACCTCGGGCGGATCGGCGCCGCGGGAACGTCGTTGCTTTCGGTCGTTCTCGCGACGGAGGCTTTGCGCCTGTAAAGCAATACTTGACTGTGTAAAGCGTTACTTTACATTCGAATGGCTTAGAGCAGTGATCGAGAGTTTTCGGCACAAGGGCC
>NZ_JAUESY010000018.1:0-8211 GCF_032484415.1 Bradyrhizobium sp. SZCCHNS30572 | reverse complement strand
CCTTCAGTCCTGCCCACTAGACAGACTGAATCACCGATATCTCTGCGTCGCAACTGCTGACTTTTTCAACAGAATCGGCCAACAGCAGACATCCAGTGCGCTGGTTCACGTTGACTTCGTCGCCACAAACGCCACGGCAAACTTGCACCACAGCGGGACGTCGCTGGCGAACTCGAAGAAGTCATCGAAATAGACGAGGCCCAGATCGATGAGCCTCCGCGTCAGAGTTGCGAGTGCCTCTGGACCGAAGCTTGGACCAAAAGAGAGTAGCTCCTCATCAGCACCGTGCGGCTTATCCGTCTCAAGGGCATTAAGTACGGCCTGATACGATACGCCCCTTTCGGTCAAGGCGCGCCGACGGATGACAATCCCGTATTCAGCAGTGACAGCAACGAAATTCATTCTCACTCCGTTGGTCGTGAGATATCTCCGAGCCTCACATTTACCGAACCATGCGACGTCTTCAATGGGTCAATTCGCGACTTGATCGGACGCCTCATCGTGTCCGGAATTCGCCCTTAACCGACAATCACGGACTCTGATGAGAGGTCCGTTGTTAGCTGCGGGCACCCGACCTGCGGCGCTGCATCAAGTCAGCGGCGATCTGGGATACGACGGCATCAAGTCAACGTAGTGTCGCGGCAGCCCGTGGCCGTGCAGAGGTTCCCAGTTTGCGTGGGAGAGGCGTGGATGCGCGGGACAAGCCCGCGCATGGCGGGAGTGCCCCGAGAGGCCGCTTGACCGGAGACGCGCCGGCTCTAGGACTACCCGGCCTTACGTCTGTGAGGCTTGTTCGCGGTGGAGAGATACGCACAGAACATGTCGGCCATCGCATCGGCATAGGCCGATATCTCGGCCCGGCTGCGCGGTGTCTCCGAGAAGTGCTTGCCGACCTGGCCGAGCGTCGTCTTGATCAGGTCGGCGACCCGCGCGCGCTCGGCCTCTCCGGCACCAGGCAGCACCTCGCGCATGAAGGCGAGCATGGCGCGGCGGCCACTGGCCCTGGCCTGGCGTGCCTCGGGCGCGTCGCGATAGAGCGGGGCGGCGTCGTCGAGCGCGCCGCGCACGGCGGCCTCGTCGCACTCCGATTGCAGGAACGCGTGAACGAGTGCACGCAATCGCGTCAGAGGCGGACGGCGCGTGTCCTCCAGAATGCCGTGCAGCAGTTTCGTCGTCTGCTGCCACTCGTCGCTCTGCAGCCTGAACAGGATCGCCGCCTTGTTCGGGAAGTACTGATAGAGCGAGCCGACGCTGACGCCGGCCTTCTCGGCGACACGGGCCGCGGTGAAACGTTGCGCGCCTTCCTTGGTCAAAACCTGAACAGCCGCCTGCAGAATGGCTGAGACGAGGTCGGCCGAGCGTGCCTGTTGCGGCAGTTTTCGCGGGGAAATCGGGGCTTTTCGAGCCGGGGCCATGGAGCGTTCCGAAATGCGATTAGCGAATGCGAATGATTATTCGTATTCTGACTTCGACGCAAACGACACGCATCGAGAACACGGAGAATATCAATGATCACCCTGACCACTCAGCCGGTGGCGCCGCTGCTGGATCGCCTGCTTGCCGAGGCGACGTTGCTGCGGCCGGAGACGAGCCCGATCTTCGCCGGCATGGCCGAACGGGGCGCGCAACTGATGCGCAGCAGGTCCGGTCATGTCGAGCTCTACACGCAGCTCAAGGACTTTCCGTTGCCCGTGTCGCGCGACACCGGCATGCTGCTCTACATGCTGGCGCGCGGCGTCGGTGCGCGATCGATCGTCGAATTCGGCACCTCGTTCGGCATCTCGACGCTGTTCCTCGCCGCGGCGCTGCGCGACAGTGGCGGCGGCCGGCTGATCACCACGGAGTTCGAGCCGTCCAAGGTCGCCCGTGCCCGTGCCAACCTCGCGGAGGGCGGCCTGGCCGATCTGGTCGAGATCCGCCAGGGCGACGCCCTGCAGACGCTGAGCGCCGATCTGCCGGAGACCATCGATCTCGTGCTGCTCGACGGCGCCAAGCCGCTGTATGGCGATATCCTGGCGCTGCTCGAGAGCCGGCTCAGCGCCGGCGCGTCCATCGTCGCTGACAATGCCGACCACAGCCCCGACTACCTCGCCTACGTCCGTTCGCCTGATAACGGCTATCTGTCGGTGCCGTTCGGCGACGAAGTCGAATTGTCGATGCGGATCGGGTGAGCGGCCGGCGACGAACGGCCGATGCCCGCCACCCTCATCGGCGAATGGGCCTGGAGTTGACGTTTGGCCGACGATTGTTCACGAGGAGAGCTTCGTCATCTGAGCAACCGCCCTCATGCCCCGCATCCTCCTGATCAATCCCAACAGCTCGGCCACGACCACCGCGATGATGGTGTCGATCGCGGCCGCCTGCTGCGCCGGCCGGGCCGAGGTCGTCGGCGCGACCGCGACGCGGGCACCGGCCATGATCGTGGATGCCGAGGCGCTGGCCGCATCGGCGGCGGAAGTGGTCGATATCGGCCGCGCGCATCGCGATGTTTGCGACGGCATCATCGTCGCGGCGTTCGGCGATCCCGGCGCCGCGGAGCTTGGCAGCCAGTGCTCGCTGCCGGTGGCGGGCATCGGCGAGGCGTCGATGCGCGAGGCCGCAGAGGGCGGGCGGCGCTTCGGCGTTGCCACGGTGACGCCTGCGCTGGTCGCGAGCATCGCGGGCCTTGCAGACAGGCTGAACCTGTCGGCGCAGTTCACCGGGACGCGTCTGACGCACGGCGACCCGGCCGCGCTCGCCGTCGATCCGGCGCGGCTTGCTGCCGCCCTGGCTGACGCCACGCGCGCCTGTATTGCCGACGACGGCGCCGAGGCCGTGATCATCGGCGGCGGGCCGCTGGCGCAGGCCGCCGATCAGTTGCAGCGCCAATTCGCCGTGCCGATCATCAAGCCGATCGAGGCGGCGGTGGCTGTGTTGCTGTCGCGTCTGTCGGGCTGAGTGCCAGCAGCATTACGGCCGGTAGCTCGCCGCCGGATGCGGCGCCGCGAGCCGGGCGCGGCCGAACAGCTTTTCGCGCAGCGTTCCCGGCTGGTAGGCCTTCTTGTAGCGGCCGCGTCTGGTCAGCTCCGGCACCAGCATGTCGGCGACATCGGCAAAACTCTCGGGCGACAGCGCAAAGGCGAGGTTGAGGCCGTCGACGCCGGTCTGCTCGATCCAGCTCTCGATGAGATCGGCGACCTTCGCCGGTGAGCCGACGAACACCGGGCCGATACCGCCGATGCCGACATGCTCGGCAACCTCGCGCACGGTCCACACCCGGTCCGGATCGGCCCGCGTGACGTTGTCCATCGCGCTGCGGCCGGCATCGTTGAGCACGTGGCGGACCTGCTGGTCGAGGTCGTAGGTCGAGAAGTCGACGCCGGTCCAGCCCGACATCAAGGTCAGCGACGCCTCGTGGTCGATGTAGCGGCGATAGTCGGCGAACTTCGCCTCGGCCGCCGCATCGGTTTCGCCGAGCACGACGGTGGCGATGCTGAAGATGACGATGTCGCTGCCCGCGCGACCCGCGTCGGCGGCGGCCTGGCGGATCGCGGCGACGCGCGGCGCGATGATCTTGGCGGACGGGCCGGACATGAATACGCATTCGGCGTGCCGGCCGGCGAACACGCGGCCGCGCGGCGAGGTGCCGGCTTGATACAGCACCGGCGTTCGCTGCGGCGACGGCTCGCAGAGATGGATGGCGTCGAGCTGGTAGTTCTCGCCGCGATGGCTGACGCGGTGAACCTTCGTGGGATCGGTGAACACGCCGCTGGTCCGGTCGCGCTTGACGGCGTCGTCCTCCCAGCTGCCTTCCCACAGTCTGTAGACGACCTCCATGTACTCGTCGGCGACGTCGTAGCGATCGTCGTGCGCGGTCTGGCGCTCCCTGCCCATGCCGCGTGCGGCGCTGTCGAGATAGCCGGTGACGATGTTCCAGCCGATGCGGCCCTCGGTGAGATGATCGAGCGTCGACATCCGCCGCGCGAACGGGTAGGGCGGCTCATAGGATAGCGTGCAGGTGACGCCGAAGCCGAGATGCTCGGTCACGGCGGCCATCGCCGAGATCAGCATCATCGGATCATTGACGGGCACCTGGATGGCGTGGCGGAGCGCCGCATCGGGGTTGCCGCCATAGACATCGTAGACGCCGAGCACGTCGGCGAGAAACAGTCCGTCGAAGCGGCCGCGCTCCAAGGTCTTGGCGAGGTCGAGCCAATAGGGCAGGCGATTGTAGTCGGAGGAACGGTCGCGCGGATGCCGCCACAGGCCGGGCGACTGGTGCCCGACGCAGTTCATCGCAAACGCATTCAACCTGATGTCCGCAGCCATGATGTCCCTCGACGCTTCCTTGACACCCATCAGATGGCACGCTTCGGCTGACGTTTTCAATCGCACCCATGCGCACGGCCGCTTGCGGCGGGCGCAGGCTTGGCTATGGTCGGAAGCGATCGAGCGCGCCGCGAAGCAACGACGATGCGTGACGGGCTTTGGCCCGCAGGTGTGAGGACGACCGTGATGACGATCCGTGTGACGGCGCTGACCGCGGTCTTGCTGACGACGTCGGCCATGGCGTCCGCGCAGGCGGAGGATTTCAAGGCGAGCTGCGCCACGCTGGCTCAGGGCTTCTCCGAAAGCGGCCGCATCGTCACGGCGGAATTCGTCGCTGCGGGCGGCGTGCAACTGGCGCCGCCCGCGCCTGCGGGCGCGACCGCACCTGCGCCGGATCACTGCCTGATCCGGGGCAAGATCAACGAGCGTACCGGCATCGACGGCAAGCCCTATGCTGTCGGCTACGAGCTGCGATTGCCTGCGACGTGGAATGGCAAGGTCGTCTTTCAGGGCGGCGGCGGCGTCGACGGTGTGCTGCGCCCGGCACTCGGCCTGCTCACCGGCGCCACGCCGCCGAATGGACTCTCCAACGGCTATGCCGTGGCCTCGACCGACGCAGGCCATCTCGAGGAGCCGGGGCCGCTCGGGCCCTATCTGTTCGGCCTCGATCCGCAGGCGCGGCGCGACAAGGGCTACAGCTCGATTCCGCCGGTGGCTGCTGCCGCCAGGGCCGCGGCCGAGAAGCTGTACGGCAAGGCGCCGCGCCGCTCCTACTTCGCTGGCTGCTCCAACGGCGGCCGCCAGGCGATGGCGGTGACGCAGCGATTCCCGGAGCTGTTCGACGGCGTCATCGCCGGCGCGCCGGCCTATCGCGTGCCGCTGGCCGGCATCGATGTGATCGCGCAGGAGCAGGCGCTGCTGGCGATCGCGCCGCCCGGCCCGGACGGCAAGGCCGATGTCGGCAGCGCGCTGAGCGACGAGGACCTGAAGCTGGTGGCCGATGCCGTGACCGCGTCGTGCGATGGCGCCGACGGCGCCAAGGATGGCATGGTGCAGGACGTCATGGCCTGCCGCTTCGATCCGGCCGTGCTCGCCTGCAAGGAGGGCCAGAGTTCGCAGTGCCTGCCTGTCCCCAAGCTGAAAGCCGTCAAGCTGATGTTCGACGGCAGCCGGAATTCCATGGGCGGATTGATCTATGCGCGCTGGCCGTATGATCCCGGCCTCGCCGCGCCCGGCTGGCGCGCCTGGAAGCTCGGTACGCCCAAAGCGAGTCCGCCCAATGCGCGCAATCTCACGCTCATTCCCGGCGGCGTCGCCTATGATTTCATGAGCCCGCCGGAGACGCCGGAGGATCTCGTCGCCTGGGTGCGCAACTTCGATCTCGACCGCGATCCGCGGAAGGTGATGAAGGGCGCCGGCGGCTTCGACGCCGGCATGGAATATGAGGCCGCGACCTCGACCGATCTCGACGCCTTCAAGGCGAAGGGCGGCAAGATGCTGTTCTATCACGGCACGGCCGACCCGATCTTCTCGGCGCTCGACACCGTCGACTATGTCGATCAGCTCAAGACCAAATACGGCGCCGATGCCGACGGCTTCGCGCGGCTGTTCCTGGTTCCCGGCATGAACCATTGCGGCGGCGGACCCGCCACCGATCAGTTCGACTTGCTGACCGCGCTGGACCGATGGGTGGAGGGCACGGCCGCGGCGCCCGAGGCGATCCGGGCCACCGCGCGGCGCGCGCCCGATGTGCCATGGCCCGGGCGCACACGCGATCTCTGCGCGTTCCCGAAGGTGCTGACCTACAAGGGCAGCGGCAGCCTCGAGGATGCGGCGAATTTCGAGTGCCGCTGATGGGCAAGCCCGGCGCTCGCTGCCTTGCGGCGCGCACGATTGCTTGAGGACGGGTTGACGTTCGGCGTCCGCATGCCGACTTGAACGACCGTCGAGCGGCCTGTGCTGCCCGGCGGTTCCCCCCTCATGTCTCGAAGTTCCTCATGGTTGCCGTCAAGACGCGAGCCTTCTGCATCCTGCGCGAATTCGAACGGGCGCAGACCGAGCTGGTCGGCAAGGCTGTGGCGCTGAGCGACGGCAAGGCCGGAACAGTGGAGTACGTCCATCTTGACGAACTCCACGGTCTGCGCATCACCATCGGTGGCCATGACGGCCGCTGGCCGGTGTCGACCATCAAGTTCGCGCAGGCCTGAGTGGCATTGCCTCGTCCACTCAGGTCGCGCAACGACGTGCTGGACTGGCTCCGGACGCTGCGGCGAAAGCGCATGCTCGTTCTGCCCAACCGCGCGCATCAGCCGATGGGACCGGGGCGGGCAGAGACCGCCCCCGGTCCACGCATCCCAGCCGTGCGAAGGAGCCGTCGGCGGTGCTGCGGCTAGCCTCGATGCTCCCGGCGCGGCCGGCCGCTGCTGCTCTGCCGCCCGGACGACGTTGGTCACGGCCGATTCACTTATGTTGATGCGCGCGGCAGCTCCTGATCTAGAGTCGTCGATGCGCATCAATGAAACTGGATGCAATCCCGCATGGACGTAGAAGGTCAAAAGAAGCGGCGCCGGCGTGTCAAGCAGACGATGTCGTTGGGTGAGCGGTTGCTGGAGATGGCGCGCGAAGCGCGAGACAGGGCGAAACGTCTGCCCCCGGGCATCGAGCAGGCCAGGCAGCTGCGGCGCGCCCGCGAGGCCGAAGCGATCGTCGAGCTCGATCGCTTCCTGACGGCTCCCGCACGCAGCACGCCGCCGCGATCGCGTTGACGCCGTCTCGCGCCGGCCTCGGACGACGCGGCGCCGCGGAGGTCACCACGCGGCAGGTCACCAGGCAACAATGTCGACCAAGCAACAATGCCGCGGCTGCTCTTGCTGCATGCGGGCTCGAATTGATGCTGGCATCGCTGCAACGACGCGCTCGACAGGATCGACGTCCCAAGCGACCGTAACGTCCGTGCGTTGGGCAAGTCAGTCCAGAGACGCGAGCACGATGAACCAATTCCAAGCCCGCGCTGATTGAAGCATGTTTGGTTGGTGGCGAGGGCGCCCTCGTCGGGCTGGTGGTATTTCCGGAGCTTGCGGCAACAGGGCTGACCGATCCGGCCGGGACAGCCGAGCCATTCCCGGCCGCGTCACCGCCAGGCTTGCGGATATCGCCGATCGTCCCTCGCATCACTTCCGTGCTCGCGGTGGCGAGACCAATGCCAGTTCGCATTCGCGAATGTGTGCGACGCCGCGAACTTCGATTCCGGGCTCAGCGGCCCGGTCCGGAACCATTGGCGTTCCGCGCTGCGCCGCGATCGTCGCAGGCGGGGGAGGGGATCGCGACCCTCGAAATCGACACCAGCAATCTCGGCAGCGTCTGTCCGACCAACCTCGTCCGGCGGAAGGATCTCGTCCTGCATGCCCATGCCGCACTCGCATCGTGCGCTGGTGCAACCGAAGGCGAGCAATTCCTGACGCTGCGCGCGCCCGCCGCTCCAAAATGGAACAGAAACGGCGTGTGAGGAGGCCGAGCGTGGGCGGCGACAGCGCTATCCACATTTCTGCACAGCCGTCGCAAAAAGTTCTTGCGCGGGATGCGGCATCGCACTATCTCACCACCACGCCAGCCGGACATCACTGATGACTGAGGCCCCCGACCTTCGGGACCAACGTTGTTTTCTTTGATGTTTCTTCTTCCGACTGGCTCCTGAGTTTTTCTTCGGAAAGGCTCTTGACGGTCTCTCAAAATCAGCTATGTGAAGCGCCCCGGCAATCGGGACTTCCACGGTGAACGAGACCAAAGAAGTTGATGCACTAATTAGTTCGAAGCGAACTAACAAGTGCGGGCTGTTTGACAAGTGAAGATGAAGAAAGAGAAACGTGGACGGCGGAGTCCTTGCGGGTCTCGGGATTGAAGGCT
>NZ_JAUESY010000017.1:0-22994 GCF_032484415.1 Bradyrhizobium sp. SZCCHNS30572 | reverse complement strand
GTTCCTCGGTTGCGTTGGCGTGTCGCAACCCGATCCTACCGGAGAACTGCCGGTGACCACCGCAAAGCCGCCCGCCCACTACGGCGCTATTTGGGAGCGCGCGTCCGGGCGGCTTTGCTCCACCGAGCTACACCACCTCCGGGGACACGACCCTAGGGGAGCGCCAACACCGCTCACCCCCTCTAGAGCGTTGGCCGTCCGAAGTGCCTCCAAGCGGAGGCACAAAACTTGAAAATACAAAGAATTACAGAAAGCCAGCGGCACGCTCGCGGTAGAATTCGGCCGTATCACCCGGACCGATGCCGCCCCGTGCCAGCCAAAGCGTGCAACAAAACGTCCAACAGGACGTCCAACATTTCGTCCAACAGGGGAGGGAATCATTCCTGACTTCCTCACCCGTCGGAATGGTACCTGGCATTCGCTCGGCGCGTGCCGGTCGAGTTTGCGGCACTGGACCCGCGTGGCATCGTCAAGCATTCGACCAGGGTTCGCTGTCTTCTGACCGCACGGGCCGGAGGGCCACGCGCGTTGCCGATCAACTGAACCAGGAACTTGAGAACCATTGGCAGGAGCTTCTTGCCTGCCAGATGGGCATTGCACCGCAGGGATATAACGAGGCCCGTGTCGGGCCCGCTCGCTGGGCTTTTGCGCAAGCTCGATGAGTGGATCAGGCGGCGGTTGCGCGCCATCGTCTGGACCCAATGGAAGCACGGTCGCACTCGCTTCGATGAGCTGCAACGCCGCGGCGTTGGCCGGGAGCTGGCACTCAAGACCGCCGGCAACCCACGTGGCCCTTGGCGGCTCTCGAACAGTGCCGCGCTGACCATGGCTCTGCCGAACGTCTTCTTCGTATCACGCGGCTTGCCTTACGGCACGCTCGTGCAATCAAGTGCCAAGCGTTACAATTTTCCACATAGCACTTTGGCACAAGAACCAGCTGGCCATCGGCAGCCGACGATCACGGAAAACCAATCCTGAAAAAACGTATGACAGCAAAGATGCGCTTCACGAAAACCTTCGGCGCGTGGGCGCCGCTCGACGCCAGATGCAGCCGGAAACCACGCACATCCTCTGGCTCGGCCTGATCGGGAGAGCGGCCGAGCAACGCGGCGAAGTCCTTGACCCTTTGTACGTAGTCATGTTGGGTCTTCGGAGCGAACTTGCGGATCGCCATGTCTTCGATCATGCGCTGGCGCAACGGGCTGATGGCCTGCTTGGTCATTGGGGATGCTCCTGTCTTGAGTGAGGTGTCGAACCCCTCATCTCAAGACAGGACGCCCCGTTGCGCTATCGTCTTGCCTCCGCCGCCAGCCGCGGAGTCCGCGCGAGCGGTTTAGTCCAATGGACCGGGGGCGACGTTCGATCGGGCAAATACGAGGTTCGCTTTCCCGGACGAGCGGGCGCGGCATCGCCGCGCTGGCGGAGTCGCCTGGTGGCCCCATCTTGGACCCTCGGTCATAGCCGGCGATGTCGCTCTCAGGGGGCAACCGAACGTGAGTCGTCGCACAGCCGGAAGGTTGCTATTGACCTAAACGGCCTTCCTACAGATAGTCTACGGCCTGTCCCGGCAACACGTATCCATACACTCGGAAGCCATCGTCCGTTTCATCCGCGGGCAGATGGATCTTTTCGAGTGCACTCCGAATCTTTTGACGGTGAGATCGGTCTGTCGCGAAAGAACAGTTCACAGGTCACGAGGTCAGCTCACAGCTTGGGCAAATCAATAAAACCCAACCGGATCGCTTTCACAATGGCTACGAGCCGGCTCCCCGTCTCCAGCTTTTCCATCGCGTTTCTAAGATGAAAATTAACCGTGTTCGTGCTGATTTGCAAAACGATACTAATATCCCACGAGGATTTGCCCTGGGCTGCCCAATGGAGGCAGTCAATTTCCCGTTTCGATAGCTTCAGCGATCGATCACCTGCCATTGTTTGGATAACCCTTCTTTTGACGCTTGGACGAGGAGCCGCGTGTGCGCTCGGCACCTCCGGAACATTGTCCATCGCTCTCCGACTTCGTCATCGCATGTAGAGCGGTTGGTCAATGGCAGACCCTCGGCAAAACCGGACCTCCCATGACCGGCTTCAATGTCAAGCCTCATTATGAGTTGAGTGCATCGCGCGGTTCGCGTTTCGCTCGGTAGCGATCCGCGATCAGAGTTCCGAAGGCTCCAAGGAAGGTGAGCATCCACGGTCCGAGCGGCTTCCCATCGGAAAAATATCCGACAAGCATGCTGCCTGCCGCAGCAGCCAAAAGTTGCAGCGCGCTGAGCAATGCTGCGGCACTACCGGCGCTCGACGCGTGCTGGGCCAAAGCGCCGACGCTCGCGTTCGGGAATATCACCCCAGTGCATAGCATAACAATTCCGACAGCTAATACGGTAAGCGCGCCAGACTGGGGCTGCAAAAAAGCGACCAAGGGAAGTCCGATCGAGACCAACAGCATTGTAGCCGAAGCGACCCCAAGCACGGCATCTCCGCCGAACCGATGGAATAGATGGGCGTTAATCTGGGCAGAAAGAATATAGCAGACGGACCATATCGCGTACGCGACCGAATACAACCAGGACGAATATCCATAGAACTCGATAAGAATAGCGGGTGAACTCGTGATGTACGCGTATAGTGTGAACATAGCAAAACAACTCATGACGACATTCGTCACGAAGCCGGGCTCGCCTAAGATCCGCAAGTTCAACGCAAGAACGTGCGCCGGCATAACCGTCATGCGCATTTGTTGTGGCAGCGTCTCGGGAACAAACGCAGAGGCAACTGCGCAAGATATTAGTCCATACCCTGTGCAAAACCAAAAAATCGCCCTCCATCCAAATTCATTAAGCAGGAGCGAACCGCCGATTGGCGCTACAATGGGGCCGACGCCCATTACCAGTATCAGTTTGGCGAGCAGATGTCTTGCGACTTGACCGGTCGCGATGTCACGGACCATCGCACGCGGTATGACCGTAGGTGCCGAGCATCCAAGCGCAGCGAAAAAACGCAGCGCGGCCAGCGATTCGATATCGGTGGCCAAAGCACAACCGGCAGAGGCCGCAGTGTAGACGAGAATGCCGCAGATTAAAGGGGTGCGGCGCCCAAACCCATCGGATAGCACGCCTTGGATAGCTTGACCGAGGGCCAAGCCAATAAACCACGCGGCAAGGGTAATTTGAGCGCTGCCCTTCGGGGCGGCGAACGTGGTTTCGATCGCCGGAAAGGCGGGCAGATACATGACGGTTGACACTGAGCTGATCGAAATCAGAACGCCCAGGATAGTCGGTAGGAGAGGAGACGTTTTCACCGTCATGTTCTCGAAAGTTGGATTGGACTTTGAGGCTAGGCTGCGTCGACTTGCGCCGGTCGCCCTAACGTGCTCGCGACGACCTCACGCAGCGTATCGATCGCAAACGACAGATCCGTAGAGGAAATCGTTAAAGGCGGCAGCAGTTTCACGACATGGTCGTGGACGCCACAGGTCTCGGCGATTACGCCATTCTCAAACAAACGTTTAGAGATCTGATCGGCAAGAGCAACGGACCGGAATGACAAACCCGTGATAAGTCCTCGGCCAACCACGCTTGCCTCGCCGTCCGTAGAGTCAGCAATCGCGGTCAGTTCCCTTGTCAACACATTTGCGTGCTCCTGAACCGATCTCGCGAAGTCACCGTTCGTCCAGTAACATCGGATAGCAGCCGTTGCGCCGACAAACGCAAGATTATTTCCGCGGAAGGTTCCATTGTGCTCACCCGGCGACCAAATGTCGAGGTCAGGGCGGATCAATACTACGGATAGCGGCGCTCCGAGGCCGCTCAGCGATTTGGAAAGTACGACCATATCTGGCTGAACCGCGCTACCCTCGAAGCTAAAGAACGATCCGGTCCGCCCACAACCAGCTTGAATGTCGTCGACGATAAGCAACGCTCCGATCTCCCGGCAGAGCCCAGCGATTCTCTCGATCCAAGACATGCGTGCGGCAGCGAGACCACCTTCGCCCTGTACCAGTTCAACGATCACCGCTGCCGGTCGATCAATTCCAGAGCCTGGCGATGTGAGCATCGCTTCGATGTAATCGCAAACGTCGACTGACGGACCGAAATAACCGTCGTACGGAAGGAACGTAACATTTGTAAGTGCGACGCCGGCACCCGCCCTCTTGACGGGATTCGATGTCAAAGCGAGCGCGCCAAGACTCATCCCATGATAGCCGTTTGTGAACGCCACGACATTGGTACGACCAGTGATCTTGCGCGCCAATTTCAATGCCGCTTCAACAGCATTAGTTCCGGTCGGACCTGTAAACTGAATTTTGTACGTAAGTCCGCGTGGAGCGAGGATGCTATCTGAAAAAGCCTGCAAGAATTCGGCCTTCGCTACCGTATGAAGATCTAGCGATTGAACGATGCCGCTTCCATTGAGATACTCGATCACCGGCGCGACGATAAGAGGGTTGTTGTGCCCATAGTTCAAACTTCCAGCACCTGCAAGAAGGTCGAGGTACTTTCGGCCATCTGTGTCCACCATCCAGGCGCCGCTTGCGGACGAAAAGGTAACCGGGAAATGTCTGCAATAGGATCGCACGTTAGATTCCGCGCAGTCGAATATTGTCGTATACATTGCTTAGTCCCTCTCGTTTAAGACGCACTAGGGCAACCTAGGAAGCTGGATGATTGCGCTCCTGGAGCAGCGAGGCCGACCCGAAGCCGCTATGAGTGCGCAGTCGCTCTAGCATTTCGTCGCGGCTTGACCACATCAGATAAAACGGTTCACCCGGAAATGAGGCTGGTGCAGGCGCGACGATGCAAGGAGCGATATGCGAGAAGGCGTTGCTGCCGAGCGGGAGCGTTGATCGCGCAACCCTCTCAAAGCATGTCGCGCAAAGCCATTCGACCCCGAAGTGCTTGATTGAGAGCAAGCGAGTCATCCGTCCGACGCACGCATTGATTCCCTCCTGTCGGAGTTCGGGCGCGACGAAGGCGGCCCCACAATACGCGACTTTGCCGGCCATGAAGGGGAACTCCGGCGTGAGCAATTCTTCCGCAAACGGCGCCAATCGCGGAGCGAGATCCCAAAAGACCTTTCCCACAGCCAGGTCGTAGCGAAAATCGTGGCTATCGATCAACTTGATGGCTGCTGTCGCAACGCAATGGCCCGATCTGCGCGCGATCGCCCAAAAACTATTTGCTGGCGTAAGGTAGCTGTGTTCTGGATCGTACGTGCTGAGAACTACCTCGCCGGAGAGCTCATAGTAGGCAGCCGCAAAAACGGCGAAATCGCTACCGACTTCGAATGTAAGGCCCAGGCCGGCGAGATAGGCGTGCCCTCGACGAACATAATCATTAATGAAGAGCAGCCAATCGGGAACTGGGTAAGAGCGCATGTGTGTGTACCTTATCGTCTCGCGGTGTTCATTGTGCCTCAACTGAGTTTTCGCTGACCAGGCGCCGAATGCGAACTTTTCCGGTATTGGTCGATGGCAGCGTATCGGCATAAACGTAGCGGGCTGGGTACACGTGAGCTCCAAATAGTCGTGTGACCGTCCGACCAATCGTACGCTCATGCTCTGCTCGCATGGCAGGGGAAACGCTACGTGCGAGCGTGATCAAGTAGAAGGTATGCCCACGGACGACGTCCGGCTCGATCACAATTGTCATTGGCCTGTCTGGAAACACCATTTCAAGCTCGGTCGCGAGGAGTCCGAGACGAACGTTAACGCCGTTGACTTTCACCAGATCGTCTCGACGGCCATTGAGCCGGATCTGTCGCCCCGGATGAATTTCTACGTCATCTTCGATGGTGATGCCGTCGAGATTGGGGCCAAGCTCTCCGCTTGGTGAAGCTGTTGCGCAGCGTGGGCTCAATACACGGAGCCGTCCCTCAAGGTCTGGACCGAGCAGAGTGGTGTCGGAACACAGCTGCCAAAAGCTCGCGTCGTCGCGCGCCGATTGTCGATATGCAATTGCGCCAGTTTCCGTCGATCCGAAGATTTCGCGGAGGGCGTAAGAGGACGGGCGGCCAAAGTTCGGCATGTCCCGAGCAACTCGCGGGACCGGGCCAGCAGAATGGAGGATTGTCGTCGATGGATCGTCCAGAACCCCGGTGCGCATCAACATCTGCCAAGTCGAGGGGAGGCTAAGAATAATTCGTCTCCCGGACGATGGAACGCGGAGGATTTCACCTCCCTGAAGCTGGGGGCAATAGGTCAGGCGAGCGCGCTTGTTGCGCGCGAGTGCGATCCCGCACAAGAAGCCGAAGGCGTGGTTTACAGGAGCGAATGAAACCACTTCATCGACTTGCTCGAGTGCGAAAGCCTGCACAATGCAGTTCGCTTCAAGTTCGACCTGCAGCATCGATCGCCACGCTACCTTTGCCGTCCCAGTCGTCCCTGAGGAGCGTAGACCGATACTTGCACAGAGGGGGATAGTCTGGCGAAGCTGGCTAGCCCGCCAAAAATCGATCGACCAGGGGGCGCATGTGAGCGAGCGATCGAGTTCGCTGCGCACCATGCATCGCTCGTCTGATTTAGAATCGAATAGCAGAGCCTGCAGCTCCGGCCAGGACAATTCCTTGGCCGCTGGTCGGGTGGTCGTATCCATCGCGTCCACGTTCGCGCCTCCTCGGCATTCACTCCGCAGCACCTGACACGTGCTTAACGCTCAACTTTCGTTCGACCAATTGGGCTGCCCGTCGAACAGTCGAAAGATTAAAGGAGAGATCGTCAACACCAAAATCGATCTCGATTCCGAATAGTTCTTCAAGGAGTGAGACCATTTCCATAGCTTTCAGGCTGTCGAAGTTCAGTCCAGGAATGCTTGGAAGGGGCGTGTCGATCTGAGCGAGTTTCAGCTCGAACGGAAATAGTTCGCGCGAAGCGGCTAAGATCTTGTCAACAGTCGTCTCGCCCGGCATTGCGCCCCTCCTTTACTGCGCGATCGCGCATTTCGGCCAATATGACATTCCAATGATCGAACGGATCAACCGGGATCAGTCGTATGAAGAGGCGGTCGTGCGGGAATACGTCTTTCGACGCACTGAGCACACCCTCAACAATCTTGTCACGCCAGGAGCGCTCACGTGTTTGGTCTACCTCGATAGCAATAAACGCGACGGAGGCCAGCGATTTCACATTCGAGCGGGCGAGCGGGGCGGGTCCAGAGAATACGGCACTCGGATCAATGACCAGCCAGCGAGTAAGTACGTGCCTGACATCGACTCCCAGCCGTCCGAAGGTGACCGTGACGCGTCGACAGAAGCGGCCCCGCATAGTGGGGTCTTTGAGGTCGGAGTGGATCGTTAAGGTGGGCATGGCTCAAGCGGTCAACGCGAGAACAGGAAGCGAGAACGCGGGATCATCAGCCTTACGCTTCAAAAGCGTAAATAGCGCTACCGCTAATGGATCCTGGCCGCTTTGCTGTAGCGGCGTCCATCCGATCTCACCGGTCTTGGAAACGAGTTTCGCAAGAAAACGGTCCAGCGAAGATGATGACATAGGGAGGCGATCGTTCTGGCCATAGGCAAGCAACGCTTGGTAGGTCGCATAAAGGCTTGGCAGAGAGGCTCTTGTTTCTCGGAAACCGGACATGATAGACAGTTCGCCGAGACAATTGGCGGTCTTCTCGGCCAAATCTCGTTGGCCAAGGCTGTGCAGTATATAGCTAGCCTGGGCAGTCGCACTTCCGCTTGATAAGCCGCGGGGTGTAGCGGCGGCGCCGTCCGGGCGCAAGCATCGCATAACAAAGCCGGTAAGAGAGCGATGATCGATTTCGTTGTTGGCGTCCCTTCCAAGCGAGGTAAGGATGGCAACCGCGGACATCGATGACGTCATATCAGATCCTCGCCCCACCCAATACCCGAAGCCGCCATCTGGGTTTTGCAACTCTCTAATCCATTCGACCAGCCTTCCTTCCTCGCGGAGCCGCCGGCCCGCCAGGCGGAGGGCCGACACGGCCCATAGTGAACAGCGCACCTCTGCGCCGCGCCCCGGCATATACATTACGCCGCCTTCCCATGGGGTATGTGCCGTTTGGAGCCATTCGCACAGCGTCTCGATAGAGGGATGTCGGGGGGAATTGATGCAGGCGATCATCACTGCCGATGCGGTCGTCAGTGCGTCGCTGGCAAGCGCGATTGGGCGATAGTTGAGCCCTCCCGACGGGACGCTTGTCCGTATAACACTTCGGCGTACGACATCCGCTTGGGCCGCCTCCAGCTTCGAGTCGAGCGCCGCGAGTGCTCCGACAGCCGAAAAGTTTGCCCATACATCGGACTGAGCGCTGCCCTCCCAACGAGTAAACCCCTCCGGCGTCAGTTGGCCGAGTATCCACTCGCGGCACGCTTCCGGCTCGGCTGGAGACCATCCCAGAGCTCGAAGAGCGCTTGTGGCCCGAAACGTCGCCCACATGCATGGCGCTGCGTTCGCATGAAAGCAAAACGCGCCGGTTTCCGCCTGTCTGCTCTGCATCCACTTTAGAAGTTCGTGCCCTTGCCAGGGCAGATCCGGACGCTGTTGGAGAGCTTTAAGAGCGTTAACGGCGTAGTAGACCGCCCTTACATCCGATTGTCGGTGGCCTGGACACCAAGTAAGGCCACCGTCTGGCAATTGAAGCGAGCGCAGCCAAGTTAAGAGCTCGGCCTGGGCGGGAATCTTCGCCCGCACGATTTCGTGGAAAAGACGCGCGGCGTAGTAAGTCGCCCATACGTCCGGCTCCTGCCCGGCGATCATTGCAAAGCCGCCGTTGCCGTGTTGGAGGCGAGCCAGCCAGTCGGCCATTCTTGGAATTTCGGGCACGGGCGCGCCCAAGTCCGTCAATGCTTGGCTGCAGTAGTATGTGGCCCACACGTCTGATATCAGTCCCCGTTGCCACGCGAAGCCTCCATCGCGATTTCGTCGTGACAAGAGGTAATGTATCGTTCCGCTGCGCTCGGGCTCGGGCAGCGTGTACTCCAACCACCTCAGGGTTCTCACACCAGCGTAGGTGGCCCAAAGGTCTGCCCCGCCAGTGCCCGCCCCGCCGTCCCGCAACAGATGCAACGAGCCTGACAGGCGCTCGATGGACGGGTCGAGGCTAAGCTGCGACGGCATTGGAGCGCTTCCAGCTCTTTAGCGACGCCCCACTCTTTGTCGTGATGGGAAGCTGAGCTACAATCTCGAGTTCAAAATTCAGTCCATGATCGCGAAATGATCTGGCCGCATTTTTCGAGAGCTCGTCTAGTCTGTCGCTATAGTCCGGGTCGTGTTCCAGAATGATGCCGACAACTTCGTTATTCCGAACCTTTAGTAGGTATCCAGTGACTCCTTTGGTATTGTAGACCATGCTATCGACCTCGGCTGTGAGGTAATTGCGGCTACCAATTCCGAGCGTCTCTTCTTCGCGCCCTAGAATCTCGAGGTATTTTCTCGAGCTGCTCGTGTCACCTAGTATCTTGACTCTGTCGCCTGTGTCGAAGCGCAGCAGCGGCCTTGCGAATGCATTCAACGTAGTGATGACCAGTTGACCGCAATCCCCTGGCTCGGCAGGCTTGATTCCTTCTGGTGTCGATATCTCACAGATATATGCATATTCCAGAAGCCGGAGAGAGTTGTCGCTGCCTGTTGCGGCAATCGTTCCTGTCTCGGTCGACCCGTAGCTCGCAACGTAGACGTCGGCGTCCCACTCGGACGCCAGCATCTGCCGCAATTCCCGGCAGACGACCTCGCCGGAAAGCATGATGGTGTTTACCGAGGCGGCGCAAGAGCGAAAGGTTCCTCGGATCTTGAATACACGCATCATCTGGATCAGCGTGCCGGGTGATGCAAATACTACCGTGGGCTGAAAGCGACTGCAGAGCGCTTCAATCCGATCCCAGGAAACAATGCCTTGGGTGAAGGGAAAGCATCTCGCGACGCAAGCACTTGCCATTTCGCATACGCCGACGATTAGATCGCCGATAGGTGCGATATCGGACGGCAGCAAGGTCAAGCAGCGGTCATTCGGCCGAATGACCTCTCCCCATTGTAGAAACACACTTCCGTAATTCCAGGCGATATCTTCTGCCGTTCTGCGTGTCGGCGTTGCCGTTCCTGTTGTTCCAGTCGATTCATAGTACTTGACTGCTTGTTCGATAAGGCTGCTCTCGAAATCATCGGGACGCGCCTTCAAGGCAGCTTTAGAAGTAACATCGAGTTGTTGAAAGGCGCCGACGCTAAAGCGGCCCAGATGTGAGTATGCCCGCGACGACTTCGCGATATCCCAAACCCGCGCGAGCTTTCTTTCCTGATACGCGCGGAGCAGTGGAGGACATTCGCTTTGCCAAACGCTTCGCATCTCGGCAAGTGCATTGTTGGCCTCCGACGAGGCGCTCGTCGCTTCAATATTCATCGGAAACTCCGTGGATAGGCCGACAGTGTGACGTCGAGCGGCGATGGAGAGGCTAGAAGTCGAGGAACACGTAGTCGGCGCACTTGCCGCTGCGGTCGTTGATGACGAACGGCTCGCTCGAATCCACCGACAATATCTCGCGAAGGACGTCGTTCTGGACGTCGTCCTCGATGAGCGCCTTCAGGACATCATCATGCGATGGCTCCGCCGCACCGAACTGAGGCCTTATCCGGATCTCGATTCGCTTCACAACGCCGTCGCGCTGACGGAGTATGACCTGGGAATCTTCGATGTTGCGAATACGGCGTACCGCCTGCGCGATCGCTCTAGGCGAGACGTTGTTTCCGTCGAAGAATATTCTGTTGTCGGCGCGGCCCAATACTTTAAACTCAAGAATACGTCCGTCAGCGGTCTGATCGACCGCCTCAATGAGATCGGGAACCTTGTATCTCAGCATTGGGTTGATGACGGCCTCATTCAATGACGTTACGACCAGTGAGCCGTCCACCAACTCGACGTATTGATAGTCAAGGGCCCGGAATTGGTTGCGCGGCATCTCTGGCGTTTGGAAGCCGATCACCCATGGTTCAGTCCCACCGTAAACGCTCCAGAGCTCAGCGTTGGGGAATGCGCGCGTTATAGCCCGTTCGTGAAAACCCTTTAGAGGCTCTCCGGTCCAGAGGACTGCTTGGACCGTCGGCATGTCCCGGCCAAGCTTGACCACATAAGAAGCGATGATCTCCAGCAATGTAGGGTTTCCGGAGATTACGCAGGCCTCGGATTGGAGGAGCACGCGGCCCCAGATTGCATCGAGATCGAGGTCGTTTGCGACATTGCCGAGGTGCAGGTATATCATCCCCTTCGAGAGACAAAGCTCTCGGAAGAAGTGGTTTGCTGACCAGGCCTTGCCGCCAGAAGAGAAATCGACGAAGCGCCGACCAGACGTCCGGGACGTCGGATTCCATGATTGCAGTATCTCTGGGATGTGCTGATGCCGTGGTTGTAACCCGATTTTGGGTTGACCGGTTGTCCCAGACGACATGAATAGATAGGCGCCGCTCCCTCGCCAAGCGTCGGAGATCTCGCGCATGGCGTGCAGGTATCCCTGCTCGGTCAGGAGAGGTACGGCGCGTAGGTCGGCAGGACTCCTGATAGGGTCGGCAGATGTGTACGCCTCAGCCAAGTTCGGAAGAGTGCGGAGGTAGCTCAACAGACGATTGGGAACGGTCCAACACACATCCATCACGCAACATCCTTTTGCATCTAACGGTAGTATGGTAGTATCAGTTGAACTTCAACGCGTCCAATACGAATGAAATATAGGGCGTCTTCTAAAACAGGTATGACATGCCTCAGTTGCGACGTTTCCGGCAATTCATCGTAGTTGCGGAAGAATTGAGCTTCAGTCGGGCGGCTAAGCGCCTCAATATTGCGCAGCCGCCTTTGACGGCGGCAATCAAGGCTTTAGAGGCCGAGCTGGGGCAGACATTGATTGATCGTGGTACCCGCGTTTTTGGTCTGACCACGGCCGGGAAAGTATTTCTCCGTGAAGCAAAATTGACTGTTGCACAAGCTGATCGAGCCATGTCGCGCGTACGAAGCGCAGAGCAGCCCATCGAGGGGCCTCTACGGATTTCGTTCGTTGGGATGGGCGGAGCATACAACCTTGTTCCTCGGTCGTTGCGGCAATTGCGTGCCGAGCATCCGAAGATGGAGCTCGTCCTTGTCAAGGCAACAACCGCACAACAGATGAAGATGCTGCATACGCGGCAGGTGGACATCGCGATCGTTGCTGGCCCCGTGCTCACAGCCGACCGGCTTTCCACGGAGTTGCTATTTTCCAGCCAAATGGTTGCAATAGTTCCCGACAACCATCGCTTCGCGAGCCCTTCTGTGACAACGGTGTCGCTTGTCGACCTCGCGCACGAGAACTGGATTTTATTCCCACCGACCGAGGGGCCAGGGCTTTATGGCAGCATTGTTGCAGCTTGCGCTCAGACGGGCTTCCACCCTTACGTGAGTCATTGCGTACCTGACTTCCAGACCGCGATAGGCTTGGTCGCTGGCGGGCTTGGGATTTCGGTCATTCCTATGTCACTTCGATCGGAGATCCGGCCGGGCGTGGCCGTGCGTCAACTGACCGGATGTGGAACACCTATCAACTATGATCTCCTAATGACCTGGCGGTCCGAACCGGACGCGTCGCCGGCCACTGCGAGCTATATTTCTATCTTGCGGCGGGTCGCGCAACAGGGACCTCAAGAGCCTGATCTGGACGTTCCGGACTTATCGTTGCTGCCAAGTGCACATCCCGAGTTGCCCTAGAACCATCGACGAGCCATTTTCGAATTTTGCACCGCCACTCCCGCGACCCACTAAATCTGGTAGGTCACCCGGGTGAGTTGGTGTGCTTGAGTGGCCGTCGCTCCACGAAGGAGGAGGCGAGAGCAATGATAGCGGTTACAGACAAGGTCACATCGTTCTTCCGCGCATGCAAATTGGAGGACCAATCGGCTACGTCGCCCCTTCCGGAAACGCTCCGCATGTCGCTGGAGGCACGCGTCGAAGCGAGGCAGGATGGAAGCCTTGATGCTGACCGTTGGAGGTCTGAGTGCGGCATCTGGAGCACATGGGCAGATACTCGCTATCGAGCCTGCGCACATCGGAAAGAGTTAGGATCGAACGCACGGGCTATACGCATTGGAGTGAAGGACACGATCAACGTCGTTGGCTTTCCCACGCGTCTTGGTCTGCGGCATCATCGGCACTATCCGGACAGCAGTGCCGCTGCCGTTCGAGCGATAGATACAGAGTTCGCAGAGATAGTCGCCAAGGTTGTCACGACTGAGCTTAACCTCGGTGTTGGCTCCGGCTGTGTCAATCCCTACGTGCCGGACGTTGCTCCCGCCGGCTCGAGTACCGGATCGGCCGTGTCTGTGACAGCCAACATTTGCGACATATCCCTCGGGACGGATGTGCTTGGATCCATCCGCTGGCCAGCGGGAAATTGTGGCGCTGTCGGTCTACGCACGACCTGCGACAGAGCCGACCTTCATGGTATCTTCCCTCTGTCTCCTCAGATGGACGCACTGGGCTGGGTCACACGCAGCGCTGAGGATCTTTTCTTCTTATGGCAACTGTTGCGCCTCGGCGGTCAAGAGAGATCAGCGATTGCGCCTTTAGGCCGCTGCCAAGTCTCGGTTGTTGAGAACGCTTTTGATCGAGGTTGTTGTCATCCTGAAATGCGGGACGCGTTGCATCTTGCATGCCGTCTACTCGAGGACGCCGGGCACCACATTCGATCGGTGCGATTGGACGATCTCTGGGCGCAGCGCGAAGCGGCATGGCAACTCTGTGCTCGCGAGGCTTGGGATGGTTACCGCCTGTGGCAGAAATGGATGAAAACTGAATTGTCGGAATCGACGCAGGCTGCGCTGGAAATCGGAGCTCGCATCGATGATCAATCCTATGGCCGAATACTCGACAGACTTGCAGCGTGCCGCAAAGATATCGAGTCGCGGTTCGACGCGGAGTCTGCCGAGATTTGGTTGCTACCTCTTCACCCGACACCGCCTCGCAGCCTGAGGGACGCTGTGATGCCCAAATCGACCATCCCAGCCTCAGACCAACCCGACTACGAACAACGATTGGGCTACACGCCAATCGCGAGTTTCGCTGGACTTCCTGCAATCACCATGCCGATAAAACGAAGCGAAGTAAGTGGTGCTCCCCTGGCCATTCAAATGCTTGGCCGCCCACACCGAGAAACGCAGCTTATTGCTATAGCCGCCGACTTGGAACGGGTAAGAGGCGATCTCAGATGGAATCCATCTTGAACCGATCAGATCGACGAGAAACTACTTGAGTCCCAGGAGCGAAAGGAAGATCGATGACGGATGCAGTTGTCGTAAGCGGTGGTGCAAGCGGGATTGGCCTTGCGGTCGCCAAGCACTTCCATCAACAGAGCGCTCACGTAGTCGTTCTTGGGCGTCGCGCAGATCGGTTGGAGAAAGCGGCTGAACACCTGAATCGGAGCGGAGGCGTTCCGGTTCTCCCGATTGCCGTTGATCTCACCCAGGCAGACCAAGTACAGCGCGTCTGCGACGAAATCACACACAGGCATAAGGAAATACGCGTTCTGGTGGCGGCGGCCGGCGGGAATGTTGTGCTGACGTCACCGCCCGGTTCATACGGCCCAGACCTCTCGGGTATTGCGAGGCGCTGGACCGAAAACTTCGCATCTAATGTGTTGAGTGCCGTCCTCCTCATCGAAGGCTTACGCAGGCACCTCAGTGCGCCGGGCGGACGGATCATTCTTATCAGCTCTATTGCGGCATATCGAGGGTCGGGCAACGGCTGTTACGGCGCCGCCAAGGCGGCCTTGCACCCGTATTGTTATGATCTCGGCGCGGAACTCGGACCAAAGGGCATCACGGTGAATGTGGTCGCACCCGGCTATATTGCGGAGACTGAGTTCTTCGGCGATCGCTTATCGCCTGAGCGCCGAGAAATGCTGATCGGTCAGACGATGAATAGGCGAGCGGGTCTGCCCTCTGATATCGCCAGCACGATCGGATGGTTGGCCTCGCGCGAAGCCGGACATATCACGGGCCAGATCGTTCAGGTCAACGGGGGGGCTGAGCGAGGAAGATAAGAACTGCTGCGTGCGGCGGAGCGAAACCGCCTTTGGAGGCGCGCCGCAGTTGGCCCGCGTATCCACAACTGACGCTGACGCCATGCCCAGGCTCTTCTCGCTGATCCTGAAGGCCGCGGGCTATGATCCGGGGCCTGAGCCTCGCTCACGGCAGCGCTCGGCGAACGACCCACAGGTGAGATCCTGGCTGCAAAATTGCAGGGCGAGACGATCAGCTTCGGTCCCAAGCTCACGGATGGTCCGTTCACAATGCGATTCGAGCTCAACGGCCGGATGACCTATCCGCACTGGAAAGAGTCCCTTGGACCTGCAGCCGGGACATGACGGTCGCGGAGGATAAGATCTGTATCCTGAACTCGGGTGCCCGTCGTCGCTGTTACATCCCAGCTTGGCCTCCCGTTCATCTTGCAAGCCGCGTTGCCACGACTTTTCGCGATGCCAAAGCTTCAACCAGAAGAGAGCTTCGGAGGGGCGCATGTCGTGCATCTTATCAAACAAAACGCTTGTGGCTATCTGGTGAGTGCAAACCGGCCCACCATTGATACACAAACAAGGCGCCGTCGATCCGCGGGCATGGACTGACCTGCCCCTAAGAATTTCCTCCAGAACGATTTAGAGTCCGGCCTGACGAAGGACGGACAGATGAAGCGAAAGCGGTTCACGGAAGAGCAGATCATCGCGGTTTTGAAGGAGCACGAGGCCGGTGCGAAGACGGCCGATCTGGCTCGGAAGCACGGGATTTCGGAAGCGACGTTCTACAATTGGAAGGCTAAATTCGGCGGCATGGACGTCTCCGAAGCCAAGCGGCTGAAGGCGCTCGAGGACGAGAATGCCAAGCTGAAGAAGCTGCTGGCCGAGCAGATGCTCGATGCGGCCGCGCTGCGGGAGCTGCTCTCAAAAAAATGGTAAGGCCTGCCGCCAAGCGCGCCGCGGCGGCGCACCTGCAGGCCAAGCTGGGCCTGTCGGAACGGCGGGCCTGTTCGATCGTCGGAGCGGACCGGACGATGGTCCGCTACCGGTCCCGCCGGCCCCCCGACACCGCGCTTCGGGGCCGCTTGCGCGAGCTCGCCAGCGAGCGGCGGCGCTTCGGCTATCGACGGCTGTTCATTCTGTTGCGGCGGGAGGGCGAGCCGTCCGGGATCAACCGCATCCATCGGCTTTACCGGGAGGAAGGGCTCGCGGTGCGCAAGCGCCGCAGCCGCCGCAAGGCCTGCGGCGTCCGCGTGCCAATCCTGGTCGATGCGAGGCCGAATGCGCGCTGGTCGCTGGACTTCGTGTCCGATCAGTTCGCAGGCGGGCGGCGCTTCCGCATCCTCAACATCGTCGACGACGTCACCAAGGAGTGCCTGGGCGCGATTGCCGACACTTCGCTCTCGGGGCGGCGGGTGGCGCGGGAGCTGACCTCGATCATCGCCCGGCGCGGCAAGCCGGGCTCGATCGTCTCGGACAACGGCACCGAGTTTACCAGCAACGCGATGCTGGCCTGGTGCAGGGACAACGCGATCGACTGGCACTTCATCGCACCGGGCAAGCCGATCCAGAACGCCTTCGTCGAGAGCTTCAACGGCCGGATGCGCGACGAGTTCTTGAATGAAACGCTGTTCTTCGGTCTCGATGATACCAGGCGCAGGCTCGCCGCCTGGGTTGCCGACTACAACAACGCGCGGCCGCATTCCTCGCTGAGATACCAGACCCCTGCGGCCTTTGCCGCCAACCTCACCGCAACGGGCGATCGGCTGCGCAACCCCGACCAGCTCCGCCAATCGCCCGTTGCTCCACCCGCGCCACTCGGCGTACAACCCACCCGGACTCTAAACGCTGCTGGATGAAACTTCGGTGGCAGCTCAGGACGAGCACAGAATTCCGGTGCAGCGCTTCATGCGCTAAGCCGCTCCGTCCAGAACAGCCCTCGGCGGCCATGTCGCGCGCTGCGAGGACTGCGCCTACACGTCCATCGCCTACAACTCCTGCCGCAACCGGCACCGTCCGAAGTGCCAGGGCGCCGCGGCGAAGCAGTGGCTCGCCGACCCCGAGGCTGAGCTGCTGCCGGTGCCGTATTATCACGTCGTGTTTACGCTGCCGGCCCGGATCGCCGACATCGCCTACCACAACCGGGCCGCCGTCTACGATCTGCTGTTCAAGGCCTCGGCCGAGACCATGCTGACGATCGCCTCGGACCCGAAGCATCTCGGCGCCAGGATCGGCATCATGTCTGTGCTGCACACCTGGGGCTCGGCCATGACCCATCACCCGCATGTGCACATGATCGTGCCGGGCGGCGGGATCGCGCCCGATGGCCGGAGCTGGGTTTCCTGCCGGCCGGGGTTCTTCCTGCCGGTGCGCGTGCTCTCACGCCTGTTCCGGCGGCTGTTCCTGGAGCGTCTTGCCGCCCTCCACCAGGCCGGGCGCCTGAGCTTCTTCGGCAACGACGCTCATCTCGCCGGAGCACAATCGTTCGCCGCATGGCTTGCAGCGTCGCGCAAGACGGAATGGGTCGTCCATGTCAAGCGTCCGTTTGGCGGGCCACAGGCCGTGCTGGCCTATCTGTCGCGCTATACCCACCGCGTCGCCATCTCCAACAGCCGCCTGATCGCCTTCGACCGGCACGGCGTCACCTTCCGGTGGAAGGATTACCGGGTCGACGGCCGCGACCGTCAAAAGCGGATGACGCTCGCGACAGACGAGTTCATCCGCCGCTTCCTCATCCACGTGCTGCCGAAGGGCCTCCACCGCATCCGCCACTACGGCCTGCTGGCGCGGGGCGCCTGCGCCGACAACGTCGCACGCGCGCGCGAACTGCTCGCCGTCAGGGATCGTGAGGATAAGCCGGCCGAGACCATCGTCGACATGGCCAAGTCGCCCTGTCCATGCTGCGGCGGCCGCATGATCGTCATCAAGGTCTTTGAGCGAGGCGCAACGCCGCGTCACCAACCGACCGCACCAACCGGCGCCATCAGGATCGATACCTCATGACCGCGCACCCGCCATTGTGCAAAGTTGCTCGCAGTGCCTGCCGCTCATCGACCGGTCACGGCGGCGTCCGCCCCAACGTTCCTCTGTCCTCGTCAATCCGCAGACGACACGTCGAGACCGGGGCCGTGCACCACCCGTTCAGCGACTGCACCGCCGCCGCGTCGCGCGCTGCACCGGCTCAAACTCAATCGGCCAGCTCACCTGCAGCGCTCAAATCCCCATAGAGCCTGCCGCGCCAGTCCTGCCCATCATGCGCGGTTTCCTCCCTTGGAGGCTTTCGGACGCCGGCCGCCCGAATGTGCCGCGCCGTCAATCATGCGGCCGGCATCCGAAACCCTTCACATTTACAGACATCAACCGTGGCAGCTCTGCCTTTAAATCATCGCGGTTGGCACGAGGTTACTTAGAGCGGCAAGGAGCCGTCACATGATCGTTGACCGCGGAACTTTCATTGCCTGCGCCGTGGTTGCGGTGGTAGCGCTCATCCGGGATTTGCTGGCTCGGCCGTCGGTTCCCCCGCTGCTGGGACGCGCCCCGTTATCTTCCTTGTCGAAGGGTGGAGCGTTCAAAGCGACGAGGAGACCGCCGACCAGATGTGGTTCAGGACCGACCGCGGATGGCGAGCCATCTGGCGGTAGTTTGCAATTGTTGTGCATCAACGACGAACTGCTGAGACAGTTCGATCTATCCCCTTGTGTGTTGCAGTGTCCGCCTCGAGCGCCTGCTTCCCCTTCGCGGCCCACAGCGCTCGTGCCCGTTCGCCTTGATCGCTCTTGAGCTTGGCAGCCATCCAAAGCAACGCGCCAAGGATAGTGGCGCGATCATCGCCAGTTAGGTCCGCGATACCGGCTTTGACGATGAGCCCACCGAGTTCGATGAGATGCCGCGTGCGCTTGCGGCGCTCGACCTGCCACGTGCGCATGTCATGCCGCGCCCTTGCGGACTGATGCCGGTTGAGAGCCACCCGGTTGCGCCGGAGGGCCGTCCACGTCGCGGTCAGTTGCTGGCGCATTTCGCCGCGCTCGTCCTTGAAAGAACGCGGTCCCGCGCCTGGCCCATGCCTCCTTCTTTCCGGCCTCTTCTGTCTCGGCCAGCACGATCAGTGCTCCCGCTAATTCATCGGCACTTAGCGCGTCGGCTCCGGTAGCGATCACCAGTTCGCCGAGCTGTTGCACTTTGCGGCTCTTAAGGCCACGCGCCTTGTCCCCAAGTGCCTTCAGTTCAGCATCAAAGTCCCTAGGCTTGCGCATCGTCGTTTCCATCCGCGTTGATAGAGAAATGATAGCCGAGCGCCCGGCACAATGCTGTAAGGTCGCCGGGACTGGCCGGGACGGGCTGGTCCCTCCCGAGATTTTTTCGAGGGAGGGCGCGCTTATACGTCGTTCCGACGTGCGCTTCGCTGTGCCAGTGATTGGATCGCGATGGCGATCTACCATCTTTACGTCAAGGTCATTGGCCGGAAGGCCGGGAGCAGTGCGGTGGCATCGGCCGCCTATCGCTCGGCTTCGCGGCTGCGCGACGAGCGGCTCGGCCGCGAGCAAGACTTTTCCGGGAAGCGCGGCGTCGTCCATTCCGAGGTGATGCTGCCGGGGAACGCGCCGGAGGCATGGCGCGATCGCGAGCGGCTTTGGAATGATGTCGAAGCGTTCGAAATCCGGAAAGATGCCCAGCTGGCCCGCGAGGTGGAGTTTGCGCTTCCGCGCGAGATGAGTGAGGCGCAGGGCATCGAGCTAGCCCGTGATTTTGTTCGGAGCGAGTTCGTGGACTTTGGCATGATCGCCGATCTCAATGTGCATTGGGACAGGGCCGAGGACGGACTGCCGAAACCTCATGCTCATGTCATGCTGACCCTGCGCGCGGTCGATCAGAACGGCTTTGGCAAGAAGGTACGAGACTGGAATCGCACCGAGATGGTCGAGCGCTGGCGCGAACGCTGGGCGGAGCTCGCCAATGAGCGGCTGGCTGAGCTCGACATCGACGCACGGATCGACCATCGCAGTCTGGAAGCCCAGGGCATCGCGCTGGAGCCGCAAAGCCAGATCGGCGCGCCGGCGAAACGGATTGAGGTTCGGGGCGTCGCTGGAGAAGTCGGTGAGGCCGACCGGGCCGAGATGCACCGCGAGATCGCGCGCGGCAATGGTGCGCGGATCATCGCCGATCCCTTGCTTGGACTGGACGCTATCACCCTGCAGCAATCGACCTTCACCCGTCGCGATATGGCGAGGTTCGCGCACCGGCATAGCGACGGGCTCGACCAGTTCAATGAGGTGGTGGGCGCACTGCAGGGAGCGCCCGATCTGGTCGAACTCGGCAAGGACGCCCGCGGCGAGGATCGGTTCACCACCCGCGGGATGATCGAGGCAGAACAGCGCCTGCACCGGGCCGCTGAACTGATGGCGGAACGGGAGCGCCATGAGGTGCGCGACGCGGATCGCCAGGCCGCTCTGGCGGGTGCGGAAGCGCGCGGCCTGTTGCTGTCATCCGAGCAGGTTGACGCCTTGGCGCACGTCACCGATGGACGCGATCTGGGCGTCGTTATCGGACATGCCGGGACGGGAAAGAGCGCGCTGTTGGGGGTGGCGCGGGAGGCATGGGAAGCGGCCGGCTTCGAGGTCCGGGGCGTGGCGCTGTCCGGCATTGCCGCGGAAAACCTCGAAAGCGGATCGGGTATATCGTCACGCACGATTGCCAGCCTGGAGCATGGCTGGGAACAAGGCCGTGATTTGCTCAAATCGAGCGATGTGGTGGTGATCGACGAGGCCGGCATGGTCGGTACGCGGCAACTTGAGCGCGTGCTGTCCCATGCTGCCGAGGCTGGCGCAAAGGTGGTGCTGGTCGGCGATCCGCAGCAGCTGCAGGCCATCGAGGCGGGCGCTGCGTTCCGGTCAATCCATGAGCGTCACGGCGGCGCCGAGATCGGCGAAGTGCGGCGTCAGCGGGAGGACTGGCAGCGCGACGCCACGCGCGATCTGGCGACCGGCAAAGTAGGCCATGCGCTCGAGGCCTACCGCACCCACGGCATGGTGCATGAGGCCCAGACCCGCGAGCAGGCGCGCAGCGATCTGATTGAGCGCTGGGACCGCGACCGGCAGGCATCACCGGATCGGAGTCGGATCATCCTGACCCACACCAATGACGAAGTGCAGGCGCTGAACGAGGCAGCGCGCGAGCGGATGCGGGCCGCTGGCGATCTCGGCGACGAGGTGCGAGTAGCGGTCGAGCGCGGGGCGAGAGACTTCGCCGGCGGAGACCGCGTCATGTTCCTGCAGAACGAGCGCGGCCTTGGCGTGAAGAACGGCACGCTGGGCACCGTCGAGCAGGTCAGCGTGCGATCCATGACTGTGCAGACCGACGATGGCCGATCCGTGCGTTTCGACCTCAAGGACTACAACCGGATCGACCACGGTTATGCCGCGACGATCCACAAGGCGCAGGGTGTGACGGTCGACCGGGTCCATGTACTGGCAACGCCCGGCATGGACGCCCACAGCAGCTATGTCGCCCTGTCGCGGCATCGCGACAGCGTGGACCTGCATTATGGCCGCGACGATTTTATCGATGCGGATCGGCTCAACCGTGCCCTGTCGCGCGAGCGGTCGAAGGACATGGCCTCGGATTACGACCGTGCCGATCCCGTCCAGAGCTACGCCGCGCGGCGCGGGATCACGTTCCGCGAGCGCGTGGCCGAGATCGTGCGCAAGGCCGTGCCGGAGAAGCTGCGCGGCATGTTCGACGGCCTTAGCGTTCCTGGAGAGGTGCTCGACCGGGATGGCGGACGACGGCCCGAGCGGGGATCCCCCGAAAGAGAAAACATCGGCACGGCAGCCGACCGGCGCGAAGCCGAAGTGCCGGCAAGGACCGTGGCGCAAGATCCCGAAGCGGAAGCCCGTCGCGTGCGGACCCGGGCGCTGGTGCGCCATGCTCGTGCCGTGGATGCGATCTTCGCGGCGCATGAGACGGGCGGCAGAGCGAGCCCCGAACAGGTCAAAGAGCTACAGACCGCCCGCCAGGCCTTCGAAAAGGTGCGTCCCTATGGCTCCCACGACGCTGAGGCCGCCTACAAGAAGAACCCCGAGCTGGTCCGGGAGGCCGCCGGCGGACGCCTCAACCGCGCCGTCCGCGCGCTCCAGCTCGAGACCGAACTGCGCATTGATCCGAGCCGCCGCGCCGACCGCTTCGTGGAGCGCTGGCAGAAGCTCGATCACACCAGCCAGCGCCAGTACCAGGCCGGCGACAGGTCCGGCTATAGGGCGACGCGCGCGGCGATGGGCGACATGGCCAAAGGCCTCGAACGCGATCCACAACTGGAGTCCGTCCTCGCCAGCCGCAGGAAAGACCTCGGCATCGCCTTCGAATCAGGTGGCCGGCTCGGCCAGCAATTGGCCATCGCCCATGGCATAGGCTTTGGAAGAGACCGAGGCCTCGAACGTTGACCCAGCCTGTTTGCCGCCGTCTGCACGCCACAGTACGACGCCTTGAAAAACGCCCTTGCGCGCGCGACTGCTTGCTCTGTGTAGATCAGGAGCAGTCAGCAGGAGGCAGCGCAGCCATGCGCGAACCAGATCGGATCGTCCGCCTAAAAACCGTTCTTGCCCGTACCGGCCTGTCCCGATCCACCATCTACCGCAAGATCGGCGAAGGCACATTCCCAGCCCAACTCAGGATCAGCGTCAACGGCGCAGGCTGGCGGGAATCCGACATCAACCGATGGATCGCCGATCCCGCGGCGTGGCGTCCGACATGCCTGTCCGTCGCCTGCACGGGCGATGTCCGCTCCGGGGGCCAACCGGAAGTAGTGCACGGCAGGACCGAAAGGCGACATCTGACCCGAAGCTGAATCTTCGATCAAGTCAGCAGCGTCCCCTTCCAGCCGATTTCGTTGAAAAAGTCGCCAGTTGCGGCGCAGAGATATCGGTGATTCAGTCTGTCTAATTGGCGGGACTGAAGGTCATGATGGGGCATCGGCAAGTCGAACAGGCTGCGTTGTTCTATGAGTTCTCGCTGGAAAGGCACAT
>NZ_JAUESY010000016.1:0-59320 GCF_032484415.1 Bradyrhizobium sp. SZCCHNS30572 | reverse complement strand
GCCTTTCCAGCGAGAACTCATAGAACAACGCAGCCTGTTCGACTTGCCGATGCCCCATCATGACCTTCAGTCCTGCCAACTAGACAGACTGAATCACTGATATCCCTGCGTCGCAACTGGCGACTTTTTCAACGGAATCGGCCAATTGCAGAACTGCCCCGCTTGGTGCAACAGTAGAACAATCCTACATTGGAACGCTGTCGTGTCCTGCAATTCGCCCTCCGGCGCGCACCCGCCGACTACCCACCAAGTCATACGCAAACTCGCCTTGCAAGAAGGTGCGGCGGCACTAAAGGCACTGGCCAACGCAGCCGGACTCGAAGATCAATTTGAACGACGGGCGGCTATTGATGCAATCGGACGTCACCCACATGGGCGCGAGTTGCGCTCTATCATTTTGAGGGCTCTCCGTGATCCATCAGAATACGTTGTGCGCACAGCGTGTGAAGTCGTCGCACAATGGGAGTTGCAAGAGGCGCACGAGCTTGTGGTAGCTCTACTGGCAAATCCATCCAAAGCGACACGGCAAACCGCTATTCGCACGCTGGGTAAAATCTGGGTCGATGCAGATTTTCCGACGGTGTTTCGCATCTACAACGACGCCTCGGAAAATGAAATTCGGCGCGAAGCTGCTTGGGTCCTGCGGCAGCGAGCCCACTCTGCCCATTGGCGAACGCTTTTCGATGCATTCCAAGTTGATGAGCTTGCCCGACACCGGCAATGGGCTTGCGAGTTAGCCGAGAAGTTTTCAGTCCCTGACATTCTACCAGTGTTGTCACAGCTGTCCTCGGGCGTCGACGGTCACGTTCGAAAGGCAGCGTGGCGGGCTATCCAAACACTTTCGAGCCGCTGATCCCAGCTCGTTTCGTAGGCTTAGGATGCCCGCTGCGGGCCAAATGCAGCCATTGAGGGCCTTGGTCGCCTGCTTCTGCTTCAGACCTGAAAGCGGGCTGTGCTCCCACCTGTTTGGACGGTTTGGGATGGGCTAGCCGCCGACATCTTTAGTGCGTCTTTTCATCTTCGAGTCTGATCACGATGTGCTGCGCCAAGCCGGAGTTCGAGGAGCCGCTGAGAAAATCTCCGGCCGCATGTCGGGCTGACGAACGGAGGGCCGTCCTGGGAGCGGACAACGGAGGAGGTTGCGAGCGATGATCACAGTGTTCGGAGAGGGCAGAGGCTTCCGGGTCGTCTGGTTGCTGGAAGAGATGGACCTCCCATACCGGCTGCGGGATGTGGATCTCCTGGCCGGGGTCGAGAACGACGCCGAGTTCCTGACGATCAATCCCGCCGGATTCATTCCGGCGATCCGCGATGGCGACGTCACGATGGTCGAGTCCGTTGCGATCATGGAATACATCTTGGGGCGGTATGGGCCGACAGCGCTGGCGCCCGCGGCACATGATGTTGCTTTTCCTGCCTATCAGCAGTTTCTCCACCTCGGTGAGGCGGGCCTCGCAGCCTCGCTTTATTTCGTTTCGGGAGCCCGGCACCTTGCGCCTGAAAGCGAGCGCAACAACTGGAGCGCGCGGCAGGCGATGGACGTGTTCACGACCCGATTGAGCCTGGTGACGCGACGGCTGGAGCGCGGGCCATACATGGCCGGCGATGCGTTCACCGCGGCGGACATTTCGGTGGGCTACGCGCTCGAGATGGCGCGGAAGAACGTCGGTGTGGTGTTCGGTGATGCGGAGCAAGCATACATGACCCGGCTGCGAGTCCGCGCCGGCTACCAGCGGGCGCTGGAGACGTGCCAGGCCACGCGGCGCTGGTGGACCAGCTAGGTTGCGGAACGAGAGAGGCGATAGGTCGCCGACAATGTCTTCAACAGACGAAACGATCATTTGCATTCGACCGTCGCTCCGCGGCAGATGACGAGTGCTGGAAACCCATCCGAGGTCACTGATGTCATCTGTTGCGACCGTGTTTGCGCAATCCTTCTTCCACGGCACGCGCGCCGATCTGCGGCCGGGCGACCTGATCGCTGTCGGGTATCCGTCCAACTTCACCGAGGCGGAGCCGATGTCCTGGGTCTACTTCACGGCGACGCTGGATGCGGCGATCTGGGGCGCCGAGTTGGCTGCCGGTGACGGACGGGGACGGATCTACGTCGTCGAGCCCACAGGTCCGTTCGTTGACGACCCGAACCTGACGGACAAGAAGTTCCCGGGAAATCCGACGCGGTCTCATCGATCCCGCGCGCCTCTGCGCGTCATTGCCGAGGTCGTTCATTGGCAGGGGCACGCGCCGGATGTGGTGAGGCAGATGAAGGAGGGCGTTGCGCGCGCAATGACCGAAGGGCCGGGCATCATCGACTGAACGGCGCGGCGGCATCGCACTGCCGTCGATCTGTCGCGCCCGATGGCTGTTTGCGGATGCTGCGACGCGCTCGCCACGCGGCGCCCTCCGTCCAGAACATCGAAAAAGTCCGGTGGCAAGGTGCGTTCGAACTGGTGTCGACGCACGAAATCTCCTCCTCATGAGCCGAGCCTATCGCCGAGAGGCGAGGGTTGGACTTGGCGTCCATGCTTGATCGGGGGCGCCGCTTGGCAGCGTCGCTCGCCTTTCGGCGACGGCATGGTTGAAGAGTTCGAGGACCAGGCCGAATGCCGCCAAGTCCTCTGGTTCGATGGCTCCATCGTCATAGCCCTTGAGTGTCTCGGCGATGATCCCGTCGACCTCTCGTTGCCAGCTCAGCAGATCGTGTTCCGAGCCGGCATTGCGCACCTCCGAAACCACCGCAAGAATGCGGTTGCGGCCGCTGGTGTCGTCCTCCAGTTCATCCCGGTTCAGATAGCGGCGCAGCCATTCGGCGGCCGAACCGATGCCGGAAAGTACGAGCAAGGCGAACCAGAAATAATCGCTGTACTTGTCCAGAAAGGTTCGCTCCGTGCCGTTGATCACCGCCGCGGCGCCTCGATGTACGGAAGGCTCGGTCTCCTTCTCGGTATCGGGCTTCGTGATGTGCGAAGCGCCGGCGAGGCCTTGCGTGATCGTGTCGCGGACCGCGAAAAGCTGCCGGTAGAAGGCCGCCGCCTTGGCTTCTGAAAGCTCCTTCTTGGCCAGGATCAGGTGATTGACGCTGATCGTGTCGACCTTGTCCTCCGGCCAGGCCGGTTTCGCGTTGAAGACGCTGGCTGGAATTTCCTCGGCCTCGTAGCGCGGATGCTTCAGGGCAATGGCCTCCGATGCTTCGATCGGAAGAAACGTCGGAGCTCCGCGGGCTCGGGAGGTCGCGGTGATGGCGTCCACCGTGATCCTGCTGTCGAGCGGACCGACGGCGAGATACGCATCGAGGGTGGGGTCTTGCGCAAGCTTCTCGATCTCGTCTGTCCCGAATTGAACCGTGGCAACCTTATCGGGTTGCACGCCGGAGCCCTCCAGAATGGCCTGGAGCACCGCGACGTTTGCTCCGGTCCTCCCGATGATGCCGACCTTGTGACCTGCCAGATGGGCGATATCTGCGATCTTGCCGCCGGCCTTCTGCTTGGGCTCGTTGCCGCGTCGCCCGGAGGGCGACCACAGCACGACATAGTTCTTGCGCAGGACGGCCAGTGTTTGCGCATCGGGCGGCATGCCGAGGTCGCCGCGGCCGACCGCCAGGTCGGTTTTGTCGGCGGCCAGCAGGGCCAGGGATTCAGCCGCTCCGCCGGTCGTGATCGGGGAGAGCCGGACGGTCCTGCTTTCCTCACCGAAGGCGTCGGCCATCGCCTGGACCACCTTGTGGTCGTCGCTCGCCGCCGGTCCGACGGCGATCCGGAGAGTTTCGGGCTGCAAGACGTAGAACAGGCCCGCCGCGGCGGCGCCAAAGGCGACAAATCCCAAGGCCAACACGATCAGCAGCCTTCGTTGACGGCGGTCGTGAGCACTCCTGACCACATCGGACGATGACATCAGCGGACCCCTTGAGAAAACGCGTGTCGGCTCCACGCGCACTGGAACTTGGGCGAACCGGTGTCAACCCGGAATGTTCCGTCGGCTGGCGAGAGTTGATGAAAGCAAGCCTTGGTGGGTCGCTTGGGGTCAAAAGGGGCCCTGAGGCACTCCGGCGCCTACTTCCGATCGGGCCCGAGAGCGGACATTCTCAGCGCCACTCCGGAAGGTCCGGAAAGGGCCCAATTCCGGACATGCCAAGCCGTCTCATTTCTTCTTAGTTTTTTCGCGCATTCTTTATCTTGCGACGGCTAGGAAAGAGCCCGATGTAGCGAACTTATCGATAATGATGGCGGCAGGAACCGAATGACGGCCGACAATCCAGATGATCTGACTGAGGATGAACGAGCCTATCTTGCGGCAGCCGACGCCGCTGCAGGTTTGGCTGAGCACTGCAAAAAGCTACGAGAGAGAGGCGCTTTTGTTGATCGCGACCCTCTAAGTCAGATCATCAATTTCCTCATGACCGAGCTTTGGGATCGCTCATTTAGTCAGTCCGAGATCAGGGTTGCGTTCAATGCAGCCGTAAAGGACATGAACCGTTATGCAGCAGGGCAAGAACGCCGTTAGAGCCGAGACATCAAGTCGGCTTTGGGTCAAACGCGCCCTCCACGCGCCCGACCGCTTGCTTCCGATTCGACCCTAACAACGGACCTGCCCCGCAGACGGGAAGGTCCGACATGGTCCGAAGCAGACATGGCAGCTTCACGAGTGAGCCCGTAATATCGCCGACAAAACGCAAGCTGCCGTTGAGGCGTAGAGCCGTCAAAATCACCGGCGTGTTTACAGTCCTCTAGCAGTTCAAGACGCGGCTCGGCTTCAGAGTCGGGGTTTGAATCCGAGAACTCTTGGGTGGCCTCGAGCCCGGCCACTGCGGGATCGCCTCGTCATGGTGACCCGGCGCAGCATCATCCGTGGGCATTGGCTACCGTGGCTGGCCTCGTCCACCTTCCACATCGGTGGTGCAGGGCCGATACAGCGCTTGGAGTTGCCGGCCGCGGAGGTAGATCGCGCGCGCGGTCATGCCGCCGTGCCGCGTAATCCATTGCCTGACTGCGGGTGGGTAACGATCATAGAGCATCTGCGTGGCTTCAGGGTTGGGAATAGCCTTCCCATCGGGCCCAGGATTGTCGGCGACCCTGAAGCCGAATACGGCTCTTGGGGTCACGCAGATGCTGTCGTGGGGAATGTACGCCAGCACGAGCGTGCAGGCGCCGGCGCAGATCCCGTCGATGATGACGGACGCGCCGAAGTCGCGTAAAACTTTGAACCTGTCGATATAGTTTCCAATCCGTCCGCCCTGATCGAAAACAATGCGCACGGCAGCATGACTCGGTTGCATGCTCCCAAGCATGAACGCCGCGACCAGCGTCACCCTCACCAGCCTCATCTGTCCATCATCCGATCGACCGAACTCCATCGCCTTGCGCAATAACGGCTGCCGGTTCCACTTTGGTCAAGAGCTGTCTGCTGACCATTCCAAGATTTGCTCCGATGTGGCCTCCAGCGCGGACATCGCCGCCATCGACCGGGAAGGTCGTGACGGGCCAGAAGCGATCCGAAGGACAAGGGTTGCACGCGCTCGTCGGGCAAATCAGTCTGGGCACTTTGTGCTCACGTGGTTGAAACGAGCGCCGCCAGGGCTACGACACGCCGCATCGGACGAATCGAATTCGTCCACGAAATCAAGCTGATCTCGCGCACATCGCTGCGACGCCAAGAAATCGCTTTCCATTTTTCAGAAATCGTGCATGATGTGCGCATCCTGCCTCGATGAGAGGGACGTTGCGCGCGATCGTCACGACACGTGGGGCAGGGATGCGGTGGCCGTGAGGTGTCGCAGCATGTGCTTGCGCATGCGGACGAACGACACATCACGGACGCGAAGTCGTGTGGTCCTGGCCTCCCGGTGCCGAGGTCAAGCGCGCGACGAGAGCTTAGCTCTCGCGCGAGCGACGGGGTCAATCAGCCGGTCCCCGAGGAGAGCGCGAAAGAAGCGTTAAGACCGCCGCGCAGGGAATGCCGGTTGATCGGCTTTGCCTGTGGTACCTGCCGCCTGCATTTTTTTCAGCAGGCGGGCCATGGGTGAGGCCTTCACCCGGCATTCCCTGCGCCCTCTCGATGTCATCGGAGGGCGATCGATCGCAGGACTCGGGCGTGATCCGCCGCGAGAGTGCGAACCTGCGCGCGGTTGTTTGAAACGTGGATAGCAACTGAGCAATCTCTCCATCATCTCCGACGATGGTGAAGAGTTCGAGGCTTGGTTCCCTTGGCATGATGGTTCCCTTGGCATGATGAAGTTTCGGCCATTTGGAACCGGAACTGCAGGCGATCCCTTGGTGTTGAACGGCATCTCGAAAGCACTGGAGGAGAGACAATGATGAGAACCCGTCTTGCCGTTTCGCTGATCGCCACCTCGCTGCTGGCGTCGACCGCTGCGTTCGCCCAGTCCACGACCGTCGAAGGTGCCGCCAATGGTGCTGCGGCCGGCGGCGCCGTTGCCGGTCCGGTCGGCGCCATGGTTGGTGGCACGGTCGGCGCCGCCGTCGGTGCGGGCCTGGAGATTCCGAACGCGGTCATCAACTCGATCGAGGCCGAGCGCGCGCCGTCGGTGGTCGTCCATGAGCGTGTCGTGGTCGGCGAGCCGCTGCCCGCCACCGTCGAACTGCGTCCGGTACCGCGCTACACCGAGTATCGCTATGCCGTCGTGAACGATCGCCGCGTGATCGTCGATCCGCGCACCCGCCGCGTCATCAAGATCATCGAGTGATCTGACATTCTGACAGGCAGGGGCCTCGTCGCATCAGCGGCGGGGCCTCTTGTCATGCGGTTTGCGTGCGGATCTGTCGGATGAGCCAGTCGATGGCCGCGGACAGGCCGAATCCGATGCAGGCGGTCGCGGCGTCGACGACGAAGTCTTCCAGCCGTGCGTGACGCCCTGGCGCCAGGAACTGCGCGAGTTCGAGTGCACCGATCAGGATCACCGCAATCCCGGTGGTCAGCAGCCGATGACTGCGATAGGCGAGGCCGAACGCAAGGCCGATCAGGATGAAGGCGAGGGCGTGTTCGCCGTCCTGTCCAAGCTGCGAATGGGGCCTATAGCTGGGCGGACCCAGCGTTGCGAAGGCAACGGCTGCGGCGAGCAGCCAGGCCGAGAGGCGGATCGCGATCTTCATGGACGCTGCTTAGCACGTTCCGGGCCACGAACCGGGGTCACGGTCGCTTGAGGCACCGGTTTAGTTAACGTGGCTCGGAAGCCGGAACATGGCCTTCTCATCGTACCGCGAACAGCTTTCGTCCGGCGCCTCAGATCGGCTGCCGGACTCCCAGACCCTGCATGAAGCGCTCGCGGATCTGTGCCGGATCGCGCCTGGTGGCGCCCGTACCGGGCTTGTCGTCGATCTTCGCCGCAATCAGCACTGGACCGGGCGCCTCGAACGCAACATCGATCAAGCGTTCGAAATCCTCTTCGTCTACAGCCCAATGGCTGGCGCCAATGCCGCAACCGGCGGCAATGGCGACAATGTCGGCCTGCCGGGCCGAGGTCGGCTGGCTGCCGGTGATCTGGTAGATGCCGTTGTCCATGACGATGATGGCCAAATTTTTCGGCGCCAGCGTCGCAATCGTGGTCAGGCAGCCGAGCTGCATCAGCAGCGAGCCGTCGCCCTCGAGCGCGAACACCCGGCGCTGCGGCTGCGCCAGGGCGACGCCGAGCGCGATCGGACAGGCAAGCCCCATGCTGCCGAGCATGTAGAAATTCTGCGGCCGCGGGCCCGCCGCCCACAGATCGAAATTGGTGTTGCCGATGCCGCCGATGACAGCTTCCTCGTGCTTGAGTTTCGCGACCAGCCGGCAGGTGAGGTCGGTGCGGTTCATGATCTTGGTGTTGCTGATGGTCGCGCTCATGCGAACACCTTTCCGCCGGTCAGCAGCGGCGACAGGATGAGCGCCACCGGCGCCTGCGTCGCCACCGCCTGCTTGATCGAGCGGTCCATGATGAATTCGAGCTCGTCGAGGCGCGTCGTGGTGTGATGCTCCATCGCCAGCGCGTCGAGCACCGGGCGCATGGTTCGGCACACCAGCGACTGGCCGTAGTTGAATTCGCCGAGCGTGCCACGCTCGGACACGATCATGATCAGCGGGATCTGGCAGGGCACGACCAGCGAGGCCAGCACGTTGGCGAGCGTGGCGAAGCCCGATGTCTGCATCAGGAGCGCGCCGCGCCGCCCGCCCATCCAGGCGCCTGCGAGAATGCCGACCGCTTCCTCCTCGCGCGCCGTCGCAAACGTCGTGAAGAACGGATCGTCGTGCAGGCTGTGGATCAGCGGCGTCAGGACGCGGTCGGGAACGTAGGGGATGAGGTCGACGGCGTTGCGCTTGAAGGTCTGCAGCACGATCTCGTGCCAATTCGGCACGGTGCTTGCGGATCGCGCCGCATCGGCATCGGCGGCCATTGCTGTTCCTCCGGTCGTCCCTGATGGGGGCGCTGTTGGCGCTGAGCTTGACGGCACCGGGACGATTGTCAACATGCCGGCCCGGCCGGTCAGGCATCCGCCTTTCAAGTCCGACATCAAGAACCAAGACACCAGGAGGTCGCCTGTTCATGGCCGCGAATTCCAAGCGCGTGTTCTACGTCAAATATCTGGCGCACCCGATCTTCAGCGAGCTGCTCGCCGCACGCCCCGACGTCCGGCTCGACCGGCTGGAGAACGAGAGCTCCGAGGCCGAGACGGCGCCGATCCTCGCGGCGGCTCACGCCTACCAGATCGGGGCGGCCCGCGACGAGCTCGCGCCGCGCTTCCATGTCGATGCAGACCTGCTGCGCCGCGCCCCAAACCTCCTCGTCGTGTCGAGCAACGGGGCTGGATACGACCCGGTCGACGTCGACGCCTGCACCGGGGCCGGCGTCCTCGTCGTGAACCAGTCCGGCGGCAACGCGCATTCGGTGGCCGAGCACACGCTCGGCATGATGCTGACCCTGTCGAAGCGCATCATCCAGTCCGACCGCCGGCTGCGGCGGGAGCGCGACGTCAACCGCAACGATCTGATCGGCAACGAGGTGCAGGGGCGGACGATCGGGATCGTCGGGCTTGGCCATGTCGGCCGCCGGGTTGCCGAGCTGTGCCGCGGCCTCCTCGGCATGGCGGTGCTGGCCTATGACCCGTATCTCTCGCCGGAGGAGATCGCGGCACGCGGCGCGGAGAAGGTGGAACTCGATGACCTGATGCGGCGCTCTGATTTCGTCTCGATCAACTGCCCGCTCACCAAGGAGAGCCGGGGCATGATTGGCGCCCGCGAGTTCGCACTGATGCAGCCACACGCCTATTTCGTCACCACCGCCCGCGGCTTCATCCATGACGAGGAGGCGCTGTTCGCCGCCCTCAGCGAAAAGCGCATCGCCGGCGCCGGCCTCGACGTCTGGGCCAAGGAGCCGCCGCCGCCGGACCATCCGCTGCTCCAGTTCGACAACGTGCTGGCGAGTCCCCATACGGCCGGCGTGACTCGCGAGGCGCGGCAGAACATGGGCCGGATCGCCGCCGAGCAACTGCTCGCCACGCTCGACGGCGGGCGGCCGCCGCGCCTCATCAACCCCGAGGCCTGGCCGCGCTACAGCGCCCGTTTCCGCGAGGCATTCGGAGTGACACCCGCCTAGCCGCGAGAGGGGAATTGCGAGGAGAAGATTTCATGCGTCGCAAGCCGCGAGGTGGCAGCAAATCTTCTCTCCGGGGCGGCTTCCGCGAAGCGGACATTGCTATTTTCCGAGCTGTCTCGACAGCTCGATGAAGGCTGATCATTTTTCCTGTGGCGCCATGAGCTTAGGCCACGTTTTTCGCTCGGCGCGGAAGGGAAGTTGGTCCGATGCGCAGGCTGAACGCGATCCTGAAGTCGACCCACGGCCGCGTCCGTCGCGCCGTCTCGCAGTTCGTCGCAATCGCCGCGGCGAGCCTGCCTTCGGTCGGTGCCTGAGCGCCGGTTCCACGAGCTGCGTCAAATATTTGCATCGACCGCTTGATATCGGTCAACAGCGAGCTGGGAAGCGCGGTAACATCACCTCCGAGCACTCCGTGAGAGACAGGAGGTTGCATGTCGCGCTATGTCATCCATTTCATGAAGGACGTGCTGGGCGAGAACGGCCGCCAGTGCGAGATTTGCCAGAGCACGCTGGAGGTTGAGGCCGAGAGCGAAGACGAAGCTGCAGAGATCGCAAAGTCCCGGTTCTGCCAACAGCAGGAGCTGCGCGACTGGTCGCTGCATGCCGACCGCATCGAGGTGAAGGCGGCCGACTTTCCCTCCTGACCTTGCGGCTCAGCGGCGCAGCCCAGCCGGTGCGTCGCTGGCCCCGGGGCCCAGCGAGCGCTGCACCATCACGGTGTCGCACCAGCGGCCGTAACGGTAGGCGACGCCCGGAAGCAGCCCCACCCTGGCGAACCCGAAGCGCTCATGGATGCCGAGCGAGGCGACGTTGTCGGCGTCGATATAGCCGATCATCTGGCGATATCCGGCCGCTGCGGAAGCATCGATCAGCGCCTGCATCAGCAGCCGGCCGACGCCACGGCCGAGATGCTCATGGTGGACATAGATCGAATGCTTGACCGCGAACCGATAGGCTGGCCGCTTCCTGAACAGGACGACATAGGCATAGCCCACGACCTCGCCGCGGAATGTCGCGACCAGATGTGGCAGCCGATGATTGCGCAGATTCTTGCGCCGCTGCTTGAGATCGTCCGGCTCGGGCGCCCCGGAACCGGCGGCGCTGTCCTCGACCCCGCGGCGGACGTGCCGCCGGTAGATCGAGAGCATGGCCTCGACATCTTCGTCGCGTGACGGCCTGACGAGGACCGGCGGCTCGGTCTCGCGAGCCGTGATCGCGCTGTCCATGGTTCGAATTACTCTGCGCAGACATAGGTATGGAGCCGGATCCGGCCGGACTCGTCGAGCTCCTTGTACAGCCCCTGGATCTCGACGTCGAAACCGGGATAGGCGTTGAACGCCCGCTCGAACATCTTGAGGTAATCGATCATCGGCTGGGCGCGTTCGGACAGCCGTTCGCCCGGAACGATGGTGGCGATGCCCGGCGGATAGACCACGAACGGCGTCGTCGCGATGCGCCCGGCGATCTGGTCGATCGGCAGGTAGTCGACCTCGTTGCGCATCAACGCACGCGCCGCCTCGCGCGGCGACATCGCGATCTCGGGCAAGTGCTGCGGCTGGAACTGCTTCGCCTGCAGCGCGCTCACCTCGGCCTCGCGGTAGAAGCGGTGCATCTCGGCGCAGAGGTCGCGCAGCCGCAGCTTGCCGTAACGCGCAAAGCGCTTGCGGGTGAACTCCGGAATCGCGTCCTCCAGCAGCACGTTGTCATCGTGGAGCCGCTTGAACGCGACCAGGCCGCTGATCAGGGTTCCGGCCTTGCTCGCCTCGACCCCCGGCGTCAGCAGGAAGAGCAGCGAGTTGAGGTCGTTCTTCTCCGCCACGATGCGGTTCTCGCGCAGATATTGCGCGACGATCGGAGCCGGGATGCCGTGCTCGGCATAGCCGCCGGTGGCGCGATCGAACCCCGGGGTCAGCAGGGTCAGCTTGTTGGGGTCGGTCATGGTGAAGCCAGCGGCGAGATCCGGAAAGCCGTGCCATGCCGCCCCGGGCGCGAGCTGCCACAGCGCGGCATCGGTCGCGAGCTGGTCGGTCGAGAGCGCCTCCCAGGCCACGTCGTGGCTAGCCCCGGGATTGGCCGCATCGGGGATCGATACGCGATCCGGAACGAATGGCTCGAAGAACCAGCGCCGCGCCGGATCCTTCTCCTTCTCCTCGAATTCGCGGCGCATCGCCCGGATCTTCTTGCGCAACTCGATGCCAAGCCGGATCGTGTCGTCCCACAGGACCTCGCCGGAGCGGCCCTTCATCATCTGCGCGCCGACGTCCAGCGAGGCGAACAGCGGGTAGAACGGCGAGGTCGAGGCGTGCTGCATGAAGCTTTCGTTGAAGCGGCGATGCTCGATCCGCCGCCGCTGCCCCTTGATGTGGCGGTCCTTGACGTGGATCTGCGAGGCCTGGGAGAAGCTCGCGAGCTGCTTGTGGGTCGATTGCGTGGCGATGATGCCGGGGGCGTCGGGCCCGAGATCGCCGAGGCCCATGGCGAAGCGGCCGGCGTAGAGCGGGTGGAATTTCATGAAGCCCGCCCAGGCCTCGTCGAACATGATGTAGTCGCAGAGGTGCCCGATCCGCTTCAGGATCATCTCGGCGCTGTGGATCGTGCCGTCATAGGTGCACTGCTCGACCACTGCGACGCGGAATGGGCGTGGCTTGCGCCAAGCGTCGGGGTCCCTGACCAGCGGGTTGTCGCGGATCTGTTGCCGGAGGTGCTCCTCATCGAGCAGATCCCAGCGCATCGGGCCGATCAGGCCCCAGGGGTTGCGAACCGTTGGGACGTAGATCGGGACGCCGCCGGAGATCAGCAGCGCGCCGTGATGGGCGGCCTTGTGGTTGTTGCGGTCGAACAGCACGAGGTCGCCGTCGGTGACCAGGGCCCCGAGCACGACCTTGTTGGAGGTCGAGGTACCGTTGAGGACGAAATAGGTCTTCTCGGCGCCAAAGATCTGCGCCGCTTCCTTCTGCGCGCGCAGCGCCGGCCCCTCATGGGTCAGGAGATCGCCGAGATCGAGCACGGAATTGTCGAGGTCGTCCCGGAACACGGCCTCGCCGAGATGCTCGACGAACACCCGACCGATCGGGCTGCGGCTATAGAACACGCCGCCATTGTGGCCGGGGCAGGTCCAGAGCTGGTTGCCTTCCTCGGCGTAGTCGACCAGCGCGCCGAAGAATGGCGTCTTCAGTGTCTCGGCATATTGCTTCAGCCGGCTGACCAGGTTCTTGGCGATGAAGGCGGGAGTCTCCTCCGACAGGAAGACGTATCCGTCGATGAAGTCGAGCACCTCGACCGGCAGATCCTCGAACCGCTTGCGGCGGATCAGGAGGATGATCGGGAAGTCCAGTCCGCGACGGCGCATCAGGTTGATCAGCGACGCCGTCTTGCCTTCCAGGCCCTTCTTGCCCCAATCGACGACCATGCAGCCGATCGCGGCATCCGTCTGCACGGCGATCTCGGCGTCCTCCAGCTTGCGGGCGCGCACCACCTCGAAGCCCGAGCGCTGGATCTCCTCGATGATCTGGTTGAAGCGGACGCCCGCAAGGTCGTCGGTCTCGAACACGGGAGCGGCGAACAGGAAGGTGAAGCGGCGGAAGTATTCCATGAGAGTCTTTCGGGCTGGGTGGCAGCCACCTGTCGTCACGTTCGATGACGGTTCGATGACAATAGGGCGCCTCACGGAGCTTGTCTCGGCCGCCTCGCGGTGGCAATCGTCCCGAACCCGAGTGATGCTGAAAGGATCCGTGGTGCTTCCCGAATGGATCAGCCTTGATTGTGTGGCCCCGTCCGAGCTCCATCGGCAGGCGGCGCTGGAACGCCAGGCCCAGTTGACCAAGCCGATTGGCGCCCTTGGGCGATTGGAGCAGGTGGCGGTCGAGCTGGCGGCGCTGCAGGCGTTGGAGCGGCCGGGGGCCGATAGGGTCCCGGTGGTGCTGTTCGCGGGGGACCATGGCATCGCGGCACGGGGCGTGTCGGCGTATCCGCCGGAAGTGACGGTGCAGATGCTGCACAACTTCGCGGCCGGTGGCGCGGCGATCTCGGTGCTGGTGCGCAGCCTGGGCTGTCCGCTCGAGGTGGTCGATGTCGGTACGCTGGCGGATGAGCCGGTGCCCGGTGTCGTCGTCGACAAGCCGCGGCGCGGCACGCGCGACTTCAGCACCGGGGCGGCGCTGACGCCGGAGGAGGTTGCGTTCGCGGCCGACGCCGGACGGCGCGCGGTGGCGCGGCAGGCCGATCACGCGCCGCAGCTCGTGATCTTCGGCGAGATGGGGATCGGCAACACGACGTCGGCGGCAGCGATCGCCGCTGCGCTGCTGTCATGCGCGCCCGCGGACATCGTCGGCAGCGGCACCGGGCTCGACGCCGACGGACGGGCGAGGAAGGCTGCGGTGATTGCCGATGCGTTGGGGCGACACGGGCTCACGGCGGGAGCGGCCGTCGCGGACGTCCTGGCTGCCGTCGGCGGCTTCGAGATCATTGCGATGGCCGGCGCGATCGTCGCCGCCGCGCAGCGGCGCTGGCCGGTGCTGGTCGACGGCTTCATCGTCTCGGTCGCGGCGCTGGTCGCCGTCCGCCTCAATCCCTCCTGCCGTCCGTGGCTGCTGTTCTCGCATCGCTCGGCCGAGCGCGGCCACGCCATCGTGCTCGACGCGCTCGGTGCCCGTCCGCTGATCGACCTCGATCTGCGGCTCGGCGAGGCCTCGGGCGCCGCCACTGCGCTGCCGATCATCCGGCTCGCCTGCGCACTCCACAACGGCATGGCGACGTTCGCCGAGGCCGCCGTATCGGGTCGCGAAGCCTGATGCGGATCGATCTGCTGCGGCACGGGACGACAGGACGGGACGGCCATCTCGACGGCCGTACCGACCCGCCGCTCAGCGACCTCGGCTGGGATCAATTCCGGCGGCAGACGCAGAGCCGGATCTGGCGCAGCGTCGTCAGCTCGCCGTTGGCGCGCGCACGTGCGGCAGCGGAGGATTATGCCCGGCTGACCGGCTGCGCGCTGGACATCGACGCGGATTGGAGCGAGCTCGATTTCGGCCTCTGGGACGGGCGGACGCATCGCGACATCGCCGCGGAGCCCGGAGGCGAAGCCTTGCTCGACGCCTTCCATGCCGATGCTGTAATCCGGGCGCCGGGCGGTGAGAGCTGGTCCGATTTGCAGGCGCGAGTGGCGCGCGCAACACATCGTATCCTTGTCCGGCCCGAGCCTGCGCCGGTTCTGGTGGTGGCGCATGGCGGCGCCATGCGCGCAGCGCTCTCGCATCTGCTCGGCTGGCCGCTGCGCCAGCTGTGGAGCCTGCGCATCCGGCCCGGCACGCGTATCACGCTCGAAGCCGGGCAGGGCGGTGATGGTGTATCTTGGGGCGAAATCGTCGAGATCATCCAGCCATGAGTCTGCGTGAATTCTGGATCGCATTGCAGTTCCTGACACGGCTGCCGACACCGCGGGTCGCTGAGTCGCGACCGGACGATCTTGCACGGGCGTCGGTCTGGTTTCCGGCAGCCGGACTGGTGATTGGCGCCTGTCTGGCGCTGGTCGCCCGCCTTTTTCATGATGCCGATCCCTGGATCGTCTCGCTGACCGTGCTGGTCGCCTGGATCGGGATCACCGGCGCGCTGCATCTCGATGGGCTCGGCGACGTCGCCGACGCGTTCGGCGCCTCGCATGGCAAGCCGGAACGCTTCATCGCCGTGCTGGGCGATCCCCATGCCGGCAGCTTTGCCGTCGTCGCGATCAGCTTGCAGATGGCCGCCAAGCTGGTGCTGATCGCCGAGCTGGCGACGGGCCCGACGGCCTGGGCGCTGGTGCTGATCCCGGCCTGGGCACGCTGGGGGACTTTGATCTGCAATAAGACCCTGCTGTCGTTGAAGCCAGGGCTGGGGGCGAGCATCTCGAACAGCGTCGGCTGGAACGTCATCGTCGCCTGGGGCGGCGCGCTCGCGATCGGCGCGCTGGCCGGTGCGGTGCCGACGCTGATCGCGATCGCTCTGGTTCCGGGAATCGCGTTCTATTGGCAATGGCGGCTCGGCGGCATCACCGGCGATTGCCACGGCGCCAGCATCGAGGTCACGGAAACGCTGCTGCTGGCCGCCTGCGTTCTCGGCTAGGACGCGCTGCCGAGCGCCTGCGCCAGCCGCTGCCAGCCTGTCTCATGGCCCGGCAGGCCGAAGCGCAGCCAGCTTGTTTGAGCCGGAAAACGCCGGACATGGATGCCATGGCGGGCGAGCCGCTCGGCAATGTCAGGCGCGCTCGGCGATGTGATCAGTCTGAACAGCGGCGTGCCGCCGAGGACCGCGCAGCCGGCCTTGCTCAGAAGATCGTCAATGCGCGAACAATCCTTCGCGAGACGGGCGCGTGTCTGGTGCAACCAGTTTTCATCCGCCAACGCCGTCGTTCCGATCGCGAGCGCCGGTCCGGACACGGCCCAAGGCCCGAGCGCATCACGGAGTTGCCGTACAATGTCGACGGAGCCGATCGCGAAACCGAGGCGGACGCCGGCAAGGCCGTAGACCTTGCCGAACGAGCGCAGCACGATCGTAGCCGGCGGCAGGTCGGCTGCCAGGCTGGCATCGGCGGGATAAAGATCGATGAATGCTTCGTCGACGATCAGCAGACTATCGCGCCGGCGCAGCCCCGCTGCGATGCTGACCAGTGCGTCGCGCGGCAGCAGGCGGCCGGTCGGATTGTTGGGATTCACGACCACGGCGACATCGGCGCCAGCGAGCGCATCGAGATCATCGACCAGACTGACGCGATGACCGCAACGGCGCCAGCACAGCGCATGCTCCTCATAGGTCGGCGCGAGCACGGCGACGGTCGCGGGTGGGCGCAGTCTGGGCAGGATCTGCAAGAGCGCCTGCGTGCCGGGCGCGGCAACGATCATGTCGGGCTCTGCCACGCCATGGCGAGCCGCGGCCGCTGCGCGTAAAGCGTCAATCTCGTATTTGCCAGGCAGACGCGCCCAGCTCTCAGCCGGGATCGCCGGCACGGGATAGGGGATCGGGTTGATGCCGGTCGACAGATCGATCCACGGCTGTGGCGCATCCGGATAGCGACGGCTGATCGCAGCGAGATCGCCGCCGTGAAGGATCGCTTCCGGCTCGTCCGCGCGCATGCTAGTCGCTCTGTCGTCCATCTCTTTCCTTTACATGTCTTTCCTTCAGTGGAGATCGATGTTCGTCTCTCTCGCGCTCACGGCGCTCCTCGTCGAGGCGGCGGTCGGTTATCCCCAGGTCCTGGTGCAGCGGATCGGTCATCCCGTGATGTGGGTGGGCGCGCTGATAGCATGGGGGGACCGCCGCTGGAACAGGGCAGCAGACGGCTTTGCCGCACGACGCGCGCGCGGCATGGCGCTCGTGTGCCTGCTCGTCGCGGGGATGATGGCCACCGGTCTCGCCGCAACATGGGTCATGCAGGCGCTCATCGGCGAACCGGTCGCAACCATCATCCTTGGTGTGGCGGCAAGCAGCCTGCTGGCCCAGCGCAGTCTCGACACGCATGTCGCCGCGGTTGCAGAGGGACTGGGGCAGGAGGGGCTCGAGGGCGGCCGCAGAGCCGTCTCGATGATCGTCGGCCGCGATCCCGATCGGCTGGATGAGGCCGGCGTCGCGCGGGCCGCGGTCGAGAGCCTGGCAGAAAACTTCTCCGATGGCGTCGTCGCGCCCGTGTTCTGGCTCGTCGTCGGCGGGCTGCCGGGCATCCTGATCTACAAGGCTCTCAACACCGCCGACAGCATGATCGGTCATCTCTCGGACCGGCACCGCGCGTTCGGCTGGGCGGCGGCGCGGCTCGACGATCTCGTCAACCTGCCGGCCTCGCGCCTGTCCGCGCTGTGGATCGCAGCCGCCGCGGCCTGCATCCCGAGCGCCTCGGCTTCGGCCGCGGTGCGAGCCGTCGCACGCGATGCATCGAAGCACCGTTCGCCCAACGCCGGCTGGCCCGAAGCGGCGATGGCCGGTGCGCTCGGACTGCGCTTGGCGGGGCCGCGCGTCTATCACGGTCATCTCGTCACCGATGCCTGGATGGGCGACGGGCGCGCCGATCTCGACGCGTCCGACATCCGGCAGGCCTTGCGGCTGTATCGGCTGGCCTGTCTGGTTCAAGCCCTGGTCGTCGCAGGGCTCGTCCTGGTCAGGATCCTGTAGCCGCCACGGGCGGCGCGGGCTTGCTCGCCAATGCCAGGATACGGTCAACGTCGACGTAGCGCTCGAGATGCGCCGCGAGTGCATCCAACGTCGTGTCCACATCGATCTCATAGGAGAGGCCGCTGGTCGTCGCGCCGAGGCCGCGCAGCCAATGGCTGCGCAGGCCGTCGTCGGCGAACAGGCCATGCACGTAGCAGCCGGCTACCAGGCCATCAGGCGCGATGGCGCCATCGCGCCGGCCATCGGAGAAGGTGAGGAAGGAGCGCTGTGTCGCCCGTCCCTCCGTGCGGCCGATGTGCATCTCGTAGCCGCGGAACGAGAGCTTATCGTGCGTCAGCGTGCCCTGGACCTCGCGTAACGCCTTGTCATCGGTCAGTGTCGTTTCGACGTCGAGCAGGCCAAGTCCCGCGACGGAACCAGCTGCACCCTCGTGCCCATCGGGATCGCTGATCACGCGCCCCAGCATCTGATAGCCGCCGCAGATGCCGAGCACGCGGCCGTCGCGGCGAAGATGCGCGCGGAGATCAATGTCCCAGCCGACTTCACGCAAGGCGGCGAGATCGGCGATCGTCGCCTTCGAGCCCGGCAGGATCACCATCGATGCGTCGCCGGGGATCGGCGTGCCAGGCCGCAAAAACTGCAGATCGATTCCATCTTCCAGCCGCAAGGGATCGAACTCGTCGAAATTGGAGATGCGCGGGTAGGCGAGGATGACGACCTTCGGCCGCTGTCCTCCCGATGATCCGCGTTCAGCCAGGCCAAGCGCGTCCTCCGCCGGCAGGCGGCGCGCATCCGGAAAATGTGGAATGAGCCCGAGCGACGTCCACCCCGTCCGCTGCGCGATCTCGTTCATGCCCGATGCAAACAAGGCGGGGTCGCCGCGGAACTTGTTGACGAGGAAACCCGCCACGCGTGCGGCATCGTCGGGCGCGATCACCGTCTTGGTGCCGACCACGCTCGCAATCACGCCGCCTCGATCGATGTCGCCGATCAGCACCACCGGAATCTGCGTCGCCTGCGCGAAACCCATGTTGGCGATGTCGCCGCCGCGCAGGTTGATCTCGGAGGCGGAGCCTGCGCCTTCGACCAGCACGATGTCGGCATCCGCCGCGAGTTGATGGAAGCTGTCGAGCACGGCCGCCATCAGTTGCGGCTTCATCGCCTGATAGGCGGACGCCTTGGCGGTGCCGATGACGCGGCCCTGCACCACGACCTGCGACCCGATCTCGCTTTGTGGCTTCAGCAGCACCGGGTTCATGTGCACCGTCATCGGCCGCCGCGCCGCGCGCGCCTGCAGCGCCTGGGCACGGCCGATCTCGCCGCCATCAGCGGTGACGGCGGCGTTGTTCGACATGTTCTGCGGCTTGAACGGCGCCACCTTGAGGCCGCGCAATGTCAGCGCGCGCGCGAGCCCTGCGACGATCAGCGATTTGCCGACGTCGGAGCCGGTGCCCTGGAACATGATGGCCCGCGCGCTCATGAACTCAGTACTCGATGCCTTCCTGCGCCCTCACGCCGGCCGCGAAATGATGCTTCACGAGGTTCATCTCGGTGACGAGATCGGCGGCCTCGATCAGCTCCGGCTTGGCGTTGCGGCCGGTGACGACGACGTGCAGATCGGGACGGCGCCCTGCGAGCGTGGCGACGACGTCTGCGATATCAAGGTGATCGTAGCGCAGCGCGATGTTGAGCTCATCGAGGACGAGCAGCCGGATCGACGGATCCGCCATCAGCTCCTTTGCCTTCGCCCAGGCGCGCTCGGCCGCGGCGACGTCGCGCGCACGATCCTGCGTCTCCCACGTAAAGCCTTCTCCGAGCGTGTGCCACGACACCTGATCGCCGAACTTCTCGATCGCCTTGCGCTCGCCGGTTTCCCACGCGCCTTTGCCGAACTGCACGACGCCGATGCGAAAGCCGCGGCCGAGTGCGCGCAGCATCAGGCCCCACGCCGCCGTCGATTTGCCCTTGCCCTTGCCGGTGTGAACGATCAGCAGGCCCTTCTCCACGGTCTTGGAGGCGACCTCGGCATCCTGCACCGCCTTGCGGTTCTCCATCTTCGCCTTGTGGCGTGAATCGTCGGCGCTTCCGGTCATCGGCATTGTCTCCTCGTCACTTCAACGTCAGCGGCAGTCCCGCCGCCATCAGGATCACGCGATCCGCTAAGGCCGCGATGTCCTGGTTCAGTCGCCCCTGGGCATCGCGAAAGGCGCGCGCGAGCGCGTTGTCCGGCACGATGCCCAGTCCGACCTCATTGGACACGGCCACGATCGGGCCATGCGCGTTCCTGAGCGCGTCGATCAACTCGGCTGATCTTGCCGGCACGTCCATGTCGGCGAGCATCACGTTGCTGAGCCAGAGCGTCAGGCAATCGATCAGCATCGGTACGCCCGATTCTCCGCTTGCCCGGACGAGACCCGCGAGATCATGCGCCGTCTCCAGCGTCTGCCATCCCTCGGCGCGGCGCGCCTTGTGCTGGGCGATCCGGTCGGTCATTTCGGCGTCGAACGCCTGCGCGGTCGCAACATAGGTCCAAGGCGCGGGAAGGGCGGTGACGAGGGCCTCGGCATGGCGGCTCTTGCCCGAGCGCGCACCGCCGAGCACCAACGTCAGGCGCGGCAGGGCGGGATGCGGCGGGGCGGGGACCATGGGGACGATTCCGATTGACGGGCTTTGGTGCGACCCGTATCTAACAGATGACGGTTCTCCGAAAGGAGAGATTTAGGGAACACGGTGCGGGTTCTTGACCCAAGGCCGTGGCTGCCCCCGCAACTGTAATCGGCGAGTGTGAGGCCAAGACACCACTGGGAAACCGGGAAGGTGGCTTCATGCGGTGACCCGAGAGCCAGGAGACCTGCCGTCGACATTGCTGTTGGCCGACCCGTCGCGCGGGGAGTCGCGATGCTGGTTCTGATCCCGCCGGGATGGGCGGGGTGCCGTCGGATGCAGCGCATCGTCCGGTCCTCTGGGGAGCCGGCAAGCGACGGAGATGGCCATGAAGTTGACCCGTACCACGACCTTTGCAGCCGCGAGCCTGGTGCTGCTCGCCACCGATCCCGCCTTCGCGCATCACATGATGGGGGGCAAGCTGCCGCAGACGTTTGCACAGGGGATGCTGTCCGGCCTCGGCCATCCTGTCATCGGAATCGACCATCTGGCGGCGATCGTGGGCGCGGGCATCGTTGCAGCGCTTCTGGGCCGCGGCTTCGCGCCGGTGCTCGCCTTCGCCACCGCGATGATCGCGGGCGTCGGCCTTCATGTGGCCAAGGCCAACATCCCGGCTGCCGAGCTGCTGGTCGGCCTGACCACCGTCGTGGTTGGGCTGGTGGTGGTGATGCGTGGCCGTTTCGGTGTGCTGCCCGTCGCCGGCCTGTTCGCCGTGACCGGCCTCGTCCATGGATATGCGCTGGGTGAATCGATCGTCGGGGCCGAGAACACCCCGCTCGGGGCCTATCTCGTCGGTCTGCTCGTGATCCAGACCATCATCGCCGCCGGCGCGTTCCTCGGCACCAGGCTGCTGTCGGCGAAGGCCAAGACGGCTGCGCCGCTGGCGCTGCGGCTCGCGGGCGCTGCCATCGTGCTGGTGGGTGGGGTCGCCGCGGCGACGGCGGCCGGCGTGATCGGCTGATTGATGACCGCATCAGAGACTGATGAGACGACGCTGTTCGTCTGCGTCACTTGCCGTTCGCAGGCGACGGAACCTACGCCGCCTGATCAGCCGCGGGCCGGAGCCCGTTTGCTCGCCGCGATCGAGACGTTGCCGACCGCGCAGCGCGCCGGTGTCACCGTTGTCGGTGTCGAGTGTCTGTCGAACTGCAATCGTGCGTGCACGGTTGCGGTGACGGCGCCGGGCAAATGGACCTATGTGCTCGGCGCCCTCGATCCGGATCTGCATGCGCGGGATGTGCTGACATTTGCGCAACTGCATCAGCGCCATGACGCCGGCCTGCCGGCCTGGCGCGAGCGTCCCGAATACATTCGCAAGAACACCGTCGCGCGCGTGCCTGCGCTGTCAGCGCCACGCTGAAAACGAGAGATCGTATCGCCATGACGAAGTCGTTCGCCAAGACGCCTTGCACCATCGTCACCGGTTTCCTCGGCGCCGGCAAGACCACGCTGGTGCGCAACCTGATCGAGACCGCGAACGGTCGCCGGCTCGCCATCATCGTCAACGAGTTCGGCGATGTCGGCATCGACGGCGACATCCTGAAGGGTTGCGGCGTGCCGGATTGTCCGGAGGATCGCATCGTCGAGCTGTCGAACGGCTGCCTGTGCTGCACCGTTGCCGATGATTTCGTCCCCGCGCTCAGGAGCCTGCTGGATCAGAAGGAGCCGCCTGAGCATATCGTGATCGAGACCTCGGGACTGGCGCTGCCGAAGCCGCTGGTGCAGGCCTTCAACTGGCCCGAGATCGCGACGCGCGTCACCGTCGACGGCGTCGTTGCGGTCGTCGATGGTCCGGCGGTGGTCGCGGGACGCTTCGCCGACGATCCCGAAGCGCTCGCCGCGCAGCGCGCCACCGATGCGTCGCTCGATCACGACAATCCGCTGGAGGAGGTCTACGAGGACCAGCTGCTGTGCGCCGATCTCGTCGTGATGAACAAGAGCGACCTGATGAGCGAGGAGCAGCGCAAGGACGTCGCCGCCGAGATCGCGGCGAAGGTGCAGCGTGCCGTCAAGGTGATCGCGACGGAGCACGGCAGGCTGTCGGCTTCGGTGCTGCTCGGGCTCGGTGCCGCCGCGGAGGACGATCTCGCGGCCCGGCCGTCGCATCACGACAACGAGGCCGAGCACGATCACGACGATTTCGAGAGTTTCGTGCTTGACGTTCCGGCGCAGGCTTCGCCCGATGCGCTCGTCGACCGCATCGCGGCCGCCGTCGACGCACATGATGTGTTGCGGGTGAAAGGGTTCGTGGAAGTCGCCGGCAAGCCGCTGCGCCTCCTGGTGCAGGCCGTGGGTAGCCGCATCCAGCATCAGTTCGAGCGCCCGTGGCGCTCGGGCGAATCGCGGCAGGGGCGGCTGGTGATCATCGGCGAGCGCGGCCTCGATGCCGCTGCCATCCAGAGCCTGATCACAGGATAGGCGTCACCGATGCACCTGCTGGCGACGACGGGCGCGGATCTCGACGACCTCGAACAGGCCGTGGATCTTGCACAGTCGCCGGCCGAGATCGTCGTGCTGTCGTTCTCGGACACCGACCTGTCGGCGCTGGCCGAAGCCTGGACCGCGTCGTCAGATGAGCTGCCGAGCCTGCGCCTCGCCAGCTTGAAACGGCTGAAGCATCCGATGTCGGTCGATCTCTATGTCGACCGCGTCGTGCTGGGCGCGCGCGCTGTCGTCGTGCGCTGTCTCGGCGGGCTCGACTATTGGCGGTACGGGCTGGAGCGCATCGCATCGGTCTGCCGCAGCCGCCACATCCTGTTCGCGGCACTGCCGGGTGACGATCGCGCCGACGACAGGCTTGCTGAGCTCTCGACCTTGCCGCAGGACGCGACCTCGCGTCTCTACGGTTATCTGCACGAGGGCGGTGTCGGCAATGCGCGCGAGGCCCTGCGCTATCTCGCGACGCTGCTCGGGCGCGACGCGCAGTTTGCCGAACCGATCGCGATCGGTTCGATCGTCGGCTTCATGCCCGATCGCGGAGCCGTCGGCATCGATGATCTCTGCAGCCATGATGATGCGCGGCCGAGCGCGCTGATCGTGTTCTACCGTGCGAGCCTGCTCGCTGCCGATACGGCCGGGATGGCTGAGCTGATGCGGGCGATCGAAGCCAAAGGGCTGGCGGCAGTCGCGGTCGCGGTGACCAGCCTGAAGGATCCCAATATCGGGGATGCACTGGCGCGACTCGTCCAGCGCCGGCGTCCTGCGATCATTTTGAACGCCACCGCGTTCTCGGCGCTGCGCGACGACGGCACTACGGTGCTCGACGTGGCCGATGCACCAGTTCTGCAAATCATCCAGGCGCAGAGCACGGAAGAGGCCTGGGCCTCGTCGGCGCGTGGACTGTCGCCGACGGACCTCGCGATGAATGTCGTGCTGCCGGAGCTCGACGGCCGGCTGTTGGCGCGCCCGATTGCGTTCAAGGGCGAGGCGCCGGCGGATGAGCGTCTGCAATTCAGCGCGATGCGCTATGTGCCTCAACAGGACCGCATCGCTTACGTCGCGCAGCTGGCGGCGCGATGGGCGCAATTGCGGGGGCTGCCGGCCAGCGAGCGGCGCGTGGCGCTGGTGCTCTCCGATTATCCGTCGCGCGGCGGCCGCCGTGGCTACGCCGTCGGTCTCGACACCAGCGCAAGCGCAGCCGCCATTGCGCGGCTGTTGGCGGAGGCGGGGTACGATATCGGCCGTGTAGCGCCGACCGCGGACGATATCGAAACGCTGCTGCGGGACGAGGCAGATGAGCTCGTGGTGCCGCTCGCGGCCTATCGGTGTGCTCTGGCGCCGTTGCCGGACGACCTGCAGCGTCCGCTACATGACATCTGGGGAGAGGCGGAAGCGGACCCGGCGTTCCGGGATGGCGCCTTCCATTTTCCGGTGCTGCGTGCGGGAAAATTCCTGATCTTGTTGCAACCGGATCGTGGCAGTCGCGCCGATCGCAAGTCCGGCTACCACGACACCAGCGTGCCGCCGCGGCACGCCTATGTCGCGCTCTATGCATATCTGCGAGAGGCCGAGCGGATCGATGCGCTGATCCATCTCGGTGCGCATGGCACGCTGGAATGGCTGCCGGGCAAGGCGCTGGCGCTGTCAAATGCCTGCTGGCCGGAGGCCGTGCTGGGCCCGCTGCCGGTGATCTACCCCTTCATCGTCAACAATCCCGGCGAAGCGATGCAGGCCAAGCGGCGGTTGTCGGCACTGACGCTCGGGCATCTGACGCCGCCGCTGTCGCAGGCCGGTCTGCACGGATCCCTGCTGGAGCTGGAGGGGCTGGTCGAGGAATATGCCGAGGCGGATGGCCTCGACAAACGCCGCCTGAAACTGCTCGAGGAGGAGATCGTCGCGCGGGCCTGGCAGGGCGGCCTGGCCGCCGATTGCGGGCTCGACCGTGCCATGACCGGACGCGAGGCGATCGCGCAGCTCGATGCGCAGCTCTGCGACATCAAGGAGCTCGCGGTGCGCGACCGCCTGCATGTGTTTGGGGAGGCGCCCGACACGGCGGCGACCGCCCTGCTGGCCGATGCGATCACGGCGGCGATGGGGCAGGCGGTGACGGTCGATCGCGCCGACATCGCCGCACGGATCGCCGCGAGCGCTGCGGCCGAGCGAAGCGCGTTGCTCGCGGCACTCGACGGTCGCCGCGTCGCTGCCGGTCCCGCCGGCGCGCCGAGCCGCGGCCGTCTCGACGTGCTGCCCACGGGCCGCAATCTGACCGCGATCGATCCGCGCGCGATCCCGACCCGGACCGCGGCCCTGGTCGGCGTACGCGCGGCTGATGAGGTGATCCGGCGCTATTTGCAGGATCATGGCGACTACCCGCGCGCGCTCATGCTCGATCTCTGGGCGTCCGCATCGCTGCGCACGGGCGGCGACGATCTGGCCCAGGCCTTGGCTTATCTCGGCGCGCGGCCGCGCTGGGACCTCAACTCCAATCGGGTCACCGGCGTCGACGTGCTGCCGTTGGCGATGCTCGACCGCCCGCGCATCGATGCGACGCTGCGGATCTCGGGGCTGTTCCGCGACCTGTTCGAAGCGCAGATCGCGCTGTTTGATCTCGCCGTGCAGAAGGTGGCGTCGCTCGACGAGGACGATGCCGACAATCCGCTGGCCGCGGCACGGCGGCGCGGCGAGAGCCTGGCGCGCGTGTTCGGCGGCGCGCCCGGCAGCTACGGGGCCGTTGCCGCCGACCTCGCGCTCGGGATGGACTGGACGAGCCGGTCGCAGCTCGGCGAAGCGTATCTTGAGAGCACCGCTTACAGTTTCGGCGGAGCGCATGACGGCGTGTCGGCCTCCGACACGTTCCGCGCCCGCGTCCGCAGCGCCGATGCCCTCGTGCATCCGCAGGACGATCGTGAGCGCGACCTCCTCGATGGCGAGGAGGTGGCCGATTTCGCCGGAGGCTTCGCCGCCGCTGCAGCGTCGCTCGGCGCGTCGCCCGTACTGCTGCATCTCGACACCAGCCGTCCGGAGGCGCCCGCGGCGCGGAGCTTCAGCGAGGAGATTGCCCGCGTGGTGCGCGGCCGTCTCACCAATCCGCGCTGGATCTCGGGAATGCTCGCGCATGGCTATCGCGGCGTCGCCGAGATCGCGCAGGGCGTCGACGCGCTCTACGCCTTTGCGGCTACCTCCGACACCGTTGCCGAGCACCTGTTCGATCTGGCGCATGGCGCGCTGCTACGTGACGAGGCCGTGCTGGACGGCATGACCGCACGCAATCCCGCGGCCGTCGCCGCGATCGTGGCGCGATTCGAAGACGCGCTGCGTCGGCAGCTGTGGGTGCCACGCCGGAATGCCGTCGCCGATGAGCTTGCGCATGCCCGCGCGCGCCTGACGCAAGCGGAGAGCGCGTCATGACCGCCTCGGTCGAGATCAAGGGCTGGTGCCCTGGCGCGCGGCGGCCGATGCCGAGCGGCGACGGCCTCATCGTTCGTGTCCGGCCGCATGGTGGCGCGTTGCCGGTGTCGGCGCTGCGCGAGCTTGCCGAGGCCGCTCGGCGCTACGGCAACGGCCAGATCGACCTCACGCGCCGCGCAAATCTGCAAATTCGTGGCGTATCGTCCGAGACGCTCGCGCCGCTGTGGGAGCTGATGGCATCGCTCGGCCTGCTCGATGACAGCGCCGAGCTCGAGGCCATCCGCAACATCGTCGTCAACCCGCTGGCGGGACTCGACCCGGCCGAATGGGTCGACATGCGCCCCGTCGCCGCCGAGCTGGAGACGCTGCTGGCCTCGGATCAGGCGCTCCATGCGCTGCCGCCCAAGTTCGGCTTTGCGCTGGACGGCGGCGGCAGGCTGCCGCTGACCGGGCTCGCCGCGGACGTTCGTCTCGTCGCCTGTGGTGGTACTGAGGCGAGGCGGATCGCCGTCGGCATTGCCGGTTCGAACGACGATGTGTGGCTGGGAACGGCAGCCGTGACCGACGCGGCGTCGACGGCCGTTCACCTCGCGCGGCTGGTGCTGCAACACAGCCCGACGCGACGTTCCGCGACGTTGCAGCCGCAAGCGAGCGCTGCCATCCGCGCCGAACTGGGCCTCGATGTTTCAAACGCCGTCGCGACGGCGTCGGCAACCATTTCGCAGCGACGTTGCGGCGTCATCGCTCTGACGGATCAAACCTGCGCCGTCGGTCTCGGCGTGCCGTTCGGCCGCATTGATAGCGGCACGCTGGCGCGGCTCGCGGCCATGCTTGCAGCACACGATGTCGCCGAGGTCCGCTTGTCACCATGGCGCGCGCTGTATGTCGCCGCGGGTGCCGTGATCGCGGAGCAACTGGCGGCGGATGCCGCCCGGCTCGGCCTGGTCGTCGACGATGCCGATCCACTGATGCGCATCGACGCCTGCTCGGGCGTCGGCTGCTGTCCATCGACCGGACTGGCGACGCGACAGCATGCCGGCCTGCTCGCGGATGCGATGGCTCGGACCGGATTCAACGGCACGCTGCACGTCTCCGGCTGCGCCAAGGGCTGCGCACGCTCGGCAGCCGCGGACGTCGTGCTGGTCGGCGAGGGCGAAGGTTATCACGTCGTCCGCAACGGCACGGTGAAGAGCGAGCCCTGCGGCGTGCTCGATCCCACCGAGATCGACGTCGACGGGCTGTTCGAAACGAAAGAAAAGGCCGATGTCTGAGCTGCGCGACTACATCAAGGACGGCGCGGAGATCTATCGCCGCTCGTTCGCGACCATCCGCGCCGAGGCCGATCTGTCGCGCTTCCGCGGACTGGAAGAGAAGATCGCCGTGCGCATCATCCATGCCTGCGGCATGGTCGAGATCACCTCCGACATCGCGATGTCCGAACACTTCGCCGCCGCGGCGCGGGAGGCGCTCGATCGTGGCGCGCCGATCCTGTGCGATGCCAAGATGGTGGCGCAGGGGATCACGCGGGCGCGGTTGCCGGCGAGGAACGAGATCATCTGCACGCTCGATGCGCACGAGGTGCCGGCGCTCGCCGCGCAGCTCGGCACGACCCGATCCGCAGCAGCGCTGGAGCTGTGGCGGCCGCACCTCGGCGGCGCCCTGGTGGCGATCGGCAATGCGCCGACGTCATTGTTTCATCTGCTCGACATGCTCGATCAGGGCGCGCCGCGACCGGCGGCGGTGATCGGAACGGCTGTGGGGTTCGTGGGAGCCCGCGAGTCCAAGGAGGCGCTCGCGGCCGATGGTCGGGTACCGTATCTGATCGTCAAGGGCCGCAAGGGCGGCAGCGCCATGGCGGTTGCGGCGGTGAATGCGATCGCGAGCGACGTCGAATGAGCCTGCTCGACACCATCGCGGGCTCGGCCGATCCGGGTACGCTGTACGGCATCGGCGTCGGTCCGGGCGACGTTCGCTATCTGACCTTGCGCGCCGCTGGTCTGGTTCGGTCCGTCGATGTGGTGGCGTTCTTTGCCAAGCGCGGCATGGAAGGCAACGCGCGACGGATCGTGGCGCCGTTGATGGAATCCGGCCGCCACGAGCTGCGGCTCGAATATCCGGTCACGGAGGAATTGCCCGTCGCCGACTTGTCCTATCAGTCCCAGATCGCCGATTTCTACCGGCGCGCGTCGGAGAGCATCACCGCGCATCTTGGGGCGGGGCGATCGGTCGGTCTGCTGTCCGAAGGCGACCCGTTCTTCTACGGCTCGTTCATGCATATGTGGCGGCGGCTCGAGCGCGATCATCCGGTCGAGGTCGTCCCGGGCGTCACCGGCATGTCCGGCTGCTGGACCAAGGCCAATGTTCCCATCACCTGGGGCGACGATGTCCTGTCCGTGCTGCCGGGCACGCTGGGCGAGGACGTCCTGCATGACCGGCTGACGCGTTGCGAGGCCGCCGTCATCATGAAGGTCGGGCGCAACCTTGCCAAAGTGAAGCGCGCGATCATCAGCGCCGGATTGCTCGATCGCGCGCTCTATGTCGAGCGCGGCACGATGGAGGCGCAACGTGTCGCGCCGCTGGCCGAGGTGGAACTGGACCGCGGCCCCTATTTCTCGATGATCCTGATCCCCGGACAAGGGCGTCGGCTATGACGGGCACGCTGACGATCGTGGGCGTCGGCCCGGGGCGGGCCGAACTGATCACGCCGGCCGCCGCGGCCGCCATCGCAGGCGCGACCGATCTGATCGGCTATGGACCGTATCTCGACAGGGTGACCACGACGAGTCCGGGTCAAATCCGGCACGCCAGCGACAATCGCGTCGAGCTCGACCGCGCCCGCCACGCACTCGCGCTCGCAAGCGACGGCAAGCAGGTCGCGGTGGTGTCGGGCGGTGATCCCGGCGTGTTCGCGATGGCCGCAGCGGTGTTCGAAGCGGTCGAGGCGGGACCGGCGGCGTGGCGTGACCTCGACATCCGCGTCGAGCCTGGTGTCACCGCGATGCTGGCGGCGGCGGCCGAGGTCGGGGCGCCGCTCGGTGGCGACTTCTGCGCGATCTCGCTGTCCGACAATCTCAAGAGCTGGACGACCATCCGCCGCCGCCTCGAGGCGGCTGCCGCCGCCGACTTCGTCATCGCGCTGTATAATCCGCTGTCCAAGGCGCGACCTCATCAGCTGGGCGAGGCGTTCGCGCTGTTACGGCGGATCAAGCCGGAGTCGACTGTCGTTGTCATGGTGCGGGCCGCCGGCAGTGGTGATGTCCGACGGATCATCACCACCTTGGGCGAGGTCGATCCCGGCAAGGCGGACATGCGAACGCTCGTGCTGATCGGATCGACCGCCACGCGCCTGATCGCGCGCGAGGGAAAGGCGCCGTTTGTCTATACGCTGCGCCGCGAGGTCGAGGGCGGCGCATGAGCCAGTCGTGCCTCCAGCCATTGCAACGCGGCTCGCGCGCCGTCCAGCGCGACGCCCTGCGGCTTGTCGGGTCGGGCGATCATCACCACGGGAATCGCGAGCCGCCGCGCGGCTGCGATTTTCGGATAGGTCGCGGCGCCTCCGGAGTTCTTCGACACCACGAAGGCGATGCGCTCCTGGATCAGAAAGGCTTCCTCTGTCGCCTCGTCGAACGGCCCGCGATCGTGGACGAAGCGGATGTCGGGCGGCAACGCGACGTCGCCAGGCGGATCGATGGTTCGCGCGACGTAGTGATGCTGCGGGGCTGCTGCGAAGGCTGCGAGCTCCAGGCGACCAAGGCTGAGGAACACACGCGCCGTATCTGCTCCGAGCGCGGAAGCCGCGTCGTCGGCACTGCTGACCTCGATCCAGCGGTCGCCGTCCTGACGTTGCCATGCCGCGCGCCGGATCGACGCCAGCGGCACCGACAGCGCATGGCAGGCTGCAACCGCATGTCGCGAGATCTGGTCGGCGTAGGGATGCGTGGCATCGACGACGGCGTCAATTGCATGATCGCGCAGCCAGGCTTCCAGTCCGGCGATGCCGCCGAAGCCGCCGATGCGCGTCGGCAGCGGCTGCGGTTTGGGCGAAGCGGTGCGGCCGGCGAGCGAAAGCGTCGCTGCGAACCGGTCGTCGCCGGCGAGCAGCTTCGCCAGCTCCGAAGCCTCGGTCGTCCCGCCGAGAATGAGGATGCGCATGCGGGGCAGGATCCATGGTGAACTCGGCCGCAACTTGCAACGCGCAGCGCTGGCTGTCCATCGTCGGGATTGGCGAGGATGGTGTTGACGGTCTCTCGACGTCTGCACGACGTCTCATCGCGCAGGCGGCGCTCGTGGTCGGCGGCGCGCGCCATCTCGAGCTTGCGGCGCCGTTGATTGCGGGGGAACGGCTGGCGTGGCCCAGCCCGCTGAAGCTCGCGTTCGACCAGATCGCGGCGCGACGGGGAGAGCCCGTCGTCGTTCTCGCAAGCGGCGATCCTTTCAACTACGGCGTCGGCAAGCAGCTGATGCAGCGTTTCGCGTCCGCCGAGATGCTTTGCGTCCCGCAGCCCTCGGCCTTCAGCCTCGCGGCGGCACGGCTCGGCTGGCCGCTGCAGGATGTGGCGCAGGTGACGCTGCACGGCCGCCCGCTCGAAGGGATCATCCGCCATCTCGCGCCGGCGGCGCGCATTCTGGCCCTGGCCTGGGACGGTTCCACTGCCGCACGGCTCGCCGCGCTGCTGACCTCACGCCGCATGGGACGCTCGCGCCTGACGGTGCTGGAAGCGATCGGCGGCGCGCACGAACGGGTGCGCAGCGCGTCGGCCGACGCGTTCGATCTCTCTGATATTCATCCGCTGACGACGATCGCGATCGATGTCGACGCGGAGGTTGATGCGCCCGTGATCCCGCTGACCGCCGGTCTTGCCGATGACCTGTTCGAGCATGACGGCCAGTTGACCAAGCGCGAGGTCCGCGCCGTGACGTTGTCGGCCCTGGCGCCGCGTCCGGGCGAGCTGTTGTGGGACGTCGGGCTGGGCTCGGGTTCGGTGGCAATCGAGTGGCTGCTGCGTCATGGCTCGTTGCGCGCAATCGGCATCGAGGCGCGCCAGGACCGGGCCGACCGGGCGATGCGCAACGCGCTGGCGCTCGGCACTCCCGAGCTGACACTGGTGACGGGGCGCGCGCCAGCGGTGCTGGCGGATCTCGAAACGCCGGATGCGGTCTTCATCGGCGGCGGCATTTCGGAAGCGGGGGTGTTCGAAGCCGTCTGGTCGCGGTTGAAACCCGGCGGCCGCCTCGTCGCCAACGTGGTGTCGCTCGAAGGCGAGACGCGGCTGAGCGCGTTGTTCGGCCAGCATGGCGGTGAACTGATCCGCATCGCCGTTTCGCGCATCGAGCCGGTTGGCAGCATGCATGGCTGGCGGCAGGCCATGCCGATCACGCAGTGGCGGGTGACGAAGCCATGATCGCGCTCGGGATTGGTTGCCGGCGTGCCGCCGACGTCGCAGATATCGAGGCGGTCATCGCGCATGCGCTCTCGCTTGTGCGCCTCGCGCCCGCAGACGTGGCGGTGCTCGCCACTGCGGCTGACAAGGCCAGTGAGCCTGGCGTGATCTGCGCCGCGCAACGGCTTGGCCGTCCGCTCGTCGCCATCGCCTCTGCTGACATGGCGGCTGTTGCCGATCGCGCGATCACGCGGAGCGATCGCGTCAGGTGCTTGAAGGGTGTACCTTCGGTTGCCGAGACGGCGGCGCTCGCTGCCGCCGGCGTGAATGCCCGGCTGATCCTCGTGCGCGTCGCAAACGCCGTAGCGACCTGCGCGGTGGCGGAGGGCGACGGCGCCATTGTTGCGGAGCCTGCCTCATGACGGTGCATTTCGTTGGCGCGGGTCCAGGCGCGCCGGACCTGATCACCTTGCGCGGCCGCGACCTGATCGCGCGCTGCCCGGTGTGTCTCTATGCGGGCTCGCTGGTCCCTCGGGCGCTGCTCGATCATTGTCCACCCGGCGCGCGTATCGTCGACACGGCACCGATGTCGCTCGACGAGATCGTCGCCGAAATCGAGCGCGCCACGCTCGCGGGCGAAGATGTGGCGCGACTGCATTCCGGCGATCTCTCGATCTGGAGCGCGCTCGGCGAGCAATTGCGGCGCCTCGATGCGTTGCGGATCCCGTACACGATCACACCGGGCGTGCCGTCGTTCGCGGCGGCTGCCGCCGCGCTTGGCCGCGAACTGACCTTGCCGGGCCTCGCCCAATCGGTGGTGCTCACGCGGACGTCCGGCCGCGCGTCGGCCATGCCGGAGACGGAGCAGCTCTCGCTGTTCGCGCAGTCGCGCGCCACGCTCGCCATCCATCTCTCGATCCACGTTCTCGATAAAGTCGTTGACGAGCTGCGGCCGCATTACGGCGACGACTGTCCGGTGGCGATCGTCTATCGCGCGAGCTGGCCGGATCAGTTGGTCCTGACCGGCACGCTGGCGACGATCGTCGGACAAGCCGCGGCTTCCGCCGTGGAGCGGACCGCGCTGATCCTCGTGGGCCGCGCGCTCGCAGCCGAGGATTTTCGCGACAGCGCGCTGTACGATACCGGCTATCAGCGGCGCTTCCGGGGGAGGGGCGAATGAGCCGGTCCCTGACTTTGTCCCACCAGCCGGCCGTCACGGTCGAACACGGCGACGTCGAGGACCATGTCGTTGTCGTCCAGCGCACGCCGCGCCGTCTTCCAGGCGGCGAGCGCGACGGCCTCGCCGGCGGGAAATCCGACCCGCTCGGCCTCCTGCAGCACCTGCAGCGCGGTGTTGGCCGTGCGCGCGCTCGTGACCAGCGTGGCCGGCGCCCCCGCGTCACGCAGCGTGTTCGCGAGCCAGCCGAGATCGACCTCGCCGGCGCGCGAATGCAGGTCGAGCAGGCCCTGGCCGAGCTTGGTCATCTTGGCGAAGCCGCCGGCCACGGTGACGCGGGCGACCGGATGCCGGCGCAGATATTTCAACATGCCGCCGGCGAAATCGCCCATGTCGATCAGCGCCGTCTCCGGCAGGCCATGGAGCTGCTGCACGGCCTTCTCGGACGTGCTTCCCGTCGCGCCGGCGATGTGCGGCAGGCCAGCCGCGCGCGCGACGTCGATACCGCGATAGATGGAGTGGATCCAGGCAGCACAACTGAACGGCACCACGATTCCCGTGGTTCCGAGGATCGACAGGCCGCCGACAATGCCGAGCCGCGGGTTCAGCGTCTTCCTGGCGAGCTCCTCGCCGCCGGGAATGGAGATCTCGACGGCCACATCGCGCGCCGCGCCGAGCGCTGCAGCGGCCTCATTGATCGCCGCCGCGATCATCTCGCGCGGCACCGGATTGATCGCAGGTTCTCCCGGCGGCAGCGGCAATCCCGGTCGCGTCACTGTGCCGACGCCGGGGCCGGCGCGGAACGTCACGCCGGAATTGTCTGCACCGCGCCGCAAAGTCGCTTTGACCAGCGCACCGTGCGTGACATCGGGATCGTCGCCGGCGTCCTTCACCACGCCCGCGGTTGCCTTGGTGCCGTCGGCCTCATGCATCGCGATCGCAAAGCCGACGCGACGTCCGCCGGGCAAGGCGATCTCGACCATGGCAGGACAGTTGCCCGTGATCAGCAGCTCGTAGGCGGCGCGCGCCGCAGCCGTGGCGCAGCTGCCGGTCGTCCAGCCACGCTTCAGCGGTCGGTTCGGCGGATCCGCAGTTTCCTTCATGTCCGTTCGCATAGCACATTTTGCCATGCCTCGGCGGCGTTGCGGCCATGACCATGGTGGCGCCCAACGGAATCATCGTCGCCGCGCCGCGTTCCGGCGCCGGCAAGACGACGGTCACGCTCGGGCTGTTGCGTGCGCTCAGCCGGCGCGGCGCGCGCGTGCAACCCTTCAAATGCGGCCCGGACTATATCGATCTTGCCTATCACACGGCCGCTGCAGGACGGACGAGCTACAATCTCGACGGCTGGGCGATGTCGGCGCGGCAACTGCTCGGGCTTGCCTGCAGCGTTGCCGCCGACGCCGATATCGCCATCATCGAGGGCGTCATGGGCCTGTTCGATGGTGCGTCACATCCCGGGCGCGCGGGCAGCGGCTCGGCCGCGGATCTCGCAGCCCTGACCGGCTGGCCGGTCGTGCTCGTTCTCGATGTCAGCGGACAGACCGAGACGGCCGCCGCCGTCGCGCTCGGCTGCGCGCGTTTTCGCGACGATGTTCGCGTGGCCGGGGTGATCCTCAATCGGGTCGCGAGCGAGCGCCACCGAGCGCTCATCGAGCCGGCGTTCGCGGCTATCGGAATCAAGGTCCTCGGCGCTCTGGCGCGGGACGCGCAATTGACCTTGCCGGAACGTCATCTCGGCCTGGTCCAGGCCCAGGAGATCACGGCCATCGAGGCCCATCTCGAGCGTCTCGCGGCCAGCGTGTCCGGATCGGTCGATCTCGACGCGCTGCTCGCTCTCGCGAACCCGATCCGCGCGCCCGATCTGGCGGCGCAGACATCCAGCCTCGGCCTCAAACCGCCCGGACAGCGCATCGCGTTCGCAGCAGATGCCGCCTTCTCGTTCAGCTATCCGCACCTCCTCCGGCACTGGCGCGCTCAGGCCGCGGAGACCATTCCGTTCTCGCCGTTGAACGACGAGGCTCCCGATCCCGCAGCCGACGCGGTCTGGCTGCCAGGCGGCTATCCCGAATTGCACGCGGGACGGTTGGCCTCGGCGCGGTCGTTCCTCGATGCGTTGCGCGCGATGGCGTTACGCGGCGTGCCGATCCACGGTGAGTGCGGCGGCTACATGACGCTGGGGACAGGACTCGAGGATGCTCACGGTGTCCGGCATGCGATGGCCGGGCTGCTGTCGCTGGAAACGTCGTTCGCGCGCCGCCGCCTGCATCTCGGCTATCGTCAAGCGACGCTCTTGGCCGACTGCAGTCTCGGCGGAAGAGGGGCCGTCGTTCACGGTCACGAATTCCACTATGCAACCATCCTGAGCGAGGCAGACGATCCGCTGATCGCGTGCCGCGATGCGTCGGGCGGCGTTGTCGCCGAGCGCGGCGCCCGGCGCGGGTCGGTGACCGGATCGTTCCTGCATGTCCTGAGCGGGGAGGGCGCATGAGCGAGCCAGGCCGAAGCCCTCCGCAGTTCGACGCGACATTCCGGCAGCGCTTTGCCGAGCTGGTGCGCTGGCGTCGCGACGTCCGCCGTTTCCGCGCCGATCCGGTCTCCCCAGAGCTGATCGAACAGTTGCTCGCGCTCGCGTCCCATGCGCCATCCGTCGGCTTCTGCCAGCCCTGGCGGTTCGTGCTCGTCGAGAGCCCTGAACGCCGCGCGACGGTCATCGAGAACTTCCAGCACGCGAACCAGGCCGCGCTCGCCGGCTATGATGGTGAGCGCCGCGCGCTCTATGCAAGGCTCAAGCTGGAAGGCTTGACGCAGGCGCCGGTCCATCTCGCAGTCTGTGCCGACGAGGGCGCTGCCACCGGTCATCGTCTCGGCCGCGCCACGATGCCGGAAACGCTCCGCTACTCGGTGGTGGCCGCGATCCAGACGTTCTGGCTGGCAGCGCGCGCGGAAGGTCTCGGCGTCGGCTGGGTGTCGATCCTGGACCCGGCGGCTGTCTGTCGTGAACTCGAGTTGCCGTCCGACTGGAGCCTGATTGCGTATCTTTGCGTCGGCTGGCCGCAGGAGGAGCATGACGATCCCGAGTTGGAACGTCACGGCTGGGAAACGCGGCTCGACCAGACCGTGATCAAGCCGCTCAAGCGCTAGTCACGATGCGAGCGCCAGCGCCGGTGCGTCAACCGTCATCGGCTCGCCGACAGCGTCCGCGGCGCGCATGAGCTGAAACCGTGTGCCGTGCAGGTTGAGGGTCAGTGGAATGCCGCGGAAATCGTCGTGAAAGGCGCGGATGCGGCGCGCCATGTCGGCCGGATCGATGTCGACGGGCATGTCGCACATGGCGGCGTACATCTGCCGGGTGCTCTTCGCGCCGCTCCAACCGGTGCCGAGTGCCGGCAGGGGGCCGGCATGGCAGGCGAGGTCGCGCGACATCCGCCAGAACAGATAGGCGAGCCGCACGAACGTCATCTGTTCCAAGCCGCGGACATCCACGCCTTGCGGGATGTCGAACGTCTCGACACCGACGATCGCGCCGCAGTCGACCCGGGTCTCCATCGCATGGGCCGTCGCGCCGAAGCGCGTCGCACCGTCGTACATCGCGAAATGGGCCGGTGCCCAGCCGGGATAATCCGGCGGGCCCGGATGAAAATTGTACGCGCCGTGGCCGAGCGCCTGAAGGATGGCGGCGGGCACGATGACGCCGGTCGTGAAGGCAAGCAGGCGGGATCTGCCGAGCACGTCGCGCTCGATGGCTTCGATGTCCTGCAGGCTGACCGCGAAACGGAATGCGAGGGCAGGGTTGTGCGCCCGCAGGAGCTCCGACAATGCGAGCTGCTGGTCGCGGCTGCCGGTGAGAAGGATGATGGTGTCGAACATGATTTGTCCTGGCTGGCGTCAGTGGCGATGGGCGTTGAAGCTGGCGGGCCGGCGCGTCGCTTCCGAGGCGGCGGTGGCGGCGAACAGATCCGCCGGCAGTTCCTGACCGGGGATGATCTCGAGCACCATGTTGTCGGCCAGCAAAGCGGCCTCCCTCGCGATGCGAACCTCCGGCGGCCACGAGCACAGCGAAAGCTCGAGGCGGCCAAAGCCGCCGCAATCGGCGACGAAGGCGCTCGTCAGCCTCTCGATGCTGTCAGCCGTTGCGCGTGCGCTACTGCGTTCGACGTCGCGCAGGATGACCGTGATGCCCCGGTCGGACTTCACTCTCGAGCGCACCACGAGCAGCGACTCCAGCGCGCCGACGCGCCCAGCCCGCCGCGGCGACCGCGCCACCTCGGCGAAGTCCGGGTCGGGACCAAGATCAGCCTTGGTCGGCTTCAGATTGTGCACGATCGTCGCGTTGCGGACCCCGGCTTCCCCTGCAACGGCATGAAAGCTGCGGGGAAGCCAGACCGTGTCGAGCGCGATCTGAGACGTTACCGCACTCCAGGCCTGGTCGATCAGATAGCCGCCCCAGACATCGGGGTATGACGAGGCGATCTGACGCCAGGTCGTCAGCATTGTCTCGGCCGCCTCGGAGCGACCGAAATAGAGGGTGCGCGGCGACATCTCCCAGCCGTTCCACTTATGGACGGCGAAGTCGCAGCCCGTCAGATGAGGAAGGTCCGGGGAGGCTTGAAACATCACGTCGGCCTCGACGTACAACAGCGGCTCGCGGTGACGCTGCCACATCCGCGCGATGAAGTCGGCCTTGTCGGCAGCGCTCAGACGCTCGCCGGGGCGTCGATCGATCGCCTCGATGTCGAATGGGAGCCCGAACCGCTGCAGCGAGCGTCTGAGATGATAGACGTGCAGGTCGCCGACCGTCGTTGGATGGCAGGACACGACGCGCATCGCGGCTGCGGGTGCCGCCTCCGGAGCAGGCCAGTCGCGGCCGCCCCACCACAATTCATGCGGACCGTCGGCTGAGGTGCCGACGGTACCGAACGCGGTCAACTTGGATTTCAGGAAATCGAACGCAGGATTCTCGCCGAAGGGGATGACCACGGCGTCATACGTTGTCAACGAGCCGTGCAGCAGTTCGGCACCCGCGCCCGTTGGCGGGTCGAGCAGGACGACCGTACGGCCACGGCCAAGCGACGGACGGTCGCCGCAGTGAATCGGCGGCCCGAACGTCCGCGACAGCCATTGGAGACGACGACCTTGCTGCTGACCGAGCTTGACGCCGAGAGCGCGCAGGGCTTGCACCGGGTCGTCGTCAATGGTCTTCGGGTCTTGTCGCGTCATGCCGGGTCCTCCTGCACAATCAAACGGACCACGTCAGCCAATCAGGCGCGTCGATCGCGCATGTGCTTGCGCCGATGACTTGCGATGATGCGCGTAGGACGAGGCTCTCAGCACGGAAAACGCGAACTTCGTTTCGCAATGTTGCCGGGCGCGCCGCTCGAAACCCCAACGGTTGAATCGACATCGCGATTGCAGGAGCAGAAGTACGAGCATTCGCGTCCCGTCTGATCAAGTTGACCAGCACTGACGTGAGCGATTGGGCGCGCAAAAGCGATCGCTGCGCGGATCCCGCGCTTCGCGCTGATACATTGAACGCAACTCCGCTCCGGAGAGTCTGTATCGATCGAAACATTCAGCAACATTCGGTGACGCTATGGACATCGATGGACATCCAGGCGCGTGTCGATGGCGCGCGACGCATCACGTCGTTCGCTTCATTTGTCGCGTCATCAGCAACTACAACGTAAGAACGCGACAGATCAGGCGCGTCATGTCGCAAAAATCGTCACGCGATTCAAAAATCGCGTCTGCGGCAACTGACAGAGTCGAAAAATGAGATAATTTCGTCGAGGTGATTCGGAAAAAATTGCCGGGCGAGATGATCGTTTCGCAAGAATTCCGGACCTTGCGCGAGCGCGGATTTGGCGTGCGCGGTACGCATCCACGGATGCTGTTAGTAAGCGTTGCGGCTCGCGTTTTCTGCTGAATTCGTCTTCCGGAATGAAATCCCCGCCATGCCGAACATCGGCCTTTCCTTCTCAACGACCGTCGAGCGCTCGATCCGAGTGCGGCAGAATTTGCCTGTCCCTAGGCAAAACATTCCATCTAACTACCTGAAAAGTCACAAAAAATCTTCGCCTGCTTCTCTCGATCGCAGCGTTCAACGATCGGAAGCCGTCTGCGAATTGCGTAGTCGGCATTGCGGGTTGGAGATTCGGAAATGAGCTACGCGCTGGACGTCTGGGCCCCGGCCGATGGCGTATCTTCGAAGGAGCCGGAGGCGCCGGACGTTGCGACGCTGCTGTCGAGCGAGTCGGCCAGCACCGTTCCCGACTCCGCGCCGCCAGGCGAGGCTGCGATCTTTGACGAGGACAAGGATCTGCTCGACCGGCTGGCCACCGGAGAGGAACTCGCATTTCGTCTCCTCGTCGAGCGCCACATCGACCGCGCCTATGCGATTGCGTTGCGCATCGTCGGCAATGCTGCCGATGCAGAGGACGTCGTGCAGGATACGATGTTGAAGGTCTGGACGCACCGCGGGCGGTGGCAGCACGGCCGCGCCAAATTCTCGACCTGGCTCTATCGCGTCGTCAGCAACCGCTGCATCGACATCCGGCGCAAGCCGCGGACCGAGAATGTCGATGTGGTGCCCGAGGTTGCGGACGGCAAGCCGGATGCAGTGAGCGTCATCGAGCGTGCGGAGCTCAGCGACCTCCTGGAGGGAGCGATGCAGCGGCTTCCGGAACAGCAACGGATCGCTGTGATCCTGTCGTATCACGAGAACATGAGCAACGGTGAGATCGCCGAGGTGATGGACACGACAGTGGCCGCCGTGGAGTCGCTGTTGAAACGGGGACGCCAGCATCTGCGCGACATGCTGCGGCGTCACGAGCGCGACATTCGCGGCGCCTTCACGGATTGCTAACCATAAAAATCCCGTCGCGGGAGAATTCCCGCCTGATTCCCTCAGGCGCTTCCGTTTGATCGGTCAGACGGGGCCGATCCGCACCGTCAGTCCTTCCACGATGCGGCGTGCTTTGCCGATCACTCAGGAGTCCTCACCGTGCCCGCAATTTCCACCAACATCGCCGCCAACTCCGCCGTCCGCTACCTGAACATCAACTCCAACCAGGAGACGAGCTCGCTCTCCAAGCTGTCGAGCGGTTCGCGCATCACATCAGCCTCGGACGACGCGGCCGGTCTCGCCATTTCGACGCGCATCTCGTCGGACATCACCACGCTGCAGCAGGCCGCGACCAACACGGCGCAGGCGACGTCGATCCTGCAGACCGCGGATGGTGGCGCATCCAACATCAGCGACATCCTGGCGCGCATGAAGTCGCTGGCCTCCGAGTCCGCATCGGGCACCACGGTCGGAACCAGCCGCACCTACATCCAGTCGGAATTCTCGCAGCTCACCAGTGAAATCTCGTCGATCGCGACCGGAACGCGCTATAGCGGCCAGAGCCTGCTCGACGGCACGAGCACCTTCTCGTCGGGCGTCTCGGTCCTGGTCGGCTCGTCCGCGTCCGACACCATCAACATCACGCTGTCGGATCTCACCGCGAGCACGCTCGGCGTCTCGTCGCTCGACGTCAGCACCCAGACCGGCGCGACCGCAGCCTTGACCGCTCTCGACACCGCGATCGACACCGTGTCGAAGGCCCGCGCCGACATCGGCGCGCAGGAGTCGCGCTTCAACTTCTCGGCCGACTCGATCTCCACGCAGACGCAGAACCTGCAATCGGCCAATTCCGCGATCAAGGACGTCGACATCGCGTCCGAGCAGGCGAAGCTGTCGTCGGCGCAGGTGAAGACCCAGGCCGCGGTGTCGGCGGAAGCCGCCGCCAACCAGATCCCGCAGTACCTCCTGAAGCTGCTGGGCTGAGCCGTGATCTGCCGGGCCGGCGCCTCGCCGGTCCGGCTTTTTCCTTGGAGGACGACGACGGATGACGGTGAGCAGCGCAACCTCGAGCACGAGCAGCACGACGTCGTCGTCTTCATCATCGTCGACGAGCTCGAGCAGCTCGCTCACGACGTCGGGCACGAGCACGACGAGCACGATCGACTGGACCGCGCTGATCGAGTCGGCCGTCAATGTCAAGCTCACCCAGGCGACCCAGATCTCGACCAAGATCACGGCCAATGAGGCCAAGATCACGGCGTATCAGACGCTGCAGACCGCGCTGAAGACGCTGTCATCTGGATTGTCGTCACTGGCGACGTCGATGGTGAACTCGCTTGCGACCAACGCCTTCGCCACGCGGGCCGCCACCATCAGCGCTACCGGCGACGTCAGCGCCTCATCGGCTCTGTCGATGTCGGTGAGCAACGGAGCCGCGACCGGCAGCCACACGCTGACGATCAGCCAGGTCGCCACGGCTCACAAGGTGACGGGCGCGACGCAGTCGAGCCAGACCGCGGCACTCGGCTATTCCGGTACGTTCTCGCTCGGCCTGTCCGGGGGCAGCACGGCCGACATCACCATCACCAGCGGCATGTCGCTGCAGGATGTCGTCGACGCGATCAATGCCCAGAGCTCCACGACCAATGTCGAGGCGTCGATCGTCCAGGTATCGAGCGGGTCCTATCAGCTGGTGTTGACGGGGACCCAGGATGCCGCGGACATTACCTATGCAAGCTCGTCCGGGGACGACATCCTCAACAAGCTCGGGGTGACCGACAGCTCGGGAGCCTTCGCGACGGTGCTGCAGACCGCGCAGGCAGCGGAATTCACGCTCGATGGGATCAGCCTGACGCGCGATACCAACGACATCGCCGACGTTCTCAGCGGCGTCACCTTCGACCTGCTGCAGGCGACCCCGTCCGGAACGACGCTGACCGTCACGATCGGGACGGACACGAGCCAGATCTCGTCGGCATTGCAGACATTCGTTACCGACTACAATGCATTCCGCGATGCTGTGATCGCGCAGCAGACCACCAATTCAGACGGGACGGCGTCCTCGAGCTCCGTCCTGTTCGGCGACGGCACCATGCGCGACATCATGAATTCGCTTCAGGCCGTGCTCGGAACCTCGGTCGGCGGGTTGACGATGGCCGACCTTGGCCTGTCGTTCAACGAGAAGAACGAGCTCGAACTCGATACCAGCACGCTGTCGACGATCCTCAGCACCAATCTGAGCGGCGTGACGACGTTGTTGTCGGCGCAGACCAAGACCTCGTCGAGCCAGCTCAGCGTGGTCAATACCGGGTCGTCGCCGCAGTCGTTCACCCTTGATCTGACGGTGGATTCGTCGGGAAATCTTTCGGCGGCGTCCGTCGGTGGCGACAGCTCCCTGTTCACGGTGAGCGGCAACACGATCGTGGGCAATTCCGGGACGATCTATGCCGGGATGGCCTTCACCTATGCCGGCTCGACGTCGCAATCGATCACCGTGACCTCCACACAGGGGCTCGCGACCCAGATCTACCAGATCGCCAAGACCGCATCATCCAGCACGGGATCGCTGCAGACGCTGATCGATAATCTGACCTCGCAGGACGACACGATGCAGGCCAAGGTCGATGACATCAAGAGCTCGGCCGCCACGTTCCAGACGCAGCTTACGGCGCAGTACGCCAAATATCAGGCTGCGATCGAGAGCGCCAACAACACGCTCACTTATCTGAAAGCCCTTCTCAACGCGAGTTCGAGTAACTGATGACCCAGAATTCGATGGCGCAATTCGCAAGTCAGGCCTATCGCGGCGCTGCGGTGGCCGTTCCGCCGCTGCGGGCCGTCTTCATGCTGCTCAACGGAGCGATGATGAGCTTGCAGAAGTCGCTGCAGGCGCAGGAGGCTCGCCGCTTCGAGGAGGGGCACATCCATGTGACCCGGGCGACGGCCATTCTGCGCGGATTGAGCCTTCACCTCGATCCGACGCGCGGCGGGCCGGTCGCCGACCAGCTGTTCGGAACCTACAACGCCCTGATCGTGGCCGCGCTGCGGGCCTACGGTCGACCTCACATGCGCGAGAATTTCCAGCGGATCACCGAAAGTCTGCTGGAACTGCGGGAGGCGTGGGAGGCTGTCGAGGCGGCAACCCGGGGAAAGCGAGCGGCCGGTGATTCGGCCAACCCTCGGTAGCTTTGGCGAATCAGGCCCCTGCCGCACCGCGGAAATCTTGGGAAACGGATCAGAAACGGGCTGCATTGTCTCCCGTTTCGGTATCCAGTGCGGCCTCGCGTGCATACGGCTCCCGAAAAGTACGGAGTTTTCCGTGTCCGGTTGCGGTCGATCGCCACAATTGCCGATATCAATTTCGTTCGCGGGCTGAATGCTTTATGACCAAGCTGGAAGCGCTGGATTGGGCGGACGATGGACGTCAGGGAATTCGAGGATCTGATCGGCAGGCTGGGTGAGGACATCTCGCGCTGGCCAGCGGAGCAGCGTCAGTCAGCTGCTGATCTGCTGGCATCCTCTCCCGAAGCCGATCGATTGCTGTCCGAGGCACGTCTTGTTCGTGAGGCGCTGTCGTCGCCGCCGGCGCGTGCACCCGCGGGCTTGACGTCGCGCATCCTTGCTGCGGCCCATCGCCTGACCCAAGAGGAAGCGGCAACCGCCCCGGCCGACGCCCACCAGCCTGGCTGAGCCCTAGCCAGGGCCGAGCTTGGGCGGCTACGCTTTGGCCGGTTGGACTTCGGCGCTGGAAGCGCAACACCATCGCATCAGTCATCTCGCTCAATCTGTCGAGCTCTCTTGCGCGCGAATCCGGGCGCCCGAGTGCGGCGACGGCGAACCGTCGCGCCGATGCAGATCGGAGCCTCGCACCAGGCGATTTTTGCCCACTCAGCGCAACCGCGCGGCGGCAAATTCTGCCGTCGGATCAACTAATTCGACCGACTAATTGTGCGCCTGGAATCGGCGTTCCGGCCGTTTGATCAGCAAACGCCTTCACGACCGCGTGGTCGTGCTGTGTCCCGCCGTCGTTCGCGGCGCGAGCCGGAGTTCTGCCATGACCGTTTCTGCCGCGAGTTCGTCGACTGCGACCACCTCATCGACCTCATCATCCAGCGACACATCTCGTACGACACTCAGCTCGACCGACTTTCTTCAGCTCCTGGTGAGCGAACTCCAGAACCAGGATCCGCTCAATGCGACCAGCGTGACCGACTTCATCAACCAGATGACGTCCTACGCCAACTACACCTCGCAGCAGTCGCTCAACAGCAGCATGACCTCGCTGGCCGGCTCGTTCTCGAGCCTGGTGACGCTGAATTCGGTGAACTACATCGGTCACACCGTCGAGGCCAAGAGTGACACCGCCGTTCTCTCGAACGGCTCGGCGACGTTCGGCTATTCGCTGTCGTCGGCGGCATCGAACGTTTCGATCTCGATCAAGGATTCCTCCGGAAGCACGGTCTGGACCGGCACCGGGACCGGCAACAAGGGCGCCAATTCGATCACCTGGGACGGCACCGATTCCAGCGGCAATCAGCTCAGCGACGGCGGCCAGTACACGATCTCCGTGACGGCGACGGACTCCGCGGGCACCTCGGTCCTCAACTACACGACGGTCACCGGGACCGTAACCGGCATCGACACCTCGACCAGCACGCCCTCGCTCACCGTCGGCGGCGTTCCTGTCAGCGCCAGCAACATCATCGGCGTCACCTCCTGACGGCATTACCCGGAGTACAATCATGAGTCTTTCTGGAGCCCTGTCATCGGCGATCTCGGCGCTCAATGCGCAGAGTTCGTCGCTCGCCATGATCAGCGACAACATCTCCAACGCCGATACGACCGGATACAAGACCACCTCCGGCCTGTTCGAGCAGCTGGTGACGGCATCGAGCAGTTCGAAAGCCTATTCCTCGGGGGGCGTCTCGGTCTCCGGCCGTGCCAACATCACGCAGCAGGGGCTGCTGGCCGCCACCACCAACGCGACCGACGTCGCAATCCAGGGCTCGGGTTTCTTCGTCGCGACCAACTCGACTTCGGCCGGAGGCGAGACTTTCTACACCCGCAACGGCGCGTTCACCACCGACAATGCCGGCTATCTCGAGAACGACGGCTACTACCTCGAAGGCTGGCGCACCGATGCAACCGGCAACGTGGTCGGCAACGGCCTCGAGCCGGTCAATACGAAGGTGGCGCTGACGAATGGTGGGGCGACGACCAAGACGTCGCTTGCGGCCAACCTGCCGGCCGATGCCGCGAGCGGAGACACCTTCAGCAGCTCGATGACCGTGTACGATTCGCTGGGGCAATCGCACACGCTCAACGTCACCTGGACCAAGGGGGCGACGGCGAACGAATGGACCGCCGATTTCGCGCCGGCGACGGCGTCGGACGGCACCGTGACGAGCGGCACCTATACGATCGATTTCAACTCAGATGGTTCGCTCAGCACGGTCTCCTCGACCAATCTCGGTATCACCTGGAACAACGGCGCCGCGGCGAGCTCGATCGCGCTCAGCTTCGGCACCACCGGCGGCGGTACCGACGGCCTGACCCAGTTGTCGTCCGGCAGCACGACGCCGAGCGTCTCCAATTTCAGCGCCAATTCCGATGGCATCTCGTTTGGCACGCTGAGCAGCATTTCGGTCGGCAAGAATGGCCTCGTCGAGGCGACCTATTCCAACGGACAGACGGTTCCGATCTACAAGCTCGCGGTAGCGACCTTCGCCGATCCCAATGGTCTCGTGGCGCATAGCAGCGGCATGTACACGTCGACGGCGACGTCGGGCAATGCGACCCTGCAGGCGTCCGGCGAGAATGGTGCAGGAACCATCTACGGCAGTGAGCTGGAATCGAGCACGACCGACACCACGGGCCAGTTCAGCAACATGATCTCGGCTCAGCAGGCCTATTCGGCGGCATCGCAGGTGATCTCGGCCGTCAACAAGATGTACGACACGCTGATTTCGTCGATGAGGTGATCATGGCCGACCTGAAGAGGGAGCGGCTCGGCGAGGGCGAGGCTCTGCTGAAGAGGCTGCGGCGGCTGAGACTGCGCGCTGCGACCGCCGGCAAGGACGACCGCGCGCAACTGCTGGCCTTGATCGACGATATCGAAACGGTCCGACGAAAGCTGCTGCGTGAATGCGCGCTGCTCGACGAAGAGCTCAAGGTCGCCACCGTGAGGGTGACGGCGCTGAATACCTACGCCCGTGTCGCGCAGATCAGCCGCCGACCGCAGCGTGAACAGTAGGATGGGAGCGACAGGATGAAACACGCAATTCAGGCCGATCAGCGGCCGGCCAGCGAAGATGAAGTGCGGACCTTGATCGCGCTGATCGACGAACTCATCGCGGTGGTGTCGGAGGAGAATGCGGAGCTTGCCAAAGGGCTCCCGGCCTCGCGTTCCAAGCAGCTCGACGACAAGAATCGGCTCGCCGGGCTGTTTGAGCAGCGGGTCGCCGAATGCGCCAGGCGAACGGCGAGCCTCGACGTCCGCGACCGTGTGCTGCGCGAGCAGCTCATGGAGCACATCTTCAACCTTCGTGGCGCGATGGACGAGAACCTCGTTCGGCTGCGGGCTGCGATCGAAGCCAGCAATCGTCGCATCGAGGCGGTGATGCAGGCGATCCGCGAGCAGATCGCGAATGCCTCGCCCTATGGCGCCGGTGGACGTCGTACCGCGCGTGCGACGTCCTGTGGAACCAACGTGAGGGCGTGATGGCCAGCCAACAGCGGGAGTAGGGCAATGTCGCTCGACATAGCACGGCTGGTCGCCTTCAGCGGCATCTCGGCCACGGAGCTGCAGATCAGCGTGGCGTCGTCGAACATCTCGAACGCCGACACGAAGGGGTATACGCAGAAGACGGCCAACCAGGTCACGAACGTGACCGGCGGAGTCGGGACCGGCGTTTCCATTACCGGCATTTCGAGCAATGTCGACAAGCTGCTGCTGAAATCCTTGATCGGAGCCAATTCGGAGCTCGGCGCGGCCGACACCACGAACAACTATCTGACGCAACTGCAGCAGCTGTTCGGCAGCGCGTCCACATCCGGCACCTCGACGACGGGAACGTCGCTGGCAAACTCGCTGGCATCGCTGGAGTCCGCCTTGTCGTCGCTGGCGAGCTCGCCCAGCAGTGTTTCGCTGCAATCGGCAGTCGTCAGCGCGCTGGATGACTTCGCCAGCCAGCTGCGCAGCACGTCGAGCGGTGTGCAGACGTTGCGGGCCAACGCCGACAAGGACATCGCGTCGTCGGTTCAGAGCGCCAACGACGACCTGCAACAGATCGCCGATCTCAATGTCGAGATCCGCAAGATGGCGGCGTCCGGCCAATCGACCGCCGATCTCGAGGACGAGCGCAATGCCGCGTTGCAGGACCTTTCGTCCTATATGAACGTCAGCTACTACGCGGCGTCGAACGGCGACCTTCAGGTCTATACCTCGTCGGGGCGAGCTCTCGTCGACAGCTCGGCGCACACGCTGAGCTATACGGCCTCGGCGAATGTCTCGGCGGCGTCGAGCTATGCGTCCGGCGGCTTCAGCGGCATCATGGTCGACGGCGTCGACGTCACGTCGCAGATCACGTCGGGCAAGATCGGTTCGCTGGTCACGTTGCGGGACGAGACCCTGCCGGCCGCGCAGACCCAGCTCGATCAGCTGGCCTCGCAGCTGAAATCGTCGCTGAATGCGATCACCAATGGCGCATCGGCCGTTCCACCTCCGACCGCTCTGACCGGGTCGGCGAGCGTCAGCAGTACGACGGCCCTGTCGGCGTCCGGAACGGTCCGCATCGCCGTGGCTGACCAGAGCGGCAATCTCGTTTCGTACGAGGATCTCGACCTGTCGTCCTATGCGACGGTGGGCGATCTGGTCACGGCGCTCAACGGCATCTCCGGGGTCTCTGCCTCGATCGATTCCAGCGGACACCTGTCGATCAGCGCCACGTCGTCGTCGAACGGCATCGCGATCAACGACATGACCAGCGCGGTCGGCGGCAGCGGCTTCTCCGACTATTTCGGCATGAATGACCTCGTCACCGGCACGAGCGCCGCCAATTTTGCCGTCAACAGCAGCATCCTGAGCGGCGCGGCCGGTTTGCCCACCGGCACGCTCGACGGCTCCGCGACGTTGACGACCGGCAGCCAGGTGCTGACGGCCGGCTCGGCGACGGTCATCGACGCGCTCGTTGACAAGCTGACCGGCTCGACCAGCTTCGCCTCGGCTGGCGGCCTGAGCGCAACGACCGGCTCGTTCGCCGACTACGCCGCGGCGATCGTCGCCAATGTCGCCAGCAAGGCGTCGCAGGCCTCCACTGCCTACACCGCGAAGTCGACGGCCCAGTCGAGCTATGCCAGTTCGCTGTCCTCGCAATCGGGCGTCAACCTCGACGAGGAGACGGCGCGGCTGAGCTCGCTGCAGAACAAATACGCTGCCGCCTCGCAGCTGATCTCCGTGGTCAACAGCATGTTCTCGTCGCTGCTCACTGCCGTGCAATCGACCTAGTCCGGAGTGGACATCATGACGATGCGGATTGCGACATTCTCGAACTCCGACCAGATGATCACGGGCGCGCTGCGGACGCAGGCGACCATGGCCAACCTCCAGGTGCAGGAGGCCTCGGGGCTGAAGGCCGAGTATCTCGCCGGTTACGGCGCCGACACCCAGCACGTCGTCAATCTGCAGGTCTCCGTCGCGCGGGCGCAGTCCTACATCGACGCTGCGACTCTGGCGGACAGCAAAGTGCAGGTCATGTACTCTGCCGTGGGGCAGGTGTCGGACATCGTCAGTCAGCTGCGCACGGCCCTGAGCGCTGCGAGCTCCGGCAGCAGCACGGGAACCACGTCCGCGATCAGCAGTGCGCAGCAGTTGCTGCAGCAGATGTCGGGCATTCTGAACACCCAGTACGACGGGCAATATCTGTTCGGCGGTGCGCGGACCGCGACGGCGGCGGTCGATACGTCGAGCTTCGCCTCCGGCACGGGATCGTTGACCACGACGGATACCAGCTATTTTCAGGGCGACAGCGAGCTTGCCTCGGTCCGGGTTTCCGATGGGCAGTCGGTCACCTATGGCGTTACTGCCGACAATCCGGCGTTCGAGGAGGTCATGCGGGTCCTGAAGTTCGTGGCCAACAGCTCGACCCTGTCCGGAACCGACATCACCTCCGCGCTGTCGCTTGCCGATCAGGCGGTGGACGATGTCGCCACGGTACAGGCCAAGCTCTCCGATGCGGCGTCCCGGATCGAGAGCGCGAAGTCGCAGCAGACCGATTACAAGAGCTATGCCGAGAGCCTGGCGACCGACCTGACCAGCGTCGATGTGGCGGCGGTGACCGCCCAGCTCTCGACTTATCAAGCCCAGCTCACGGCGAGTTATACCGCCATCTCCAAGATCCAGAGCCTGAACCTGGCCAGTTACCTGCGTTGAGCCCCGACTTATCGCGCGGCGATGCAGGGCGCAGGGACCCGAGCAGAGCCGGATCTGCCGGGCGGGCATAGACCTTGCCGGCGGCCGGCCTTGGGATCCGCATTCCCAGCCGATTGAAACCATGCGCCGCGCCGGAGGTTTGTTGACGGGCATCTCGTCGGCGGAACTCTCATGGACCAGATAACTCAGCCTCGAAGCGACGGCCATGGCTTGCGGCCCGTGGCGGACAATGTGTGGATCGTCGACGGCGGCCGGATTCGGGCCGCCGGACTGCCGCTCTCCGTGCGCATGACGGTGATCCGCCTGTCGAGCGGTGATCTGCTGCTGCACTCGCCCACGTGCTTCACTCATGCGCTGCGGGAGGAGCTGGAGCAGCTGGGACCCATCAAATATCTGCTCGCGCCCAACGTCGCGCACTGGATGTTCCTGCCGGACTGGCAGGCGGCCCTGCCGAATGCGCAGGTCTTCGCTGCGCCGGGCTTGGCAGAGCGCCAGCAGGTTCGCCGCAGCGGCCTGCGTATCGATCGTGAGCTGACCGATGTCACGCCGGACGAATGGTCCGCAGATATCCAGTTGGTGCTCGTTGCCGCACCGATGTTCACCGAAGTGGAGCTGTTTCACGGGCCGAGCCGCACACTCGTCCTGACAGACCTCGTGCAGAACCTGGCACCGGAAGGTCTGGGCATCGTGGCGCGGACCGCGGCGAATCTGCTCGGGATCACCGCGCCTGATGGCAAGGCACCGACCCATCTGCGGATGCTGCTGCGGCTCGGCGGCCGTGCCGTCCGGCTCGCGGCGGCGCGGTTGATTGCGCTGGCGCCCGAACGCGTCGTCTTTTCCCATGGCCGATGGTTCGACACCGGCGGCGCGCACCAGCTGCGCCGCGCGCTCGGCTGGCTGCTGGATGCCTCCCCCGAGGCGCGCCGGCTGATGCGTGATCTGAAGGGAACGCGCGTCGTGGTGACGGGCGCCTCGAGCGGCATCGGCCGGGCGACGGCACTCGACTTGGCGCGGGAAGGGGCCAGCATCGTGCTGGCCGCGCGGCGCGTGGACGTTCTGAAAGATGTCGCGGCCGAATGCGAAACCCTTGGCGGGCGCGCCATCGCCGTCGGCACCGACGTGACCGATGCAGCCGCGGTCATGCACTTGGCCGATCAGGCCGTGCAGACGTTCGGTGGCATCGATGTCTGGATCAACAACGCCGGAACCGGGGTGTTCGGCGCCTATCAGGACGCCGACATCGCGCTCCACCGTAAGACCATCGAGGTCAATCTGCTGGGGACGATGAACGGTGCCTATGCGGTTCTGCCGGTCTTCCTGCGGCAGCAGCGCGGAACCTTGATCAACAACATCTCGCTCGGCGGATGGGCTCCGACTCCGTTCGCCGCCGCCTACACCGCCAGCAAGTTCGGCCTCCGCGGCTTCTCGGCGAGCTTGCGTCAGGAACTCGCCGGTCACAAGGATATCCACGTCTGCAGCGTATTCCCCGCGATGGTCGACACGCCCGGCTTCGTGCATGGCGCCAACATGTCCGGCCGCAATCTCGGTCCAGGACCGCTGCTGTATCGGCCCGAGGACGTCGCCGAGACGTTCTTGCAGTTGATCCGCGCTCCTCACGACGAAGTCGCCGTCGGCTGGCCGGCGCGGCTCGGGCAGATCTCCTATGCCCTGGCGCGCTGGCCGACCGAGCGACTCCTGAGCACGGCGTTCCGTTTCCTGTTGTCGCGCGCGAAGGGCGCACCACGCAGCACAGGTGCCGTGTTGGCGCCGATCGCCGCTGGCACCGCGGTGAGCGGCGGCTGGCTCGTGCGCAAGAAGCTGCCGCCGGCCGGGCAGCTCAGCAGAATTGGATTGGCACTTGGGCTCGGAGGCATCGCGTTGGTTGCTCTTGCGCGCGCCCGCCGGCCTTCGCGGCCATCGCGCCGACATATTACCCGCTGATCCCCGGGGGCGTCCATGCTCGGCAAGCTCGATTGGTCGGCGATCCCCTTTGGCCAGCCCATCCCGCTCGTGGCCGCAGGCCTCGTGCTGGTGGCGATCCTCGGTGTCCTCGTATGGGTCTTGGCGAAGGGGTACTTCCCTTATCTCTGGCGTGAATGGATCACCAGCGTCGATCACAAGCGGATCGGCGTGATGTACATGCTGCTCGCCTTCATGATGCTGCTGCGTGGCGGCACCGATGCGATCATGATGCGAACGCAGCAGGCGGTGGCGTTTCATTCCAACGGCTATCTTCCGCCGGAGCACTACAACCAGATCTTCTCCGCCCACGGCACTATCATGATCTTCTTCGTGGCGATGCCGTTCGTGATCGGGCTGATGAATCTGGTCGTGCCGCTGCAGCTCGGGGTACGGGATGTCGCCTTTCCCACGCTGAACTCCGTCGGCTTCTGGCTCACGGCCACCGGCGCGCTGCTGGTCAACGTGTCCCTCGTGGTCGGCGAGTTCGCGCGCACCGGCTGGCTGCCGTTCCCGCCCTTGTCGGAGTTGACCTACTCGCCGGGAGTCGGCGTGGACTATTACATCTGGGCGCTGGAGATCTCCGGCGTCGGGACCCTGGTCAGCGGCATCAACCTGGTCACCACCGTCCTCAAGCTGCGCACCCGGGGCATGAGCTATCTGCGCATGCCGATGTTCTGCTGGACCACGCTGGCAACGAACCTGCTGATCGTCGCGGCGTTTCCGATCCTCACGGCGACGCTGACGATGCTGATGCTCGACCGCTATTTCGGCTTCCACTTTTTCACCAACGAGGCCGGCGGCAACATGATGATGTTCATGAACCTGATCTGGGCCTGGGGGCATCCCGAGGTCTACATCCTGGTTCTGCCGGCGTTCGGGATCTACTCCGAGGTGGTCGCGACGTTCTCGAGCAAGTCGCTGTTCGGCTATCGCTCGATGGTGTTGGCGACCATGGCGATCTGCGTCATCTCCTTCATGGTCTGGCTGCATCATTTCTTCACGATGGGCGCGGGCCCCGACGTGAACGCGATCTTCGGCATTGCCAGCATGATCATCGCGGTGCCCACGGGCGTGAAGATCTATAATTGGCTGTTCACGATGTATGGCGGGCGGGTGCGCTTCACGACGCCCATGCTGTGGTCGGTCGGCTTCATGATCACCTTCATGATCGGCGGGCTGACCGGCGTGCTTGTCGCGGTGCCGCCGGCGGATTTCCTGCTGCACAACAGCCTGTTCCTGGTCGCCCATTTCCACAACGTCATCATAGGCGGCGTGCTGTTCGGGGTATTCGCCGGTGTCACTTACTGGTTTCCAAAGGCGTTCGGCTTCCGGCTGTATGAGAGCTGGGGCAAGGCGGCGTTCTGGTTCACCCTCATTGGCTTCTACGTGACCTTCATGCCGCTCTATGTCGTCGGCCTGCTCGGCATGACCCGACGGATGCAGCACTACGATGTCGCGGAATGGCGTCCCTGGCTTGCAGCTGCAACGTTCGGCACGGCGCTGCTCGCCATCGGTGTCATTCTCCAGATTCTCCAACTGGTCTTCAGCATCCGCGATCGCGAGCTCCTGCGCGACACGACCGGCGACCCCTGGGACGGCCGCTCGCTCGAATGGGCCACGTCCTCACCGCCGCCGGTGTTCAATTTTGCGGTGCTGCCGAATGTGACGGGGCAGGATGCGTATTGGCGGATCAAGGAAAATGCAAAAGACCAGCAGCCCCATACGCGGGAAAAGGACTATCAGGACATCGAGCTGCCAAAAAACTCCCCCACGGGATTCGTCTGCGCCTTCTTCGCCACGGTCATGGGCTTCGCGCTGATCTGGCACATCTGGTGGATGGTGGCGCTCGGCGCAATGGGCGCGTTGGCGACATTCGTCGTGTTTGCCTGGCGCGATCACGACGAGTACGTCATCCCTGCGGCGGAGGTCGCCCGGATCGATCGGGGCATCATCGAAGCGCGGCAGGGATCTTCGTCGTCAGCGGCTGCCGAGGCCTGAGACCCATCGAAGGGAAGCTGCCGGTGCGTCGGGCCAGCCGCGCACCGGCGAATTCACATCACCAGCGATGATGGGCGCGGATCACGCCATGGCCGTGGCGGTGATGGCCCCAACCCGGACCGCGGTAATAGCCGTAGCTGTGGCGCCACGGCCGCGGGCCATAGGAATAGCCGTAGCTGCGATAGATCGGGCGCGGCACGTAGCTGTAGCCGTAGCCGCCGTAATAGGGGCGGTAGGCCGGGTAGTAGCCGCCATAGCCGTAGGGATAGGCGGCGTAGCGATACCCGCCGTAGTAGGGATAGGGCGCGTAGCCGCCATAGTAGGAGGGGGCGGCGATCGCCGATCCGATCAGGGCACCCGCCAACAGCCCCGCGCCGATTGCGGCACCGCCGCCCCAGCCGCCATGCCAGCCGCCGTAGCGGACCTGGACGGCATTCGAGCTTTCGGCGCCCGGTTTGGCGGCTGCTGACAGCGACGTCAGCGGCGCAGCCGAGACCGAGTGCAGCGTGGATACAGAAAGTGCGCCGGCGATGGCGAGCGTCGCGGCGGCTTTGAAGGTGACCATCCCGATGTCTCCCGTTGATTCAGGCTCATACTCAACCGGATGAGACGAACTTCGTTGCATTTGTCGCGGCGGACGTTTTGTCGCGCGCCATGGGTCCAGGCGGCGGTCGATGCCGGAGACCGGCATCGGCCTTGATGTCGCTACGGGCAGGAATGGCGCAGGCCGTCATTGCCGAGATAGGTGCCGGAGCCCGGATCGTAGGACCGGAACCGCTGGGCGCAATAGGCCTGGGCGTTGGCGGCCTCGGCGCGGCTGTTGGCGATGGCGCCACCGATGATCGCGCCGGCCGCGAGACCGCCGAGGGCGGCGGCACCCGCACCGTAGCCGTGGCGATGCCCGCCATAGCGACGGCCGTAATCGCCGTGGCGATGACCGTAGCCGCCGCGCCAGTGGCGATATTGCACCTGCTGCAGCTCGGTCGCGTTCGTGGCGGCGGTCGGCGCCGGGTGGTTCGGCAGCAACGGCGCGGCGGCGAGCGGCGATGCGGCCGCGAGCGACATCGTTCCGATGGTGGCGACCGTCAAAAGTTTGCGCAGATCCATCTGCGTGCTCCTTTCTGTTCGTTGTGCCGGAGGGCAACGGCTCGCCGTCGCCCTCCGTTCCGCGCCGCGACGGAGCATGTCGGCGGCACGAGGTCGCATCCAATGGCAGAACCGTGACCGCAAGCTACTCGATCAGCGCATCGAGCAGCGCATCCGGACATTCCGCCATCATCGTATGTCCCGCGCCCGGCAGCACGATGATGCGCGATTGCGCGATTGCAGCCGCCAGCGCCTTGCCGGCCTTCAGCGGCGTCATCATGTCCTTCTCGCCGAGGATCAACCGCGTCGGGACCTTGATCTTGGCCGCCGCTGCCAGCGCATCCTGATAGGCGTTGCAGGCGGAGAGATCGTTGAACAGCACGCCCGGCGCGCAGCGCTCCAGGGTCGCCTGCGCGCCGCCATGCATCCACAGCCCGGGCGCGCGGCTGCCGCCGAGCTCGGCGGCAAAACCGAGGCCCCAGATCGAGACCATGTCGATGGCGGCGTGATCGTTGGCTTCGGCGGCCTTCAGGAGGTCAGGTCCGACCGTCATCGCTGCCGCGGTGCCGATCAGGCTGAGCGCCGACACGCGATCGGGATGGCGCGCCGCGGCATCCAGCGCAATCAGCGATCCCATCGAATGGCCGATCAGGTGAGCGGGCTTCGCGTTCACCGCCTGCAACAGCGCGACGATCCAATCCGCCATGGCGGTGATGGTCGGCAGCGCCGGCCCCGTCGAGCGGCCATGGCCCGGCAGATCGGGCGCCAGCACGGCAAAGCCGTGATGGGCGAACCAGCGGCTGTGCAGCGCCCAGACCGAATGATCGAAGCCGGCGCCATGGATGAAGACGACGGCGGGCAGGGACGAATCGAACTCGCGGCCGCCCGTGGCAGCGAAGACCTCATGATCTCCGATCGACAGCTGCATGGCTCACACCTTCTGCGAGGCGCGCAGCGCCTGTCCGAGATCGTCGATGATGTCGCCGGCCGCCTCGATGCCGACCGAGAGCCGGATCAGCTCCTCGCCGATTCCGGCCGTGGCGAGCTGGGCTGCGTCCATCTGCTGATGCGTGGTCGAGGCGGGGTGGATCACCAGCGTCTTGGCGTCGCCGACATTGGCGAGATGGCTGATCAGCTTCAGGCTCTCGATGAACTTGCGTCCCGCGGGACGTCCGCCCTTGATACCGAACGAGATGATCGAGCCGGCGCCGCGCGGCAACAGCTCCTTGGCGAGCGCATGGTCCGGATGGGTCTCGAGCGAAGGATGCAGCACCCAGTCGACGGCCTTGTTGGCGGTCAGCGCCTCCAGCACCGCGCGGGTGTTGGTGACGTGCCGCTCCATGCGCAGATGCAGCGTCTCGACGCCCTGCAGCAGATGGAACGCGTTGGTCGGCGACAGGCAGGCGCCGAAATCGCGCAGGCCTTCGGTCCGCGCGCGCATGATGAAGGCGGCCGCGCCGAACTGCTCGTCGAAGACGATGCCATGATAGCCGGCATAGGGTTCGGTGAGCTGCGGGAACTTGGCCGAGGCGCGCCAGTCGAACCGGCCGCCATCGATGATCGCGCCGCCGATCGCGATGCCATGGCCGCCGAGCCACTTGGTCGCGGAGTGCATCACGATGTCGGCGCCTTGGGAAATCGGCTGGCTGAGATAGGGCGTAGCGAAGGTGTTGTCGATCAGGAGCGGCACGCCGGCCGCGTGCGCGATCGCCGAGACCTTGGGGATGTCCAGCACCTCGAGGCCGGGGTTGCCGAGGGTCTCGCCGATCAGGAGCCGCGTGTTCGGCTTGATCGCGGCGCGGAAACCGTCGTGATCCCTGGGCTTGACGAAGCTCGTGGTGATGCCGAAGCGCGGCAGCGTGTGCGCGAGCAGATTGATGGTGCCGCCATAGAGCGAGGAGGAGGCCACGATGTGATCGCCCGCATTCAGAAGCGTGGCGATGGCCAGATGCAGCGCCGCCTGGCCGCTCGCGGTGCAGACCGCGCCGACGCCGCCTTCGAGCGCGGCGAGCCGCTCTTCGAGCACGGCCGTGGTCGGGTTGGAGATGCGGGTATAGATGTGGCCGGCGCGTTCGAGATTGAACAGCGCCGCGGCGTGCTCGGTGTCGTCGAACACATAGGACGTGGTCTGATAGATCGGCACCGCGCGGGCGCCGGTCGCGGGATCCGGGTGCTGGCCCGCGTGCAGGCTCAGGGTCTCGAAGGCGGGCGGTTTCGGCGGTGGCATGCGGATCAACTCTCCTCAAGCAGATCGCATCTTCTGCCACAGATTTCGCGGTCCGTCAGGAGCGGCGCGGTGCGCCGCCCCTGCGACATCGATCAGCCGCCGAAGCGCTGCGGGAACAGGCCGGCCGAGGCGATCTCGGCGATGGACAGGCGTGCGCTCGGCTTCTCGCGCTCCTTGAGCATGGCCGGCAGCTTTTCGCCATCGCCCTTGCGGCCGACCGCGATCGCGATCTCCACGGCGAAACCGTCGGGTACCCCGAGCGCTGTCTGTGCGGCGGCGACGTCGAAGCCGCTCATGCCATGGGTGATCCAGCCGGACAACGCGGCCTGGTTGGCGAAATTGGCCCAGGCGGCGCCGGCATCGAAGGAATGCGTGCGCGTCGGTGCCGGCTCGGTCTTGCCCGCCGGGATGAAGGTCTTCTTCGACAGCACGTAGACGATCGCCGCGGCATGCTGCGCCCAGCCGCGGTTGAACTCGACCAGCGGCGCCAGGAAGGTGTCGAACTCGGCCGAGCCGCGCAGCGCGTAGAGGAAGCGCCAGGGCTGCGAATTGTAGGAGGAGGGCGCCCAGCGTGCCGCCTCGATGAAGGTCAGGAGCTCCGTCTCGGGAAGCGCCTCGTCGCTGAAGCCGCGCGGCGACCAGCGATCGACGAAGATGCGATGCGCCGGATGCTCGGTGATGCGGCCGGTCGGGGGAAGATGGGCAGTCACGGGTAGTCTCCTTCGTTCAGGCTCGTCGTCGGGCCTCGTGCCGCGCTTCGCTGCCGGGCACAATCTCGGCTCCTGTGTGGCTCACGGCGCTTTGGGAGTCCAGATCGCCAACGCCGATGTGTCCACCTTCGCCGGCAGCACGCGCTCCGCCAGGAAAGCATCCGCGATCTTCTGCTGTTCCGACAGGCCGGCCGCGGTGACCGCGCCGACCTGGTAGGAGCGGTGGCTGTTGGCCTCCTCGACGGTGGCGGCATCGATGCCCCACAGGGCAGCGAGCTGGCTCGCCGCGGCGGCCGGATTGGCCTTCACCCATTTGCCGGTTTCGACGAGCTTGCCGTAGATGACGTTGAGGGCGTCGCCATGCCCGGCGGCGTAGTCGGCGGATGCGAGATAGTAGCGCTTGTAGCTGGCAAGCCCGTCGCTGCCGTCCGCGAGCACGCGCGCCCCTGACTGGCGGATGGTGCTGGTCAGGAACGGATCCCACGCGACCCAGGCATCGACATTGTTGCTGACGAAAGCGGTCCTGCCGTCGGCGGGCGGCAGATAGGCGGGGGTGATGTCCTTGAAGGTGAGACCCGCTTTGGCGAGCGCGGCGAGCAGCAGATAGTGGCTGCCGGCGCCCTTGGTCACCGCGATCTTCCTGCCTTTCAGCTCAGCGAGCGTCTTGGCCGGCGAAGCCGTTGCCACGAGGATCGCCTGCGCCGACGGCGAGGCGGCCTCCTCGGCGACATAAGCGAGCCTCGCGCCCGCGGCCTGCGCGAACACCGGGACGGTATCGGCGACATCGGCGCCGACATCGATGCTGCCGATGTTGATCGCTTCCAGCAGCGGCAGGCCGCTGGAGAATTCGTGCCACGACACCTTGATGCCGAGCGGCGCCAGCGCCTTCTCCAACTCGCCATTGGTCTTGAGGAGGGCGATCAGGGTCGAGGATCTCTGATAGCCGATGCGCAGCGTCTCGGCTGCGTCGGCTTGCGACGTGGCGAGCGCGCCGAGCAGGGCCGCGGCCATCATCAGGACGCCGCGACGGGCGAGATGCAAGGGCCGCGCGCGACGCAGGCCGCTGAAGGACGGTGTCATTCGGCAATCTCCCAAACAGGCGGTTGCATGCAATTGTCCAGGATCATTCGCAGGATCGTCAGCCCTGCGCAATTTTGCAGATCTGTTCATATGGAGAGGAAAGTTTCTCATGTACCCATGCCGCGAGAAGTTTTGTTTTCTTGGCGCGCGAGATCTGACGAGACAGCCGTTCGCATCCTCGCCACGCGCAGAGCGTCCGAGAGATGTCTGCCGTTCGTCCCTCCATCGAGAGAGGGCACAGGGAAGGCCGGGCGTCGACTGACACCCATGGCCCGCGTGCAAAAAAGGAAGCACGCGGCGGTTACCACAGGATCAGCCGGACATCCGGCCTTCCCTGCGCAACGGACTTACGGCTTATACGCGTTCTCCCCGGCGCGCCGAGCTTTCTGGCCACCGTCGCCTGCGCGAAGCCGAGCCTCGTCGCAGACTTGATACTAGCATCGGAGTATCAGGACCACGCGATTTCGCCGTCCGGCTCCCATCGTTCGTCCGCGCGCTTGACGCACGCTGCGACGAGAACCGGCCATCGCATCCCGCACCAACGTTTCGTGACGTTCGCGAAGCGCCCCTCTCGATCGGGCGGGATGGGGTGATACAGCCATGAATTCTGAAAAAAAGAAACAAGAATATTTTTCGTCGCGGGACTGGACAGGGCAAATCAGCCTGAGAATGCGGGCGAATTCCGCTTCGTCGCGCACGCGCGAGGAGAAGCCATTGGCTCGTCACGCAAGCCCTGGGGCTTCGGCATATCACAATCAGCTTGTGCCCCTCTGCCGCGACGGCATGGCAGGCCCTCGGCCCAGCCATGCCGTCTTAGCGACTCTCCGCAGCGGTCTGGGCGGGCATGTCCTATCGAACTGCCTTGCATCTGCCGGCCGAAATGAAGCGCGGGAGCTCATGAGCGGATTTGGCCGAAGCCCGCAGACTTGCGCGGTGCAGCAAGCCGGCAGCCATGGGGGGGCAGGAGCCGCGGAGCGGACGCATTCGAGAGGACAGCCCGTGACTAAGGCAGACCTCCGCGATCGAGTCGGCGGCGTCCGCATTCAGCCGATTCCGTTGAAAAAGTCGGCAGTAGTTTCGTCGTGAACGCCATCTGTTTCGAGGACGAATTGGCGCGGTGTGGTTCACGCGGGCGTCAGCGCGGGCATCGGGATCAGCTTGGCCATCTTACGAAGGTTCTGAGCGGCTGCAGCGA
>NZ_JAUESY010000015.1:0-149647 GCF_032484415.1 Bradyrhizobium sp. SZCCHNS30572 | reverse complement strand
ATTGAGCGATGATCCGAACGTCAGCCTCACGGCTATCGCCAGCTGACAGGCCCGGCTCCAGCCGGCGAACGCGGTGGGCCGCCAGCTACACCACGCTTGGGGACACGATCCTCCCCTAGGGCAGTCGATGGCGCGCCGGGAACGATTCGAACGTCCGCCCCTCCGATTCGTAGTAAAGGCAAGGTTCTGTCGAGAGGACGTCTGTCCTTCACTCTCGATGAACCCCAAAGATAGCGGCTGCGCGCAGCCGAACCTGGGCCGTCGGGATCCCTCATTCCCGGAGTCCGTCCCAGCGGTTAGACCGGGACGGTGAGTGAGTTATGACAGAAGTGGTTGCGGGGAGGCGCAAGACTCGCGCACGCGCGAGATCCACCCATGCGTCGTGCCGACACCCCGCTGCCAGCTGGCATTGCAATGTCCCGCGATCGCGTTCTCTTCATATACCCAGGGCCGCTCAAGGTCCTTGGTCCGCGCCCCAGTACCGCGCGCAGGCGCGCGGACCGAAGCTTCATTGTGCGAGTTGGTGCTCAACCTTCCTGAGTCCTCTCGCTTCAAGAGGATACCCAATTGCTACCGAGTTCGCGCCGATGCGGCCGCGAGATCGAGAGCGCGCACCCACGGACCGGGTAGTGGACGCAGTATTGACGGGACGGATCAGAATACGGGCAGTTGCGTGAGCAACTTGACTTCATCTGCGCCAAACCTAAGCTACCGGAGTTGGGCCATCACCCCCGAACACGCCAAACCGCGATTTTGGACGAGGATGCGAGTCCCAATGGCTCGAGAAATTCAGGAACTTCGCCTCGAGCCAACAATGATTCTAAGCCATCCGGAGCGCGCTCAATAACGTTACGATTTGGAGATGTCCGACACGTGACCACATAATCGACGTGGTAATCTCGTAGCATCTGATGCGCAACCGGCGCTGGCGCAAGCATGAGCTTGAGCATCGCGAGATTGCCATCGTTATTCCGGTGGTATGGGGCCGCAAACACGGCGTGTTTCGTCGCAGCCAATATGGCCGGGCCGAGATCGATCGGCGCCATGACGCGTCCTCTCGCCAATAGCCCCATAGGCTCGGCATCCGAAACACTTTGGCATCGGGACTCGTCAGGTTCAAATACCATTTCAGTCGGCTCTACCATCGAATCGATCAGTGGTTTCGCGCAATTTCCAAGTACCGCGAACATGACCGGAGACAAGACGAACGCCACCAAAACGAGGCTGCTTGTCTGGGCAAGCGATGGCCAGATGAAGACGGCGGCTGCGGCGAATATTGGCGCTGCCGCCATGGCAGCCCCGCCTGTTCCGCGCATTTCCCACACGCTGATCGCAATCAACGTCGCGAGGGCAGCGACACCAACACCCCACCGAAATCGATCAACCGGGTTGGCTCGCAAAAATGCCGCTGCCGCGATTGCCATTGTTATAAGAGGAAACGCGTAAAAGCCGAGTACTTCCTCTGGACCGATCCGGATCATCTCCGCCAGGGATACGGTCTCCTGAACATGATCGAGCCATAGAGAAACGACCAGCGGATCAAGCTGCGAATACGGCAACACCAGCGATCGCGCAAAAAGCAGGACGAACGCACCGAGCAAGGCGATCACGGTTCCGGTCGCAGTGCCAACACGCAGCCATAGCGAGGATCGGTAACGCTCAATTCCAACCATTAGCACCAGGCCAACGCTCCCGCCCACGGTCAACAAAAGCAGCGGGCCCCCGAACGCGTCAAGCACGGGCAACGTTAGTTCCTCTGCCGGAACCAACGCAAATCCGAGAGCCGCCGATGATGCGGCTAGCGCGAGAGCAAAGGCCGAGACTTCGCGCGCAACCTCTCCACCACGCCAGACGAAAAGACCCGCCATGGCACCGCATATCGTGACGATCACCGGCAGGATCTCAACTCCGATTGCGAGCGACACAGATCCGGTCAACGCTGCGAGCGCCGCCCTGGTCGCGCTTCGATCGGCCTGGATCGCAAAGAGAAGCATCAGGAGCAAGAGATCGATTTGCACGTTGTGATGATCGATCGCGCCCGGCTTGAAGTGAATCAATGCTGGCGCTGCCAGCATAGCCAGCACAGCTGCGCCCAGCGATGAGGCCGCGACGCCTTCGCTCATACGGTAGGCAATCGTCCCGACGAGCACGAGAGCCACGAGAAGCAGAAGTATTGGCCAGACGAACAGCGTTACCGCTTCCGCATGGAGCGGACCGATCAAAGGTTTCAAGGTCAGGATCGATATAGCTAGTGGCAGATCGACAATCCGCGACCAATGCATAAGCACGCCGGATGGACCCAGGCGGTATTGCCGGAGATCCCACCAGGCCTGGCCGTCGAGAAAATCCCGGATTTCGACAAGACGCATCGCATCATCGGTCGACATGGCGTCGAAAACGCCGCCCCTGATCGAGAGCAGCTTGAACGCCATCGCCGCAGTAAGCCCCAGCACCAGGATCAGAACGCCGACGGCTCTTGCTCTGCCCTGGCTTGCAACCGAGTTTGAACCCGAAACGGCGTCTGACATGGTGAGCCCACTGGTTTCCGCAGCATCAACAACCGAGTTTAACTGGAGCAGCACGCACCGCGTCGAACTGCACAACGTCTGCACAGCACTGAGCCCATCGGGTTCAAGTGGTCCGCGAGCTGCAGATATCGAGCCGATTCGTCGCTCCCGCCGGCCCCAACGCGGCCCATCTGGCAGCGCCACCAAGATGTGACCCGGATTTACTCCGACGAAGATCCTGCGTTTGGCATAGCGGACGGCCAATAAGCGGGCCATTGCGTGCGGCGCTGTGACCTGACAAATACAGATCTCAAGAAGTGCTTGACCATCACGATAGACCCGCCAGCCACAGCGGCGCCTCCGATGAGGTCGATGATGTAGTGCGCACCGATCAGGGGCGTCGCGGCAACCATCCAGGTATTGAGCGCGATCGACGCCGGCCGCAAAACTCGGATCGGCCACAAAGCCCAGATATAAAGAACTGCCGACGCCGTGTGGAAGCTTGGGAATGATACGATGCCCGCTAGCCTGAGCACGTCGAGCTGTCGTAACGACCCATCTCGTAACGCGAAAATATCCCGAAGCTGCGCCGCGTAATTTGTCGAGTCAACCTTCGGGAATTGCTCGCCCGGCGACAATCCCAGACCATAGTAGGTCCCTATGGCCGGAATGAAGGCGGACACGACAATCGTTACAGCGAGTGCAACGCTCAACGTCAGCACGAATTGCTGAAGTCGCAAGAACCGCGATCCCATCGCCAAAACGATCGGGATCGCGAGCAGGGGCCACTTGATGAAGCCGTATCCAACTTTCAAGTAGTGCACGATCCAGCTGTGGGCATTGAAAAACGCTGCAATCCCCTGGGGATCAAACCCAATTGCGCGGTCGATCCACAATAGGCTCTGATCCTGTAGGGGCCAATTCATCGCGTTTGCGACATAACTAAGAGGGCCAGCGATCGCCGTGAGCAATATGATCTGAGCTGTGACACCAAACCAGAAGACAAGTTTAGGATCCGCAGAAGCCTGCCTGATGTGGGCATAACCATACGCAATACTCGCAAGCGAAATCGCAATAGCAACGAGAACTCCGAAACCCATTGGCTCCAAGGAAAAGTCGGAGTACGTCAAGGCACTCAACAGCGCCGCGCCAAACAGAGCGATTGGCAGCCAATTGAGATTGAGTGTTTGCCACGCGAGGCTTTCTTCGTCGGCTTTCATGCCTGCAGGCCATCGTTTCCTTCAACGAAGCTCTTTTGACGATCGCGAGCGCAACATCTGACGAAAGCACGGAACATTGGATCGCATTCCCAGGGAGCTGATCGCGGCACATCTCTCAAGCAGGGCTCTTTAACCCGGCGGCCAGTGGCCCGCAGATCACCCGATCTCTCACCCCGCAAAATTACGGGACAAAACTTAAGGTAGTGTGAAAGGGGAGATCCTGAGATTCACGAGTCACAAACGAGGCGCGTTCTGAAGCCATTTGCAGAGCGGCCGGATTCATGAGAGGGCATTTTGGTAGATCTGGCTGGACACAATTCTCTCACCGGTTGCGTACCATTGTGGAACCTGTGCCGCGGCTTTTGCGCGGGGATATAACGCCGCGCGATCTCTAGGCTACGGCAGCAACGAAACCACGCTTTACAATCGTTTGGCCGGTGAGCGAGAGCCCTGGAGTAGATCGGTGAAGCAGAGCGGGCGTTGGTGGAAACCTCGCCGTCAACTTTCTACGCAAATGCGCATGAGCTTCTGCCGCTCCGGGGGATGCAGTACCTGGCGATATCCCTCGGCGCCACGTCAGCGCGCGACAGCGGGCCTGACATAGACACTTTCGTACTTCCCGATATGGTCCTCAGTCCAGCCTCGCTTTCCTACGAGGAACTGCCTCAATTCATCATGCCCCTTAAGCCACACGACAGCATCGATATGGTACTTCTCGAGCACCTCATCCCAGGCGGCTTCATCGACCTCCCAATGCACGAGCTTGAAGTAGTCGCGGAGCAACTCATCAGGATAAGCCGTGGCCGCTCGGCCGTCGACAAAGAGCCGGACTGATCCATGGGTAAGGAAGATCAGATATCCTCCAACATTCCAATGGTTAAGCACCCGCGCATGCGCAAAATGCTTCTCCAGGTATTCGGCGTCCTGCTCCGACAACATGTTTGGCAATGCCAAAGCCGGCTGTACTCGGATAAAAGTAACCGGAAGGACACATGCGCCAACGAGCGCTGCAGTCAGAAGCGCGCGCTGAATTTGCGGCTTGGGCAGCCGAGTGGGAAGAAGCCGATCGAGATGAAGAGCCACCGGCACCGTCGAAAAGATGAAAAAGAATGACATGTATCGAAACTGGGAAAGTCCGAGCGCGAGAAATGCCCAACACAGAATGCGGTGCTCAGCGCGGATTTTCGCCGTTACGCCGTACCGCAGTTCCAGCGCGATGAACACAATAATGTAGGCCATTCCGGGAAGGCTGCCCGGAATTTCGACATTGTGAGAATAGGGAAGCCACTCTCCAATATGTCCCTGAACAAAGTGTCCCAAGGTAGCGGCCACGCCTTTGTAGATTTTCCAGCCGAGCGGATTGACGAAGGTAGCGGCTAGGCAGCCGCAACCAGCCACTACGATGGCCCTTAAGTTGTTCCAGTCACCTCGGAGAATGGCCCCGCCACCGAAGACAGCGAGGATCATGAAGCCAAGCACGAATCCACCGTGCAAATTCACCCAGAGCACCATCAGCAAGGGTAGCAACAACAGTTTGGTCGGCCGCAAACACTCCCGGTAGAAGACCACGCTGAATACCATGGTCGCGATGTTGGGAGATGCTGCGAGATAGCTGTTAGGCGCCGTATCGTAGGAGGGATACAGCAGGCAAACCGCAAATGTCCCGATGCAGGCGGCGAACGCGGAAGCGCCACTTCGCAAGCAAGCCGACGTGAGATATCCAGCGATCAGGATTCCGCACACCAAGACGAGGACAACAAGACCTGCGTATCCGCTGAACTTGAAGATTGTGCTGGCAACCACGTCCCATAGCCACGAGAGGTTGAACCACTGTTGGGTCCCGAGGGTGAACGACCAGGGATCCTGGAAGGGGATGCGCTCTTCGGTTCGAATCAAGTCGCCAGCGGCAAGATGCCAGCCAAGGTCGTAATGACTTAGGACGAGTGATGCGTTGGAAAGATAGAAAACGCTCAAAAGAGAGATCAGGAACGCGTAAGTTCCCAAGTGGTGCGACGGCGGCTGATCGGTCGCAGCCGACGTGGCCAGCACCTCACGCCCGGGTAACGTCTGCTCGCACATGTTGTACTTCTGCCTTCCGAGCAGCGCGCGCAACCCACTTCGATACCGATACTTTTGCGCTACCTGTACCTGAATACGGGAGGGCGTCTAAGGCGGAGTAAAAAACACGTTCGCATCGATCTCCTCGCACGGACAAATGGACGCTGGTTAACAAGTTATAAATGACAGATGTGCCCGGGCCGGCTGATGGAAACGGCGTTTTGGACGGGCGTCCCCAGAGGCGAGGAAGTGCCGCCGTCATCGCGATGAAGGTGAGTCTTGTCAACGATCGTAGCTGGCTTGCCGCGACAGTCGACGAGGGACTTACTTCCCCCTCGTTTGGCGCCGAGATTGAGGTGTTCGCCATCCTGCAGAATCACTAGTTGCTGGCATGGCCGGCAGCAGAGGATCCGGAGGCACGTCGGCAAGCAGGCCGAGTTGAGATTGAACTGGTGCGCCCGACGAGTCGAGCGAGCCAGCTTTCGTCTCCGTGTACCTCACTCTCTACGCGTGCCAAGCGGCCGCAATCGATGCCTGCAAGCTCGGGTCGCTGGACGCTGCCTGGCTCCCTGCGCTGGTCGGATCGAAGCCCGCATGGCTAGACGAATAGCTCGCCATGGCCTGGACCAGCTGCGAGATCTGGCTGTCAATCTTGAGACCCCTGGCGGTGATCTCCTGCAGCTGGTTCGATGGCGCCGAAAACCAGTTCTTGATCGTGACGTTCTGAGTCGTGCCGAGCAGGTCGATCTGCAGATCGTTGCCGGACTGCAGGAACCAGAGATCGTTGTCCGTCACGCCCGTTCCGAAAGCTAGCTGTCCGCTGGCGGTAGAGCTGCTCGCAGTTCCGTTCACGATCGTCTCCTGGCCCGCGCCGAACAGATACCGATCGTTTCCTCCGCCACCGATAAACGTGTCATTGCCGGCGCCGCCAACAAAAACTTCAGAGCTAGCTGTTCCTGCCAGCGTAGCCGAACCTGCTGTGCCGGTAGAGCCGGTCCCGACCACGAGCTGCACCTGCTGGTCGGCAAATCCGAGCGAAGCAATGCCGGACAGCGTGTCGGTTCCGTCCGGACTGCCGCTGCGCAGGTCGCTGACCACGACCTGATTAGCCGAATTCAAAGATACCGTGTAGTTCGCAAAGTTGCCGGAGAATGCGGCCGTATCAACCCCGCCCCCACCGACGATCACATCGTTGCCTCCGGATCCGACGAATATCTCGTTGGCCGCGGAGCCGCTCAGCGCATCGACGCCCGCCGTTCCCGAGACGACCCCGATCGCTGCGTCAGCAAAGATCAGCTGCGTCAGGCCGACCGCGGAATTGGCTCCCGATGCGCCTGCACGAGTGTCCAGGATCAAGACATCGCCGAAGGCATCGGCGGCAAATCGATAGCTGCCGTAGCTTCCGGCAAAGATCAGGCTGCCGGTCGCAGTTGCAAAACTGTTTGCTCCTGCCGGCGCCGTCAGCGTCACGACCTCGCCGCCTCCATTCTGGAAGTAGCGAACCTCGACCGCATGCGACCCGATCCCCAGTGTCACCTGGCCGGAGACCGTGTTATTGCCGTGCAGCCCGTCATTGTTCACGACCCGCACGCCATCGATGTAGAGTGCGGAGCCGTCGTCGGAAGCGAGGCTGAACGTATAGGTTCCAGCCGTCGTGATGGTGAGGTTGGCCTGGTAGGCCGTCGCGAAATTGACGTGCGACGAGGCTGGCCAGGCTGCGTCTGCGGTACCCGAGATCTGGGACACTGTCGTCACGAAGCTCGGCGCAGCCCCCCAGTTGATGTCCGATAGTTGCGACGGTCCGGAGGACAGAGCAAAAAACTTGGCGACGAATCCTTGTTGACCGTGCCACGCTCCCGCTATTGCGCTCTGCACCGCCAAATCGCCCGGGACCTGCGAGGCCGACGCCGGATCAAAGCCCGGATGAGCCACCGCATAGGCCGACATCGCTTGAACCAGAGTCCCGATCGCGCTGCCATCGAGGACCGTCGTTCCTGCAGTGATGGTCTGCAATTGACTGGCGGAGCCGGTAAACCAATTCGCGACCGTCACCCGTGTCGTAGTCCCGAGCACGGCGATCACGAGATTATTGCCCGATTGTGTGAACCACAGCTTCTGCGCCGTAATCCCGCTGCCGAAATCGACCTGGTTCTTCGCACCAAGTGTGGCCGAAAGATTGATGGTGGCCTGCCCCGTTGTCGACGATGTCCGGAACAGGTTGGTGCGGGTGCCGCCGAATGCCGTCTCGGCTCCGTCACCAAGCACGAAGATGTTCGATCCCGTGGCGTTTCCGACCAGCGTTGGATTGCTGCTGCTTCCATTCCAGGTAAAGGTCTGAGATGCGTCCCTGACCGCCGCTCGGTCCCAGACGGTGCCGTCGGCAAACCGGACTTGCTGGACGCCGCTGGTGCTCGACTGCACCATGTTGTCGATCCTGATCAGATCGCCATTGCTGCCGATCGTGAGGATCCAGTCGTTGCCGTTCGAGGATGTAGCGACCGACACGTCGGACGGCCGGATTCCGGTCCCGAGGGACAGCACATTGGCCGCCGTGCTCGAGCTGTCGGTCTCGTCGATCTCAAGCTGGCCATATCCGGTGTTGAACACGAAGATGTCGTTGCCGCCGCGCCCGTGCGCGACATCATTACCTCCCTTGCCGTCGAATATGTCGGCTCCCAGCGAACCCCAGAGAACGTCGTTGGCGGCAGTACCTGTCGTCTCCAGCGCGAGCAGCTGTTGCCTCGACCACACTGTTCCGTCGGCGAACCGCAGCGTCTGGATGCCTCCCGTGCTCGTCAGATCGCCGTGAATATCAATCTTGTCGGTGTCGTCGTTCCGGATACGAAGGATCAGGTCGGCGCCATTCTCGACCTGGACGTAAACATCCTGCGCAGAGATGCCTGCCCCCAAATTGATCGTGCCCGTCGCGCCGTTCAGATTGATGTCGGTCCGTCCGACGCCGCGGCTGTACAGCAACGTGTTGGCGCCTCCCACCGACGCCGCATTTGCAAAATTGACCGAGACATTACTAGCGCTGATTTCATAGACGTTCGAACCGTAGGCCGAGCCGGACAGCGTGGTCGACGAGGTGTTGCCGAGCCAGGTAAACGTGATCGGCACGGACGCTGTACCACCCAGGGCGATCGAGCTGCCGTCGCTGAAAACCAGTTTGTCGATGGAGCTGGTGGCGGCGCCGCCGCTGACCGTCAAGTCCGAGTGAACGAGAATGTTGTCAGTCGCATTGTTGCGGAACTTGACGATCAGATCGCTGCCGTTAGCCTGCAGCAGCACGTCCTGCGCCGTGACGCCAGTGCCGAATTGCAACGTGCCCTTGCTTGCCCCAGGCCACACCGACAGGGCGCCTGAGCCCGTCGCATATTTGATCGTATTCGTGCCGGCCACCCCGTTACTATAGTTGCCAAATCCAAGATTGCCGGATGCGGAGACCTCGAACACGTTCGAGCCGAAGTTGGTATTGCCGAGATCGAAGCCGTTGGTTTTTCCCACCCAGGTGAACGTGATCGGCACGGACGCCGAACCGCCCAGGGCGATCGAGGTACCGTCGCTGAATACCAGGCTGTTGATCGAGCTGGAGGCCACGCCGCCACTGACCGTCAGGTCCGAGTGAACAAGAATGTTGTCGCTTGCATTGTTGCGGAACTTGACGATCAGATCGCTGCCGTTGGCCTGCAACAGCACGTCCTGCGCTGTGACGCCGGTGCCGAACTGCAGCGTACCCTTGCTCGCGCCGGGCCACACCGACAGCGCGCCTGAGCCCGCCGCAAACTTGATTGTATTGGTGCCGGCAACGCCGTTGCTGTAGTTGCCGAAGCCAAGATTGCCGGACGCGGAGACCTCGAAGACGTTCGAGCCGAAATTGGTGTTTCCTAGATCGAAGCCATTGCTGTTGCCGATCCACGTGAAGGTCAGCGGCGCCCCCACCCCCGCGCCCGGCTGCCCGACTGGCAGAACCGTGCCGTCGCTGAAGGCGATGCGGATGATGGCGCTGGAAACGCCCCAGGGCTGCACGGTGAGATCCCGCGGCACGGTGATGACGTCGCTGCTGTTCCTGAACCGGATCGTCAGGTCGCCATTGCCGTTCGCCTGGAAGTAGAGATCGGATGACGAGATCCCGGTTCCCATCCGGATGGTCGTGATCGTATTCGCAACGGTTACTTGGCCGCTTCCAGCGTTGAACAGATAGGCGTTTGCGTCGCTGCCTCCCGACACGAGGTCAAGGACCTGGGCCTGACTCCAACTCGCACCGTCGGCGAAGCTGATTGTAGAGAGGGTCCCGTTGCTGAATTGGCCTTTCACAGTGATCGTCTTGCCCGTGGAGATGTTCTGAATGACCAGATCCGCGCCGTTGCCCGGCCGACTCAAGGCTACCGCGCTGGAGGCAATGCCTTGCATCACCAGCGCGTTGCCGCTGGTACTGTCGTCAATGACATCATTACCACCCACCGAACTGTAGATGTAAGTATCCGTTCCGCTGCCGCCGTTCAGGTAATCATCTCCGGCGCCCCCACTCAGCGTGTCATTGCCGCCGAGGCCATACAGCGTGTCGTTGCCGCTGGTCCCGACAATCACGTCGTCGTTCTGGTCAAAGCCAGTAATGTTCGTTGCTCCAGCCGCGATCTGCTGCGCGATATAGGCACTCTCCAGCTGCTGCTTGCTCCATACCGTGCCGTCGCCGAGCACCACCTGCTCGAGGCCGACACTGGCGCCGCTGTCAAACGCCACCATGCGGACCGAGCCCGCCTGGTCGGTGAAGCTCAACGTCACGTCGCTGCCGCTGCGGGTGATCACGAGGTTCGAGGCCGTCAGCCCCGCCCCCAGAACCAGCCTGTCGTTCGATCCATCGAACGCGGTGCCATCCGTGATCGTGTCGTTGCCATCGCCGGCGTTGTAGACGTAGGTGTCCGAGCCACTGCCGCCATCCAGCATGTCGTCGCCGCGTCCGCCGGTCAGTGTGTCGTTGCCACCGAGGCCATACAGCGTATCGTTGCCGCTGGTTCCACCGATCACGTCGTTGTTCTGGTCGAAGCCGGTGATCGTGGTCGCACCCGCCGCCATCTGCTGCGCGATGTAGGCGCTCTCCAGCTGCTGCTTGCTCCACACTGTGCCGTCGCCGAGCACCACCTGCTCGAGGCCGACACTGGCGCCACTGTCAAACGCCACCATGCGGACCGAGCCCGCCTGGTCGGTGAAGCTCAACGTCACGTCGCTACCGTTGCGGCTGATCACAAGGTTCGAGGCCGTCAGCCCTGCCCCCAGACCCAGCCGATCGTCGGAGCCGTCGAACGCGGTCCCGTCAATGATCGTATCGTTGCCATCGCCGGCGTTGTAAACGTAGGTGTCGGAGCCACTGCCACCATCCAGCGTGTCGTCGCCGCGTCCGCCGGACAGTGTGTCGTTGCCACCGAGGCCGTACAGCGTGTCGTTGCCGCTGGTCCCGCCAATCACGTCGTTATTCTGATCGAAGCCGGTGATCGTGGTCGCGCCCGCAGCCATCTGCTGCGCGATGTAGGCACTCTCCAGCTGCTGCTTGCTCCATACCGTGCCATCGCCGAGCACCACCTGCTCGAGGCCGACACTGGCGCCGCTGTCGAAGGCCACCATGCGGACCGAGCCTGCCTGGTCGGTGAAGCTCAATGTCACGTCGCTACCATTGCGGCTGATCACGAGATTCGAGGCCGTCAGCCCCGCTCCCAGAACCAGCCTGTCGTTGGAGCCGTCGAACGCGGTCCCGTCCATGATAGTATCGTTGCCGTCGCCGGCATTGTAGACGTAGGTGTCGGAGCCGTTGCCGCCATCCAGCGTGTCGTCGCCGCGCCCGCCGGTTAGCGTGTCGTTGCCGCCGAGGCCATACAGGGTGTCGCTACCGCTGGTGCCGACGATTACGTCGTTGTTCTGATCGAAACCGGTGATCGTGGTCGCGCCGGCCGCGATCTGCTGCGCGATGTAGGCGCTCTCAACCTGCTGCTTGCTCCACACCGTGCCGTCGCCGAGCACCACCTGCTCCAGGCCGACACTGGCGCCGCTGTCAAACGCCACCATACGGACGGAGCCTGCCTGGTCGGTGAAGCTCAACGTCACGTCGCTGCCGTTGCGGCTGATCACGAGATTGGAGGCCGTCAGCCCCGCCCCCAGAACCAGCCTGTCGTTGGAGCCGTCGAACGCGGTACCGTCAATGATCGTATCATTGCCGTCACCGACATTGTAGAGATAGCTGTCCGATCCAGCGCCGCCATCAAGCTGATCATCGCCCAGCCCACCTGCCAGGATATCTGATCCATTCGTCCCGACGAGCGTGTCATTGCCCGAAGTCCCCCCGACCGAGACCAGCATTTGGAACAGGGTCAACGGCGACCAGACAGTCCCGTCAGCAAAGACGATCTGCTCAATATTCTGCCAGTCGAGTTCGGCCTTCAGCAATACTGAGCCGCCGTCATTGCCGCCCGCCGTGCTCGGCGCGATCACCAGGGCCACGTCGCTTCCGTTGCGCGTCAGCGAGACCCGCGACGGCGAGATGTCGACCAGCATGAGTTTGTCGATGCTGCCGTCCGACGTACCACCATCGATGATCGTATCGTTGCCGTCACCGCCCTTATACACATACGTGTCGGAGCCGGCGCCGCCACTGAGCTGATCGTCGCCTTGGCCGCCATTGAGAAAGTCGACTCCAGACCCGCCGTTCAAAGTGTCGTTGCCGGACGTGCCGTAGATCAGGCGCCAGTTCGTTCCATCGCTGAACCCGATCGTATTCAGGCCTTTGGCGGACGCCCCGTTAAAGGTGACACTGTCATTGCTGCCCGCGAGCGCGACTGTCACATCACCGTTGGAGGCAGTCTGGACGCTCACATCGGATTGGGCGATTCCGGCTGCCAGTTTGAGCGCGGCTCCGGTTCCGGTCAGTGTCACCGTGGCGTGGCCAATACCTCGCTTGAAGATGATGACATCGTTGGCCGAACCTGCTGTGACCGTGTCACCGCCGGGTCCGAGTTCGAAAATGTTGGTTCCATACGAACTGCCCGTCAGCACCGTGTTCGTATCGGTGCCGATATAGGTGAACGTCAACGGCTTCGTGAGATTCCAAGTCGTACCGTCTGCGAAATGGACGTTCTCGACCACGGACGACGAGTTGGCGAAGGCCGATTGGACCAGAACAGAGTCTGTCGAGTTCCGGAATCGCACGTAAAGATCGTTGCCGACCGCCTGCAAGATCGCATCGCTCGCGGCAAGGCCGCGGCCGAAAGACAGAGTGTCGGTCCCCCCGGCCTCGATGATCGTGTCTTGCCCATCGCCAGCATTGAAGATGTAGGTGTCGTCACCAGCGCCGCCCTGCAGCACGTCGTTGCCACGCAGCCCTTCGATCGTGTCATTGACGCCGGAGCCCACGATCGTCTCGGCGGCATTCATGCCGAGCGTGACATTGTCGGTTCCGCCGATCGCCGCAGCGAGGATGTCGGCGCTCGACCACACCGTACCATCGTCGAAGACGATCTGCTCGATCGTTCCCGTGCCGGCAAACTGGCCCGCCAATGTCAGCCGGCTGTTGTGATCCGCCTCGAACAGCAGCAGGGCATTGTCGCCGCTGCGCACGATATGAACCTGGCTGGGCACGATGCCATGCAGCAGAACCGTATCGCCGTCGCTGCTAGCCTGATCGTCGACGATGTCGACGCCATCCCCAAGCGTATAGACGTAGGTGTCGGCGCCGCCCCGCCCGATCAGCCGGTCATTGCCGGCGCCACCGGTCAGGATGTTCGCCCCGTCGTCGCCACCCAGGACGTCGTCGCCGCTGGTCGGCACCAGCGACTTCGAGAGAAGCGCGGCACGGTCCCAGACCGTGCCGTCGGCGAACTGCACGAAATCGACGCCGCCGGTGGTGCCGATCAGCTGATTGCTCAGCAGCACGCTGTCGCTGCTCCCGGCAATGCTCAGGACGATATCCTGCCCGCCATTGGCTTGCGTCACCACGATGTCGGCCGGCGCAATATCCGCGGCGAATTGCAGCCGGTCCACATCGGCCGCCGCGCCATTGTCGTTGATGCGGTCGTTGCCGCCGCCGCGACCGAACAGATAGATATCGTTGCCGACGCCTCCCTCGAGATAGTCGTTGCCACCGGCGCCGGCGAGCGTGTCGTTGCCGGCCGCGCCATAGATTGTATCATTCCCAGTTCCGCCGGTCAGGACATTGTCGGCGTAGTCGCCATAAAGGGTGGCGTTCGCCGCGGTCGGCAGTGTCGCATGTGCCAGCAGGTCCGCCCGGCTCCAGACGGAGCCGTCCGCGAATACGACCTGGTCGACGCCGCCGGTCTTGGCGACCAGCTGGTTCTGCAGCAGAATGCTGTCCGTCGTTCCGCCGATCGAGAGCAGCAGGTCGCGCCCGCCATTGGCCTCGGTCACTGTCACAGAGCCGACGGCAATGCCAGTTCCCAGCCGCAGGGTATTGACCTCACTGCTGTTCGAGCTGCCGTTGTCGAAGATCGTGTCCTGTCCGTCGCCGAGATTAAACAGATAGGTATCATTGCCAGTGCCACCGACCAACACATCATTGCCGGTGCCACCAGCCAGAACGTCGTCGCCTCCCGCGCCATACAGCGTGTCGTTCCCAGCGCCGCCGTTCAGCGTGTTGCCGAGATAATCGCCATAGAACGTGTCGTTTCCGCTCGTCGGCGCCGTCGCCTGCGCCAGCAGCGCCGCGCGCGTCCACACCGTTCCGTCGGCGAACACGACCTGATCGACGCCGCCGGTGGCCGAGACCAGCTGGTTCTTCAACGTAACCTTGTCAGTGGTGCCGCTGATGGTAAGCACGAGATCGCCGCCGCCATTCGCCTCGGTCACCACCACGTTCGCAGGCAGGATCCCGCTGCCGAGCTGCAGCGTGTTGGTCTCTCCGCTCGCCGCCCCATTGTCCGTGATCGTGTCCTGGCCATCACCCACGTTGAACACATAGGTGTCGTTGCCGGCTCCGCCCGACAGCGTGTCATTGCCGGTCCCACCGATCAGGGTATCGTCGCCGGCACCGCCCGACAGTGTGTCATTGCCCGCACCGCCGCTCAGCGTATTGGCGTTGTAGTCGCCATAGAACGTATCGTTGCCGCTCGTCGGCGCCGTCGCGAGCGCCAGCAGCGCGGCCCGATTCCAGATCGTGCCATCGGCAAACACGACCTGATCGACGCCCCCAGCCGCCGAGAGCAGCTGACTGCGCAAGGTGATCTTGTCGGTCGTTCCGGTGATGCTCAGCACCAGATCCCCGGTACCGGACTCCTTGACGGTGACCTGGCCCGCCGTGATCCCGGACCCGAACTGCAGCGTGTTGACCTCACCGCTACCGGCGCCATTGTCGAAGATCGTATCCTGGCTGTCACCGCGGTTGAAGATGTAGGTGTCGTTGCCCAGTCCGCCCTGCAGCGTGTCGTTGCCCTGCCCACCAATCAGCGTGTCGTCGCCGGTCTGGCCGTAGATGGAGTCTGCCGACGAGGTGCCGATGAGCGTGTCGTTACCTGATGTGCCGAATATCGTGGTCATGAATGCCCCCAAGTCGCCCGTACGTCAAACTCACTTTAGCTCAGGCTTTAGCCGTTGTTCACAGACGCCCGAAGTACTAACTCCAACCCCAATTGTACCCGCCAACTCATGCATTCGCCGGCAGCGACGGTCAACATCACCAAATCCAACTAAATTAGTGCGGCGCAACCAACGACTTCTGGCTTGTCTCGATGCCCAGGACCAGATCCCCGGTCCCAGATTCCTTGACGGTTACTTGCGATTCCGAAACTCCTGACCGAACTGCAGCGTATTGACTTCGCCACTGCCACCGTCATTATCGAAGATCGTATCCTGACCATCACCGCGGTCGAAGATGTAGGTCTCGTTGCCCTGCCAACCAATCGAGATGTCGTCGCCGGCAAGGCCGTAGATCGTGTCAGCGCCCGATGTTCCGGTGAGCGTGTCGTCGCCGGATTCACCGAAGATTGTAGCCACTGATACCTGTGTCTCTTCAGGTCTCAAGGCTCACATTCAGCCGAAGCTTGTGTAGTCCACAACCATCGGCACGCTCGTAGCACGATCAACCTCCGCGATTCCTACCTCAAGCCAAGTCGCAACCAGTGTCCAACAAGCGGTTTATTCCGAACAATCGCGGGAACCTTAGCAGACCGACGATCGAGCGTTAGCCACAGTGATCGGCTGTAAGAAAATATTTCTCGCTCCAGACGCATAGACACTTTTATCGGGCGAAACCGATGACATCGATAAGCTCTCTTAGCGACATCAGCTTTGGATCAATACCCGTGACGCTTTCCCGATTGCTTGCTCTAATGACGTGCTCAGCAGTCGCTTCAAGAAGTTTCCTAACATGCGCGGAAAGATTAACTCCGTCGTTAGCCTTTGTAACCTTCACTCGGTCGCTTTCAACGTTGAGGTTGAGGCGATCTCCTGCCAACGAATACGCAAAGTACTCGTTATTCTCAACATCGATCGGCTCCGTCCATGCAGCTAAGCTCTCAAAATTCCGGAACAGCGTTACATCACCAACTACTTCGCTGCTGCTAGACTCGTTTATGATAGCAACACTCGATAGGTCCACATTCATCAGAATCTGCTCCAAAATGATCGATCGGTAGACTTAGTTTCCCACGGCCGGTGACGTCCGATACCGCCTCCCGGCATAGTCTCCCCCGTCACAGGATCGACAGCTCGCCTGTGATAATGCGGCCAACGTCCGAGGGGGTGGCCCGTGCGGTTTCCATAGGGAGCAAAACGGAAATTGCGGCCGAACGAATACTCCCATCCTAGCACTGCATACTCACAGATCGCGCCAGCGTAAGGCATAGCGACCACCGCCAACATCATACCGCCGGTTTGATATGGGTGCTCAAGAGGATTGTAATCGAAACCAGGTTCTTCGTCCGTTCCCGGATACCAGATTCCCATTGCGTCGACATAACGACCGGTATGATCCCGCTTCAGCGCAGGCGCAGACCCTGCGTAGGCGTAGACATTTGGTCCATCCAGCAATTCCGGCAGCTCTAGACCGAAGGACCAATTTACAGTGAGTGACGACGGGACAAACGCGGACGCCTGCGCCGACATGCCCCGGCCGTCAATTATAGAGCTAATGGGCGACTCGCCAGAAGTGACAGACCAGAACGCCGGCACTTCGCCATTAGGATCCGGCTGCGTGTATCGTCCCAGGGTGGGATCGTAATGTCTATACCAATTGTAGTGAAGCCCGGCTTCCAACAAAAAATACTGCCCCGGAAACCGCAGATTATTCGTGGCAGACCCTAGGATCACGTCGACGGCGCCAAACGGCAAGAAGTATGCATTCCACACCACGTTCTTCGTGCTGTCCGTCATCCGAATCGGGCGGTCGAGATGGTCGGCGTGGACGAACCAGAGGTTTGGCGCGGACGTGTCGAGATCAGCTGCCACGGCGAGCGGCATGTCGTCCAGCCAGACATACTCCCGGGTCACGACGCCGGAGGCCGTCGCTTCGGCGATAAGACGACCGGTGAGATCGTACACGTAATGCATGGTAGCGGGCGGCGAGGCCGTCCGTAGCGTGCGGACGGCCATCCGCTCCAAACCGTCATAGCCGTAGTCCGCCGTGACGGACGAGTTGAGACTCAGCTGATCGAGCCGATCGCGGTTGTTGTAGCGATAGCCATAGATCGTGCCGGACCGATTGTCGGTCACGAGATTACCTGCCGCGTCGTGAGTAAATGTCCGAACGTTGGTTCCGTTGCTGCTGACATCGACCAACCGGTTCGACGTGGCCTCGTACTGGGTGATCTGCTCTGTGACGGTTCCACGGCTGGCATAGGATTCGAACATCCGATTGCCGACAGCGTCGTAGGCATAACCAAGCACGCCCCAGGGGCCGCTGGCATTCTCGAGCCGACCGGTCGGCGTATACGAGTAATTCTCGCTGCGCAGCGTATCGACCGTGTCGGTGATATCGGTGATGTTGACGCCGTCGTTGCGGCTGTATTGGCGATTGACAACATCGGTTCCGGATGAAGTGCCCGTGACGACGAGCTGACTCAGTAGGTAGTCCTGATCATACGTCTTGATCAGGGTCAGGCCATTGCCATAGGTCAGCGACTGCAACGGCCCCGCAGCGCCATACGTCACGTTGGACGCCAGAGGCACGGTCGCGTTCGTGGTCCGCGAAGTCACATCCGTAATGCGGCCGACCGTGTCCCGAGTGTAATCGACCACCCGTCCCGACGGGTAGGTCATGCGGATGATGTTTCCGGCGAGGTCATAGCCATAGCCGACGACATAGATGGCCGAGCCCGTGGCCTTGCGCTCCTGCATCACCTGGCCGAGCGCGTTGAAGGTCCAATCGATCGAGCCGGTGGCGTCCTGGATCCGGGTGAGCCTGCCTTTGCCCTTGTTGCCGTTGGTCGCGTCGTCCCAGGTATAGGTGATGTTCTCACTGGGCGCTGCCGGATACTGCTTGGCCAGCAGCCGCCCAGCATTGTCATAGGTCAGGTTCGTGCCGACGCCGCGGGCATCGACGATCTGCATCGGCTTGCCCAGGACGTTATAGGTGTAGGTGGTCGTGCCGCTGTCCGGGCTGACGCGCTGGATCACCTCACCGAAACCGTTGCGGACGTAGCTGGTGGTGAGCGAGCGCGGGTCGCTGTAGGCGGTGATGTCGTCGGCACCGTTGCGAGCCACCGCGACCGAGTTGCCCTCCTCGTCCGTCGTCCCGATCAGCCGGTTGAGGCCGTCAAAGCTCGATCCGAACACGTTGGCTCGCGGATCTGTGACCGACACCTCGTTGTGGGTGCGGTCATAGCCGTGGGTCCAGGTCTGCCCGAACGCGCCGACGAACGTCAGCAACCGGCCGAGTTCGTCATAGGTCGCCGTCTGCGACGCTTGCAGGATGCCGCTCGGATCCTTGATCCGCCGCGCGGTGACGTTGCCGAGATTGTCGCGGTCGTACTCGACCGTCGCCCCGGTATTGTCCTGCACCCGGATGAGCCGGCGGCCGTCATCGTAGGTATATTGCAGGAACGCGCCGTTCGGCCTGACGATCCGGCTGACATCGCCCGTCGGGGTGTAGTCGATCGACGTCGTCGCGACCAGCCCGCTGGGATCCACGATTGTGCTCTTCAACCGGCCCAGGGGATCGTAGGTCAGGTTGGTATAGACGCCATTGGGGTCGAGGATCGTGGTCGGCTGGCCCCGCCCGTTATGCGACATCACCTTGGTGAGGTGGCCGACCTCGTTGGTGATCGTCGCCACGAATCCCGTCTGGTCATAAGTGTAAAGGACTGTGTCACCGGCTCCGGGCAGCGGCCCATCGACGGAGGCAAGCAACCCTCCCGTCGTGTAACCGTAAGTCCAGGTCCGGGTCTGGCCGTTGGTCGCATACGGCACCGTCTGGCTGGTCGTATCGGCCTTCGTGAGCTGGGTGAGAAGACCGCCGGTCCAGGTGAAGTCGGTAGTCACGCCGGGCTCGACCGCACGCGTCGGCACGTTGAGCGTCGGATGCCAAGTGTAGCTGTTCGACTGCGCGAGCGGCGTTCCGTAGCCGCGGGTGACGAGCGTCGGATTGCCGCGGCTGTCGCGGACGTAATGCGTGACCCGCCCCTCCTCGTCGGTCTCGTCCGTAACATAATTGTTGACGTCATAGCCGATGACGGAATTCGAACCAACGCAATTGGCGGACGGCTGCCCCTCGATGCTGGCGAGGATGTTGTTGCCCCGCGCATCCTTGCTGTAGTGATACACTGCGACCTTAGACAGCGGATTGGTCACCGTCACCGTGTTGGCCACATCATTGTAGGCGATCGAATATCGCTCGACGCCGCCGGCATGCTCCGATGTCAGCACCCTCCCCTTGGCATCGTAGGTCCAGGTCGCGTAGCGCACGCCGGCCTCGTTGGTGACGCCGGTCAGCGCGTAGGGAAAGCTTGCATTCTCGTAATGATAGCGGATGCGCGGATTGTCCGCCGTGTCTGCGGTCGTATCCGGCTGAATGACGTATTCGAGCGCGAACAGGTCCGCCGCCATCTGCAGCGGATCCGGACCGCTCCTGCCGACGATGGCGTAGCGCGGAATGAACTTGTAGCGATAGACTTGTCCGCCGGGCACCGTCATCGTATCGAGCAGCCCCTGCGGCGTATAGGTGAACTGCAGGGTCCGACCGAAACTGTCGGTTACCAGCGTGTTGTTGCCGGCGCTGTCATAGGTCAGTGCCTGGGTGTAGCCGCTCTGGAATATGATCGACTGCAGCACGCCGCCGGCGTCGTAGACCCGGCTGATATTGTCATCCGTCGTCAGGGTATAGAGCTGTGTGGTCGCATTCTTCACGAGCGTCGCAGCCCGACCGCGGTTGCCAATGACGAGGCTCTTCAGGCTCCAGTCGTAATAGCTCTGCGCGTAGAGGCCGGTCGAGCTGACATAGCTGAAGAGGACGACCTCTCCGTTGGGGAGCGTAATCGTCACGCTATTGGAAGCGACGATCGCGCCGGAATCGAAGTTCGACCGCCATCCGTTACCGAGCCGCGACGGACGCAGACGTCCGCTCAGCGTCGCCTGATCGCTCGTATAGAAGCGCTCGAATTTGAGCGACGCACCGCCGTCGCTCGTACTCTGGGTCGAGAAATCGGTATAGGCCTCGATCTTCATGCCACTGCGAAGATCGACGGGATTGGCGACCTGGTCTCGACAGGACGGGCAGTGATCCGCCGGGGGAGCAGCGAGACACCCCGATCCGGTTAGAACTTCACCACTATCGCAGTTGAGAAACGCTACACCACCCCGGTAAGCTCCATTCGAATTCCCGTCACAAATCGCACCGGCGAAAATGCCGCTGCTCCCCGCCCCGTTAAGATAGCACTTCGTCAGGATGACGCTTGGGTCGCTGCTCCAGTAAGCCCAAAAGTCTTCCTGCGCACAGGCAATACCATCCGAACCGCAGTTGCCGTTGTGATAGCTGGCCCAGTGGCCCGCATGCACCGGCTGGGGCGCAAGACAGACGATGAACGAGGCACAGAACAAGATGACTGCGACGATAGAACCGCGCAGCCAAGCCAGCTGCGCAAACCTATTTCCAACCCGGATCATGTGCCCCCAACTTCCGATTGCAACAACACGAATCAAATACATATCAATCATAGATCAACTGCACGGTATTTTATCACCTTAGGATGTCAATTCGACAACAACCCTTTCCACGTCGGCATCCCAACAAAATCGGTGATGAGTCGCGGCATCTTCGCGGAGTAGTTTCATCGTTCGCGAAGACTCTCGGATTTGTATCTGAGCAGCGGCGACATCACATACTCGATGATCCGTCTCGTCCCCGTCTTGATCTCCACCGTCACCGCCATCCCCGGCGCGAGCGCGACCATCTTGTCCTCGATCTGCATTTGCTTCTCATCCAGCGACACCCGCGCCGAATAGATGAACTCCTGGCCTGCCGGCTCGCTGGTCTCGGCCAGTGCACCAGCCGCCTTGCCGCCATTCTGCTTATCGGCGGGCTTCTCGCGGACGATCGAATCTTGGGAGACGCTCAGCACCTTGCCATGGACGAGGCCGTAGCGGGTGAAGTTGAAGGTGTCGATCTTGATCTCGGCTGATTGCCCGACATTGACGAAGCCGATGTCGCGGTTGGAGATCATGGCTTCCGCCTCGAGCTGGCTGTCGGCGGGCACGATGAGCATCAGCTGTTGCGCCGGTGTGACGACGCCGCCGACAGTGTGCAGCGCGAGCTGCTGCACGGTGCCGTCGATCGGGGCGCGCAGCACCTGCTCGGCGATCTTGCGCTCGGCCTTGACGAGGTCCTGCGTCAGCTCGTCGGCCTTCTTCTCGGCATCGGCGAGGTCCGACAGCACCTGGCGCTCGAAGCCGGAGCGGGTCTGCGCCAGCTGCTGCTCCAGCGCCAGCCGCGCCGCCTCGATCTCGACCAGGCGCCGCGTCTGCACGATGCGCTCGCTCTGCTGGTCGATCAGCCGCGACTGCGCGTCGATATAGGCGATCTGGTTGCCGTATTGGATCTCCTTGGCGTTGCGGCGGATGTCAGCGGTCTCCTGCAGGAATGGGAGCGTGGCATCGATCTTGGCGATCGCGGCCTCGATCGACTGCGCCTCGGCACGCTTCTGTGCGATCTGCTGCAAATTGGAGGCGAGCTTCGACAGCTGCTCGGCGGCCTGCGCCTGCAGGGCGGCGCGGGTACGTGCGACGTCGGCGGGTGCGGCGCCTTCGGGCACGTTGAGCGGTCGCAGCTCGGCGAGATCGCCGAAGCTGTCGCGGAGCACACCGAGCCTTGCAACATCGAGCCTTGCCTGCATCAGGCCCTGCGCGACGCGGCGGCGCTCGGCCTCGGTGACGGTGCGATCGAGCTCGACCAGCACGTCGCCGGCATGCACCTTGTCGCCGTCCTGGACGTGGATCGCGGCGACGACGCCCGCTTCCAGCGGCTGGATGGTCTTGGTGCGGCCGGTCGGCACGATCTTGCCTTGCGCCGAGGCGATGATGTCGACATGGCCCACGATCGACCAGCCGATCGCGATGACGAAGAACAGCATGATGGTCCCGGCCACGGCTCGGCCCACGGGCGAGGCCGGCGTCTCCACGATCTCCAGCGCCGCGGGGAGGAACTCGCGGGCATCTTTGCGGCGGCCCCGTCGCGCGTCGAGCGAGATCGGCGCGTTGTCCTGCTTCTGCGCTTCAGCCGACGACATGGAGCCCCGCCTGGATCTGGTCCAGCGTCGCGTAGCGCCCAGCGCGCTTGATCAGCTCGTCATGGGTGCCGTCCTCGACCAGGCGGCCATTCTCGATGGTGAGGATGCGGTCGGCGTTGCGCACCGCCGACAGCCGGTGCGCGATGATGAACACGGTGCGCCCGGCGCAGATCTTGCGCATGTTGCTCTGGATGATGTTCTCGCTCTCATAGTCGAGCGCCGAGGTCGCCTCGTCAAAAATGAGAATGCGCGGATTGGTGACCAGCGCACGCGCAATCGCGATGCGCTGGCGCTGGCCGCCGGAGAGGCTGGCACCGCGCTCGCCAACCACCGTGTCATAGCCGTCGGGCAGGCCGAGAATGAACTCATGGGCGCCGGCGAGCTCGGCCGCCTGGATCACCCGCTCCATCGCCATGCCGGGATCGGCCAGCGCGATGTTGTCGCGGATCGAGCGGTTGAACAGCACGTTCTCCTGCAGCACCGCGCCGATCTGCCGCCGCAGCCAGGTGACGTCGGCGACCGTGAGATCGACGCCGTCGATCAGGATGCGGCCGGCCTCGGGGACGTACAGCCGCTGGATCAGCTTGGTCAGTGTCGACTTGCCAGAGCCGGAGGGGCCGACGATGCCGACCACTTGGCCGACCGGCACCTTCAGGCTGACGTCGTGCAGCGCCAGCGGTCCATCGACGCGGTAGCGGAAATGGACGTGGTCGAACACGACCTCGCCGCGCACTGGCGGCAGCGCCGCGCGGCCGGGATTGAACGCCGGCTCCGGCGTGGTGTTGAGGATGTCGCCGAGCCGCGCCACCGACAGCCGCGCCTGGTGGAAATCCTGCCACAGCTGCGCCAGCCGCAGCACCGGCTGCGCCACCCGCCCGGCCAGCATGTTGAAGGCGATGAGCTCACCGACGCTCAAGCTGCCCTCGATCACCAGATGCGCCCCGAAATACAAGGTCAGCGCGGTGACGATCTTGCTGATGAACTGCACCGACTGGCTCGCCCAGTTGCCGAGCGACAGCACGTCGAAGCTGGCGCCGACATAGCCGGCGAGCTGCTCCTCCCAGCGCCGCTGCATCTGCGGCTCGATTGCCATGGCCTTCAGGGTCTGGATCGCGGTGACGGTCTCGACCAGGAAGGCCTGGTTCTCGGCGCCGCGGTCGAACTTGACGTCGAGCCGCTTGCGGAAGATCGGCGTCACCCCGGCCGACAGCGCGATGTAGAACGGGAACGAGCCGATCACGATCCAGGACAGGAACGGCGAGTAGTAGAACATCACGCCCAGGAAGACGAAGGTGAAGGCGAGATCGATCACCAGGGTCAGCGCCGAGCTGGTAATGAAATTCCTGATGTTCTCCAGCTCGCGCACCCGCGCCACGGAATCGCCGGCGCGCCGCGCCTCGAAATAGGCGATCGGCAGCGCGACCAGATGGCGGAACAGCCGCGCGCCGAGCTCGACGTCGATGCGGTTGGTGGTGTGGGAGAAGACGTAGGTGCGCAAGCCCCCCAGCACGGTCTCGAAGATGGTGACTGTAACGAGCCCGAACACCAGCACGTCGAGCGTGGTGTAGCCGCGATGGGTCAGCACCTTGTCGGTGACGACCTGGAAGAACAGCGGCGTCACCAGTCCGAACAGCTGCAGGAAGAACGAGGCCAGCAGCACCTCGCCGAGCAGCCGGCGATATTTGTGCATCGCCTGCAGGAACCAGGTGATGTCGAAACGGCGCGCAAGATCGGTCAGCGAGGCGCGGCGCGCCATCAGCACGACCGTGCCGGTCCAGTTGGCCTCGAACTCGGCGCGCTTGAGACTCTGCGGCCGGTTGACCTGCGGATCTTGGATCAGCGCCGCATCCACGGTGACCTGGCCGAGAATGACGAACGAGCCATCAGCCCGCGCTGCGATGGCCGGCAGCGGCAGCTTGGCAAGGCCGTCCCAATTCTGGCTGACAGCGCGAGCCTTGAGCTTCAACTGCTTGGCGCAGCGGAGCATCTCCGTCACGCCGACCGGCTCTCCCGCCAACTGATGTGCAATCTGCGCCGGATCGATAGCGACCTGATGAAACCGCAGCAGCAATGTCAGGCAGTCGAGCCCCGTATCCCTCTGCCCCGCGTCCATTGCCCCTGCACTACCCTAAGTCGTGCAGGAATGATGTACCACAAGAAACGATTGGACAAGATCTGCCACGTTCCCGCCGAGGATATTTTTACCTGCGAGGGATCGCACGTTACATGCATTGCGTGCATTGGGTGCAGGCTTCGCGCGTCTACTGGACTAACCCGACAGCACCTCGCAACGCCCCGGACGGCTGAGGAACGAAGATTCTTGACTTACTCAGCTAGCTCCCTCACGGCAAACGCCTGAACTCCCGCGCGCCTGATGTTCCCCACTACAAACAAAGAACGACACAATCCCCACGAATCATATGCATCTGCGTGATGTTCGAGAGCTGGTGAATTCCGAATTGTCGAGGCGATAAACATCCGGCCGCCCGAACAACTGACAATTTTGACAGCAAGGTGAAATCCGCACTCAAAACATCGCCGCGCAACGAGCAAGCCTACATAAGGACCCCCGTTGACACCGAAGCTGCGATGTCAGGCGATCATAGGCTCATGGCCAGTAGCTTTTGGACAGCGCAATCCCAGACCGATTCCAAAGGCACATCTCGCGATGCGCTAGAGATCTGTTAAGCATCTCAGCACGGTATCATGTTAAAATACACGTTGAGATTGCTCAGGCTCACGGTTTTTGCGTATGTAGGTACCGACCGAAATAATCTGAAACAGACTGACACGGGAGCGGACATCCATGTTGGAGCCCGCCACAGACACCCTATTGCCCGCATTCTTTCGTCGCCTCCGCTTCCTGATATCCGCAAGGACACAGATCGGGGAGATACACAGACCTAACGGCACGCAATCGCAGGATGGTAATTCGATCACTCCTGCTTCCCAGTCTTCGGGTCGCACGGCTTTCGCTTGGTCTTCGCAGGGAACGCATACGACCGGATATGTGGAAGCGAGCGTATGGGCCATTTGCTTTGTCGCGACCACGTTCGCGGCCTTCCTGACCCAGCGGTCGGCTATCATTGTTGATCTCGGCAGCCTCTTGGTTGCATTGACGATACTGGGCTTCCTCCTCACTGTTCACGTTGTCTATCGACGTTGGCGACCATCGCCGGTGCTCAGCAACTTGTGCGGAGCGCTCCTAGCAATGTTACTATCGGGCGCAGTGGCTGGAATCATCAGCCTTGTTGGGCTTCGGAATAACGCCCCATTCATCGATGCAGATCTTGCAAGATGGGATCGAGCGGCGGGTTTCGACTTGCCTGCTGTCATCGCTTGGGCAGCCGACAACCCCGCCTGGTCCCAGCTCCTGTCGGTCACGTACGACAGCTCATTCCCCCTGCTCTTCGGCCTTTCAGTGCTGCTCGCAATCGTTCGCCGTTTCGATCATTTATGGATACTGACGTTCGTATTCGCCACCACGATTGTCGCATGCGCGAGCATTTCCGTGATCTGGCCAGCGAAAGGTGCCTTCGCGTTCTTTGGGTACCCAGCCAGCTTGCTTGAGCATCTCCCGACAGGCGCGGGAACGTATCACTTGTCGAAGTTGGAATACTTCCGCAATTCGGCCTCGCCGTTGCTGTCATTCGCCAATCTGCAGGGAGTTGTGACATTTCCGTCGTTCCATTGCTGCCTGGCGCTGATGATCATATCCGCGTCCCGGCACCTCAGGTGGCTATTCCCGATTTCATTGATCTGGAATTCCCTCGTGATCGCATCGACCGTGCCGATCGGTGGACATTATGCGATCGATCTTCCATGCGGCGCGGTCGTGTGGCTGGTCGCAACCGGAACTGCTGTCGCCTTGATGTCATTGTCCTCGCGACGGGCGCAGGGATCATCTGGATTGCAAGCCGACGCTTCACACGACCGTCTCACGCACGGAATGTGCCAAATCATGACCAGAGCGCAAGTCAGCGAATCCTGACACCGGCCCTGTATGCCCGGTTCTGCGATTTCTCTTGATGGCGTATAGGCGTTCGTTCTGACACTAAAACGTACGGCCATTTGCGCCCCCACTAGATCACATGCGCTAAAGATATTTACTCTATCTAAAATTGTCTTATTCAGACTCATCTATTATAAGATGCCATAAGGTATCCTTTTGTGGCTTGAAGGTGCGCCGATCTGGCCAACAGCAAAGAGGGTGTAATGCGGGTCAAGATGATGAGGTTCCTGCGTGACGAATCGGGAGCCACTGCAATCGAGTACGGATTGATTGCCGCAGGAATTTCAATTGCGATCATCGCAGCAGTCAACGGTTTGGGCAGCAAGATCAACACCTCGTTCGTAGACATCAATTCCTCCATCAACTAGCTCTGCACAGTCTACACGTTGGCGTTCTCAGGAAGCCCGAACCAATGCGTTCGGGTTTCTTGCTTCAAAAACCGCAGCGCCGCGGAATACTGGCCTTTTAATGTCGTACAGTCTCATGGTGGACATCACCAATTTTCAAGTACCGGTCAGCCTGCTCGAGCATTTCACAAGTCGCGTGAGTTTAATATTTGTGGAGATAGAAGTATTTCCGCAGCCTAAGCGTCTGACGGAAGAGTTCCCTAGCCATTGGTGTTAGGATTGTGGCTGTCGAGTTCTACGTCTCCGATCATTCCCGTTGTGCCGCCCGCGCCCTGGAACGTTCCAGGCGCCGTATTCGCATCGCCGCTGCCGGCCATGCTCGATGGAGTCGATGCAACCGAAAGTGACAGACGGCGACTAACCGAACCGCAATTTCACCAAGCAGCTGTAGCCGAAAGCGCGTGCGGTTCGCGCAGACTTGGGCTCTATCAAAGCTCCCGCTGCTCCCCATCGTAACGCGAGCCGACAGCTCTTTTATCCTCGGGCAGCTCACGTTGTCGAGCGACGGGAGCGCCTCGCCAGATCTGGATTTAGGTGACTGTCAAATATACCCAGTTGTTTCGGGGCGCAGAACTGCACTGGCCGAGGGACTGCATCCTCGATCTCGCGAGCGACCCCTCTGGCGATCAGAGCGTCAGATTGAGCAGCTCGGCAGCCCCAGTTCTCGGTGCGGCGACTCTTGTTCTTGTCATCATTGGCGATCTGGCACCGCACTATCTCGTTCGGCGTTGGCTCCTCTTTTCGTCGGTCCCACGGCCGATTTGAGTCCCCACCACCTCACCGTCGTCGCGCCTCTCACTAAGAGCAAGGTCGAGGCACTGGAGAGAAAACTGCGCGCAATGGTCACCGGGGTCGGGCTCGTAGCCTATGATCCGCAAGATCTTAAGGCAGACCGCGACGATCAGCGTATCGCTCCTTGGAGAAGGCAATCTAGCGCGGCGCCGAGATCGCCTGCGGCGAACGCCTGGGATGCCTCCGGGCGGGGCTCGGCCGAGCGAAAAGAATCCTTCACTTTGCTCCGGCTAGAATTGGCCAGCGCCCTCGTCAGGAGGTCAATGACCCCGATGATCATTCCGAAAGCGTCGACATGGCCTAAGACCCAGAAACTCCTTGGATTGGAAGGGCTGCGCTTCCTCGCTACCGTCGCGGTGCTGCTGTGGCACTATCAGCACTTTGCCTTCGTCGGCGACGAGCCGGTCGGTCTCGTGAGGAGCGAGCTGCCGTTCTACCGCGTTCTGTTCCCGTTTTATGAGAAGGGCAAGAATGGGGTCGAGATATTCTGGTGCATCTCCGGTTTCATCTTCTTCTGGAAGTATAGCGCGGTCATCGCCGACCGCACGATCAGCGGATGGACCTTCTTCGTCTATCGGCTGGCGCGACTTTACCCGCTCCATCTCGCGACGTTGCCGTTGGTCATGATGCTCCAGCTGATGTATTTCGTTCAGCACAACTACTTCTTCGTCTTTCAGCAAAACGACATCCCTCAATTCGTCAAGCAGCTGTTCATGGCCAGCGACTGGCTTCCGCCGCACGGCGTCAGCTTCAACGCACCAATCTGGTCAGTCTCAATCGAGATCGTGGTCTATGCGGCGTTTTTCCTGTCGCTGCGCGTCGTGCGTCCGTCCCCGCTCTTCAATCTAGCGGTGATCGTGATCTCGATCGCGACCGGTACGCTGATGTCAAAATGCTTCGCTTTCTTCTACGCTGGCGGCCTTGCCGCGATGGCAAGACAGGCTGTCGCCGGGGCTCGGTATCGGCCGAAGTTGGAAGCCTTGGCTGCGTGTGCGAGCATCGCGATGCCCGCGGCATTTTGGATGTCCGGCATGGACCTTGAGGCGCTCACTGCACCGCTTCTGCTGATCTATACGCCGATCCTGTTGTTCTGCTGCTCGAAGCCCATAGTCTTGCCGCGGCGCCTGGAGACCCTGGTGGAGACAGCCGGCAATACAACCTATTCCTGCTATCTGCTGCACTTTCCAATTCAACTTGCGATCGCGCTTGCTTTTTCGTCGATGCAGCGGCCCATCCCCTACCTCGATCCTCTGTTCTCGGCGGCTTTCGTGCTGTCCACGCTCGTCACCGCGCGCCTCACCTATTGCTGGTTTGAAGCGCCTGCTCAGCGGCTAGTCCGGACCCTTCTGCTGCGAAGGCAAGAGACTCGGCAGGCGAGTCCGGTCCTGCTTCAATGAAGGCAATCATCATGAAAGCGGAGATCTCGATCTAGTGTGCCTTACCCAACGCCAGTGGCCAATTTGGAAAGTCACAGTGACCGCTTTATCAAGAGCGAACGGCTCGGAGCTGGAGTAAGGCGGCAACCAAATCGCAATTTGTATGCCGATTGATCAATAGGGCTGCTGTCGAAGCGGCAGCTATTGGCCAACGTGCGATTGTCGGACATAAACGACTATGCGTGTTGGCATCCTAGGGTTCATCTCGAACGCTTGTTTTCCCTTTGCGGCCCAAAGCTCACGTGCCCGTTTCGCCCTCACCGCTCTTAAGCTTGTCAACCATCCAAAGTAGCGCACCCAAGATCGCGGAACGGTCATCACCGGTCAGGTCCACGATACCGGATTTGACCACGAGGCCGCCGAGTTCGATGAGGTACCGGGTGCGCTTGCGGTGTTCGACCCGCCACGCGCGCATGTCACGTCGCGCTTTTGCGGCTTGATGCCGGTTGCGCGCCGCTCGGTTGCGTAGGAGCAACGTCAGCGTCGCGGTCAGTTGCTGGCGCAACTCGCCGCGACCGTCCTTGAAAGAACGCGACGCCGCGCTTGGACCATGCCTCCCTCTTTCCGGCCTCTTTCGTCTCGGCCAGCACGATCAGCGCGCCCGCGAGCTCGTCGGCGCTGAGCGCGTCAGCTCCCGTAGCGATAACGAGCTCGCCGAGCTGGCGTACCTTGCGGGTTTTCAGCTCGCGCGCCTTGTCGTCGAGTGCCTTCAGGTCAGCATCAAAGTTCCTGGGTTTGCGCATCGTCGTCTCCATGAGTGACAATGGAGAAATGATAGCTTGGCCACTGGCGCATTGCTGTAAGGTCATCAGGACGAGCTGAGACGGGATAGTCCCTCCCGAGATTTTTTCGAGGGAGGGCGCGCTTATACGTCGTGCCGACGTACGCTTCGCTGTGTAGATGCTCTGCTCGCGATGGCGATCTATCATCTTCACGTCAAGGTCATTGGCCGGAAGGCCGGAAGCAGTGCGGTGGCATCGGCGGCCTACCGTTCGGCCTCGCGGCTGCGTGACGAGCGGTTGGGCCGTGAGCAGGATTTTTCTGGCAAGCGCGGCGTCGTCCATTCCGAGGTGATACTGCCGGAGAATGCGCCGGAGGCGTGGGGAGACCGCGAACGGCTTTGGAATAATGTCGAAGCACACGAAATCCGCAAGGACGCGCAGCTGGCCCGAGAGGTCGAGGTCGCCCTTCCGCGAGAACTGACTGAGGCGCAGGGCATCGAACTGGCTCGGGACTTCGTTCGCGGCGAGTTCGTGGGTCTCGGCATGATCGCCGATCTCAATGTGCATTGGGACAGGGCCGAAGACGGCATGCCCAAACCTCATGCCCATGTGATGCTGACAATGCGCGCGGTCGACGAGAACGGGTTCGGCCAAAAGGTGCGGGACTGGAATCGTACCGAGATGGTCGAGCGCTGGCGGAGGCGCTGGGCCGAGCTTGCCAACGAGCGCTTGGCCGAGCTCGACATCGACGCGCGGATCGACCATCGCAGCCTGGAGGCCCAGGGCATTGCTCTGGAGCCGCAAAGCCAGATCGGCGCGCCGGCAAAGCGAATCGAGGTCCGAGACATTGCGGGCGAAGGGTTTGAGGCCGACCGGGCCGAGATGCACCGGGAGATCGCGCGAAATAATGGCGTGCGGATCATCACGGATCCCTCACTTGGGCTGGATGCCATCACCCAGCAGCAATCGACCTTCACGCGGCGCGACATGGCAAAGTTCGCGCACCGGCATAGCGACGGACTCGACCAGTTCAACGAGGTCATGGGCGCGATGCAGGGAGCGCCGAATCTGGTCGAACTCGGCAAGGACGCCCGCGGCGAGGATCGGTTCACCACCCGCGGAATGATCGAAGCGGAACAGCGGCTGCACCGGGCTGCTAAACGGATGGCGGAACAGGCGCGCCATCAGGTACCCGACGCGGATCGCCAGGCCGCTTTGGCGGGAGCGGAAGCGCGCGGTCTGGTCCTCTCGTCCGAGCAGGCCGACGCGGTTGCGCATGCTACGGACGGACGCGATCTCAGCGTCGTGGTCGGCCATGCCGGGACGGGAAAGAGCGCAATGTTGGGGGTGGCGCGCGAGGCCTGGGAAGCGGCGGGCTTCGAGGTCCGGGGTGTTGCGCTGTCCGGTATTGCCGCCGAAAACCTCGAAGGCGGATCGGGCATTGCGTCGCGCACGATCGCCAGCCTGGAGCATGGCTGGAAACAAGGCCGTGATCTGCTCAGATCCAGTGATGTGCTGGTGATCGACGAGGCGGGGATGGTCGGCACGCGCCAGCTCGAGCGCGTGCTGTCGCATGCGGCCGAGGCTGGCGCAAAGGTGGTGCTGGTCGGCGATCCGCAGCAGCTGCAGGCCATCGAAGCGGGCGCGGCGTTCCGCTCCATCCATGAGCGTTACGGCGGCGCGGAGATCGGTGAAGTGCGCCGTCAGCAGGAAGACTGGCAGCGGGACGCCACACGCGATCTGGCAGCCGGCAAAGTGGGCCATGCGCTCGAAGCCTACCGCGCTCACGGCATGGTGCATGAGGCGCTGACCCGCGAGCAGGCGCGCAGCGATCTGATCGAGCGCTGGGACCGCGACCGGCAGGCGTCACCGGACCGGAGCCGGATTATCCTCACCCACACCAATGACGAGGTCCGCATCCTGAACGAGGAAGCGCGCGAACGGATGCGAGCCGCGGGCGATCTGGGCAATGAGGTGGGGGTGACGGTCGAGCGAGGTGCGAGAACCTTCGCCAGCGGGGATCGCGTCATGTTTCTGCAGAACGAGCGCGGCCTTGGCGTCAAGAACGGCACGCTCGGGACCGTTGAACAGGTCAGCGCGCAGGGCATGACGGTACAGGTCGACGATGGCCGATCTGTGCGCTTTGACCTCAAGGATTACAACCGCATCGACCATGGATATGCCGCGACGATCCACAAGGCGCAGGGCATGACGGTTGACCGCGTCCATGTGCTGGCGACGCCGGGCATGGACGCCCACAGCAGCTATGTCGCGCTGTCTCGGCACCGCGACGGGGTAGGCCTGCACTATGGCCGCGATGATTTTGCGGGTCAGGACCGGCTCACCCGTGCCCTGTCACGCGTTCGCGCCAAGGATATGGCCTCGGACTACGAGGCTGCCGATCCAGTACAGAATTACGCCGAACGGCGCGGGATCACCTTCCGCAAGCGCGTGGTCGAGATCGTGCGCAAGATTGTGCCCGAGAAGCTGCGCGACATGTTGGACGGCCTGCGGTCTCCGGCTGATGTGCCCAGACTGGATGGCGGACAGAGGCCGGAACGGGCGACGCCGGAAAGGGAAAGCAACGATCCCGCAGCCGACCGGCGTGGAGCCGAAGTGCCGGCCAGGAACGTGACGCAAGATCCCGAAGTGGAAGCGCGTCGCGTCCGGACCCGTGCTCTCGTGCGCCACGCCCGCGCGGTGGACGCGATCTTCGAGGCGCAGAAGACGGACGACAGGACCAGTCCCGAGCAGGTGAAAGAGCTGCAGAAGGCCCGCCAAGCCTTCAATGCGGTGCGCCCGTTTGGCTCGCACGATGCCGAAGCCGCCTACAAGAAGAACCCGGAGCTCGCCCGCGAAGCGGCGGACGGCCGGGTCAATCGCGCCATCCGCGCGCTCCAGCTCGAAACCGAACTCCGCAGCGATCCGGGCCGCCGCGCCGATCACTTCGTTGAGCGATGGCGGGAGCTCGACCAGACCAGCAGGCGCCTATATCAGGCGGGCGACTTGTCCGGCTACAAGGCCACGCGCTCGGCGATGGGCGACATGGCGAAGAGCCTCCAGCGCGACCCGCAACTGGAATCCATCCTTGCCGGCCGCAAGAACGATCTCGGCATTGCATTCGAATCGGGCCGCCGACTCGGCCAGGATCTGGCCTTCGTCCATGGCATCGATCTCGGCAGAGGCCGAGGCCTTGGAATTTGACCCATCCCGTTTGCCGCCGGCTCTACGCCACAGCTGGCAACGCGCGAACTCCTATTGTCCGCCTGCACCTGTTTGGCCTCTGGTCTCGCCGGACGTCAGGAGCAACCAGCGAGGGGCATCACGGCCATGCGCGAGCCAGACCGTATCATCAGGTTGAAAACCGTCCTTGCCAGGACCGGGCTGTCCCGATCCACCATCTACCGCAAGATCGCCGAAGGTACGTTCCCTACCCCACTCAAGATCAGCAGCAACGGAACTGGTTGGCATGAATCCGACATCAACCGGTGGATCGCAGATCCCGTAAGATGGCGTCCGCGGCGCGACCTCGATGAAATCTTGTAAGCTCTATGGCACAACGATCAGGGACGACGTTTCTGGAGGCGCTCTCCTGAACTATCCGACCCCATCCTTTTCTACGCCACGGCATCCCGCTTCAGGGACGGTCCCGCGAGATGCAGACGACGAGTTCGGACCAAGCTACATTGCAAATGCGCTTACGGCAGAGCGCGATGTCAACCGAAGGCGTTCCATGAGCCGGCGCTCCGCTCGATTTACCCAAGGCGAAGTGGCACGAGCGATCCGCGCTGCAAAAGCGGCCGGTGCTTCATCCATACGAATTAAGCCGGACGGCACGATCATCGTCGACCTGGTCAAATACAAGGAAGAGCGGGGCATCGATGAGACGGTTGAGCCCGAAGAGCATTTCGTGCTTTGATTCGCTTCATGCCCCGTCCTCGCAGGCCCTACCTTCACAAGGAAATCAACCGTCATGGCAGGACGGTCTGGTACGTTCGCAACAAGGACGTAGGCGGCAAACGCACTCGCATTCGCGGCGAGTACGGGTCCATAGAATTCAACCGCAACTACGACATCGCTGTAGCCGACATGTTCAATCGGCCACGCCTCGCAATCGATCCAAGCGAAGCCAGGGCGAAGGTCTTTGATGGTAGCCTCAAATGGCTATGGGAAGAATACAAGGCAAAAGCGCCTGATTGGCGCGAGATGAAGGCGAGCACTCACAAGCAGCGCAACAGCCTCATGATTCATGTTCTGGAGGCCAACGGCAACAAACGAGCCGCCGCCATCCAGAAGCAGCACATCCTGGACGGGCTTGGACGTCGCGCTCAGAACCCCTCCGCGGCCCGGCACTTTCTCACCACCATGAGGCGGATGTTCACCTGGGCGGTCGCGCAAAAGATCCTTGCGGCAGATCCAACCGAAGGGATCAAGACACCCAAGCCAGCGAAAACCGAAGGCTTTGTCACCTGGTCTGATGCCGACGTTCGGCGTTACTACAAGCGCTGGCCGCTCGGCACGCGAGAGCGCGTCATGATAGACGTCTACCTCTTCACCGGCTTTCGGCGGGGTGACGCAGCATCGTTCGGCCCTGCCGATGTGACCGAACAGGTGCAAGAGCGGATTGGGCCTGACGGAAAAATCGAGCAGATCTTCGTGCCGATCATCACGAAGCGCCTGGAAAAGGGGAGCGAGACCATTGAGGTCACCTTCCCGATGCTCGATGTCCTGCGCCGGACGTTGGAGGCAGGTCCGATCGGAACCGAGACCTACATCGCGACCCGGCAGGGCAAGCCGATGACCAAGGAGAGCTTAGGCAACGTGTTCAAGGAGAAGTGCGTCGCAGCTGGGTTGGCGAACCGATCAGCGCACGGCCTTCGCAAGGCGGCTGCAACCGTCGCCGCCGAAAACGGAGCAACGGAAGCCGAGCTGGATGCGATCTTCGGTTGGACCGATCGTCGGATGGCAAGCCATTACACGCGGAACGCCAATCGCAAGAAATTGGCGTATGGCGGCGTCGCCAAGCTCGAGCGAATGATCGGCTCCGTGGATCATAGAGCGAACGTCTATTCCCTCACCGACAAGCTAGGTGCGGGAAATCGAACAAAAAGCTCAATGAATTCAGCCGACGTCCGGAGGGGTGGTGGGCACGACAGGGATCGAACCTGTGACCCCTACCATGTCAAGGTAGTGCTCTCCCGCTGAGCTACGTGCCCTAATCCAATATCCGTTCGGGTGGGCGTCCCTATATCGGCTCCCACGCAGGCAGGCAAGGACGCAAAATGCCGAAATTGGGAATAATCCGCCAGTTCCGGAGGTCTGTCCCTGGCGGCTCAGGCCGCCAGCATCTTGTTGACCTCGCTGACGAGTTCGCGCAGGTGCACCGGCTTGGACAGCACCTTGGCATTCTTGGGCGCCTCCGAATCGGAGTTCAAGGCGACCGCGGCGAAGCCGGTGATGAACATGATCTTGATGTCCGGGTCGAGCTCGGAGGCGCGGCGCGCCAGCTCGATGCCGTCCATCTCCGGCATCACGATGTCGGTCAAGAGCATCTCGAACGGCTCCTCGCGCAGCCGCTGGTAAGCCGACATGCCGTTGTCGTGGGGCGAGACCTGGAACCCGGCATTTTCCAATGCCTTGACCAGGAAGCGGCGCATGTCGTTGTCGTCTTCGGCGAGCAGGATTTTGTGCATGGCGAGGGGTTGTCTGGTCCGGGTGAGAGGCGGAGCGTTGCCGCCACTAAGCCTGACGGGCGGTAAATTTCGGGTGAAAGATTGCGCCTTTTGATCCGACATCGGCAAGGCATTTTGAGGGCTGAAGGTGCGGTCTTCGACCGAAGCAGCACGCCAGCTCAGAGTTGTTCCAAACGCGAGATGAACTTTTTCATTGCTTTTCGCTTGGCAGACCGGCTCGGATTATCGAAGATGCGCGTTGGCAAGAGCAGTGCCTGCGTTGTCCAGAACGAATCGGCCGGAGGATACCGGCGCATCAACGGACGTGACATCGACGCACGTGACCAAGGGGACGGCGCCCAGAGATGACGGACTTTGATGGCGAATTGCCGCCGTTCGAGATCATGGAGCCGACCGAATGGCGTGCGCCCATCATCTTCAATTCCCCTCACTCCGGATCGGCCTACCCCGACGATTTCCTAAGGGCGTCGCGAATCGATCTGCCGGCGCTGCGGCGCTCCGAAGATTCGTTCATGGACGAATTGATCGCCGATCTCCTGTTGCGCGGCTTTCCGGTCGTTCGCGTGCATTTCCCGCGCTGCTATGTCGACGTCAATCGCGAGCCCTATGAGCTCGATCCGCGGATGTTCACCGGGCGGCTGCCGAGCTTTGCCAACACCCGCTCGATGCGGGTGGCCGGCGGCCTCGGCACGATCCCGCGCGTGGTCGGCGACGGCCAGGAGATCTATCGCGACCGGCTGAGCGTCGACGAGGCGCTGCACCGGATCGAGACGCTGTACAAGCCGTATCACCGCGCGCTGCGCCGGCTGATCAACCGCGTGCACCAGCAGTTCGGCACCGTGGTGCTGGTCGACTGCCATTCGATGCCGTCGGTCGGCGTCTCGCGCGACGAGCCGCGCCGGCCCGACATGGTGATCGGCGACCGCTACGGCACGAGCTGCGCGTCGCTGCTGCCGGACCTGGTCGAGGACGTGCTCGGCCGGCTCGGCTATTCGGTCGGCCGCAACAAGCCCTATGCCGGCGGCTTCATCACCGAGCATTACGGCAATCCGGCCACGGGCTTGCATGCGATCCAGATCGAGCTCAACCGCGCGATCTACATGGACGAGCGCCGCAGGGAGCGCGGACCGCGCTTCGCCCAGGTCGCCTCCGATCTCGCCGTGCTCGCCGAGGTGCTGGCGACGGTGCCGCTCGGCGACCTCGGGCCGTTCCAGGCGGCGGCGGAATAGAGGACTGCGCGTTCGGTCCGAGCGATTTCGGCCGGTGGCGTCGGCGCAAAAAAAAGGGCCGCTTGAATGACAAGCGGCCCAAGTCTAGGGAGGAAACGCCCAAGGAGGGCAGCGATAACGCGAAGCGCTACCGCACCGCAACAATATGCAATCGCGCTGCACAAAGCGCAAGAGTTTTTCCGCCTTTCTCCATGCAAAAAAACATAGGCCGGGTTGCGTTCAGCGCGAAACAGCTCTTCTTTTCATCATAGAAGTCAATGGCTTGATTGGAGATTCCAAACGATCGGAGAGGGACGCCGGTTTCGCTTTCAGTTTCACATCAGGGGCCCACGACGGCTCAACCGCGCCCGGCCAGCGCGGCCGGACACCAAACGGTATCCATGATGCCACGCTGGTGTTCCATATCCGGATGCGCCCCCGACCGCTTTGAGCTAGGCATAACCGGCTTATTGCCACCCGATTCCCTCACCCAAGGACGCGTTGTGACGGTCATTGATTTCTCCGCCTTCATCGGTCGTCTGGCGACCGCGTCGGGCGAAACCATCCTGCCGTTCTTCCGGACCTCGCTGCTGGTCGACAACAAGAGCAGCCGGCACGATTTCGATCCGGTGACCGAGGCCGACCGGGCCGCCGAGGCCGTGATGCGCCGCCTGATCAAGGCGAACTTTCCTCAGCACGGCATCGTCGGCGAGGAGTTCGGCAATGAGCGCGAGGACGCCGACTACGTCTGGGTGCTCGATCCGATCGACGGCACCAAATCCTTCATTGCCGGTTTCCCGACCTGGGGCACGCTGATCGCGTTGCTGCACAAGGGCACGCCGGTGTTCGGCATGATGCACCAGCCCTTCATTGGCGAGCGCTTCGCCGGCGACAACGGCTCCGCCAATTACAAGAACGGCGGCGGCGAGCGCCGGCTCTCGGTCCGGCGCTGCGAGCGTCTCGGGGATGCGGTGTGCTATACGACGAGCCCGCTGCTGATGAACGAGGCCGATCGCGCCACCTTTGGCCGGGTCGAGGCCGAGACGCGGCTGTCGCGCTATGGCGGTGACTGCTACTCCTATTGCATGCTGGCCGCCGGCCATCTCGATCTCGTCATCGAGACCGAGCTCAAGCCCTATGACATCGCCGCCCTGATCCCGATCATCAACGGCGCCGGTGGCATCGTCACCGACTGGGAAGGCGGCCCGGCGCAGAACGGCGGCCGGATCGTCGCCGCCGGCGACAAGCGCGTCCACGAAGCGGCGCTGAAGCGGCTGGCAGCGGGCTGAGCCCGCCTCCACCGGCTTGGCTCCCCGCCTCTCGCGCGGAACGGAGACATCCGGCCGGTCGTCGGGCGCCTCACGCGGCGGCCCGGCGCAAATGCTCGACGAGCAGTTTCGCCGGACGCGGCAGCGCCTTGAAGCTGCGGGCGCAGATCACGAGCCGCCGATCGGCCCAGGCGTCGCGCAGCGCGACGAGGCTGATCGGCATCGACCGCGCGCAACGCCGCGCCGCCGCTTCCGGCACCACGGCAATGCCGATCCCGGCCGCCACCATCTGGCAGATCGCGTCGAAATCGCGCAGCCTGGCCCGCACGTGCTGGCGGATGCCGAGCCGCGCGGCGTGCCGGCCGATATGGACGTTGAGCGCCGTCCCCTGCGTGAGGCCGATGAAATCCGCCCCCGCGGTCTCGCTGAAGTCGATCTGTCGGCGCGCTGCGAGCGGGCTGCGCCGTCCGGCCACCAGGATCAGCCGGTCCTCGCCGAAGGCGAAGCGCTCGATCGTCTCGGGCAGCGCGTGCTCCGCCGCAAAGCCGAGATCCGCTCTGCCGGACACGATCGCCTCGGCGATCTCGGTGCTCTCGCGCTCCTCGACATCGACGTTGATGTCGGGATGCTCGCGCAGGAAGGCCGCCAGCGCCTTCGGCAGATGCTCGGCGAGGCCGACCGTGTTGGCGAGCAGCTGCACGTTGGCGCGACGGCCGGATGCGAAGCCCGAGAGCTCGCCCTGCATGGCCTCGACATTGGCCATGATGATGCGGGCGTGATCGAGCAGGCTCTCGCCCGCCGCGGTCAGCTCCACGCCGCGCCGGCCGCGCTTGAACAGCTCGACGCCAAACGCGTCCTCCAGACCCTTGATCCGCGCGCTCGCCGAGGCCAGCGCCAGATGCGCCCGGTCGGCGCCGCCGGTGATGCTGCGGGCCTCGGCCACGGCAATGAACAGCCTGAGATCGACCAGATCGAAACGCATGGTCATCCTGCCTCAGCCTTGGACGAAGGCTTGCTCCGTAACCTCCACATTGTGTCGTCGGCGCAGTCTGGTCAATGTGCCGACCATGATCGACCCCATCCTCATCTTCATCGCCTTCGCGCTCACTTTGGCTGGCTTCGTCAAGGGCGCGCTCGGCCTCGGCCTGCCGACCATCTCGGTCGGACTGCTCGCGGTCGCCATGCCGCCGGGCCGGGCGCTCGCCATCGTCATCGTACCGGCCGTGATCACCAACATCTGGCAGACCTTCGCCGGCCCCTATCTGCGTGATATCGCCAGGCGCCTGTGGCCGCTGATGCTGGGGACCGCGATCGGCATCTGCCTCAACGCCGGCGCGCTCAGCCATGCCTCGACCCGCTGGGGCAACGTCGCGCTCGGCGTCTTGCTGATGCTCTATGCCCTGCTCGGTCTCACCAAGCTCGCCTTCAAGGTCGCGCCGCCGCACGAGAAATGGGTCGGCGGCATCGTCGGCCTCGTCACCGGGCTGATCTCGGCCGCCACCGGCGTGCAGGTCGTGCCCTCGGTACCGTACATGCAGGCGATCGGGCTCGAGAAGGACGAGCTGGTCCAGGCCCTCGGCGTGTTCTTCACGGTCGCCACGGTCACGCTGGCCTTCAACTTGACGAGCTCCGGCCTGCTCAGCACGGCCACCGCCCTGCCCGGCGCGGTCGCGATGGCCTGCGCCTTTGTCGGCATGTTCGCGGGCCAAGCGGCGCGATCCCGACTGCCGGCCGAGGCGTTCCGCCGTGTGTTCCTGATCGCCATGATCCTGCTCGGCCTGTATCTCGCCGGCACGGCGGTCGTCGAGCTGCTCCGGTAAGTCAGCGCGCCTCGAGCATCGCGATCCGGACGCCGAGATAGATCAGCAGCCCGCCGATCGTGCGGTTGAGCCAGAGCAGCGCGGCGGACGAGTCGCGCACGCGGCGCGCTGCACGGGCCGCGACGACGGCGACGCCGAGACACCAGATCGTGCTGTTGACGATGAAGATCGTGCCGAGCAGCAGGAAGGCGATCGCCTTGTGCGGCGCCTCGGCTGCGACGAATTGCGGCAGGAAGGCGAGGAAGAACATCGCGACCTTCGGATTGAGGATGTTGGTGAGCGCGCCCTGCCAGAACGCTTGGCGCAGCGTCACCACCGGCATCGACGTCGCATCACTCGCCCTGGCGGCGTCCGGCCGCCGCGCCAGAAGCTGCGTGATGCCGAGATAGACCAGATAGGCCGCACCGGCCCATTTCACCGTCGCGAAGGCCGGCGCGGAGGCCGTGAGCAGCGCCGACAGCCCGATCGCACTTCCGAACACGTGAACCAGGCAGCCCGTGCTGATGCCGAAGGCGGCAGCGGCCCCGCCGCGCCAGCCCATCTGCGCGCTGCGGCCAACGATGTAGGCGGTGTCGGGACCCGGCGTGATGTTGAGCAGCAGCCCGGAGACGAGAAACAAAGGCAGATCGTGAATGCCGAGCATGATTGAACATTTCCTAACAATAACGGTCTAACCATACCTGGCCTCGGCATTGCCGTCTCGCGCCGCAGAGGCCGGCGCGGGGCCGCATGGCGAGGTGCCGCGATGGGTTCTGGAAAAGCGTTGGATTTGGCCGCCTCGGCCGTGGTATGCGCGAGGCGGGAGCACGATGTGATGGAAAGACGCCTCGCTGCCATCCTTTGCGCCGACGTCGCCGGCTATTCACGCATGATGGGGATTGACGAGGACGGCACGCACGCCGCCTTCAAGGCTCATCGCGGCGCCATCCATCCGATCATCCTCAACCACGCCGGCCGCATCGTCAAACACACCGGCGACGGCTTTCTGCTGGAATTCGCCAACGCCGCCAGCGCCATCCAGTTCGGGATCGAGATGCAGTCCCTGATGGCGGAGCGCAACGCCGATCTGCCGTCCGACCGCAACATGCGCTTCCGGCTGGGAATCCATCAGGGTGAGTTTACGGTCGATGACGGCGAGGCCTTCGGCGACGGCATCAATGTCGCCGTCAATCTGGAATCGATCGCCGTCCCGGGCGGTGTTGCCGTCTCGGCCAAGGCTTATGAGGAGGCCGGCCTGCAACTCCCCGTCAAGCTGACCAGCGCCGGAAGCTTTCAGTTCAAGAACCTGCGGGAGCCGGTGCAGGCGTGGACATGGGAGCCGGGTAGCGAGGCGGCGATCCGGGCCGGGACGAGCGTCACCGGCCTGCCGCCGCAATATCGCACCGCGATCGTCGGCGTGCTGCCATTCGTCAACCTCTCCGACGACGCCGACGCCTATCTCGCCGACGGGCTCGCGGACGACCTGATCCATGCGCTGTCGCTGCAATCGTTCTTTCGTGTCCTGAGCCGCACCTCGACGTTTCGCTTCAGGGACCGCGGCCTCAATCCCCGCCTGGTCGCACGCGAGATCGACGCGACCTACCTGATTCAGGGAACGGTGCGGCGCTCTCGTCACAAGCTCCGCGTGACGGCGGAGCTGATCGCGCCCGAGACCGGCGCTCAATTGTGGACCGGTCGCTATGACGGCGATGTCGGTGATCTCTTCGCGATGCAGGACGAGATCACCACCAGCCTATGCGCGGCGCTGATGCCGGAGATCTATCGTGTCGAAGCCTCGATTCCGGTCCGTGCGCCGGCGACCGACCCGACCGGATGGGACCGCTTCCTGCGCGGTCTGTCGCACTACTACCGACCGACCAAGGCCGACTACGAGATCTCCATCTCGCTGTTTCGGCAAGCCATTGCGCTCGATCCCACGCTCGGCCTCGCGCACGCTTATCTCGCGACCATTCTGATGCAGGGCATCAATTTCGGCTGGATCAAGGGCTCGCGCGAGCTCTGGCAGGAGGCGAAGAATCTGGCCTTGGACAGCGTGCGGCTCGACGGGCGCTCCTCGTTCGCCTATGCGATCCTGGCCTTCGTGCAGGCCATGCAGGGCGACCATGACGACGGCATGAAGGCGGCGCGCAAGGCGACCGAGCTCAATGCCTACGACATGGGCGCACGCGGCGTGCTCGGGCTCTGCCATATGGTCAACGGCGAGCACCAGCAGGCGATCGATCTGTTCTCGATCGCGGCCCAGCGCGGCAACAGCGATCCGCGCTACCAATGGCCGGCGCTGAATGCCTACAGCCACTACCTGCTCGGCCGCTATGAGGCGGCGTTGTCCTGGGCCCGCGAGGAGCTGTTTCTCTACCCGAACCATCTGCAGGCGCTGACGATCCGCGCGGCGACCCTGGCGCAGCTTGGTGCGACCGACCAGGCGGGCGACGCCGTCGACGTGCTGCACGCGCAATACCCCTGGCTCACGCTCGACCGCCACATCAAGAACATCCGATGGAAACGCCGGGACGACATCGACCACTACCGCGACGGACTGATCAAGGCCGGGCTGACCTGAGCCAATCGGGTCCAATGTCGCCGGCCCGCCACATGGCCTACACATTGCTTCCGCAAATTGATTGGATTCGACCGCTGTTGCCGTGGTATCGCCCTGAGTAGGAGCAAAGACGGAATGGAGAGACGGCTGGCCGCGATTGTCTGTGCCGATGTGGTCGGTTACTCGCGGATGATGGGCGCCGACGAGGCGGGAACCCATGCCGCGTTCAAGGCCCATCGCGGCGCCATCCACCCGATCATCCTCAATCACGGCGGCCGCATCGTGAAATACACAGGGGACGGGTTTCTCCTGGAATTTCCGAGCGTCGTCGGCGCCATCGCGGCCTCGGTCGAGGTGCAGAAGCTGATGGCCGAGCGCAATGCTCATTTGCCGGCCGACCGGGTGATGCAGTTTCGCCTCGGCCTCAACATGGGCGACGTCATCTTCGATGAGGACGAGGTGTTCGGCGACGGCGTCAACACCGCGGTGCGGCTTGAAGCCGCAGCACCGCCCGGCGGAATTGCCGTCTCCCACAAGGCCTACCAGGAAGCCAGCAAGCACCTCACGGTCACCTTCGTCGACCGCGGGCCGTTCCGCTTCAAGAACATCGAAGACACCATCAACGTCTGGACCTGGGATCCGTCCTCGCCGGAGAAGAGCCGCGAGCAGCGGTCCGCCACGACCCTGCCGGCGCAATACCGCACCGCCATCGTCGGCGTGCTGCCATTCGCCAATCTCAGCGGCGAGACCGACGAATACTTCTCGGACGGCCTGGCCGAAGACCTCATCCATGCGCTGTCGCTGCAGTCGTTCTTCCGGGTGCTCAGCCGCAACTCCACCTTCGCCTTCAAGCATGCCGGCATGAGCGCCCGCCTGATCGCGCGCGAGATCGATGCGACCTATCTCATCCAGGGCTCGGTGCGGCGCTCCGGCGACAAGATCAGGGTCACCGCCGAGCTGGTCGCGCCGGAGAACGGCGAGCAGCTGTGGGCCGGCCGCTACGACCGCGACATCGGCGACCTGTTCGCAGTGCAGGATGACATCACCGCCAACCTCTGCACCGCGCTGATCCCCGAGATCTATCGCGCGGAGGCGGCGGTGCCGGTGCGGTCCAAGACCACGGACCTCACGGCGTGGGATCGCTTCCTGCGCGGGCTGTCGCACTACTACCAGCCGACCAAGGCCGACTACGAGAGCTCGATCGCGCTGTTCCGCGAGGCGATCAGGATCGACCCAGGTCTTGCGATCGCCCACACCTATCTCGGCACCATCCTGCTGCAGGGCATCCATTTCGGCTGGATCAGGAACTCACGGGAGCTGTGGGACGAGGCAATGGCGCTGGCCGAGGCCGGCGTCCGGCTCGATTCCCGCTCGTCCTTCTCCTATTCGCTGCTGGCCTATGTCCATGCCATGCAGGGCCGGGTCGAGGCCGGGATGGAGGCGGCGCGCAAGTCGCTGCAGCTCAATCCCTATGACATGGGCGCGCGCGGCGTGCTCGGCGTCTGCCATCTCGTCGCCGGCGAGCACCGCCAGGCGATCGAGCTGTTCTCGGTGGCGGCCCAGCGCGGCAACAGCGATCCGCGCTATCAATGGTCGGTGCTGAGCGCGTTCAGCCATTACATGCTCGGCCAGTACGACGCCTCGCTGTCCTGGGCGCGAGAGTCGCACTATCAGAACCCGAACCATCTGCAGTGCCTCGCCATCCGCGCCGCCGCGCTGGCGCAGCTCGGACGCTCGGTCGAAGCGGGCGAGGCCGTCGCGGCACTTTTGAGCCAGCATCCGTGGATGACGATCGAGCGCCTCCTGAGCAACATCCGCTGGCGCAATCCCGCCGACATCGCGCATTATCGCGACGGCCTCACCAAGGCCGGCATCCCGTTGACCAAGCTCACTCTGGTGGACACCAAGGCCAAGTTCGCGGGCGAATAGCGCGATCGCGACTTGAGGTTGACACTTGGGCGGGTTGCGCCAATCATTCACGATTGCATTGTAGCGTTCAGACGGCGGCCGATCCGCCCGTCCCTCGGCGCAATTCGGCGTCGTCCTCGTTTGTTTGCGTGATTTCGTTTTCATCACTCAGGTGCTTTCCAAGGATGTTCTTCGATGCAAGAAGACAGCGCCCGTGACGCCCTGCCCGGACAGCTTCCGGTCTCGTCCGACAACCCGTGTCCCTTCCTGCGCGCGCTCGTCGCCGGCGGCTTCGTCGACGGCCACAGCGTCCCCTTGAAGACCATCGGCGACCGGGTCGAGGCGGCGAGCGGCGAGACCGGCTTCAAGAAGCGGCTCGTCGGCATCGAGACCTTTGGCGTTGCGCTGATCGCCAACGGCCTGTCGCCGCTGCGGCTGCTGAAGAGCCTGTGGTCCGGCGCCGATCTCGACCAGTTGCGCAACGGCCCGCTCGACAAACATGGCGGCGGATCGCGCATTCTCGACGCCGAGGCCAAGGTTCATCCCGAGGAGATCGACCGGTTCGCGAGCTTCGGCAGCGACTATCCCGATCCCAACGGGGGCACCGAGCGCGGCCTCAACGAGGCGCAGATCCAGACTTTCATGAAGGCCAATCTGACGCGCGACGGCGACCGAGCGCGCTGGTACTTCCCCATTCTGATGCAGGGCGAATGGCCGGTGCTGCTCAACATCCTCGGCAAGGGCGAGGGCGACGGCCGCTATCTCTCCGTTGCCGAGGTCCGCACGCTGTTCGTCGACCGCCGCCTGCCGCAGCGTATCGCCGCGCGGCTGATGGCCAAGCCCAAGCCCGCGAACATCGTCTGGCGTATCGGCAAGGCGCTCGTCGGCACGGCAGTGCTGGCCGGCGCCGCCGTGTTGCTCGCCTGGGTGGCCGCGCCCGACGCCGTCAGCGACAAGCTCGGCAAGGTTCTGCCGAAGAAGGTCGCGGCGTTGATCCCGCCCGCTTTGCCCGAGACCGAGCCGACCAGGGCGGCCTATTGGCTCGATCAGGGCTGGACCACGCAGGACCGGCACTGGTTTCACCACGTGACGCAGGGCACCGCGACCTTCCCGATTCCCTACGCCTGGTTCATGGCGATGGAGCAGCCTTATCTGGCGCCGTTCGGCACGCCCGGCCTGATCTCCGACAGCGCCTATCTCGAACGTTTCGGCTTCATCCCGAGCCCGAAGAGCGTCGACGGCGACCCAAGCGTCCTCCGGCCGTTCGGCTACGCCGCGACGGCTGCCAAGACCGAGCCCGCAGCGCCACTGCCCGCCGGCCTCAAGCCGACCCCGGCCGGCAACGAAGGCGGCCTGCCGGTCGGCTTTGCCCGGCTCACCGGCGCGACCGATCCCGCCACCGGCGCCGCGCAGTCCGACAAGATCGGCCTGACCTGCGCGGCCTGTCACTCCGGCAGCATCCACTACAAGGGTGTGAGCGTACGCTTCGACGGCGGCCCCGGCATGGTCGACCTGCGCAAGCTTGAAGAGGCCATGGGCTTTGCGATGATCTTCACGCAATACGTGCCCGGCCGCTTCACGCGCTTTGCCGATCGCGTGCTCGGACCGAATGCGTCCGACGCCGATCGCGCGAGCCTGAAGAAGGGCCTGAAGGCCGCGATCGATTTCGCGCTCAACATGCAGGCCAACAACTACAAGACCACGATCGAAGCCAAGGGCCAGACCGAGACGGAGGAAGGCTTCGGCCGGCTCGACGCGCTGAACCGCATCGGCAACCAGGTATTCTACCTCGACATGGCCTCGAGCGGTCTGCCCAACATGCTCGACAACCAGGAGGCCATCGACGCGCCGGTGTCCTATCCGCCGATCTGGACCGTTCCGTGGTTCTCCTGGGCGCAATATGACGGATCGATCGCGCAGCCCCTGATCCGCAATGCCGGCGAGGCGCTCGGCGTCTCCGCACAGATCAACTTCTCGCCGAAGACCGCGAGCGACAGACTGTGGCGCTCGTCGATGGCGATCGATAACCTGCTCTACATCGAGAACATGCTGCGCGGTCCCGATCCGTTCGCGACCACGACGCCCGCGTTCGGCGGGCTGACCTCGCCGAAATGGCCGGAGAAGCTGTTCGCCGGCGACGACGCCTGGAAGATCGATCCGGTCCGCGTCGAACGCGGCCGTAAGCTCTATGCCGCTGTCTGTGTCGAGTGCCATCTCGGCCCGGTCGCCGACACCGTGTTCGACAAGACCTATCCGGACAAGAGCTTCTGGAAGATCAAGCCAGCCGATGACTGGGAGAGCAAGGGCTGGAACGCCAAGGGCCCGATCCTCGACCTCGTGCAGAAGCCCGTCGAGGCGATGCAGACCGACCCCGGACAGGCGAGCATTCTGGCCAACCGCAAGGTCAACGTGGCAGGCTTCCTCGAGGTCGATCCGGCCAAGGACCTGAAGGGCTGCAACCTGCCGCAGGGCTCGACCACGGAGATGCCCTATGCGCTGGCGCTGATGGCCGTCGTGCAGAAGGCCAGCGACAAATGGATGGAGGACCGCAAGATCTCCGAGGCGGAGCGGACCGCATTGTGGGGCGATCGCAGGAACTGCCCCAACCCGGCCGGCAAGAGCTATCGCGCCCGCCCGCTCAACGGCGTGTGGGCGACCGCACCCTATCTGCACAACGGCTCGGTGCCGTCGCTGTACTGGCTGCTGACGCCGGCTGCCGAGCGGCCGACGTCGTTCTGCCAGGGCGCGCGCGACTATGACCCGAAGTCGGTCGGCTTCGCAGTGCCGAAGGGCGGCGAGAGCACGTGCAAGGTCGGACAGACGCTGTTCGTGACCAGCGATTCCAGCGGCAAGCCGATCAAGGGCAACAGCACGCTCGGCCATTCCTTCGAAGGGCCGACGAAGCCCAACAAGGATTATCCGAACGGCATCATCGGCGGTGCCTTCTCGGAGGACGAGCGCTGGGACCTGATCGAGTACCTGAAGACGCTGTGAGGTCACGCGACGGTGCGGCCTGCTGATCATGGGGCGCACCGCAGGCTTCACGCCGCGGTCCAGCCGCCCGGACGCACGCAACGCCGGATCGCTCCCTGCTCTCCGAGGGAATGCAAGATCACCCAGCCGTTGACGACGAGATCGCGCACGCCCTGGTGACGCTGCAGGACCTCGTCCATGGCGCTCTCCGGCGCGGCGATGAAGACGTTGAGCCTGATGGGTTCGTGGATGAAGCGCGTGCCGTCATGCACCGACTGCCAGGGCAGCCCGACACGCAAGTCGCCGGCGTTGCCCTCGAGCACGCCGAGCTGGCCGACGATGTTGTGCAACACCTTGTTGCCGCTGCCGAAGGCAGCGTTGTTCACGGTCGAGCCGTAATATTGCAGGTTGATCCAGCTCGCGACCACCATCGGCGCCGTCATGATCAGCTCGAGGGTGCGATAGCCGTCGTCACGGGCGGCCTCGTAGGAGTGCAGGAAGGCGCGGCCGCCGAGGTCGAGGCCGCGGGTGAAGGCGCGCGGCGCGGCGATGAAGGCGGCGTTGCCGGCGAGCCCCCATTCGGGCCGCACCTGCGACCAGTCGCGGCTCCGGGCGATCACCGCGTCATCGATGTCGGATACGTCCTTGATGCCGAGCAGCGCGCTGCGCTCCTGCCGCGCCAGCCGTGCAGCGTCCGCGAGCCGTGCCTTCAGCCGGGACAGATCCGGCGCGAGCACGGCCGGAACGTCGTCCTCGTCGAACAAGGTCACGGCATCGGTCGTGGTGTCGTGCAGCGCTCCGATGAACCAGCAATCGGCGGGGATGTCGATGCCCTTGGCGCGCAGACCTTCTCGCACACGCCAGTCGTTGAGAACGGCTGCGGCGACCCGCGCATTGGCCTCGCCGGTATGGCCCCCGCAGGCGCCGCAATCCAACCCCGACGCGTGCGGATTGTTGACGGTGGTGCTGCCGTGACCGGCCAGCAGCACGAGCCGCGCGAACGGCCCGGTCAGCGACATCGCCTTGAGCACCGCCTCGGCCATCGCGACGCGCTGCGGATCGGTGAAGCCGGTGGCCCGCCCGCCGAGCTCGCCCGGTGTCAGCCGCGGCTGGACGCGGGCCGCGATCTCGGGATCGAGACCATCAACGACGGGTGACGGCACGGGACGCGTGACACCTGCGCTGTCGGTTGCGATCTTGGCGGCGAAGCCGAGGCCGGCGGTCTCGACGAAGGAGAACGACGAGACGGCCGAGACCTTGAACGACTTCCAGGCCTTGGCCGCCCGCCGCCGCAGCAGCCGCAGACCCAGCACCTCGGCCGCCTCGACGTCATCGGCATGCTTGACGGCCTCGCAAACGACAAAGGCGGGCTTGAGCAGCACCGGGCATTGCGCGCCGCCCCTGGTATGGCCGATCGGGACGTATTCGATCGGGAAGCCGAAGAATCCGGCGAAGCCGATCGTCTCGGCTTCCGGATAAGCGGTCTCCAGCGCGCGCCGGAAGATCTCCGAGCGCACGTCGATGCAGAACGCGGCCTGCAACGCCGGCCGCGCCGGCAGCCGCGGGATCGCCGCCTCTGCGCCATGCGCGGCAAGCTGCCCGACCAGCCGCGCCCGGAAGGCGATCTCATAGGCCTCGTGCAGCACGAGATCGATCGCAAGCTCCGGCGTCTCGTCGAGCCGCTGATCGGCCGGCAGCTTCGCCGCTTCCGCCATGGCCTCCGCCCAGGCCGCCTTGAAGGCGTCGTCGGTGCGCGCCTGATAGAGCGCGTAGCCCCAGGCGAGCCGGATCGCCAGCAGCTCCAGCAGCGTCTCGTCGCGCCGACCGTCGAGCTGCGCGTTCCAACCGATGTAGCGGGCATAGGCCGACCAGCCGCCGAGATCGAACAGTGCCCGCACCAGATAGTCCTCGACTGCCCGCGCGGGGATGCCGAGCCGGTCGACGATCAGACCGATCGCCTGCACCGGATCGGCCGGCAGCTCCGCGATCGCCTTGCGGAAGCCGGTGAGCCCCATCACCTCGGGATTGCGGTCATAGGCCGCGATCGTCCGCCACGCGGCATAGGGCTTCAGCTTGCGCACCGGGCTGGGCCAGCTCGCCTGGCCTTCGTCGAAATAGGTGGCGCAAAACGCCGAGATCTCGTCGATCATGAAGGCGACCAGCGAGACGTAGCGATCGCCCTCGGCGAGCCGGTCGAGCACCTCGGCGACCGTCGCCACGACGGCGGGCGGCGACGACAGCCCGGCCTCGGCGCGCGCCTTCTGCTTGAGCGCATCGACATCGAGCCCGGTCGAGGGATGCAGCGCGAGCGCCTGCGCCAGCGCTTCATCGTCGATCCGGCCGTCGTCGAGCGCCTGCCGGTAGTAGCCGCGCGGCATCAGCATCCGCGTCCGCACCACGCGCTCGAACGTCGCGGCGGTCGCGGCGAAGCTCTGCGAGGTAAAGCCGAGGAACGGATTGACGGCGACGAAGTGCTTCAGCGGCCACAACGGCGCGACCCGCTGGCAGGCGCTGTCGATGCGGGCCATCAGCCCGGCATCGGCGGTGGTGTCGATCGGGTCGGTCATGGACATGGCAAGGGCAGCCTGGGTCATCTTCATCTCCGGCTCACGGCTTGGACGGAAGGTGCGAGCTCGCGCTTCGCGGCCAAACCGTCAGCACGAGGCGGTTGGCGAGCGTGTTGAGATAGAGGCCGTTGCGCAGGTGGACGTAGGCCGCGATCCAGAACGGCGCGTCGGCGCGGCGCATCATCTGGTTCTGGAACACGGTCACCGCCGCGAACGAGACCACCACGGCCGCCGCGATCAGCATCGGCACGACACCATCGACCGGCCGCGATGCGGGAATGCTGCCGCCGACCAGCCAGGCCGTGCCGGCCTGCAGCGCGAAGTAGACGATCGCGACGCCCGCTGCGGTCACCGCGGCGCGGGCGATGACGAAGGCGTTCGGCCGCTCGTCGATCGCGTTGGCCATCAGGTGCACCAGCCCCATCAGCAGCACCGAGCCGAGCGCGATCTGCGCCGGGTTGCTGCGGAGCGTCATGCCGAAGGCGAGCCCCGTGAGCAGCGCGAGGCCGATTACCGCGACCAAGGCCAGGATCAGTCGTGCCGCGTGCGGCTGGCCGCCGGGGCTCGGCGTCCATGACGCGCGGGCGAGATCGATGATGCTGCCCGACGACAGGAAGGCGTGCGCCTTGTAGAGCGAATGCGCCACGATGTGCAGCAGCGCCGCGGAGAAGGCGCCGAGCCCGCATTGCAGCAGCATGAAGCCCATCTGCGCCACCGTCGAATAAGCGAGCTGAACCTTGACCGAGGTCTGCGTCAGCATCACCAGCGAGCCGAACAGCGCGGTGGCGCCACCGACGACCGCGAGGACGTCGAGCGCGGGCGTGGCCAGCAGCAGCACGTCGCTGAGCCTGAGCACCAGGAAGCCACCGGCATTGATGATGCCGGCATGCAGCAGGGCCGACACCGGGGTCGGCGTCTCCATCACCTCGATAAGCCAGCCATGCAGCGGCAGCTGCGCGGATTTCAGCATCGCGGTCGCGACGATCAGCAGCGCGGCGATCGTGACAATCGCCGATCCCGCCCCTTCTCCGCCGCGGGCCTGCGCAGCGAGGCTGGCGAGCTCCAGCGTGCCGAAGCGGAGGTAGAGAAGCAGCGCCGCGACCGCGAGGAAGGCATCGCCGAGCCGGCTCGCCACGAACTTCTTGCGCGAGGCGCGGACCGCGGCCGGACGGGTGTCGTAGAACAGCAGCAGCTTGCCGAGCGCCAGGCTGGTGCCGATCCAGGCCGCCAGCAGCAGCACCAGGTTTCCGGAGATCAGCAAGGTCAGCACCGCGGCCAGGGTGAGCAGCAGCCAGCGCGTGAACCTGACCTGGCCGGGATCGCCGTCGAGATAGTTGCGGCTGTAGCGCACGACGACGAAGCCGATGAAGCTGACCAGCATGATGAGGATGGCGCCGAGCGTATCGAGCTGCAGCGACAGCCCTAGGCCGTAGCCGCCGAGCAGTGGCGTCCGCCCTGCCCCCATGACCGCTGCGCCGAGGCTCGCGAGAGTGGCAAGGGCGAATGCGAGCGCGGCGGTCGCGATCGCGTTACGTGCGACGGTTCTGGCGCTGCCGCCGGTGCCGGCGAGCGCGACGACCGCGAGCGTGAGCGGCGCAAGCGCCGCAAGACAGGGAAGGAGCTGGTTCATGGCGGCCCGGTCGTTTGATCACAGGGGACGATCTCTCCCTCTTGCTTTACGGGCTGCAGTTCATTCCTAAAATTTCAATCATTGAACCTGATCGTTATAAAATATAGAATGATTGCGTGCCGCATCTGAATTACCACCACCTGCGCTACTTCTGGATCATCGCCAGCGAAGGCAGCATGAGCCGCGCCGCGCAGCGCCTCAACGTCTCGCCCTCCTCGCTGTCGGTGCAGGTGAAGGCGCTGGAGGAGCAGCTCGGGCAGAAGCTGTTCGAGCGCATTGGACGCACCCTGCAGCTCACCGAGGCCGGGCGCATCGCGCTCGACTATGCCGGCAGCGTGTTCAAGTCCGGCCATGAGCTGATCGAGACCTTGTCGGGCCTGCGGCCGGGACGGCAGCTGCTGCGGGTCGGCGCCGCGGCGAACCTGTCGCGCAACTTCCAGATCGCGTTCCTGAAGCCCTTGATCGGGCGCGGCGACGTCGAGCTGATCATCCACACCGGTCAGTTCAGCGACCTGTTGGAACAGCTCGACGCCCACAAGCTCGATCTCGTGCTCGCCAACCATCCGGCGGCGCCAGACATGCGCAGCAATTTCGACAACACGCTGATCGATGAGCAGCGCGTCAGCCTCGTTAGCCGCAAGCCGGCCAAGCCCGCGCGATTCCGATTCCCGCAGGATCTGGCAACGACGCCGGTGATCCTGCCCGGCCGAGGCAGCGCGCTGCGCTCGGCTTTCGATGCGCTGGTCGGATCCAGCGGGATCCGTCCGGTCATCGCCGCCGAGGTCGACGACATGGCGATGCTGCGCCTGATGGCCCGCGAGAGCGGCACCGTCACGTTGGTGCCGTCGATCGTCGTGATCGACGAACTGCGTACCGGCGTGCTGGTTGAACGCGCCCGCCTGAGCGCGCTGAAGGAGCAGTTCTTCGCCGTGAGCCAGCAGCGCCGCTATCCCAATCCGCTCGTCGCCGAGCTGATCGGATCACGCGACAGGAAGAGCGGTTCACGGCCTGAATGACCTGTCCGTGGCACTTTGTCTTGAAATAGGTTGCAGGCAGCCCGCAAGACATCGGGACGGACCGGTCTTGCGGACCAACTCCCAGTTCGTTCCGAACTGGGGCAAGGTCAGCAGTCGTGAGCCGTCCGATCAGAACATCGCGGGCGGACTGACATTCACCCCGTGCTGGACCAGCACGAGAGAAGCGACCACGCCCGTCAATGAGAACATGGTCACCAGACCAAATCCGGAATTGAGCGCATGGGGACCAACCAGCTTCCGCACAATCATCATCATCAATGTCTCCTCCTGAATGTCGTTAGTGGACTTAACTAGAGGGACGGTGCGTTACCGGGGCGTTTCCAAATTTGGAGAGATCGGCGCGTGGTGAATGCATCCTTGAATGCACAGCATGCCCGGCATGAAGGCCGCTTAACACTGACGGCGGATTTGCAGTTGCATCGAGACGGGGGGAAGCGCCGACGCTCGAAAAAGTTGAATCTTCGTATTAGCTCGCCCTGAACGGAGCACGATGCCGACGACAAGGATGGACGACGGCCGCACGCGAGGCACGGTGGTTCGCGTCGCGCTGAGCGATCGCATCTATGCGCGGCGCGAGCAATTCGACGCTTCCCGTTTCCCAGCGGAAGTACATCGTCACCCCGAATGAAGGGGCCGCAGCCGTCAAGTGACCCTCGGTCATTCGGCTGGCGACATCCGGCTCGGAACGGATCACGAAGACGTTCGCGGTCTGCGTCCTGATATGATCCTACTTCGCCTCATTCATCGCCGTCGCTGCGAGCAGCGCCGCCTCGATCGTGTCCCGGGTCTTGTCGAGATGCGCCATCATGAGCGTCACCGCGCGCTCGGTGTCGCGCGCCAGCGCCGCCTCCATCAGTTCGCGATGCTCACGCGCGGCATCGCGGTTGCCGCGATCGGTCTTGCGGGCGAGATCGAGATAACGCTCGTTGTGCGCAAACAGGAGATCGCGCACCCGCATCATCCAGGCGCTGCCACAGGCCTGGGCCAACGCGGCATGGAAATCGGCATGCGCCAGCATCCAGGCCGGCGAGAAGCTGCCGTCATGGGCCGCGATCGGCGTCGCGGCCAGACGGTGATGCGCGGCAACGACCGTGGTCTCCCAGGCGAGATCACCGTTGGCGATGGCGCGGCGCAGGCACTTGGTCTCGATCTCGACGCGCATGTCGGTCAGATCGCGCAGATCGGCCACCGAGACCGGCGCCACGCGGAAGCCGCGCTGCGGCGTCGCCGTCACCAGCCCTTCCGCCGTGAGCCGCGCCAGCGCCTCGCGGATCGCCCCGGTGCTGACCGAGAAGGCTGATCCGAGCTCGCTGATCTTCAGCTTCTCCTCCGGACGATAGAGGCCGGCGAGCAGGCTGGCACGCAACTGCTCGTAGACGGTCTGGGTGGCGCTGCCGGACATCGACTCACTCTCGCGGGACAATCGATTCACACTAGCAAAGCCTAAAAGTATATTTTCATCAAAAAATATATTTTAATTGCACGGCCTCCGCCATGCCCCTATGCTCAGCGCCAAAACGCCGCCGGCAGCGCGGCCATCAGGGAGGTATCCATGCGAAGCGCCATCGCAGCGGCAGGATTGTTGGTCGCCGCGTCCGTCCTCGCCGTACCCGCTCGGGCGGAGGATCAGCCGGGCGTCACCGCCAGCGAGATCCGCATTGGACAGACCATGCCCTATAGCGGGCCGGTGTCCGCCTTCGGCATCCTCGGCAAGGGCGAGGTGGCCTATTTCAAGATGATCAACGACCGCGGCGGCATCAACGGCCGCAAGGTCAACCTGATCTCGCTGGACGACAGCTACGTGCCGCCCAAGACCGTGGAGCAGACGCGACGTCTGGTCGAGAGCGACGAGGTGTCGTTCATCTTCTCGACCATGGGCACCGCGCACAACACCGCGATCGCCAAGTATCTCCAGGGCAAGAAGGTGCCGCAGCTGTTCGTGGCCTCGGGCGCCTCGAAGTTCGGCGACCCTGCGCAATTTCCGCTGGCCTTGATGGGCGTGATGGCGCCGTTCCGCAACGAAGCGCGGATGTATGCGCGCTACGCGCTGCAGACGAAGCCGGATTCGACCTTTGCCATTCTCGCGCAGAACGACGATTTCGGCCGCGACTATCTCGCCGGGCTGAAGGACGTGCTCGGCGAGCGCTTCGACAGCACGGTGACCGTCGCAAGCTACGAGTCGACCGAGCCGACCATCGACTCGCAGATCGTGAAGCTGAAATCGACCGGCGCCGATGCGCTGATCATCGCCGCGACGCCGAAATTCGCCGCGCAGGCGATCCGCAAGACCCATGAGATCAACTGGCGCCCGCTGACGTTCTTGACCAACGTCTCGGTGTGGATGTCATCGGTCATGGAGCCGGCGGGCCTCGAGGCCGGCACCGGCATCATCTCGACGGCCTACGTCAAGGATCCGTTGGATCCCGCCTGGGCCAACGATGCCGGCGTCAAGGGCTGGCGCGACTATATGGCGAAATACGTGCCCGACGGCGACATCCGCGATTCCAACTACGTCAACGGCTACAACAACGGCATGGTGCTGGAGCACGTGCTGAAGGCGGCCGGCAACGATCTGTCGCGCGAGAACATTTTGCGGCAGGCGCTGTCGATCAAGGATCTCGAACTGCCGATGCTGCTGCCGGGCATCAAGGTCAACACGTCAGAGACCGACCACCTCCCGGTCGAGCAGGTGCAGTTCATGCGTTTCACCGGCAAGCAGTGGGAGCGGTTCGGCGAGGTGCTGTCGACCAAGTAGCAGCGGCTGCTCCGGTGGATCGTCGGCGCGGCTCCGCTGACGACAGGCGCATGCATGGGCTGGCACGGTATTGGAGGACGGCGCCTCTCTCTCGCCACGTAAACAAAATCGCAACAGTCGCCTGCGATGTTTCGTCGCAGGTCAACCGAATTCGCAATCGGCGTCCGCATACATCCACATGTGGTCCCGCGCGCGACGGCGTGACCCTCTGCTCACGGCCGGGGGAGCGGGCGGAGGGCGGGCTCGTGCCCGGTTCTCACCGCAGGTCTCCTTGAAGCAGTCGCGGAGATGATCGCCGCGGGGAACCGCCAACGAGGAAAAGAATACAGGTCCTCACCGCCCCAACGGGATCTTTTGAGGAAGAGCATGACGGATATCAGCCGACCAGCGAGCCGGGCGAGCGCCGCCATCGCGCGCTTCTCCCGCGACAGCAAGGCCAATATCGCGGTCACATTCGCGCTGGCGCTGTTGCCAATTCTCACGGCGATCGGATGCGCGACCGACTACTCCATGGCCATGCGCATGAAGATCAGGCTCCAGTCTGCGGCCGATGCCGCGAGCATCGCCTCGATCTCGGTCAACTCGGCAGGCTATACAGCGGCGATGGCGATGACGTCGGACGGAACCGTTACCGCCGGGGTCTCGGAGGCGGACAACATCTTCAAGGGCAACGCCTCTACCTTTCAAGGCTACACATTGACGTCCGAGACCAGCACCGTCACCAAGAGCGGGTCCACACTGACGTCGCAGGTGCAATTCACCGCCAACGTGCCGGCCACGTTCCTGACGGTGATCGGCTATCAGAATCTGACGGTCAGCGGCCAATCGTCCTCTTCCGTCACGTTGCCACTCTATCTCGACTTCTATTTGACGCTGGACGTCTCGGGCTCGATGGGCCTCCCGTCGACATCGTCCGAAGCACAGCGCATGCAGGCGATCAGCCCGGACAACTACAGGCAATACCCCACGGGATGCACGCTGGCGTGCCATTTTTCGCCGCAGAATAGCGCTTGCACCGATTCAGGGACCCAGGGATATCCCACGAACAATTATTGCCTGGGCTATGCGATCTCGCGCGTCAGCCAGAGCGGTTACAAGAACCTGCTGACCACCAACAAGAACTACCCCATGGGCGTTCAACTGCCGTCGTCGATCGTGTCCGGCCTGCCAAACTCACTGTACAAGAACCTGGCGACCGTTGCGAACTGCCCGACCGATGGGACAGATGCGTGCATCCAGCTGCGGCTGGATGCCGTGGGCTATGCCGTGAACCAGCTGTTTGTCACGGCGAACAACACCAAGAAGGTCAACAACCAGTTCCGGATCGGCCTCTACCCCTTCATCCGATATCTCTATTCCTACTTTCCGCTCACCAGCAGCATCAACGGCTCGACGACGGATTCGACCACCATCAACTATGCGGCGGCCAACCTTGCGACGCTGCTCGACACCAACACCAACGCATCTCTCGGCTCGGGCGGAACGCATATCGACACGGCCCTGTCCAGCGTCAACAACCTGATCGTCAATGTCGGGAACGGCAGCGCCTCGACCAATACCCTGCCCTACGTGTTCCTGGTCACCGACGGCGCGCAAGACCCGCAAGTGAAGGGCGTGCCCAATGGCTCATGGTCCGGCAGCAATCATGCCACCGTGATCGATCCGAACACCTCCTGCACACCGCTGAAGAACCGCGGCATCATCATCTCAGTTCTCTACATTCCCTATCAGGTGATCAATCCGGTGAACGCATCCTTCGCCGGTGACGAAGACGACTATGCCAACAGCAACATTCCTTCGATTCCGCCGAGCCTGAAGGCCTGCGCCTCGCCGGGATTCTTCTATACGGCGAACACGCCCGCCGACATCACGTCGGCGCTGAACGCGATGTTCAATCATGCGGTGTCCGAGGCGCATCTGACGAGATAGAGCAGAGACAAGCCCAGGCTCGGCCGTTGGACTTTCGGCGCCGAAGGCGTAGACCTCTACCGTCGACCACGAAAGAGCCGCGGCGCCCATGTCCGAGACTGATCCGCTCACGCTGAAATTTCGCTGTCCGAAGGAGCTGGAAGGCCTCATTCCGCGGCCGGTGCCGGCGCCGATGGGCGTTCCCGATTGGGTCAAGACGATGCCGGCCACCGCGTTCAGCGCGCTCAACCAGGCCGAGGAGCAGACCGTCAAGCGCTGCCCGCCCTTCATCGACGCGATGACGACGGGCTTCCTCATTCCGCTGGTCTGCGATCTCACGGTCGAGGATGGCGGGATCAGTTGGGACAACGAGCTGCCGCCGGGCGGCGCGATCGATTTTCCGCGCTCGCCGATCAGCTTCCACGACGTCGCGCAGGTCACGGGCTCGCCGCTGTTCGAGGCCGACCGCTTCCTGCTCAAGTTTCACAATCTCTGGACGATCGAGGCGCCGGAGGGCTGGGCATTGCTGTTCACGCATCCCGTCAACCGCTTCGACCTGCCCTTCACCACCGTGACCGGACTGGTCGACAGCGACCGCTTTCACGATAGCTTCGTGCATTTTCCGGCGCATTGGCACGACACGTCGTTCCGCGGCGTGCTGCCAAAGGGCACGCCGGTCGCGCAATGCATTCCGGTGAAGCGGCAGGCGTGGACGATGCAGACCTCGGCCTTCACCGAAGAGGAAATCGCGGAGATTCACGAGGTGCGCGAGGCGCTGAAGCGCGAGACCGGCGTCTATCGCAAGCGGTTCAGGGCTTGAGGGCGGCCACGCCGTCGACCTGAAGGAACTTCGCCGCATCGCTCGGCCGGAAAAAGAAGCGGCCATGCGAGCTAACGACCATCGTATAGGCCGCGCGGCTCAACAGATGCGGCCGGCCGCGCACCACCGTGCGCAACGCCGCCTCGGCCCCGGCGCGGTCGCCCATCTCCATCAGGCACATAGCGAGGTTGGCGCGGGTCTGCGTGTCCTCGGGCCGCAGGCCGAGCGCATGGCGGTAGGTGCCTGCGGCCTCGGCATAGTCGCCGTCGAGGAACTGCACCCAGGCGAGCTCGATCAGGATGTCGGGCCGTCCCGGCGCGGCCTCGCGCGCCGCCAGCAGGTGCGTGCGGGCACGAACGCGGTCATTGGCCTGGAGAGAGAGGCGTCCGAGATCGAGCTGGAGGTCGACGCTGTCGGGTGACAGCGTCAGCGCCTCCTCGATCACGGCGATGGCTTCACCGAGCTGTCCCGACTTGGCAAGCCGCCCCGCCAGCTCCTGGAACGCCGGCAGAAAAGGCGGCCGCCGCGCCGCGGTCTTGCGCAGTAGGGCGATGCCATCAGCGGCGCGTCTGGACTCGCACAAAGCGGCGCCGAGCAGCGTCTGGAGTTCCGGATCGCTGCCGCGCAACGCCGCCTTCTCGAGCGGCGCGATCGCTTCGTTCGCGCGCTGCTGGCCGAGCAGTGCATGGGCCTGGACGAGCAGCGCGGCGCGGTCGGTCCTGGCCGTGCGCAGAATCGAGGCGGCGATCTGCTCGGCGCGCGCGAACTGCCGCGCGCGCAGCGCGTGGATCGCCTCCTGCAGCGCCTGCGCCTGCAATCTGTTCTGCGCCTTGCTCACGACCAGCCGTCACAACGCGAGGGGGTGGCCGGTAGCTCTAGCCCGCAGGACCCAGGGGTGTCCAGCGGACGGCAGGACGGCTCACCCGAACAGCGGCGTGCCCGGCACGAAGGCGTCGAACGCGGCCCAGAACTGCGAGCGGTAGCGGTCCTGCTCCTGCAGGATCTCGTGCTTCGCACCGGCGATGACGAGATGCGAGCCGGCGCGCAGATGATAGGCGAACTCCTCGATCGCCGCGGTCGACACCACGGTGTCGCTGGACGCCGCCAGCATCAGGATCGGCTGGCGGATCTGGGAGGGATAGGTCATGCCGCGGAAGGTCATCATCGCCGAGAAGGCGGAATCGGCCCAGGCCACCGTCGGCGAGGCGATGCCGAGCGTCGGATCTTCTTCGAGGATCGCGGCGTTGCGGGCATAGCGGACCGGATCGGAGGTCAGAGGATTGTTGACGAACGGCGCCAGCCCGCTGATCTCGTCGTTGCCGCCCGGCACGTAGCGGCCGCCCTGTCCGGCGATGCGCATCGCCCGCAGCAACAGCCGCGCCGGCAGCGCGGTGCGGCTGTCCGGAAGGTCGATCATCGGCGCCGACAGCACGACGCGATCGAACCAGCGCTTGCCGGCATGTGCGAGCCGCAGCATCACCGTGCCGCCCATCGAATGCGCCAGCGCGAAATAAGGCGGCGGACAATCCGGCAGCACGACTTGCGTGACGAAGGTCTCCACGTCGGTCTCGTAGTCGGAGAACGAGCGCACATAGCCCTTGCGGGAATCGCGCAGGCGCCGCGACGAATGGCCCTGGCCGCGCCAGTCGATGATGGCGACCGCAAAGCCGCGATCGCGCAGATCGCGCACCGTCTCGAAATACTTCTCGATCATCTCGCTACGGCCGGTGAACACGCACACCGTGCCCTTGCGCCCGGCCGGCGGCGCCCAGCGCGCAAAGCGCAGCTCGGCGCCATCAGGGGTCTTGATGGTGCCGGCAGTAACGTTTTCGGGAACGGGATTGGCGGGAATCGAGACGAGCGTCATGAGGCGCCCATCGAATAGGTGAAAGGCAGCGGGAATCAAGGGGTGGAACGGCAAAAAGAGCCGGTCTTGGGCGCCCTTGAAGGTCGAAACGTCCGGCCCATATCGAGATCGTGCAGGCCGCGTCAGGCTGCACGACAGCCCGGCCCGATGGCGGGCGGGTTAGCCAACAGTCGCTCAATGGAGGACTTTGACCATGCGTACCTACGACCTCACCCCCTTCTATCGTTCCACCGTCGGTTTCGACCGTCTGTTCTCGCTGCTCGACCAGGCCACCGCCGAGCCCACCCCCGGCTATCCGCCCTACAACATCGAGCGCACCGGTGAGAACGCTTACCGCATCACCGTCGCCGTCTCCGGCTTTGGCAAGGATGAGCTCTCCCTCGTCGCGAAGGAAAACACGCTGACGATCAAGGGCGAGAAGGCCGCCAACGAGAACGGCAAAAAGGCCGAGGTGCTGTATCGCGGCATCGCCGCCCGGGCCTTCGAGCGCTCGTTCCAGCTCGCCGACCACGTGGTGGTGAAGAACGCCAGCCTCGAAAACGGCCTGCTCCACGTCGACCTCGTACGCGAGATTCCGGAAGCGAAGAAGCCCCGCTCGATTCCGATCTCGACCGGCGCGCAGGCCGCCGAGCAGCCGGTGATCGAAGGCTCGGCCGAGAAGGCCGCCGCATAACAGCACATCCTCATTTCTGGAATAGGAGCGCCCCGGGCAACCGGGGCGTTTTTTCATGTCTCGCTGCAGTGCAGTCAAACGATCGTGACCACTGGTAACGGCCTGCTCTCAGCTCGCGAAGACGCCAATGATCGCCTCGCGTCAACCGGGCTTGGAGCCGTGACATGGACCTTCTTCGCACCCTCACCTGCGCCGCCGCGCTGCTGATCTCCGCAGGCCCCGCCCTCGCCGAGCCCGCGCAGCCGCCCAAGGTCCACAACGTCGTGCTGGTGCACGGCGCCTGGGCCGATGGCTCGAGCTGGGCCAAGGTCATCCCCTATCTGCAGGCGGCCGGCCTCAAGGTCACGGCCGTGCAGAATCCGCTGACCTCGCTCGCGGACTCCGCGGCCGCCACCCGCCGCGCCCTGGCCGAGCAGGATGGGCCGGCCGTGCTGGTCGGCCATTCCTGGGGTGGCACGGTCGTGAGCGATGTCGGCACCAATCCAAAGGTCAGCGCGCTGGTCTATGTCGCGGCCCGGGCCCCCGATGCGGGCGAGGATTTCGTCAAGCTCGCCGGGCAATATCCGACACCGCCGGCACGCGCCGGCATCGTCGACCACGACGGCGAGACCAAGCTCAACGAGGACGCCTTCCTGAAGGACTTCGCCAATGGTGTCGATGCGACGACGGCGAAGGAGCTCTATGCGGTGCAATGGCCGACCGCGGCGACGATCTTCGGCAACCGCACCACCCAGGCGGCGTGGCACGACAAGCCGTCATTCTATGCGGTGTCGAAGCAGGACAAGACGATCGATCCGGATTTCGAGCGCTTCCTGGCCCACCGCATGAAGGCGACCACGATCGAGCTCGACGCCGGGCACCTGTCGCTGGTGTCGCATCCGAAGGAGATCGCTGATCTGATCCTGAAGGCCGCCGGTCAGCACGAGTAGTGCGACCGATCGCGCTGGGATCTCATCGGCTGCTCCAAACGACCTGTCATGCCCGCGAAAGCGGGCATCCAGGTCGCCGTGGCAGTCGTGACTGACCGAGATGCCGGGGTTACGTTATCGCCCGGTCGAGCCGGGCGATGACAGCTTTGGTGGTGGCAAGCGGCCGGGCAGACCGTCTGACTGCCTCTATTCCAAACCCTGTACAGCCGGCATCTTTGCCGTCGGCAGGATCTGGGGCACGGGCTTCGCCGTGGGCGCTGCGACGGAGCCGGTCGTCTGCGGCGCGGCCGCGGCCGATTGCACCGGCTTCGGCTCAGAGGGTTTTGCGTCTGAAGCCTTTGCGTCTGAAGCCTTGGCTTCTGAAGGCTTGGCTTCTGAAGGCTTGGCCAATGAAGCCTTGGCCTCGGCCGGCTTGATGTCCGCGGGGCTGGGCGCGACCGGCTTGACCGCCTCGGCCGGCTTCGGATTGAGCGCGGCGGTCTGCGGTGCCGGAGCACTCGGCCGTGCGGCAGGCGTCGGCACCTTCGGCTGGACCGGCACCGCGGTGGCAACGCGCGGCGCAGCCGGCATCGGCGGCACCAGGCGCGGATCGGCCCGGATCACGCTCGGCGGCGGCAGGCGGTCGAGGCCGCCGCGCGGGCTCGGCTCATAGCGCATCCGCTCGTACTCCTCGCCCCATTGGAACGCCGGCACGAAGCGGAGGATGCGGCCGGAGCGCGCATCGACCACGAGCTTGCCGTCCTCGCCCTGGCGATCGAGCACCGCCACGACCCAGACATTGCCGCGCTGGCGCGGTGCGCCGAGCGGCGAGAAACCGTTGTCGCGCAGAATCGCATAGACCTCATGCACCGGCAGGAACGCCGGTGCATAGCCATACTCCTGCTGGTAGCCGTCCTGACGGTAGACCGGCGCCGGCGGCACATAGCGCTCGTCGCGGTAGCCGTAGTCAGGGCCCGGCCGGTAGCCGTAACGCGGCGGCGGTGCGGGCACGACGGCCGGCGGCGGCAGATCCGAATAAGGCGTATCGAAATCGGAGACCACCGTGTAGGGCGCACGGACGCCCTGTGGCGGCAACGGCTCGGCCTGCGCGGCAAACGGCGCGATCAACGCGGCCGAGACGACTCCAACTAGCAACTTCATGGCTCAAAGCTCCTGCATGCCCCCGCACGTGAAGCTGTTCGCTTCTTCTCAAGTGCCGCGGAAGTTCTGCCGTGATTCCGGCGGTCCTGGGTCGGCGACAGGGCGGGATCGGGGCGTTAGGTTTCAAAATCGAGCGCGGCGCGTGATCGCCGGCCCGGCCGGATCGATCGGTCAGTGGCAGAAGCGGAAGATTTGCCGGGGAATGAGCGTGTTGCGGCGCCCGGACCTCAGGACTCCGCAGTGCTTGTGTGATAGGTTAAAGTTTGGCATCTTGCGGTTTAGGACAGAAATGCTGTCTAAAATTTCGTTGCAAAGGTGACCGAGACTTTGCAATGATGTTACGGCGCCTGAGGGCGCTGCGACATGAACAGGCCGCGGTCGTCCAGCGGGGACATGGTCCCCCGGACACTGGCCTGAATTCTGCAAATGCGGCTCGCTGAGAAGGACGAGCGTTGGCTCCGGAGAGGGGCCCGCGCAGCGCCCGGGGTGCGCCGGACGGACTGTGGTGAAGGCCCTGACCAATAATTTATGGGGACGGATATGAGCGGATCGAAGGTCGAGCACGGAATTTTGGGCGGCGCGGTGCTGGCTGTGGATTCGCATGAGAAACCGGCCGAGATCACCCGCGAGCTGCATACGTGGCGCCCTGAAGCCGAAGGTCTGTACGACCCGAGCCAGGAGAAGGATTCCTGCGGCGTCGGCTTCATCGCCAACATCAAGGGCCAGAAGTCGCATCAGATCGTTGCGGACGCGCTCAGCATCCTCTGCAATCTGGAGCACCGCGGCGCCGTCGGCGCCGACCCGCGCTTCGGCGACGGCGCCGGCATCCTGGTGCAGATCCCGCACGCCTTCTTCTCGCGCAAGGCGAAGGAGCTCGGCTTCACGCTGCCGGCTCCGGGCGAATACGCCATCGGCGCGCTGTTCATGCCGCGCGACGAAGCGTGGCGGAACGTCATCAAGAGCATCATCGCCGACCAGATCGAGGACGAAGGCCTGGTGCTGCTCGGCTGGCGCGACGTGCCGACCGACAACTCCTCGCTGGGGGTGACCGTCAAGCCGACCGAGCCGCGCAGCATGCAGGTGTTCATCGGCCGCAACGGCGCCGCCAAGACCGAGGACGAGTTCGAGCGCAAGCTCTACATCCTCCGCAAGTCGATCTCGCAGGCGATCTATCAGCGTCGCGACCGCGGCATGTCGGGCTATTATCCGTGCTCGATGTCGTGCCGGACCGTGATCTACAAGGGCATGTTCCTGGCCGACCAGCTCGGCAAGTACTACGCCGACCTGCACGAGCCGGACTTCGAGAGCGCGCTGGCGCTGGTGCATCAGCGCTTCTCGACCAACACCTTCCCGACTTGGTCGCTGGCGCATCCCTACCGGATGATCGCGCACAACGGCGAGATCAACACGCTGCGCGGCAACGTCAACTGGATGGCGGCGCGGCAGGCGTCGGTGTCGTCGGAGCTGTTCGGCAAGGACATCAGCCGGCTCTGGCCGATCTCCTATGAAGGCCAGTCCGACACTGCCTGCTTCGACAACGCGCTCGAATTCCTGGTGCAGGGCGGCTACTCGCTGCCGCACGCGGTCATGATGATGATCCCGGAAGCCTGGGCCGGCAATCCGCTGATGAGCGAGGAGCGCCGCTCGTTCTACGAATATCACGCCGCGCTGATGGAGCCGTGGGACGGCCCGGCCGCGATCGCCTTTACCGACGGCCGCCAGATCGGCGCCACGCTCGACCGCAACGGCCTGCGGCCGGCGCGCTATCTCGTCACCAAGGACGACCGCATCGTGATGGCGTCCGAAATGGGCGTCTTGAAGATTCCGGAGGAGCAGATCGTCACCAAATGGCGGCTGCAGCCGGGCAAGATGCTGCTCGTCGATCTCGAGGAGGGTCGCCTGATCCCGGACGACGAGATCAAGGCGCAGCTCGCCGCCAGCCATCCCTACACCGAGTGGCTCGCGCGCACACAGATCCAGGTCGAGAAGCTGCCGGACGCGCCGACCACTGGCGCGCGCACCAACCTGCCGCTGTTGGACCGGCAGCAGGCGTTCGGCTACAGCCAGGAAGACATCGCGATCCTGATGACGCCGATGGCGGCGACCGGCGAGGAGGCCACGGGCTCGATGGGCAACGACACGCCGATCTCGGCGCTGTCGGACAAGCCGAAGCTGCTCTTCACCTACTTCAAGCAGAACTTCGCCCAGGTCACCAACCCGCCGATCGACCCGATCCGCGAGGAGCTGGTGATGAGCCTGGTCTCGATCATCGGTCCGCGGCCGAACCTGTTCGACCTCGAAGGCGTCGCTTCGACCAAGCGGCTCGAGGTGCATCAGCCGATCCTGACCGATGCGGACCTCGAGAAGATCCGCTCGATCTCGCAAGTGTCCGACAGCCACTTCGTCTCGCGCACGCTCGACACCACCTTCGATGCGAGCCTGGGCGCGGCCGGCTTCGAGCAGGTGCTCGACGATCTCTGCGGCCGCGCCGAAGCCGCGGTGCGCGAGGGCGTCAACATCATCATCCTGTCCGACCGCATGGTCTCGGCCGACCGGATTCCGATCCCGTCGCTGCTCGCCTGCGCCGCCGTGCATCATCACCTGATCCGCACCGGCCTGCGCACGTCGGTGGGTCTCGTGGTGGAGTCGGGCGAGCCGCGCGAGGTGCATCACTTCGCCTGCCTGGCCGGCTACGGCGCAGAGGCGATCAATCCTTATCTCGCCTTCGAGACCATCATCGCGCTCAAGGACAAGCTGCCGGGCGCGCTGAGCGACTACGAGGTCGTCAAGCGCTACATCAAGTCGATCGGCAAGGGCCTGCTCAAGGTCATGTCGAAGATGGGCATCTCGACCTACCAGTCCTATTGCGGCGCGCAGATCTTCGACGCGGTCGGCCTGAAGGCCGAGTTCGTGCAGAAGTTCTTCTACGGCACCCACACCCGCATCGAAGGCGTCGGTCTGGCCGAGATCGCCGAGGAGACCACGCGCCGCCACCGCGACGCGTTCGGCGACGCGCTGGTCTACAAGACCGCGCTCGATGTCGGCGGCGAATATGCCTTCCGCACCCGCGGCGAGGACCATGCGTGGACCGCGGAGTCGGTCGCGACGCTGCAGCACGCCGTGCGCGGCAATTCCAGGGAGCGCTACCAGGCGTTCGCGAGGCTGCTCAACGAGCAGTCCGAGCGGCTTCTGACCCTGCGCGGTCTGTTCCGGATCAAGTCGGCCGAGGACGACAAGCGCAAGCCGGTCCCGCTCGACGAGGTCGAGCCGGCCAAGGAGATCGTCAAGCGCTTCGCCACCGGCGCGATGAGCTTCGGCTCGATCTCGCGCGAGGCGCACACCACGCTCGCGATCGCCATGAACCGGATCGGCGGCAAGTCGAACACCGGCGAGGGCGGCGAGGAAGCCGACCGTTTCAAGCCGATGCCGAACGGCGATTCCATGCGCTCGGCGATCAAGCAGGTCGCCTCGGGCCGGTTCGGCGTGACGACGGAGTATCTCGTCAACTCCGACATGATGCAGATCAAGATGGCGCAGGGTGCGAAGCCCGGCGAAGGCGGCCAGCTGCCCGGCCACAAGGTCGACGCCACCATCGCCAAGGTGCGTCACTCGACGCCGGGTGTCGGCCTGATCTCGCCGCCGCCACATCACGACATCTACTCGATCGAGGATCTCGCGCAGCTGATCTACGACCTGAAGAACGTCAATCCCGACGGCCAGGTCTCGGTCAAGCTCGTCTCCGAAGTCGGCGTCGGCACGGTTGCCGCCGGCGTTGCCAAGGCGCGCGCCGACCATGTCACGATCGCGGGCTTCGAGGGCGGCACCGGTGCCTCTCCCCTCACCTCGATCAAGCATGCGGGCTCGCCGTGGGAGATCGGCCTTGCCGAAACGCACCAGACGCTGGTGCGCGAGCGGCTGCGCAGCCGCATCGTGGTCCAGGTCGACGGCGGCTTCCGCACCGGTCGTGACGTCGTCATCGGCGCCCTGCTCGGCGCCGACGAATTCGGCTTCGCCACCGCCCCCTTGATCGCCGCCGGCTGCATCATGATGCGCAAGTGCCATCTCAACACCTGCCCTGTCGGCGTCGCCACCCAGGACCCGGTGCTGCGCAAGCGCTTCACCGGTCAGCCCGAGCACGTGATCAACTTCTTCTTCTTCGTCGCCGAGGAAGTCCGCGAGATCATGGCGAGCCTCGGCTATCGCTCCTTCAATGAGATGGTCGGCCAGACCCAGATGCTCGACCAGTCCCGCCTGGTGGCGCATTGGAAAGCCAAGGGCCTCGACTTCTCCAAGCTGTTCGTCAAGCAGAAGGAGGCGCCGGGCCAGAAGATCCATCACGCCGAGGCGCAGGACCATCACCTCGAGGCCGTGCTCGACCGCAAGCTGATCGAGCAGGCCAAGCCAGCGCTCGACCGTGGCGCGCCGGTCAAGATCGAGGCCGAGATCAACAACACCGACCGTTCGGCGGGCGCGATGCTGTCCGGCGCGGTGGCCAAGATCTACGGCCATGCCGGCCTGCCGCAGGACACCATCCATGTCAGCCTGAAGGGCACCGCCGGTCAGGCCTTCGGTGCCTGGCTCGCCAACGGCGTCACCTTCGAGCTCGAAGGCGAAGGCAACGACTACGTCGGCAAGGGCCTGTCGGGCGGCCGCATCATCGTCAAGCCGCCGCGCAACTCCGGCATCGTGCCCGAGGAATCGATCATCGTCGGCAACACCGTGATGTACGGCGCGATCTCCGGCGAGTGCTTCTTCCGCGGCATCGCCGGCGAGCGCTTCGCGGTGCGTAACTCGGGCGCGGTCGCCGTGGTCGAGGGCGCGGGAGATCATTGCTGCGAATACATGACCGGCGGCATCGTCGTCGTGCTCGGCAAGACCGGGCGCAACTTCGCGGCCGGCATGTCGGGCGGCGTCGCCTATGTACTCGACGAGGCCGGCGACTTCGACAAGCACTGCAACATGGCGATGGTCGAGCTCGAACCGGTGCTGTCCGAGGAGATGATCGCAGAGGACACCTATCACCAGATGGGCGACCTCGAGGCGCATGGCCGGGTCGACGTGTTCAAGAACCTGCTGGCGTCCGACGTCGAGCGGCTGCACGTGCTGATCTCGCGCCACGCCAAGGCGACCGGCTCCAAGCGCGCCGCCGACATCCTGGCGAACTGGAAGGACTATGCGCCGAAGTTCCGCAAGGTGATGCCGGTCGAATACCGCCGTGCCCTGAAGGAGCTCGCCGCCAACGCCGACGCCGAGCCCAAGATCGCGATCGGGGCCTGAGGCGCAGGCCACAACCAAGGCGTCATTGCGAGCGCAGCGACTTGTCCGCCGAAGCCCCTTGGGGCGTAGGCGGAAGCAACCCAGGGCCCAGGAGAAAGTCTGGATTGCTTCGTCGCTGACACTCCTCGCAATGACGGAGCGAATGAGAGACGGCGTCATTCCGGGGCGCGCGAAGCGCGAACCCGGGATCTCGCCCCACAACTTCGAGATTCCGGGTCCGGCGCTAACGCGCCGTCCCGGAATGACGGAAACGATGACAAGGGACGTCGTAGGTCATGGGCAAGGTCACAGGTTTTCTCGAAATCGAGCGGCACGATCGCAAGTACGCGCCGGTTGCCGAGCGTCTGAAGAACTTCAACGAGTTCGTGGTACCGCTCTCCGAGAAGGAGCTGCGCGACCAGGCGGCGCGCTGCATGAATTGCGGCATTCCCTATTGCCACGGCACCGGCTCGGCCGCACCGGGCACCACCGGCTGTCCAGTCAACAACCAGATCCCGGACTGGAACGACCTCGTCTACAACGGCAATTGGGAAGAGGCGTCGCGAAATCTGCACTCGACCAACAACTTCCCCGAGTTCACGGGCCGCATCTGCCCGGCCCCGTGCGAGGCGTCGTGCACGCTGAACATCGACGACAATCCGGTGACCATCAAGACGATCGAATGCGCCATCGTCGACAAGGCCTGGGAGAACGGCTGGCTGAAGCCGGAGCCCGCCGCTGTGAAAACCGGCAAGAAGATTGCGGTCGTCGGCGCCGGCCCCGCGGGCATGGCCTGCGCCCAGCAACTGGCGCGCGCCGGTCACGACGTCCATGTCTTTGAGAAGCACGCCAAGGCCGGCGGCCTGCTGCGCTATGGCATTCCCGACTTCAAGATGGAGAAGGGCATCATCGACCGCCGCATCACCCAGATGGAAGGCGAAGGCGTTACCTTCCACTATGGCGTCAATGTCGGCGGCAAGGACGGCCTCGATGCGACGTCGCTGCTGAAGGATTACGACGCGGTGGCGCTGACCGGCGGCGCGGAAGCCCCGCGCGACCTGCCGATTCCCGGCCGCGATCTCACCGGTATCCATTACGCGATGGACTTCCTGCCGCAGCAGAACCGCCGAGTCGGCAACGAGCCCGTGAACGCGACCGACATCCTGGCCGGCGGCAAGCATGTCGTCGTGATCGGCGGCGGCGACACCGGCAGCGACTGCATCGGCACCTCGCTGCGCCAGGGCGCGCTGTCGGTGACCCAGCTCGAGATCATGCCGGCGCCGCCGGAGCGTGAGAACAAGGCGCTGACCTGGCCGAACTGGCCGCTGAAGATGCGGACGTCGTCGAGCCAGGCCGAAGGCGCGGCGCGCGAGTTCGCGGTGCTGACCCAGAAGTTCGAAGGCGAGAACGGCGCGGTCAAGAAGCTGCATTGCGTCCGCGTCGACGCGCAGTTCAAGCCGATTCCCGGCACCGAGTTCGTGCTCGCGGCCGATCTGGTGCTGCTGGCGATGGGCTTCGTCCATCCGGTGCATGAGGGCCTGCTCAAGAGCCTCGGCGTCGATCTCGACCCGCGCGGCAACGTCAAGGCCAACCTGACGGACTACCAGACCTCGCTGCCGAAGGTCTTCTCCGCCGGCGACATGCGCCGCGGCCAGTCCCTGGTGGTATGGGCGATCCGCGAGGGCCGCCTGTGCGCCCAGGCCGTCGACAAGTTCCTGATGGGCAAGACCGAGCTGCCGCGCTGAGCCGTGGCGTGAACACCCTATTTCGCTAACTGGACGGGCTTGCACCGACTGTTGGGTCAAGATCGCATCCAGTCAGCAGAACGTGAAACAAAAAAGGGGTGGGGGCTTCCTCGACATGAATCTCCGCACGGCCTGAAGTGGCAGGTCAGGTCGACGGTCCATGATCGATCGGATGAGCGTCGAAGCGTCAGGGTCGACGTGTCACCGTGAAGCCCCCACCCGTTCTGGCCATCGGGCCAGCTCGGATGAGCCGCGCCTCGCGCGGCTCCGATGTCAGGCGGGATGAGGCCGCGTGCAGCGACAGCGGCCCGGCTCGGCAGCGGGCGTGCCTTCGAGGATTGCGCGCACCGCGAGCATCACGATGTCAGCCATGTGGACGGTCCCCACTGTTCGACGGCAGGACGCCGCGAGCCCCCTTGGTTCCCGCAACCTAAAGCTGCGACTCTTAAGATAAGCACAATGGCCGCGCCGGCATTCCATTCAAATGCAGTTCGCGCGTGATCATGTCCGCGCTGATCACGCGAATACGCGTTTTGACTCGCGTCATCGGAGAGTGATCAGGCCTTGGTCCTTGCCCAGATGTCTTCGACCGGCACCGGCGGCGTCACCCGGAATATCTCGTCGATGACGCGGCCGAGTTCGGCAGCGCTCTCGATCACACGCTCCTCGACGACTTCGCCATCGCGCGCCTGCCGCTGATAGCGGCGGGTGACCAGCTTGTGACGTATGCCGGGCTCGACACGCTCCATCATCAGCGTATGCGTGGCCGGCACGTTCGGGCTGGTCGAGGTGTACCAGCTGCCGAGCACATAATCGGCATGGATCTGCGGCGCGAGGTCGAACGCATACATCATGCGCCAGCCCGTCGGCTGCTTCGCGCTGACCGTATAGAGCCCGTCCCACGTGCCGACGCGGAACGTTCCCATCGGCGTCTGCTGCTCGGGTCCGAGCTCGAGACGAATGGGCGCATCCATCATGCAGATGCCGAAGCCGACATCGACGAGATACGGGCGGCCATCGACCTCGACCAGCAGCATCATGTGCTGGCGCGGCCCGAGCGGATCGGTCGGCGCCGAGCGCCAGCGCACCCGGCCGGCCAGGCCGGTGGTCTTGAATCCGATCGCCTCAAGCACCGCCTGGAACAGCACGTTCTGCTCGAAGCAGTAGCCGCCGCGGCGGCCGAGCACGAGCTTCTGTTGCACGGACCGCAGGTCGACATGGACGGGACGGCCCATCAGCGGATCGAGCGCCTCGAACGGCAGCGCGTCGACATGCGCGGCCTGCAGCGCTGCGAGCGTCGACAGGTCGGACGCGAGCGGCCCGCGATAGTCGATGCGGGCGAGATAGGAATCCAGCTGAAGCTCACCGGCCATCGCGACGCTTTCCCGTCAGCTCTCGATGCGCTTCCAGATCACATCGACGGGCACCGGCAGCGTGAGCCCGAACACCTCCTCGATGACGCTGCGCAGCGTCTCGGGCGTCTCGATGATCTGTTCGCTCCTCACCTCGCCATCGCGCGCTTCGATGACCAGGCGGCGATTGACCAGCTTGTAGCGCGCCTCACGCGTCAACCGCTCCAGGATCAGCATCGAGGTGAACGGCGTCAACGGGCTGGTCGAGGTGAACCAGTTGCCGAGCACATAGTCGGCATGAATCTGCGGCACCAGATCAAACACATACATCGTGCGCCAGCCGGCCGGCTGCTTCGCCGCGAGCCAATACAGCCCATCAGACAGCGTCAGACGGAACGTACCCATCGCGGTCGGCTGCTCGATGTCGGCAACCATCTGCAGCGGCGTATCGAGCAGGCAGGAGCCGAAACCGACATCGGCGAGATGAGGCCCCTCCGGCAGGTCCACCTTCAGCATCATGTGCGTGCGCGGCGTCAGCGGCGCATCGGCATCGAGCCGCCACCGCACCCGCGCCGAGAGCGGCGTCACCGCAAAGCCGATCGCCTCCAGCGCCGCTTTCAGCAGCGCATTCTGTTCGAAGCAATAGCCGCCGCGGCGGCCGTCGACGATCTTGGCCTGGACCGAGGCGAGATCGATGTTCACGGGCCGGCCGAGCAGCGGATCGATGCCTTCGAAGGCGATCGCATCGACATGGGCGGCCTGCAATCCGGCCAGCGTCTCGAGCGTCGGCGCCAGCGGCCCGCGATAGCCGATGCGCACGAGATATTTATCCAGATCGAATGCGCCCGGCATCGGCTCTGCTCCCTGTCTCGGACGAGCCCATAGCACGACGCCGCCGTGCCCGGCCAGAACGGGACCGCGCACGTGCCCAAGCTCGGCTCATCCCGTCTGCCGGCTCCAGCGCTCGGCAAAGCGATGCAGCGGCAGGAAGGTCTCCAACAGCTCGCGCCCCAATGGCGTCAGCTCGTAGCCGCTGTCGCCCAGCACGATGAAGCCCGCCTCGCGCAGCTCGTCCAGCCGCGCCTGCAACACGGTCGGCGAGGCCTCGTCGCAGGCCGCGCGCAGCGCCCGGGAGGTCAGGGCGTCGTCGCGCAGCTCCCAGACGATGCGCAGGCACCAGCGCCGGCCCAACAGATCGAGCAGCGCCATGACCGGCCGGCCCGAGCGCGAGCCGCGCACCCGGCGCGGTTGAACGTCTTTCGGCACGAAAACTCTCCAACAGCTTGCCAAGCGCTACGGAAAGCGTAGCATACTGCTACAGTAAATGTAGCACCGCACAGGAGGAACCGCCATGCCCCGGATCGCCCCGCTGCAGCCGCCCTACCCGGCCGACATCCAGGCGCAATTCGACCAGATCATGCGCGGGGCGCCGCCCTTGATGCTGTTCCGGGTGATGGCCGGCCATGCGCGCGCCTGGACCAAATTTCGCGGCGGCAGCCTGCTCGACCGCGGCCCGCTGTCCCTGCGTCAGCGCGAGATCGTCATCGATCGGACCTGCGCGCTGAATGCGTGCGAGTACGAATGGGGCGTGCACGTCCGCATCTTTGGCTCAGACGCCGGCCTGACGGCGCAACAGATCGACGCCACCGTGAATGCACCGGCCGACGCGGCGTGCTGGTCGGCCCCCGAACAGGCCCTGATCGCTGCGGTCGATGCCTTGCACCAACGGTCGACCTTGAGCGACGACGAATTCGCCCGCCTCCGCCTGCATCATGATGAGGATCAGGTGCTGGAAATCATCCTGCTGTGCGGCTTCTATCGCACCGTGTCGTATGTCGCGAACGCACTGCAGCTGCCGCTGGAGGCCGATGCGGCACGATTCAACGCAGGCTGACCGGTCTTCCCAAGCGCGCGGCAGCCGGGCGCCCGCAAACGACGCTTCGAGCTAGGCCACCCCGGCCCGCAACAGATCGTGCATGTGCAGGATGCCGACTGGCTTCAAGCCATCCGTCACGATGAGCGTCGTGATCTTGGCGGAGTTCAGGATCTCCAGCGCCTCGGAGGCCAGCGCCTCGCGGCGCACGGTGCGCGGGTTCGCCGTCATGATCTCCTCGACCGATGCGGACAACAGATCGGCGCGCATCTTCCGGCGGAGGTCGCCGTCGGTGATGATGCCGGCGACGTGACCACGAGCATCGACGATGACCACGCAGCCGAGCCCCTTGGCCGACATCTCGGCCAGCGCATCCGGCATGCCGGTGCCGAGCGGCTTCAGCGGCACCGCGTCGCCCGAGCGCATCAGGTCCGAGATGTGCTTGAGCATGGCGCCGAGCTTGCCGCCCGGATGGAAATTGGCGAATTCCAGCGCGGTGAAGCCGCGGCCTTCGAGCAGCGCGATCGCGAGCGCATCGCCGATCGCGGCCTGCATCAGGGTCGAGGTGGTCGGCGCCAGATTGTGCGGGCAGGCCTCGCGCGCCTTCGGCAGCTCCAGCACGATGCGCGCCGCCTGCCCCAGCGACGATTGCGCATTGGAGGTGACCGCGATCAGCGGGATGGCGAAGCGCTTGGTATAGTTGACCAGCGTCTTCATCTCCGGCTGCTCGCCGGACCACGACAGCGCGATGACGACGTCGTCCGAGGTGATCATGCCGAGATCGCCATGGCCGGCCTCGGCGGAATGCACGAAGAACGCGGGCGTGCCGGTCGAGGCGAGCGTGGCGGCCATCTTGCGGGCGACGTGGCCGGACTTGCCGAGACCGGTGAGGATCGCCCGGCCCTTCGCCTGGCGGATCAGTTCGACGGCGGCCGCGAAGGCCGCTCCCAGAGGTCCCGACAGCGCCGCGGAGATCGCGGCAATGCCGTTGCTGCCGGCATCGAGCGTGCGCAGTGCCGACTGGATATCTGCGTTGGCGGGAGCGGTGTCGGGCAACGGCTTCGATCTCGGCATGCGGACTTCCAAGGCTGAACAGTCAGGCGCCGCTCTTTAGCATGGGTAAGGCAGCAAGGCGCCATCAACAGCCCATTAACCATATTTGTTTTTACTCCCTTAACGACGCGGTTTGCCGGGCGGCGCGGGTGTCCCGACGACGCAATTGATTTTGTTGGAGTATTTTCATCGTGGGGTGGAGGCCTGACAGCGGCCGCGCGAGGCGCGCGCGAAGGCGCGCGGTGTGGCGCGGCGCCTCCGCCGCATGCCTGCTGCTCGGCGCGCTCGGCCCCGATGCGGCGCACTCGCAGACCATCGACGTGTTCCGGCCGGTGCGCGACGGCTTCCTGGCTCCGCAGGACTCCCCGTTGCGGCGGACCGTGGTCAGCGGCCTGACCGATGCCGTCCCGACGCCAGGGCTGCCCGCGACGCCTGCGCCGACCAGCTCGGCCGCACGACGAAATCTGGTCCCCCTGCCCGGTGTACCCGCGGCCAGCGGCGCATCCGATGTCGGCTATGATTCGCTGAATCGCACCCGCAAGAAGCCGAGATACTATCCCGCCCAGGCGCGGCCCAAGCCGGCGCCGGGCCCCGGCACGCGGCCGTCCGGCGAGCTCACCGGCCAGTTGCGCCCGACCCTGCCGCCCTCGGCCTCCGCCAACCGGCAGCCGCTCCCGCCTGCCATGGCCGGCACCGTGCCCGGCCAGCCGCCGCGCAAGCGCCTCAGAATCGACGACGACCCGTTCGGCGCGGTCGGCGACTACGCCGGGCCGTTCCTGATCAAGGGCGCGGTGGAGCTCTCGGCCGGCTATGACAGCAACCCGGCCCGCCTCGCCAAGCCGCGCGGCATGCCGGCCTGGGTGATCGCGCCGGAATTCCTGGCGGTGTCGAACTGGGAGCGTCACGCCCTCGTCGCCGACCTGCGGGGCTCCTTCACCGGCTATGGCAGCACCCTGCCGGCTATCATGGATGGCGGCATCAATTCGGCGCCGACCACGCTCGACCGCCCCGACTTCACCGGCCATGTCGACGGCCGCCTCGACGTCAGCCGCGACACCTCGGTCGGCGCCCAGCTCCGGCTGCGTGCCGCGACCGACAATCCCGGCAGTCCCAGCGTGCAAGCTGGATTGGCGCGCTATCCGGTCTACACCACGCTCGGCACCACCGTCGGCATCGACCAGCGCTTCAACCGGCTGCAGATTTCGGCGGGCGCCACCGCCGATCGCACCAGCTATCAGCAGAGCAAGCTGACCGACGGCACGATGACGTCGAACGACGACCGCAACTACAACCAGTTCGGCGGCATCGGCCGGGTGTCCTACGAGGTCATGCCCGGCCTGAAGCCGTTCGCCGAGATCCAGGGCGACAGCCGCGTGCACGACCAGCGGGTCGATCGTTCGGGCTATCAGCGCGACTCCTCGGGCGGCTATGCCAAGGCCGGCACCTCGTTCGAGTTCACCCGGCTCCTGACCGGCGAGGTCTCGATGGGCTATGCCACGCGCAGCTATGTCGACCCGCGGCTCAACCGGCTGCAGGGCTTCCTCACCACGGCCTCGCTGGTGTGGTCGGCGACGCCGCTGACCACCGCGCGGTTTCTCTCCGACACGCAGCTCGCAGAAACGACGGTGGCCGGCGCCTCCGGCGTGCTGGTGCGCACCTACACGGTGCAGGTCGACCACGATTTCCGCCGCTGGCTGACCGGCATCGGCAAGTTCAGCTTCGGCACGCTCGACTATCAGGGCTACGGCCGCAGCGACCGCACCTATTCGGCCGAAGGCAACCTCGTCTACAAGATGTCGCGCAACGTCTGGGTCAAGGGCACGCTGCGCTACGACAAGCTGGATTCGAACATCACCGGCGCCGGTTCTTCCGGCACGGTGGTGATGGTCGGCGTGAGGCTGCAGAATTGAACCCAGCTCTCGCCCCGTCATTGCGAGGAGCGCAGCGACGAAGCAATCCAGGGGCTCCAAAACGACTCTGGATTGCTTCGCTGCGCTCGCAATGACGCGGTGGGGCTGTCGCTCAAAGCGGTCAACTCGCCCGCAGGACTACGCGGCGGCCACCGTGAGCTGCGCGCCGTCCGCCTGCACGATGCGGACGCGGCTGCCGGCCGGCGTGTCCGGGCCCGCCACGCGCCACACCGTGTCGTCGATACGCACGGTGCCGTTGCCACCGACGATCGGCTTCTCCAGGGTGAACTCGCGACCGACCAGGGCCGCCGAGCGGCGGTTGAGGAACGGATTGTCCTGCGACGGCGCCGCGCTCGCCCGCGCGAGGCGCCGCCACAGCGGCACGGCGGCGAGCGCGAACAGCGCGAACAGCAGGATCTGCAGTTGCCACCCCGGCGCAAACGCAAACGACAGCAGCCCGACCAGCAGCGCCGCGAGGCCCAGCCAGAACAGGAAGATGCCCGGCGCGAGCAGCTCCAACGCCATCAGGATGATGCCGAAGATCAGCCAGTTCCAGGTGCCGAGCGTCACGAACATGTCGCTCATCAGTGTCCTCCCCTGCGTCAAGCCTGCGGCGGCGTCGGCGGTTTCGGCGCCGTCCCCGCTGACGGCACCGAGCCGCCGCGGCGCGCGGCTGCCACGGCCGAAGCCGCGCTCTCGCCGAACGTCGCCTTGGCGATCTCGCCGATGCCGGCGAGCGAGGCCAGCATGCCCGTTGCCTCCAGCGGCAGCATGATCACCTTCTGGTTCGGCGAGTCGGCGAGCTGGCCGAACGCCTTGATGTACTTGTCGGCGATGAAGTAGTTGAGCGCGGCGACGTCGCCCTTGGAGATCGCGTCCGACACCATCTGCGTCGCCTTGGCCTCGGCCTCCGCGGCGCGCTCGCGCGCCTGGGCATCGAGAAAGGCCGATTCGCGGCGGCCCTCGGCCTGCAGGATCTGGCTCTGCTTGGCGCCTTCCGCGCGCAGGATCTCCGACTGCCGCTGGCCCTCGGCCTGCAGGATGTCGGCGCGCTTGACGCGCTCGGCCTTCATCTGCCGGCCCATCGCCTCGACCAGATCGGCTGGCGGCACGATGTCCTTGATCTCGATGCGGTTGACCTTGAGGCCCCATGGCGACACCGCGGCGTCGACGACGCGCAGCAGCCGCTCGTTGATCTCGTCGCGATGCGACAGCACCTGGTCGAGATCCATCGCGCCCATCACCGAGCGGATGTTGGTCATGGTCAGCGTGACGATCGCCTGGTTGAGGTTCGACACCTCGTAGCTCGCCTTGGCGGCGTCGAATACCTGGTAGAAGGCGACGCCGTCGACCGTCACGGTGGCGTTGTCCTTGGTGATGACCTCCTGCTCGGGGATGTCGATCACCTGCTCCATCATGTTGATCTTGCGCCCGATGCGATCGAAGAAGGGCACGATGATGTTGAGGCCCGGCGACAAGGTGCGGGTGTATTTGCCGAACCGTTCGACGGTCCAGTCGAACCCCTGTGGCACGGTCTTCACGCCGGAATACAGCGTGAAGATGACCAGCAGCACCAGCGCTATGGCGAAAATGTCGAAACCGCTCATGGATCCTCCTAGGGAGGAGACGATCGTCCCCTCACCAGCCTCTGCAGCCATCACAATCTAGGGATTACTGCATGATTTGGTCGGGGGTCCGCTAGGCGCGGTTCAGGAAAGTATTTTCTACGGGCGGACGGCCGTCCGCCTTGCGCCGGCGGGCGGCTCACCTAGCGGGCCGGCAATACCGCCGACGGCTCAGAGCCAGCCGTTTACAACCAGCCCTGCAGCTCGCGCAGCACGAGCTGCCGCAGCACCTCCATGCCGGGCGCGCTGTCGTTCAGGCACGGTACGGCGGAGAATTCCTCGCCGCCATTGTGCTTGAAGATCTCGCAATTCTCACCGGAGATCTCCTCCAGCGTCTCCAGGCAGTCGGCGGCAAAGCCCGGCATCACCACGGCGATGCGCTTGACGCCGTCCTTGGCGAGCTTCTCGATGGTCTTGTCGGTATAGGGCTGCAGCCACTCCGAGAAGCCGAAGCGCGACTGGAAGGTCAGCAGCAGCTTGGTGTCGTCCATGCCGAGCCGCTTGCGCAGCAGCTCGGTGGTGGCGACGCACTGCTCGCGATAGGGATCGCCCTTGTCGACATATTCCTTGGGCATGCCGTGGAACGAGGCCACGATCAGCTCGGGCTTGTACGCCAGCGTCTTCAGATGATCCTCGATCGAGACGGCCAGCGCCTCGATGTAGAAGTCGTCGTTGTAATAAGGCGGCGTCACCCGCAGCGTCGGCTGCGCGCGCAACTCGGTCAGCACGCGGAACGCCTCGTCGCACACGGTCGCCGAGGTCGCGGCTGAATATTGCGGATAGAGCGGCACCACCAGGATGCGGTCGCAGCCCTGGGCCATGAGACCATCGACGCCAGCCTTGATCGACGGATTGCCGTAGCGCATCGCCCAGTCGACGATGACGTGGCTGCGGTCGGCCAGGCTCGCGGCCAGCTTCTCGCTCTGCGCGCGGGTGATCGTCTTCAGCGGCGATTCGTTCTTCTCGGTGTTCCAGATCGACTGGTAGTCTTTCGCCTTCTTGCGCGGCCGGACATTGAGGATGATCCCGTTGAGGATGATCTTCCACAACAGGCCCTGGTCCTCGATGACGCGGCGGTCGGACAGGAACTCCTTCAGATACACCCGCACGCCGGCGGCGTCGGCCGTATCCGGCGTCCCGAGATTGACCAGCAGCACGCCGACGCGGGACGTGCTCGCGGCCGGCAACGGCCTGACGTCGACAGGCCTGGCATTGTCCAGAAAGATGGCGGCGGTCATGATGCCCGTGACTGCTGAAGGGCGTGGCTTGGCGGCTTGTTTCGACATTGTCAAGATAAGGGCCATTTCACTGTTGTCATCGGGCTGGAGGAGCCATGACGATTGCCGAATTGTGCATTTTCGCCAGCGTAATGCTCTATCTCTTAACGATCGTGCCGGCGAAATGGATCAGCGTCGACGGTGGCGGGCGCTATGACAACGCCCGGCCGCGAGATCCCGCCTTCTACGCCGGCGGCATCCGCGAGCGGGCGCTGGGCGCCCATCAGAACGGCATCGAGGCGTTCCCGTTCTTTGCCGCGGCGGTGCTGCTGGCCGAGTTCCGCGGCGCGCCGCAGAACCTGATCAACGAGCTGTCGGTGCTGTTCGTGATCGTGCGCACCGCCTATGTGCTGACCTACGTGGGCAACCGGCCGTCGCTGCGCTCGATCCTGTGGGCGATCGGGTTCCTGATCACCGTCGCGATCTTCTTCCTGCCCCTGCTGCGCCAATACCTGCCGGTTTGAGTGGGCCCAGTTTCCGGGCGTGAGAAGCGTCACATCTCCATGCCCATCCGGATGCTAACCAAAACGGCCATGCGGCCTCCGTCTGTACGCCATTCGTTTCTCCTTTGATCCGGTCTGCTGCGGCCAGTTGATTGGATTTGACGGCGAAATTCCCTATAGGGCGGAGTGAATTGGACTGCCGCAGCGGCACTGTGAGGCCGCCAGAGGGATCGTGATGACTTTGACCAGCTCGGCCCCCGCGCGCGCGCCGCGCGACCCGGGAAATTACCAGACCGCCCTGCAATCGACGGTGCGGGCGGCCGCGGACTGGCTGATCGCCAACCAGAAGCCCGACGGTCATTGGGTCGGCCGCGCCGAATCCAACGCCTGCATGGAGGCGCAATGGTGCCTGGCGCTGTGGTTCATGGGGCTCGAGGAGCATCCGCTGCGCAAGCGCCTGGGCCAGTCGCTGCTCGACAGCCAGCGCCCGGACGGCGCCTGGCAGGTCTATTTCGGCGCCCCCAATGGCGACATCAACGCGACCGTCGAGGCCTATGCCGCGCTGCGCTCGCTCGGCTTCCGCGACGACGAGCCGCCGGTGCGGCGCGCCCGCGAATGGATCGAAGCCAAGGGGGGCCTGCGCAACATTCGCGTGTTCACGCGCTATTGGCTGGCGCTGATCGGCGAATGGCCGTGGGAGAAGACCCCCAACATCCCGCCCGAGGTGATCTGGTTTCCGCTCTGGTTTCCGTTCTCGATCTACAATTTTGCGCAATGGGCACGCGCAACCCTGATGCCGATCGCGGTGCTGTCGGCGCGGCGGCCGAGCCGGCCGCTGCCGCCCGAGAACCGGCTGGACGCGCTGTTTCCACATGGGCGCAACGCGTTCGATTATGACCTGCCGGTCAAGGCCAATGCCGGCGGCTGGGACAGGTTCTTCCGCGGCGCCGACAAGGTGCTGCATGCCCTGCAGAACCTCGGCAACAAGCTCAATCTCGGCCTGTTCCGCCCGGCGGCGACCAGCCGCGTGCTGGAATGGATGATCCGCCACCAGGATTTCGACGGCGCCTGGGGCGGCATCCAGCCGCCCTGGATCTACGGCCTGATGGCGCTCTACGCCGAGGGCTATCCGCTCAATCATCCCGTTCTCGCCAAGGGCCTCGATGCCCTGAACGATCCCGGCTGGCGAGTCGATGTCGGCGACGCCACCTACATCCAGGCGACCAACAGTCCAGTGTGGGACACGATCCTGACGCTGCTCGCCTTCGACGATGCCGGCGTGCTCGGCGATTACCCCGAGGCCGTCGACAAGGCGGTCGACTGGGTGCTCGACCGCCAGGTCCGCGTGCCCGGCGACTGGTCGATGAAGCTGCCGCACGTCAAGCCCGGCGGCTGGGCGTTCGAATACGCCAACAACTATTATCCCGATACGGACGACACCGCCGTGGCGTTGATCGCGCTGGCGCCGCTGCGGCATGATCCGAAGTGGCAGGCCAAGGGCATCGACGAGGCCATTCAGCTCGGCGTCGACTGGCTGATCGGCATGCAGAGCCAGGGCGGCGGCTGGGGCGCGTTCGACAAGGACAACAACCAGCAGATCCTGACCAAGATTCCGTTCTGCGACTACGGCGAGGCGCTCGATCCCCCGTCGGTCGACGTCACCGCCCACATCGTCGAGGCGTTCGGCAAGCTCGGCATCTCGCGCAATCATCCGGCCATGGTGCGCGCGCTCGACTACATCCGACGGGAGCAGGAGCCGAGCGGCCCGTGGTTCGGCCGCTGGGGTGTCAACTACGTCTACGGCACCGGCGCGGTGCTGCCGGCGCTGGCCGCGATCGGCGAGGACATGACGCAACCCTATATCGGCCGCGCCTGCGACTGGCTCGTCGCGCATCAGCAGCCGGACGGCGGCTGGGGCGAGAGCTGCGCCTCCTACATGGATGTCAGCGCGGTCGGCCGCGGCACCACCACGGCGTCACAGACGGCGTGGGCGCTGATGGCCCTGCTCGCCGCCAACCGTCCGCAGGACAAGGAGGCGATCGAGCGCGGCTGCATGTGGCTGGTCGAGCGCCAGTCGGCCGGCACCTGGGACGAGCCGGAATTCACCGGCACCGGCTTCCCCGGCTACGGCGTCGGCCAGACCATCAAGCTGACCGATCCCTCTTTGCAGGAGCGGCTGATGCAGGGCCCGGAGCTGTCCCGCGCCTTCATGCTCCGCTACGGCATGTACCGCCACTACTTCCCGCTGATGGCCTTGGGCCGCGCGCTGCGGCCACAGGGGCACTAACAACTCATCGCCTCCGCGCGTGCCCGTGAATGCGCCCTCCCCCCTTGTGGGAGAGGGCATGTAGGACAGCGCGCTGCAGGGACTGGCCGCGGCATCGGGGTAAACATAGGGGACGGAAGCGAACAGCTCAGCCGCGCCCGCTCAGAAGCAGGTCGTGCGTTCCGCCGCGATGTAGCCCAGCAACAAGCCCGCGCCGAACAGCAGCACCAGACCGGCGGCGCCGAATTCCAGGCCGCGCATGATCAGGGCGCCGCCGCCCTCGCGGCCGGCGCTGAGCCGGCGGGCGACGTCCTTGGCGGCGACGGCGAGCACCGCGATGGTCGCGACGGTCACCGCCGTGCCCATGCCCATCACGAAGGTCGCGGCGACGCCGGCCCAGAACATGCCCTGGGCCAAGGCGAACACCAGCACGAGGATCGCGCCCGAGCACGGGCGGATGCCGGCGGCGAAGATCGCCTGAAAGCCGCGCTGCCAGCCGCCGGGACCGGCGAGTTCGCTCGGCGCGGGCCCGTGGGAATGGCCGCAACCGCAATCATCGCCGTGAACGTGATCGTGGTGGACGTGATCGTGAGCGGCGAAACCATGCGCCGCCGCAGCATGGGCGTGCGCATGATCGTGGTGATGATGATCGTGGCCGTGGTGGTCGTGACCATGATGGTCATGACCGTGATGATCATGATGAGGCGCGCGATGCTGGTGATCATGCGCATGGCTATGATCATGGGTCGACGGCTCCACCGCGGCCGCGGGCGCACCGGCCAGCGCCAATGCCGGCGCCGCCGGCTGCCAAGTGCGCAGGAACGCCGCGCCCTTGACCCAGACCAGGCGCGCGCCGAGCAGCGCGATCAGCCCGTAGCTCGCGATCTCCACCACCTTCTCGGCGCTGCACATCGTGGCCGCGGTGGCATTGAGCAGCACGGCGCCGATGCCGACGATGACGACCGCGACCAGCGCCTGCATCAGGCCCGAGGCGAACGACAGCACGATACCGCGCTTCGCCGTCTCCTGGTTGGCGACGAGATAGGACGCGATCACCGCCTTGCCGTGGCCGGGGCCCGCAGCATGAAAGATGCCGTAGGAGAACGAGATCGCGAGCAGCCACCACACCGCCGAGCCATCTTGCTTGGCCGAGCGGATCGCCCCCGACATCTGCCGGTAGAACTCCGACTGCTTGGTGAGCAGCCAGCCGACGATGCCGCCGACCTGCGGCTCGGCCGGCGCGCCGAACGGCGATTTGGCGAGCAGCACATGCGAGGCGGCGTCGGCGGCAACGAGCACAGCGACGATCGCGGCGCAGGTAAGGAGCGGTCGGGCAGAGCTGGGGCGAGGTGTCATGGACATTCCACTGAGATCTTGTTGGCGAAATTCATTCCGAAATTGGCGTTCGCCCCGCCGCTCAGGAATGTCTGTTCGTTCATGGTCTGCGCGACGGAGCCGCCGTCGCTCGGTCTCACCAGGCCGAACTTGCAGCCCGAGGGAGCGCTGACCAGCGTGACGGGATCCTTCTCCGCCATCTGGAAATCGATGAAATAGCTGGGATCGTAGACCTCGACCTGGAGCTGCTTCGGCTTCACCGGCGCCTTCAGCGGCAGGGTGAAGTGCAGGGTCAGCTTGGTGTCCTTGTATTCGAGGTAATAGTCGACGGGGTCCTCGAGCTTCTGCTTGCGCCCGTCGGCCTTGAGGAAGGTGAAGTAGGCATATTCCTTCAGCGACTCGGCGTTGGTCTGCGCCAGCGGCGCCAGCTCCTCGCGGGTGTAGACGCCCTTCTGCTTGGTCTCGAGGCCCTGCAGCGCATAGGTCGCGAACATGTCGTCGAAGGTCCAGGCGTGCCGCACGCCGGTCACCGAGCCATCGGCCGCATAGAGCAGCTGGCTGGTCGCGGTGACCCAGACATGCGGATGGGCGCTCGCCGCGCTCGCGCCGAGCACGAGCGTCAGCGCAGCGAGGACGAACCGGACCAGCGCCATCCCCTTCATCTCAAGCCGCCTTGGCAACGTCGAGCAGGCCGCGCCGGCGCAGCAGCGCGTCGGGCTCGGGCTCGCGGCCGCGGAAGGCGATGTAGGCCGCTTCCGGATCGACCGAGCCGCCGGAGGCGTAGACATTGTCGTGGAGCCGCTTGGCGACCGCCGGGTCGAAGATGTTGCCGGCTTCCTCGAAGGCGCCGAAGGCATCCGCATCCATCACCTCCGACCACATGTAGCTGTAATAGCCCGCCGCATAATGGTCTCCCGAGAAGATATGGCCGAATTGAGTCGGCCGGTGGCGCAGCGCGATCTCCGGCGGCATGCCGATCTTCTCCATCTCGGCCTTTTCGAAGGCGCGGACATCCTTGGAGGCCGCCGCCGGCTGGGTGTGGAACTCGAGGTCGATCAGCGCCGAGGAGACGAACTCGACGGTGGCAAAGCCCTGGTTGAAGCGGCGCGCGGCCAGGAAGCGGTCGAGCAGATCCTGCGGCAGCGGCTCGCCCGTCTGGTAGTGGCGCGCGAAGGTCTGCAGCACCTCGGGACGCTCCTGCCAGTGCTCGTAGAGCTGCGACGGCAGCTCGACGAAGTCGGTGAACACGGCAGTGCCCGACAGCGACGGATAGGTCACGTTGGACAGGATGCCGTGCAGGCCGTGGCCGAACTCGTGGAACAGCGTGCGGGCATCGTCCGGCGACAGCAGCGACGGCTGACCGTCGGCCCCCTTGGCGAAGTTGCAGACGTTGATGATCAAGGGCGCGGTGTCGCCGTCGAGCTTCTGCTGGTCGCGAAGCGAGGTCATCCAGGCGCCGGAGCGCTTCGACGAGCGGGCAAAGTAGTCGCCATAGAACAGCGCCTTGTGGCGGCCTCCCGCGTCCTTGATCTCCCAGACCCGGACGTCCGGATGCCAGACCGGGATGTCCTTGCGCTCGGCGAAGGTGATGCCGAACAGCCGGGTGGCGCAATCGAAGGCGGCCGCGATCATGTTGTCGAGCGAGAGATACGGCTTGATCGCGGCGTCGTCGAAGTTGGCCTTCGCCTGGCGCAGCTTCTCGGCGTAATAGCGCCAGTCCCAGGCCTCGAGCTTGAAGTTGCCGCCCTCCGCCGTGATCATCTCCTGCAGTTGATCGCGATCGGCCAGCGCCTTGGCGCGCGCCGGCTTCCAGACGCGCTCCAGCAGCCCGCGCACGGCCTCCGGCGTCTTCGCCATGGAATCCTCGAGGCGATAGGCGGCGAAGTTGGGAAAGCCCATGATCCTGGCGGCCTGCTCGCGCAGGGACAGGATCTCGCCGATGACGGCGTTGTTGTCGTTGGAATTGCCATTGTCGCCCCGCGCGGTGAAGGCCTTGAACACCTTCTCGCGCAGGTCGCGGCGGGCAGAGCTCTGCAGGAACGGCTCGACCGACGAGCGCGACAGGGTCACGATCGCCTTGCCGGGCATGCCGCGCTCATCCGCCGCAGCCTTGGCGGCAGCCACGAAGCTCTCGGACAGGCCGGCGCGGTCGTCCTCGCCGAGCTCGAGGTACCAGTCCTGCTCGTCACCGAGCACGTGGTGGCTGAAGGTGGTGCCGAGCTGGGCGAGCTTCTCGTTGATCTCGGCCATCCGCACCTTGTCGTCGTCCGAGAGGCCGGCGCCGGCACGGCGGAAGCGGGTGTAGGTGCGCTCCAGCAGCCGCTGCTCCTCACCGGTGAGCTTGAGGTCCTTGCGGTTGTCGTAGAGCAGCGCGATGCGGCCAAACAGCACGGCATTCATCATGATCGGGTTCCAGTGCCGCGCCATCCGCAGCGACACGTCCTTGTCGATCTCCAGAATCGCCGGGTTCGAATGCGCCGACACCAGATCGTAGAAGACAGCCGCGACCTTCGACAGCAGCTTGCCCGAGCGCTCCAGCGCCGTGATGGTGTTGGCGAAGTCCGGCTCGGCCGGATCATGGGTAATCGCGATGATTTCGGCGGCGTGGTCGGCGAAAGCGCGCTCGAAGGCCGGCAGGAAGTGCTCGGGTTTGATCGCGTCGAAGGGCGGTGTCTGGTGCGGGGTCTCCCAGGCCACGAGCAGCGGATTGGTCTGGGCGTCGATCACAGCGGTGGTGTCTGACATCGGCTGGGGTCCGTCCTCTCCCGGAAGTTCGATGCGCCCCCCATATCATGGAGCTGGCTCTTTTTGGGTCATTTCCCCTTGAAGGGCCGGGCCTTTTCGGAGAGATTGCGGCCCGCAACAGGACCCTGGACCATGAACGCAGAGACCACCTCCAAAGCCGGCCGCCAGATCGCCTGGCCGACCGTGATCACCGTCATCTCGGCGGCGATCCTGATCGGTGCCGAAGTGTTCGGTGCGGCCTTCGCCGGCGGCTGGGCGCTCGCGATTCTGTTCGGGCTCGGCGATGGCGGCGCGCACATCGTTCAGGCCGTGCTGTTCGCGATCGGCGTGTTCGTGATGATCGGCTTCATCCGCGGCGCGCAGCGCATCGAGCCGTTCACCAGGCGCGCGTAAACAGCGTAAAAACACTGTCCTGCAAGCGTGAGCGCGTTACGAAAGTTTAAGCTCGCTTAACGTTCGTTCAGAGATCAGCGCAGCATGTGTGTCGCGTAAGCACAGATTAGGGAAATCTTTCCCGGCGCCCAAAAATTCCTTGCGAACGAAATTCAAAACGCTTATTTCCGCTTCTGCCCAATTTCGCACGTGCCTGTGGTCGTGTGTCAGTCGGTAGGTATCCGGACAAGAGGCCGGACAGCCGCCAAGGGATGAGGAACCGAGGGGCCCTCGGATCGTTGCGATCAAGATCACCATGATCGAGATCGTCATACTCCAGAGCCCAGCATCTCTCTCAAGAGATGCCGCTGAAGGTCACCCCATCTTTTGCAACCGTGACTGGCAGCCGGAGGCGAACCGGCGCACCCCGCTCTCAACGGGGGACGCGACTTAAAGCAACGACGGATCGGGCTTTTTTGGTCTCTACCGGCAGTCCAAAGCCGGCGCGGGCTACTGAAAAGGCTTGTCCTTCATTGCCAGGTGTGCGGGCGGGAAATTCCCAACCAATCCACGGCAGCACAATTCGGCTACGGGTTCGAGGTTTTGTCGCCTTTCCATCGGGCGGCAACGCCAAGGCACCCGTGTCGGGATCATTTTGAACGGGTCTCCGTCGCTGGGGCCGTTTGGAGGGTGCTATGACCGAACGTATCCGGGAATTCCTGCGCAACCGCCGCGAGGAAGGTCTGGACCACGAGCCCTGTCTCGTCGTCGACCTCGAGATCGTGCGCGACAACTACATGAGCTTCGCTCGCGCGCTGCCGGACAGCCGCGTGTTCTATGCGGTCAAGGCCAACCCGGCGCCGGAAGTGCTGTCGCTGCTCGCCTCGCTCGGCTCGTCCTTCGACACGGCGACGGTCGCCGAGATCGAGATGGCGCTGGCCGCCGGCGCGACGCCTGACCGCATCTCCTATGGCAACACGATCAAGAAGGAGCGGGACATCGCGCGCGCCTATGCGCTCGGCATCCGCCTGTTCGCGGTCGACTGCGCCGCCGAGGTCGAGAAGATCGCGCGCGCAGCGCCCGGCGCCAAGGTGTTCTGCCGCATCCTGTACGATTGCGCCGGCGCCGAATGGCCCCTGTCGCGCAAGTTCGGCTGCGATCCGGAGATGGCTGTGGAAGTGCTGGACCTGGCCAAGCGGCTGGGCCTGGAGCCGTGCGGCATCTCGTTCCATGTCGGCTCGCAGCAGCGCAAGGTGAAGGCGTGGGACCGCGCGCTGGCGATGGCCTCGACGGTGTTCCGCGACTGCGCCGAGCGCGGCATCAACCTGACCATGGTCAACATGGGCGGGGGCTTCCCGACCAAGTACCTCAAGGACGTGCCGCCGGTCGTGCAGTACGGCCGCTCGATCTTCCGCGCGCTGCGCAAGCATTTCGGCAACCAGATCCCCGAGACGATCATCGAGCCGGGCCGCGGCATGGTCGGCAATGCCGGGATCATCGAGTCGGAAGTGGTGCTGATCTCGAAGAAGAGCGACGAGGACGAGCTGCGCTGGGTCTATCTCGACATCGGCAAGTTCGGCGGCCTCGCCGAGACGATGGACGAGTCGATCCGCTACGCGATCCGCACCCCGCATGAGGGCGCGGAGATGACCCCGTGCGTGCTCGCCGGCCCGACCTGCGATTCGGCCGACGTGATGTACGAGAAGCTGCCGTATCCGCTGCCGGTGACGCTCTCGATCGGCGACAAGGTGCTGATCGAGGGGACCGGGGCCTATACGTCGACCTACGCGTCGGTGGCCTTCAACGGCATCCCCCCACTGAAGACCTATCACATCTGACCTGGCTGCCCTCGCCACCCGAGCGCGGGTGAGACCGGCAAGAGGCTCGGGTGGGGCGTTCCCCCACCCCGACCCTCCCCCGCAAGCGGGGGAGGGAGCGATAGACCGTCACCTTCAACCTGACATCACGTGTTTGCGCGCGGGCGAAGGCTTGCCGCGCAGGCCGAGGACTGACGTGCCATGACCGCTTTTCGCATCCCTTCGACTGCGCCCTCTCGGACTGCCGCTCCGTTCGTGATCCGCAGCGAACGGGCCTCCGACGTCGCAGCGCGCGAGACGCTGCTCGACCTGTGCTTTGGCGAGAATCGCCATGAGCGCACCTGCCAGCGCCTGCGCGACGGACGCGCGCCCGCCGCGGGCCTCGCTTTGTCGGCGGTGCGCGGCGGCGCGCTGGTAGGAACGCTGCGGTTGTGGCACGTCAGCGCCGGCGGACGCGACGCGCTGATGCTGGGGCCGCTGGCGGTCGCGGCCGAGGCGCGCCGTCTCGGCGTTGGCGCTGCACTGATGAATGCCGCGCTGATGATCGCGGCGTCGCGCGGCCATGGCGCCGTGATCCTGCTCGGCGATGCGCCCTATTACGCCCGCTTCGGCTTCTCGGTCGCGCAGACCGCCGCGCTGGAGCTGCCCGGCCCGTTCGAACGCGCGCGGCTGCTCGGGCTCGAGCTGGTCGAAGGCGCGCTGGACGGCGCGTCGGGCATGATCGTCGCGACCGGCGCTGCCGAACGCAAGGCCCGCCGCTCGCGTCGCGAGCGGCCGCTGCGATGCGCAGCGTGAAGACCAGGGCGGCGACAGCGCCGCAGCGGCGGACACTGCTGCCGACGCTCCTGCTGATCCTGCTCGGGATCATGATCGTCCGCGACATCGTGGTCAGGCGCTGGTCCAGCACGCCGCCCGCCGGACCTGACGTCACCCGCCCGCGTTAGGCATGCCGGCAGGCCGCGTCCTGCCCGCCCCGCCAGGGGTTGCGCAGGTGCAGCAAAAGCTCTTTAACCCCCGAAAATCCCCCCACGAGGTCCGCCATGTCCCGCCGCCTGATCTCTACCGGATCACCGTTCGAGAAGACCGCCGGCTACAGCCGCGCCGTCATCGATGGCGACTTCGCCTTCGTCGCCGGCACCACCGGCTATGACTACACCACCATGACGATGCCGGCCGATGTCACGAGCCAGTCACGCAACTGCTTCAAGACCATCGCCGCTGCCCTGCAGGAGGGCGGCTTCGAGATGGCCGATATCGTCCGCGCGACCTACTACCTCACCGACGTCAACGACGCCGATGCCCATTTTGCGGTCTGCGGCGAAGTCCTCGGCGACATCCGCCCCGCCGCAACGCTGCTGGTCGTCGCGGCGCTGCTCAAGCCGGAGATGAAGGTGGAAATCGAAGTCACCGCCAAGCGCCGCAGCCGCTAACGCGGCGCGGCATCCGAGGGCGGCGCGCCGCCTGAATCCATCCATCCCACGCACCTTTCGCGGAGAACCATTCATGAGCTCGCAGATCCACGCGAAGATCACCGGCCCCATCGTGATGATCGGCTTCGGCTCGATCGGCAAGGGCACCCTGCCCCTGATCGAACGCCATTTCGACTACGACAAGAGCCGCTTCGTCATCATCGATCCGCATGACGACGGCGCGCTGGCGAAGAAGCATGGCGTCCGCTTCATCCAGCAGGGCGTGACCCGCGACAATTACCGCGAGCTGCTGGTGCCGTTGCTGACCGCGGGCGGCGGCCAGGGCTTCTGCGTGAACCTGTCGGTCGACACCTCCTCGGTCGACCTCATGACGATGTGCCGCGAGATCGGCGCGCTCTACATCGACACCGTCGTCGAGCCGTGGGCCGGCTTCTATTTCGACAAGCAGATGGGGGTCGAGCAGCGCTCCAACTACGCGCTGCGCGAGACGCTGCTCGCCGCCCGCCGCAAGAGCCCCGGCGGCACCACCGCCGTCTCGACCTGCGGCGCCAATCCCGGCATGGTGTCCTGGTTCGTCAAGCAGGCGCTGCTCGACATCGCCAAGGACACCAAGACCGAGATCGTCGAGCCGAAGAGCCGCGAGGGCTGGGCGCAGCTGATGCAGAAGCTCGGCGTCAAGGGCGTCCACATCGCGGAGCGTGACACGCAGCGCTCCAGGAATCCGAAGCCGATGGACGTGTTCGTCAACACCTGGTCGGTCGAGGGCTTCGTCTCGGAGGGCATGCAGCCGGCCGAGCTCGGCTGGGGCACGCACGAGACATGGATGCCGGAGAACGGCCGCCGCCACAGCGAAGGCTGCGGTGCCGCGATCTATCTGCTGCAGCCGGGCGCCAATACCCGCGTGCGCTCGTGGTGTCCGACGCCGGGCGCGCAATACGGCTTCCTGGTGACCCACAATGAGTCGATCTCGATCGCCGACTACTACACCGTGCGCGACGGCGACAAGGTGGTGTACCGCCCGACCTGCCACTACGCCTATCACCCGGCCAATGACGCGGTGCTGTCGCTACACGAGATCTTCGGCGCCACCGGCAAGATGCAGGGGAAGTGGCACATCCTCGACGAGAACGAGATCGTCGACGGCATCGACGAACTCGGCGTGCTGCTCTACGGCCACGGCAAGAACGCCTATTGGTACGGCTCGCAGCTCTCGATCGAGGAGACCCGCCGCATCGCGCCGTACCAGAACGCGACCGGCATGCAGGTGTCATCCGCCGTGCTCGCCGGCATGGTGTGGGCGCTGGAAAACCCGACCGCCGGCATCGTCGAGGCCGACGAGATGGACTTCCGCCGCTGCCTCGAGATCCAGTCGCCCTATCTCGGCCCGGTGAAGGGCTACTACACGGATTGGACCCCGCTGAACGACCGCCCGGGGCTTTTCCCGGAGGATATCGACACGTCCGATCCGTGGCAGTTCCGGAACATCCTGGTGCGATGACTGGCTGGGCCGCACTCTCTCCTCCGTCATGGCCGGGCTTGACCCGGCCATCCACGAAGCCGCGCAGTTGAACGACGTGGATGCCCGGGACAAGCCCGGGCATGACGACGTGGAAGCAGCACGCGAACTCTCTCGCGCTCTGCCGTTGCTACAGCGAGCTACTTCCGCTCCATCGTCGGCGCGATCTTCTCGGCCGGGGCCGGCGGCAGCGCCGGCTTGGCGCCTTCCTTTTGAGCTTCCACGTCAGGGCGCGCGGGCTCTGGCGCCGGCGTCGTCGGGCGCGTGCCGCCGGGCTTGGACTCGGCCGGGGTCGCTGACGGTTCAGGCGAGGCCGAGGGCGTCGCCTGCGCAATCTGGTCGAGGTGATTGGCCTTGATCTCGGTCAGCGAGACCACGGCCACGAGCACGCCGAGGACGAACAGGCCCGCCGCCAGCAGTATGTCCCGGCGCAACGTCTGTTTGCTGTTGATCGAGGCCATGGCTTGTCATCCGCATCCTATGTGTGCGGAACAACGGTCACGCGCCTGCGAGGTTCCATCGGGGTCTGCGCCGCCCCAGTGCCTCATCAGAGCCGCAGCAGCCCGGCCTCGCCGCTTTCATCGGAGAAAGCGAGCCACGTTCCCGCGGCATTCCAGCCCAGCGCCACGATCGGCGGCGTCTCGTTCCGCCGCACCAGGATCTCGGCGCCGTCCTGCATCCGCACCATCAGCACGGTGCCGTCCTCGTAGCCGCAGGCCAGGATGTCCTGCTTGGGATGGCAGGCGACCGCGGTGACCTTGGCCTTCATCGGCGCCAGCATCGCGGGCTCCTTGCCCATCGGGCCGTCCTTGCCGACGAACGGCCAGAGGATGACCATGTCGGCACCCGAGGTCGCCAGGAAACGGCCGCCGCTGCCCCAGGACATCGACTTCACCCGCGAGGGGTAGCCGGTCATCCGCATGTGCCTGCTATCAGCGAGCCGCCAGCCATGCAGCGCCGGCTCGTGCATCGCGGTGACCAGGAACTTGTTGTCCGGGCTGAAGGTGACGGCGTGATGCGAGCCGGCCCAGCCTAAAAATTCCGGCTCGCCCGCCATGTTGGGAAACCACAAGGTGGCGCCGTTGTAGTGCGCGATCGCAAGCCGCAGGCCCTTCGGCGCGAACGCAAGTCCGCCCGCGGTCGACGGCACCTCGAGCGACTTCTCCTCGCCCTTGGGCTGACGCACGAACGCGGTCTTGCCCACCGACCAGGCGATCGCACCATCCGGATGAAGGGCGACGTTGTCGATCCAGCGCCGCTTCGGATCGGTCACGAGCACGCTGACGCTGCCCGCCTTGTCGAGCGACGAGACCTTGCCGTCATCGCCGCCGATCAGGATGCGCGATCCGTCCGACACCGCCGACAGGATGCCGCCGCCGGTGACATCCACCTTGCTGATCTCGCCGTCGCCGTCGACGACAGCGACACTCTCCTCGGTGCCGACGAAGGCGGCGCGATCGCCGAGATAGTGCACGGCCGTGACGGCCATGCCGAGCGAGACCGGCTTCACCTTGTCGGTGACGGAGACGATCGATGCGGCCTCGCCGCCCTGGTCGAACGACGTCATCAGGTCACGATGCAGCGTTCGAAGCCTTCGCGGATGGCGTCTTCCGGCAGCTCGCGGCCGATGAAGACGACGCGGCTCTGGCGCGCCTCGTCGGGCTTCCACTTCCGCTGATGATCGCCTTCGAGCATCATGTGCACGCCCTGGAAGACGTAGCGGTCGTCATCGTCCTGGAACGACAGGATGCCCTTGGAGCGCAAGATCTTGCCGCCCTCGGTCTGCACCAGGTTCTGCAGCCACGGCATGAATTTCGACGGATCGAGCGGCTTGTCGGAGCGCAGCGACAGCGACTGCATCTCCTCGTCGTGATAGTGCTTCAGGCCGTGATCGTGATGATGATGGTGATCATGGCCATGGTCGTGATCATGGTGGTGATGATCGTGATCGTCGCCCGCTTCGAGGAATTGCGGCTCGATCTCCAGAATGCGGTCGAGATCGAACGCGCCGCGCTCCAGCACATCCGCGATCGCGATCTGGCAGCGCTCGGTGCGATGCAGCTTTGCGTAGGGGTTGATGGCGCGGATGCGCGCCTCGACCTCGGCGAGCTCCGGCTTGGTGACGAGGTCTGTCTTGTTGAGCACGATGACGTCGGCAAACGCGATCTGGTTCTTCGCCTCCGGCGCATCCTTGAGCCGGTCCGAGAGCCACTTCGCGTCGGCCACCGTCACGACCGCGTCGAGCCGCGCGTTCTTCTGCACGTCCTCGTCGACGAAGAAGGTCTGCGCCACCGGCGCCGGATCGGCGAGCCCCGTGGTCTCGACGATGATCGCGTCGAACTTGCCCTTGCGGCGCATCAGGCCGGAGATGATGCGCACGAGATCGCCGCGCACGGTGCAGCAGATGCAGCCATTGTTCATCTCGAACACTTCCTCATCGGCGCCGACGATGAGGTCGTTGTCGATGCCGATCTCGCCGAATTCGTTGACGATGACGGCGTACTTCTTGCCGTGGTCTTCCGAGAGGATGCGGTTCAGAAGCGTGGTCTTGCCGGCCCCGAGATAGCCGGTCAGGACCGTCACTGGTGTCTTGCTCGCGTCGGACATGCTCACTCCGAAAACCTCAGATCGCGTCGAAAATGGCTCAAAAGCGCACTACCGCGAGGGCTCGAGAACCCTAACGGACCAGCGCGCTCGTCAGGGCCCTTATATTGTGCCTGACCATGGCAATGTAAGTGGGAACGGGGCCCTTTTCCTCGCTCAGGGCATCGGAATACAGCGTGCCGCCGATCTTCGCGCCGGTCTCGGCGGCGATCCGGCCGACCAGCCGGTCGTCGTTGAAATTCTCCAGGAAGACGGCCGGAATCCCCGCTTTTTTCACTTGGCGGATGATCTCGGCGACGTCGCGGGCCGACGGCTCGGTCTCGGTGGAGACGCCGAGCGGGGCGATGAACTGGACGCCATAGGCATCGGCGAAATAACCGAAGGCGTCATGGGTCGAGATCACCTTGCGCCGCTCGGCCGGGATCTTGTCGATCTCGGCGCGGACCTCGCGGTCGAGTGCATCGAGCTCGCCGAGATAGCGTTCCGCATTGGCCTTGAAGACCTCCGCGTCTGCGGGGGCGGCCGCGACCAGCGCATCGCGGATGTTCTTGACATAGACCTTGGCATTGCCGACCGACTGCCAGGCATGCGGATCGGCATCCGAGCCGCGCTTGCGTGGGGTGATGCCCTGAGTGGCGACGACGATCGGCGCCTTGCTGCCGGAGGCCTGCTGCAGCCGCGGCAGCCAGCCCTCCAGCCCGAGGCCGTTGACGATCAGGAGCTGCGCGGCGCCGACATCCTTCGCATCATGCGGCGTCGGCGTGTAGACGTGCACGTCGCTGTCCGGCCCGACCAGCGAGGCGACATTGACCTTGTCGCCGCCGACCTGGCGGACGAAGTCGGCGAGGATCGAGAAGCTGGTGACGACGTTCAGCCGGGTCTCGGCCGATGCGGGGACGATCAGAACAAGGCCAAACAGCAGGCTCAGCGCGGACAACAGGCGTTTCATGGGCATCGACTTCAGGCTTCGAGGTGGCGTCCCGGAAACAGTTGCGGAAGCACGCCGCCCACGCGTCCGAACAGCACCGAGGCGAGATAGAGCAAGGACGCGACCAGGATGATCGCAGGCCCCGAGGGAATGCGGGTCTGGAACGACAGCACCAGCCCGACATAGCCGGAGACGATCGCAGAGGCGACCGCGATGCAGATCATCGGCGTGACGTCGCGCGACCAGAACCGGGCGATCCCCGCCGGCAGGATCATCAGGCCGACCGCAAGCAAGGTGCCGAGCGCCTGGAAGCCGTTGACGAGGTTGACGACGATCAGGGCGAGGAAGATCAGATGCGCCGGCGCACCGGCGCGGCTCACGGTGCGCAGGAACAAGGGATCGACGCTCTCGACGACCAGCGGGCGGTAGATCACGGCGAGCACGACGAGCGTGATGGTGGCGTTGGTCGCGACCATCAGCAAGGTCGGGTCGTCCATCGCCAGGATGTTGCCGAACAGCACGTGCAAGAGATCGACGTTGGTGCCCTTGACCGAGACGATGGTGACGCCGATCGCCAGTGACGCCAGATAGAAGGTCGCGAGCGACGCGTCCTCCTTCAACCCGGTCGAGCGCGAGACGAGGCCCGATAGCAGCGCCACGGCAAAGCCGGCGATCAGGCCGCCGGTCGTCATCGCAAACAAATTGAGACCCGACAGCAGGAAACCGATCGCCGCGCCGGGAAGAATCGCATGTGCCATGGCGTCGCCGACCAGGCTCATGCGCCTGAGCATCAGGAAGACGCCGATCGGTCCGGAGCCGAGCGACAGCGCGATGACCGCGGCGAGCGCGCGGCGCATGAACTCGAAATCCGAGAACGGAGCGAACAGCACCTCGCGCAGCATCATGCCGCCTTGGAGGCTTGCGCCGGCACGCAGGGCGCGGCGGCATCGTCGAACGCCTCGCACATCCGACGCGCCTGCGACAGATTGTCGGCGGTCAGCACCTCCGCCGTCGGTCCCCAGGCCACGGCCTCGCGCGCCAGCAGCAGGGTCTGCGGGAAATGCGCGCGCACCATGTCCATGTCGTGCAGCGCCGCCAGCACGGTGCGCCGCTCGCCATGCCAGTGCTCGATCAGTTGCAGAAGGTCGGCCGAGGTCTTCGTGTCCATCGCATTGAACGGCTCGTCGAGCACGATCACGCGGGCATCCTGCAGCAGCACGCGCGCGAACAGCATGCGCTGCATCTGGCCGCCCGAGAGCGTGCCAATGCCGCGACCCTCGAAGCCGGTGAGGCCGACGGCCGCGATCGCCTGCGCGATCTTCTCGCGCGCGGCCGCGCCGATGCCGCCGAACATGCCGGTGCTGCGCCACAGTCCGGTGCTGACGAAATCGAACACCGAGATCGGGAAGGAGCGGTCGATATCGGCGATCTGCGGCAGATAGGCGATTTCGCGCGGCTTCAGGCCGGCCGCGGCGATGGTGCCGGCGAGCGGCTTCAACAGCCCGACGATGCCGCGAAACAGCGTCGACTTGCCGGCGCCGTTGGGGCCGACCACGGCGAGCAGCGCCCCTGTCGCGACCTCACCGGTAAGGTGATGCACGGCGGGGTGGCGGTCGTAGCCCAGGGTCACGTCGCGGAATTGCAGCTGGGCCATGACCGTCGTCACCGCATCGCCAGCCAGACGATCAGCCAGAGCACCGCGCTCGCCGCGAGCGCCGCGCCGAGCCGCGTCGTCACCGGCATGCGCAGGATCGACCACGGCGCGGGCTGCGCCGGATGCGGCGCCGCGGGACCGTGGCTGTGGGCATGGCCGTGACCATGCCCGTGCGCGTGCGCATGCGAATGGCCGTGGCTATCGAGGGCAGACTGCGTCATTTCGTCATGATGTTACATTATAACATCACCGCTGTCCACCGCAGGCGGGGCGTTTGTGGCATCGGAGGTCGTGGTTCTCACCCCGTCATTGCGAGCGCAGCGAAGCAATCCAGGCTGCCCAAGCGGAGGGATTCTGGATTGCTTCGCTGCGCTCGCAATGACGGCGGAGACAGACCGCCTCCCGTCAACCAGCGCGTCAGCTGAAATACCGCACCAGCGCCAGGCCGGCGAACAGGCCGGCGATCGAGATCCCCACCGACCCCAGCACGTAGACCGCAGCCAGTCCCAACGCGCCCCGCTCATACAGCAGTGCGGTGTCGAGCGAGAACGCCGAGAACGTGGTGTAGCCGCCAAGAATGCCGGTCATCAGGAACAGCCGCCAATGCTGGGGCGCGCCGCCCTTGAAGGCGAGATACCCGGCGATCAGACCCATCACGGTGGAGCCGGTGATGTTGATGATGAAGGTGCCGTACGGGAAGTCCGTCCCGAATGCCTTGGCGCTGGCCATGTTGATCGCGTGCCGTAGCGAGGCGCCGCAGCCGCCGCCGAAGAAGACGAGAAAGAATCCGATCAGTTGATTCACGGGACCTTACCTGCAGACCGCATCGAGAGACGGAATGCCCTGCCCTCGTCGCGAATGGAGCAAAACTCTTGCCGCAAGGGCGCCGCTCTTGCAAGGATCGCCCTCGTCAAAAGCCTTGCCATGAAAAAGGGCGGCGAGCCGAAGCCGCCGCCCTGGTCACTTGCTTGCGTCAGCGATCAGATCGCCTTGCCGTAGAGCTCGTCGACGTAATCCCAGTTGATCAGGTTCTCGACGAACGCCTTCAGATAGTCGGGACGGCGGTTGCGATAGTCGATGTAGTAGGAGTGCTCCCAGACGTCGCAGCCGAGGATCGGGGTCGCGCCGTGCACCAGCGGGTTCTCGCCGTTCGGGGTCTTGGAGATTTCGAGCTTGCCGTTCTTGACCGAGAGCCAGCACCAGCCAGAGCCGAACTGGCCGACGCCGGCGGCCGCGAAGTCGGCCTTGAACTTCTCGAAGCCGCCGAGATCCTCGTCGATCTTCTTCTCGAGCCGGCCGGGCAGCTTGGAGCCGCCGCCGTTCGGCTTCATCCAGGACCAGAAATGGATGTGGTTGAAATGCTGGCCGGCATTGTTGAACACGGCGGGGTTCTTGCCGAACGAGCCCTTGACGATCTCCTCGAGGGACTTGCCTTCGAATTCGGTCCCCTTGATCGCATTGTTGCCGTTGGTCACATAGGCCTGGTGATGCTTGTCGTGGTGGTACTCGAGCGTCTCCTTGGACATGTAGGGGCCGAGGGCTTCATAGGCGTAGGGCAGAGGGGGGAGCGTAAAGGTCATGGGGTCGGTTCCGCAACTTGTGAGAAGACGGGATTTAACGGGACCTCCTTATAGAAGGTTCCGACGCCGTAAAACACCGTGATTCTGGAAAAAGCGAGCCGATTTGATGAGCATCGAGATCGAGGTCCTGAATGGAGACACGTCCTGGCCGCTGGCGAAGCCGCTGTATGACGCGATCTGGCCGCCCGAGGTGGTCGCGAGCCTACCCTGGGCAGGTATCACTTTTGCGCATGCCGATCTGCGCGTGCTGGTGCAAGACGAGAGCGGCGACCTGCTCTGCCACGTCGGCATCTATCGCCGCCTGGTGAAATGGAACGGGCAGAACGTCAACATCGGCGGCATCGGCGGCGTTTTGACGCGCGCGGACGTGCGCAATCGTGGCCTGGCCACCGTGGGACTCAACGCCGCGATCCAGACCCTGCGGCACGAAGACTCGATCAACTACGCCGTGCTGTTCTGCGCGCCGGATCGCATCGCCTTCTACGGCGCAAGGGGCTTCATCCCGTTCGACGGCGACGTCTACGCCGAGCAGCCCGACCAGGGCCGCATCCGCTTCGACACGCTGTCTGCGCTCGTGCACGACGTCAAGCGCACTGCGCCGACCCGCGGCACCATCGATCTCTGCGGATTGCCGTGGTGAGGCCGCTCTCCCCTGTCGTCCCGGACAAGCGCGCGGTACGCGCGCGCAGATCCGGAACGACCTACCCCCAGGCAGACGTTTGAGGCACGCTGGTCATGGCACTTTGCCCATGATGTCCGCTGCGGAGGATGGGTCCCCGCTCGAGGCCGGGACGACAGCGGAGCACATGGCCCCGGATTCCGAAAAAAATAATTCGCTTGCGTTTTTCAAGAAATCATGCTTGTATCCCGGCATCCCGCCTCACCGCAGAGGGGCGTAGCGCGCGATCGTCACGACACGCGAGGTGGGGATGCGATGGCCGCGTTGCTGCCGCAGCATGCTTATCGGCGTGCGGACGAACGGTAGCACGCGGACGTGAAGTCGCAGCGTCCTGACACCCCGAAGCTGGTGTCAACCTGGCGCAATGCTCACGCATGGCGCTGGGGATGGTGGCCAACAAGCCCGGCGCACCAGGGAGACTGCGTATAAGCGTGAAGACCGTCGCGCAGGGAATGCCGGTTGAATCGGCTTTGCCTGTGGTACCTGCCGCCTGCATTCTTTTCGCAGGCGGGCCATGGGTGAGGCCTTCACCCGGCATTCCCTGCGCCCTCTGCATTTCGAGAGGGACGAACTGATCGCAGACCTCGGGCGCGATGCGCCGCGAGACTGCAAAGCCATGTCCATCGCTGTTTGAACCGTGAAACCGCCTCACCCGCCGTCGTCGTCCCGGACAAGCCGTGACGCGCGCCAGCGCGGCATGGCGCCGATCCAGGACCCATACGCGGCGGCGACGCGAGATGCGAAAAGCCAATCGCCGGCGCGTTTCGAACCGCTCCCTGGGGGTATGGATCCCGGTTCAAGGGCCGGGACGACAGCCGAGTTTGTTGCCGCAATCAAAACCATTTCCCGGCACATGCATGAGACAACCGAACAAGGAATTGAGACGGCTCGGCAGCCATGCACCTGATCGTGATGATCCCGCTTTGGACAACCGCTCCTCTGCGATTGCAACTGCGCCGTTTGCTGTTATGGAAACGCGGCTTCAACGGGGGGTAAGATGATTTGGAAATTGCGTTTGGCTGGTCTTGCGCTGGCGACCGTCGTGATGGCGCAGCCCGCTTTGGCCGCCGATGATCCGACCGGCACCTGGCTGACCCAGGCGGGCGACGCCAGGATCAAGGTCGCCAAATGCGGCGCCAATCTCTGCGGCACCGTCGTGTGGCTGAAGGAGCCGATGGACACCGACACCGGCAAGCCGGCCGTCGACAACAAGAATCCCAATCGCGCGCTGGCCAACCGCCCGATCATCGGCCTGCAATTGTTCGAAGGCGTTCACTCGGAGGGGCCGAACAAATGGTCCGGCAAGATCTACAACGCCGATGACGGCCAGAGCTACACCAGCCACATCTCCGTCTCCGGCCCGGATACGCTGAAGGTGGAAGGCTGCGTCGGATCGCTGTGCGGCGGCGAGACCTGGACCCGCGCGCGCTGATCACTCTCAGGCGACCGCGGCCTTCAACGCGGTCGCAGCCGATGCGTAGCCGCCTCGCGCGCCGTCGATGAAGTGGACGTGATCCGGCCGGATCGCGGACGGCGTGAAGCAGGTCATCATCGCGGCATCTTGCCGATGCAGCCCGTAGCGGACGATGCCGCGCGAAGCCGCCGCGCCGAGCCGGCGCTCCAGCTCCTGCGCGAGCTCGTCGGTGCAGTCGAGGATCATGCGCAGCGCATCGTCATATTTGCGGAAGTCGGAATTCTCGACCACCTGCTGCTTGTAGAGATCCGGCACGAAGCCGCCGATGCTGATGTTGAACCGCATCACGGCATAGACGAACAGCGTACGTCCGAGCACGCGGGCCCAGCGCGACAACAGCGGTCCGCGCGCGGCGCGGACCTCGTAGCCAAATCCCTGCGGCGGCCATCGCAACGCCGGCGCGCCGGCCGGCACCGGCCGCCCGGCATCGGGGCTGCGCTCGGTGAGGGTGATGATCTCCTCGATCACCTTGCGATAGGCCTGCGCATCCGCGCCGGGAGCCGGCAGCACCAGCACCGACAGGATGACCCCGCGCGCCGCCGGAATCTCCTCGAAGCGGCACGAGAGTCCGGACAGATCGGGCTGCGCACCGGACGGCGCCGGGGGAATCGCGAACTCGCCCCGCTTCATCGCGGCCTCGGCCCAGCCCACTCCGCCGCCCGCGAACATCGCATAGGACAGATTGGCCGACGGACCGTAGCGCGCCACGCGGACATCGAGCCCCTGCGCGCGGATCGCCGTCACGGGCACCAGCGCGACGCGCATCGCGAGAGCGAGATCCTCCCTGACCCAGGTCGCGGTGGCGGCAAGGGCTTCGCGCGCGGCCGCTTCGTCATCCGGGCTGACGGCGAAGCTGGCGCCGTCACCGCCGAACACGAACGGGAATTCGCGCCCCTCCAAGGCATTGGTGACCGCGGCGATGACCGCCGCCCCGGCCATGTTGACCGCCTTGTAGCGCCTGTCGGCGATCGCCTTGGTCGACTCGACGATGTCGGCCGTGCCGATCAGCCAGTCGTCCGGCACCGGCTGGTAGAGCTGCGGCTCCATCAGGCGCGCGAAGCCGCGAAACACCGGGATCGAGGCATAGTAGTCCGCAGCACTGGTCTTCGACATCGAGAGGCATCCATCCGGGGTGCGCGTCCAATGAGGAGCTACGTTCCTTCCTGTCAAGCGGGTTCAGGCAGCGATATTCGGCAACGGACGTGTCGCCAGGCTTGCGCCGCGTTATCGTTCTGTCGGGCTCGACGTGCTAGCCTTTCACCATCATGGCCGACTCCTCCCCCGTTCCACAACTCGCCGCCCGCGCGCTCCAGATCGCGGACCGCATCAATACCGCCGGCTTCGAAGGCCAGGTGCTGTCGGCGACGCCGCTTGCGGTCCGCATCGGCGAGACGGGAGTTGCCGTGGTCTTCCGCTACGGCGTCGTCGTCTTCATCGGCCTGTCGGTGGCCGAGGAGATCAACTTCCTCGACCGGCTGAGCGCGCGGCTGTTCGGCCCGATCGCGCCCCACGAGGAAGAGACGGCCAAGGTCCAGGTCGCGCGCGAATCCGACGAGCCGATCCCGGTCGGCGGCCCGGTCCTGGTCAAGGAATTGTCGCTGGAGCGACTGCTCATCGTCGCCGATGCGCTGGCGAAGAGCGTCGTGCTCGGCCGCAGCGAGCGCGAGATCGCCAACGTGTTCGACACCATCGAGCCGTTCGCGCGCGAGCTGGCGATGCTGGGACGAACATCGAAGAGCCGGGTGGCGATGCTCAAGCTGCTCGGCGAGGCGCTGCTGGTGCAGCACCGCGTCTCCGGCCGCGTGGCCGTCGGCGAAAAGCCGGACGTGTTGTGGGACCGGCCAGATCTGGAGCGGCTCTATGCGCGGCTCGAGGACGAGTATGAGCTGAAAGAGCGCGAGGACACCCTCAACCGCAAGCTCGCGGTGATCGCCGAGACGGCGACCACGCTCGCCGACATCATCGACACCAAGCGCTCGCTGCGGCTCGAGGTCATCGTCGTCATCCTGATCGCCTGCGAGATCGTGCTCGGCTTCTATGAGATCTTCGCCCGCGGCGGGCACTGACGATGGAGCTGCCGCACGCCTGACGACTGACGGCGCTGCATTCAGCGATGGTTCAGGCGCGACATGGAACTTTCGCATGGGCGCGATGAGCGATGCAGGGGATATCGAACCATGACGTGGGTGGGGAGCTTGCCACGGCCGCCGGCGGCCGGCAGCCACGAGGTGTGGCGAGCGCCCCGCCGCCGGTGCGGCGATGCTGGTCCGGCAATGCCGTCACACCAGCGCCCTGACGTTCCAGGTCGCATGACGGACCCCGGCGAGCTTCGCCAGCTCGGACACGACGCGGTCGAGATCGACCGTATCGACCGCGAGCGGCACCAGCGTCGCGACGATCTCGACGATGTCCTCGGAGCGATAGACGACCTCGGTCTCCCGCACCGGGTATTTGGCCGCCTCCAGCCGCTCGTCGAGCGCCTCGCGCAGCTCGGCGGCGCGCAGCCCGTCGGTGGTCAGGACGATCTCGTAGTGCGCCTCCGACGTCTGCGCATTGAGCGGGATGCGATCGATCGCGTTGACCAGCGGCCGCAGCAGCGTGTTGCCGGCCAGCACGAACACGGTCAGCGCCACCGATTGCGCGATCAGGTCGGCGCCGGCGCAGGCGCCGACCGCGGCGGACGCCCACAGCGTCGCCGCGGTGTTGAGCCCGCGGACGTTCATGCCCTCCTTCATGATCGTGCCGGCGCCGAGGAAGCCGATGCCCGACACCACATAGGCGATGATCCGCACCGCGCCGTCGGCGCCGGTCAGGCGGTTGCCGAGATCGACGAAGGCGGCCGCGCCGACGGCGACCAGCACGTTGGTGCGCAGGCCGGCGCTGCGCTGCCGGTATTGCCGCTCGGCGCCGATCAGCGTCCCCAGCACGAAAGCTGCGAACAGGCTGACGAGCGTGTCGAGGAAATCATAGACTTGGAAAGTGTGGAGGAATCGCATGGGCTTGCTGACTGTCTGCAGTATTAAGCTCCGTGGCCTGCCTGGCAGCAGCGACACGCGTGGCATCCGGCGGCGGAACCGCCGCGAGAGGCCGCTTTCTTAGGACGTCCTTGATCGAAATCAAATCCCAGTCCCTCCCGCATACTTTAGGCTGATATGATCAACAGGCAGATGACGTCCGGCAAACACATGACGCCATTCTCCGACGTCCGCAGGGATCACAGCCCGGCCGTCCGGCTGGGGCATGATGCGGTGAGTGCGGTGAAGCTGTCCCAGGAGCTCACCGCCGAGATCGACGCCTGGGCGGAGGCTCACCAGATGACACGCTCCGACGCCATCGGCCAGTTGCTCACGATCGGCCTGCATGCATCGCGGCCGGCAGCAGCCGGGCAGCCCACGTCGCGGGATCCCGTCGCCATCGAGCAGAATGCGATCCGGCTGATCGATCGGATGCTCGATCCGAGCCTGTCGGCCGAGGAGCGCCAGCGGCGGATCCGCCGCCTGATCGAAGGTCCTGCGGAATTTGCCAACGAACGGATCGACCTGCCGCGGCATCCGGGCTGACGCGAACGGTTCAGGCGGCCGAGCGCGCCACCACGGCCTCGTAGATGTCGTCCTCCTGCGCCGTGTGCATGCGCACCAGCGTTTCGATCGCCTCGATCACCCGTTGCGCATCGCGGATCAGATAGCGGTCCACATGCTCGGACGGCAGATCCTCGACCAGCCGGCCGAGCAGGCGCGCCAGATGCAGGATCTCGCGATGCGCCCGGCTCATCGCCGACAGGCCATGGCTCTCCTGCAGGAGCCGCGCGAGCTTCGGATAGACCGATCCTTCGTCGTCGCGCTCATGCGCCACGACCTTGTCCTGCACCAAGCCGTTTGCCTCCATGATCAGCGCCACGGCGCCGTCCGGCGAGGCTTCGTCGAGCGCATCGACGATCGAGCGCAGGCGGTCGAGGCCGCGCAGCAGCGCCTGGTGATCATGCCTGAGCCCTCGGCCGTCTTCGGCCGTGATCCGGCCGGCCTTGCTGCGTCCAGCCGGGAACAGAGCGCGGAGCGCGTTCAGGATGACGGCGACGTCGATGGCCTCCTGGACCAGGGCCGCAGGTACCGGCTGCAGCAGCCCGAAGGCGGCGGCCCCCATCGCGACGAACGACAGGCCCATGCCGGCGAAGATGCTCTCCAGGGCGACGCGTCGGGCGCGCTGGGCGATCACGATCGCCTTGCCGACCCGATCGAGCCGATCGGCCAGAATGACCACGTCGGCGGCTTCCGACGAGGCGCTGGCGCCGCGGGCGCCGAGCGCGATGCCGACGTCGGCGCAGGCCAGCGCCGGGGCGTCGTTGATGCCGTCGCCGACCATGATGGTGGGATGCAGCCGCTGCTCGCTCCTGACCGCCTCCACCTTGTCGGAGGGGACACGGTCCGCCAGCACGGCGTCGAGGTCGAGCGCCGCGCCGATCGCCTGCGCGGCCGCGGCGCGGTCCCCGGTCACCATGACCATGCGCGCGATGCCGGCCTCGCGCAGCCAGCGGATCGCCCGCGGCGTATCCGCGCGCAGCTCGTCCGCCAGCAGCAGCGCCCCGATCGGGCGCCCCTCGACGGCGACGAAGACGATCAGGGCCGAACGCCATGACGCGCGGCGGATCGCGCGCGCCGCCCAAGCCGGCGGCGTGCGGCTGCCGAGCACGAGGTCGCGCGAGCCGGCCATCACAGGGCGGCCATCGATCAGCCCTTCGAGGCCCGAGCCCATCGTCTCCCTGACCTGTTCGGGCACCTTCAGCTTCAGCCCGCGGGCCTGGCCGGCCTGAACGATCGCGTGCGCCACCACGTGGTGCGAGGCCTGCTCGAGCGATGCGCAGAGCAGCAGCACCGCATCGGCGTCCTCGCCCGGTGCCGCGTCGACCGAGAGCAGCCGCGCGCCGCCGACGGTCAGCGTGCCCGTCTTGTCGAACAGCACGGTATGGGCACGCGCGAGCGCCTCGAGCTTGCCGCCGCCTTTGACCAGAATGCCACTTCGGGCCGCCTGCGCCACACCCGCAATGAAAGCGACGGGTGCGGCGAGAATCAGCGGGCACGGCGTTGCCGCCACCAGCACGGCAAGACTCCGGATCAGATCGCCCGAGGCCAAATAGGCGGCCCCCGCAATAGCGAGGCTTACGGGCAGGAAGATCAGCGCGTAGCGGTCGGCAAGGCGCACGAACGGCGCTTTCGCGGTCTGGGCCGTCGTCACCAGCTTGACGATGCCGGCATAGGTGCTTTCGCCCGCGGTCGCCGTGACGGCCATTTCGAACGTGTCGCCGGCGTTCACCGATCCCGACAGGATCGCCATCCCGCGCGTCTTCATCACCGGGATGGGCTCGCCCGTGAGCGCCGACTCGTCGACGACGGCGATGGTTGTTTCGACCATGCCGTCGACCGGGACGATCTCGCCGGCGCGGACCATCAGGCGATCACCGACCGCGACGCTGGCGATCGGAACGTTGTCGATCTCGTCGCCACGACGGCGATGCGCCTCGCGCGGCGCGCGATCGACCAACGCGCGCAGATCGTGCTCGGCGCGGGCGACAGCAATGTCCTCCAGCACGTTGCCGCCGGAATACATGAGCGCCACGACAGCGCCGGCCAGCGGCTCGCCGAGGATGATCGCCGCGCTCATCGACACCAGCGCGATCGCGTCGACGCCGATGCGGCCGGCCAGAAAATCGCGGACGATCGAGACGATCAGCCCCAGGATGACAGGAACGGTCGAGGCCGTGAACGCGATCCCGGCAAGATCGGGGCGACCGAGCACATGCGCGAGGCCGCCCGCGGCGAGGCCCGCGATTGCGATCACGACGAGGGTCCACCGCAGAATGCGCTCGAACATGGATACCGGTTCCGGATTGCGCCGGCACTATCGCTGCTGCCGCCCGTCGGACGCTTGAGCGAAATCAACGGCGAGAGCGACCGATCGCCGCAAATGGCCTCAGGCGGTATTGCCTGCGTCGACCGTCAGCACGGTGCCGGTAACATTGCGCCCGCCGTCGCCGAGCAGGAATTCAACCATCGCGGCCACGTCATGCGTCTCCGGCAGCCGCCGCAACGCGCTGCGGCCGGCGATGCGCCGCTGCTGCTCCTCGTCCATGCTCTGCGTCAGCTCGGTGGCGATGAAGCCCGGCGCGATCGCGTTCACGGTGATGCCGACCTTGCCGACCTCGCGCGCCAGCGAGCGCGTGAAGCCGTTGGCGGCCGCCTTGGTCGCGCCATAGACGGACAGGCCGTTATAGCCGGTAGAGGCGATGATCGAGGAGATGTTGATCACCCGGCCCTCGCCCGCGGCCATCATGTGACGAACGACGTATTTCGTCAGGATCATCGGCGCCAGCACGTTGAGCCGCACCAGTGCCTCGATCTCCGAATTGTGCATGGTCGCGAGCAGGCCCTCGGTGCCGAGACCGGCATTGTTGACGAGACCATAGAGCGGACCGAACTCGTCGCGCACCGACTTCACGAAGGCCGGTAGTTCATCAACGACGCTGAGGTCGCAGGCGCGGAAATGAATGCCGGCGCTGCTGGCGCTGAACTCGGCCATCGCGGCGCGCAGTTCGTCGCTCTCCCGGCGGGCCACCGCGATGACGTCATAGCCCGCTCCCGCGAGCCTGCGCGCGATGGCGAGCCCGATGCCACGGCTGCCGCCGGTGACGAGAACATTATGCATCGGCGCGCGCCAGCTTGCCGGCCGGAGTGACGTCGAGCGCTGGCACGACGCGGATCATCGCCGGCACCTTGTGGGCCGCGAGACGCGCGCGACACGCGGCGAGGATCTCATTGCGGACCGTCTCACTCCGTACCGGATCGGCATCCGCCGTCAGCACGACCTCGGCGACGACGATGCCGCCGGTGATCGGGCTGCGCCGCGACTTGGCGCGCGACATCCGCACCTCGGGATGGCCATTGATCACGGCTTCGATCTCTTCGGGATGGACCTTGAGCCCGCCGACATTGATGATGCCGTTGCGGCGTCCGACGAAGTAGTAGCGATCGCCGCGCAGCTCGACCATGTCGCCGGTGTCGACATAACCATCCGTGTCGGTCAGGGCGGCGGCAGAGCGTCCGACATAGGCGTGCGCCGCGCGCCTGGAGCGGATGCGCAGCGAGCCGTCGACGACCTTCATGTCGACGGCACCGCGGCCCTCGCCGAGCAGCGTCGCAGGAAAACCCTCCAGCCCATCATTGACCGCGAAGCCGACGCCGGCCTCCGTCGAGGCGTAGGCATGACCGATCGAAGCGCCGGGAAATGCCTGCTTCAATCCGTCGAGCACAGCCTGGTCGGCGATCTCGCCGGAGAGACGCACGTAGCGCGGCGCAAAGCCTTCCACCGACCCACTCATCAGCAGCTTGCGCCAATGCGACGGCGTTCCGGACATGTGAGTGACGCCGCGTGCGTTGAGGCGCGCGATGTGGTCCGTGAGCCCCTCGCCCGGATCCGACAGCACCATCGAGCCGCCGCCGACGATGGCACGCAGGAAGATCTGCAGGCCGCCATAGCGGCGAATGTCGTAGAAGGTCGCCCACACCGGCATCGCTTCGCCAGGTACGGGGCGGTCGCCGATGATCGCGCCGCACAGGCCCTCGAGCGTATGCCCGACAATCTTCGGCACGCCCGACGTGCCTGATGTCAGCATCAGCCATTCGGTGGCACGCGCCGTTTGCACCACCTCGGCGAAAGGCTGCGGCAGGGCGACCTCGATCACGAGATCGACGCCGCAGGCGTCGAAACGCTGGACCTCGTCGGTCACGATGGCGTCGATGTCAGCATCGGCGATGATGCTGGCGAGATGCTCGCCCTTGAGATCCGGCGGACACAACAACAGGCGCCGTGCGACGCCGTCGATCTCGATCAGCGCCAAGCCGGCGAGCAACTGACCGGACGTCGCCAGCAGCACCGAACGTCCGTTGAGCTCTGCGCTGCGGCCGCCGAGGCAGCTTCCGCGCGACAGCTCGGCGAGCGATATGACGTGACGCGGATCGGAGATCGTCCGTTCGGTCAGCGCCGCCCCGAGATGGTCGCGAAGGGCGAAGATCTCACGCGGGGACATTCTCATAGGCCCCGATGAAGTCGCCTATCGTGTTGGGGAACGTCACATCCTCGGACAGGGTGAACGGATCGACGCCGAGATCGTCCTCGAGACGGGCGACCAGGATGGCGAAAGCGAGCGAGTCGAAGCCGGTCTCGTGCAACGTCAGCTCGTCGGTCAGCGGCGGCAGCTTGACCTTCTGCTCGTCCGCAATCTGCTTGATCGCTGCAATGATTCTTAACCGTACCGACATGGGCCAATCCGCTCACTGTTCAAACGATGAAACCGACCATAGGACGAGAAGGTGAAGGAAGCCGGACTTGCCAGCCATCTTTCGGGACCGTTGGTAAATACCCATCATGGCCTATGATTAAAATCATCTACAAACGAACCTCGCCGGCGAGGATCCGCGCATGGAGATCCCGATCGAGCAGGCAATAGGCACCCGTCCCGGCGTCGCGCACGTAGAGCGGCTCATGCACGATCGACGGATCGAAGCCGTCGCGCATCAGCGCCTGCTTCTTCTGCTTGAATGTTTCGGTCGACTGCAGCGACGACGTGATGCGGAGCGCCACCGGCCGAGCATAGGGCGGCAATCGGCGGGCAAGTTCCAGAGAGAGGCGATCGAGATCGAAGCTGTCGCCGACGACGAGCGCAGCCATGCCGGCGCGTCCGTCCCTGCCGGGCACGACGACACCATAGGTCGATGCTTCCAACACGCCGGGACATTGCAGGATCGCCTCGTTCACCTCGCTGGTCGCGACGTTCTCGCCCTTCCAGCGGAAGGTGTCGCCGAGACGATCGACGAAATAGAAGAAGCACTGGTCGTCCTGGCGCATCAGGTCACCGGTGCGGAACCAGGCATCGCCCTTGGCGAAGACGTCGCGCAGGATCTTCTTCTCGGTCTCGCCTGTATCGGTATAGCCTTCGAAGCGGCCGCCTCCCTGGTCCGCCGTACCGATGCGGCCAATGGCCTCGCCGATCTCGCCGCGCGCGCAGACCAGGCACCGCCCGTCAGCTCCGCGCAAGGGTGCGCGCTGGTCGGCATCCAGCTTGATGATTTCGGCGGGAAAGCGATGCGCAAGCAGCGACGGCACGCGCCCGATCGATCCCACCCTGCCCTCGACATTGTAGAGTGAGAAGTTGCCTTCGGTCGCGGCATAGAATTCCAGCACCTGGGGGATGGCGAAGCGCGCCTGGAACGCCTCCCAGACGTCGCCGCGCATTCCGTTGCCGCAGGCGAGCCGCAGCCGATGGGCGCGGTCGAAATCGGATGGCGCGGCGGCCAGCAGATAGCGGCAGAGCTCGCCGATATATTGCACCAGCGTGCAATCGTGACGGACGATGTCGCGCCAGAAATTGCTCGCCGAGAATTTCTCCGCGAGCACCGCCGCACCGCCGGCGCGCAGCATGCTACAGGGCGCGACGATGCCGCCGACGGAATGATAGACCGGCAGACAGTCATAGAGGCGATCGTCGGGACCTGCGCCGGTGAGGCCGGCAAACCAGCCACCCCAGTTCATGATGCGGCGATGGCTGATACTGGCGGCCTTGGGCAGGCCCGTCGTGCCGGAGGTGTAGATCAGCAGCGCGCGGTCGTTGATCGTCACGGCGCGGCGCTCAGTCGCGTCGAGCGCGTGCGTATCCATCGCGGCGATCGCGACGTCGAGATCGCCGCCGCCGGCAATCCAGACACGCGGCCCGCCCGCGATCAACGGCGCAACCTCCGTATAGGCTTCATGGAAGTCCTTGGAGACGATCACATGGACTGGCCGAGCCACATTGATGCAATGCGCAAGCGACGGTCCGATGAGATTGGCATTGATGAGCGCAACCACACCGCCGACGCGGCTGATCCCAAGCCAGGCGGCCAGGTAGTCGGGCCGGCTCGGCATCATCAAAGCGATCGTGTGGCCAGGCCCGATGCCGTTGGCCAGCGCCCAGCGGGCGTATCGGTTGATGCGCCCAGACAGGGCGGAATAGCTCAGCGTCTCGCGATCGGAGATCAGCGCCGGCCGTTCGGGCTGCTTCGCGGCCCAGTCGTCCACCACGTCGGCGAACAGCCGCGCCGGCTCTGCCTCGATGCGCGAGATCAGCTCGATCGCCTTCAGCCAGATCTTCGCCGCCGACGGCTTCCGAGGGGCCGTGCTGAGTTCCACAGATCGATCCGACTGCCCGGAGTTCATGAACGCCCTCACCCCAATTCGGCGTGCTTATAGGCCGGGTGGCCTGACCGGCCGTTAATCGGGAGGGTTAACCGGCCGAGAGTGCGTCGCTGTTGATGCGAATGCGATCCTTTACGAAGTTCTCGGAAATGCCGGTTATCCTACCGCTCCCAGAACATGCCAACGCGAAGGCCGGCATGCCCAAGGACACGATGACACGACGCGCATTGCTGCGCTGCGCCGCCTGGAGCAGCGTTGCAGCCGTGACCTCGACCACGGCGTTCGCCGGAGTTGATGCGCCCTATCCGGCTCAGCCCGTCACCTGGGTCATTCCGTTTGCCCCGGGCGGAGCCACCGGCCGGCTGTCGCTCCTGATCTGCGATCGGCTGACCCGCCGACTGGGCCAGCCCTTCGTGCTCGATCACCGGCCGGGTGCGGGCGGCGCGACCGCCACCAAGAGCGTCGCGAGCGCCGCGCCGGACGGCTACACGATCCTTGCGACCTCGACCGCCAACGTCATTACGGCCTCGACCGACGGCTCGCCCGGCGCCGAGGGCGATCTCATCCCCGTCGCCGGCATGGCGCGCATGCCGCTGCTGCTGCTGGTCAGCCGGCAGCTGCCGGTCGAGACGCTGCCCGAATTCCTGGCCTATGCCAAGGCCAACCCGGGCAAGCTCAGCGTCGGCTCCGCCGGTCCTGGCACCGTCCAGCTGCTGTCGGCCGAGCTGTTCCGGACGCTCGGCGGCATCACCTGGTCCGTCGTGCATTATCGTGGCTCGGGGCCGGCCCTGACCGACCTCGCCTCCGGCCATATCCACGCGATGTTCGACAACGCCGCTTCCGCCGCCGACCTCCTGCGCAGCGGCAAGGTCCGGGCGCTGGCCGTCACGACGCGCGAGCATGCCGCCGCCTTCCCCGATCTGCCGCCGGTCGCCGACGTGCTGCCGGCGTTCGAAACCTCCGGCTTCTATGGCGTCGCGGTGCCGCACGGCACGCCGAAAGCCATCGTCGAGCTGCTCAACCGCGAGATCAACGCCGCGCTGGCCGATCCCGACATCAGCAGGCAGTTCGCCGAGGTCGGCGCCACGCCGCTCACCGGCGACGTCGGCGTCTATACCGCGACCTACCGCGCCGAGATCATGCACTGGCGCAAGCTGGTCCCGCAGGTCAGCGCGAAGAACTGACCTCCGCGCCCGGCGACCCGCCTGCCTCAGGCCCCCGCGACGCCCTGCAGCACCAGCCGGTTGAGACGGGCCGCGAAGGCGGCCGGATCCTCCGGCAGTTCGCCGTCGAGGATCTGCGCCTGCTCGAGCAGCAGGAACGACAGATCGTCGACCTTGGCCTTGTCGGCGGCGGCCTTGGCGACGGCGACGACCAGCGGATGGCGCAGATTGATCTCGAGGATCGGCTTGGTGCGCGCCCCGCGCGCCTGCTGCGACAGGATGCGCTCCAACTCGCGATCCGGACCATGGCTGCCGGCCACCAGGCACGACGCGCTGGTGGTAAGCCGGGTCGAGACCTTCACGTCGGTGACGTGGTCGCCGAGACTTGCCTTGATCAGCGCGATCGTATTGGCCTCGTCGGCCGCCGGCTGTGCCTCGTCCTCGGGCTTCGGCTCGGTCACCGGGATCGGATCGAAGTTGATGTCGCCCTGGCTCAGCGACTTCAGCGGCTTGCCGTCGAACTCCAGCCGTGCCGAGGTCCAAAACGCATCGACCGGATCGGTGAGCAGCAGCACCTCGACGCCGCGCGCCTTGGCGGCCTCGAGCCGCGGATTGGACTTCAGCCGCTCGATGCTGTCACCAACCAGGAAATAGATCTCGGTCTGGTTCTCCTTGAGACCTTCGACATATTGCTTCAGCGAGCGCCGCTCGCCCGATGTCGTGGTGAAGCGCGACAGCGCCAGCAGCTTGTCGCGGCGCTCGAAATCCTCGTACAGGCCTTCCTTGATCACGGCGCCGAACGAATCCCAGATCTTGTCGAAGTTTTCGGCATCCTTGTCGGCGAGCTGCTCCAGCTCGCCGATCACGCGCGTGGTCACGGCCTTGCGGATCTGCGCCAGCTGCGGATTGTTCTGCAGCATCTCGCGCGACAAATTGAGCGGCAGGTCCTCGCTGTCGATCACGCCGCGGATGAAGCGCAGATAGGCCGGCATCAGGTCGGCGTCATCGGTGATGAAGACGCGGCGGACATAGAGCTTGACCTTGCCCTTGCGCGCCGGCTCGAACAGGTCGAACGGCTTGGTCGACGGCGCGAACAGCAGCACCGCGTAGGAATAGCGGCCCTCGGCCCGGTAGTGCAGCGTCATCGCCGGCTCGTCGAACGCGTGCGCAATCGACTTGTAGGCCTTGCTGTAGTCGTCGGACGTCAGCTCGGACTTCGAGCGCTGCCACAGCGCGCTGGCGGAGTTGATCTGGCGCGGCTCGCCCTCCTCCGGCACCAGCATGATCGGAAACTGGATGTTGTCGGAATAGGCGGTGACAATGCGCTCGATCTCATAGGTTTCGAGATATTTCTTGGCGTCGTCCTTGAGGTGCAGCACGATCTCGGTGCCGCGCGTCACCCGCTTGGCATCCTCCTCGGACGCGGGCGCCACCTCGAAGCCCGCGCCGCCCGACGAGGTCCAGGTCCAGACCTCGCTGCCGCCGGCGCGCCGGCTGATGACGACGATGCGGTCGGCGACCATGAAGGCCGAGTAGAAGCCGACGCCGAACTGGCCGATCAGGCCGGTGCCGTCCTTGGCCTCGGCCAGCTTCTGCACGAACGCCTTGGTGCCGGAGCGGGCGATGGTGCCGAGATGGTCGATCAGTTCCTGGCGCTCCATGCCGATGCCGCTGTCGGCGATGGTCAGCGTATCAGCGGCCTTGTTCGGGATGATGCGGATCTGCGGCGCCTCGCCGTCGCCGATCAGATCGGGTCTGGCGATCGCCTCGTAACGCAGCTTGTCACAGGCGTCCGAGGCGTTCGAAATCAGCTCGCGCAGGAAAATGTCGGTCTCGGAGTAGACCGAATGCACCATCAGATGGAGCAGCTCGGAGACTTCGGCCTGGAAGGAATGGCTAACGGTGGCGGTGTCGGTCATCGTCGTACGTTGGCCCATGCTATCAGGGGTGGAGAGAGACCGTCGATATAGCGCGGCGGCGGCACCGATCAAGCCTTTCGGCCGGGAGGATCATCGAGCGATCGTTCGGCGGCCGCGAGCAGCTTGTCGATGACCGTGTCGAGGGTCGCGATCTCGGCGGCCGAAAGCACGCTCAGCAGCTCGGCCTCGCGCGCCAGCGCATGGGGCACGATCCTGCGGTACAGCGCCCGCCCGGCGGCCGTCAGCGCCACGATCCGCTCGCGGCCGTCCTCGGGATCGCGGCTGCGGCTGACGATCCCGCGTGCCTCCAGGCTCTGCATGGCGCGGCTGACGTTCATCTTGTCGAGCGTCGTCAGCCGGCCGATCTGCTTGGTCGGCAGCCGCGGCTGCTCGCCGAGCGCCGCGAGGATCCGCCATTCCTGGCGCGACAGCGCGAAGCGGTCGGCATAGACCTCCGCCACCGCCAGCGACACCTGTTCGGCGAGCCGGGCCAGCCGGTAGGGAAAATAGCGCTGCAATCGGAGCTCGCGCTCCGTGGCCGCTTCGCCCTGCTCGCGGTCGCGCATGTCGGTGGCCGGCTTCGTCATTGCGTCTCTGTCCTCGTCCTTCCAGCCCCTCGCGGCCTCGATCCGATCCCGGTCGGGTTGATCTGGATCAATGCCGCGCAATCGTATCATTCGTTACTATCCTGGCAACAACGGGAGGACAATCATGCAGATCGAGAAGATCCATCACGTCGCCTATCGCTGCGTCGACGCCAAGGCCACGGTCGAGTTCTACAAGAAGGTCCTCAACATGGACCTGCTCGGCGCCATCGCCGAGGACAAGGTCCCCTCGACCAAGGCGCCCGATCCGTACATGCACATCTTCCTGGATGCGGGAAACGGCAACATCCTCGCCTTCTTCGAGCTGCCGAACTCGCCGCCGATGGGGCGCGATCCGAACACCCCGGAATGGACCCAGCACATCGCCTTCCAGGTCAAGGACATGGAGGAGCTGGAAGAAGCCAAGGCGCGCGCCGAGGCCGCCGGCCTCGACGTCGTCGGGATCACCGACCACACCATCTTCAAGTCGATCTATTTCCATGATCCGAGCGGCCATCGGCTGGAGATCGCGGCCTGGACTGCAACGCCCGAGCAGATCGCGCGGATGAAGTCGGTCGCCCACGCCATGGTCGACGAATGGGCGACCACCAAGAAGCCGCCGCGGCACACCGCCTGGATGCACGAGAAGGAATTCGCAGGCAGCGACTGAGCGATTGCTCGTCCCGACAGTCCCGACCGCAACGCGCCAGGCGAGGCAGCCATGAGCAACTATGTCTATCCGCGATTTCCCTATGTCTGCTCGGCGGAGCAGCGCAGCGGCGAGACCCGCCGCCATCCGATCGTCGTGATCGGCGCCGGGCCGATCGGCCTGACAGCGGCGCTCGATCTCGCCGCCCGCGGCCAGCCCGTGGTCGTGCTCGACGACAACGATACCGTCAGCATCGGCTCCCGCGCCGTGTGCTACGCCAAGCGCCCGCTCGAGATCTGGGATCGGCTCGGCTGCGCCGCGCCGATGGTGGAAAAGGGCGTGAGCTGGAACATCGGCAAGGTGTTCTTCCGCGACCAGCTCTCTTATCAATTCGATTTGCTGCCCGAGCCCGACCATCGCTGGCCGGCAATGATCAACCTGCAACAATACTATCTCGAGGAGATTCTGGTCGATGCCTGCAACAGGACTCCGCTGATCGATCTGCGCTGGAAGCATCGGCTCGTCAGCCTCAAGCAGACCGACGACTTCGCGCAGCTCGCGGTGGAGACGCCGGACGGCATCTTCACCATGGAGGCGCAGTGGGTGATCGCCTGCGACGGCGCCAATTCCGATACGCGGCGCATGGTCGGCGCCGAGTTCACGGGTCAGTTCTTTCAGGACCGCTTCCTGATCGCCGACGTCAGGATGAAGGCGGAGTATCCGACCGAGCGCTGGTTCTGGTTCGATCCGCCGTTTCATCCGGGACAGTCGGTGCTGCTGCATCGCCAGTCCGACAACATCTGGCGCATCGACTTCCAGCTCGGCTGGGACGCCAATCCGGACGAGGAGAAGAAGCCCGAGCGCGTGATCCCACGCATCCGGGCCATGCTCGGCGAGAGCACCGAATTTGAGCTCGAATGGGTGTCGATCTATCAGTTCGCCTGCCGCCGGATCGACAATTTCCGTCACGGCCGCGTCCTCTTCGCGGGCGACGCGGCGCACCAGGTGTCGCCGTTCGGCGCCCGCGGCGCCAACACCGGCGTGCAGGACATCGACAACCTCGCCTGGAAGCTGGCAATGGTGCTGCGCGGCGAGGCGCCGGAGAGCCTGATCGACAGCTATCACGAGGAGCGCGCCTTTGCCGCCGACGACAACATCCTGAACTCGACGCGCGCGACCGACTTCATCACGCCGAAGACGCAAGCCAGTCGTCTTTACCGCGACGCCGTGCTCGACCTCGCACAGAACCACAGCTTTGCGCGGCCGCTGGTCAACAGCGGCCGGCTGTCGACGCCGACGCCCTATGTCGCGTCGTCGTTGAATACGCCTGACGGCGGCAACGTCCCCGGCGCGATGACGCCTGGCACCAATGCCGCCGATGCACCGGTGACGATCGCGGGCGAGCCCGGCTGGTTGCTGAACTGTCTCGGCTCCAGCTTCACCGTGGTCACGTTCGACCCCGCCGTGACGGCCGAGCAGCTCACCATCGACGGCATCACGGCGCAGGTGATCGTCGTCGGTCGCGACATCGCCGATGCCACGGGCCTGCTCGCGGCACGATACGGCGCCTCGCCCGGCACGACCTATCTGTTCCGTCCCGATCAATATGTCACCGCCCGCTGGCCGCAGTTCGACGGGGACGCGATCACGGACGCGGTCCGGCGCGCCTGCGGCAGGCGCGGCGCGGTCCAGCAGGAGCTTGCAGCATGAGCCTGACCCTCACCCCGAACATCAGCGATCCCGACGACTTCTATGCCGAGCTGATCGGCGGCCAGCGCGACCTCGGCGAGGACGAGGCGCTGCGCATGAACGCCAGGCTGGTGCTGCTGCTCGCCAACCATATCGGTGACCGGGCGATCCTGAGCGAGGCGATCCGGCTGGCAAGGTCGCCCGCCGGCTGACGCAGGCCGCAACACGTCACATCGGCAGCCGGCTTTGATCCGGATCAAAGCCGTTTCTCCGCATTTTGCGGCAGACAGAGAGACCAGCCGGCGAGTCGTGCGCCGGCGCAGAGTCCGCTCGCTTGCGCACATTGCGGCTCCCGATCCGATCCCGGTCGGTTTCATTGTGACAACATCATAATGTCACGCCACCTTCACCGAGGCCCTCTACGTCTTCGCCTCGTTCCACAACGGCACGGGGATTCGCATGTCGCGCTACTACAAGACGCTGCAGACGCAGCGCTTCGACGACTATCGCTACTATCATCAGAGCCGGATCAATCAGACGCTGCACCTGGTCAGCGCCGTGATCTTCCTCGTGTGCTATGCGCTCCTGTTCAAGGATCCGGCGATGGCCGGCCTGGTCGGCTGGCTCGCGATGCTGACGCGGCAGACCGGGCACTTCTTCTTCGAACCGAACGGCTATGACCACGTCAACGGCGTCAGCAACGACTACAAGGAAGCGGTCAAGGTCGGCTACAATCAGACCCGCAAGATCGTGCTGCTGACGGTGTGGGGCCTGGTGCCGGTGGCGCTGTTCGCGTTTCCGACGCTGTTCGGCCTGTTCCCCGAGCCGACCGGCCGGATGGACTTCGTCCGCCACGTCGGCCTGCTCTGGCTCGCGGTCGGCATCGGCGGCGGCCTGTTTCGCGTCATCCAGCTGTTTGCAATGCAGGATGTCTCGACGGGCCTGATCTGGGCCTTCAAGGTGCTGACCGACCCGTTCCACAACATCGCGCTGTATTGGAAGTCGCCGCTGGCGCTGCTGCGCGGCGAGCTGATCGATCCAACCATCAAGGACGCCTCGCATTGGGGCGCCGCCGAGGACGAGGCCGAAGAAGCTGCGCATCTCACCTGATCGCGAGTTCCCGCCGCCGGCCGGTCCCGCGGCGGGAGTCCTTGAGCAGACGGGCTGCAACAACATGGAACAACTCTCCTGCTGCGCCGTTGCGGCCTCAGTGCTGGCGGCCTTCAGGAGCTCCCCATGTGTGACTACAGCCTCCATACTGTTGCTTCCCGCGATGCCAAAACTGCCGACGTGCTGGTCTCCTGTCGATTTCCCGGCACGGAGACCCGCGGCTTCTGCACCAAGGACGACCCGTTGACCGCCGTCTGCCTGCGGCCGGGCACGGAGCTCGCCTTCGAAGACGATGTCCGCATCAAGGGCTTCTTCTTCCGGCGCAAGGTCGGCGCCCATCTCGCCCGCTTCCGGCAGGTCGACACCAACAAGCCGACCGAACATCACGATGCGCTCGAATTCTCCAATGGCCGAATCGTCAAGGTCACCGACCTCGCCACCGGCCAGCGCGCCCGCGTGCTGCAGATGCCGGCCGATCCGGCCGCCAAGCGCACGACCGTACCGCTCACGATCGAGCTGCGGGCGACGCAGCTCTGAAAACGTCGACATGGCCGGCGTCAGCGCCGCGGCGGCGCTGGCGTCGGGCATGACCAGCTGAAGACAATGCGCGTCGTCGGAGGCTGCGGGCCCGCCCCCTGATGACATCCTGAACATGTGATCTTGCATGCGTGTTCGCGATCCCGCGGCACGATCGGTGCCCGAGTGATGCGGCAGTCGTCCCTCTGAAAATGAGAGGGCGCGGGGAAGGCCGGGTGCTGACCGCGGCCCATGGCCCGCCTGCAACAAGAAAGCAGGCGGCAGTCACCACAGGTCGGGCCTGACAACCGGCCTCCCCCGCGCGATCGGTTTTAACGGTGTCCTTCGCGCTCTCCCTGGGGATCGGCGTTCTTGCCCCCATCGCCCGCCCCGAGCCGTCACAGCATCGAAAGCGAACTTGACCTCAGCGTCGAGAGGCCAGGACCACACGACTTCGCCGTCCGCGCCGAACTGCGCTCGTCTGGCGCAGCCGTCACGTCCATCGCAGCCCACCTCCACGTTCGTGACGACGCGTACGTCCCTCTGCACGAGGCGGGATAGGGAGAGAAAAACATGATTTCGGAAAAATAGCAACAAAAATCTTCTTCTCGGTGGCCTCGACGGGGCGATCGCGCTGAAGCAGCGATCAAGACCTGCGTTTTGGCCCGCGCTTCGCTGTGCAGCAGCGAGCGCAGCAAGCAACTGACCGCATCCATTGGACAGATCAAACGCCGTGGCTCTCGCGCGCGCTGCCGGCTATGATGGAGCAGTATGACCGCTTCATCCGACAGATTGCCCACCGGTGGCTTCGCTTCTCTCGTCCCCGAGCTCGACGTCAGTGACCTCGATGCGAGCAAGAGCTTCTGGTGCGACCTGCTGGGCTTTCGGATCGCCTATCAGCGTCCCGAAGACCGCTTCATGTATATCGAGTTGCAGGGCGCACAGGTGATGCTGATGCAGCACAACGGCAACTGGGAGACCGCCCCCCTCGAACGGCCGTTCGGACGGGGGATCAATTTCCAGATCATCATTGATGACATCACGCCGTTGCTGGCCGCGCTTGAACAAGGGAACTGGCCGCTATTCGAAGAATGTCGCGAAGCCTGGTATCGGGTGGGCGAGCGGGCACGCGGCCAACGCCAGTTTCTGGTGCAGGATCCCGACGGCTACCTGCTGCGCTTCGCGCAGGAGCTGGAATTGAAATAGGCGGCCCGCGCGCGGTCTAGTCTCTCGCCATGAACGCCCACCCGAAAGCCCACTCCGTGCAGCTCATCATCTTCGATTTCGACGGCACGCTGGTCGACAGCCGGGCCCTGATCCTCGAATGCCATCGCATCGTGTTCGCGGACTTCGGGCTGCCGGTGCCTAGCGCGCAGGACAGCTTGGCGCTGATCGGCCGCTCCCTGGAGCTCGTGCTGGCCGAGCTCGCCGGCGACGGCGCTCCAATCATGAGCATGGTGCAGGCCTATGGCCGGGTGCTGCCGCAACTACGCGGCGATGCCGCCTTTGCCGAGCGGCCGTTCGATGGAATCGGCGAGTTGCTGGGCGCCCTGAGCTGCAGGCCCGGCACCGTGCTTGCGATAGCGACCGGACATACCTCAAAGGCCGTCGTGCCGGCGCTCGAAATGCTCGGCTGGCGCGATCGGTTCAGCACCATTCAGGCGGCAGACAAGGCACCGTCGAAGCCGCATCCCGGCATGTTGCTGCAGGCGCTGGCTGAGACCGGCGTCGCGGCTGATGATGCCGTCTTCATCGGCGACACCAGCTTCGACATGCTGATGGCAAAGGCTGCAGGCGTCCCCGGCATCGGCGTCACCTGGGGCTATCACACCGCGGAGCAACTCGCCGCGGCCGGTGCAAGCCGTGTCGTGACCACGGTCGCCGAACTACGGCGCTGCCTCGACGACGCACTGTAGCACCAGCCTCCAGCGCCCAGTCTCCTCAATCAGGCAGGTTGGTAAACTTCGGCCGCCAGACGCCCAGGATGACGTTCACGGTGGCGACGCCGAGCATGACCCAGATGGCGCCCTGCTCGGTGCCGAAGTTGGGCGCAAGCGTCGCCGGATCGATCTGGCCGGCGACGGCGCGCGCGGCCTCCTCGGCGGCTTCCTGCATCGGTCCCTGCACGGCGGCAAAGCCCCATTCGAAGACGAGGATGCCGGAAGCGAGCTTGGCGAGCGCCCAGCCGGCGCTGTGCAGCGCGCGGTTGATCGCGATCGCCAGCAGGCCGGCGACCAGGGTCAGGCCGAGCGAGGGGAAGAACACGTAGCGCACGATGGCGCCCATCGCCGCGCGCATCTCGGCATAGTGCGCAAGCGACACCGACGGCTGCGGGATGAGGCCGAGCAGCACGACGAGGCAGGCCATCGCGCCCATCATGCCGATCGCGCCCATCGTGTGCAGAAACTTCATCAACCGTCGCATGGCATTCCCCCGGCGTCGTGAAGATGAGATCTGGTCCGGCAGGGATTGCGGCCCCAGCCAAGTCAGGCCGCGCTGCATGCGCAGGCTGCCGTCACCATTCATCCCTACGATCAGGATCGGCGACCGGATCATGCATCGGGACGGGAGCCTGTCTACCAGTGCCGCGTACCCGGCCCGCCCTTGAACGGTCCGACGACACGAGAGGTGATCCAGCCGCCGTAGAAATCGCCCTGTTGCGCGGCAACGCGCTCGTCGCCGACGAAGCAGGCCTCGACCCGCGAGGCATAGAACGCCAGATGGCCCGCGATCGGTGCGAATGGCGCCGTCGGCTGCTCGTAGCTCCAGGCGGCCTGCTCGGACACGCGGCCGCCGACCTCCAGCGTCCAGTAGCCGGCGACGCCCTTGAACTCGCAGAACGACCGGCCGGGCGCGCGCCGCAGCCACTGCATCGCGACATGCTGCGGCGGGATGTAGTAGACCGGAGGATGGCTGGTCTCGAGCACGCGATGGCCATCCTGCGTGTCGGCGATGGTGACGCCGGCAAATGCGACGCGCAGCCGCGCCGTGCAGCGCTCCAGCCGCGGCGGCCGCGGATAGTCCCACACCGATTCCTGGCCCGGCCCCGGCACGATGCGTCGCATGTCGCTTCTCCGTTGTGGCGCCACCGAGCGCGCCTAGCGCCCGGCCAGCGCAAGGCAACGGCCGAACGGAGACAAGGGATCACTGGAGACGGATGGGGAGCGGCGGCCGTCGTTCCGGCTTCACGAAGGTGAGGCCGCCGGCGGAGCGGGCTGAGGCTCCTGCACAGCGGTGGTGCCGGTGCCCTGCCCGATGCGGAACAGTTGGATGTAGCTGCCGAGATAGAGCGGCGTGAGTCCGGCGACCGGCTGCTCAGGGACTGGCGGGTCGAGCAACAGGACAGCATCGAAGTTCGACCGCCAGCCGGCCAGATAGCGCGCGAGCGGCAACACGTCGGCGGGCGGCGTGTCAGGTTGCAGCCAGCGCCACGCGGCGGGCTCGGCCAGCGGCTGCGCAAGACGAGCGAAAGAGGGACGGACCGTGATGGGCTGCTGGTTCGGATGGGCGAACATCAGCGGCCAGAACGCCCGCCGCTCGATCACGAGCAGCGCCGCCATATGGGAATCGACGTAGCGGAATCCGGGCAGTATCCGCTCGCGCCGGCTGGAGACGGGCTGCTCGTGGCCATGCGCGGCGATGACGCGCGCGCCGGGCTGCACATGCGCGATCGCCGCGCGCAGTTCGGCGAGGTCCACCCTGTGATCGATCCATGCCGATGCGATATCCGCGGTCCGAATCAACATCAGCCCCGAGAGGACGATGCCGACGAGCACCGCCTTCCTGCCGGACACGACCGGCTGCAAGCCGGCGAACAGCAGCAGGCCGCACATCGCGGCAAAGCGCATGTCGATCAACGTTCCTCCCAGCGCCGTCCACGGCGCGGCGACGAAGGCGACGAACAGCGCCGCCAGCGCCAGCGGAACGCCCGGCGCGACGACGAGCTGGCGCCGGACGAGGACCAACACAGACATCACCACGACCGTCGTGATGATCGTCAGCTCGGCGCTGGTGGTCAGGAACGGCGTCATGATGCGCCACAGCTTCGGCGGTCCGTCCCAGTCGCCGAGTTGCAATCCACCCTCGCCCAGCGGACAGAGCCCATAGAGCAGCACGGCCGGGCTGAGCGTGACTCCGAGCGCACAGGCAGCGACAGCGAACTCCCGCGCCAGGACCGGCGACCGGCGCAGCCGCCACAGCCGGTCGGCCTCTCCGGCGCCGATCAGGACCGCGAAGAACAGCAGGCCGAAGATGTGGCAGAGGAAGGCGGCCGCCGCGGCGATGGCGCCCCAGGCGATCGCGGGCAGCCAGCCGCCCCGACGGCGCAGCGCCACCCAGCCGGCGGCGCCGCCGAGGGCCAGGCCGAGCGAGAGCTGGAAATTCATGAAGCCGAGCAGGAAGACGCCGTCATAGGCGACGATGCCGGCCGCCAGCGGCCACAACGACAGCCGGCCGAACACCGCGCGGTGATAGGTGATGACGCCGACGAGCGGCGCGAACAGGCTGAGCGCGAGCAGGATGCGGCCGCCGACATGAACGTCGGTGACGCGCAGCAGCGCGACGCCGATCACGTCCATGCCGAGATTGGGCAGGATGCGCCAATTCGGCGCGTATATCTGCGACAGCACGGGATCGTCGGGATGCGCCAGCACGAACAGCCGCGCGAGGTGGTTGGGATAGTCGAGCACCGGCGGGACATCGACCAGCAGGAACGGCACCGCGAGCACGATGGCGAGCACCAGCGCCAACAGAATCCAGCGCCAGGACAGGTCGCCGGCGCTGGAGGCGGACACCGGATGATGGGGAGCTGATCGGAGGTCTGAATGCACGAGGAGCCCGGCCGGCACGATGGCGCCGGTCGCCGACGAGCACGATGGCAAATGCATTGAGGTACCCCATTCCGCCCGGGATACTTCGATACCATCCGACCAAAGACTGCAAGATGCCCTGAAACAACCTTCTGGTTGTGCCTAATGCCCCGTTACTTTACGGGGATTCCGCAAAGCTGGCGGCTCAAGCGATCGCCTGAAGATAACGCCGCACCGAGCGATCGAACGCCGCCTTCGCATCGTCGGCGATATTCTTCTGCCACCAGGCGCCGTAGATGCGATCGAAGGCCAGCGGCGCGACCGCATCGGCGATGCGGCGCACGGCGGCCGCGCCGAGCGGGATGTAGTTCGGATAGGAGTACATGAAGCTGACGTGGCGGCGATCCATCGCCACCATCGCGATGTCACCGGTCAACAGCGCGCCCTTGCCACCGGCACCTTTGCGCCAATGCAGGATGGTGGCGCCGGCAAAATGCCCGCCGGTCCGCAGCAGCACGACGTCATCCGAGATGGCGAGGCGATCGCCCGTCCATGGCACGATCGCCGGATGCGGCCGGGTGACGAAGGCGCGGTCGTCGCCATGGAGATAGACCGGCGCGTTGCCGAACGCGGCGCTCCAATCGGCGACCGCGCCATAGTAGTGCGGATGCGACACCGCGATGGCCTTCAGGCCGCCCAATGAGCGGACGCGGGAGATGGCCGCATCGGTCGCCAAGGGAATGCAGTCCCACATCACGCAGCCGTCCGGCTCGGGAACGAGCAGCGCGCGCTGGCCGATCGCAAAGCTCGGGTCCAGAGCGAGGCCGGTCAGCCCGTCATCCTCGCGCCAGATGACCTGATGCCGGCCAGCAAGGTCGTCGCGGCTGAGGAAGCTCTGTCCCTTCCAATTCACATATTGCCGCTCGTCCTCGCAGACGACGCAATGGCCGGGCGGCGCCTTCGTATCGGGAAACTGCGCGCCGCATTGAAAGCAGGTCCAGAGAGGCATGGATCACCGGTCGTCGAGATGGGATTGCGGAGGATAGCACGCGGACCATCCCGGAACACCGTCGCGCGCGGCTTCGTGATTGCCTAGTGTCGCCGGACGCCCGACAGGAGTTCTCGACATGCCGACCACGCTGCGCCGCGCCTACGTTCACCGCCTGCCGATGCGGAGCCCGGACGATGTCGGCGCGCTCGAGACCGGAATCGCGCAAGGCGCGATCGATCCCGCCGGCATCGTCGCCATTCTCGGCAAGACCGAGGGCAATGGCTGCGTCAACGACTTCACCCGCGCCTTCGCCGTGCGCTCGCTGGAGACGCTGCTCGGCCGCTATCTCGCAGCCGACGCCGTGCGGCAGATCGCGATGGTGATGTCGGGCGGCACCGAGGGCGCGCTGTCGCCGCACATGATCGTGTTCGAGGCACGCGACGGGGATGACGCCGCGGCGCCGCGCGCTTTCCCGGCATCGCTGGCGCTGGGGCGCGCGCGCACGCCGGCGCTGCCGGGCGAGCATCTCGGCCGCATGCCGCAGGTCGAGCTCGTGGCCGCCGGCGTGCGCGCGGCAATGACCGACGCCGGTATCAGCGATCCTTCCGACGTCCATTATGTGCAGGTGAAATGCCCGCTGCTGACGATGGAGCGCATCGAGGCGGTCGAGGCCCGGGGACAGCGCACCGCCGTGCGCGATACGCTGAAATCGATGGGCTTCTCGCGCGGCGCCTCGGCGCTGGGTGTCGCGATCGCGCTCGGCGAGCTCGCCGCCGCCGATGTCTCCGACGCGACGATCTGCGCCGACGTCTCGCGCTACAGCGCGCGCGCGGCCACCTCGGGCGGCGTCGAGCTGCTCGACCACGAGATCATGGTGGCCGGCATGTCGGCCACCTGGAGCGGACCGCTCGCGATCGATCATGCCGTCATGGGCGATGCCATCGACATCGAGCCGGCCCGGCAGGCGCTCGCCCGGCTCGGCCTGAACGTGCCGGGCCAGGTGGCGGCGGCCGATCGCAGCCGCATCGCCGCGGTGCTCGCCAAGGCGGAGGCGGCGCAGAGCGGCCGGCTGCGCGGCCAGCGGCATACCATGCTGGATGACAGCGACGTCTCCTCCACCCGCCATGCCCGCGCCTTCGTCGGCGGCGCGCTGGCCGGGCTGTTCGGCTTCACCGACCTGTTCGTCTCGGGCGGCGCCGAGCATCAGGGTCCCGACGGCGGCGGGCCGGTCGCGATCATCGCCGAGCGCCGCTGATCTCACGGTCGAGACCGCTGCAGATGCCGGCCCCTGGCATGAAGGTCTACGCTCGGAACCTCACCAACCGCTCCATTCCGACACCTGCCACCGCGGCAACGTCCCGTTCACCCAGATCGCTCCGGGCGCCCGCGTTCTACCTGATCACCACGGCGAAGTTCCGAGCCGCACACGCGTCCCGATCAGGCAACAGATTCGCCAGATTCCCGCCGCATCTCGCGACGCGGCGGGGAGCAGCTCGAACCGAAGATCGACCGAAGTGATCGTCAAGCGAACGATCCACCTCGCGAGACGACGTGAAGGACCACCAATTCTCTCATCAGCAATTGAATGACGGAGATCGGTTCAACCAGGAGATTTCAACTGTTGCTACGGGGCGACAGTCTGCAAACAACTCTCATTCTCAGAAATGGATGGAAACTTTTCGCATTCCGGCCACCGGCGGAACCAGCTTTGGGCCGCTTTCCCCCGCTTCTTGACTTGCATTCGCAACAAGCGCGCGCCGGTTGCGGGCGTTCAAGCGAACCCAAGTCAAAGTTTTGCGTAACGAATGGGGTGGTCGAGTATGGGTAAGGCAGTCTTTCCAAGGAGCTTGCGAGGGGCAAGCGGACACGAGTGGGATCCATCTCCCGAGATTTCCGGTGTGAAAGTCTCGGCAGTCGCGAGCCTGATCGCGGTTGCCTCGTTCTCCGGTGCCGAAGCCCAACAGGCGCCGCTGCCGTCCGTCACCGTCGAAGCCCCGGTGGCGCGCCCCAAGCCGGCCGCCTCGCGCCCGACCGCGGACCAGGTCCGCGCCCGCGACGCGATGCGCCGCGCCGCCCGCCAGCAACAACAGCAACAGGCCGCGGCGCCGAAGAGCAATCTGCCGCCCGACCGCAACCCCTATTCCAGCCCCGCCTCCGACTACAAGGGCGAGCGGCTGCAGGCCTCCGGCAAGTTTCCGGAGAAGCTGCTCAACACGCCGAAGACCGTCACCGTCCTGAGCAAGGAGATCCTGGCGGACAAGAACTCCACCAGCCTCAAATCCGCGGTGCTTTCCACCGCCGGCGTGACGCTCGGCACCGGCGAAGGCGGCAACGCGTTCGGCGACCGCTTCTTCATCCGCGGCTTCGACGCCCGCAACGACGTCTTCATCGACGGCGTGCGTGACGCCGGCGTCTCCGTGCGCGAGAACTTCTTCACCGAGCAGGTCGAGATCCTGCGCGGCCCGGCGTCGTCCTTCGCCGGCCGCGGCACCACCGGCGGCGCGATCAACATCGTGACCAAGCAGGCCACGACCGAGAACAGCTTCTACAACATGGACACCACGCTCGGCACCGACAGGACCAAGCGCGTGGTGATCGACGTCAACCAGAAGATCACGCCGACCTTCGCTGCCCGCGTCGGCGGCCTGTTCCAGGATGCCGGCGTGGCCGGCCGCGACTACGTCACCGACAACCGCAACGGCGGCTTCATCGCCACCAAGTGGACGCCGCTGGACACCGTGACCCTGTCCGCCAACTACATCCACAACGAGGTGACCGGCCGTCCGGACTTCGGCGTTCCCTACTATCGGCCGAGCACGCTCACCGCCGGCGCGCCATTCCCCGAGGTCGGCTCGCCGCGCAACGCCTGGTATGGCTTCGTCAACCGCGACTTCTCGCGTGTCGGACAGGACATCGGTACGTTCAATGCCGAGGTGAAGGTCACTCCAGACCTGACTATCTCCGACAAGATCCGGGTGTCGCGCTCGACCCTGAACTACATCGGCACGCTGCCGGAAGGCCCGACGCTCACCAACCCGCTGTCGAATTCGACGATCCGGGCCAATCCGCAGAGCCGCTTCCAGCAGACCGACGTGCTCGCCAACCAGCTCGAGGCGACCTACAAGTTCGATACCGGCAACTTCAGGCACACCGTGCTCGCGGGGCTCGAAGTCTCGCAGGAAAAGGCGCGCATCAACAGCTACACCGGGTTGACATCCGAGCAGCAGGGCCTGGCGTTCGCGGGCAGCGGCTCGCTCTCGGGCGTGAGCGTGTTCAACCCGCAGTTCACCAACCTACCGTTCGGCATTCCGTCGCTGGGACAATTCCCGACGAACGTGAAGATCGACTCGGCGAGCGTCTACGCGCTCGACAGCGTCAACTACCGCGATCTCGTCATCCTCAACGGCGGCGTGCGCTACGACAAATACGACGTCCGGGTCGACGGCTTCGGCACCGTCAACGGCGTCGCCAACACGCCGGGTTCGACGGCGGCCTCCAGCGGCATGCCGAACTTCAACGTCGGCATGACCTTGAAGCCGGTGCCCTACGCCAGCTTCTATGCGGCCTACGCCACCTCGTCGAATCCGGTCGGCGCGGAGTTCGACGGCCTCAGCCCGCAATATGGCGGCCTGTCGGCGGTCACCAATGGCGGCGCCAACCAGATCTTCGGGCCCGAGAAGAACACCTCGATCGAGATCGGCACCAAGTGGGAGCTGCTCGACGGTCGCCTGCTGGTCACCGGAGCGCTGTTCCAGACCGAGAAGGAGAATGCCCGCGAGTCGCGCAACATCACCAGCGCCGCGCAGGCCACCGCGGACTGCCCGTATCCGGCAGGCACCATCGGCTCCGTGCCGTGTCTCTCGGCCGGTGCCGCCTACCGCATCCGCGGCATCGACCTGCAGGCGGGCGGCAAGCTGACCGACAAATGGAGCATCTTCGGCGGCATCGTGCTGATGCAGTCGGAGGTGACGAAGTCGAACATCCCGCCAGCCAACACCGCGCTGTTCACCAGCAATGTCGGCCTGCAACTCGCCAACACCGCACACCAGTCGTTCAGCCTGCTGACGAAGTACCAGTTCAACGACACCTGGGAGATCGGCGGCCAGGCGGTGTACCGCTCGAAGATCTTCGGCGGCACCTGGCTGGCGGCCAACCAGGGCACGGAGCTGCCGAGCTACTGGCGCTTCGATGCGTTCGCGGAAGCCAAGCTCGACAAGAACTGGACGGCGAAGCTGTTTGTTGCCAACATCTTCGACAAGCTCTACTACGACGCTCTCTATCAGAGTGCCACCCCGTTCGTGCTCGTCGGTCCGGGACGAAGCGCGTCGATCGTCCTGTCCGGGCGGTTCTGATCGCACACCCAAACCTGGGCATACATCAAGTGATGAGTTCATGCTGATCTGTGTCCCCGGAGTTTTGAGCAAAGACGATGTGGCGGACTTCCGCCACATCATGGACGACAGCGACTGGGAGGACGGTCGCTCGACGGCCGGCGCCCAGTCGGCCATGGTCAAGCGCAACGAGCAGTTGCCGCCCGACAGCGAGGTGGCGCGCAAGCTCGGCCACCGCATCATTTCGGCGATGACCGCCAATCCGCGCTTTCTCGCCGCAGCCATCCCGCAGCAGATCTTCCCGCCGCTGTTCAACCGCTACAGCGCGGAGTCGGGCCACCATTTCGGCATCCACGTCGACAACGCGGTCCGCGGCGACAAGCTCACCGGCCTGCGCATTCGCACCGACCTTTCGGTCACGCTGTTTCTGTCCGAGCCGGAGGATTACGACGGCGGCGAGCTGGTGATCGAGGATCTGTACGGCTCGCACGAGGTCAAGCTGCCGGCCGGCGACCTCGTGCTGTATCCCGCCTCGAGCCTGCACATGGTCACCCCGGTGACGCGCGGCGTCCGCGTCGCCTCGTTCTTCTGGCTGCAGAGCATGATCCGCGATCCCCTCGCGCGCAGCATGATCTTCGATCTCGACACGACGATCCAGGGATTGTCGCAGCGGATGGGACGCGACGATCCGGAGATGGTGCGGCTGACCGGCCTCTATCACAACCTGATCCGCTACTGGGCCGAGAACTAGACGACCGTTTTCAACGTTCCAGCCCTATTGATGCAGATATGTAGACCCTCACTGTCATCGTCCGCGAACGCGGACGATCTGGTACGCCGTGACATCTCGGTTCATCATCTTCGCGGATTGCTGGATGCACTGCCTTCGCGGAGTATGACAGCGGTCGAGATGGCAAGCGATAGACCCGGCATCGACCGCTGTTTCCAAGGAAACGCGCGTCTCAATATCCGCCTTCGGTCGCCATGCTCACGTTGAGTTCGATCGTCTACGAGCCGGGTTGCACACATGCAGCCCGGCTCATTCGTTCGGACGATGACCGCATCGCTGCGGAGCCGTTCTCAGCCTTCGCGATGGACCACCGTCCAATCTCACAAGCGGCCGCCTGTCTCTTCCTTGAGCTGTCACACGTCCTTGACTGCCGGCAGACCGCCGCTTGCGAGCAGCACGATCTTTCTACGCCGGCAAGCGTGTGCGATTCGCGAACTTCAGCCACCGCTCGCGGCTTGAGCAGATCGCGCGGGGCCCGTTTTTTTCAAACAAACCTGATTCCACCGCACCCTGATTCGGATCTCGACGCTTTCGAGCCCTTTCCGGCGGCATCACGTCTCGAAGAACGCGCGTGATGCCCTCGCGCCCACCGAACGGGACCATCACGCCGGCGCCCACTAATTAGAATTGATGGAAGACCGAACGGCGGCATTTGCGTGACAGGCAGCCGCGTTGGCGGAACCGTGCACGGCTCGTCGCGCCCCAGGTCAGGACTTTCAGGGAGTTATGACGCGATGGGCAGCATCGCGAGCTCTTACGCAGATCACACGATTCGATTTTTCATCTGGCATCGCACTCACCGGAGTGACTGCCGACATTGATGTTCCCGCTTTGAGTCAACGCGCCGTCTCAAAACAGCCGGGTTACGACTAGAAGCATTACAGAGAAGATAACTACCAAGGGGTACGCAGCAACATGTTCAGGATCGTTCTTCATGTAGGAGCGGTGATCGCAGCCGTTTCGGCCGGCGCCATGGCGCATGCCGAGCAGCCGGCCACGTCGCCGAGACCTGGCCAGGCTGCCACCGCCCCGCAGACCACAGCACCGAGTCCCACGACTCCGACCGGCGCGAAATCCGTTCAGGCTCCGACGACGGCGGCCGCCACGCAGGCGCCTGCAGCTGCGCTCGCCAACGCCGCCAGTGCGCCGGCTCCCGTCGCGCACGCAGCTCAAGCTCAGGGCGGGGCTCCGAAGCCGATGACCGTCGGACAGGCGCAGACAGCCCCCGCCGTTGCCCAGCCCGCGCCCACGGCGCAGGCGGCCGCGCCTTCGCCGGCTCCGGGCGCGACCACGCCGCAAGCTGGTGCAACGAACCAGGCACCGGCCGCCACAACGAACGACACCCAGCCGTCGAGCGCGACCGAAGCCGTCACGGACACGGCAGCGGGCGACAAGGCGAAGGACCAGGCAGAGAAGCCGGCCCAGGGCGCGGCACAAGGCGGTGCGCAAGCGGCATCACACGTGCCGCATGATCTGTCGCCATGGTCGATGTTCCTGGCCGCCGACATTCTCGTGAAGTCGGTCATGATGGGGCTCGCGCTCGCCTCGCTTGCGACCTGGACCGTCTTCATCGCCAAGACCATCGAGTTCTCCATCCTGCGCCGGAAGCTGAGCGGCGCGCTGCGCAAGGTCGACGACGTACGCTGGCTGTCGGAAGCCAAGCTCGCGCTGGGATCACGCCAGAACGTGCTGACGGCTCTGATCGACGCCGCCATGCACGAGATCAGAATGTCGTCCGAACTGCCGTCTCACGGCGTCAACGAGCGCGCCGCGTCGAGCTTCTCCGAGATCGTACGTGCCGAGGGCCGGCGTTGCCGGACCGGCATGGGCCTGCTCGCCACGATCGGCTCGATCTCGCCCTTCGTCGGCCTGTTCGGCACGGTCTGGGGCATCATGAACAGCTTCATCGGCATCTCGAAGTCGCAGACCACGAACCTCGCGGTCGTCGCGCCCGGCATCGCCGAAGCGCTTCTCGCAACCGCCATCGGCCTCGTCGCTGCGATCCCGGCCGTGATCATCTACAATCACTTCACACGGGTGACGAAGGGCTACATGGAGCTCGTGAACCGGTCCTCCGGCGCCACCGCCCGGATGCTGTCGCGCGATCTGGATCGCGGCCAGAGCCACCACAGCAGCCATCACGGCGAGCGCTTCGAGCCGATCCACGTCCACTCTGCGCCTCCGATGGCGCTGGCGGCGGAGTAGCTCCATGGCCGTCTCTCTCTCGGAAGGCGATGGCGACGATGATCTCGGCGAGACGAGCGACATCAACGTCACGCCCTTCATCGACGTGATCCTGGTGCTGCTGATCATCTTCATGGTGGCGGCACCGCTGTCGACGGTCGACGTCCCGGTCGATCTCCCGACATCGACGGCCACGCCGCAGAAGAAGCCGGACAAGCCGATCTATGTCAGCATCAAGCCGGATCTGACGCTGTTCGTCGGCGAGGAGCCGGTGAAACGGGCGAGCCTGGTGAGCACGCTCGAGCACATCCCCGAGGCGGCGAAGGACAAGTTCATCTTCCTGCGCGCCGACCGGGGCGTGGCGTATGGAGAGCTGATGGACGTGATGGAGCTGCTGCGGACCGGCGGCTATCCGAAGATCAAGCTCGTGACTGTCGAAGGCGTCTCACAGGCCGCCGCCCAGGCTGCACATTGAAACCAGTGAAACGACGGAACTGAAGAATGGTCGAACACAAGTATCAGGGAGCGTCGCGCCGCTTGTGGATCTCAGCCGCGATCGGCGCCCTCATGCTGCACGGTGGCGGCGCCGCGCTCGCGGTCGTCCATCTCAGCGGCAATGACGCGGACGGCGGTCTCGGCGCGGCCGGCACCGAATTCGCGCTCGAGATCGCCTCTCCCCAGGTCGAGGACAACGATCTTCCGCCGGGTCCCGACAGCGACGCGGCCGAAGCTGCGCCGGAGCAGATGCAGCAGACCGCCGAAGTCAAGGAGTCCGACGCCGTCAAGGACAAGCCGACCGAGACAGAGGAGGAGGCCGATCGGGTCGTCACGCAGAACGATCCCAAGAAGCCGGAGAAGGAGGAACAGCAGCAGGCAACCCAGCAGGCCGAGGCGTCGGTCGCATCTGCTGCGCAGGAAGAATCGGCCCGCAAGGCGCTGGACGAGGCCGCGCCGCCGGCCGAGACGGCCAAGGCCCCCAATCCGGGAATGGGCAAGGACAAGCAGAAGCTGACCAACGATTGGGGCCGAAAGATCAGCGCCTATTTCGAGCTGCACAAGCGCTATCCGGAAGGCAAGAAGCACAATGGCACGGTCAAGGTGGCGCTGGTGCTGAGCCGGGCCGGCAAGGTGGTGTCTGCGTCCGTCATGCAGTCGTCCGGCGACTCGATGTTCGACGATGCCGCGCTGGCGATGATCCGCCGCTCCGACCCTGTGCCTGCGCCGCCGTCCGGACTGACGGACGATCAGTTCAGCTTCAGCCTCGACGTGAACTTCAACCAGAAGAAGTAGACCGTGCGTCGTTCGACGCGTGTATCTTGAAGACTTGGCAGCGTTCGCAATGGCGCGAGCGCTGCTTTTTGCGTCTGCTGGGCCTAGGTCGCGCGGACGAAGGAACGCGAGACCTTTCCGTATCCGGCCGGAATCCCCGCGAGACGACCTTTTCCAAAGTCCCCTCTCATATTCCTACGGAGATGGGTATCCCTCGCTGTCATCGTCCGAAGGCGGACGATCCAGTACGCCGTGACGTTTCGGTTCGGCATCTGCCGCCACGGAAGTACTGGATGCCCCGCTTTCGCGAGGCACGACAGCGTTGGAGACTGCTGGGGGCTCAGCCCACCACGCATGCCGATTGGATGGAAACGTTCGTCTAGTACTGTACCCGCGCGCCGACCTGCACCACGGTCGCCGACAGATTGTTTTCGCGGAAGTTGGAGCGCGTCTCCTCGCGCCGGACGCTGGCCCTGAGCTGCAGCAGGCGTGAGAACTTGTAGAGCATGCCGAGCTCGACCAGATAGCGGTTGTCGACCCGCGTCGTACCGGTGAACGCGTCCTCGCCATAGCCGGCGAGGAACGTGCCGACGAGCCAGGGCTCGAACTGATGCTCGATGCCGACGGTGACGTCGCGCTTGAGCACGCCGGAAATGCCGGGCTCGGTGATCTCCACCACCTGCGACTTGGCCCCCAGCGCGATCGCCGTCTCCTTGGCGAACTGCCATGTCAGATTGGCGTCGGCAATGAAGCCGTTGACCGGCTTGAGCATCGGATCCTGATAGCGGCGCGTCAGATAGCCGACGGCGACGTCGCCTGTCAGCTTGTCGGCGTAGTTGAAGGTCACGCCGGCCTCGACCGCCGTCCCGGTGGAGTCGCGGCGGAAGCCTTCGGCATCGACCGCGATGTCGTGAACGCGGCGATCGACGGCGACGTCGACGAAGGGACGGATCTCCGGCGTCAGATTGTAGGTGATGCGGCTCTGCGAGCCGTATTGGACGAAGTTGCGATCGGCATTGCTGACGATCTGGCCGTCGACGAGCGGCGCGTTCTGGAACGCGACGCGGTCGATGGCGGCCTTGGTCGAGACCTCGACCTCCTCGAACCGCTTGGTGACGCCCGCCGAGCCGCCGACGGTGGAGGCGAGCGGAATCCTGGCGAACCGGCCGGCGAAGCGCGGCGTGCCGGGATCATCGGCATCGACGGCAACGTGGCCCTCGCCGTTGAGCGCAAACGTATCGGTGATGTCGTAGCGCCCATTCACCTTGGCGTCGACGGTAGGCCTGCTGAGCTGCCGGAGCTTCGCATAGTCGATGTAGCCGACGCGCACATCGGCGTTGAGCAGATGCCGCTCGAACTGAGAGCGCACGAGCAGGACCGGCGCAACGCTGACGAAGGCCGAGCCCTTGCCTTGCGGCACACGGCCGGGATTGCTGTCGAAGCCTGAGGACATTTCGAACGCAGGCTTCAGGATGAAGTTTCCCACCGTGATGCCCTTGGGCTCATAGGGGTCTTCCGCCATCATCGGCGGCTGCGGCTGCTCCTGCGGCTTCTGCCCCTTGTTCACCGGCGGCAGCCGCATCTTGGGCTTGTCCGCCAGAACGGGCGGAATCGGCTGCGCATCCTGTCGCGGAATCGGCGGCAGGTTGCGCGGCAGCACGCCACGCGTGGCCGGCGGCGGACTGACGGCGAACGCCAGCGCGTCCAGGCAGCGATTGGGCACGTTCGTGACCGACAGCCGGCCCGGCGTCGACAGGCAGCCGCCGACCAGGAGGCCGGCGGACGGTGCACCGAAAAAGCCGTTTCGAACCGGAGCCAGACGCGGCGCCGGCTCGCGGCGCGCGGCCTGCGGGAGCGCGCCCGCGCCCGCATCGATCGGAGACCGCGGCCGCGGCGGTGGAGCCTCGTCCACCTGCGTGGCCGCCTTCGGCTCCGGCTCGACCCCGCCCGGCGAAACGATCACCTGCGGAATGACCAGCGGTCCATTGCTGTTCGCCGGCCTCACCGGCTGGCGGCGGCGATTGGGTACGACCACCACCGGTCCGGCGTCGGTGGTCCCCGGATCTGCATAGGCCCTGACCTGGCTCCCCGGCGTGACGGTCTGACCGTAGGACGGCGCGACTCCGAACAGCGTCACGAGCAGCACGGTGATCGCAACCGTCTCCTCCTGGCACCGTGAGACGTCGCGACCGATGCCACGTCTGGAAGCGACCGTCTCTCGTGCTGCCCGTTCCAAAGAGCCTCGTCTCCGTCGAGTTCGGCAACCCGCGAAGCGCGGCGCCCGCGGCGTGACGCATCCCGGCATCACGGCGTCGAAGGTCGGATCACTCGATGATCAGCGCGCCCTTGTTGCCCTGATGGAAGTCGTCGAAGAATTCGTAGCGTCCCGGCTTCTGCGCCTTGACCTTCACGACGCCTTCCATGTTGGGCTTGATCACCGTCTCGAACTCCAGGGGCTCGCTCTCGAACTCGACCGGCGCGCCATCCAGATTCTTGACCTTGAACACGATCGGCGTGTTGGCCGGCGCCTTCATCTCCGCCGGCTGAAACTTGTTGTCCTTGACCGATATCTCGATGGTCGTCTCAGCCGCCCCTGCCGGCAGCGCGAACGCCGCGATCAACAGCACGGCGGCTCCTGCTGCCTGTACCTTCCCAAAGAGATTCATGCTGTATGTCCCTGTCCCGAATTCACCCGAATGTGCCGAACGTCTTCCCGCGCTCGCCTGTTTCGACGAGTCTTCGACACTTCATAGAACGACTATAAAGTCCCGAATGCGGCAATTTGCCGTGTCGAAATTTGACAACATCTGTGTGTGCGACAAAGCGCGCGAATTTATTAGTTGTACGGCGTCAAGTCGCCGCGCAGACGCGTGGGCTCGAGCATCGCCGATGCGCGTCGCCGAATGACAACGACGAAAATCAGCGGTCACTGCGGTCGGTAGCAGCACAATCGCCTTAGTTCGCATCTGTGCTGATATGAGACACGACAGGTCATGCAGCGCCGTCGCGCGCCGCGAACCACACGAGACTCACGATCGACCGCCTACGCTGCGCACAGCACATGCATGATCCTCATGCGCCCGCTCATCGAGACGAGTGCGAGCGAGATGCACGAAGGGACACGCTCGTGCTGGTCTCACGCGGCATGGACCGCAATATGCGTGTGCGTCCATCCAGCTCGAGCCGTGCGCGGACAAGCCTTGCGCGCACTAGAAATGAAATCAGGCGCGGGCCTGCACGCACATATCGCCGGCGAGCGCACACGACCGATGCCCGCCGTCTCACCTGCCGACCCCCAGCCGCCTGTCGTGAATGCTGAGGGATCGCGGCATACGCGCAGGCTTCGCGGCGCCGGGGGCCGGATTCACGCGCAGGGGCGGCAGATCGGGTACAACGGATACGTGCTCCTCGTCCGCCATCGGCTCGGGCTCCGGGCTCTGGCGTGCGACGCTGCGCGCCACCGCAGGCGCGGCGCGCATGATGCCAGGCACGCGCTTGCGTCCCGTCACCATCGCGCGCATCAAATTCTCCCGCTGCAGCACGCTCATCCACACCGTGCCGAGCACATGCACGGCGATCAGGGCGATGATGGCATTGGACGACAGCGCATGCGCCTGCTCGATCCAGCCGACGCCGAAGAACCGGATCGAGACCTGCATGACGCCGCTGATGGTCGAGACGATCAGAAGCGCAAGCATCACGACCAGCATCGCGGCCCCTGCCGGGTTCAGGCCCAGATAGCGTCCCGTCTCTCCGCGCAACATGCCCACGATGTACTGAGGCGCCGCCCGCAGCTTGAGGCTGATCCGCGCAAACAGCGAATGACGGCTGCCGATCAGTCCCCAGATCAGCCTGAAGGCGAGAAGACCGATGACGGCATAGCCCGCCAGGCGATGCAGGCGATCGAACGTGTTGGGCGTGACGCAGGCGACGAGCACGAAGGCCGCGAGCGACCAGTGCCAGACGCGCAGCGGAAAATCCCAGACCGCTACGGTCCCCGAACCCGAGTTCGCCGGCGTCTCGGAGAAGACGCTCCGCTGTGCCTGGCCTGCGTCACGCATGACCATCAGATCACTTCGCCTTGGTGTGCTTCAGCGCGAGGTCTTCGGGGCTGTAGAACAGCTCATAGAGCTTACCGCCCTTGACGCCGTAGACCTCGTAGCAGGTGCCCTCGATCTTGGTCTGTCGAACCTCGTAGCCCGCGGCCTTCGCCTTTGCCTCGGCCTCGGCGGTGGTCTTCCACGACGCCTTGTCGAGCTTGGTGCAATCCTTGTAGCCGTCGGCGAGCGCTGCGGAGCCCGACGCCAGACCCGCCGCCAAGACCACGCCCATCAGCTTGATGACCTTCATAATCAAATCCCTCCTCGAAGACTGCGCCATCGGCGCCAACAGCGCTCGATGCGCAGGCTACAAAGGGGAGGAGATTTCAACGAAACTTGGACATCATCATCCGCGGCGGATGGCCTCGATCACGCAGGCGCGGCTCGAAACGTTCCGCATCCGGCCGCAATGTCGCTGAGATGCGAACTCACATGCGGTCCCGTCAGGATTGAACCGTGTCGGCAGGCCGCTGATCTTTTCAGGACTCGACAACGCGCGCGGTTCCCCGCGCATTGCAACTGATATTGATTCGCAAGGATGTAGCAGCATCATCGCGAGGCGCATGCGCTTTGCTCCCGCACAAGGCGTGGACGGCGCTGTGTGCGGGACCACACTCCTGCCCGATTGCCGCTGTGACCATGGTGAGGCGAGAAAGGAACCGACAGCTACAAGGCTGCGACCTTAAGCCTCAGAAATTTTTTTTTGAGCGTCGCCATCGTTCGCACGGCCGGATCGAGATCGATGGTGGATGATGACGATGCGGCTGCTTGCGCACGCATCGTCCGGCCGTCAAACGCACATCCGTGCGGACAGCGGCGCAGCCATCCTGATCCTGGGCGCGGGCGATGCCCTTGCCGACACTGACTGCCGACCAGGATGGCGAGTCGTTGCAGGAAAACGACGTGTCGGATGCCTCGGCAACGACGTCCCCGCTTGCGTCGGGATCTGCCATGGACGCGCGCCAGGACGAGCGGCCATTGCCGGGTGAGCTGCGCTTGCGCCGCCCAGTGCGGCGCATGCCTCGCGAGCCCTGGCGCGGATTTCGACATGCATCATTCCATCGCTGCGGCAGGGGCAGGATGATGATGGATCGTCCTTGCCGCCATCGAGCGACAAGCGCCGCCCTCAGCGATGGATCCTCGAGGAGCGAGCGAGCTTGCGTCCCACGGTCGCGCGCAGGCCGACGCGCATCAGGCGCCCGGCCGTCGGGAATGGAATGCTCGTCACTTCGTTCCGGAGAAGACGCGGCTGATGAAGTCGGAGCTCTCGGGCGACTTCGTCATCTCCGGCGACGGCTCGGGCTGGGCCGGCGGCTCGGTTGGTACGGATCGGATCTGCGGTCGGCTTCGGACGGTGACGCTGCGCGTCGCGCGCGCCTCCTGCTCGCCTCCGTTCGGCTTGCTCACCGTGATCATGATCTTCTCGGAGATCACGGGCGGATCGAAGTTGAGATGCCTGGTGTCGCCCAGCACGAGCTGCAGCGTGTGCTTGCCGGGCGACAATTCGATCCGCGCCTCCGTCTCCCCCGCTGCGTAATGAACGTGTTTCTTGTCCCGCGGAATCTCCTCGCCGGCCTGCATCGTCTCGTCGACGTCGACCAGAAGATGATGATGGCCACTGCCGGCGAAATCGTCGCCCGCATGGGTAACGCCCATGTTGCGCAGTCCGAAGCGAGCGATGAAGGGCCCGGTCACCGTCTCCCCGTCCGCAGGAGAGATGAAATAGACGCGGGCATCCTTCGCAGCCTTCGTTCCCTTGGCCGGCGCCAATGACGGCGCGAGCACGAGCGATGCGGTCAGGATGAGGCAGAGTCGCGCAGACCTCGGCAGCATGCAAATCCCCTATGGTGAGAGCGCGATGCGGAAACCCAGGGTCGGATGCCGGATGCGGCCGTCATAGCGGTCGCGGCTGCCGGCCCGTGCATCGGCGGCGCCGTTCTTCCACGATCCCGAGCGGATGACACGGGCATAGCTGCCTTCCTCGAGCCAGGCCGATCCATCCGCCGGCGCGCCCTTGTAGTTCTTGTGCCAGCTGTCGGCGACCCACTGGCCGACGCCGCCGCCCATGTCGAACAGGCCGTAAGGATTGGCCTGGACGCTGCCGATCTTCGGCGGCTGGTCGGTCTCGGCGTCGCCCGTGCCGTTGCAGCCCTTGCAACTGGCCATGCCGGGGCGCATGCGATCGCCCCACCAATAGCGGGTGCGCTGGCCGCCGCGCGCGGCATATTCCCACTCGGCCTCGGTCGGCAGCCGGAACGACTTGCCGGTCGCCTTCGACAGCCAGGCGAGATAGGCCTGCGTGTCGTCGTAGCTCAGGTTGGTGACCGGACGATCATCCGCACCGGCCGCGATGTCGGCGCAGCTTGCCGCGGCGACACACTGCTTCCACTCGCCGATCGTCACGGGATGCTTGCCGAGCGAGAACGGTCGCACGCTGACCTGATGCGCCGGCTGCTCGGACTCGTCGTCGCCGCCCATCGCAAAACTGCCACCGGCGATCGCAACCAGCTCAGGCAAGCGTAGCTTCGGCCCGGCTTCCGGCGCCGGCGCGGGCCGCGGAATGGCTGCCGTGTCGGATGATCGCGCCAGCGTCGCCTCGAGTGCCGGAGCATCCTGGCGCGGCGCGATGAAGGCGCTGGACGGCGATCGCGCGGCGTCCTGGCGCGCGCCGGCGGCTTCCAGCAGGATCCGGCGCGGCGGAGGCAGCGGCGCGGCGGACTGCGCCTCCTGCTGCGAGCTCGACGATCCGGCCGACCCAGGCGGCGCCTGAATCAGCAGCCTGATCTCGCGTAACGGCAACAGCACGCCGCCGAGGAAGACGACGCCGAGGACCACGACGCCGAGCGCTCCGCGGATCAGCTTCTTGCGCGCACCTGCCGCCGGTGCGAACACGGCCTTCAGCCGGCCGCCCTCACCCGCCTCCTCCTGATCACCGTCGCTGCCGTCGTCCCATCTGTCTGGAAGGGACGCCGCCGGCGCGGGTGACGGGCGCACCGGAGAGACTGGTGCAGGTTCTCGTCGAGCCGCACTCTCCGGCTCTGCGATCTCCCATTCGGCATCGAGCGACTGCTCGAGCGCGCCGCACATCATCAGCAACAGCCCGCCTTCGCTCTTGCCGGTCCAGCGCTCCTGCACCTCGGGACACTCGACCTGATCCTCGACGCGCAGGAAGCTTGGCGGACGCATCGGGCTGAGCGAGACCTGCACCGTGCGGCCGCAGCGCCGGCAGGCCACCGCGCGGGAATCCTCCGGCAGCGCATCCTCGGCGAGCTTGGGAGCCCGCAGCCATTGCAACGCTGAACTCTCGCTCATGCTGTCCTCGCTCGTGATGCCCGCCAACCCCGTCACTGACCCCAGCTGGCGAACACGTCCTTGAACACGCGGTCGCCGTCGGATCCCTTCTCGATCGACAGCAGCGCCCGGTTGCCGCCCTCGTAGACGATCGGAATGTCGAACCACTGCTTGCCCTTGAGAAGCATCAGGTTGCGCTTGGTATCGACCTCGTTGGCCGACAGCGCGACCATGAAGTATTTCGGTGTCACCCGGGCGGTCTGGGTCACCAGCGCCGTCCCGCGCTCGGCCTCCTCGCCCTTCAGGCCGATGCCCCTCAGGCTGGTCAGGCCGCTGACCGACTGATCCGGCCAGTCGAACTTGAGCTCCATGATGTGACTCGCCGGCATCTCCATGTCGGCGTTCCGCCGCAGCGAGATCGTGGCCTTGGTGCCGTTCTCGATCTCGATCTCACCCTTGATCGCCGGCGCCGTATCGAGTCGCGGCCCCTTGGTCTGCTCGATCGACCAGGTGACCTTGCCAGGATAACGCTTGCCCTTCGGATCCTGCGGATCCTCATGATAGAGGAACGCCTGCGCCGGCGTGCTGACCGGCACGCTCATGCCGACCGTGGCATGCTCCCCGGCCGCGGCGACAACCACCGGCTTGGCCTCAACCACCGGCTTGGCCTCGGGCGTGATCCGCTCTGCACTGACCTTATGGGCGCCCGGTTCGCTCGGCAGAGCCGACGCTGCCGTCGCACCGCTCAGGGACAGCTGGATCCATTCCGACGCGCGCTCCCAGGACACCGCCGCACCGACGACTGCCAGCAATCCGGCCGCGGCAAATGCCATCACCCGTCGGCTCGGCCGGCGGCGGCGTGGTGCCGCGGCGTTCTCCGTCGCCTTGAACGCCATCGCGACGAGGGAGGGGTGAATCTTGATCTCGGTCGCCGGCGCTGCAGGAGTCGCAGCAGAGGCTGTAGCCGCAGCAGCGGCAGCGGGCTCAGTGGTGGCAGAAGCCGCTGCCGCAGCGGGTGTCGCAACGACGGCAGGCTTCACGGGCTCTGCCGGCGCGGCGCCCGTGGACTCCGCCTCGATCTCCGCCGTGACCACCTTTTTTTCGGCAGGGCGCTGCGGCACCGCAGCCCGATCGGCGACGATGACCGGCGCTTCAGCGACGGCGGCCGCGCTCGGCTGGGTCGGCTCGACCGTGGCTGGCTGCGCGACGGTCGGCAGCGCAGGCGGAGCCGGAGTCACAACCGGCGTCACGATGTCCGCGGCCGGATCGCGCGGCGGACGCCGGCGCAGCACGCGAATCTCCGGCGAGGGCTTGGGCGCAGCCGCGCGGCTCTCGGCACGCTGCGCTATCGCGGGCGCGCCCGGCTTGCCGGCGGCAGCCGTGACGATGTCCGTCCCCGAGCGGCGAGCCATCGAGAGATATTTCGCGACGGTGGCGATCTCCTCTTCGAGCGAGTGCGTCGTGAAGACCTGCCGTGGCTGCGGCCGCTGCTTCGGCGCGGGCGCTGCCGCGCGGGCCGGCCGCGGCAGCTCGGCGGCTGGTGCATCGGCCGGTCTGGACGTATCGGCGGGCAGCAGCGCAGCTGTGACCGAGGCTGCCTCGACGCCGGCAGGGCGCGCGCGCAGCTCGATCATGCGATCGGGAAACAGGATCGCGGCGAGATCGCGCAGCGAGGCACCCGGCATCAGCAGCCGCCGCAGCGCTGGTGGAACGCGGCGCAGCGTGTTCGTCTCGGTGCGTTTGACAACAGGATCGTTGCGGCCGGCTTCGACCAAGGCTCCGTCGTCGTGACGCTCGTCGCTGATCAGAACCTTGCGGGCCCGCAGCATCGCCGTCAGTTCGCGCAGATCGGAGCGCGAGGCGTGGTCGACGACCAGAAGATCGAAGGTGCCGATCCGGGCCGGCAGCAACTCGGCGACACGCCAGGCCGGCATCACGTGACAGGGAATCTCCTCGAGCCAGCCGTCGAGAGACCTGCGCGCAGCAAGCCGAAGTCGGCGTGCGGTCGGACCGGAGCAGGCCGACGCCATCTTCTGCATCGAGTCCCTGAACCGCTTCACCGCTTGCCTGACGGCGACGCCCGCATTCTGCGCGATGCCCAGCGACATGCGGGCGCCGATCACCGCTTCGAACAAGGCCAGCGACCGCGTCTCCAGCCGCGCGCGCTGAGCCGCGAGGTCATGCAGCAGCTGCCGCTCCTCCGGACTTTCGATCCGCATCAGCACGGCCCAATTCCAGGCCGCCACCCATTCCGCGAGCGTCGCCGCATCCTTCGCCTCGCCCGCGCCCGGCGCGGACCGCAGCCGCTGCGCCAGACTCGGCGCGCCCGCTGCAGTCACCATCCGGCAGGCGGTCCTGACGAGTTCGTAGTCCGGGCTGGCCTCGCGGATCTTCTCCATGGTCGCGAGAATGCCTGTCCACCGCGTTTCGAGCTCCTGCGGCTCCGTCTCGGCGTCACCGACCCGCGACAGCACGTTCTCCTGAACGGAGACGGCGAGTTCTCCCGCCCGGGCGAACAATTCGCCGAGGCGAGCGAGTTCGATCAGCGGTCCCGATACGCGCGTCATGACGGTCCGAATCGCCGCGCCGAACGCGGCCAGCCGCTGTGCATCGGCCAGCATCGCCCTGACGTCGCCGTCCGGCACCGACAGCTTGGAGCAGGCATCGGCCACGCTGCGGACGGCGAGCGCGGCCGTCACGATGGCGGCCTCGACGCTCTTGACGATGTGCTCGAGGTCATCGAACGCCCGCGCCGATTCCAATTGAAGCGCGGGTGCACCGATCTGCGTTGCGATCGACGTCCAGCGCGCGCGCAACGCATGCAGGTCGTGGCGCCACAGCAGGAAGCGCCCGACATATTGCCAGTCCGCCGGCTTCGACGGCGAGGCACCGTCCACCGTGATCGCTTCGACGGCGGCCTTCAGCGCGCGGCGCGAGGGCGAGAACCGCGCGAACGGCTTCTCGCCGGCCGCAAGCCGCTCGACCACGCGGATCGCGTCCTTCCTGGTGAACGCCTCGACCGGCGCCTGCACCTGGCGCCTCGCGAATTCGGCACTCCGCGACAGCTGGAACGACGCATCACGCGCCCACCCCACGACCTTGTCGAGACCCGCGGGAGCGTCGGCCTTGGCGGCGCCGAGCGGCGACAGCCGCGCGAGCCAGGTCTCCTCGGCGATGGCGCGATGGCCGGCTACCAGCGCATCGAGATCGGCCGCCAGGCGGTTGGTTGCGTCGAGCCCGAAGGTCGCGATGGCGTCGAGCGCGAGATCCTCGTCGCGGCCAGCGTCCGACGTCAGCCCTGCCTGGTGCTGCAGCTCCGCGTGCAGACGCAGGATAGCGGCGGTGTCGGGAAGCGCCGCGAGCTCCGGCAACTCGACATCGATGTGCTTGAGATCAGCGGCAAGCCGCAGCCGCGCCTCGCGTGCATTGTCGACCGCCGTCACGAGCGGGTCGGTGGCCGCGAGCAGGTGCTTCGGCCGGTCGGTGAACCAGGCATGCGCGTCCTGCTCGCCGACCAGCGCCTTGAACAAATCGAACGGCAGCTCCGGCAAGCCGCCGGCGAGCCGCAGATTGCGCCGGACGATCTCGGCGATCTCGTCGTCGAGCGATGCGATCTGCGTGCGCTTCGAGATGATGTCGCGTTCGAGCCGGCCGATCTGCCCGACCTGATCGCGCAGATTTGGCGTATCCAGGATCGATTGCAGCCGGCCCGCCAGGGCTTCGGCCTTCCTGAGCACGTCCTTGTCGGAGCCGGTCGAGCTGACGGTCAGCTCGCGAATGGCCGGCGGCAGCTTCTGATGCAGCAGCGAAAGTGCAGCCTCGTCCCTGGACACGACGAGGACGCGCGAGCCGAGCGCGAGGTGATGGCAGACGACGTTGACGAGCGCCGTGATCCGATCGTTGCGTTCGACAGACTGGACCATCAGGCCATCCGACCGCGACAGTTCGCGTACGACCTCGACATCCTCCGCGACAGCCGGCAGCGGGAAGAACAGATCGCCCTGCTCGACCGCAGCAGGCTTGGGCGCAGGCGCAAGGTCGATCGGGCCGCCGACGATGCCGGACAGGTGCCGGCGCGCATTGGCGTGGCCACGTCCATCCGGCTGCGAGAGCAGCGCGCTCACGGCTCCCGACAGGCAGCACTCACTCTGCGGCGCATGCTCGATCGCGTTCTTGAGACGGTCGATGTCGCGCAGGGCGAGGCTCTCCGGCCGCCGCCGCGCGGATATGACCCAGCGTCCCGACGTGAGCGCGGCCTCCGAGGCCTCCATGGCCGGCGCATCGTCCGAAGATGCGAGACTGCGCGACGTCTTGTAACCGGATTGCGCGCCTGCGGCGCTCAGGATCTGATCGATGCCGATCGGCGTGAACGGCGACAGCTCTGCGCGCTGCTCGAGCGCCTCGACCAGGCGATCCGGCTTGTCGCGCACGGCAAGCGCCACGTCCGGCGCCACGGCATCGAGCGCCCTCAAATTGACGGTTGCGCCGACGAAGCGCGGCCGGACCCTGACCTCGGCATCCGGACGCGCAATGATCTCGATCTCGACCGCGCGCTCGAACAGCGGCAACTCGAATTCGCGCCCGCCCTGCCGCCACGATGACAGCGCGATGCCCCACATGACCTCGATCGCCTGATCGTCGCGGGCCGCGGCCGCCATGTCGCGCAGCCGCTGATGGATCGCCATGGTCCGGCGGCGCATGCGCTCGGTGTCGGCCCAGGCGGTCCATGGCCCGCTGATATAGCGCTCGATCCGCTGCACGAGGTCAGGACGCTGCTCCAGACGCAGCCGTCCGGTCCAGGCGCCCAGCGCCGGGGCGGGCGAAAAATCCTCGGGCCGTGCGTGGCGGGCGAAGGTGAGGCGGTTCTTCTCGATCTCATCGACCGTGACCACGATGCTCTCGTGCGGCGATGGACGACGGTCGGGCTCGGACGACGGCTCGACCCAGATCTTGAGATCGTAGTCGATGGCGGGGGGCTGCGTCGCAGCAAGCGCCTCGACGGCGAGCCACACCGGGCCGTCAACATCGAAGGTATTGAGCACCACGCCCGGCAGACCCGCCAGCTCCTCCTGGTCGAGCGCGAAGCCATGATCGTCGGCGAATGGATGATCCGGCTGCCGCTCCGCCGGGGAGCCCTCGGCCCGAATGATCTCGGTCAGACTGCCGAGCACGTCCTGCAACGGCTCGACCACCGATCCCGTGCCGAGCGCTTCGCTCGTCGAGAACGCCCAGGCGTCGGTCGGCGACTGCGACTCCAGGGCCGCCGCACCGATAGCACCAAGCAGCCGCATGCCGTGATCGGCTGCACTGCTCTGCGCCTTGCGATCGCCCGCGCCGGCCTCGTTGGGCCGCACATTCACCAGCTGGCTCATCGCACAGATCCTTCTCTGAAGTCGGCCGCGACGTCGGCGGGAGCTCGGCGAGAGGCTGACCGACAAGGATGGCCCTGCGCGTGATCGCGGTGCGCCGGGCGATCGAAGGGTGGGTTCAGAGTGGACAAGCTTGCCTCGCTGCAACGTCGACGGAACTCCCGACTCGTTGCGGAGGGGTATGGCGAAGTGAGGTCACATCAATGACCCGACAGGTAGATGAATGTGACGATTCTCGCCCCTGTCGGGGAATCGGGAAAAAATCCCGGGTCATTCGATGAGGAAAATCGTGCCTAACAAGTTTGTTAGTCTGGGCTTTTTGTGTAGCGCGGCGCGCGTGGCCGGCAACAAGCTTGGGTTGCGGACGAATACGCTGGAATGTGTCTAAGAATACTTCTAACACTCAAGAAGAAATATCCCGACGCATGCCGAACGCCCGATCTCCACGCCGCAGCGCGGCTGCGGTCCATGTTCGGCCACGAACCCGCCGCGGATGCGGCTCGCTTGCAAGGCAGGCGCCACAAGCATTGGCGCCTGCGTGCATCGCGCTGCGCGCTCCCCTCCGCAAGTACCGTGATCGCATCCGACGGAAGCCGCGTGGGCAGGACGTCCGCGATGGCCCCGCAGCCGGTGCTGCTTGAAACACCCTCGAAGCTGAAGTAGCTGTTGTTGCAGCGACATCAACGTCATCCAGACGTTTCCCCGATCGATGGGGCCGGGACTGCATGGTGAGGCAACGGACGAGAGCTGCGGCCGCATGCGGTGCCGTGCTGTTCACGGTGGTTTCCCTGTCGTCGCGCGCGCAGGCGCAGTCTGACGGCGCGGCAGGCCGGGAGCCGGCGACGGTCAAGCTTTCCGCAACGCAACAGAAGCAGATCGGACTCCAGACCGCCGTCCTGGCGGCGGAATCCCATCCCGAACAGTTTCGCGCCTACGGCACGGTGCTGGACGTCGCCAGGCTGACCGACCTGACCAACAACTACGCCAATGCCCAGGCGCAGCTGCAGACGGCGCAAGCGAAACTCGACGTCGCAAGACTCGCATTCGAGCGCGCCCGCGACCTCGTGCAGTCGGCGGCGATGCCGCGGAAGGATGCGGAGGCGGCGGAGGGCACGTTCCGGACCGATCAAGCCAGCCTGGCTGCCGCCGAATCGCAAGTGAAGACCCTGATGGCGACGGCGCGGCAGGAATGGGGCGCGGTCATCGGAAAGGGCATCATCGAGCGTTCGCCGCAGGTCGTGCAATTGATCGAACGCGAGCAGCTGCTGGTGCAGGTCACGCTGCCGCCCGGCGTGACTCTGGCCGGGCCGCCGCGCGGCGCGCTGGCGCAGGCGCCCACCCGCAGCGCCAACATCGATCTGCGCTATTTGTCGGCTGCGCCGCGAACCGATCCGCGCATCCAGGGCGTGAGCTATTACTTCGTCGCCGCCGGCGACAGCGGGCTGCTGCCGGGGATGAACACCACCGCCTATGTGCCCTCGGGCAAGTCGTTCGACGGCGTCTTCATCGAGGACACCGCGATCGTGCAATGGCAGGGCCGCTCGTGGGTCTATTTGCGCGCCGGTCCCGAGATCTTCAAGCGCCACCCGATCCGCACCGACCAGCCAGTGTCCGACGACGACTATGTCGTGCAGGACATTCCGTCGGGCTCCGAGATCGTCCTGCGCGGCGCGCAGGTGCTGTTGTCGGAGGAGGCCAAGAGCGAGCTGCGCGGCGGCGGCGACGATGATTGACGGCGTTCGCGGCGCCGCGGCCGGCCCCCAGGCGGCGCTGATCTCGTTTGCCATCCGCTTCCGCGGGATCGTGCTGGGGGTGGCCTGCACCATTCTCGGCTACGGCATCTTCTCGCTAGGCAGCGCCAATTACGCGGTGTTTCCCGAATTCGCGCCGCCGCAGGTCTCGATCCAGACCGAGGCCCCCGGGCTCAGTCCGGAACAGGTCGAGGTGCTGGTCACGCAGCCGATCGAAATCGCGATCAACGGTCTCGCCGGCGTCGAGAGCATGAGGTCGTCGTCGATCCAGGGCCTGTCCGTCATTTCGGTTATCTTCCAGCCCGGCACCGAGGTGTTCCGGGCGCGGCAATTGGTGACCGAGCGACTCGCGGTCGTCGCCGGCAGCCTGCCACAGGGCGTGCGGGCGCCATCGATGACGCCGCTGGTGCCGGCGGCCGGCACCGTGCTGGCGATCGGGCTGACCTCCGAGCAGCGCTCGCTGATGGATGTGCGCACGATCGCCGATTGGACCGTGAGCCGGCGGCTGCTGGCCGTCGCGGGCGTGGCGCAGGTCACGACCTATGGCCGGGACATCCGGTCGCTGCAGGTGCAGGTGCGATCCGACGACCTTGTCCGCTTCGGCGTCGGTATGAACGACGTCGTCGCCGCCGCGCGCAAGGCCACCGGCGTGCGCGGTGCCGGCTTCGTCGACACGGCCAATCAACGGGTCATCCTGCAGACGCAGGGCCAGTCGCTCACACCCGAGCAGCTGGCGCGGACGGTCCTGCTGCACCAGGGCGGCGCCAGCGTGGTGCTCGGCGACGTCGCGACGGTCGTGAACGCGCCGGAGCCGCCGATCGGGGGCGCGCTGATCAACGGCCGGCCCGGCATCATGATGATGATCAGCCAGCAATTCGGCGCCAACACGCGCAACGTCGCGGCGCGCGTCGAGGCCGCGCTGCGGGAGCTGCGCCCGGCGCTCGACAGCGAGAAGGTCAGGCTGCACGCCGATCTGTTCCGTCCGGCGACCTTCATCGATGCGGCAACGGAGAACGTGCTGTTCGCCCTGCTGATCGGCGGCGCCCTGGTCATCATCGTGCTGTTCGTGTTCCTCTATGACTGGCGCACCTCCGTCATCAGTTGCACCGCGATCCCGCTGTCGCTGCTCTCGGCCGTGCTGGCGCTGCAGTGGATGGGACAGAGCCTGGACACGATGACCCTCGGCGGCCTCGCCATCGCGATCGGCGAGGTCGTCGACGATGCCGTGATCGGCGTCGAGAACGTCGTGCGCCGGCTGCGTGAGAACCGATGCCTGCCGTCGCCGCGCAGCGAAGCGCGCGTCATCTACGATGCCATGCTCGAGGTGCGCGGCGCGGTCGCCTATGCGACCTTCGCCGTGCTCCTGGTGTTCGTGCCGATCCTTGCGCTGCCGGGCCTCGCTGGCCGGCTGTTCGGTCCGCTCGGCATCGCCTACATCCTCGCGGTGGTCGCCTCGCTGATCGTCGCGCTGACGGTCACACCGGCGCTGTCGATGCTGCTGCTGGCCGGCCGGAAGCCGCGCGAGGAACGCGAGCCGCCGTTGGTGCGCTGGTCGCGCGGCTCCTACGAGACGCTGTTGCGGCGGTTCGGCCGCTTTCCCAAGTCGGTCATGCTGACGGCCGTGCTGGTGACCGCCGGCGGCGCAAGCCTGGTGCCGTTCTTCGGCGGCACCTTCCTGCCCGACCTGAAGGAAGGCCACCTGATCCTCCACGTCTCGACGCTGCCGGGGACCTCACTCGACGAATCGCTGCGGCTGGGCACGCTGATCGCCGAGGCCCTGAAGGGCGTGCCGGAGGTCCGCAGCGTGGCACAGCATGCCGGCCGCGCCGAGGCCGGCGTCGATACCGCGGGCACGCATTCGAGCGAGATCGAAGTCGACCTGAAGCCGGGGCTATCAGGCGAACAGCAGGAACTGGCGCAGCAGCGCATCCGCGCTGCGCTCGCCAACTTCGCCGGCATCAACCTGTCGATCAAGACCTACCTGACCGAGCGCATCGAGGAGACGCTGTCCGGCTTCAACGCCGCCGTGGTCATCAACGTGTTCGGCCCCGATCTCGACGATCTCGAGCGCGCCGCGCGCGACGTCGCGCGCGAACTCGGCGAGGTCCGGGGCGCGATCGACATCCAGCAGCAGTCGCCGCCGGGCATGCCGCAGGTCAACGTGACCCTGCGCCCGACCGATCTGCAATCCTGGGGCCTGGACGCGGTCGAGGTGCTGGAGTTGATCCGCACCGCCTATCAGGGCGACGTGGTCGGCCAGGCCTATGAAGGCAACGTGGTCTTCAACGTCATCGTCAAGCTCGATCCCGATGCGACCGCACGTCCCACCGAGATCGGCAACATGCCGATCCGGACGCCGAGCGGCGCCTACATCCTCCTGAAGCAGGTCGCGGACGTCTACGGCACCGCGGGGCGCTACGTCGTGCTTCATCGCAATGGGCAGCGCGTCCAGACCGTGACCGCCAACGTGGCCGAGCGTGATCTCGAATCTTTCGTGGCCGCGGCCAAGCGGAAGATCGCCAAGGAGGTGAAGCTGCCGCCGGGCGCCCATGTCGAGTTCACCGGCGCGGCCGAGGCGCAGGCCAAATCACGCCGCGACCTGCTGGTGAACTCGCTGCTGGCGACGATCGGCATCGTGCTGCTGCTGTCCTTCGTCACCGGGCACTGGCGCAACCTGGTGCTGGTGCTGATCAACCTGCCGTTCGCCTTCGTCGGCGGCGTCATCGCGGTCGCGCTGACCGGCGGCGTGCTGTCGCTTGGCTCGATGGTGGGCTTCGTGACGCTGTTCGGAATCGCGCTGCGCAACTCGATCCTGATGATCTCGCATTACGAGCATCTGGTCATCGCCGAAGGCCGTGCCTGGACTCTGGAGACCGCAATCGCCGGCGCCGCCGACCGCCTGGTGCCGATCCTGATGACCTCGCTGGTGACCGGCCTCGGCCTGCTGCCGCTCGCGCTCGGCGCCGGCGAGCCGGGCCGCGAGATCGAGGGACCGATGGCCGTGGTCATCCTGGGCGGACTCCTGACCTCGATGGCCCTCAACCTGCTGGTGCTGCCGACCTTGGCGCTGCGCTTCGGCCGGTTCGCGCGCGGCGTGCACGCCCGCGGAGATGTCGCGGCGAGCTGATCTTGGGCGTGAGACGTCCGCGACGTTCGCCGCACGTGGCTGCTCGACGCGTCACCGTGCGGGCGCCACAAGTTGGCAGCCATGGGCCGATTTCGTTGAAAAAGTCAGCAGTTGCGACGCAGAGATATCGGTGATTCAGTCTGTCTAGTGGGCAGGACTGAAGGTCATGATGGGGCATCGGCAAGTCGAACAGGCTGCGTTGTTCTATGAGTTCTCGCTGGAAAGGCACATCCCAGCCGACCACCTC
>NZ_JAUESY010000014.1:0-200091 GCF_032484415.1 Bradyrhizobium sp. SZCCHNS30572 | reverse complement strand
TCGCCAGCTGACAGGCCCGGCTCCAGCCGGCGAACGCGGTGGACCGCCAGCTACACCACGCTTGGGGACACGATCCATCATTGGCTATTCTCGCGCCTTGGTCGCAAACACGAGGCGTCCGCGGCGCCGGTCCCATCCGAGTGTTGAACTCGGCTATTGGCTTCGCCAGAAGTTGCCGCGGCTGCAGAGTAGATGATGGCCAATTCCATGGGCGGCTAGCGAGCCCAGGGCGACTTTGGAATCTGAGCGATCGGAGTTAACTCTCAGCGCGCCAGTCGAACACCGGGCCGGTCGCCGTCGATGAATTGCACGCCTCCCGCCTCCAGGGCGCGCCTGACGGCCGCCAAATTGTTGATTGACGGGATCCGGCCGCCTTTTTCGAAATCGCGAATGGTACTGTCACTCAAATTGGACCGAGCAGCCAATTCAGCCTGAGACCAGTCGAGCAGACCACGAGCTGCCCGAGATCGATCGGGAGTCATCAAACAGCCATTTCATGGGACGCATCGATCGCCGGCTCGGAGAATTCCTCCATGCGGCGGTTGGCCAACTGCGAGCAAGGAAATCGTTGCCGGGATGGAGACCTGCTCGGCCAGCCGAACGCCGGATGCGGTCAACCTACCTTGCTCATGACGTTGACCAGATCGGCATCGGCAGGCGCATCGGCAGGAACCAGGGTCGGAGAGGTCGCACGTTGTGGCCGCACGGACTGAGCCGTGGCGACAACGCTCGAGCGGCCGACGATGATGTGGGCGGTGATGACAGCCGGAACGCCGAGCCCGAACGCAATGTGGACCGTGCTGATCCAGGGCCGAAGCGCTTCGGATCCGACGTAGTAGAGCCCGAACGCCGTCGCGATGAGCAGACCATACATCGCGAGGCTGACGATACCGGTCGCTCGATTCTTCCCGGCACGCCACGCGCGCTGGACGTGCATGGGACCGAGCGCCCCAAGCAGCATCAGCGTCACCATTGCAGTTCCGCCATGCATGCTCAGCAGGTATGCGGCGGCCTGCTGCCACATCTCGCTGTCCAGCTCCGTGCGGGTCTTCATCTGGTCGGCATAGATCCACAGCGCGCCGCTGGCGAACAAGAGCCCGAGAATTCCGTAGAGGGCGAACCGAAACAAGCCTTTAAGCCGCATGCTGGTGAACTCCTTGCCAGTCCGGTGTCGTATGAATGTCGCCGTTCGCCGCAATCAACATGGCGCTCGCCTGGAAGCGCGCCAATGACGCCGCGGACTGCTCGCCGGCGACCATGACGACCTTGGTCAGCGCGTCGGCAACCATGCAGGTTGGCGCGCTCACGGTGGCGCCGTGGGCCGCCCCTGTGGGCAGCCGGGTCGAAGGCGTGACGACCGCTGTATCCATTGTTTCCGTCGATCGAAACGGGTCGAAGCGGCGCGCCGACGACGCGAGCGCCCCATTGCTTACTTCGACCTGGCACAAAAGCCTGTCCGGGAAACGCGGGTCGCGAATGTGGACGATGCGGGCATCGGGCCCGAAGGCGGCGAGGTCCCCACCTGCATTGACCATTGCGGAGCGCACGCCGCGGCTCTGCAACGCCGCGATCGCGCGGTCCACGGCGAACCCCTTGGCGATGCCGCCGAGATCGATCTTGACGGCGGAATCGCGGAAACGGACGCGGTCGTCGGCGAGCAACTCGATCGCAGTCGACTGCGGGACATCCGCTTGCGCCGTCGAGCCCACAGACGGCCTTGCCGCGCCGGCGACGGCAACGTCGAAGGCGCCGTCGGAGTGATGGGTCACATCGAGCGCCATCTTCAGCACGGCGTAGGTCCAGGAATGCACCTTCACGACGCCGCTCGATGCCGCGCGGTTCAGCCGCGACACGTCGCTGTCGGGATCGTGGAAACTCATCAGCCGATGCACGTCGGTCACCGCGGAAAACGCCGCTTCAACGGCATTCTCCGCATCGCAGCGGCGTGCATCCGTGACGTCGATCTCGACGAATGTCCCGAGCAGAGCCCGTGCTCGTCGAAGGCTAGCGGAAGTGGCTGGCATGATACGACAGCACCTTCTTAACGCCCTCGGTCAAATGGGTAGAGGACAGCGTAGCGCCCGAGATGTTGCGAATGTCGGAGTTGATGCGAAGCTCGTTCTGACTGCTCTTGCCGACGAACTGACCGAGCCAGCTGGCATCGTGCACCTCGCCGCCATAGGATTCGCGATAGTTCAGAATGTCGACGCGACGCACCCGCCCGTCGGGTCCGACGGCAACCGTGTAGTCGATCAGGAGGTGCTTGCCGACGACGTGATCGTAATAGAAGTAGCCGCCATTGCTCGCCTTCCATACCCTGCCCGGCTGGACTTCGGAAAAGCTGGCTCCCGGAAAAGCGGCCTTCTGCGCCTCTTCGACGCTCATGTACTGAATGGCATGGGCCGGTGCGGCGATCGACATGACGGCCACGGCGGGCGCCGTCCATTTCAACCAATCGCTCATCTCGTCCACCTCAACTTTGTTTCCATGGTACGCCCTCCCTCGCCGAACGCATTTTCGTCTTCTCAGGGCATCGATCGCTGTCAACCTCTCCTGCGAAGCCGTCTAAACCGCAGCAGCGACGCTCCGAACCATCCAGTTCAGTGCGACGATGAACCCGAGCGATCGATCACACTTTGCCTCGGCAACAGCCCTACCCGTTCGCGGGTCTGCCTCTCCGTCCTTGCCGACGTTCGCAACCACGCGCGCTGCAAATGGCTCCGAATGTCAGTCGAGAGAGTAGTGTTTCGATTGCGGCGAATTGCCGCGTCGATGTTGGCGATTTGCCGGAGCGGCTGGGGAATAACAATGTTGCTGCAGATCGCCACATCGCGGGGACCCGCGCTCGCGCAGCTTGCGGCACGCGAGCCTGACATTTCAAAGTCATGCAAAGACGTTTGCAGCCGTTTAGATCGATTCAAAATGCGTAATCCCTTCTTCGAACAGGACCTGGAAAGCGCGTCGCGTTTGGCAGGCGATCGTCCTTCGCGGCGGTAAGGCGGCCGCGCATGAGCATCGCTGCGCACAAACGAAGGTCGGCGCCGCAGATGTGGCGCCGACCTCGTGAACGACATGGCAGAAGACCGCTGCCGCAACTACCACGGCATCTGGTTCATTGCCTCCCACGGATTGCCGCCATAGGGCGAGGGCACGACCTTGATCTTCGCCATCATGCCCCCGTCCTCATGTTCGAGAATATGGCAGTGATAGACGAACTCGCCGACCTGTGAGAACGGGATATCAACCACCACGGGCTTCGACGTGCACTGCCCGTTCCGCCACTGCTCGATGCTGCAGACCCCGCTCTGGGATTCCATTACTTCCGGGACGTTCGGAGTCGCGACGCCGAGCGGGACGTTGTCCTGCAGCATGCCCCCGCCGATGCTCCTGTTCAGCGATACCGACAGCGGCGTGTTCTCCCCCGCCTTGCTGTTGACGGTCCGGAAGCGCGTCTGGTGAATGTGGAAGTTGTGATTTTCCGTCGACAGCTGCACCAGCTCCCAGGTCTCGTGGACGGGGCGCTGTCCCGGCGCGAGCGGCAGACAGACGATGTTCTGCGACGGGTCGAACTGGCTCACCGGGAGCTGGGTGCCGGGCACCGGGTTGCCGTTCTGATCGACCTCCTCATAGCCGAGACCGAAGGTGCCGTCGTCGGTCAGGTCGGCGATGCCGAAGAAGATCCGGCGGCGATGCCCCGCCGGCAGCGGACGGCAGCCGGCACGCAGCGGCGCGGCGTTCGCGTACGGCACCTTGGCATCGAGGATGCCCGACGGCTGCATGGTCGCCAAGGCGTCTCCCCTGATGTCCATGGCGTAGGCGATGTGATTGCGCCAACCGCGCTGGTGGAAGTGCACCTTGGCGAGATCGACCGCCGGCCACTGATCGCCGCTACCCATCGTCAATCCGGCCATCTTGAAGGTCGCGGAGGCGGACCGCCCAAGGCTGGCGATCGCACCTGTCGCGGGATCGCGATAGGTGACGAACACCTCGGTGCGCGAGCTCGGCATCATGACCATCTGGGTGACGCAGACCGGCTTCGAATGAAAGCCCGACGTTGGCGACGGCGGACAGGGAACGACCCTGAAGCGGGCGCCGCCGAGACGAACCATGGTGTCCATCGTCGTATCCTGCGGCAGGTTCACGCTCACGCCGTCGACCGAGATCAGCTGCATGACCATCGGCTTCTGCGTCTCGTCATCGGTCAGCTGAAGATTGTAGGACAGGCTGCCGGACGCATTGGTGAGCCGCCAGACCTCGCCATCGGGATCGGTGACCTTGATCTTCGGGAACGTCTGGCCGTTGACCGTGAAGAACCATTTGCCGCCGGAGAAGTTGGAGCCGCCATCGGCCGACAGATCGACGCCCGGGCACGCCCCCTCACGCACTTCGGAGCTGTCTGCCGGAAACTGGGCGCAGAAGCCCGGATCCTGCTGGTTGATCACCTCGCCGGGCTGGACGTCCACCGGACCGCTGTCGAACTGCACCGGGCCGCCGGGCGCGACCTGAAGATCCTTCAGGATCAGATGGCGCACGCTCGCGTCCGGAAACGGCGAATGCCTGGCATCGCCATGCGCATAGTCCGAGACCTCGCCGACCGAGATGATGCCCGCCAGGCCCTGCGAGACCTGGTTGAGCGAAATGCCATGAATGTGCGGGTGAAACCAGAACTGGCCCGACGGGTGGTTGCGCGGAATCTCGATGCGGTAATCCACGGAGTCCATCTTGTTGGAGCCGTGCTGATGGGTGGTCTGCGGCACCGGCATGCCGTTGGCCGAGTTGAAGATCTGGACGAAGACGTAGTCCCCGAACGTCTGGTCGGTCAGCGTCGGCGCGCGCGGCTCGACGATCAGCCCATGGGTATGCAGGTTGGTCGGATTGCGAAACAAATTGGCCTGGCCGGGATCGGTGTTGTGATTCACCTTGGCCGGGTCGAGTTGCGGCAGCTGGTTCACCAGCCTGATCTTCAGCGTATCCCCCTTCTGCAGCGCCAGTCGCACGCCACCATAATCCGCCACCGCGGCGCCGGCAGGACATTTGTCGCCTGAGGCCGGCCGCCGACAGATCTCGTAGACCCAGCCGGTCGGGTTCATCGGCGAGCCCCCAGGGGGCTCATAGGTGATCGTCGAGATCGGCTTGGGGCGCGCGATCATCAGCAGATCGAGCACGCCATGCCAACTCCTGAACACCGTCGGCTCGGCCAGATCGTGGGCCTGCGCCGCAGGACCCGCAACGGTCAAACCGGCCAACATCGCGGCCGCCGACGTCAGTAATCGCAGAGTTGGCTTGCGCACACGCCCAACTAACATGCCTGATCCCCATCTGGCTCGAGATACACCGGTAGGAACGATCACCGTCCCCGGGATGCGGAATTCGAATGAGCAGTCCGAACTCATCAGCCGATCTGCCGCATCGTCCCCTCGGCCTTCGTCGCCATGTCGGGTGGCTCCTTTGTGACGTTTTCTTTCGCTTTGTGAGAATTGCCGACCGGCGTTTAAGAATCGATCTAACTACACGTCCAGACGCCTGCGTTGTGCGCGTGGCGGACAGCAGCGACACAAAAACGACAACCAGCTCTCGTAGCTCGCCATGAAGCTCATGAGATCGTGTCGGACGCGAACGCTGCTGGACATGTTTGTGAGTGCCCCGCTCCGAGGAGACCGAACGATGCTGCTTGCTGTTGTTCTCGCATGGGCCTGCAACGTAACCGGCATGGCCTGTGGAGCACCGACCACCGAGATCATCCAGAAGGCCTACGAGCAGGAGGCGCCGTCATCCGGCGTCCGCCACGACAAGGGCCTCAAGATCGTCGAGGCGGCCTGCGACAAGGGCGACGTGGGCGGGCGTTTCCTGTGCCAGGTCTCTTTCGTATCGGAGGACGACCCCGACAAGCGCCTGTATTTCGACATCGTCTCCGCGGCTCTCACGGACAAGGGATGGGTGCTGACGAGCGGATTGTGCAAGCGCTGAGCGCCATCGACCGAGAGCCTCATCGCTTTTGTCGGTGCGGCCTGCCGGCGCCTATCGTCACGCTTCGATCCAGATCGGATCCATCCTTACAATTGACGGCGTCCCGAGCGTTGGCGTTGATGCATCCGGAGCAGCCTCGACTCCGGCGACAGAAAGGGCGGCCCGGCTTGAGCCAGCGGAGGCGCAGTGGGGGTTGACGGCATCTGGGCAAAGCTTTCGTTAGCTGAATTCGTCGGCTGGGCCGGCGCCTGCGCCGGCAGCAGCGTGAGAACGGTGACGTCCTCGCCCCGTTGCAGCGTGACCGATCTCGCCTCGACGAGACGCAGCGTCCACCCCTGATAGTCCGCGCCGGTTCTGATCCGCAACGGCGTCTTGCTGCTCGTATCGACGAACACCGCAAGGCCGCGGTCCCCGTTCACGACGGTGCCGACGAGCGCGAGTTGCGGCCGTTCCGGTGCGGGCGGCTCCTGCACCACCGGAGCCTCCACGACGGCCGGCAGCGGAGCCTCCGTCGGCGGAGGGCGGCGAGACGGCGAAAATAGCGGGCGCTCGCGCGTCGCCGACAATTGCTCGAGCGGAATGCCCCATAATGGGTTGCCGGTTCGCGATGGCGTTCGCTGCGCGATGGACGAGCCTTGCGCCGATCCGCTCGGCTGTTCGGCGGAGACCGCTCCCGAGACGTCCAGACCGGCCGAATGGGCGATGCCGAACGCCGACGCCACCGCCAGAACGCTGCAACAGCCGATCATGCAAAGCTTGGCGCGACTACTCATTGCAGGCCCTGCCACTGTCCGGAGACCGTCATCAGCACGCGCAGCTTGCCGCTGGAGGACGCCGCGGGGCCGTTCCCCTCGACGACCAGCTCGTCGACGAACAGACAGGGCATGCCGGCCTCCAGATCGTAGAGGATCGACTGCAGATCGGACTGACCGGCCTCGAAGCTCGCGCTCCCGCTGATATGACCGTCCTTGGCGCGGGGGCCCTGCACATCGAGCTGCGACGACGACACGCTGCCGCCATGACGCGTCACCACGTCGCCAAGGCGCTGCAGCAGCGCTGCTCCTGCCACGGTCACGGTCGGTCCTTCGAGAAAGGCCGATCCCGTCATGCCGGCATCGCCGTTGCCGGCCTGACGCGCGGCCGCCATGCTGTGGGCGTCCAGCAGGTGGAGTGTATCGGCGAGCGAGGTCACTTCGCTGCGCTGATCGATCATGCTCTTGATCGACAGCACCGTGACCGAGATCAGCACGATCAGCAGTCCCGCATAGGCGGCGGCGGCGATCGAGGGCGATGCGGAATTGTCCGTGACGAGCTTTGCGACGCTCATGTGCCAAGTCCAAAATGGGGCTTGATGCCCGCTTCGATATGGAACCGTTGTCCGGGATCGTCAGCCGAACGCGTGGTCGGCGCGAAGAAGGTCGCGCGCGTGAAGTGCGCCGACTGCTCGATCAATTTGACCAGTGCCGGCGCATCCTGGGTCATTCCGACGATTTGCAGTCTGTCTTTCTCGATCCGCAGCTCGGTCACATACGTGTTGTCGGGCAGTATCCGGGACAGCGCCTCCATCAGCACGACCGCCGCGGGGCTTTCCTGCTTGCGTCGCATCAGGCCTCGCAGCGCGGCGTTGTCGGTGCCCTGCAGATCGAGGCGCAGCGCTGCGCGCCGCTCGGATATCCTCCGCGTGAGCTGGCCTTGCTGCTCGTCCAGCCTCTCGCCCAGCAGGCTCCCCGCCGCGAAAGACAGCGCCGCTGAGATTGCGGCGACGATCAACAGAGCGGCCAGGACCCGACTGACACGGCCGACGTCGAGCGATCCCCCCAGGCGCTGCTCGTTCAACCTCGTTGCATTGGTTGCGGTGAGCCGGTCGTCGACCGGCATCGGCGCCGTCTCAGGCGCAGCAAACAGGATGATCGATCCAGCCCGCCAGGACTCGGCGAGGCGAATGAGAGATTCCAGCTTCGGCCTTGGCGCGGCGATCACGGTTGTTTGGATGCGCTCACTCGATATCTCGACCGGCGCAGTCCTGCCGAACACGGCCTCATGCGCCGACCACGGCGTCAACCGGTCGAGCTGCGAGCGGACCATGGCATCGAGAAACTCGACGGCGCGCTTGGGCAGATCCAGCGGCCGCCAGAGAAAACGGTCCGGCCTCAGCACGACTTCGATCCGGCTGCCGTGAACGGCCGCGTTCCAGCTCTCCGGAGGCGCGGGCAGGCTCGCGTCGCCGTCCGGCAGGAGAATGCGACAATCGGGCGGGACGGATCGCCCGGGTCGCGCGAGCATCCGCATGATGAAGACGTTCCGTTCAATCTCGATCAGCCGGACAGACGGCTTGATGGTGAGCCGGCCTATCGCGGCCACCACGGCTTCGGCGACGGAGCCGATCCAGGCCGCCAGTTCGCGGCGCACGCGCGTCGACATCGTCATCTCGGCGCCTTTCCTGTTGGCCGAAGCATCCCCGGAGTGTTGACATCATCGCGCCACGCCAGGACGCGGTAAGGATCCTCACCATCGCCCAGCAGGATGACCGCTTCCGTTGCGGCCCTGCGACCGCCGTCAAAGCCGATCGTGACCCACACGCGGACGGCATCGGCGACCTCCAAGGTCGCTCCGGCGCGCGCCGGCCCCAGCGCCGCGTTGAGCGACCTGACGTCGCGGCGCAGGCCGGCCCGCTGATCGAGGAAGCTCTTCAACTGCTCCTGGGTCATCCCGGGAAGCGCGGCCACCACCTCGGGGGCGGCCTCCAGCGCGTCGATCTCGCGCCGGCCGCTGAAGACGGTGACGAAGGACATGGCTCTGTCGACCAGCGGCGGCGGCAGGTTGAGCACCAGCCGAAGCTCCTCGACGTTTGCGAACGGCGCGGAACGAGGCATGTAGTCCGCGCCGGCCGTGCGGTAGAGATCGCGCTCCGCGTCCGCAACGTTGTCAGCCGGCGGCGTTCGCCAGCCGACGATCCGCTCGGCATACTCGCCGGCCTTGTCCGCGCGCGCACCGAGAACCTCGAACAGGTTGGCCAGCATCTGCCTGGATGCCTGGTTGAGATCGATTCGGGCGGCTTCCGACCGGAACGTGACCGAAACCTGCGCATGATCGAGCCGGAATGAAAAGGCGCCGGCGGCGGGGCGCTGCGGCTTCGGCGACGCGGACAATCTGTAGGCCGCAAGCTCGAGGCCTGCCGAGGCCAGCGCCGCCGATCGCAGGCGAGCATCATCGAGCGACAGGCGTTGAGAGGTGCTGACGAGATAGACGGACAAGGCTCCTGCCAGTCCAGCCAGCGAGACCAGGAGCCACAGCACCGCAATGAGTACGAAGCCGCCTTCCCGATCATCGGGATCCGGATCTCGCGGGTGCTTCTGTCGCCACATCATCATTGCTTCGATGCTGTGGAGGCGCGCCCGACCGTTGCATCGGCCGAGAGAGCGTGTCTGTCGCAGGTGGGGTCCGCGGGCCGGCAGACGCTGTCGGGCGGCGCCGAAACACGAATGACGGCGATCCGTGACAGCGACGGTGCGCTTGCGCGGCTTCCGTCGTGCACCGTCACCCGCACGGCCGCAGGCAGCCTTTCTGCATTCTGCCACGATGGACTCCAGATCCGGTCTGTCCCCGCATAGGCAAACGACACCCGGTACGGCGCCTTCAGCAGCACCACCGGATCACCGAAATCCCGGGCGGACGCACTGCCGGGCGCGAATGCCGCGCGGGTGCGGGTCAACGCCGCGCCATCGCCGCCGCCTTCGGCGATGCGGACCACGTCCAGTCCGCTGCCCCGATGCGGTCCGAGCGCCGTTCGGACGAGCGTGATCGAGGTCTCCGACCCGTCGAACAGAACGGACTTGGCCTGCCCATCCGGCTTGATGAATTCGGAGGCCGCGATATCGGCGCCGATGCGATCGAGCGCCATGCTGATGGATTCGCTGCGCTGGATGCGATACAGGCCGCGATCCCAGTTCGGCAGCCATTGCGACGTGACCGCGAGCAGCCCGGAGATCAGCAGCCCCATCAAGACCATGGCGACGAGGACTTCCACGAGGGTGAAGCCAGCTTGAGTATCGTTGGTCCGCGTCGCCATCACTCGGCCCGCCTTCGAAACAGCCGGACGGTTTCCAGCTCCATGGTCGCGCCCGATGGCGATCGCACCTGGAGCACGATCTTCTTTGGGACCCACGCCGACGCGCTGTCCGGTGCGCCGCCATCGATGGCGAATGGCTCCGCCTGCGCGCGCCAGAGATGAGCCGTCGACTCCCCTGACTGGGTCGGCGATGCCGGCGGCAGGCGGGACGGAAAGGCCAGCCACAGTGCGTTATAGGCCGCCTGTACCAGAGCGACGTGCTGCTCCAGCTTCCTGCTGCCGCGCGCCGAGGACCCCATGAGCGCGCCGATCGCGACGAGCGACACCGCCATGATCGCGAGCGCGACCAATGTCTCGATCAGGGTAAATCCTGCCGTCGGCCTATCGGCTCGACAGACCAGTGCTCGGGACAATCTCGATCCCTCCTGTCAGCCAGTTGACGCGAATTTGGTAGCCCGCATCGAGATGGGTGAGCGTGATGACGCCGCCGCACGACATGCCCGATCCGAAGAAGCTGATGGTCTGGATTGCGGGCCGATCGTCGCAACGACGCGGCAGCACCGTCTCGACCCGCACGTCCGTCGGCAAGCGAACGACCTGCCCGTTCGCGCCCGAGCTGAACGAGCGCGCCTGCGCGTCGATGCGAGTCACGACCTCCAAGCCTCGCCTGATCGCGGCGTTGCGATCGGCCTTCAACAGCGCAGCAGCCTCGATCGCATAGGCCTCGAGTTGCGGCCGCGAGGTCTGCCGCGAGACGGCGGGGACCGCGACGGACGCCAGCAGCGCGACGATCGCGAGCACACAGACCATCTCGATCAGAGTGAAGCCGGCCTCGCAGCCGTCACGGCCGACCATCGTTATTTGGCACCCATCGTGATCGACGAAGAGATGTCGGCGGCAAGATCCACGCCGCCCTCCTGCCCGTCCGATCCGTACGACACGATTTCATAGGGCACATGCTGTCCGGGCGACCGGTAGACGTAGGCGTGATTCCAGGGATCGCTCGGGACATTTCCTCCCTTGAGATACGGACCCGCCCAGCCTGCGATGGTCGAGGCAGGCCGGACCAGCGCGGTCAGACCTTCCGACGAGGTCGGATAGCGCCCGGTGTCGAGATAGAACAGATCGAGCGCGCTCGAAAAACTCTGAATTTGAATCCGGGCGGTCTTGACGCGGGATTCGTTCAGGGATGTCAGCACACGCGGTCCGATCAGACCCATGATCATTCCGATGATGGCGATGACGACCAGCATCTCGACGAGCGTGAAGCCGCTCTGAGGGTCGTCGCGCGCAATGTTGGTCCGCCGCGCGGTACAGCTGATCCCTGACTGTTTCATGCGATGATCCATCTTGTTCTACCCGACGAGTTGCGTCACCGACAGCAGCGCGGTCATCACCGAGACGATGAGACCGCCCACGACGGTGCTGATGAGAATGATCGCGGCCGGACCGACGATGCCCACGATGCGATCGAGACCGCGCTGCAGCTTCGCCTCGTAGAACTCGGCGATGCGGCCGGCGAGAACCGGCAGCTGTCCGGTCTCCTCGCCGATCCGGATCATCCGCGTGGCCATGGCCGGCAGAATGTTCGTCGCCGCCAGCGCTTCCGATAGCTTGCCGCCCTGACGAACGCGGTCGGCCGCTGCGTTCCACGCCGCAGCGCTGCCGGTGGCCGCCATGATGTCGACCAGGACGCGCAGCGTCGCCGTCAAGGTCAGCCCGCTGCCGAGCAGGATCGCGAGATTGCGGCAGAATACGCTCGTGCGATACGACCTGAACACGGTCGCAAGGCCCGGAAGCTGGCAGACCCGCGCGATCACGGCAGCGCGCACGCTTGCGCGGCCAAGGAGAAGGAGAGCGGCAGCAATCAGCGCGCTCGCCGACAGCGCGATCGCCGCGCCGTTGCCACGGATGAAATCGGAGATGTCGAGAAACGTGTTGATGGCGGCGTCGGACCTGGCGCCGAAATCACGCAGCACCGCCGAGAACTGCGGCAGCACGACGATGAAGAAGAACAGCATCACCAGAAAAGCGGCGATCAGGACGAACAGCGGGTACTGCATCGCGTCGCTGAGCTTGCGACGCAAGGCTTCCGCGCGTGCCCGCTCGGCGCCGAGCACATCGAGCACGTGATCGAGAGTGCCCGAGACCTCCCCGACCCGCACCAGCGCGACATACATCGCGGGAAACTGCGCGGCATGATGCGCCAGCGCTTCGGCGAAGCTTTCTCCAGCCAGGACGCTGGATCGCAACCGACTGACGATCGGACGCAACCGCCCGATATCGGCATCGCCAGCGAGAAGCTCGAGCGAATCCTCGAGCCGGGCTCCGGCCTTCAACAACAGCGCCAGATCACGCGTGAAGGTCGTGACATCGCCAGGGGTCGGACCGCCGAACAGCGCGAGAGTGTCGCGGGCGAGGACGCTCGCGGCCTTTTCCTCGACGGTCTCGATCGGCAGCAGCCGCAGATACTCGATCCGGTCGATTACCTCCTTGGCCGTCGTAGCCGAGATCGTGCCGTGCACGACGTCGCCGTTCTCGGTCAGTGCACGATAGCGGAATCTGCTCACCGGCTCACCGTAACGTTGTGACGCGCAGGATTTCCGCGACCGACGTGGCACCGGCCCGGCACTTCGCGACACCATCGTCGAGCATCGTGGTCATGCCGTTCAGAATGGCGCTGCGGTCGATCACGGCCGCATCGGTCGTGCCCTGGATCAGTGACCGGATCTCCGGATTCAGCTCCAGAACCTCGAAGATGCCGAGCCGGCCGCGATAGCCGGTGCCGCCGCAGCGCTCACAGCCCGCCGGCTCGTAGACCGTCTCGCCGACGTCGAAGCCCACCGCGGCGTAGCGCGGGTCCGCGCAGAGATCGTTGGCGCTCAGCATCCGCTTCGACCTGCAGCGCTCGCACAGCCGGCGCACCAGCCGCTGGGCGATCACCGCGCGGAGCGTCGAGCGCAGCAGAAAGTCCTCGACGCCGAGATCGAGCAAACGCGGCACAGCAGCCGCGGCGTTCTCGGTATGCAGCGTGGTCAGCACGAGATGGCCGGTCAGCGCGGCATGGACCGCGACGTGGGCGGTCTCGCCGTCACGGACCTCTCCGACCATGATCACATCGGGATCCTGCCGGACGAAGGAGCGCAAGGCCGAGGCGAAGGTCAGCCCGATCGACGGCTTGACCTGCGATTGGTTGATCCCCGGTATCTCATACTCGACCGGGTCCTCGATGGTGAGGATCTTGCGCGTGGGCTCGTTGAGGATCGACAGCGCAGTCGCGAGCGTTGTGGTCTTGCCGCTGCCGGTCGGCCCGCAGATCACGATCATGCCGTGCGGCAGCGCCAGCAGGCGGCGCAGCGATCGATCGTCGTGGGGAGAAAAGCCGAGCTTCTCGATCGCGAGCAGACCCCGATCCTTGGGAAGCAGCCGGATCACCGCCGACTCGCCATATTGCGTTGGCATCACGGCGACGCGCACGTCCAACTCGACGCGGCCGATGCGAAGCCGCGCAGCGCCATCCTGAGGCAGGCGCCGTTCCGCGATGTTCAGCCCGGCGACGATCTTGATGCGCGAGATGACGGCTCGGGGCAGCACGCCGGACGGCTCAGGGAGCAGCTTCAGCAGGCCGTCGACACGCATCCGGACCGATAGCCCGCTCCGCATCGCCTCGACATGGATGTCGCTGGCGCGCAGCTCCACCGCCCGCTCGAACAGATCGTTGACCGCGCGCACCACCGGCGCTCCGGTGGCGAGGTCGCGCAAGCCCTCGATGTCGTCGTCGCGCAGCTGCGGCTCAGCCGTTTCGCTGCGCGCCGGTACCTCGTCCTCGCCGGCGAGCCGGTTCAGCGCGGTGGCAACATCCTCGGCGGAGGCGACCACCAGTTCGACCGCCGTGCCGAACACCAGCTCCGCGGCGCGTGCCGCTGCGGTGTCGCGGGGATCCGCCACCGCAAGGCATGGTCCGTGCCCGGCGGATTGGAACGGGAAGACCATCGTCTCCCGCAGAAAGCGCCGTGAAAAATGTTCTGTGAGCGGTTTGGACGCCAGCAAATCGGACAGCGCGATCCGAGTCAATCCGAGCTGCCGCGCGATCTCGTCGGCGGACTCGGGACCTGCGGGATTGGTCGCCGTCGATGATCCCATCCCCGCGCGGTGCTGCGCCGCAGCGTCGACCCGTCCAGCGGCGAGCCGGACCGGCCCCCGGCCATCCCGCAGATCGTCGGCCAATCGTAGAGGAGGAGTCGAGCTCATGGCGCGTCCCGTGACGGATCGTTGTCGATCACCTCATTGCCGAGGTCCCGACTGTCGAACAGTTCGTTCTCGATACCAAAGATGACCCTTCTGCGGTCAGCTGATTAGAACAACTACAAACCCGAAATCGATGCGGTCGCGCGAACTCCGCCGGGCTGCGTCGGCCGCCATTCGAGCGCGAGCCGTTGGCCATCGGCGATCTGATCGGGCGACATCTTGAACGCGACGGCGTCCCGGATTCGCAAATAAGGTTCGCGCAGACGATTGGGCGCTGCGGCCGCCGCAAGATTGAGCCATTTGTAGGCCAGCACGAGGTCCTGGCAGACGCCATGCCCCTTGTCGTAGCTCAGGCCCAAGAGGTGCTGCGCCGTTGGGTCGCCGCGCTCGGCGGCTCCGATATAGAGCTCGACCGCCGCCTCGTAGGACTGCGGGACGCCGAACCCGTTTTCATACATGTAGCCGAGCGCGGTCATGGCGGGCGGATGTCCACTCTGCGCCATCGGCGCCAACGCTGCGGCCGCCGTAACATAGTCGCCGCGCGCCAGCGCGGCCCATCCGTCTCCGCGCGGCCGCGCATCGGCCGCGACGATGCCGAAGGCGAGCGCCAGAACAGCGAAGGCCGTCGTCGCATGCCGCATCATCGACTGACCCGCGGTGTCTGAAGCGCACTCGTCGAGACCGGCCTGATCGTGCCGCGCAGCTTGGAGCGCAGCTCCTCCGCGACGTAGTGGGCGTCGGTGCCGTCGCGGATGATCTGGGGGCGAATGAAGATGATCAGCTCGGTCCGCCCGCGGCTGCGGTCGTTGTTGCTGAACAGGTCGCCGAGACCCGGGATCTGGTCGATCCCCGGCACGCCACTGCGGGTGCCCTGATGGGTTTCGCTGATGAGACCGGCCAGCAGCACGGTCTGGCCGCTGGCAACTGCCACCGAGCTCTTCACCTTGCGCTGCGCGACCGTCGGCGTGAGGCTGTTGGCGGTCTGCGGCGAGACGTTGCTGATCTCCTGCTCGATCTCCAGCCGGACGTTGCCGTTCTCGTTGACCCGCGGAGCGACGCGCAGGATGATTCCGGTGTTGCGGTAGTCGATCGTGTTGACGACCGTGTTGTTAGTCGTGAGCACCGTGGCGCTGCCGGTCGAGACCGGCACCTGGTCGCCGACCTGCAATGTCGCCGCCTGGTTGTCGATCACCACCAGCGACGGGTTGGACAGCACCTTGACATCGGTGACCGTATGCAGCGCGCTGAGGATCGCGCTCGGCTGGGATTCCGACCCGACCAGGAAATTGAACCCGGGAAAAGCGCGGCTGAGAAAGGCGTTGGTGATCGTTCCCGCGGCCGAGGCGACCGTTGCCGGCGCCGATGTCGAGGTGGTGTTGAGCACTGACCCCTGGTCGGGTCTCAGGCCGAGGTTCTTGCTGGTGAGATAGGCCTGCACGCCGTAGTTCAGCGAATCGTTGAGCGTGACTTCGGCGATCGTCGCGTCGATCGCGACCTGCAGCTGCGGACGATCGCACTGACGCAGGGTAGCTTCGATCAGCCGGTAGTTTTCCCTGTCGGCATAGATGAGAAGCGTGTTGTTGACGACGTCGGGCGTGATCCGCACGCCCTCCATGAGCGGCTTGCCGCCCGAACCCGATGCGCGCGATTCCGATCCCGTATCAAGGCCGGCCTGGGTCGGCGGCGGCGCCCCGCCGAAGCCGCGGTTGGCGACCAGGCCGGCGTTGCCCTGCTGCTGGCTCGCGAAGCCGCCCGACTGGGCCGTCGTGCCGGCGGCCGAGAGCCGTTCGCTGCTCGAGCTCGACGATGCTCCGGACCCGGGAGCGAGGTCAGTCGACGATGCCTCGGCCGCGCTGCCCGCGTTTCCGGTGAACATGTCGTTCAGCACCCGCGCCATCTGGCGCGCCTCGCCATACTTGACACGGTAGACATGGACGCTGTTGCGCAGCGTGTTGCCGGCATCGAGCCGCTTGATCCAGGTCTCCGCCGTATGCAGCAGCGCCGGCTTGCGGCTGATGACCATGACGGCGTTCATCCGGCTGACGGTCTGGAACTTGACCATGTTCTGGCCGAGCCCGCTGTCGCCGGTGTCCATGATCTTCTCGAGCTCGGCGACGATCGGCTCGGGATTGCCATTGACGATGGGAAAGATTCCGACCGACTGTCCGCGCATCCAGTCCGCATCGAAGCTCAGCGCGGCATCGATCGCGGTGCGGCGCTCGGCGCCCGTCCCCTGGATCAGCAGCAGGTTGCGGCCGGGATCGGCGCGCACCGTGCCGGGCTTGAGTGCAAAGCTGTCGAGCAGCTTCAGCAGTGTCGGGGCGGAGACATATTGCAGCGGCAGCACGGAGATGCCGTAACCGGGCTCTGCCGAGCCTCCGGCGGGATCGACGTTGCCGGCACCCACCGCGTCGCCGAGTGGAATCAGCCGGTATCCGGAGTTGTCGCGAACCAGCGCCGTCCCCGAGAGCCGGAGCGCGTTCTCGAGCACGTAGGCAACGTCCGATTTCGGGACCGGGCGCACCGAGGACAGGCTGACCGTTCCCTGGATCCTTGGATCGATGGTGTAGCCGACGCCGAGAACGTCGCCGAGCACCACCTTGGCCACCGTCGCGATCGGCGTATTCTCGAAGTTCAGCTCGAACCCGTTGCCAACCGGCTGCGAATGCGCGGCCACCTGCTGGATCGGAAGCGAGCCCGCGGCCGGCGCTTCCGCTCGCGCGTCCCTGGCATCCCGTGCATCGTCGTTGCCGCCATAGATCTCGGCACGGGCGCGCCGCGCCGCCGGCGACTGCTCCGGCATGGCCTGCCTGGGATAGCGCGGCGAAAGGTCGATCCGGCCGACCTTGTCAAGCACGTCATCGCCGCGGCTATCGCTGCCGAGCGTCGCCGGGTTGCAGCCCGCCAACGCGACCGACATCGTGAGCAACGTTGCGAGCGTGCGGCATCGCAGCCAAGCTGCGCTCAAATCAGCAATTTCAACCACTCGCCCGCCCACCCGATCTGCCGAGTCCATTCTAGGTTTCGAGGCACACCCGGGCGGAGAGCGGTCGCGCTCCGCCCGGGTGCTCCAACCTGTGTCTTGCGAGGAGACGCCGCTGCCGGCAGGCCGCGGCCCCTGCTCGCGTCGGTCGGCTACCAGAGCCAGCCGACGCCAGCGAGAACCCGGTCGGACATCGCCCCCGCCGCGCTGTGATCGATCACCTTGGTGTAGTTCAGCTTGTAAACCAGGCTGGGATTCGGAAACACGGCAAGGCCGACGTCGTGGAACGTCATGTCACCGCTGCCCGTGATGTTGTTCAGGCCGTTGGTGAGATCGGAGCCGAGCATGCCCGACGTCTGGAAGTTCTGTCGGGTATAGCGATAGAACGGCACGATGTCGTAGTCGTTGGGCGCCCTGAAGTGGTAGGCGATCTCGCCGGAGTAGCCCCACATGTTCTTGCCGACGTTGTTGTCGTCGACGAGATCATTGTTGGCGCGGAGGTTCTCCGGATTGGAGAAGTTTACGTGGGCATATTCAGCCCGCAGCTCCAGCCCGGTGTTCGGAACGCGATAGCGGGCCTCGGTATTGAAGATCGTCATCGCGTTCTTGCCGAGCGGCACCTCGCTGCCGTCCGGCAGCGTCGCATAGGCGCCCCGCGGCGTGACGTTCGGCGAATAATAGATCGCCGAGCTTCCGGCAAAGCCGGGAAGGAACGACGGCGTGTAGCTCAGCCGCAGCGTATAGGCGAGCTGGTTGCTCAGCTGCCGGAAATCGCCGATCGGCGCTCGCGAGAGCGCGAGCGCTTCCGAGCCGTTGATGCCGCCTTCATAGCCGCCCGGATTGATATGACCATTGTCGCCGCGATGATCGAATCCGTCGCCGAAATCCTCCGCGCTCTGGCTGACCTGGAACTGATAGTTCAAGCCGTCGATGATCTTGCCGTGAAACCCTGCCGATGGCGCGTACCATGTCGTCGGGATCAGGCCGTTGGCAAGCTCCGGCCGCTGCACGCTGTAGAACAGCGTCGGCTCGTGATACAGGTTGGTGAAGGAGATCGGGATGAGATCGATACCCGGCGAACGCAGGGTGAAGTGGTCGTTGAACTTGACGTCGAAGAAGGCCTGCTCGACCTCGACCGCACCATGCAGCTTGTCGTCGTTATCGAATGCGGTGCCGCCATGCTCCCATTCCAGCTCCGCGTTGAAAGTGATGGAGTCATTGACCTGATAGGTCGGCAGCAAGACAAGGCGGGCCATGTCGAAGCCGTTCTGCCACTGACCGTTCGCTGCGGGATTTTGCACCGAGCCGAGCTTGATCTCGCCGTACATGCCGATCTTCATGCCGGGGACCGGCGACGGCGCGGCGCCGAACAGGTCTCTGCTGGGCTGCGGCGCAGGTGCTTTTAGATCTGCTGCCGGCAGAAATCGCGGCTTGGAATCCGAATCGGCGAACGCTGCCGCCAGCCGTGATGCCGGGGATGGCGATGGTCCGGCATCAGCCCCCTTCGACCCACTGTCCCTGACGTCCTTCGAGTCGGCGAGCGCCATGGCGTTGCCGACCGGCTGGCTGGACGCAGTCTGCGCGTTGTCGGAGGCTTTCGCACCTCCGGCACGCGCGTCCTTGGCGCCGATCAGAGGCATCGGGTCGGCCGGGCGGCGAGATGCGAGTGATGCGGACTGTCCGACGCTGGTCGTCTTCTTTGCCTTGGCGTCCTTGAGCTCGACTTGAAGACTGTTGATGCGCTGCTCCATGGACTCGAGCTTCGCCATCAGCGCTTTGACGGCTGCCCCGTCCGTGGACCGCGCCGAGCCGGCGTCGGCCGCCTGGGCTGCTGCGGCGCTCAACGCCAATGTCGATACGGCGGCAAGCAGAGATGGCAGGAGTCGGTCGCGGCCGCGAAGCGGGCCACCGCCTTTGCCAATACTCAAAGCGCCGTCGTGTGAAGACGCGGAGCAATCTGCGCGCCTTCCGCTGCAGCTAATCAAGACCATCAGTCAAACCTCCCCATGATGATGCGCGGACGTGCATCCCCTTCGCCCGCGCCGCCGTGAGCACAGAATTCGTGCGCGACTGCGAGCCATTCGCGCTAGAAGCCCGCGATGTCGATACTTGGGCTCGTCGGAGATGCTCGCGTGTCAGCACTTGGGCGGCGCTCGTTGCGCGGCGGAGGCACGGCTTGCCGACCAATCGCTTGGACGCCAGCCGAGATCTGGCTAAGTGTTTTCAGTCATTGATAATTGCTGCTGGGTTCATGTCCGGCGTGCGGAGCGTCGAGCGGCGCAGCGTAGAGCTGCATTCATGCCTTTGCATCGCGAAGTAATAAGCGACGTCACACTTCGCCAACGACGGCCCTACTCCGAAAGAAATTGCGTTCGTGCGATGGCGCAGCTCGGACGAAGCAATGGAATCCAACGAAAAGCCGCAAGCGGACGCGACTGAGATTGCGGCAAGACGCCGCACGCTTCTCTCGTGGAGATGTCGCATCTACGCACGCGAATACCAGTCCCTTCCGATCAAGGCAGTCAAACCGGTAAGGCGCTCGGCTTCTTTAAAGAGATTCTAAACCGGTTACGCGAACCGACAGCGGTGGTTCTCGAAATGATAACAAATCAGTTGGCGCAGTTTTCAGGGTCGACGACACGCCCGGACTCGCTCCCATCATTACGCCGCATTGCGTGACGCTATTATTCGCCAGTTAGTGTGGTCTATCTGACGTTGGCTTCAGTATTCCCTCGAATGCCATCGACGAAGACGTCGCCTGACCACATCAGGATCGTGAATAGTCAGATACGTCCATCTTCTTCGACGCGCGTGACGGAATTTTCTGCAAAGCGGGACGGACGTCAGGACGGGAGTTGAGGGTGAACCGATTGCTTCGCTTGGTCGCCGCTATCATCGGAGAGGCACTATGAACGCTGTCCATCGGTTGGAGCCGGCGGCCGGACCGTTGCAGAATGTTCTTGGGTATCTCACCGAGATGATCCTGCGCAATGCACGTGCGGTCGCGCGCCTGTCTGACCATCGGCTTGCGGGCGGACAATGCTTCGTGTTCCATCAGCATGAGCTGGAGAAGCTGCCCGGCATTACCTACAACACGTTCGACGCTGATGGGCCCGTGTGGCTCTCCATCGAACGCCTGGTCGCCACCGATCCTCCCGCCGTCGAGTACGACCTGGCGATGTGGATTGACGTGTCCGCTGATCCGGACCGTCGCCCGCTGGTTCGGCAACGCGTGACGATCACGGTGCACGCGGCGGAAAAAGACCGGTTGATCGCGGCCGGTGACGCACGCGGCGAGCACTGCTCGCCGGCGAACGGCCCGGGGGTGGCCGCCGGGCTCTGGAACGTGCGATTGCATCTTGAGCAACGCCCGGACATCGTCGAGCGTCTGGACCGCTATCTCGCCGGCTCGTGGACAAATTGGGCCGCGGCCGAGCGGCTACGCCGCAAGACCATCGCGGTTCATCAGCGATTGCGCGAGATGGCTCGCGTGGCGGGAGCCGGAGGCAACGATGGCAGCTGCGAAATCGTGTGGGGCATTGGCGTGTCACGCTGGCGGCAACAAGGCCGCGAGTTGGATCTTCCGCTGCTCGAACGCCTGGTCGAGATCGAGGTCCTCGATGGCTCCGACACCGAAATCAGAATCCGGCCCCGCATGGTCGGCGCGACGGTCAATCTCAAGGCGTTCGAACCGCTGACATCAGCGGCCGGATTGGCGGGGCAAACGGCCGAGCAGTTGCTCGAGACGATCGAGCGCGGCAACGAGCTTTCGCCATTCCAGCCCACCAGCTTCGAGCCGGTTCTCAGCGCCATCGGCTCACAGCTCGACCCGCATGGGATCTACTGTCCCACCATGCCCGACTCCGCATTGCTGCTTCCCGAGGAGGACGAGCAACTGGTCGTCTCCGATCGCTGGGTGATCTTTGCGCGGCCGCGCTCGGACGCACTGCTGTTGCGCGACATCGAGCGGCTGAAGCGAGCGATCGAATACGCGCCCGGCGACGCTTGCTGCCTGGCCGCACTGTCTCGCCTTCTGCTTGGCGCGCCGGACCACGAAGCCCATGACGGCGCGCGCCGTCGTCTATCCGGCGTGATCGGTGAACCGATCGACGTCGGGCCGGATGCGCAGATCGCGGCGGATCACGGCGACCTGTTCTTTCCGCTGCCGACGAACTCCGACCAGATGGAGGTCGTGCGACAGCTCCGGCGATCGGACGGACTTGTCGTGCAAGGCGCGCGCGGGTCCGAGCGCACGTCCACCCTCGTCAACCTGGTTTGCCATCACCTCGCAATGGGCCTGCGCGTTCTCGTCGTCTCGCGCAACGAGGCTGCACTCGGACTGTTGTCCGAGAAGCTGCCGCGCGCTGTCCGTGATCTGACCGTCGATCTAACCGGCTCCGACAAGGACGTCTTGAAGCATGCGGAGACAGTCGTCAGCCGGCTGCTGTCGATCCTCAAGACCACGAACCCGCGCGCGCAGGCGGAACAGGTCAATCGGCTGGAGCGCGACATCATCGCGACCAGCGTCGAGATATCGCGTCTCGATGACGCGTTCGCAGACATCGCCAGCCGCAGCATGCTGCGGTCATCCGGTGTCCCCGACCTGCCGTTCGACGCGTTGACCACGCTGATCGCCGACCGCGACGCCTATGCCTGGTTCACCGATCAGCCGTCACGATTCGTGAGTGAGAGCGACCTTCTGGTTGCGGCAGTCGAGCAGGCCCGTGAGGCGCGTGTTCGGCTGGGTACCGATCTCGCATATGTCGACGACGCGCTCCCGGAAATCGCGGCCCTGCCGGACGCCGTGACCGTGAGACGTTTGCACGAGGACCTGCAGCCGGCGCGGATCGACGGCGAAAGCCATGACAGCCGGCTTGCCTGCCAGATCATCGCGGAGCTCGGGCCGGACGGAGCGGACTTGCTCGCCGGCGACCTCGACGCGCTCGCGGCGGCCCACCGGATCATTGCCGACGAGCCCTGGCTCGCAGCGCTGTCGCCGGTCGGCCGCAAGGCCGATGCAATGTCGGTTGACGGTGGCATCCTCGTCGATTTTGCCCGCGATGCGTCGTCCCTGCTGTCGCAACGTGCCGGCTTCCTGGTTCGGCCGGTGGAAACGCCGGCGGACGCCTTCGCCAGCCAGGAACTGCTCACGATTGTCGAACGGCTGTCGGCCGGAGCAAGGCCGTTCGCGACATTCTCCCTGTCCGGCCGTGCGTTGAAGCAGACCGTGGAGGCGATCAGGGTGGCTGGCTTCGCGCCGAAAGGCGCGGCCGACTGGGGCCATGTTCGCGACTATCTGACCTGGCGTCGGCACCTGCATTCGCTCGACGCCAGATGGCGATCGCTAGCGGCCGAAATCGGTGCGCCTGCGCCCGAGCCGGACTCCTCTCACACGTTCCACGGTCACGAGCGCGTCGTCAAAAGCGTCGAGGCCGCGATCGTGCTGGCGGCGCTGGCGAAGCGCAATGTTCTCACCGCCGCACCGAAGCTGTCGATGCCGGACGACGCGATCGCCGGACTGCTCGGTGACGGCCGAAGACTGTCCGCGCTCGCAGCCGCAGTGAGGAGCATGGCTCTCCGCATCGGCAAGCAGCGGCTGGAGCTCACCCGGCTGAACGAGCTGTTTGGCGGCAGCGGCAAGATCGCAACGCAGGCTCATGCCGACGTGCTCTCGCAGATCGGCCGCGACGGTGTCGACCCGCGCGACATCGAGACACGCTGGAGCACCCTTCGCACCCGGCTGCAGTCGCTGCACGACCGGCGCCAAGATTTCGAACTGCTCGACGAGGTCTGCCGAGCGATCACCGAGGCCGGAGCGGACGCCTTCGCCCGGCGGATCAGGACCGAGCCGGCACATCCGCAGACCGGGGATCCGGTGCTCGTTGCAGATTGGATGATGGCCTGGAATTGGGCGGTGCTGATGCGGCAGACCGAAGGCATCGGTCAGCATCAGCGTTTGCAGGGCCTGTCCGACCAGCGCGCGGCGCTGGAGACGCGACTGCGCGAGCTGTTCGGTCAGGTCGTCGTGGCACGGATGCATCTCGGCCTGGCACAGAACACCGGCAGCGCCATGAGGCAGGCGCTCACCGTGTTCATGACTACGCTGAGAAAGATGGCAGCGACCTGTTCCGGCCCCACCGCATGCCGGTTGCGTCAGGCTGCACGCGAGGCACTCGAGAGCTGCTACGAAGGCATCCCATGCCAGCTCGTGCCGGCATGGCGCGTGGCCGAGCAGCTACCGGCCCGGCTCGGCGCATTTGATCTCGTCGTCATCGACGATGCCTCGCAATCCGATCTGCGCGAACTCACTGCGATGCTCCGGGCCCGCAAGGTCGTCGTCATCGATGACGATCGGCAGACCGGCGAGCGCGTCGCGCAAGGTGAGCACGACATCGAAACCATCGCACGCAGCATCCTGCGCAGCGGTCCGGCTGCCATGCGCCGGTTCCTGCTGCCGGGCGCAGCGCTCTGCGATTTCGTCAAGATGCTGTTTCCCGACCGGATGATCAGACTTCGGGAGCACGCTCGCCGGGTCGATCCGGTCGCGCTTGCAGCCGTCGGCTCACCGCAGCCATCGGCACCGCCGGCGACCAGCCCGCATCCGGCTCCCGCGCGGCTCGCTGGCGCTGCGGAGGATCACCCGGCATCCGCGCGATCCGTAACGCGCCGCGCCTATTCGCTGGAAGACGAGATCGCCACGGTGGCCGAAAGCCTGTCGCTGGCGCGGCTCTCGGAGCAACGCGCTGAGCCGGCCATCTCGATCGAGAGTCCGGTGCCGGATTGGCTGGGCAACCGCGCCGGCGCCGGCATCGGGGCGCGTCCAACGCGGCGCCGCGAGCATGAGGTCGCGACCGATGAAACGCGTGCCGCCTCGTCGTCTGATACGCCCGCCTCTGCGCCGCCCGCGTCCGTCGCGCCCGCAGCGCCGGTCGAGATCGAGGAGAATCAGCCGTCCGCGGCCGATCGGCTCGCGGAGGCTGCGAGGTCGCCGGCCGACGATGCCACCATCGCGCGGGTGGCCGTGCTCGCCCGCCCGGCGGAACTGTCCGAGACGACGACGCGCGGCCAAGCCGAGTCGGAGCGCGACGCCGTGCATATCGATCATCGCGCGCTGTCGCCGGGTCGGCGTCCGCGGCCTGATCATGGAGCGAGGCGTCCACACCGCTCGCTCCGCCGGCACATGATGGCCGCTGCCGCCGGCTTGGCGGTCGCGGTGGTTGGCGCATCGATCTACTGGCAGCCGGCGGCGAGCCGGATCACGACGTCCTTGCAAACCGTTTTGAACCGACTCCCGGTGTCCTGGAATGCCGCCTCGCCGGCCGCCGCCGAGCCGCGCAAGGTCATCGCGGATCGGATAACGCCTGACGCCAGGGGCGGTGCTGGCGGCGATGCGATCACCACGGGGAGCGCGACCGAGACGATGGTGTCACATGCCGTGCTGTACCAGGAGGATCCGCAGGATCCGCACGGCAAGCGCTATCTCGGGAAAGTCACCTGGCATGTCGAGCCTGCGGCAGGAGCGGTGCCAGCCTCGATCAAAGGCGATGTCGAGATCGACAAGAGGATGACGGCGACGTTGTCGCTGCGTCCAAACAAGGAAGCCGAAATGCCGGCGAGCCACATCATGGAGATCAAGTTCAACTGGCCGGACGACCCGTCTCACGCCGGGGTGGAGACCTTGAAGGGCGTCAGCATGAAGCCCAAGGAAGCGGGTCGCGGGACCCCGTTGACCACCATGACCGCCAAGGTGACGCCGGAGTTCTTCATGATCGCGCTGTCGGCGGGGGATGTCGACATGAAGCGGAACGTGTTGCTGCTCAAGGGCAAGGACTGGATCGACATCCCGATCGTCTACAATGGCGGCAGCCGGGCGGTGCTGGCGATCGAGAAGGGAGCGGACGGTGAGCGCGCGTTCAAGGATGCGTTTGCCGCCTGGGGACAATGATCCGGCGGCAAGGCCGACGCACGGAAGGCGCCGTCCTATGATCGGCATCGACATCCTCGCGCCATCGCAGGCTCCGGTCACCGATCGGGACGAGCGACCGCTGACCGCCGTGACCTATCCGGTGCCTTGCGAGCAGTGCGGCCGGATCGTGCGGGTGGCGATGAACACGCTGCGCCCACCCGGCTTCCACCGCCTCGACGAGCAGGTCGCCTGCCCCGAGATCCAGGAGCGCCGCAGCAGGGGCGACGGCGGACTGTTGTTGATGATGTGCGGCCCCTTGAAGCAATCGCTCGCCGCACGATGCGATGCGGCCGAGGTCGAGGCCACCGCTCCCGGTGGCGGACAGGCGGGACGGGTCGTCTGCAGCATTCCCGGCGTCTCGATCGCTCAATACGCCCCGAACGAGGCGCGCAGCCGCGCGGAGATCTGGCAGGCGCACGGCTACGACAAGCTGGCCACGAGGCTGCGCGCGGCCGCAGCAAGGGCGGAGCGCAGGCCGCTGGTCTGGACCCGCGCTGCGGCGGCCAGCCTCGGCGCATTGTTGCTCGCTGCCGCCGCCAGCTGGTTCATGCTGGCGCGGGAGCCGGCCGCTCCCCCGCCAACACAGCCGCAAGCCGCCGAGGCCTCCGTGGCCGCGTGGAGCCGCGCAAGCGTCGAGAGTTCGGGGCGCGTCGTCACGGCAGAGGCCATGTCGGCCGCGACCGCCCCGGCGCCGATGCCGGACGCGCCCTCGGACCCTGCAACGCTCTCGCGTTCCACGGAAACCGCGCCGCTCGAGGCACCCGCCCTGCTCGCGTCGGCAAGCGCTGCGACCGCTCCCGAGACTGCGCCGGCAGCAGAGTCGACCGCGACCCCAGGGCCGGCGGAGGCAGCGGCGATTCGCCTGCCTGACATGGTGATGATTCCAGGAGGGGCATTCGCGATGGGCGGCGTCGAGAGCTCCGAGCTTCCGGTCCACCGCGTCACGACCAAGCCGTTCGCGCTCGGCAAGTACCCCGTCACGATTGGCGAGTGGAAGGCGTGCGTGGCTGACGGGGCATGCGCCGACGTGATGAGCGGCCCGGACGACAACCCCGTGACGAATGTCGGCTACGACGACGTCAGGGGCTATCTGGCTTGGCTCTCGCGGGCCGTCGGCAAGCCGTTCCGGCTCCCGACCGAGGCCGAATGGGAATATGCAGCGCGCGGCGGCGCAACGACGGCGTTCTGGTGGGGCGACCGGATGCGCTCCGGCATGGCCAATTGCAACGGATGCAACGAGCCCGGCGCGCCCGCGCAGCTCATGAAGGTCGGAAGCTTTGCGGCCAATCCGTTTGGCCTGTTCGACATGGGCGGGAGCGTCGACCAATGGGTGGCCGACAGCTGGCACAAGAGCTATCAGGGCGCGCCGTCCGATGGCTCGGCATGGATCGACGAGCAGAGCTTCGTCCATGTCATTCGCTCGGGTTCATGGAAGAAGGATGCGAGCTATGCCCGCAGCGGGAGCCGCGACCGCTATGATGGGCGCGTCAGGTATCCGACCCATGGCTTTCGCCTCGCTCTTTCGCTCTGATGCGGCCGCGGTATGCTGAGCCAGGCCAGCGTGCCGTCGACGCCGATGCGGGGCCTGCGCCCGCAAATGTCTCGCGCCACAGCGAACACCAGCGTCGCAGATCCGCAGGACGCCTGGTCTGCCGAGCCTCTTTATTCAAATTCTTATCGGGAATCGTAGGACGAGACCGATCGAAACCTCAAATTTGCCGCGCTACGCCCCATTCATGGACCGGCTACACCGTTCGATATTTGCGATCGATGATCGTCGTTGTTTATGAGTTGGGGATATGTGGAGTGAGAAATCTACGCGTCGCGCGCCGCTACTGGATCTGACGCCCTGGCGACGACGTCGTCTCGCCGCAGTCGCGACGCTCGGGTCCACCGTGTTGGCCTGCACGCTGGTGCTGTTGCCGACTCTCGCATGGGCGCAGGCGAAAACGGCGCCGAAGGACGCCTACCTGTATTTCATCACGCCAACCGACGGCGACACCGTGAAGACCGCGTTCTGGTGCCGGTTCGGACTTCGCAACATGGGCGTGACCCATGCCGGTGACGCCTTTGCCAACACCGGCCATCATCACCTCCTGATCGACGCCGATGAGCCGATCAGCCCGGGCGAGCCGATTCCGCAGGACAGAAAGCACCTGCACTACGGCGCGGGCGAGACCGAGGCCCTGATCGAGCTGCCCCCCGGCAAGCATAACCTGCAGCTCGTCCTGGGCGACGGCATGCACTTCAACTTCGATCCACCGCTGGTATCGAAGAAGATCACGATCACCGTGAGCAGTGCTTCGCAGAGGCACGGGCAGAGCGCCACTTACGCCCACCGGCGGACGCGGCATCTTCACGCGCACACCGCGCGTCAGGCGGCGCAACCGTCGGCCACCGAAGCGCCGCCGTCCGATCCGGCAAAATCGGCGGGAGCCGTCGATTTCATCAAGAGCTTCCTGTCGGGTGCGAAATGAGCCTCCGCCCGCTCCCCGATGGAGCCGGTTCGGCCGGCACATCAGTTCATCGCGACGTGCCGGAGCCTCCAACCGCAGCACTGCATTTGTCCGGCTCGGCTCTATTGATACGACCTCCAGACGCGTGGCTTGCTTCGCCTCGGCGAGCGCCAAGAGCGATCATCAGCATCGGTCCAAGCTCGGAGGCGAGGCGCGGGGAGACCACGCCATTGATCGTCCGGAACAGGTACGACAGGAAATAACCAGCCGCGAATGGAATGAACACCAGAGCCGTAACGGTCCAGCCTGGGATTGCGGCACCACCGACCTTGGCGTCAACGCCCATCCTGCCGAACATGTAGTCCGGCTCAAACTCCCAGAAATCAATAGTTCAGCTTGGAAACTGGCGCTCCCTAAGGAAGCAGGGAAAACCAACAAACTCAAAGAATCAGCACTCCTTTCGGGACGCCATGGCTGCGGTGCCCGTGGCCTCGCCCGACAGATGCTGGTCCGGCGAGTTGGGCTCATTCCCCGTCATGCGATCGCGCGCACCGCATTCGCGATCATCTCCGCCACCGATCCATCGTGGGCGAAGCCGAGGGCCAGCTCGGCGGTGGCATCCAACTCGGGATAGCGGCCGAAGACGTCCTCTATGCCTTGATCGGGATCGAACGTCACGCGCGCGGCGCGCTCCGCGCCGAGCAGCTGCGCCAGGCCGTCCACCACCTCGGCGATCGAGAGACGAAGCGCCGGAAGCTGCAGGGTTCCGCAGACATCGAGCTTCCCGGCGAGGAGGAGATTGTCGACGGCGGCCTTCGCGGACAACCACCAGGCCGTCGCGCCCGGCGACACCGGACAGACATAGCGCTCGCCCGCGGACAGCGCGTGCAGCAGCTCGCTCATGAACGCCGATCCGAAGCCGCTCACGGGCCTGGGCCGCGCCACGATGCCGGGCAGCCGCAGTGCGATACCCGACAGATCTCCGCGTCGCGTGTGATCGGCGAGCGCGATCTCCACCATCCGCTTGTGCGCGCCATAGGTGATCGCCGGCCGCGCCTCCGTGCGTGCGCCGACCCGCGCCTCCGCAAGCGCGCCGTAGACGGCGATGCTGCTGGCATAGACCACGCGCGGCCGATGTCGGCTCTCCGCCAGCAGCTGGAAGAGATCCAGCGACGCATCGAGATTGACGCGGCGGCCGAGCGCGGGCGCGGCCTCGGCGCGGCCGCCGGGAATGCTGGCGAGGTGGAACACGAGGTGGAACGGCGCGGCGCCGAGTTGCTCGAGCACGGCGGGATCGTCGAGGCCGCCTCGGATCCAGGACAGACGCGCACCGGACAATCCCGCTGGCGCCTCGGCGAGATCGAGTGCGGTGATTTCAGCACCGTCCATGTCGATCAGCAACCGATGCAGCAGCGCACGGCCGATGAAGCCCGCGGCCCCCGTGACAAGAATACGCATGGTTCAATCCGGCCGATCGGCGCCCGCCGCACGAACCACGCGCTGCGCGACACGCCCGAACGGACCCGGCCGGCCATCGGCGAAGCAGGCCTGCATGGTCACCTCCTCACCGAAGCGCAGGAACGAGGTCCGCGCCGCGCCGTGCTCGATCATCTCGATCGCCCGGACCTCGGCAAGGCAGCTCGATCCGGCGGCGCGATCGGCGTTCGAGACCGTGCCCGAGCCGATGATCGTGCCGGCCGTCAACCGCCGCGTCCGCGCCGCATGGGCGATCAGCTGCGGGAACGAGAACGCCATCTCGCGGCCCGAGGCTGCGCCGATCCGCTCGCCATTGCGCCGGACATGCAGGGCCATGTCGAGCCGGCCATCGCGCCAGGCATCGCCGACCTCGTCCGGCGTCACCGCAAACGGCGCGAAGCTGGTCGAGGGCTTCGCCTGCAGGAAGCCGAAGCCGGTGCGAACCTCGCGCGCGCCGACCGCGCGCAGGCTCCAGTCGTTGATCTGCACCAGCAGCCGGATTCGTTGCGCAGCCTCTTCGGCAGAAGCAGCCATCGGCACGTCGTCGACGATGACGCCGAACTCGCCCTCGAAGTCGATGCCATCAGCTTCTGTCACGAAGGGAACATCGTCCTGCGGCCCGAGGAAGTCGTCGCTGGCGCCCTGGTACATCACCGGGACGGTGTCGAAGTCGGGGATCGGCGGCTTGTTGAAGGCGACATCCATCAGCCGTCCGTGATTCAGGAAGGCCGAGCCATCCAGCCATTGCGGCGCGCGCGGCAGCGGTGCGAGGCATCGCGCGGGATCGAACGCCGTTACATCGGCAGCCGATCCATCCTCGAGACTTTCAGCGAGCTGGCGCAACGCCGGCTCGACCTGCTGCCAATTCCGCAGCGCCGTCAGCAGATCCGGTGCGATGGCGCTGGCATTGCACGCGCGCGCCTGATCCCCGGAGACGATGACCAGGCCGCCGTCGGGGCTGCCGTTCCGATAGGTCGCGAGTCTCATCAGCTGGCCTTGGTCGGGTTGGCTTCGGGACCGAACTTGCCGTCGACCAGGATGAACAGCATCCGGCACGGCTTGTCGCTGCGGTTGGCCCAGGCGTGGTTGGTGCCGCGCTGGATCACCACGTCGCCGACCTTGAGGTCAGCGGTGCCCTTGTCGAGCACCAGCGTGATCTCACCGGAGATGACGATGCCATAGTCGATCGTCTCGGTGCGGTGCATCAGCGGATGTGGCGATTCCGTCGTCACGGTCGAGGCGTGGGGGTCGCCGATCTGGCTGAACGCGGCATTCATGCGCGCCGCGCCGTTGCGGAGAAAGTCCTCGGTATCCGGCGGAATGTCGACGAAGCGGATGCGGCTGCCATGCGTTGGCGGCGGCAGCCGCAGCGGCCCGATCGTCGGATCGGGACCGTTGTCGATCAGCGCCGGCGTTGCCTGCGTGCTCCAGACCTCGTGGAAGAAGGTGCCGGGGATCGCCGCCAGCTCGGTGACGGTTGGCAAGGCGCCGTCGGACGAGATCACGGCGGCGCCCTGCGCGTCATGGCCGGTGACGACGCGGCGGATCTGCGGAAGGGTCATGCTGGAGGCCTCCTGGTCAGGCGATTTCGAGAGAGGCGGCGGACGCCGCGCCGCGCGCAGCGAACACGCGCGAGAACATCACGACGGCGACGGATGAGATGATGACGGCGCCGAGCCCGAGCGCAGGATAGCCGAACAGCTGCACCAAGGTGCCGCCGAGAATGGGGCCGATCGCAGCGCCGATCATCAGCATCGCCGGCGTGCCGGCCAACGCCCGCGCGGTCGGGTCGAGACGCGACAGCAGCCCGAACGCAAAGGTGTGGGTGAAGATCATTACCGCGGCAAAGATCGCGGTCGGGACCGCATAGGCGACGAAGCCGGAGCCGAAGGTGATCGTCACGGCGATCAGCGCCTGGCAGACCGGGCCCGCCAGCAGCACGTGTCTCGCCGGTAGCCGCCGCTCCATTATGGCGGCGAGCGGCGCCGGCAGCAGGTTGACGAAGCCGAGCGCGATCAGCACGCCCGTCACCGCGTCAGCTTCGAAGCCGCGGTCAGCGCCGATCCGCTCGATGAAGCTGAACAGCATCGCCTGGGTCAGCGCCATGCAGCTGATGCCGGCAATGCCGAACCAGACGGCGCGCGGCAGATGGCTGACCTCCGCGATCAGATCCTCGTCACTGCGCACCACGCCCTTCGGAAATGACAGCGCCGCCGCCAGCGCCGCGACCGCCATCACGCCGGCAAACACGACGAACAAGGCCTGGCCGCCGAAGCTCGCCACGAGATTGGGCGTCATGCCGAGAAACAGAATGGCAAACACACCGAGCGCCATTCCGACGATGGCGAACAGGCGGTGCGGGTTGGCGCTGCGTGCGATGGTGCCGTGAGTGAAGCTCAGCCCGCAGGCCGCTGTTGCGCCGCCCAGCGCGTGCAGCATCGCGAGCAGCGCAAACTCCGACGTTCGGCTCGCGGCCAGGAACACCAGCGCGGCCACGCCATATCCCGCAGCCGCCGCCAGGCGGGCGTTCATCCGGTTGAAGCGAGGTGCGAAGAACAGGCTGCTGAGCACGGCGCCCAGCAGGAACAGCGTGGCCAGCAGTCCCGCCTGCTGCGGGCTGAACCTGTAGCGCTCGATCAGCGCGCCCACCCAGACCGGCAGCGCGACGAGATCGACCATCCCGGCGCAATGCGCGACCATCAGCGCGATGCGTCCGCGCCACGTCTCCGTCGTCACCGTCATGGCTTCCTCCCCGTTGATGATGTTGTTCGTTGATGTTGTTGGCTCAGATCGGCTGCGTCAGCCCGACGATCGACTCGCGCATGATCCTGGCGTGCTCCGCCTTGTCGCCGTTCTCCATTTCGATGCGGCAGAGCTGCGCGGAGTTCTCGATCACCATGCGGCAGCGCTCCCAGCGGCGCGCATGGAAGCGGTCGAATGCCTCCTGCAGGGTCGTCGCGCGAGCCAGCTCCTCGGCCAGCACGATGCCGCTCTCGATGCCGATGCCCGCGCCGGAGGCGAGGTGAGGCGTGGTCGCGGCCACGGTGTCGCCGATCAGGATGACGCGGCCGCGATTCCACGGCGCCGGCACCAGCAGGTTGGCGAGCGGCCGATAGTCGATGGCGGCGTCGGGAGCGAACAAATGCGCCCGCAGTGCCACCAGCACGGGATCGCTGAACGGCGCCAGCAGGTCCGCGACCAGTTGCGGCCAGGACGCGCGCTCGGCCTGGAGCTTTTCCGGCCGCGCCTCCGTCACGAACATATACATGTGGCTCGGCGACACCGGGTTGACGCCCGCCTTGACCGCACCACCCAGCCACATCCGCGGACGCACGATGTCGGCCGGCCGCGGCAGCACGGCGCGCCAGACCACCTGGCCGATGTATTGCGGCGACTTGACCTCGGGAAACAGCAGCGCCCGCGTCTTCGAATGCACGCCATCGGCAGCCACCACGAGATCATAACGGCCCGTCGTGCCATCGGTGAAGGCGACCTCGACATCGCCGTCGTGCTGCGTGATCCGCGTGTAGGTGCAGCCGACACGCACGTGAACGCCAGCGGCGCGCGTCGCATCGGCGAGGATGCGCCCGAGTTCGGGCCGCATGATTCCGCCGCCGCCGGGCACATCCGATCCTACGGCCTTCGGTGTCGGGATCTCGCCGATCCGATGCCCCGATGGCGCGAACAGGTCGACACCGTCAGCCGTGTAGCCGCGCCGCGCGAATTCCGCGAACACGCCGATCGTCTCGAGCGCGCGCAAGGTCGGTCCGCTGACCGTGATGCCGGCGCCCTCCGGCCGCCAGTTCGGATCGACCTCGACGAGATCGATGTTGATGCCCGCCTTGCGCATCTGGATCGACGCGGCCATACCGGAAAAGCCGCCTCCGATCGTCAGCACCCTGCTCACCACTGCCATGGTGCTTCCCCCTCTGCAGTCCGCCCTTGCGGGCATGTTATGACTTTACGAACAACTCGCCGTCGATGACGACGAGCTCGAGACGGCTCAACCGCTCGCCGCGGCACGGCCCCTGCACGCACAGCCCGGTGTCGGGCATGAACTCGGCGCCGTGCGCGTGACAGACGATACGCGTGCCGTCGGCGTTGAGATACGCATCCCTGCGCCAGGCCATCGGCGCACCGCCGATATGCGGACAGGCGTTGCGCCAGCCATGCAGCTGTCCGTGCCGGCGCACGACGAACAGGCTGTCCTGCCCCTCATCATCGGGATCGAAGCCGCGCGACTGCGCCTCGCCGATCTCATCGGCGCGGCACAGCCGGATCCATCGCGCCTCGGCCTCACGCGTAGTCGCCATTCTCGGGGATTCCGGGGCCGGGGTACCATTTCTTGCGCATCTTCATCAGGAAGGTCTGCGAATTGTCGGCGGATGCCGTCGCCTCGCGCGGCTGCCAGCTCGCATCGTGCTGGTCCATGTCGGCATCCATCTCGATGTGGCAGCCGAACGGGCTATTGAAGTACCAGAACCAGTTCGAGCCCAGGATGTGACGGCCGGGGCCCCAGAACGCCTGATAGCCCTTCTCGACGAAGCGATAGCCGTTGGTGATCATTTCCGAAGGACCACCGAAATGGAACGTGAAGTGCTCCACGCCGTGCATGTGCGGCGGCGCGCCGATCAGGAAATGGGTGTGATGGTCGAGCGAGCCGCCCGGCTGCAGGAACGGCCCGGTGCCGGTGAAGCGGTCGGTGCAGCGGAAGCCGAGCCGGTTGACGTAGAACGCCTCGGCCTTCACCACGTCGGGCACGAAATAGACCACATGCGACAGCGAGCGCGGACGGATCACGCTGCCCGGCGGCGGCACGCCGAGGCTGTTGATCGGCCGGAACACCACGCCGCCCGGCGCATTCGAGATCTCGCTGGCCAGCATGAACGGCCGCCGTGCCGTCAGTTGAAAGCCGATCACGAAGTCGGAATCGTCGGTCGACTCGATCGAGCCATCGGGCAGCCGCCGGACCTCGCGGTCGCGCCGCAGCTCGGCGGTGATCGCCCCCAGCGTCGCCTCGTCGGCGACGCCCATCACCGTCTTGCGCAGACGGCAGCCCGGCACGGGCGCCGGCGGCAGAGCCGGATCATCCTGCCGTGCGATCACCACGGCGGTGCCGTCGATCGCCTCGAAGCGGCCGCCGCGATCGGAGACGTCGACGGGCGTCAGCCCGTAATCGACCAGGAAGCGCGCCGCGCCCCTCACGTCGTCGACACCGAATATCAGGCTCTCCAGACCGACAATTTTCATAACTTTCCTCTCCACCTGCTGCTTCAGGCGATGTGTCCGTTCAATGTCTCTGCGACCCAGTCCGCGATGTAGTGGCCGGCATTGATGCTGTTGTCGAAGCTCGCATGCTGGGCGCCGCCTTCGCGCGCGGTGAAGACCTTCAGCTCGCGCTTGGGCGAATTCACCAGTTGCTCATAGGTCCGCTCGGCCCAATGCAGCGGAATCTGCGAGTCCTTCTCGCCATGCGTCACCAGGAACGGCACCTTGATGCGGTCGAGAATGCCGTCGAGGTGAACCTGCTCGGCAATCCGCATGAAGTCGTCCTGATCTCTCGCACCCCACACCCAGCGCACATGCGCCCAGTAATGCGGGACCGGGAAATCACCTTCCTTCTGCAGGCGCCTCTTCTGCACGTCGCGCCAATCGTGATTGGCACCCCAGGCGACGCCGCAGGCAAAGCGCGGCTCGAAAGCCACCGCGCGCGGACAGTAGTAGCCACCGAGCGAGACGCCCTCGAGACCGATCCGCTTGGGGTCGACGTCGCTGCGGGTCTCCAGCCAGTCGACGACCCGGGACGCCCAATGCTCGCTGTCATGGCGCGCGGTGAGACCCTGCAGCCGGAGCGCCTCGCCCGATCCGGGCTGGTCGATCACGAGCGACGACACGCCCCGTCGGGCGAGCCAGGCGGGCAAGCCGACGCGGTATTTCATCTCCTTGGTCGAATCCAGGCCGTTGACCTGCACCAGCAGCGGCGCCGGCCCGTCGCGCCCTTCCGCGCGGACCATGAGACCGGCAATGTGGGAGCCTTCATAGGGAATCTCGACGCGCTCGCAGTTCTCCCGCGCCAGTGCAATGCCCTTGGCGAACACGTCGAGACATCTGCGGTACAGCGCCAGCCGCCCCGGCGCCTCGTGCGCCTGCAGACGCTCGCAGGTGATCAGATAGCTCGCTGCGCGGCCATATTTCTCGCCGGCCGACAGCAGCCGCCCTTTCGCCTCGTCCTCGGACGCGAGCGCACAGAGTTTGTCTGCCATCCGCGCCCAGGTCTCGCGGAAGGCCTGGGTACCGTTGGCATCGGGCTGCCGGGCCGCCTCCTGCAGCGGCGCGCACATCTCTTCGATCTCGCCGATCCGCGCGCCCATCTCGATCGCGAGATCGACCGAGAGATTCCAGACATAGTTGGTCGGAAAATACTTGAACATGAATGCACTCGCGACGCGCGGCCCGGCCACGCGTCTTCCTCGACGTTCTTCCCGAGGTCTGGCATAGCCCCGTTTGACCATTTCGAAAAATTGATTAACAAGATTGATCGCATTGATCTCTTGAATACCTCGAGCGAGGCCGCCGATGCGCTTCAACAACAAGTTCGACCTCAATCTCCTGGTCGCGCTCGACCATCTGCTGCACCTGCGCAGCGTCAGCGGCGCCGCCGCGCGCATGAACATGACGCAGTCCGCGATGAGCAATGCCTTGCTGCGTCTGCGAACCTATTTCGATGACGAACTGCTGGTGAAGATCGGCCGCAAAATGGAGCTGACGCCGCGAGCGGAGACGCTGAAGGACTCGATCAGGGACCTTCTGGTGCGGGTCGACTGGGCCATCGCCTCGTCTGCCGAGTTCGATCCCGCGCAGTCCGACCGCTGCTTCAAGATCCTGGCGTCGGACTACACGCTGGTGACGCTGATCCCGCGGCTGCTGGCGCGCAGCGAGGCCCTTGCGCCCGGTATCCGCTTCGACTTCCTGCAGCAGGTGCAGCGGCCAGAGCGCGCGCTCGAGCGCGGCGACGTCGACCTGCTGATCATCCCGGAGGAATTCAGCTCCAAGCTGCACCCGTCCGAGGTGATCTTCGAGGACGACTTCTGCGTCATCGCGTGGAGCAAGGGAAAGTATGGCAAGGGCAAGCTGTCACGGCAGGATTTCGCCAAGTCGTCCCACGTCGTGATGCGGCCGGCGATCGCGGCACAATCGCTCGAAACCTATTATCTGGAGCAGCGCAACACGAGCCGCAGCGAGGACGTTTCGGTCTACGCGTTCACCGCCATTCCGCATCTCGTTGCCGGGACGAACCGCCTTGCCACCGTGCACCGGCGGCTCGCCATCGCCGCCCAGCGCAGCCTTCCCATCCGCATCATCGAGCTGCCGATCGCGCTGCCGGCGCTGCGGCAGCGCGTGCAATGGCATCGCTACCGCTCCAACGATGCCGGCCTGCTGTGGCTGCGCACTCTGATCCGCGAGGTCGTCGCCGAGCTGCCCTGACCACCGTCGACCGGCACTGGCGATGGCGAACGGCCGGCGCGAGACGCCGGCCGCCTTCGTTGAGGAGCGATCAATCCAGCTTGCGCGAGTCAGCGCTTGATCGGTCCGGCTCCGGGCGGCGGCGCGGGCACCCAGATCGGGAATGCCAGATTGGCCCAGACCGTATCGCCGCGGCTGCCGTTCTCGACGTAGAATGTATGCTGGTAGTTCACGTTGATCTGGAAGGGACCCGCATTATAGGTCAGCGACGGGCCTGCATTGATCGAGCGCAACCGGTTGCCGTCCTGCACCCCGGCGAAATTGAATGCCTTGACGCCGTTGATCTTGTCGTCCTGATACTGATGCGTATAGCCACCGACGACGCCGAGCTTCCAGGCGCCGATATTATAGCCCGCGTTGAAGTCGACCACCAGCGCATCACCGCTGCGGTACTGCTGGGTCAGCTGCGTGAAGGCGTTGACCGAATCGGTATTGGTGCCGTTGAGCAGCAGACGTGGCGAGACGGCGAATTCGAAGCCCTTCGGATCGGCATAGCGATAGGCGAGGACGGGCGAGATGGTGGTGTAGTTCGTGCCGACGTTGAGGGGCTGCCGCGCCGAATAGGTGCCGGTGTTGGGCATGATGTCCAGGCCGACCGTGAAGGTCTGCACGGGCGACAGCGCCCAGCTCAGAATGATCGGCGAGAAGGTCAGATTGGCAAGGCCGTTGGCCTGGAACGATCCGCCGGGATTGGTGCTTTCGAGATGGACGAAGGGCACCACGAGCTGCGAATAGACATGGGCGCCGAAAAAGTCGCCGGGATAACTGGCGAGAAACCGCATCGTCTCCGACACGGCGGAGAGCTTGAAGTCGATCGGCAGCTTTTTGCCCTGCCCGTCATACAGGCCGTTGGCGCTGGTGTAGCTGGTCTGGCTGATCGCAAACAGGCCCGGGATCGGCGGAAACGACGCAATGAACACGCCGGGCGAGCCCGCCGGATAGTTGGTGGCCGCGTTCTCGGCGGCCCACGCACCCTGGATCATCCCGGCCAACATCAACGCTGCGGAAGCGGACCGCTGCAGTCCTCTTGTCATGAATCCCCCCTTGGTGGCGCGTTTTCTACGAAACGAGCTTGCCCCCGACCGACCTCACGGCGACGCGCCCGCGCCCGACCGATCGCGTCATTGATGAGCGATCCCAGATCATTCGTAAAATTGATCGTTTTGATCCGAGCTATTCACAGTCTCGATGTGCCGGCCTCACGGGCGTCGATTGATGTCGCGCTCCTTGGTTCGAGCAGAGTGAGCAACCACGGGCACGTCACCGACGACATAATCGATCTCACCCACCGTGTTGAAGATTGCCCGTACGAGGCCTGCAGTTCAGGCCTTGGATCAAACACAACCATAGATTGTTGGCGGCAGGCGCATAGGGCTCGAACCTAGGACCCGCTGATTAAGAGGCATATGACTTGCCAGTAACTTCCATGGTCATTCCACCAATGACGATTCCATGACGTCGGGCCACGCTGCTGGATGAGAGGCCGCATGGCGGATTCAAAATCAGTTTGATGATGCAACGATATCAAAGCCATTTTGGCAAATCGTCGAGACGAACTGCCGCAATATCAATCGGTTGTTTGCCTTCTCAATGAACGCGTCGTATCCCGACGCGCGGCGCGATCGGTTCAGCAGGCCGGCTGTTCGCGTTGATGGCGAAAAAACGCTGCGCTTGCAGACCGCTTTTCAAGTGCTGGCTGGATCAGTCTTCTCATCGTCAATCAATACGTGTATTCGCTGACACTCTCGTCTCCTACCCAGGACGTCGGGGCCGCCGGCTTCTGGCCGTTCATTATCGTTCGGTCGCGTTTGATGGCAGCGAGAGCCGCCCAGCAGAGGAATCGGTGAATGGGTTTCGCCACAGCTTTCTTGATGTCTGCGGCCGATTACCAGAGTCGTACGGCAGACATTCGACGCACCGCTCCGACCAGATTGCCATTCAATCTGCAAAAAACCATTCCAAGGAAACCAGAACGGTTGCATTCCTATACCGTCACTGCTAATCATCCGCAGAGGTTGTAGGGCATGTCGAAGAAGCGACTCTCCAATTTTTTTGTGCACGACCGCGCGGGCGAGACGAGGAATTTCTGAACGGAACGTCGGGAGGAGGTGCGCTGGTTGAATGTGTGGCGACTCGCGAACTTCTAGGGTGACTGTCCGGACGAGAGATATCCGTCAGCTATCGGCAGTATCCTGACTACTTTGCGTTCGAGACAGAAGGCAATGTTTGAGATCCCTCAGGCCTATGGCGAAGCTATCGCTGATGCTACTAGCATCGACAGCCTACTCGAGCTGCTTCTAGCCTCCACTGAGCGCTTCGGAGTGACCGGCGTCTTTATCGCTGACCTGCCGAGCCGAATGGAAATCCTCGAGCCTCATATCCAGCTACGTGGCTGGAATGATGCCTGGATCAGATATTATAATGAGAGAAATTATGTCCATATAGACCCGATTGCCCAACTGCTTCGGGAAAGAGCGACGCCGTACGTCTGGAGCGAGGAGTGTGCGGTTCAGCCGCTCACCGCAAAACAACGAAAGCTCATGGACGAAGCAAGGGACGCAGGACTGATTGACGGCTTCACGGTCCCCATCCACGGTCCGCAAATGCGCACAACCTGCGTATCGTTTGCGACGGGCGCCAAGCCGCTGCAGCGAAGCGATCGGCACAATCTTCATTTCATGGCGTTACTCAGTCATCAGCGTGTCGACCAAATGATACACGCGAAAAGACCTGCAACGGCGAAAGAGGAGCGAGCGTGCGTGCTCGCGCCGCGCGAACTGGAATGCCTACATTGGGCGATGCACGGCCTGAAATCCAAGGAAATCGCCTTTGAGGCTCGTCTTTCCAAGCGAACCGTCGATCAATATCTTCGCAACGCGATGTCGAAGCTTCGCGCCGGCAGCCGAACAGAGGCCGTCCGCATCGCGATATTGAACGGTTCGCTAAAGCCAGTATGAAGTAAATACTGTACTAGAACGGCATCGCCAATACTTCTGCAAAATGATCGGTTGGTCTCCCTACCCGAGGAGACCATGATGATATTTGCGTTCTACGAGGATTCAAAACTGGCGACCCCCAGCCTTATGGATGAAATCTACGATCTTAGATATAGGATCTTCGTGGAAGCGCTTGCGTGGTCAAGCCTTGTCAAGCCGGACCGGCGCGATCGGGACCAGTTTGATGGTGATGATGCGCTGCATGTAGTTGATATCCACGACGGACGGGTGATGGCGTACTCGCGGCTTCTTCCGACGACCAGGCCGCATCTCCTGTCGCACGTGTATCCGGAGCTGGTGCGGGGGCGATCATATCCGAAGGCGCCGGACATCTTCGAATGGACCCGTCTTTGCGCCAGGTCCGAGATCGGAGACGGTGACGTTCTAGCCTCGCGTCGACTGATGGTCGCCATAGCAGAGATATGCCAGTACCTCGGCATCACGGGTCTTATCGCGCAATCCAAGCCGGGTTGGGTACGGCGGCTGAACCGGCTTGGATGGAATGCGCAACCACTCGCCGATCCCGTGGTCTTTGATGGGCGACCGACCCTTGCGTTGGAGGCGAGAGTCTCTGACCGTACGGTATCTACATCGCGCAAATGCTTGGGAATCGACACTGACATCTTAGACCAACCATCCCTCCGAGACCTCGCCGCTTCCAAAGCAAAACGTCACATCTGCGCAGGAGCGCTGCGCAGGACCGGGGTACTTCACGCGCAACGAGAGATTGTACCCGAGCCGTTAGATCTATGCTCCTTGCAGGTGGACGGCGCCAACCGCACCTACAGCGCGGCGACCCCGGTGACCTAACCAGACCTGTCATTCCGGGCCCAAGTTGCCTTCTGGCTGTTGGCTACAGCGAGCCGCCCGCAAGCACCTGCAGGCGGTAAGCCCCGTCCAAGGACGAGAGCTCGGCAGTTCGAGTGCCGATCAGCAGTTTGCGGTCCGCCGCGCCAAGAGCGTGCCGAGCCAGCGTTCGCGCTGACAGCTGTGCGATCGACGATCGTCACCGCGGAATGGCTGGGAGCATTTGCCGATACTTCGCTCTCGGGCGACAGGAAGCGCGGGCTGACTGCGATTGTCGCACCGGACGGCAAGCCGGGCGCGATCGTCTCGGACAAAGTACCGAGCTCACCCGCAGCGTCATGATGAACCGGATGCAGAGATCCGCGACGAGTTCTTGAACGAAACGCTGTTCTTCGACCTTGCGGTCCGGCTCGCTGACAACAACAACCTGCAACCGCATTCATCCAGCACAGCAATTCGCCCAGCCGCTATTGCGGAACGCACATCAAGAGCCGCATTGCTAACCGGCGACCCACCTCGCGGGATACGACCTCTCACGCCGACTTTCGACAGAAGTATACCCCCGTGAGAACCAATCCAACTGCAGCAAAAATGCTCATCGAAAGCTGCTCTCCCAGAAAGATCACGGCTATCAAGAGTGATACGATCGGCTGTCCGAACTGCAGAGGCGCAATCGCCGAGACGCCTCCCTTGTCCAAAGCCCAGAACCATGCGGCGAATCCGATCAAGGTGCAAAAGACCGCAAGAAAGAACAGGGCCCCTCCTCCTACGACCGTCACCCCGGAGATCGCCTCCAAGACAGAGGGCAACAGCGGCGTCACAAGAGCAGCACCGAAGATGATCGACCATGCCGTCGCTCCGAACAGGCCAATTCGCGCAGATGCGCGAGCGCCTGCCACATATCCAATGCTGACCGTAATGGTGCCGATGAGAACGATGACGTCGCCCACCATTGTTCCACTGCCGAAGACATCGCCGTTCGAACGAGCGCCGATTAGAAACGTCTCACCACACAATGCCATCGCGCTTCCGATCAGCCAAAGAGTGCGGGGAAATGTCCGGGACAGCACATGCTGGATGATGGATGTAAACACCGGAGCGCAAGCCAAGATGAGAGCCGCGTGCGAAGTCGACGTTCGCGAGAAGCCCAGACCCTGCAGAAAGAACGAGCCACCGAACCCGATCACACCGTTGATCGCGACGGCGATCCAACCTCCCCTATCGGTCGGAAGCGGCGGCCGAAGCAGGAGAACCATTGGTAGGAGGAAGACCGCGGCCAGGAGAAGTCTGGACGGCCCGATCAACGATGAGGGCATGTCATGGGCGACCAGTACCGTCGCGGCCGGAGTCGTTCCCCAAAACATGACTGCGATCAGCCCCGAAACATAGGGACTTGATCGACTGGACCCTGAGTCAACCGGCGGCAACGGCGCGCCCGAGGAATCGGCTTCCGTATCACCCGATTTGACCAAAGATGCTTCCTCGACCGCCATGTGACTGCCCTGTCAGCCCTACGGAATAAATCTCATGAGAGTCGCGCCTTCACGCTGCAAGGCCAACTCATCGCCAGCCAGCGTGATCGACTCGCCTTCGTTCCAAAGCGGCGTCAGGTTTCCGTAAAAGCGCGAGAAGATATGGCCAGATTGGCCGGTCGCGATCATGAAGCGGGACCGATCCGGATCGCCGAGATCATATAGGGCTCTAAATGTCGGAACGTGTTTCCGCTCGAACGGGCGATCATGGTGCGGCTGCAGAGCACCTCCGCTGTTGAGCGTATACAGGTCCCCGCCACTTCCGACGCCAAGCTCGCTCAATGACCTGAAGATCGGTATCCGCGAGTAGAAGACGTGCGAAAGCGTCGAGATGTGCTCGTCTCCCCACCGCCATTTCGTCAGGTCAGATCCGCGGCGCCTCGAGAGCATCGCCATAGCTTCTTCGAGAGCCCGCGTCAGACATGCACGACATTCCAGATCCGTCTCTTCGCCCGAAGCGCACCATTTGGGATGCTCCAGGATAAGCTTCCTGAGGAGCGAAGCCGCACATGGCCCGACATACTCAAGCTTCACCTTCGCCTTGTCATCGATCAGCATTCGTCGGAGCGCCTGCATCCACCCGTTGAAAATGAGCGGTTCTGCCCAGTCCTTGTGCATCGTGCCGTCCCACTTCGAGAGCAGCGCGAGGGCTTGCCGTCCCAGTGGACTGGACGGGGTTGCTCGAAGCAAAATCGGCAGAAGATCCTGAGCGGCGAGAGATAGAATGTCGGCCTGCATTTGGGCAGATGTTTCCAGCGAGTGCAATCTGATGTTGTCGAAAAACTGCTGGACTCTTTGTGTCCGATACGGCTCTTCCCAATCGCATCCCATAAAGACATCGTGCCCACACCAGGCCGGTCGACCATTCGCATTATGGATATAGCCACAGGCCGGATTGAACGAGTGCGGCATCTGCTCGAACGGAACGTAGCCTGACCAGTCTGCATCACCCGTTGATCCCGCCGCGGGATGCAGGCCATATTCCGACTTGCGCACTGGGACCCGCCCTAGACTCATGACACCGATATTGCCGGCGACGTCGGCGTAGAACATGTTCTGCGCAGGCGTTTCGTACAGCCGCAAACTATCCTTGAACTCCTCCCAATTCCGCGCCCGATTGAGCTTCAGAAACGCCTCGGCAGTGCGGTCACAATCTCCGAGCCCGCTGAAGGATAGCGCGATGACGCCATCGCTGCCCGCCAGCGCGGCAAGACGCGGGACAGCATCGGATAGCACCGGGCCATGCCGCGACTTGCGGATGGCGAATTTGACGTCGGGCCGACCTCGGACTCGGATCGTCTCTTCATGCCTGTCAAATGCGTGAGAGCCAGCCTGCGCAAGATATTTGGTCGGATCCGCCGGATCCAGAGTTTCCACGAACAGATCCTGAACGTCGGACATCGCCGCCGTGGTTCCCCAGGCGAAGCTCTCGTTCTGTCCAAGCAGGATCATCGGTACGCCTGGTACTCCGGCTCCTTTCACCCATCCTTCGGGGGTGACGATCCGGCATAAAAACCAGAGCACTGGCGACGACACGTCAAGATGCGGATCGTTCGCGAGGAGCGGGTGGCCGCTGGTGGTTCGCTCGCCGGCGACGACCCAAGCATTTGAAGCGCCATTGGCCAATCCGAGCAGCGCTCCCATCTTGTCTGAAAAGTCGGATTGTCCGCGCGAGCCACCAGACCCACCCGACGCCGATGGTCCAGTCTTGCCCCGCATGGGATCGGGATAGAACGGGCCGGCATCGACCGTTCCGATTCTGCTGGTCAACTCGGCTCGATTCAGCTCGGCGAGATAGTTCCGGCTCATTTGCCAAGCCATGAGCTTGCCCCACACGATTGAATCAATGGGAGACCATGGCTCCGGCCGGAATCTCAACCAGACCATCTCAAACGGCAGTTTGCTTCGGTGCGTCGACAAGAATGCATTGACGCCGTCCGCATAGGCCGAAAGCGTGGATTGAGTTTCCGGCGCAAGCGCGGCAAAGCTGGTCTTGGCCAGCTGGTAGAGACCTAGAACACGAATGATTTTGTCTGTGTCGACGAAATCCGCCCCGAAGATTTCGGAAAGTCGCCCTTGTCCAGCACGTCGGTGAATTTCCATCTGAAACAGGCGCTCGCTTGCGTGCAGGTAACCCAGGCACCGCGCGGCATCCTGAAAATTCTCCGAGAAGATATGGGGAACGCCATGCTTGTCGTGATAAATCCTGACCTCGTTCCCCAACCCGGCAAGCCTGCGTTCACCCGATCGCCTTGGCATCGCGCGCACGAAGATCGTCGCGACCAGCGCCAGCCCGAAAAGAAAACACGGCCCAACAACGCATAGCGTCCCTGTCACCACCACGGCCGTGAAAGCAGGCATCGAAAATGAGTTGTTCAGCACGAACATCAGTTCGAGACGGCCGCCAAGCGCCACGTCGCCTCCACGTTCTTCTCTGACGGGGCGACATCGAGGCGAAGGCTCGGATCTCCCATCAGCAGGATCGGCTCATCGCCCAGGCACTCCTCGCGGACCAATCGGACTGATTGTCCGATGGCATAGCCAACCTTGAGAAATTCTGAAATGGCCGCTACGGCAGCTCGGCATATCCTGGCGGGCACGATGAGCAAATGATACGGGCCAATCGCGACGACGGTCATTTCTGGTCCACCGGCGAGGCTCCACAAACCTGGGCCGAGCCCACGACCGCACTCGCCTGTCGGCGCCTCGTACGACGCAAGACCCGCCGGATGGACCGCGATCGCGACTTGTGTTGGTCCAATGAAGTTCAGATACGAGCCGAGCAACGTCGACGAGAGAGCCGGCAGGTCCGCGGCGCTCAGGAGCCCGATAGCGCATCGGCGTTGCGCTGCCGATAAAACCGCCTTCGGCAGCGCCCGATCAGCCGGTCCGATAATGGCAGTCACGCTCGATACGGACGGTGGGCAGAGAGAGGGCAGTTCCCCCCAATCGTTCAACTCGACCAGACGCTTGCAGGTCAGGACAGCGTATAGTCGCGCGAAGACCAACGCCTCCGAGTCGACAAGAACCGCCACCAGGGTCTTGGACGAAAACCGAGCATTCAGATGCGCGAACCGACTGCTCGCGGTGATGGTCGTGCGATCCGGGCAGGCAGGGCGAGTGGGAGATGCTGTTGAAGTTGCCGAAAAGAATTCATCGTCATCTGACCGCACCTCGACTGTCCTCAGATGACGCGTAAACGCCTCATCGTGCGGCAGGTCGATCACCCGGTCGGGACGAGCCAGATACGGCAGATGCCCAGGGATCAGATCCTTTTCGAGAAGGGCCTCGAAAGTCGCCCCGAATGCCGACGCGGTGTCACACCGATGAAACACGGTGTCGAACACCCATGTCAGATCGCTCTCGGTCCACGGTTCAAAATGAGCCGCCGCGCGTTCTGAAAGACTCTCCTCCGCCGCTGCATTGACACCAATGTCGTAGCGCATCGGTGTCCAGTCGCAGACAAATCCTGGCTTCTTGAACTTTCCTCCGATGGGAACGCACCCCATCGCCTGATACATCATCAGATTTGCGTCGGACGAATCCGCCCTGATTGACCTGATCCCATTTCGCTTCATGAGCAGAATAATGGCTCCGAACAACAGCCGCAGATGCGCTTTCCGGCGGTATTGCGCCGCGAGGCATAGGTAGCTGACATAGTACTCCTGCCAATCTCGGATGTAGGCAAGACGAACAGCACCTATCAAACGGTTGCCCGCAAGCAAAACGACATTCTTCGAATACCAATCGAAAATGACGTCGTGATAGGATCGCTCCTGAATCCCAAGCTCATCGCAGAACACCTCGCCCCGCAGAGACCTAAGCGCGGCAAAATCGTCGGGGCGTCCGAAGCGCAGCTTGATATCATTCGTGACGTCGGCCTCGTCCGTCATGACGGAACCCCTGTCGGAAACACCTTGTCGATGTCGACGGAGCCATATTTCTTGTCCGCTACCGCGTCACCGCCGCAGCTTCCGCGCCGCATATCAACCCATGGAAGTGTTGGAAGTTCGCCCCCGCTTCGCTCTACGTAGCCGTAGTGCTTGTAAGACGTGTAGACGCGAAGAAAGTAGATCCAGAATGACGGAACGTTACAAATGAATTTGAACAGACCTATGCGCCGGATCTGCTCGAGTGGCGGTCTCTGGACCTTGAGCAGCATCTTCCCATAGAGATGGCAGAACTCCTTGATATCGAGCCTTGTGGGGAGCACGGCGTGCTGAAAATCGTAGTACGTCGGATTCTTGTAAATGAGCGCGTCTTCGTTCTTGGCGTAGTCTGTCGTCCCCGGCATCGGCGTCGCGACAGTGATGTTCGGGATATCGACTTTTCGGCTGCGGATGTAGCTCGTCAAGTTTTCGAACTGTTCTCTTTTGTAGTCGACACCGACGATGAACAGGCCTTCGATCAAGACATCATTCTTCTTGAGAATCTCGATGGCCCTGTCGTTGTGCGCCACGGAGCTGCCCTTTTCCATGGCACCGAGCTCGGAATCGGAATAGCTCTCCAGACCCATCCGAAGGCGCTTGAGCCCAACCCGCGACCACAGCGCGACCAGGCTCGGGTCTCTGACAATCGCGTCCGCCCGACTGTAGAACAAGTACTCCTTCTTGATGCCCGCCCGAAGGATCGCTTCACCAATGGCGTGCGCCCGGCGCCCGTCCCCGAAGAAGTGGTCGTCTGTAAATATGACATACGGCTCCTCGATCGTCTTGAGATACTCGACGATGTATTCCGGGCTCCACGTTAGATACTTTCCGAGGTTCGGCCGCCACAAATTGCAGAACGAGCATCTTGCGGGACATCCCATGGACGTCCTCAGGGCAGCAACCGGCTTCCACCAGAGGTGATAGTATCTGCCCTTATATTTGCCGAGGATGCTTCGGTCCGGGAGGGGGAGGCTGTCGAGATCGAAGGACTTCGGAACGACCGCCTTGCCGTTCGAGAAGAATTTGCCGTTGTCCTGCCAGGCAACGCCTGCCAGATCAGCTACGTTACGCTCGCTTTCCCGGCAGCGCAGGATCAGATCCCGGAAAGAGAGATAAGCCTCTCCCATCATGACGTAGTCAATGTTGGGGTCCGCAAAGTCGGACGGACTTAGGCTAGCATGATGCCCCCCTACCGCAACGATGATCGAAGGGTCGATCTGCTTGACCAGCGCCGCCTGCATCCGCACGAGGTCGACATGCATCGTCCAAGACGTGAATCCGACGAAGTTTGGACGCAGGCGCCTTATCGTCTCGAGCAGGGCCAACGGGCGGCGATCAAGGCGCTGATCCAGCAGAGAAATGTCCACCTCATCCTTGTCCAGCATGGACGCCAGCACTTCGTACTGGATGGGTTCAACAATATAGATCCGGTCGTCTGCCAGATGAATTGGATGATAGTGCTGCGTTACGAACAGGATCTTGTACTTGGAATGCGTCATGTATCCGCCCTCGTCATGCCTGATGCCGCATCGTCACGACGCGCGGTGCGTCCGCCTTTACTCCGCCGGAACCGACCGCTGATTCGTCATGTCTTTCGGATTGACCGCGTCGTCCGTCATGCCAACGATCGGAGATCGCGCGGCCCGTTCATCGTACGGAAGCTCGAGAGACGCCCAGACATCAGAGAGAGCGGCGACCAGCAGGTCGATGTGCACGTCTCGATGGGCCGGTGTCGGAGTCAGACGAAGCCGCTCCGTGCCCTTGCTCACAGTCGGATAATTTATAGGCTGAACATATATCCCGTGTCGTTCCAACAGCATCTGGCTCGCGGCGGTACATTTCTGCGCGTCGCCTACCACGACCGGGATGATATGCGATTCATTGGCCATGACCGGCAGGCGCGCGGCCTGAAGCGCACGCCGGACCCTGCGCGTCACCGCTTGCTGTTGGTCGCGTTCGGCCTTGGACCGGCGCAGATGCCGTACCGCCGCCGTTGCGCTCGCGGCGACGTGTGGCGGTATCGTCGACGTGAAGATGAACGACGGCGCATAGCTTCGGATTGAATCGACGATCGATGCATTTGCGGCGACATAGCCGCCAAGCGATCCGAACCCTTTGGCGAGCGTACCTTGAATGACGTCGATCCGATCTGCGAGGCCGTCTCGATCGCAAATGCCCCCACCTTGAGGTCCATACAGCCCCACGGCATGAACTTCGTCGATGTAGGTCATGGCACCGTACCGTTCAGCGAGAGCAGCGATCCCGCCGATGGGCGCAATACTGCCGCTCATCGAATAGAGACTTTCAAATACGATGAGTTTTGCGCGATTGCGGGGCTCCGTGGCAAGCAGCTGCTCAAGATGCCTCACGTCGTTATGACGCCAGATCTTCTTCTCGCATCTCGAGCGGCTGATACCCTCAATGATCGAGTTATGGTTGTCCGCGTCTGAAAATATCACGCAGTCCGGCAACAGAGTCCCGATGGTGGAGATTGCTGCGAAGTTCGATACCCAGCCTGACGTGAAGACGAGCGCCGCCTCCTTTCCATGCAGACTGGCCAGCTCCTGCTCCAACTCTACGATTTTTTGGTGCGTGCCGGAGATGTTCCTTGTTCCTCCCGCGCCCGTGCCAAAGCTCCGGGACGCTTCCGTGGACGCTTCGATCACATCCGGATGCAGGCCCATGCAGAGATAGTCATTGGAGCACCAGACGGTGACGGGCTGTGGTGCTCGTGTCTCGCCCGGCGGTCGCCAGAGCGCAGTCGGCGCAGTCTCGGGATTGCGCACCAGAGTGGCAAATGTCCGATATCGCCTTTCCTCACGAAGAGCGTCGATCGCCCGGACAAATATGCCTTCATAATTCATCATCGCTGATTCCACTCTATTGAGCGAACACATCGTCGGTGAAGTCGAGGTGGCTTGAGAGAGAGCTCCGAGCGGCGGTGGATGACACGGTGATTAGCAGGCAAGCAGCGCCGCGGCGAACGGCACCGGCGATGAACGCCGAACAGGCGGCGTGACGTAGGGAGGATGTCCGTCGGAGACGCACTCCTTAACTTTGTGACACGATACTGAACGTCAGGGAGCCGCGTCGAACATTCGCAATATCGCGCCGCATCCTGCTTGGCTCTCGCTCACCGACGCCATCCTTTGTGATTTGTCGCCTTCAACGCGAAGCAGAGCGAGCCCAATGCCCTGTCGTCCATAGCTACCGACGACCACCGCGGGCGGCCATATCCGAAAAATACGGTATCGATACTTCCATGGCCCACAGGCACCGTACAGAACGACGGAGGCAGTCGCGACGCGCGCGATGCATAGCCGCACGTCCTCGGGCGGGGGGATCCGCCCTGGCTCTTTCAGCAGCGAACTTGAGGTTGCAATGAATCTGTCAGCAAACTGCACGCCCACAGACACCGAGCTGCGCCTAGCCAGTCACATTGGCGGCCTGTCGCAAGCCGCCATCGATCAGCTGTCACAAACGTTCAGGAGCAATCACGTCGCTGTCATCGATCAGCTTCTTCCGAAGGATATGGTCGAAGCGCTCACCAGCGAAGCCAATATCCTGCTCGACCGGGAGTCGAAGCGGCGAAAGCTGACCATCAAGGAAAGCGGCAACACACCAAGAGCCTACAGCAGCGTCGGGCGTGACGCTATTTGTCAACATGACGGGATTATTCCGGCCATCTTCAATAGCGACGCGGTTCTCTCCTTCCTCCGGAAGCTCGCCGGTGAGAACATTGAACGGGTTCCTTACCGACCCGAGGAGTATATCATCAACAGCCAGTGCGAGCCTGGCGACACCCATGGATGGCATTGGGACGATTATGCCTATGCCCTCATTTTTGTCATTGAGGCTCCAGATCCGCTCCTCGGGGGACGCGTCGAGTACCTCTCGAACGTCGAATGGCAGAAAGGCTCGACTGAGCCATACCTCCGGCGGATCCTGCAAGACAACGTCGTTCGGTCTCTCTACGTCAACAGCGGACATTGCTATTTTATGAAGGCGAATACGACACTGCATCGTGTGGCGCCCCTGACGGGATCTACCAAGAGAACCGTTGTGGTCCTGACGTTTGCGTCGCCGGAAGACATGGTGTCGGATTCCATAACGCACAACTCGATGGAAGACATCTATCCAGATGATACCAGGTCTGATGACGCAACAGTCGAGACGGCTAACGTCGAATGACGGTCGGCGTCGAAGTTGCCGGGCTTGGAACCGCTGCGTGCCTGGCGATCAGTAGCCTCATTGCCGCTGACGTCAGTCGCACCACAGGTGTTTTCGAGTTCACGAAGACGCGAATGATCTTCGCGTCTTTTTTCATGCTACCGGTGCTGTTCATCGCCGATGTTCCGCTTCGCGTGAGTGTCGCGGACGCGCTGACGCTCGCGGCATCGAGCCTCATTGGAATTGTGGTCGGCGACCTGTCTCTCATTGCCGCCATCAGCAAAATAGGGCCGAAGAAGACCAGCATCATATTCTCGTCCAACGTCGTTATCGGCGCCGTGCTGGAGGCTGCCATCTATCACAAGAGGACCACGATAGAGGCGGGAGTTGGTATTCTTCTTGTAATGACTGGGGCGTTGATTGTCATTGCCTTCAGAGGAGGCGCCGGCGCTCCCCTGAATGGACATCTCAACGCCGAACGTCAGAACACGGGCGTCGCATTGGCGGTTCTTGCAGCCGGATGCCAGGCGATCGGCACGCTGATCTCGACTCCCGTCGTAACGGCGGGAACGTCGCCCATCATGGCGACGACAATACGGTTCTGCGCAGCGTCCCTATTGTTTGTCATCATGGGCCGGACCCGCAGCGACGACATCAGGACAGACGCCAGCTCAGCTACCGTTTACGCCAAGATCGTTGTGAGTGCGCTCGTTGGAATGTGCGGCGGCCTGACGCTTCTTATGCTGGCGATCACGAGCGGAAAAATCGCAATATCGATGACATACGCGTCCTCGACGCCGCTGGTGCTCCTGCTTCTGCTCTGGCTTACGCGGGGTGAGAGACCGAATGCAAGTTCGCTCCTGGGCGCAATCACGGCAGTGGCGGGCACCGCTTTACTCATCTTCGAAGGGGCACACCAGCGATGAACGCCTTGCTCGACTATTCGGCTGTTGAGATCGTGTCCCTGCTTAGACGCGGTGACGTGACTCCGCATGATTGCCTTGATGCCGTGGAACAGCGCGTCGGCGAGGTCAACTCGACCGTCAACGCCCTGCCGACGCTCTGCTTCGATAGGGCGCATGATCGTGCATCAAAATTGATGCAGAAGCCTCGCGACGAGCGCGGCCAACTGTCTGGCCTGCCGCTGGTCATCAAGGACCTTCAGAAAGTGTCCGGGGTTCGATCGACGGCCGGATCTCTCATATATAGCGATCATGTTCCAGCCTTCACTGATGCGGTCGTCCAGCACATCGAGGATGAAGGGGGACTTGTATTTGGAAAATCCAACGTCCCTGAACTCGGCGTTGGATTCAATTCTCTGAATCCGGTCTTTGACCCATGTTTGAACCCGTGGAACGTCAAATATTCGCCGGGGGGATCATCTTCCGGTTCGGCTGCTGCTCTGGCGTTGAATATGACGTGGCTTGCTCATGGCTCTGACATGGGGGGATCCTTGCGCATTCCCGCGAGCTTTTGTGGCGTTGTTGGGATGAGGCCGTCGCCGGGGCGGGTCGCGATGGCTAACCGCGCATCCGTTGATCAGACGCTAGCCGTCCAAGGCCCCATGGCACGAAACGTGGTCGATCTTGCAATGTTCCTTGACGCCATGTCGGGCGAGACCCACAGGGATCTGCTTTCCAAACCACGTCCATTGCGGTCGTTTGCCAGCGCGGCTGAAGTCCAGAAGTTGCCGAAGCGAGTCGCCTTCTCTGCTGATCTGAACATCGGCCCTGTGGACCCCGAAGTCGCTTGCATCGTGCAAAATGCCGCGGCGCGACTTCAGGCCAATGGCGTCGTCGTGGATCAGGCGTCTCCGAATCTAGATGGTGTCCAGCGATGTTTTCGAGTGATGCGTGCTTACGTATTGGCGTGCAGCCTTGGTAGCGTCCTGAGGAAGCAGGGTACGCTGGTGAGATCAACCGATATCAGGGAGAACGTGACCGAGGGGCTGCAGCTGACGATCGACCAGATGCTTGAAGCCGAACAGGCGCGGGTTCGCATCGTGCAGCATGTGGCTGATTTCTTCGAAACATATGATCTCTTGATATGTCCGTCGACAATCGTGCCGGCTCATCCGATCGATCAGCCGACCGTAGTTGAATGTGCAGGCCATGTATTCGATGGCTATTTCGACTGGACAGCGTTGACCTACGTTGCGGCCGTGGCCGGTCTTCCTGCGTTGTCGCTGCCTTGCGGTATGACGCGGTCGGGTCTTCCAGTAGGACTGCAGGTGATCGGGCCGACAAATGGCGACCACGACGTCATTTCCTGTGCGGCCGCCCTGGAGGACATGCTGTCGTTTCACCAACTCGCTCCTGTTCGTGGAAGGTCGGAGGCAATGGCCTTGTCCGAGAACATCCAGAAGCTGCCGTAGCGGGTCGCAGCGACGAGGACGCCCGCTTCGAGACGAAGGAGATGATATGTCATTGCGTGACGCACTGCAGCCAGGCACTCTCGATCAAGCGATACGCATCCGCAGGGCGCTGCATTCGATTCCGGAGTTAGGGTACAAGGAGCTCAAGACGTCGGCGATGGTTGTGGAGTGTCTGCAAGCGCTCGGTGCCGACGAGATACAGACCGGGATCGGCGGAACCGGTGTGGTCGGCATCATTCGCGGCATCAAAGGGACCGGCACCAGAAAGTATGTGGGGTTGAGGGCAGAGTTGGACGGCCTGGAATTGACGGAGCAGACGGGTCTTGCTTGGCAGTCGCAGAACAGCGGCTGCATGCATGCGTGTGGTCACGACGGCCACATGGCCATTCTGCTCGCCACCGCACGAGAGCTTTCAGCGAACCGTGAGTTTTCCGGAACCGTATGTTGCATCTTCCAGCCCGCTGAGGAGGGGGGAGCGGGTGCAAAAGCGATGATCGAAGATGGATTGCTTGAGAGATTCCCGCTCAGCTCGATCTATGCAATTCATAATGCGCCATGGCTTCCAATCGGAAAGATCGCCATCAATAGCGGGGCGGTGATGGCCGCGGCGGACCGAATCGAAATCTCCGTCCTTGGAGCGGGTGGCCATGGCGGAATTCCCCACCAGACGAGGGATCCGATCGTTGCCACCGCAAACATCATTTCGATGCTGCAAAACGTCGTATCGCGCTATGTGGATCCCGCGGAGGCTGCCGTCATATCTATCGGAGGCATTCACGGCGGAAGCCCTCTCAAGGGCAGCATGATTCCCGATCGGGTCGACTGTGTCGGCACGGTTCGTACATATTGTACGGACGTTCAATCGACTATTGAGAAGAAGATCCGAGATATCGTGGACCACGTCTGCGATGCCCATGATTTGACGGGATTGGTGACCTACAAGAAGCTCTATCCAGCCACGATCAATCATGCGGACCGCGCTGCTCTCGTGACCGGCGTTGCAGACAGCTTGCTTGATCAAGACGACATCCTGAGCAACGTTCGTCCGAGCATGGCCGGAGAGGACTTTTCCTTCTTTCTACAAAAGGTCCCGGGAGCATATTGCTTGATTGGTCAGGGGGCGGACGGTGCTGCCAGCCTGCACAGCCCCTCATATGATTTCGACGATCGCAATATCGAGCGTGCCGCGCTGCTGTTGAAGCGCATAGCCCTTAGGGAACTGGCGTCCACTTGATGCTCCTCAAATAGGCCGCCTGCGGCCGCTGCGCAGAAGAGCGAATACCGCGCAACGACCAAGACAACGACAGAGTCCAACATCGGCACCAAAGTGCAGGCAGATGCCTGTGGGACATTCAACAGGTTGCTAGAGGTCGCGCTGCATGAATATGCTCAGCGGGTCAATGCCGTAACCGCCAAACGGCGGAATTTCGAAGAAGCTGTTCTTTCGATACAATGCTATCGCGGAATGCTGCAAATATCCGGTTTCCAAACGAATACAAGATAGCCCTGCCCCTCGCGAGGCCTGCACGATCGTATCCAGCAGATCTTGCGCGACCCCCAGCCCCCTATAGGCAGGATCTACATACATGCGTTTCAACTCACCATAGTCAGGTGACAAGACGAGGGCCGTGCAGCCAATCACCCTGTCGTTGATCTGAGCGACGAAGAATAGAGTATCGTCCTTCGCCAACTCATTCACATCGATCAAGTGGTTGCTTTCTTGCGGGTAAAGCGACGCATAATATTCGTCTGCGTCTCTGAGCATACGGACGACATCTGCGTGAAAGGGATTTCCCTTCGCGATCTCGACGCCTCCACCCTGCTTGTTCATCTCCAGCAACTCCATTGCACCCACATCGACGTATGACGATGATATCTTTCATGTCGTAACAAGGATAGCGAACTACACCGAAAAAGATAGAACGGGCACGAAGAATCTAGGCTCTGTTACCAAGATCTCGCCGAGCCAAGGCAGACGACTCGCTCGTCATCGCTCAAGCCCCGGCCCATCACCCGTGAGGCCATAGCCGCTTGCATCTGCGCTTCCCTCAACGTCTTCGATCAGATGGTGCAGGCAGGAAGTATGCCGAAGCCCGCACTCATTGGCGCTCGCCGAAGAGCATGGAACGTCGGAGAGCTTGATTGTGCCAATGATCGGCTGCCTTCGGATGACAGTGATTCTGACAACGACGAGACGTGGAGTGATGCCGATGCCAAAATCGAAAGGGCATCTCCAATCCAAAGGCTTCCGTAGCGCGCGTCGGCTCGGTTGATTGGCTTTTCCGCGAATATAGGCAGACAAAGGCATGTCTCGAAAAGGTCTCGAAGCGCTCGCGACCCGGCTACGAGCACAGCATGCAAGCCATCTGCGACGTGCGCAACAGAGGAGGCGAGCGCATCGGGTGCTTGCCGATCAAGAGTATCGCCCCGCGTGCCGCTGATAAGCTCTACGAAATGTTCATCAGGGATGACGCGGGCGAGAGCACACTCTCTCGGCGCGGCGAGAAATTCGTTGGCCTGTGCCGCAAGGCATGGCGCGTGGTTCATCGGCTGTACCCGGCCGAATTCGCCAGGGATATCCCGAATCCTTGGCCCGGAGTAACGCCGGCTACGCCAAGCGCACGGCTCCGCGCGTCCTTGCGGCAACACGCAAACGACGAGCTCACGTTTTGGCGAACACAACGCAAACAGGGTTTCGGAATGCGGCGTCTGGCGAGTTTCAGAACAACAAGATCGTAAAAATGTAAGATACCGACTGGGCTCCGGAAATCTGGCTGGGGCGGGAGGGATCGAACCTCCGAATGGCGGAATCAAAATCCGCTGCCTTACCGCTTGGCTACGCCCCATCAGGCCCGGCGGATCGGCATGGCGCGCGGGCGCCATGCGATTCCGGATCGGCGCCCGTGGTCTACAGAGCGCGCCGGCCCATTTCAACCGCTGCGCCGCAGGAAATTTGCGCGGGCTCCGGGTGATCCGCCGCGCTCGCCGATTCGTCAATCTGAACAAGCCTTTACCCTGTCCCGCCGGGTCCGCCGCGGCCGCCCGCCGCAACGGCTTGCGAAAAAGTTGAGACCCGGCCGGTTTCATGGGATGACGGCGGCCAAACCGGCCAATTTCGACCCCCGAGGACACGCCATGACCTATCGCGCCCCGCTCAACGACATGCTGCTCGCCCTCAACCATGGCGCCGGGCTGAAGGCGGCGGTCGAGGCCGGCCATTACGGCGATTTCGACCCCGACATCACCGCCGCCGTGCTCGAGGAAGCCGGCAAGTTCGCCACCGACGTGCTCGCCCCGCTCAACCAGATCGGCGACAGGAACGGCGTCAAGCTCGCCGACAAGAAGGTCACCACCGCGCCGGGCTGGCCGGATGCCTACAAGCGCTGGACCGAGGCCGGCTGGAACGCGGTGTCCGGCCCCGAGGCGCATGGCGGCCAGGGCCTGCCGCTCGCCATCAACGCCGCCTGCACCGAGATCTGGAGCGCGGCCAACGTCGCCTTCGGCCTGTGCCCGCTGCTGACCTTGTCGGCCATCGAGGCGCTCGACGCCCACGGCAGCAAGGAGCTGAAGGACATCTATCTCGGCAAGCTGATCTCCGGCGAATGGACCGGCACGATGCAACTGACCGAGCCGCAGGCCGGCTCCGACGTCGGCGCCTTGCGTACCCGCGCCGAGCGGGCCGCGGACGGCAGCTACCGCATCACCGGAGCCAAGATCTTCATCACCTATGGCGACCACGACATGACCGACAACATCGTGCATTTCGTGCTCGCGCGGCTGCCGGACGCGCCGGCCGGCACCAAGGGCATCTCTCTGTTCCTGATCCCGAAATTCCTCGTCAATGCCGACGGCTCGCTCGGCGCCCGCAACGACATCTACGCCACCGGCGTCGAGCACAAGCTCGGCATGCACGCCTCGCCGACCTGCACCATGACGATGGGCGACAATGGCGGCGCCATCGGCTATCTCATCGGCGAAGAAAACGCCGGCATGCGCTGCATGTTCACGATGATGAACCAGGCGCGGCTCGGAGTCGGCCTCGAAGGCGTCGGCGTCGCCGATCGCGCCTATCAGCAGGCGCTCGCCTACGCGCAGGACCGCCGCCAAGGCCGCGCCGTCGGCAGCAAAGGCACCGGCTCGGACGCGATCATCGCCCATCCCGACGTCAAGCGCATGCTGATGCAGATGCGCGTCCTGACCGCCGCGTCGCGCTCGATCTGCTACGCGACCGCCGTGGCGCTCGACGTCGCCGTGCGCGCCAAGGATCCCGCCGTGCGCGCCGAGGCGGCCGCGCGCGGCGCGCTGCTGACGCCGATCGCCAAGGCGTTCTCCACCGACATCGGCAACGAGGTCGCCTATCTCGGCGTGCAGATCCATGGCGGCATGGGCTTCATCGAGGAGACCGGCGCCGCGCAGCACTATCGCGACGCGCGCATCACCGCGATCTACGAGGGCACCAACGGCATCCAGGCGATCGACCTCGTCACCCGCAAACTGGGTGCGAACGGCGGCGCCTCGGTGTTCAAGCTGCTCGACGAGCTCACCGACATCGTCCGCCGCGTCGAGGCCTCCAACGATCCGGCGTTCGGCACGACAGGCGCCAAGCTGCGCGACGCGCTCGGCGCGCTCGACCGCTCCAGCCGCTGGCTGTTGGAGAAGCTGGCGACAGCCCCGAACGACGCGCTTGCCGGCGCCACGCCGTACTTGCGCCTGTTCGGTTCGGCGCTCGGCGGCTGCATGCTGGCCAACGAGGCGCTCGCCGCGCGCAGCGAGAGCGAGACCGTCGGCGCCCGTCACGTGGCGCTGGCACGGTTCTTCGCCGAGACGTTTGCCGTGCAGGCGCCGTCCCTGGAAAAGACCGTCACCGACGGCGCCGATGCGGTGCTCGGCGCCGAGGCCGTGCTGGTGGCGTGAGTTCGACTCGGTCGTGACAGCGCAGCTTTGACGTCCTTACATCATGGCTGATCACCGGGCTCCCACCCTCCCCTGGAGGGAGAGGGTCGCCTCACGAGGAGCGCAGCGAAACGTGAGGCGGGGTGGGGTGATGTCTCCACACGCACCCGTGCCGGTGGAGACATCACCCCACCCCGCTCGCCCGCTTCGCGCGCGATCGACCCTCCCCCTCCAGGGGAGGGTGAGCACCGGCCATGTAGCATCGTGTGATCCACAATCTCAAACAGCATGTCACGATCAGCTCGGAGCGTAGCTCGGCATGAGCATCCGCGCTCTCGCGACGCGCTCCGCGCCCGAGCTATGAGCTAAATTCCCGCCCTCACCGAGTGGAGGGCGCGAGGAAGGCCGGACCTCGGCTGAGGCCCGTGGCCCGCCTGCAGAAAAAAGCAGGCGGCAGTCACCACAGGTACAGCCGGACAGACCCGGCCTTCCCCGCGCGATGGTTTTAACGGTCTATAGCGCGCTCTTCCTGGTGCACCGGGCTTTCTGGCCACCATGTCGCGCAATGCGCTCTCGCGCATTACGCTTGATACTAGCGTCGGAGTATCAGAACCACACGCCTTGACCGTCCGCGAGCAGCCGTTCGTCCGTGCCAACAGCACTGCGCCCGCCCGCGTCCACCGCATCCCGCTGCCAACGTCCGTGACGACCGCGAACCGTCCCCTACCGTGCAACGGGATGGGCGGACCATAATGCTGATTTGGGGAAACGACAAAGCGATTTATGTTTTTCAGCAAACCTTGACACGATCATTTCGGGTTAACGTGATTTGCCCGACGGGCACGCGCGCCCGCCGAGGCTCCCAATTCAGACCTCGGAGCTGGAAAGGCTCGATGCACCCTGCGGCTCTCCCGCTCATGCTTGACTTTCTCCGCGCGGTACGGACAGTTCCGGCCACCGCTCCCGTCGCGATCGTGATCACGGAATTCGCGCCGCTTCGCGAAGGGATTGGTGAGCCTCTGCATAGTTCATCGTTTTTGATCATGCCCGTTCGGAGAAGACATATGAAATCGCTCGTTGCCCCACTATTTGCCGTCGCCCTCCTGCTGTCATCTGCGCCGGCGTCGGCGGTCGTCCTCGATCTGTCGACCATGAGCTGCAAGCAGTTCGTCGAAAGCGGCGACGACACCATCAAGATGGTGCTGATCTGGCTGGACGGCTGGTACAAGGGCGATCAGGACGAAGCGCTGTTCGACACCGAGGAGTTCATCGCGAACGCCAAGAAGTTCGGCGCGTACTGCGCCGAGCATCCGACGGTCAGCATCGTGACGGCGGCCGAGAAGATCCTCGGCAAGTAACCGGCGACGCGCACCATCCGTGTCGCGTAGGGCGGGTTGGTGTTAGTGTGACCCGCCTTTCCACCGCGCCGCCAAGGGCGGATGACGCTCCGCTCATCCGCCCTCCTCCGTTGTCTCAAATGCCGAGCCATTCCAGTCTGCCCGGCAGTTCATCCGCGGCAAAATCGACTTGCAGCACGCGGCGATGGCCGGGCTGCACGGATAGTTCCGAGGCGTGCAGGATCGGTGTTGCATACAGCCAGATGTCGCCCGGCTCGGCGTGGCACGCGACGGTGCCGCACCGCGCGACGACGATCGGCACATCGGCTTCCGGGATGCGGCCGAGGCAGTGTGAGCCTGGCGCAATCAGGAGCGGGGCGTTGCCGTCGGGCACGGCGTCGAGGTGGACACGCAAGGTGACCATCCGCGCCAGCACCTCGTAAGGCGGCGCGACGTGCTGCAGGCCGCCCTTGGTGGTCCAGGGACCGAAACCCGAGAGCTCGATGCGCTCGCGCACTACGATGGTCCGGTCCTGATGCCACGGGACCGCCCAATTCATCTGCGGCGTCTTGTCGAAATAGACGGCGCGCACCGGGCGCGCGGCATCGCCGAGAACGGCGGCGGCGGCGCGGCCGACCGGACCGTCATTGGCGAGCAACGGCGTCAGCGCGGCAACACCGTGCAGCCGGGTGCCGGCCTGCGCCGGTGCGTGGCGGGACAGCGCGGCGGCGAGAGCGTGCAAAGCGGACGCATCGAGTGCCGTCGTGACGTGCAGCGCGCCGGCGTCGGTGAACTGCGATTTCTGCTGGGAAGAGAGCGCGAAGGTCATGCGCGCAGGAGACTAGAGTGCGCCGCGGGAGCTTGGCAATCGCTCTTCTTTCCCGCCGCCGAGTTCGCAATCCATGCCCACGATGGACATGAGATGCGAGCGCGATGGGGCCACCGGCGTCAAGCTTCGGTCTTGGTCCGGCATCAGGACGGCGGCGTCCGGACATAATCAGACGCAACTGGCGCCGCCAGTTTCGGGCGGCAGTTGCGTTGAAGAAGCGGGCCGAACGTCCACCGCGCGGCCCGGCTTCCTTCTTCACGCGAGAGTCCCATGTCGATCAGCTCTGTCACAACGCCCGTCGCGGCCACCGCGTCCCAGGCAAGCACCGCCACGCAATCCACCTCGTCCACGTCTCAGACGTCGTCGTCCTCGGCCACCAGCTCCGCCAGCGCCACGTCTGAAAGTTCTTCCGGCAGCGGCGGCTCATCGTCGGGCAAGACCGTGGTCAGCGAGGTCTCGATCACCCTCGACGGGATCACCACGACGACGATCACCTATTCCGACGGCTCGACCGAGGTGACCAAGACTGCCGCTGCCTCGAACGGAAGCGGCAACAACGCGCAGACCTACAATGCGCAGGGCGCGACCAATGGCGCAGCCAGCAGCACGGCTGCGTCGAGCCAAGGCGTGACGGCCTGAGGCTCGTTCGGAATCCCCGCGCCGTCCTACGAGCTGTGGGTCGCGCCGAGCGATGGCGTGGCGCCGATCGCGAGCGTCGCATCCGAACGCGCCGGTTCCGAATGAGGAACTGGACGAGCATTACAACAGCAAAACGCGCTGCGACGCACGCGTCGCGGTGACGCCGTGAAGCAACAGTCCGCGCGCGATGTCATGCGCGGCCCATTGTTAATTTGCCCCGGCGCGCCGAGTCACGCCTGCTGGCAGGCGGCTACGACAATGGGGAGACGACGATGTTGCGAAGCGTGATCGGCGCGGGAGTGCTGGTGCTGGCGATGGGGTCCGAGTTGCAGGCGGCCAACGAAGCAGGTCCGGAGACACGGATGTCGTGCTCCGAGGTTCGCTACTACGTCGAGAAATATACCGCCGAGGTGGCCGAGATGTATGCGCGCAGCCGGGGCGCCACCGACGCCCAGATCAGCCGGGCCCGGCGCTGCCTGTCGCCGGTTCACTTCCGCCGGGCGGAGCGGTCGCACAGCTATACGGAGTGAGACGGCAGCCCATATTGGCTTGCTCGTTGTTGTCATCGCTCCCTCCACCGTCATTCCGGGGCGCCCGCAGGGCGAGCCCGGAATCCATACTCACGATGGTGGTGAGGTGCGAGCGGCATGTGGCGCGTGCTCGCCTCAAACTGAGGCCTGTGGTTATGGATTCCGGGCTCATTCACGCTGCTTCAAACGGCTGCGCCGTTTGCGCGCGAATGCCCCGGAATGACGACTGGGAGAGAGTTGAGACTCTTAGGGCAGGTTAGCCGCGGGCGTAACCCGCCGTCTTGATTTGGAAGGCAGCGGATGACGCTGCGCTCATCCGCCTACGACTACGCCCTCCTCACGCCTGCTCGATCGCGGCCGGCATCTTGGCGACCGACATCAGCGAGCGCGCGACCTGGTTGAGGAGCTGGTCGGCGTTCTCCTCCTCGGCCAGCGACTTCGACAGCAGCGCGACGACGGCGCTGTGGCGGAGCTGCTGGGCGAGGTTGCGCGCGGTGGTGTAGCCGGAGATCTCGTAATGCTCGACCCGCTGCGCGGCGCCGATCAGTGCGAGGTCGGCGGCGGCATCCTCCTTGTCCTCGCTCTGGGTCATGATCTCCTGCCCCTCCTCGACCAGGCCCATCATGCCCTTGCAGGGCTTTGCACGCGGGGTCTTGCCGAGCAGGCCGAAACACTCGTTGATGCGCTCGATCTGCTGCTCCGTCTCCATCAGATGCTGCTCGAACAGTTCACGCAGCTGATCGAAGCGCGCGGCCTCCGCCATGGCCGGCAGCGCCTTGGTGAGCTGCTTCTCGGCGTGCAGGATGTCGCGCAGCTCGTCCATGAGCAGATCGCTCAAGCCGGATTCGTCCGCCGGCGGCGAGCTTTCAGTGACGATCGCAGAGGCCGTACCGGGTTCGCCGGCCTGGATCGCCGGCGATTCCGTGAACACCCAGTCGCCGCCCTCGTTCCAGGGGCCGCGGGTGTCGATCTCGCCGTGGTCCCCGGCGCCGGTGGAATCGTTGAAGAACTGATCGACCAGGCCCGGCGTCGGCGCGAGGCGGCCGATGCTGAAGGCCGGCTTGCCCATGCTCTCCAGCGCCAGCGCGAACGCCTTCATGTGGGTGATCTCGCGCGTCATCAGGAACTGCAGCGCGTCCTTGGTGCCGGCATCGTCGGTGAAATTGATCAGCCGCTCATAGACGATCTTGGCGCGCGCCTCGGCGGCGATGTTGCTGCGCAGGTCGACGTCGAGCTCGCCGGTGATCTTGAGATAATCGGCAGTCCACGGATTTCCCTGCGAGTTGAACAGGTTGACGCCACCGCCGCCGGCGATCGCAATGAGCGGATCGGCCTCGGCGGCCTCGCGGTCGAACTTGGCGGGCTTCAGGTGCATGCGGGCGAGCGTACCGACCACCTCGAGATGGCTCAGCTCCTCGGTGCCGATATCCATCAACAGGTCCTTGCGGTCGGGATCCTCGCAATTCAGGCCCTGGATCGAGTACTGCATGGCCGCGGCGAGTTCGCCGTTGGCGCCGCCGAACTGCTCGAGCAGCATGTTGCCGAAGCGCGGATCCGGCTCGTCGACACGGACGGTGAACATCAGCTTCTTGACGTGGTGATACATGGAAGGCCTCGGACGTTTGCGGGGGGACGGCAAGCAAGGTCCGAACGGCCGGCCACCACGGTTGTTCCTTACCGCCGACTGACGCCATGCGCGTTCCTGCCGGCTGCGCGATCGAGGCAGGCCGGCCACGGCACGAGGGGTCAGGGCGATGCCGCGTCAAACGCGCCTTCCCCTTGTCGGCGAGCTCCATTATGCACGCCAAGACGCACTCCACACCCGGATTGCCGGTATCATCGAGGCTTTGCGCGTTGGTGCCAGGAATGCGCAAGAGGGAACCTGCCGGGGGGAGGCGGCGCCTGCGCCACCGGCGCGGGCTGCCACGCGACATCCTGTTGGCAGCTGAACGATGGCCCCTTGCTAAGGTTTTCCCTGCTCGCCTAAGCTGTTCCGCTGGAGAGCGACATGTTGATGCGAACACCGGCCAGGGAGAAGCCAGGTCTCGGCGCGCGAGTCCGTCGGGTCATCGAGCGACTCCGCGACCACGCATCGTCATTCACCTCATCATCGCCCGCGAATGGGGCGACACTGCGGAAGCCGTCCTACGTTGTCGACGATGAGCCTGACGACAGCAACATGGACGTCGCGCTGGCGGCGCTGATTGATCAGATCGAACGTCCGGCGCACACGCCGCCACCACGGTTTCCGAGTCTCGCGCGCGTCACATCGTCGCGCCAGGCGCCGCACATCCCGGTGTACGAGCGGCCACCCTATTTCGACGTCGCGCCGCGCCCCGTCGAGGTCGAGCCGCGGCGGATGGCCTATGATGAGGCCGCCGAGCGCATCGTGCCCGAGGACGAACTGTCGGAACTGCGCAAGGACCTGATGAGCGCGATCTCAGCGCGGCTCGGATCGCCGGAGGATCATCTGGCGACGATCAGGAACCTGCTGAGGTCGGTAAAGTAGGATGTGGGGCCGCAGCAATATCGGCAAGACGGTCGAGGAGCTGACCGATCATCTGCGGCTGGTCGATCACGTGCGCGCGCTGCAGGATGGCCAGAAGGAGATCGCCGAGGCGATCAGGGCGGTCAACAACCGCCTGACCTCGATCGAGGCCGAGTTCAGGGTGCTCAAGGCGGAGACGCAGCGCGATGCGCTGCGCGAGGTGCAGCACGCCGTGCAGGGTGTCCAGGGCTCGGTGCATGACGAACTGACGCGCATGGCGACTCGGCTGGTGGTGCTGGAGCAGGCACTGCGGCGCGAGGCTGTCCGACAGCAGGCATCGCCGGCCGCCGGCCCGCGCCCGCCGGCTGCCCCGTCCCGCCCGGACGGATCACGCTGAGGCGCGACAACTGGACCGCGGCAGACTCAGCGCAACTTTGCCGAGCGGCTTGCAATCTCGATGATGACGCTGCCGCTCTTGGCGTAACCGTCCGGCACAAAGGCTTCGCCCGGTGCGAGTTCGCGCATGTCCTCCGCGTCCTTCGGCTTCGGAAAGCCTTTGGCGCAGGCCGTGCTGATCGTCTCGTGATCGGCGTAGCTGACGGCGGCGACCACGCTGCCGGGGGTTGGCCCGGCCGCGAGCTTCGACAGGCCGAAATATTTGAGCTGCTCCGAACAGGTAACGATGTTGGTCAGATAGGCTCCCGTCGTGTCCTCGGCCTGCAGCAGAAAATCGTAGGACATCTCGATGGACCCGCCGCTGGCACTGGCGAAGCCGACGCGCGCCACGCCGGTCTCGACCACCCCCTGCCCCATATGCCCGGTCAGGCAGACGAGCACGTCCTGCGCTTCGTCCCTGGTGGTGGAGATGACGCATTCATTCACCTGCATGCCCGGCTGGAAGCCGCGAAATTTGTAAGCGCCGCCGACCTGCTCGAACACGACCGCGCCGCCGAAATCGGTCGCGTGCGGCTCGCAGCCGCTGCCATAGCTCACGACCAGCAGCGGATTGCTGGAGGCCAGGAAACGTCCCTGCTGCCGCTCAGGCCTCAGGGTGACGTCACAGCGGCGCCCCTCGGAGTCGGGATAGGACCTGGCGCGCTTGCAGGTGGTGCCCGCGATCGCGCCGGGCGCGCAGAACAGCGACAGCAGCGCGCGGTCGGTGGCGGCAGCCTCAGCGATCCCCGGGAAGGCGTGACAGAGTAGCAGCAGCGACAGCAGTATTGAAAAGACCTTGGTCATCGAATTGCCTTGCAAAAGATCGCAGCTCTGCGCGGGACGATAGCGGACGCCGATGCTGTTGCAAACCAGTCGTAAACCACGGCGAGAATCCATGGCGAGCGCTCGCCTGCGATCACGCCCGCCTTCCCTCCGCGACCAATGACCGCTTCAGCCCTTGGCGCGACCAGCGGATGATGTAGGCTGCGGCGAGATGCAGGACTGGACAAATGACCGGCGGCAACGCAGCCGCCGGCGCACACGCATGAGGGGCCCATGACCGACCATCTGATCGTGACCGACGAGGGCGAGACGCGGACGATCAAGCTCAGGCGCCCGGAGAAGAAGAACGCGATCACCCAGGCCATGTATCTCGGCATGAGCGATGCCATCGACACCGCGCAGAACAATCCGCTGGTGCGATGCATCATCATCACCGGCGGCTCCGGCGTGTTCACGGCCGGCAACGATCTCGAGGACTTCCTGCATGCGGGGGCGGCCGGCAACGACGCCGCGCGCACCTCGGCGGCGACCAAGTTCCTGTATTCGCTGGCGCATAACGTCAAGCCGATCATCGCCGCGGTCGACGGCGTCGCGATCGGCATCGGCACGACGATGCTGTTCCACTGCGACTACGTGCTGGCCTCGACCACGGCGACGTTCTCGACGCCCTTCATCCATCTCGGCCTGGTGCCGGAGGGCGCCTCGAGCCTGCTGATGCCGCGGACCATGGGCTATCAGCGGGCGTTCGCGATGCTGGTGATGGGCCGCACCATGACGGCGGCGGACGCGCAGATCGCCGGCTTCGTCAACGCCGTGGTGGCGCCGGGCCATACCGAGGTCGAGGCGCACAAGGTGGCGCGCGACATCTGCCGGCTGCCGGCCGAGGCGGTGGCGATCGGCCGCAAGCTGATCCGCACCGCGCCGGACGAGTTGACCCGCCGGATCGACCAGGAGGCCTATCTGTTCGCCGAGCGCATGACCTCCGAGGAGGCGGTCGGCGCCTTCAAGGCGTTCCTGTCGCGCAAGAAGAAGAAATGAGCGGGGCCGCGGCGGGCGCGCATGGCGCAGTTTGATGTCATCGTGATCGGCTGTGGCGCGGTCGGCAGCGCCACGCTGCTGCATCTCGCCAAGGCCGGGCGGCGCGTGCTGGGCATCGACCGCTTCCAGCCGCCGCACCGCTTCGGCTCGACCCATGGCGAGACCCGCATCACCCGCGCGGCGATCGGCGAAGGCGTCGACTACACGCCGCTGGCGCAGCGCTCGCACGTGCTGTGGCGGGAGCTGGAGCGCGAGACCGGCGCGCGGCTGTTCGAACAATGCGGCTGCCTGTTCATCCCGAGCCAGGATGGCGGCGAGGTTCACGGCGTCTCTAGCGCGCAGTTCTTCAGCAACATCGAAACCGCGGCGCGGCTGCACGGCGTCGACGGCGAGATCATCTCATCGGAGCGGCTACGCGCCGACTATCCCGCCTTCGCCATCGCGCCGGGCGATCGCGCCTTCCTCGATCGCGAGGGCGGCTATCTCCTGGTCGAGGACTGCGTCCGGGCCGAGCTCGCGGTCGCCGCGCGGCATGGCGCGGAGCTTGTGACCGGCCGGCGCGTGGCGGCGTTTCGCCGCGCCGCGGGCGCCCACATCGTGACCATGGACGACGGCACGACGGCGTCGGCCAACAGATTGATCGTCACCACCGGGCCCTGGATCACCGAGTTGATCGCGCCGCTGCGCCGGCGTGTGAATGTCACGCGGCAGGTGCTGTACTGGCTCGAGGTCCTGTCCCATCCCGAGCGCTTCGGGCCGGACACGCCGGTCTTCATATGGGACGTCAGCGGACGCGGGCGGGCGGCGTCCGATATCTACGGCTTCCCCTGGCTCGGCTCGCCGGACAACGGCGTGAAGATCGCCAACGAGGTGCTGACCGGCGAGACCGATCCCGACCACGTGTCGCGCGCGGTGACGGCGGACGAGATCGCCGAGGTTTACGAGACCTATGTCCGCCCCTTCGTGCCGGATCTCGGCCCGCGCTGCCTGCGCAGCGAGGTCTGCCTCTATACCAACGCGGCGGGCGGCCGCTTCGTCATCGACCACGATCCAGGTGACGCCGAGGTGATCTACGCCTCGGCCTGCTCGGGCCACGGCTTCAAGCATTCGCCGGCCGTGGGCGAGGCGCTCGCGGCGATGGCCCGGGGCGAGACGCCGCGCGTCGACCTCTCCGGCTTCACACTGGACCGGCTGGCCGTCGCCGATCCAGCATAGCGGACGGCGCAACTACTTGCCGGACTGCAGCGCCGCCGTCTGCTTGGCCAGCCCGTCGTTGAACTGCGTCTCGAGCTTGTCGAGATAGGCGTTGAATTCACCCGGCTTGACGAACGGGTTGGGCGCGCCGTCGGCGATCTTCGCCCGCTTGCCGGCCATGTCGTACATCTCCGGATGCGGCGCCAGCAGGATGTCGGGATGCGCCGTCCTGGCCCAGGCGAAGGTCTTCTTGTAGTCGTCGACGATGCCCGGATAGGTGGGACGGCCGACCAGCCGGTTCAGCGCCACGGTGGCGCTGCAGAAGAAGATCAGGCTGCGGGTGGCGTCGCCATCCTTCACGTCGGTCGTCCAGCTGGTACAGCCCGGCGAATGGCCCGGCGTCTCATGCGCCGTCAACGTGACGCCGCCGAGCGTGACGGTGTCGCCCTCGCGCACGGCGCGGTCGACCTTGACCGGCGGGAAGCCGAGATAGCGCTCCTCCTCGCGGCCCGGATAGAAGCCGCCTTCCAGCAGCGGCACGTCCTTGGCGCCCGCCACCATCTGCGCCCCGGTTTCCTGCTTGATCTGCGCCAGCCCCCCGGTGTGGTCGATATGGGCGTGGGTGTTGAGGATGTATTTGATGTCGGCGACCTTGAAGCCGAGCTTGCCGATGCTGGCCTCGATCTGCGCGGTCGATTCCGGCATCACGGTATCGATCAGGATATGGCCCTGCGGCGTGGTGATCAGGTAGGAAGCGAGCCCGTTGGTGCCGACGTAGTAGACGTTGTCGATCACCTTGAACGGCTCGGTCGGCTTATTCCACGCCGCGACCATCTGCTTCATCAGGTCCGGCAGCGATTGCGCTGCAGCGGAGCCGGCGGCCAGCGACAATGTCGCCGCGAGCAGCATCATTCTTTTCATTCCGGCCTCCCGATGTATTGGTGTTATGAAATCGTTTTATGTCATTGCGACCGCGGCGGGGCAATCGCGCTTCGTCCCGCGGCCCCTGCATCACACGTGACCCTGCCATGAGCCGTCTCTCCCGCTTCGCCCTTGCCTGCCTGCTGACCGGCGCCGCCGTTGCAAGCATCGTCGGCCCGCCAGCATCGGCCGAGGACGAGCCGATAGCGTTGCGCATCCTCGCCATCAACGACTTCCACGGCAATCTGGAGCCGCCCTCTTCCGGCATCCGCGTCGCCGATCCCGCCGATCCAACCAAGACCACCGTTGTTCCAGCCGGCGGCGCCGAGCACATGGCGAGCCTCGTCAAGCTGCTCGCCGACGGCCAGCCCAACACGATCTTCGTCGCAGCCGGCGACCTGATCGGTGCGAGCCCGTTCCTGTCGGCGATGTTCCACGACGAGCCGACCATCGAATCGATGTCGCAGATGGGGCTCGCCCTGTCGGCGGTCGGCAATCACGAGTTTGACGAGGGCAAGGCCGAGCTGCTGCGGATGCAGAACGGCGGCTGTCATCCGACCGACGGCTGCCGCGGGCCGCAGCCGTTCACCGGTGCCAAATTCCACTATCTCGCGGCGTCGACGTTCCTCGCCGGCACCGACAAGACGGTGTTTCCGCCCTATGAGATCCGCACCTTCGAGGACGTTCCGGTCGCCTTCATCGGGCTGACGCTGAAAGGGACCCCGGGCATCATCTCGCCGGCGAGCGCGGCCGGCCTCGACTTCCGCAACGAGGCCGAGAGCGTCAACGCGCTGATCCCGGAATTGAAGGCCAAGGGCGTGCAGGCGATCGTCGTGCTGATCCACGAGGGCGGCTGGCCGTCCGGTGGCATGAACGAATGTCCCGGGCTGTCGGGGCCGATCGTCGACATCGTCAAGGAGCTCGACAGCGCGGTCGACATCGTCATCTCCGGCCACACCCATCAGGCCTATGTCTGCACCATCGACAAGCGGCTCGTCACCTCGGGCGACAAGTTCGGCACGCTGGTGACGGCGATCGACGTCAAGCTCGACCGCACCACGCGCGACGTGATCAGCGCCACCGCGACGAACATCGTCGTCGACACCAGCCTGCCGAAGGATCCGGCGCAGACCGCGCTGATCGACGCCTATGAGAAGCTCGCGGCGCCCTACGCCAATCGCCCCGCCGGCGTGCTCACCGCGACGCTGTCGCGGCTGCCGAACGCCTCCGGCGAGAGCGTGCTCGGCGACGTCATCGCCGATGCCCAGCTCGCAGCGACAGCCGCGGCGGACAAAGGGAGCGCGGTCATCGCGATGACCAATCCCGGCGGCATCCGGACGGATCTCGTTCGCCGCGACGACGGCGCGGTGACCTATGCCGACGTGTTCGCGAGCCAGCCGTTTCGCAACCAGCTGATGACGGTCACCCTGACCGGTGCCGAGATCAAGGCCGCGCTGGAGCAGCAATGGCTCGACCCGGCGCGGCCGCGCATCCTGCAGGTCTCCAGCGGTTTCTCCTATGCCTTCGATGCGAAACAGTCCGCGGGCGCGCGGATCGATGCCGCCAGCATGATGCTCGAGGGCAAGGCCATCGATCCCGCCGCGTCCTACCGGGTCACCATCAACAACTACCTCGCGCTCGGCGGCGACGGCTTCACCGCGTTCAAGAGCGGCCGCGATCCGATCACGGGACCCTATGACGACGAGGCGCTGTTCGCCTATCTCAAGGCCAACAGCCCGCTGGCCCTGCCGCCGCGCGGCCGTATCGTCAACAAGGCTTCGTGACGCCTGCCGCGCCGGGCGGAAAGCCGGTCATATCGCCCGCGGGGCTCTTTCCGAGGCTGCGTTCAGCGCATAGATTGGGCCCTCCCGCAACGCGCGAGTGGCAGAGCCCTGATGTCGACGCTGTATCTCTCTCATGAAGCCTGCCTCGATCACGCCACGCCGTCCGGCCACCCCGAGCGCGCCGACCGCCTGCGCGCCGTCGAGGAGGCCCTGACCGAGGAGCGCTTCGCCCTGCTCGATCGCGACGAGGCCCCGGAGGCCGACATCGAGCTGGCCCTGCTCTGCCACAACGAGCACTACGTCACCGAGCTGCGCCACATGGCCCCGACCTCGGGCATCATCTATCTCGACGGCGATACCTCGATGTCGCCGGGCACCTGGGAGGCCGTGATGCGCGGCGTCGGCGGCGCCGTCGCGGCGACGGAGTCGGTGATGTCGGGCCGCCACCGCAACGCCTTCGTGGCGGTGCGCCCGCCCGGACATCATGCCGAGATCGCCAAGCCGATGGGCTTCTGCTTCTTCGACAATGTCGCGATCGCCGCCCGCTACGCCCAGCGCACCTTCGGCATCGAGCGTGCCGCCATCGTCGACTTCGACGTCCACCATGGCAACGGCACCCAGGACATCTTCTGGGCCGACAAGAGCGTGATGTACTGCTCGACCCATCAGATGCCGCTGTTCCCGGGCACCGGCGCCCGCGGCGAGCGCGGCGAGCACGACACTATCGTCAACGCACCGCTGGCCTCCGAGGACGGCAGCCTTGAGTTCCGCTCCGCCTTCGAGAACCTGATCCTGCCGCAGCTCACCAAGTTCAGCCCCGAGCTCGTGATCATCTCGGCCGGCTTCGACGCCCACTATCGCGACCCGCTGGCGTCGCTCAACCTGCGGGCGGAGGATTTCGGCTGGGTCACCCGCAAGCTGATGGAGCTCGCCGACAAGACCGCCGGCGGCCGCGTCGTCTCTGTCCTGGAGGGCGGCTATGACCTTCAGGGACTTAAGGAATCCGTCGCGGCCCACGTTGCGGCGCTGACCGGGGCGTAATCCCCAGGTTCCAGCCGATCCACCCCGGCAGGGCCTGACAGGGCCGCGAGCGGGGTGTAAAAGCACGGCCCCGGAGTTGAGTGAGCTGCAGGGAACCCGCATGGCGGACAACACCGTAACCGACGTCAAGAAGCTGTCGTTCGAGCGCGCGATCGAGGAGCTGGAATCGATCGTGAAGCGCCTCGAGGACGGCAAGGTGCCGCTCGAGGAGTCGGTGGCGATCTATGAGCGCGGCGAGGCGCTGAAGCGGCGCTGCGAGGAGCTGCTGCGCCAAGCGGAGGCCCGGGTCGAGAAGATCACGACCGACGCCAGCGGCCATGCGGTGGGAACCGTGCCGCTCGACGTGCAATAGCGGCTTGCGGCCGACCGGCCGTCTCCGAGCGACAGTCCGGATTTATTTCGCTGGTTGTGGCCCGACGCGACACGCGGGCAAAGCGCCTCCCATTCGTGCAATTCAGCCGCGCATCGGTGCAACTGCATCGTCAATGGGCTTGGCCGCCAAGTGTCCCCCGGCGAAGTCTCTGCCACCGCGTTCACCGCTCGAGAGCCAGCGCGACGTCCTTCGTTTACCATGCGACACGATTGGATCCGGGCAGTTCGCCGTGGCGCCCCCCGATCCTACGATCGTTCCGTTCCGCGTCTGCGATCGTCCGGCCCGATCATGACAATGTGCTTGGCTCGCAGGTCTTCCGCGTCCGCTTCGTGACGATCCACGAAAGGCCGCACGCCTGCGACTTCTTCATGATCGTCTGCGGACCGATCCCCTGACGCGGACGCATGGCTCACCGTACCGCGGCGCGCGCAATCGCCGCATCGGCCGATTCTGCGGCGCGGGAAAAAGCCTGGACCGAGCTCGCGTCCCCGGTCTATTCCGGAGCGACGGTTGCCGTCGATTTGAGCAGAGCAATGGAACCTCCGGCATGCCGCCGCGGTTGAGACGTGGCGCAAAGGTACCGTTTGCGGGCTTGCCAACTCCCGCCGGGTTGGCTTTAAGACGCACTTTGGTGTAAAGCTTCTCGCAACTGCGGGTTTTTGGAAGTGTCCATCCTCTCCGGAGAGAGGAATCTAAGCGCTTGCAAGAGCTAGCAAAACTGACTTGGCTGAACGACTTGGCGATCTTGGGCGACTAACGAGGACGGCAAGGCCACCAAGAGTGACTTACATCACATAGATCGATCCCAAACCCGGCTAGTCTTCGGACTGCGGCTTCGATCCGCGCGGATGTGACCTTCAAGACCTCAGGTTTCGCCGCCCGTTACGATGAACCTCTCAGATGTCGGCCCTTGAACCCGACCTGCAAAATTGGAATGTCACCGTGACCACATTTAGTAAGACGCCGCTTCTCGACACCATCAAGACCCCGGAAGATCTGCGCCGGCTGAAGGTCGAGCAGGTCCGGCAGGTCGCCGACGAATTGCGCCAGGAGACCATCGACGCGGTCTCGGTGACCGGCGGCCATTTCGGCGCTGGTCTCGGCGTGGTCGAGCTGACCACGGCCATCCATTACGTGTTCGACACCCCGCGTGACCGCCTGATCTGGGACGTCGGCCACCAGGCCTACCCGCACAAGATCCTGACCGGACGCCGCGACCGCATCCGCACCTTGCGCACCGGCGGCGGCCTCTCCGGGTTCACCAAGCGCGCCGAGAGCGACTACGATCCGTTTGGCGCTGCGCACTCGTCGACATCGATTTCCGCCGGCCTCGGCATGGCCGTTGCCCGCGACCTGTCGGGCGGCAAGAACAACGTGATCGCCGTGATCGGCGACGGTGCGATGTCCGCCGGCATGGCCTATGAGGCCATGAACAATGCCGGCGCGATGAACTCCCGCCTGATCGTGATCCTCAACGACAACGACATGTCGATCGCGCCGCCGGTCGGCGCCATGTCGGCCTATCTGTCGCGCCTGTACTCGGGCAAGACCTACCGAACGCTGCGAGATGCCGCCAAGCAGCTCGGCCAGCATCTGCCCAAGGTGATCGCCAACCGCGCCAGCCGCGTCGAGGAATATTCCCGCGGCTTCATGATGGACGGCGGCACGCTGTTCGAGGAGCTCGGCTTCTACTACGTCGGCCCGATCGACGGCCACAACCTCGACCATCTGCTCCCCGTCCTGAAGAACGTCCGCGACATGGAGACCGGCCCGATCCTGGTCCACGTCGTGACCCAGAAGGGCAAGGGCTACTCGCCCGCGGAAGCGGCGGCCGACAAATATCACGCGGTGGCCAAGTTCGACATCGCCACCGGCACCCAGGCGAAGGCCAAGCCGAACGCGCCGGCCTATCAGAACGTGTTCGGCCAGAGCCTGGTCAAGGAAGCCGAGAAGGACGACAAGATCGTCGGCATCACTGCCGCGATGCCCTCGGGCACCGGCATCGACATCTTCGCCAAGGCGTTCCCGAAGCGCACCTTCGACGTCGGCATCGCCGAGCAGCACGCCGTGACCTTCGCCGCCGGCCTCGCAGCCGAGGGCTTCAAGCCGTTCTGCGCGATCTACTCGACCTTCCTGCAGCGCGGCTACGACCAGATCGTCCACGACGTCTGCATCCAGAGCCTGCCGGTGCGCTTCGCCATCGACCGCGCCGGCCTGGTCGGCGCCGACGGCGCGACCCATGCCGGCTCCTTCGACAACGCCTATCTCGGCTGCCTGCCGAACATGGTGATCATGGCGGCCTCCGACGAGGCCGAGCTGGTGCACATGGTGGCGACCCAGGTCGCGATCAACGACCGGCCGAGCTCGGTGCGCTATCCGCGCGGCGAAGGCCGCGGCGTGGAAATGCCCGAGGTTGGCGTTCCGCTGCCGATCGGCAAGGGCCGCATGATCCGCCAGGGCAAGCAGGTCGCCCTGCTCTCGTTCGGCACCCGGCTTGCCGAGTGCGAGAAGGCCGCCGACGAGCTCGCCGCCCATGGCCTGTCCGCCTCGATCGCCGATGCGCGCTTCATGAAGCCGCTCGATGAGGAGCTGGTGATGAAGCTCGCCCGCGAGCACGACATCCTGATCACGATCGAGGAAGGCTCGATCGGCGGCTTCGGCTCGCACGTGATGCAGTATCTGTCCGACCAGGGCATGCTGGACGGCGGCCTGAAGATGCGTTCGATGGTGCTGCCCGACGAGTTCCAGGACCACGACACGCCGGCAGCGATGTACGCGCGCGCCGGGCTCGACGCCAAAGGCATCGTCCGCAAGGTGTTCGAGGCGCTCGGCAAGGATTACACGACCGAGTCGGTCAAGCTCGCCTGAGGCGAGCTTGCGTCCCGCAGTGGTGAGCCATGAAGATCTATCTGGCAGGTCCCGACGTGTTCCTGCCGGATGCCATTGAAATCGGCCGGCGGAAGGTCGCGATCTGCGACCGCCACGGCCTGATCGGCCTCTACCCCCTCGACAACAGCATCGACCTCGCCTCCTCCGACGCCTCGCGCCAGATCTTCCATGGCAACGAGGCGATGATGGACGACGCCGATGCCATCATCGCCAATCTCACACCGTTCCGCGGGCCCGGCGCCGATGCCGGCACGGTCTATGAGTTCGGCTACATGGCCGGCTCCGGCAAGCTGTGTCTCGGCTACTGCAACGACCCGGCCGTCTACGCCGATCGTGCCCGGCGCTTCACGGCGGTGACGGAGCAGGACGGTCGCCTGGTCGATGGCGAAGGCCTGACTGTCGAGGATTTCGGCCTGCCCGACAATCTCATGATGATCCACGCGCTCGAGCTACGCGGCGCTCCGCTCGTCGCTCCACGCGAACGCCCTGCGGACGTCTGGCATCATCTGGCAGCGTTCGAGACCTGCGTGAGATTGGCGGCGGAGCGGCTGGCGACGAGGACGGTTTGATCCCGGGCCCCTCCGAAGCCGCGAATACGCACGAACAGCTTGCAACACCCGTCATTGCGAGCGAAGCGAAGCAATCCAGGGCTACAAAGGAGGTCTGGATTGCTTCGTCGCTTCGCTCCTCGCAATGACGGAGTTCAAAATTCATTGCGTCGCCCTCATCTCACCTATCTCGCGATCCGGCCCATGACCCCTGCCCGCAAACGTGCTGACATCCTCCTCGTCGAACGCGGCCTGTTCGAGAGCCGCGCGCGGGCGCAGGCGGCGATCGAGGCGGGGCTCGTGTTCGCCAACGACAAGCAGGTGGGCAAAGCCTCGGAGAACATTCCCGCCGACGCCGTCCTGCAGGCCGAGCCGGCGCATCCCTGGGTGTCGCGTGGCGGCGTCAAGCTGGCGGCGGCGCTGGAGCATTATGGCATCGAGGTCGAAGACCATGTCTGCCTCGATGTCGGTGCCTCCACCGGCGGCTTCACCGAGGTCCTGCTGGCGAATGGCGCGGCGCTCGTGTTCGCGGTCGATGTCGGCCGCGACCAATTGCACCCATCATTGCGCAATCACCCGAAGATCATCTCGATGGAGCAGACCGACATCCGCAGCTACGACGGCAAGCGCCTGCCGCAGCGCCCCGACGTCGTCGTGATCGACTGCAGCTTCATCTCGCTCAAGGCGGTGCTGCCGGTCGCGCTATCACTCGCGGCCTCGCCGATGAGCCTGCTGGCGCTGATCAAGCCGCAATTCGAGGCGCAGGGAAAGCACGGCAAGGGCGGCATCATCAAGGATGCAAGCGTGCATGCCGCCGTCTGCGACGACATTGCGGCCTTCGCCGCCTCGCTCGGCTGCAGCGACATCGAGATCTTCCCGTCATCGATCAAGGGCGGCGACGGCAACGCCGAGTTCTTCCTGGGAGCGCGCCGCCATGGTTGAGCGTCTCGTCATCGACCATGTCGGCCATCGCGGCGATGGCGTGTCGCTGTCATCGGGCGAGGCGCTGTACGTGCCCTACACGCTGGCCGGCGAGACCGTCGAGGCGGCTGTCGTGCCCGGGCATCCCGATCGCCGCAAGCTGCTCGCGGTGGAGGCGGCGAGCTCGGAGCGGATCGCGCCATTCTGTGCGCATTTCGGCGTGTGCGGCGGCTGCGCCATCCAGCACTGGATGCCCGGGCCCTATCAGCAGTGGAAGCGCAACATCGTCGTCGAGACGCTACGGGCCGCCAAGGTCGACTGCGACGTGGCCGATCTGATCGATGCCCACGGCGCCGGCCGGCGCCGCGCCACCTTCCACGCCCGGATGGGCACGCACGACGTCCTCAGGGTCGGATTCTCGGCCGCGAACAGCCACGATATCGTGCCGATCGACCGCTGCCCGATCCTCGACCCCGCGCTGGACGGTGCGCTGGAAGCCGCATGGGCGCTGGCGGAGGCGCTGAAGCCGACCGGCAAGCCGCTCGACATTCAGGCGACCGCGACCAGCAACGGCCTCGACATCGACATCCGCGGCTCCGGCCCGCTGCCGCCGCCGCGCGTCGCGGCCCTGTCCCGCCTCGCCGAACAGCACCGGCTGGCGCGGCTGACGCGCCATGGCGAGCTGGTGCTGATGCGCAATGCGCCCGTGGTTACGATGGGGACGGCACAGGTGACGCTGCCGCCCGGCTCGTTCCTGCAGGCCACCGTGCAAGGCGAGGAGACGCTGGCGCAATTGGTGATGGAGCGGATCGGCAAAGCCAAGCACGTCGCCGACCTGTTCTGCGGCGTCGGCCCGTTCGCGCTGCGGCTCGCCACGCGGGCGCGCGTCACCGCCATGGACAATGATGCCGGCGCGATCGCGGCGCTGCAAAAGGCGTCTGGCACGCCCGGCCTCAAGCCGATCAAGGCCGAGGCGCGCGACCTGTTCCGCCGCCCGCTGATGTCGCCGGAATTGCGCGACATCGACGCCGTCGTGTTCGATCCGCCGCGCCAGGGCGCTCAGGCGCAGGCCAGGCAACTCGCGGCCAGCAAGGTGCCGGTGATCGTCGCGGTGTCCTGCAACGTCACGACGTTCGCGCGGGATATGCGCATGCTGATCGACGGCGGCTACAAGCTCGAGACCGTGGTGCCGGTCGACCAGTTCCGACATACGCCGCATGTCGAGCTGGTGGCGAGGCTGGTGCGGTGAGCACCGTCAGCGGATTTACGAGCGATATCGGCTTTTTCGGGAAGCGCCAAGCGTTGCCCCTGCAATGACGCACGGAGCTCGCGCATCACGCTCGGTGCGCCCCCTCGCCCCGCTTGCGGGGAGAGGTCGACTGAGAACGCCGCTGACTATGAGCACGAACTCGTAGGCGATCGACCAGCGATGTCGCCTATCCGATGCGCTACCTCACCACGCTGACCTTCACCGGCGCGACGCCGGAGTTGACCATGCCGAGCGCCTGCGCGGCTGAGTAGGACACGTCGACCACCCGGCCCTGCACGAACGGTCCGCGATCGTTGACACGCACCACCACGGAGCGGCCGGTCTTGACGTTGGTGACCTGCAGGCGGGTGCCGAACGGCAGGCTGCGATGCGCGGCCGTCAGCTCGGAGGGATTGAAGCGCTCGCCGCTCGCGGTCTTCTGGCCTTCCGAATAGTAGCTGGCGAGACCGGACGCTCCGGAGTGCGCCGGCGGCGGGCTGAGCTCGGCCCGCCGGACGCGCACCACTGACTCCGGTGCCGTCTCCGCACGCTGCACCTGCGGCCGAAATTCGGCTCCGGCCTGCTTCGTCGGCGCCGCCCAGCGCGCCTGCCGGACCGCCGATGATTGCGCGCAGGCTGCGAGCGAAGCCGCCGCCGCACACACCAGCGCTGCCCTGAGAAGTTGGCGAGCGAGCCCTGCACGCGGACCTTGGATGACTGACGAGCGCCTGACGCGCTGCGCGGGACGTGCTGTCCGGTCGATGATACGCATGTTCTGTGCGCCTCCGCCTCAACTCGCTCATGGTCGCGGCCCAATCGCGGCGGCACGGTGGCAAAGGGAAACTTGCGGGAGGTGCAACCCCTGGTTTTTGGGAGATTGTGGCTTAATGGCAACAGATCAGCCTGAACAGCGGCCCTGTGGAGTTTTTCCACGCAAGAACTTCATACTGTCATCCTGGGAGAACACGTGAATGCCTGACCCGCTGCTGACCCGCATCGTCGGCGAACTTGCCGATGTCCCGGGACTGCGCGCCATCGCGCTCGGTGGATCACGTGCGCGCGGCACCGCGCATTCGGGCTCGGACTACGACGTCGGGCTCTACATCGCATCCAGGCACGACCTCGACACCGACGTGCTGCGCGAAGCAGTGCGGCGGCTCGTCGACGACCCGCAAACGCTCGAACTGACGGCGGTCGGCGGCTGGGGACAGTGGATCGTCGGCGGCGGCTGGCTCAGAATCGACGGGCACAAGGTCGACCTGCTCTATCGCGAGATCGATGCGGTCGGCGGCGTGATCGACGACTGCCGGAATGGGCGGATTGAGATGCACTACCAGCCAGGCCATCCGCATGGCTTCGTCTCGGCGATCTGGATGGGCGAGGTCGCGCTCTGCCGCCCGCTGCACGATCCCGCGCAACTGCTGGCGGGGCTGAAGTCGCGCTGCACGCCCTATCCGCGCCGCCTGCGCGACGCGATTATTGCGCGCTTCCAGTGGGAGATCGCATTCAGCATCGATAATGCCGAGTTGGCTGTCGGGCGTGGCGACCATACCCACGTCGCGGGCTGCGCCTATCGCGCCCTCGCCTGCCTTGCGCAGGTGCTGTTTGCGGTCAACGGGCGCTACCTGATCAACGAGAAGGGTGCGCTCAATGAGGCCGCGACGTTTGGACTGGCACTCGCCGATCTGACGGCGCGCGTGGAGCTCATCTGGCAATCGATCGGCAATGGCGAATTCGGTGCGGCGCTCCGCAGCCTGCGGGAGGTCGAGGCCGAATTGAAACAGGCGTTGGTCCATGCTGCGGCGGCCGGCTGAGATCGGCGCCTTACCAATCAAGTCTCCCCGCGCGCGCGTCTGCTCGGCAGCCCGGGCCTGCGGGTCACCGCCCCCAGCGGTCCTGCCAGATCTTCTCGCCGATCGTGCAGGACACGCGCGGCTCCTTGTCGGCATCGTCGGCGACCGGCACGATCCGCGGCGGAGGTGAGCGTCCGGCAACCTCCATCAGCAGCTTGGTGCGGATGGCTTCCTTGAACTCGTCGCGGCTCTTGATGGTGACGACGAACGAGCCGTGACCGCCGGTGACGCAATCCTTGTAATAGAGATCGAGGTTCTCGATATCCATGGTCGAGTAGGACGGCTCCTTGACCATGATCGGCAGGCCGTTGATCGTGATGCCCTTGTCGACGGCCTCGTCGCGCGCGATCGTCACCGGTGAGGGACCATTGTTGTTGGGCCCGTCGCCGGAGATGTCGATGACGCGGCGCAGTCCGCGGTAGGGATTCTCATCGAACAGCGGCATGGCGAAGTAGATCGCGCCGGAGATCGAGGTGCGCGACGCGCGGCGGATCGGCGTCTTCATGATCTCGGCGGCGACGGCGTCGGCACTTTCCGGTCCGTCGATCAGGCGCCATGGAATGATGATCTTCTGGTCGCTCGAGGCCGCCCATTCGAAATAGGTCACGGCGATGCGGCCGTGCACGCCGCTCTTCAGCGCCTGCAGGAACTCGCGCGAGCTGAGCGCCTGGGCGTAGCCTTCGCGCTGGATCGCCAGCTCGTCCAGATCCATCGAGTAGGACACGTCGACGGCGAGGATCAGTTCGACGTCGACGGACGCTTCCTTCTCGCTCAGTTGCTGCGCCGGCTGGGTCCTCGGCGCGGCCACGACGGTGGCGACGTCGCCGCCGGCCAAGGCGCCCGCCAGACACGCCACCCCGATCGAGATCCACCAGCGCATGAGCTGCCCTCCAATCGCGTCTGATGATGGTGACATGCAATCCGCAGAGCGCAAAGCGGGAACGCACACATCCATTCACATTCCGGTTAGTCCCCTGGGGTTTGCCCGGATGTCAGGCAGCCGCGTGCGCCCATCGCGCAAGGCATGCAGCCCGTGGTTTCCCGGAGCGGCCGAAGCCTGTATCGTGGCGTGACTGCCGCATCCGGAACACAGGCGCGCCCTTAGAATGAACGATGCCGTCACCAAGCCCAAGACGAAGGTACGCACCAAGACCGAGCGTCCGCGGCTCTACAAGGTGATCCTCGTCAACGACGACTTCACGCCGCGCGATTTCGTGGTGATGATCCTGAAGGCGGAATTCAGCATGACCGAGGACCAGGCCTACAAGGTCATGATCACGGCGCATAAGCTCGGCGTCTGCGTGGTGGCCGTGTTCACCAAGGACGTCGCCGAGACCAAGGCGACGCGCGCGACCGATGCCGGCCGCGCCAAGGGATACCCGCTGCTGTTCACCACCGAGCCGGAGACCTGAGCCGGCGAACTAATTCCCTTCCTCGCGCAGCCCGTACGCACGTTGTGCGGTCGCGAGGCCTGCGATCGGAAATTCGCCGAGATCGGTCCAGAGATCGGTCAGCGGCCCGGGACAGGCGCCGGCAAACGCCTCGGACGCGACCACCGTCCGCTTCAGTCGCGCGGCGATCTTCTCGAGCCGAGCGGCGAGATTGACGGCCGGGCCGATGCAGGTGAAGTCGAGCCGGTTGCCGCCGCCGATATTGCCATAGAGCAGCCGTCCGACATGCAGCGCGACGCCGAAGCGGAAGCGTTCCCCGGTGCCGCCGGCCGCGTATTCGAGCGCATCGACGCGGGCCCGCGAGGCGCGCGCCGCCGCAAGGACGCGGGCGCAGACCTCGGTCGGATCGCCGCCCTGCTCGCGAAACGGAAACACGGCGAGCAGGCCGTCGCCCATGAACTTCAGCACCTCGCCGCCCTGCTCGCGGATCGGATCGACCTGGCAGTCGAAATAGTGGTTGAGGATCGCCACCACGTCCTCAGCCGGCAGGCGATCGGACAAGGGCGTGAAGCCGCGCAGATCCGACAGCCAGATCGCCGCATCCAGCGTATCGGTGTGGCCGCGGCGGATCTGGCCGCCCAGAATACGCTCGCCGGCGCTATTGCCGACATAGGTGTCGAGCAGCATCGAGGCCGTACGTCGAAGCGTGACGATCTCGGTGTAGCGCGCCAAAGCCGGCATCAGCGAGCGAATCGCATTCAGATGCGCGTCGGTGAAGCCTGTTGGAGATTTGGTGGTCCAACTCGACGCGTGGACCGCACGGTCGATGAAGGTCAAAGGTAGAGTGAAATAGTCGGTCACGCCTTCGGCCCGCAGATCCATCAGGATCGGAAAGAGCTCGGCTTCCCGATCGCGAGGATCGGCCCTGAACTCGGTCCCCTGCTCGAACACGCGCGCAAGCGGGCTGTCCCTGTAGGCCGGCGTGCTCTCGAAGCCGAAATCGACCGAGCCTATCTCGACCTCCGCCCCCTGGCGCCAGATGAAGCTGCGGCCGGCGATATCAGGATGAAGGGTGCGGACGAACACGCCCACGCGCCACAGCGGCACGCCGAGCCCGACCAGACGATCGCAGCATTCGGACATCATCTGGCTCGGCGTCGCCGCAGAGCGCGCGCCGTCGACCAGCCAGTCCTTGATGTCCCGCAGCTTCGAAGCGTCCATGGGACGACACTAGGCGAGCAGCGTGGCAACAGCAAACAGCCGCGGCGGCAGCGTGCGGCTACCCCACCTGGCCGCGATGGCGCAGCAGATGATCGGCCAGCACACAGGCCATCATCGCCTCGCCGACGGGAACCGCGCGGATGCCGACGCAGGGGTCGTGACGGCCCTTGGTCAGGATCTCGGTCTCCTGGCCCGAGCGGTCGACGGTCTGGCGCGGGGTGAGGATCGACGAGGTCGGCTTGACCGCGAAGCGCAGCACGATCGGCTGTCCCGTGGCGATGCCGCCGAGAATGCCGCCGGCATTGTTGGAGAGGAAGCGCGTGCCGTCATTGGCCGAGCGCATCTCGTCGGCATTCTCCTCGCCGGTCAGCTCGGCCGCACCAAAGCCGGCGCCGATCTCGACGCCCTTCACGGCGTTGATGCTCATCATCGCCGCGGCGAGATCGGCATCGAGCTTGCCGTAGAGCGGCGCGCCAAGTCCCGCCGGCACGCCCTCGGCGACGATTTCGAGCACGGCGCCGATCGACGAGCCGGACTTCCTGATGCCGTCGAGATAGCCCTCGAAGAACGCCGCCTTATCCTTGTCGGGGCAGAAGAAAGGATTGCGCGCGACCTCGTCCCAGTCCCAGTTGCCGCGATCGATCTTGTGCGGCCCCATCTGCACCAGCGCGCCGCGCACCTTCACGTCCGGCAGGACCTTGCGCGCGATCGCGCCGGCGGCGACGCGCGTCGCGGTCTCGCGCGCCGAGGAACGACCGCCGCCGCGATAGTCGCGCAGGCCGTATTTGGCCTCGTAGGTGAAGTCGGCGTGACCGGGACGAAACTTGTCCTTGATCTCGGAATAGTCCTTGGAGCGCTGGTCGGTGTTCTCGATCAGGAGCGCGATCGGCGTGCCCGTGGTGACCTGCACGCCCGTGTCGGGATCAGCCATCACGCCTGACAGGATCTTCACCTGGTCCGGCTCCTGGCGCTGGGTGGTGAAGCGCGACTGGCCGGGACGGCGGCGGTCGAGATCACGCTGGATCTCGTCGGCGGCGAGCGGGATCCGCGGCGGACAGCCGTCGACCACGCAGCCGATGGCCACGCCATGGCTCTCGCCGAAGGTGGTGACGCGGAACATGTGGCCGAAGGTGTTGAAGGACATGAGCTGATCACCCAACCGGAAAAACCATCATTCCGGGATGGTCCGAAGGACCAGACCCGGACTCTCGAGATTCCGGGTTCGCCTCCGCGAGGCGCACCGGAACGACGGAGACAAACTAACTGTACTTCTCGAACCCGTTCTCACCGAACACATAGACCGCGCCCTGCTGGATCGGCAGGTCGACGGCGCCGTGCGGCGTCTCGAAGCCCAGCGCGACCATCAGCGCCCGCGCCGTGCCGCCATGGGCGACCGCCACGATATCGCCAGACAGCCCATCGTACCAGTCGCGCACGCGGCGCTCGACGTCGGCATAGGTCTCGCCGCCCTCGGGCGCCAGCGACCATTTGTCGGTCAGCCGCCTAGCATAGAAGGCGGGATCGGCCGCCTGCATTTCCGGCAGCGTCGCCCCTTCCCATTTGCCGTAGCCGATCTCGCGCAGCCGGGCATCGAGCGCATAGCCCTCGGCTGGCAGGCTCAGGGTCTCACGCACCAGCTCCATGGTCGCGCGGGCGCGGCTGAGGGGGCTGGCGACGTAAGGCAGGCGCGCCGCATCATGGCCGTTGCGCGCAGCGAGCTCGGCCAGGATGTTGCCGGCCTGCACCGCCTGCACCCGCCCGAGCGCGTTCAGCGGAATGTCCTGCGTGCCTTGCAGCCGGCCGAGCGCATTCCATTCCGTCTCGCCGTGGCGGATGTAGTAGATCGTGGGCCGTGGCATTGCGCGTTGACGTTATTCCTTGGCGCCGACGGAATTGTTCAGCGAGATGTCGGGCGCCTCGGGCCGCTTCATGCCGACGACATGATAGCCGGAATCGACGTGATGCACCTCGCCGGTGACGCCGCGCGACAGGTCGGACAAGAGATACAGCGCGCTGTCGCCGACCTCGTCGATGGTCACGGTCCGGCGCAGCGGCGCGTTGTATTCGTTCCACTTCAGGATGTAGCGGAAGTCGCCGATGCCCGAGGCGGCCAGCGTCTTGATAGGTCCTGCCGAGATCGCATTGACGCGGATGTTCTTCTCGCCGAGATCGGCGGCGAGATAGCGCACGCTGGCTTCCAGCGCGGCCTTGGCGACGCCCATCACGTTGTAGTGCGGCATCCACTTCTCGGCGCCGTAATAGGTCAAGGTGATGATCGAGCCGCCGTCGGTCATCAGCTTCTCGGCGCGCTGCGCGATCGCCGTCAGCGAGTAGCAGCTGATCAGCATGCTCTTGGAGAAATTGTCCTGCGTGGTTTCGATGTAGCGGCCGTCGAGCTGGTCCTTGTCGGAGAAGGCGATGGCGTGGACCACGAAATCGATCTGGCCCCACTTCTCCTTGAGCACGTCGAACACCGCGTCGATGGTCGTGGGATCGGTGACATCGCAATGGCCGAGCACGAGCCCGCCGAGCTCGGCCGCCAGCGGCTCGACCCGCTTCTTCAGCGCGTCGCCCTGGTAGGTCAACGCGATCTCCGCGCCGGCCGCGCGCGCGGCCTTGGCGATGCCCCAGGCGATCGAGCGGTTGTTGGCCACGCCGAGGACGACCCCGCGCTTGCCCTGCATCAAACCTGAAATCTGCGCCATGCGGCTTCCCATCGAACTGATTATTAAGGACTGGACGTACACCACCGGTCTGGCCCGGTACAGCCCCATTCCGCCCGCTCTGTGGCAAACTCCCCCGCAGGGCTTGCGGTCCGGAATACGCTGATCATCGCGGGGTTATGATCTTTGCAAGACGCCGGCTGCGGCCTGCGCCCTTGTCATCGCAGCGAACAGCCGCAGGGCATTCCATGAACGCGTTCCGCCAGAGCGTCGAGACCATGATTCCGGCACTGCGCCGTTATGCCCGGGCGCTGGCGCGCGACATGGACGCGGCCGACGAGCTGGTCCAGGACACGCTGGTGCGGGCGCTGCGCTCGGAGCGGCTGTTCCTGGGCGGCGACATCAGGAGCTGGCTGTACACGATCCTGACCAATCTGAACAAGAACCGCCGGCGCTCCTTGGCGCGGCGGCCGCACTTCATGCCGCTCCAGGACGACAATGCCGACGCCAGCGGCACCGAGGCCGAGGGCCGGGACATCGAGCACGCGCTGGCGACCCTGGTGGAGGAGCAGCGCGCGGCGCTTCTCCTCGTCGTGCTCGAGGGCCTGAGCTACCGCGAGGTCGCCGACATCCAGGGTGTCCCAATCGGCACCGTGATGTCCCGCCTCGCCCGCGCCCGCGCCCATGTCCGTGCCGTGCTCGAGGGCGAGCGGCCGGCGCTGCGGAGGGTGAAATGACCACTGCACAAAAGCCGCCCTGCCATGTTCGGCTGCCCAAGCCTGCAGCGACCGCGCATCGCCGCAGCCGCCCGATTGCAACGAGATCCCGATGATGACCGACCCGACCATTCCCGTCACCGAAGACGAGCTGCACGCCTATGTCGACAACGAGCTGCCGGCCGAGCGCCGCAGCGACGTCGAGCGCTGGCTGGCCGCGCATCCGGCGGACGCCGAGCGGGTGCAATCCTGGCGCAGCATGGCTGAGGCGCTCCATGCCCGCTACGATTCGATCGTCAACGAGCCGGTGCCGCCGCGGCTCGACCTCGACGGCCTGGAGCGCCGGCCGCGGCGCTGGGTCGTCGCGGCCATGGCGGCAAGCGTGGCGGCCTTCGCGGTCGGCGGCGCGGTCGGCTGGGTCGCGCGTGGCGCCGCCTCCTCGCCGTCGCCGCTCCAGGCCCTTGCCGGCGAGGCGCTCGATGCGCACCGACTCTATGTCGTGGAGGTGCGCCATCCGGTCGAGGTTCCTGGCGACGAGAAGGCCCATCTGCAGCAATGGCTGACGCGGCGCTGCGGTCGCACCGTGCAGGCGCCGGAGCTGGAAACCACCGGGCTGAAGCTCGTCGGCGGCCGGCTGCTGCCGGGGCCGACCGGCCCGGCGTCCTTCCTGATGTACGAGAGCACCTCCGGCGAGCGCTTCACGGTGTATGCGACCAAGGTCGGGATCGAGGCGGCCGAGATGCGCTATACGACGCAGGGCAACACCGCTGCACTGTCGTGGGCGGAGCGCGGCGTCAGCTACGTCGTCAGCGGCGGCAGTGACCGGACGCGTCTCACCCAGGTCGCGCGCCTTGTTTATGACCAGACCGAACGGACGGGCGGCTAGCGGCGGACCATTGCCCGATTTCGCGAGGTGCCGGCCTCGGCGCGATTACGGCCGTGATCAGAAGCGTTTGCAGGATGGCCGCGAACGCTGCCCGAGAGGGTACTGATCCCCGCATGGCTCAGGCGGGCGACACGCCAGGGTCGGCGCCGCAATTCGGTCACCGGAAATCTGGAATCAGGTCACCGGCACGTCTCAATATAGCGCCAAATGTTCACGAAAAAATGAGGAGTGTTCGATCCGCCGATCGACACGGAAGCGGCCTCGATCGGGGTTTTGTACCGCGCTGGTCCCCCTTTCGAGGCCGCACTTTTTTCTCAGCTTTCCAGCTCGTCCTTCAGCTTTCAGCCGAGTGGTCCGCAACGCGCAACCTCAGGAGAGGTTGCTGCGCGGATTGTAGGGATGACGGTCGCGCCATTTGGTCATCAGGGCTTCGAGCTCTGCGTCGTTGCCGTCGGGCAGCACGATCCGGGTGGTGACGAACAGATCGCCGGCCGAGCCGTCGCTCTTGGGCAGGCCCTTACCCTTGAGCCGGAAGGTCCGGCCGCTGGAGGTGTTCTTCGGGATCGACAGCTCGACCGCGCTGCCGAGCGTCGGCGCCCTCACCTTGGCGCCCAGGACCGCCTCGTAAAGCGTGATCGGCAGATCGAGCCTGAGGTCGCTGCCCTCGACCTTGAAGAACGGATGCGGCGCGATCTGGATCGTGATCAGGAGATCACCCGGCCGGTGTCCGGGCGCGCTCTCGCCCTGCCCCTTCAGCCTAATCTGCTGGCCGGCGGTAACACCGGCGGGGACCTTGACGTTGAGCTCCTTGCCCGACGGCAGCCGCACCCGCTTCTCGCCGCCATTGACGGACTCCTCGAGCGAGACCGACATTGCAACCTTCAGATCGAGGTCGAGGCCGACACCGCCGGTGTCGAACTCGAACGAGCCGCCGCCGCCGCGTGCACCGCGCGCGCCGGCGCCGCCGAACATGCTGTTCAGAATGTCCTCGAATCCGCCACCGCCGAAGCCGCCGCCCGGCCCGCCGCCGCTGCGGAAGGTATAGCTCTCGAAGCCGCCACCCGGCCCGCCGCGGCCGGCGCCGCCACCCGGAAAGCCCTGGAAGCGCGGCTTGCCGTCAGCGTCGATCTCCCCGCGATCGAACTGCTTGCGCTTCTCCTCGTCGCCCAGGATCTCGTTGGCCGAATTGATCTCGGCAAACCGCGCCGATGCCTTCGGGTCATCCTTGTTGCTGTCGGGATGATGCTTCTTGGCGAGCTTGCGATAGGCGCTCTTGATGGCCGCAGCGCTGGCGCTTCGCGGCACCCCCAAGACCTCATAGGGGTCGCGCATCCGTCACGTCTCCTTACAGAAAGTCAGATACTAACCTATGGGCTCCCCGCCCGCTTCGCATTTCATCTGGGGAGTCCGTTGTATTTTTGCAACGGGCTCCAGACGACCCCCGCTAGCTTTGCTGCCAGGGTTTGAGCGTCTGGATGTCCCAGCGCCCACGCTCGATACGGCACGCCGAGCCCTGCAGCCAGCGTTCCGTCTTGCCGTTGACGTAGCTCGCCAGGAAATCGCGGCACGTGCGGCCGTTGTCGGCCGTGTAGGACTTGGCGATCGGCGTCACCGAGCCGCGGGCGCCGGTCTGGGGATTCTGCCACGGCTGGCTGGAATCCTTGCTCCCCTTGGTCAGCACGTCCGACGCGGCGTTGCGGGCAAAAGCGAGATCGGCTTCGGTCGGCTCGCGCTCGGGCGGCGGGCTGACCGCGCCGGTGATCTCCGCATCGTCCATCTTGGCAAAGGCCGTTTCAGGGCGCGACAGGCTGCAGCCGCCGCCGGACAGGCCGATTAGAATGAGTGTCAAAGCCGTGCCGGCATGACCGATCGCGGATAGGCCAAGCCGGACCGATGCCCTATATAGGGCCGGACCAGAATGGACTTGCACGCGCCTGGCCGCGGGTGAACGCAAAACTCGGACTCCCCATACACATGACCGACCCCACGAGCATCAAACACCAGACAACCTTAACATCCGGTACATCGGCCGATTTTACCCAGGCCGGCGAGCCGTTTGCGCTGTTTGCGGCGTGGTTTGCCGAAGCCGGCAAGAGCGAGCCCAACGATCCGAATGCGATGGCGCTGGCAACGGTCGACGACAGCGGGCTGCCTGACGTGCGCATGGTGCTGATGAAGGGCTATGACGAGGACGGCTTCGTCTTCTACAGCCACAAGGCCAGCCAGAAGGGCCGCGAGCTCGCCGCCAATCCGAAGGCCGCGCTGCTGTTTCACTGGAAATCGCTGCGCCGCCAGGTCCGCATCCGCGGCCTCGTGGCGCCGGTGACCGACGAAGAGGCCGACGCCTATTTCGCGACCCGGCCGAAGCAGGCGCAGCTCGGCGCCTGGGCCAGCAAGCAGTCGCAGCCGCTGGAGAGCCGCTTCGCGTTCGAGCAGGCGATCGCCAAGGTCGCCGCGCAATACATCATCGGCGAGGTGCCGCGCCCGCCAGGATGGAGCGGCTGGCGCATCACGCCCGTCAGCATGGAGTTCTGGCACGACCGGCCATACCGCCTGCACGACCGCATCGAATTCCGGCGCGAGGCTTCGGGCCAGCCCTGGACCAAGGTGCGGATGTATCCGTAGAGGATCGCCGCGCGGGCTTGCGCCCGGCCTCTCGGCGTCCGACGCGCCAACGAATCGCCATCGCGCGCGTGAATCAGGCGCCTAACGCACAAACCATTGTGGTAAGTTGATCCGTCCGGGATCGTGAAAGACGCAGTTCATGCCGACCTCTTCCAATCAGCCACGGCGTACGATGCTGCTGACCGGCGCCAGCCGCGGCATCGGCCATGCCACCGTGATCCGCTTCTCCTCAGCCGGCTGGCGCGTCCTCACCTGCTCGCGGCACCCCTTTCCCGAAGAATGCCCGTGGGGCGCCGGCCCCGAGGACCACGTCCAGGTCGACCTGTCCGATCCCCAGGACACCGTGCGCGCGATCGCCGAGATCAAACAGCGGATCGACGGCGGCGAGCTGCACGCGCTGGTGAACAACGCCGCGATCTCGCCGAAGGGCGCGGGCGGTGCCCGGCTCGGCACCGTCGACACCGACCTCGACACCTGGAATCACGTCTTCCGCGTCAACTTCTTCGCGCCGATCATGATGGCGCGCGGCCTGATCAAGGAGCTGAAGGCGGCCAAGGGCTCCGTCGTCAACGTCACTTCGATCGCCGGCTCACGCGTGCATCCCTTCGCCGGCGCGGCCTACGCGACCTCCAAGGCGGCGCTGGCCGCCCTGACCCGCGAGATGGCGTCGGATTTCGGCCGGGTCGGCGTCCGCGTCAACTCGATCGCGCCGGGCGAGATCGACACCTCGATCCTGTCGCCGGGCACCGAGAAGATCGTGCAGGAGCAGATCCCGATGCAGCGCCTCGGCACGCCCGACGAGGTCGCCAAGATCATCTACGTGCTGTGCTCGGAGACCAGCTCCTACGTGAACGGCGCCGAGATCCACATCAACGGCGGCCAGCACGTCTGAGCCATTCGGCGCAGAGACGGTTGCCCGTGTTCGATTTGGTTCATGGCGGCTTGCCACGTTCGGCAAGTTCCCGATGACCGCGCGAAGGCGTGATTAACGCCATCTCCGAAGATCGATACGGACCTACCGACCACCACAAACAAGACAGCGCTCCCGGAGGGAACGCTGTTCATGGGATGGGATCGGCGTACTGAATTTCCAGTCGCTGGCTGCGCGGGCGGCATTGCCTGAATACCGTCCGGTCGAGAACGGTCGTTCAGCCTTCGCACACCAAACCGCGCAGAATCTGCGCGGCGCGCCAGCGCAGGCGGTCGGACTCGACGTTGAGGGCGCTGGAGCAATCATCGTCGCGCTCGTCCTCCTCGAGATCGGCGCCGCAGTAGCGGCAGGTGCGCGGCGACAGCGCATGGGCCACGACGATGTCGGCGCGGCTGCGCTGATAGCTGGCAAGATCGATCACGTTGTTCGATGCCATTATGCGTTTCTCAACCATTGCCGCCGCCTCTTGGATAAGGCGCGATGAACGCGCCCTCGAGCTCTGCCTTGCATGCCACGCGCCGAGGCGCTCGTTGTTTGTCATGCTGGTGCAGATTTATCGCAGAGAAGTTTCGATCAAACGTTCAGCGTTCCCATCAAATTTTACCTGAGGAATTGGGGCGGCTTTGCAGCGGCATTGCAGCCGGCCTAACAAGTATTTCCCATTATGTGTTGCATCTCACCGCTTGTGTCACCTGAGGTGCATAGCGACGGACTCTGTCCCGCTGCTAACAACGGGGCGCGAATGAGGCATCACTTGGAATGACGGCACAATGCCGCAGGCCTCGCCCAGATCTGTCGACAGAGCCTGGATTTTCAGGCCCGCGGCACTACAGCCACTTCTTCAATTTGAAGATGTAGTACGGCACGATCGCGCAGATCAGCATCAGCACCAGCGCCATCGGATAGCCGTGCACCCATTCGAGCTCCGGCATCATCTTGAAGTTCATGCCGTAGATCGATGCGATCAAGGTCGGCGGCATCAGCACCACCGCCATCACCGAGAACAGCTTGATGATGTTGTTCTGCTCGAGGTTGACGACACCGAGCATCGCATCCAGCACGAAGGTGATCTTGCCCGCGAGATAGGACGCGTGGTCGGTCAGCGAGGCGACGTCGCGCTGCATGGTCTTGAGCTGCTCGCGCATATCCTTCGACCACTTCACGCCTTCGACGACCGCAGAGAGAAACGTGACGAGACGGCCGATCGACACCAGGCTCTCACGCACCTTCGAGGTCAGGTCGCCCTTGCGCCCGATCGCGATCAGGATCTGCGAATACTGCTTGGCGTGTCCGTGACGCTCATTGTTCGGCTCGAAGATCTCGTGGCTGACCTGGTCGATATCAGCCCCGACCTTCTCGAGAATGTCGGCGCAGCGGTCGATTACCGCATCGAGCAACTCCATCAGCACCATCTCGCCGGTGATCCCGGGCGCACAGTTGCGAGCGAGCTTTGCCTCCACCACGGCGAACGGTCGCGGCTGGTCGTAGCGGACCGTCACCAGACGGTGGCCCGCCAGGATGAAGGTGACGGCGGTGGTCCTGGGCATATCGGAGTCCGAGTGGCACATCAGCGTAGCCGTCATGTAGCGGGCGCCGTTCTCGATATAGAGGCGGCTGGAGATCTCGATCTCCTGCATATCCTCGCGCGTCGGCACCGCAATCCCGGCCAGCTTTTCGACGGCCCGATCCTCGGCACTGCTCGGGTTCACCAGGTCGACCCAGACCGCATTGTCCGGCAGAGCCGCGGGATCGGTGATCGCCATCTTCTTCAGCGCGGTTTCGGACGGGACGAACACCGAGAACATGGACAAACTCCGAATCGCGAAACCTGAATTTCGGGGACTTAGCGGTGGGATGCTGCCGCCTTGTGACGCAGCTTGCGAGTCCGGTCCATCGGCTTTTCGCGCCAATGCTCCGCGGCCTCTCGCGCGGCGCCGAGGGGGAGCTGACCGTGCCATTCGAAGCACAGCTGTGGACGACTGCCCGCAACTTTGCGGCAAAAAAGCAACAATCGCGGCGCTGCAGCGTGACCTGTGCGTGTATCGGCTGGAATTGAGAACGATTTTGACGATAATGGGACATGTGGAATCGCGCTGCAGTGGCGCGGCCGTGTCATTGCAACGTCAGCTGTCGATTGGAATTGGTGACATGTCGCTGAAGGTGAAACTCGGACTCCTGGCCGCCGGCCTGATGCTGTCGGGCTGCATGCAGGCCACGACGTACGAGGCGACCAACACCCAGGCCTTCAAGCCGAAGGACAAGGAACTTCTCGCGAAGATCCGCTACACCAACACGCCGGTGGCCGAGCCCTATCGGCGCGCGATCGTCGACTATCACCGCAAGGAAGCTCCGGGCTCGATCGTCGTCGATTCCGACAGCCACTACCTCTATTACGTGCTGGATGGCGGCAAGGCGATCCGCTACGGCATCACCGTCGGCGAAGAGGCCATGGCCTGGTCGGGCATTGCCAAGGTCGGCGCCATGACCGAGTGGCCGGCTTGGCATCCGACCAAGGGCGAGATCGAGCGTCTGGGCGTTCCGACCTTCGTCGCCCCGGGCCCCGACAATCCGATGGGCTCGCGCGCGATGTACCTCTATGCCAACGGCAAGGACACGCTGTTCCGCATCCACGGCACCAACCAGCCGGAATATATCGGCGCCTCGATCTCCTCGGGCTGCATCCGCCTGACGAACGAGGACGCGATCGACCTCTATAACCGGGTGAAGGTCGGCACCATCGTCGTGGTACTCGATCCGAAGAAGGGTGATTCGCCCTACAAGCCGCAGATGGCGCTGCAGGGCGGGGGCACCTACGCTGCGATGCAGTGAGCCTCGGCTGAAGCCGGCACGATATCAAAAAGCCGAGAAACGCGTTTAGCAGCCTTTCCAAGGGCGCCGGTCACCCGGCGCCTTTTGTTTTGGGGGCTAGAACAATCCGCGGAAAGGATCCCAGCCACGACGGCTGTGATGGCGCGTCCGAGAAGCCGGCTTCGACGGCGAAGCCCGACCCACGCGGGGACTGTTCTGTGCGCGCTGGTCCCGCCCGGCTGCATTCCGCACCGTGTCGGAAGCTGCGGTCGGCGCGCGCGCCTCTGCCGCGGAGCTTCCGGGCTCTTGCTGTTCAGGCGCCGACTGGGACGCGGTCCGCCGGCTGCGGGCCGTTGCAGCGGGCTTTGTGGCCGGAGGCCCTGCTTCCGCGTCGGCCCGTCGGGAGCTGTCGTCAGCAGAAGGATTCTCCGCTGCGGCCGAGGGGTCGGCCTTCCTCTCGTCGGCGCCGGCGCGACCGCCGTCGTTGTGCTCGGCTTTGGTGCTCGGGCTCTTCCGGGCGTTTTCGGTGCCGGCCTGCGCGGTCTCGCGTGGCGGCGCGTCTTCGGGTCTGGCGGCGGGCATCAGGGGCGCGACCTTCGGCAGCGGATCCAGCACGTCCCATTGGCAGATCCGGTAATTGTTCCGCCGCTCCATCAGGTCGAGATGGATGTGGTCCTCGTGGTACCAGTCGGAATCGGGGCCGAGCACCGTGGAGAAATGAGTGCAGACCGCGTGCAGCACCGCCTCGCGCAAATCGCGCGGCTGGGTGCGGTCGGTGAGATCGACCAGGCGGCCGTCGGCCAGCTTGAACCCTTGGACATCCAGCGCATTGGCACGGCCGTGCTCCGATAGCTGCGCGCCGCTGACATTGTTGCGGCCGCGGCACTGATATGAATCGAAATTGTCGAGCGCGGTGACCGCGCTGCCGAGCCGTTCCGCCAGCGGCGCCACATCGTTGCGCACCCAGTTGACGACCGCGGTCGCCATCGGACAACGCATGGTCGCCGCGGGCGTCAGCGCCACCCTGCGCTTGTCAGGCAGCACCACCGCCTCCAGCCGCACCAGGTCCTCGCCGCCGCAGCCGCCAGGCCCCTTGATCGGCGGAATCGATGGCGCGATCGCGACCTCTTCGGTCAGGGCCAGCCGGCAGGCCGAAGGCGGCGGCGGGGCTTGGGCATCCGCCTTCGGACCGCCGCTGGCCGCGTCGCGCGGAGCGGCATCCTCACCCTTGGCCGCCTGCCGCGCCGGCGCGTCGGCTGGCCGCGGCTGCGGAAGCGGCACCTTGGCAACGTCGTCGGCCGGCTTCGCTGCGGGCTCAGAGGCCGCGGGCGGGCTGCGGTGCGCCGATTTCGCGGCCGCCGCCGGCACCGCCATGAGCCAGCTCAATGCGATCGCCACGGCCACAGCGCTAACCATCACGCCCGGCGCGACGTCGTGGCCATCACAAGCCCATTTGCGTCGGGTGCGGCGCGCGCTAAAATTGACCAAAGAGACCAAAAGACCCTCGCTGCAAGCGAATACCGGAGGAACGACCTGATGCTTGGTTTGATGCAAGACTGGCCCCTGCTTTGTCACCGGATCATCGAGCATGCGGCGACAATCCACGGCTCCCAGGAGGTCGTGACCCGCTCGGTCGAAGGCCCCATCGTTCGCACCACCTATCGGCAAATCCACGACCGCGCTCTCAAGGTCTCGCAGAAGCTGACGCGCGACGGCATCAAGCTGGGCGACCGCGTCGCCACCATCGCCTGGAATACCGGCCGTCATCTCGAGGTCTGGTACGGCATCATGGGAATCGGCGCGATCTGTCACACGGTCAATCCGCGCCTGTTTCCCGAGCAGATCGGCTGGATCATCAACCATGCCCAGGACCGCATCGTCATCACCGATCTGACGTTCGTGCCGATCCTCGAGAAGCTCGCCGACAAGCTGCCGAGCGTCGAGCGCTACATCGTGCTGACCGACGCCGCGCACATGCCGCAGACGACGCTCAAGAATGCCGTCGCCTACGAATCGTGGATCGGCGAGGCCGACGGCGATTTCGCCTGGGGGACCTTCGACGAGAACACCGCAGCCGCGATGTGCTACACGTCCGGGACCACCGGTGATCCGAAAGGTGTGTTGTATTCGCATCGGTCCAACGTGCTGCATGCGTTGATGGCCAATAGCCGGGATTCACTCGGTACGTCCGCAGCAGACACAATGCTTCCGGTGGTTCCGCTGTTCCATGCCAACAGCTGGGGCATTGCCTTCTCCGCTCCCTCGATGGGCACCAAGCTGGTGATGCCCGGCCCCAAGCTCGACGGCGCGTCCGTCTACGAGCTGCTCGACACCGAGAAGGTGACCTACACCGCCGGCGTGCCGACGGTGTGGCTGATGCTGCTGCAGCACATGCAGGCGCATAACCTCAAACTGCCGCATCTGAAGATGGTCGTGTGCGGCGGCTCGGCGATGCCGCGCTCGATGATCCAGGCCTTCCTCGACATGGGCATCGGCGTGCGCCATGCCTGGGGCATGACCGAGATGAGCCCGATCGGCACGCTCGCCACCCTGAAGCCGCCGTTCCTCGCCGCCGACGGCGACGCCAAGCTCGATGTGCTGCAGACCCAGGGCTTCCCGCCGTTCGGGGTCGAGATGAAGATCACCGACGATGCCGGCACCGAGTTGCCGTGGGACGGCAAGACCTTCGGCCGGCTCAAGGTGTCCGGTCCCGCGGTGTCGAAGGCCTACTACAAGGTCGACAGCAACATCCTCGACGATGAAGGCTTCTTCGACACCGGCGACGTCGCCACCGTCGATGAACATGGCTACATGCGCATCACCGACCGCTCCAAGGACGTCATCAAGTCCGGCGGCGAATGGATCTCCTCGATCGACCTCGAGAATCTCGCCGTCGGCCATCCCGCCGTCGCCGAGGCTGCCGTCATCGGCGTCTATCATCCGAAATGGGACGAGCGCCCGCTGCTGATCGTGCAGTTGAAGCCCGGCCAGACCACGACGCGCGAGGACATCCTGAAATACATGGAAGGCAAGATCGCCAAATGGTGGATGCCCGATGACGTCGCCTTCGTCGACGGCATCCCGCACACGGCAACGGGCAAGATCCTGAAGACTGCGCTGCGCGACCAGTTCAAGAGCTATCGCTTCCCCAACGCCGCTGCCTAGCAACCACTCCCGCTCCGCGCGAGACTCACGGCCCCTGCGCCCCGCGGGGGCCGTTTGCGTTCCGCGCAAAAAGTTCCATCGCCCTCGCCTCGACCAAAGGCGAATAGGAAGCCCATGGGAGCGTTCCTAAGGTCCGGCACCATAAAAAACGAGGGAACGCCACCATGCTAAGATCAACCCGCCTGCTGCCCTGGCTGCTGGGAGCATCACTGGCCGCCACGGCCGCTCACGCCGCTGGCAACAAGGTCGTGATCGGCGACATCGACGACATGTCCGGGCTCTATGCCGACGTGATCGGGCCGGGCGGGGTCGAGGCTGCAAAGATGGCGATCGAGGATTTCGGCGGCAGCGTGCTCGGCAACAAGATCGAGTTCATGGAGAGCGATCATCAGAACAAGCCGGACGTCGGCGCCCAGAAGTTGCGCGAGTGGGCCGATCGCGACGGGGTCACCATGATCCTCGGCGGCTCCAACACGGGGGTCAGCCTCGCGATGGCCAACGCCGCCAAGGAGAAGAAAATACCGTTCATCGCGATCGGTGCCGCCGGCGCCTCGCTGACCGGCAAGGACTGCACGCCCTACACCGTCCACTACGCCTACGATACGACCTCGCTCGCCAACGGCACCGCCAAGACCATGGTCAGCCAGGGCGGCAAGAGCTGGTTCTTCCTGACCGCCGACTACGCCTTCGGCACCCAGTTGCAGGAAGCCGCGTCCAAGGTGGTCGAGGCCAATGGCGGCAAGGTGGTCGGAGCGGTCCGCGTGCCGCTCTCCACGTCGGACTTCTCCAGCTATCTGCTGCAGGCGCAGGGCTCGGGCGCGCAGGTTCTGGGCCTCGCCAATGCCGGCAACGACTTCACGAACTCGATCAAGGCCGCGGATGAATTCGGCATCGCCAAGACGATGAAGCCGGCGGCGCTGCTCGCCTTCATCAGCGACATCCACAGTCTCGGCCTGAAGACCGCGCAGGGTCTCTATCTCACCACCGGCTGGTATTGGGACCTCAACGACAAGACCCGCGCCTTCGCGAAGCGCTACTACGAAAAGACCAAGCGCGAGCCGACCATGAACCAGGCCGCCTACTACTCGGCGACGATCACCTATCTCAATGCCGTGAAGGCGGCCGGCACCACCGAGTCCGACAAGGTCATGGACCAGCTGCGCAATATGAAGATCGACGACATGTTCACGTCGAACGGCAAGATCCGCGCCGACGGCCTGATGGAGCATGAGATGTACATCATGCAGGTCAAGAAGCCGGAGGAGTCGAAGTACCCCTGGGACTACTACAAGCTGATCCAGACGATGTCCGGCGAGGAGGCGTTCGGCAAGCTTTCGGAGTCCGCCTGCCCGCTGGTGCATTCGCACTGAGCATCCGGCGCAAGCCTGACCAAGACAGCCGCGGCCCCTTCCCCTTTGGCGGGGCCGTGGCGTTGCGTGCCGCCGTGGCGTTGACGTGGCGCAAGGCGGGCATGCCGGACCGCATCTAGAAGGTGGGCATGAGTTCAAGAGCGCGCCTCCCAGCGTCCACGACATGGCGCGACATACCGTCGACGGTGCTGACGCTCGGGCTGGTATCGCTCCTGATGGATATCTCCTCGGAGCTGATCCATGCGCTGCTGCCGGTCTTCCTCGCGACCGTGGTCGGCGCCTCCACGGTGACCATCGGCCTGATCGAAGGCGTGTCCGAGGCGACCGCCGCAATCACCAAGGTATTCTCCGGCGCACTGTCCGACCGCATTGGCAAGCGCAAGCTGCTGGTCGCAATCGGCTATGGGCTGGCGGCTTTGACCAAGCCGGTGTTTCCGCTCGCCAGCACATCATGGCAGATCCTCGCGGCGCGCTTCGTCGACCGCATCGGCAAGGGCATCCGCGAGGCGCCGCGCGACGCGCTGATCGCCGACGTCACGCCGGAAGGCATCCGCGGCGCGAGCTACGGCCTGCGCCAGGCGCTCGACACGATCGGCGCCTTTGCCGGTCCCCTCCTCGCCGTGGCGCTGATGGCGCTCTACGCCGACGACTTCCGGGCGGTGTTCTGGTGGTCGGCGCTGCCGGCCACGCTTGCCGTGCTGCTGATCCTGTTCGGCCTGCGCGAGCCGGCGCAGACCGCGCCTGCGGCGCGCCGGGACTGGCCGGTCCATGCGCGCGAGCTGCGCCGGCTGCCATCGGCCTATTGGATCGTGGTCGCCACCGGCGCGGTGTTCGCGTTGGCCCGCTTCAGCGAGGCGTTCCTGGTGCTGAAGGCGCAGGCCGACGGCCTCGCTCTCGCCCTGATCCCGTTGGTCTACGTGCTGATGAACCTGATCTATGCCGGCGTCGCCATGCCCGCCGGCATCCTCTCCGACCGCATCGGCCGCAACAACGTGCTGACCTGCGGCCTCGTGGTGCTGACAGCCGCCGACCTGACGCTGGCCTTCGTGCCCGGCCTGATCGGCACCGCGATCGGCGTCGCGCTGTGGGGCCTCTACCTCGGGCTGTCGCAGGGGCTGCTGTCGGCAATGGTCGCCGATACCGCCCCGCCGGATCTGCGCGGCACCGCGTTCGGCCTGTTCAACCTTGTGACCGGCGCTGCGCTGCTGATCGCGAGCCTGCTGGCGGGATCGCTGTGGCACGCCTATGGGTCGCAGGCGACGTTCACGACCGGCGCAGCCTTCTCAATCGCAACCGTCCTGTTGATGCTGACGGCGTTGCGCAGCCGCCCAGACCGAGCCGTCTGACGCGGTCTCCGCATCAACCGCCTTCTCCGGGCCAAACGCCTCTTGAATTTACGCCATCCGCGTGGTCTCACACGGGGTGATCCGGCCGCCCGGCAACGCAGGCAGCGGCCCAACCCCGGCAGTTCCTGACACGATGGCACGCAGGTTTCACGCCCCCTATCTGTCGGAGCCGATCTCCAGCCTCGCGACCTGGACCCGCAATCTGGCGGTGTTCTCGGTCGTCGCCGTGCTGGTCTCGATCCTGATCCTGCGCTTCGATTTTCTGGAGATGAAGCCGGCGCTGGCGACGTTCTTCGGCGCGCTGGGGCTCGCCGTGCTGTCGATCCTGCTCGGGCTTGCCGCCTTCGTCGCGATCTGGCGCAACGGCAGCCGCGGCATGAGCCGGATCCTGCTCGCCTTCATGATCGATGCCGTGGTGCTGGCCTATCCGGCCTACCTCGCGCTCCAGTACCGCAAGCTGCCGAAGATCTACGACATCACCACCGACCCGATCGATCCGCCGCGCTTCGAGGCTTTGGCGCCGCTCCGCAACGGCGACGGCACCAACACGGCCGTCTATGCCGGGCTGTATTCAGCCGAGCAGCAGCAGAAATTCTATCCGGACATCGAGCCGGTGCAGATCGAACTGCCGCCCGATCGCGCCTACGCGATCGCCCTGAAGCTGGTCAACCGGCGCAAATGGTTCGTGGTCGACGAACGCGCGCCGCAGCCGCCGCGCCGCATCGGCCGCATCGAGGCGGTCGCACGCACGCCGATCATGGGCTTCCGCGAGGACATCTCGATCCGCATCCAGCCCGACGGCGAGGATTCCCGCGTCGACGTCCGCTCCGCCTCGCGCTATTTCGAGTCAGATATCGGCAGCAATGCCGCGCGCGTGGCCAAGCTGATCGAGGACCTGTCCAACGCCGGCGAGGCCGAGGCGCAGAAGCCGGTGAAGAAGGTCACGCCGCCGCCGGTAGCGGCGAAGGGCAATGCGAAGACGGTGAAGAAGTGAGCGGGGCGAATGGCGAATAGGGAGTAGCGAATAGGGAATGAAGTCTTCCCGGCTCGCACTCTTCCCCTACTCGCTATTCCCTATTCGCTACACCAGCCGATACGTCCCGCCGATCACCGGATCACCTTCCGTCGCGACTACGCCGCGGGCGACGAGGTCTTCCAGATGGGCCAGCACGGAATAGCCGGCCGCGGTGGTGAGCCGTGGATCGATGCCGATATAGATCGCGCGCACCATGGTCGGGATGTCGGCCTCGCCCTTGGCGAGGCGGTGCAGGATCGAGGCCTCGCGGGCCTGGCGGTGGCGCATCAGGAAGCGCGTGTAGCGCGGTCCCTCCGGAATTTCCGGACCGTGACCTGAGAAATACAGTTCCTCGGGCCGCGCGGCGAGCCGCTCCAGCGAAGCCATGTAGTCGACCATCGAACCATCGGGCGGCGCCACGATCGACGTCGCCCAGCCCATGACGTGATCGCCGACGAAGGTGGTGCTGCGCTCGGTCCAGGCGAAGGCGAGATGGTTGGCCGTATGGCCCGGCGTCGCCACGGCCTCGACCCGCCAGCCCCGCCCTTCGATCACATCGCCGTCAGCAACGGTGACATCCGGCGCAAAGTCGCGGTCGACGCCGGATTCCGGACTGTGCTTCTCACTCTCGTAGCGCGGCCGCGAGGCGCGATGCGGGCCCTCGGCATAGACGGTGGCGCCCGTCGCGGCCTTCAGCCGGCCGGTGTTCGGCGAGTGATCGCGATGCGTGTGCGTCACCAGGATGTGCGTGACGGTCTCGCCTCTGATGGCATCGAGCAGCGCCTGCGCATGGGCCTCGTTGTCCGGACCCGGATCGATGATCGCGACGTTGCCGGTCCCCACGATGTAGCTGACCGTGCCGGTGAAGGTGAACGGACTCGGATTGTTGCAGAGGACGCGGCGAATGCCCGGGCGGACCTGCTCGACGACGCCCGCCCGAAGCGGGAAGTTGCGGTTGAACGGGACATCGTCGTTGTCGGCCATACCGTGGCTTGCCTTTGCAAGGGGTAGATCGCCTGCCCCACTTTCCGCCGTCATACCCCGCGAAAGCGGGGTATCCAGTACTCCGTCACTTCTCGGCTGAACATTCTCGTCTCGGCGTACTGGATCGTCCGCCTTTGCGGACGATGACAGTTCAGGACTCAAGGCCCCTCCCCCGAGAACGACCAGGCGAATTAGAAAAACGCCTGAATGCCGGTGATGGCGCGGCCGAGGATCAGCGCGTGGACGTCGTGCGTGCCCTCGTAGGTATTGACCGTCTCGAGGTTGGCGGCATGGCGCATCACCTGATACTCGATCGAGATGCCGTTGCCGCCGTGCATGTCGCGCGCGACGCGAGCGATGTCGAGCGCCTTGCCGCAATTGTTGCGCTTGACGATCGAGATCATCTCCGGGGCCATCTTGCCCTCGTCCATCAGGCGGCCGACGCGAAGCGAGGCCTGCAGGCCGAGCGCGATCTCGGTCTCCATGTCGGCAAGCTTCTTCTGGACCAGCTGCGTGGCAGCCAGCGGCTTGCCGAACTGCTTGCGGTCGAGCGTGTACTGGCGAGCGCGATGCATGCAATCCTCGGCGGCACCGAGCACGCCCCAGGAGATGCCGTAGCGGGCGCGGTTGAGACAGCCGAATGGCCCCTTGAGGCCGGACACATTGGGCAGCAGCGCGCTCTCCGGCACCACCACGCCGTCCATCACGACCTCGCCGGTGATCGAGGCGCGCAAGGAGAGCTTGCCGCCGATCTTCGGCGCCGACAGGCCCTTCATGCCCTTCTCGAGGATGAAGCCACGGATCTGGTTGTCATGCGCGGCCGACTTGGCCCACACCACGAACACGTCGGCGATCGGCGCGTTCGAGATCCACATCTTGCTGCCGGTCAGGCGATAGCCGTCGGCCACCTTCTCGGCACGCGTCTTCATGCCGGCCGGATCGGAGCCGGCATCCGGCTCGGTCAGGCCGAAGCAGCCGACCCACTCGCCGCTGGCGAGCTTCGGCAGATATTTCTTGCGCTGGCTCTCGTCGCCATAGGCATAGATCGGATACATCACCAGCGAGGACTGCACCGAGTTCATCGAGCGGTAGCCGGAATCGACGCGCTCGATCTCGCGTGCCACGAGGCCATAGGCGACGTAGCTCGCATTGGCGCAGCCATATTCCTCCGGCAAGGTGATGCCGATCAGGCCGAGCTCGCCCATCTCGTTGAAGATCTCGCGGTCGGTCTTCTCCTCGAGATAGGCCTTGGTCACACGCGGCAGCAGCTTGTCCTGGGCGTAGGCGCGCGCGGTGTCACGCACCATGCGCTCGTCCTCGGTCAGCTGATCGTCCAGCAGGAAGGGATCGTCCCACTGGAAGCTCGACTGGGCCGGCTTGTCCTTTGCCTGAGGGCGCGCGCTCATGAATGGTCCTTTCGCGTCTCGCTGCGCACGGGTCGCAGCAGTTGAGAGGTTAAATCCTGGAAGTTCAGCCTTCAAGCCGCTCGTTGGCGACGATCTCGATGCCGAAACCCGACAGGCCCTTGTAGTCATGCACCGACGACGTCAGGTTCCGGATCGAGGTCACGCCGAGATCACGCAGGATCTGCGCACCCACGCCGACCTCGCGCCACTGCCGATGGCGATCGGCCTCCGCGGTATGCGGCTCTTCGACCGGCTCGACGGGAACGCCGGCCGCGCCGTCGCGCAGATAGATCAGCACGCCGCGACCGGCCCGCTTGAAGTGCTGCAGCACCGCCTGGATACGCTGCGGACCTGCGATCAGATCCTTCACGATGTTGGGCTTGTGCAGCCGCGTCAGCACGTTCTTGCCGTCGCCGATGCCGTTATAGACGAACGCGGCGTGGGTGATCGGATCGAACGGCGAGCGGTAGGCGAAGCCCTGCAGCGGCCCGATCGGGCTGTCGGTCGTGAAGGTCGACACCCGTTCGATCAGCTTCTCGCGCGCCTGCCGGTAGGAGATCAGATCGGCGATGGTGACATGCTTGAGATTGTGGGCCGCAGCGAAACGAATGACCTGCTCGCCTTTCATGACCGTGCCGTCGTCGTTCATCAACTCGGAGATGACGCCGACCGGCGGGAGCCCGGCGAGCTTGCAGAGATCGACCGCCGCCTCGGTGTGGCCGGAGCGCAGCAGCACGCCGCCGTCACGCGCGATCAACGGGAAGATATGGCCGGGGCGCGCGAAATCAGCGGCACCGGCATTCGGGTTGGCGAGCGCACGACAGCAGGAGGCGCGCTCTTCGGCCGAGATTCCGGTGCCACCGTCCGGCTTGTAGTCGATCGAAACGGTGAAGGCCGTGGTGTGGTTGGAATCATTGTGCGCGACCATCGGGTCGAGCCGCAGCCGCCGCGCGTCGTCGGCCGTGATCGGCGCGCAGACGATGCCCGAGGTATGGCGAATGATGAACGCCATCTTGTCGGGCGTGCAGAGCGAGGCGGCGACGATGAGATCGCCCTCGCCCTCGCGGTCGTCGTCGTCGGTCACGACGACCATCTCGCCCTTGGCGAAGGCGTACAGAACTTCCTGGATCGAGTCGGCCATTGCAAGTCTCGCTGCTTTTCCGGGCTGCTTTAGCCGGGATCGCAGGCGCGCGCCAGAGCGGCGGAACCGCCGCTCGAAGGTCGCCTTCCCCGGGAAAAGGACCGGCCCTGCCAGGACAAGCGCCCTGGTATCTGTTTAAAGTCGCCTCAAATCGAGAACAAGGGAGCCGCGCCTCATGGCCGCATTCGATTTTGCACCCCTCCTCAGCCCCGGCCTGCCCCCACCCGCCGCGCGCTGGACGGGACTCGCAAAATACAGCTTCGTCGGCGGCAACAACGACGCCGATGCCGTGCCCGTGGAGGGCTTGCGCGCGGCCGCCGACGCCGTGCTCGCCCGCGAGGGACGGGCGCTCGCCACCTACGGCCTCGCGCACGGGCCTCAAGGCTACCGGCCGCTGCGGGACTTTCTTGCCGCCAAGCTGACGCGGGACGCGGGCATGTCGGCGCGCGCCGACGACATCATGATCCTGTCCGGCTCGCTGCAGGGCCTCGACCTCGTCAACCAGGCGCTGCTCACGCGCGGCGACACCGTGCTGGTCGAACAGGACAATTACCAGGGCACGCTGACGCGGCTGGCACGACTGGGCGTCAAGGTCATCGGCATCCCGCTCGACCAGGACGGCATGCGAACGGATGCGCTGGCGACGGTGCTGGCCGATCTAAGGGATCGCGGCATCCGGCCGAAATACATCTATACCATTCCGACGGTGCAGAACCCGACCGGCACCATCATGCCGGAAAGCCGGCGGGCCGAGCTGCTGTGGCTGTCGCGCGCTTATGGCGTACCGGTGTTCGAGGACGACTGCTACGCCGACCTGATCTGGGACGGCAAACGGCCCCGCGCGATCCACGGCATGTCCGACCATGGCGGTGTGATCCACCTCGGATCGTTCTCGAAGTCGGTCGCGCCGGCGTTGCGGGTCGGCTTCCTGGTCGCCCCCTGGGAGATCATGTCGGTGCTGCTGTCCCTCAAGACCGATGCCGGCTCGGGTGCGCTGGAGCAGATGGTGCTCGCGGAATATTGCAGGCCGCATTTCGCGACCCACGTGCCGCAGTTGGTGCGGGGACTGCGCGCCAAGCTGGACACCCTGATCGAGGCGCTCAACGCCGAGTTCGGCACCGCGGCCGAGTTCGCGCCGCCCAAGGGCGGGATCTTCCTCTGGGTCAAGCTACCGGACCAGGTTGACGCGATGAAGCTGTCACAGGCAGCGCTCAAACGCGGCGTCTCGATCAATCCGGGACCGGAATGGTCCACCGACGCCGCGCATGCGCGGAGCCGCCTGCGGCTGTGCTTCGCCAGCCCCTCGCATCAGGAGATCCGCGAGGGCATCGCAATCCTCGCCGACGTCTGCCGGGAGGAGTTCGGCGTCCCATTGCGCTCATCCAATGTGGAGCGGACGCGCGCGATCGAGTGATCGCGCGCTGCTCACCGCACCGAAAAGGGCGACTGGTAGGGCCGCCCGAACGGCACGCCGTTGATCACCGTCTGCACCGGCTTGAGCTGCAGCTTGCCCTCGCGCTTGTTGCCGCGGGTATCGACGAAGCTGACGGGCCCCTCGACCAGGTCCATGATTGCGACGTCGGCCGGCGCACCGACCTGCAAGCTGCCGATCTTCGGCGCACGGTTGATGATCTTGGCCGGCGCCGAGGTGGCCATGCTCACCACCTGCTCCAACGAAAATCCCATAGCGATGAATTTCGCCATCACGTTGGGCAGGAACGGCATGCCCGGGCTGTTGCCGGAGAAGACATGGATGTCGGAGGAGATGGTGTCCGGGCCGCAGCCGCCGGGGATCGCGACCTCGGCCACGGTGAAATCGAAGCTGCCGCCGCCATGGCCGACATCGAACAGCACGCCGCGCTGCTTGGCGGCGAGCGCCGCGGGCAGCAGCTTGCCGTCCTGGACGATGTTGGTGAAGGCGCCGCCCATATTCGGCGCGCCGGAATAGGCATGGGTCAGGATGTCGCCGGGGCGCAGCAGGTCCAGGATCTGCGACATCAACTCGCCGGTCTCGACCCCACCGATATGCACCATCATCCGCGCCGGCCAGCCGCACAGCTCGCAGGCCTTGATGCCGCGCTTCAGCGGCTCCAGCCCATGCTTGAAGATCACGTTCTCCGACATTCGCACCTTGACCCCGAGCAGGAAGTCCGGGTTCTCCGCCAGCGCCATGGCGCAGGCGTCTACCTGCGCATTGTCGATGTTGTAGAGCTCGGCCACCGGAAACGCCGACAGGCCGTTGTTGGCGATGTGGACGAAGGCGTAGATGCGTGCCCGCGACTGGGCGGCGATGAAGCGGCGCAACGCCGCAAGATTGTTGACGCCGGCATCGCCGGCCGAGACGACCGTCGTCGTGCCCTGGAATTGCACCAGTTCGTCGGGCGGGATCCCGATCGCCGAGCCATAGGGATAGACATGGCTGTGGAGGTCGATGAGGCCCGGCGTCACCAACCGGCCGTTGGCGTCGATCGACCGCAGCGCCCGCTCGGCCGGTATCTCGGGCTCGACCGCTTCGACGACGCCCCAGCGGATCCCGATGTCGCGCTTGGCTCGGAGCGACTGGCTTGGATCGATCACGTCGCCGCCCTTGATCACCAGATCGAACTTGTCGGCCGGCCCCACCGCGGCGCCGGCAGGACCCGATAGCGCGGCCATGGCGGCCGCTCCGGACGACAGCAGGAATTTGCGGCGCGACAGCGCAGACATGGTCAGCCTCCCCACGCTTGTTTGTAGTTGCGGGGAGCATGCGCCTTGTCCCCCTCGCCAGCAAGGCCGGCCCGGAAAGAATGAGACTTTGTGCCAACGATCTCGGCGCGGGTCTGTCGTTGCGCCGTTGACGCAGTGCATTAAGATGTCACGGCAGTCATCCCCGCGAGACCGCATGATTTCGATCTCCCGCCCTCTCATCGCAATCGTCCTCTGCGCATCATCAGCGTCTGCCGCCCGGGCCGACGACACCGTCGAGGTTGCTCGGACCTGGGGCCTGATCGGAACCTGGGCCGCCGACTGCAGCGCACCCGCGGTCAAGGGCCGCGGCGCCATCATCTCCTACGAAGTCACTGACGATGGTCACCTGATCTATCGTCGTGACCACGATCCGTCCGACGTCAACCAGGTGGCGAGCGCACGCGTCGAGGCGGACCAGACGCTGGTGCTCTCGATCGTGCTGCCCAAAGCACGCCAGACGCGAGAGAACGGGATCACCCGGACCGCCGACGGCAACATCCGCTCCGCGTTCAATCGCGGCGAGGACGACAGCTACACCATTCGTGACGGCCGCTTCGTCGCCAACGGCAAGCCGACGCCAGCGCTCAGGAAGTGCGACTGACGCGGCAGGCTCGAGGGGACGGCACGGTTCGCGCGCGAGCGTGAAGACCAAATCTGAACGTGTATTCAGCAACTTCGTGGAAGTTCCTGCGGAACGTTCTTTCACACTTCAAGTTGATCCCGCACTTTCATTCTGGAGGACAACATGAAGAAAATCGCTCTCGCGCTCGCTTCCCTTGCGGTCGTCGCGCTCGCGGCACCGTCGATCGCCAACGCCGAGACGGTGGTCATCAAGCGTGGCGGCCATCACTACCACCACGGCTGGGATCGGTCCCACGCCGAATACCGCATGCATCGTGAGTACCGGCCTCACCGCTATGTCCGGCCGTTCCACCGCCATCACGATCGCACCGTGATCATCCGGCGCGACTGATCTGCAACTTCGACACAGCAATGGCCCCGAGAGGGGCCATTTTCTGTGGCGTTCGTTCTGACGTCCGTTCTCGCAGGGGCTCCGCGTGGTGGTCAGCGGTCCCATTCCGGCGCAAAGGCCGGATTGACGAAGCGCTTGTCCTTCGGGAGGGACGCGATGGTGGCACGATCCTCATCATCGAGTTGAAGCTTCATCGCATCCCAGTTCGCACGCTGACTTTCCGGACGCGCGGCCTTGGGGATCGCCGCCACCCCATCCTGGTCCAACAGCCATTTCAGTGCGACCTGGGCGGCGCTCGCGCCATGCTTCCTGCCGATGGCCCCCAGCGTCTCGTCGGCGGCGGCGCGTCCCTGCGCCAGCGGGCAATAGGCCACCAGGGGAATCGACCGGCTCGCCATGTAGGCCATCAGCTTCGACTGGTCGAGCATCACATGATACTCGACCTGATTGCAGGCAACAGGTGCCTCGACGTCCTCCACCGCCTGTTTCAGCAGCGCGACGGTGAAGTTGGCGACGCCGATCGCGCGCGTACGCCCCTCCTCCTTCAGCTTCAACAGCGTCTCCAGCGCGGCCGGCAGGTTCATCCCCTTGGCCGGCCAGTGGATGAGATAGAGATCGACGAAATCCAGTCTGAGCTTCCTCAGACTCGTATCGAATGCGCGACGGATCGCGTCCGGCGCGAGGTTCTCCGGCCAGACCTTGGTGGTGACGTGCAATTCGGCGCGCGGCAGATTTGTTGCCGCAAGTGCAGCACCGATCGCGTCCTCGTTGGCATACATCTCCGCGGTGTCGATGTGGCGGTAGCCGAGCGCAAGCGCGCTCTCGACGGCCTCGCGGCAGACAGTGCCCTGCATGCGAAAGGTGCCGAGCCCGAGCTTGGGCAGACGGATACCCTGGGTGTCGATGGCGTTCATGAAATCTCCTGGAATCGCGCGAGCCATCCGCCAGCAAACGCCGGCGGCAGCCTCGAAACATCAAGACCTTGGCGGGAAGCGCTCAACTTGCCTTTGCTCCGCTTGCGAGTTCAAGCGAGCCGGCATCCGCCTCAATCAAGATGTCGGGAGCGAGGTTCCTGAACGCGACGGGCGCGCGGGGTAGCCCCGCCGATCAGCGCCAGTTACAGATGCCGCCGCTGCCAGGCCGGCACGGCCAGGTCTGAATGCGCGTATCCATCGCCTGCGCGTCGAGCGGATTGCCGCGCCGATGGACGAGCTTGGTGCGGGCGGCGCCGCGGGGCCGCTCGACCGTCCTCGTGCCATGAGCCCGCCGGGTGGCGACGGCGCGCGGGATGCCGGAGCTGACGTCGGGGTCAACAGCAGAACGGACGGCGACCGCAGGTCGATCTGTTTTGGCTTCGATGGGCACAGGTTCGAAATGCGCCTCGGGGCCGAGCGGCTCCGGCGACAACACGGCCTTCGACAAATCGAGCTTGAGGAAGTCACCCGGCTGATAGGCCCCTGCCACAGCATCGGTCGCTGCGAGCAACACGGCGCATGTAATCGTGCCGACAACAGCTCTCAACACCATCCCATCCTCCCGTTCCCCCGCGTAACGCCACCTTACGCGCGCCCCCTGCCATGAGATCTCCGCACGCCCGCTGACGGCAAACGCGCACGGCTGCAAGAACCGGCTGCGAGCGCCTGAGTTCGCGCCACGCATCATGTTCGATAATCGACCGTTATCAGTTCGGAGAAAGCGCCCGCCAACCGCCGGTCGTTCGACGCATCATAGCCAAAGTTCCGCGCTCGTCCCTCATGTAGGTCACGGCGCCGTCATTTCCAGGCCCAAAACTGCTGATCACGGTTACCGCTGTGCACGCAAACGGGCGCTGCCGAGATAAGTCATACTAATTGGAGAATTCGATCCTGATGCGGCAACGCAGCCTCTCGGCGACGCCCGGCGCGATATGCATTACGCCAGGCTTGCCCGCGAACTCGCCGTCGAAATCGAGCGGACTGGCGAAACCGCGCCACGGCTCGATGCACAGGAACGGCACGCCGCCGGGCTTCGACCAGATTCCAAGCTGACGAAAATGATCCCAAGTTAACTCAAGCGCCGGTCCTGTGGTTCCGACGAGGCGAACCGAACGGCTGGCCAGCTGATCGAGGATGACGGCATCATCGTCGAACAGACGTTCGCTCAACGGGAGCACGCGGCCCTCGATCGGTGAGGGCTCCGGCCGCTCGCGCAGCAAACCGCCAGTCAGACGGCGGATCGGCGCCGGCTCCGGCTCTGCAAAAATCAGCCGATAGCTCTCCTTCGGCTGGCCGGGGAGCAGCGGCCAGTTGAAGGCGGGATGGCCGCCGAACGAGGCGGGCAGAACCTCCGCGCCGGGGTTGGCGATTTCGACCGCCACGTCCAGCGCATCAGCGGTGATCCGGTAGCTCACCGTGAGACGGAAGGCGAACGGATAGCGCGCCCGCGTCGTCTCGTCGTCGGTCAGCTGCAACACGCACGACTCGGCCCCGCGCTCCAGCCAGGTGAATCGCAGGTCGCGGGCGAAGCCGTGCTGGGTCATCGGATAGGTCCGGCCGCGGTGGTGGAGCTGGTCATTCTTGAGTCGGCCGACGATCGGAAACAACCATGGCGCATGGCGCGGCCAGACGGCTCCGGCCTGCCACAGCAACTCCAGGCCCCCGGCCGTCTTCAACGAGCACAGCTCGGCGCCATCAGCCTTGACCGAGGCGGTGATGCCGCCCGCGCCGATCATGTGGAGGTCGTCGCTCATCTGCCGTCACCCACGTCGCAAAAAAAATCGCACGAGGTGATGCCGGATTGCGGCGGCAACGTCCAGGGGTGCGGTTCGTCACCAGCGCGTAGACCACCGCCACAAGCACAGGGGACGGGAACGTCGAACTCGCGACCGAAGCCGAGAATGTCGCCGCGCTCATAGGGCCCGCGCAGTGTCTCAAGGGTAGGCAACCCGCGCCAAATCTTCGTGCAGGCCGCAGCTTGCCGGACCCGATCATTCGTGTACGAATGACCGAAACCGGCTTGATGCTGCGCCGCGTGCAGGCGCAAACTGCCGCAAATACCTTGCCAGGAAAGAAGGACATCCCGATGGCCCATGACGCGCCGCAAGCAACCGGTCCCAGCAAGCTGGTCATCCGCAACATCGGCCTGATGCTGTCCGGCGCACTGGAACGGCCCATCCTGGACGCCGACACAATCGTCGCCGAGAACGGCAAGATCACGGGCATCGGCCGCTTCAAGGACGTCGACACCGAAGGCGCGACCACGATCGTCGACGCCCATGGCACGACGGTGGCGCCAGGCCTGATCGACAGCCATGTTCATCCGGTCGCCGGCGACTGGACGCCGCGGCAGAACCAGACCAACTGGATCGACTCCTATCTGCACGGTGGCGTCACCACGATGATCTCCGCCGGCGAGGTGCACATGCCCGGTCGCCCGCGCGACGTGGTCGGCCTGAAGGCGATGGCGATCTTCGCGCAGCGCGCATTCTGGACGCTCCGCCCCGGCGGCGTGAAGGTGCATGCCGGCGCGCCGGTGATCGAATGCGAGATGGTCGAGGACGATTTCAAGGAGCTCGCGGCGGCCGGCGTCAAGCTGCTCGGCGAAGTCGGCCTCGGCGGCGTCAAGGACGGCCCGACCGCGCGCAAGATGGTCGGCTGGGCGCGCAAATACGGCATCCAGAGCACCATCCACACCGGCGGTCCGTCGATTCCCGGCTCCGGCCTGATCGACAAGGACGTCGTGCTGGAGGCCGGCACCGACGTCATCGGACACATCAATGGCGGCCACACCGCCCTGCCCGACGATCAGATCCGCTGCATCTGCGAGGGCTGCAAGGCGGGGCTCGAGCTGGTGCACAACGGCAACGAGCGCTCGGCGCTGTTCACCTTGCGCACCGCGCGCGAGATGAACGATCTCCACCGCGTCATCCTCGGCACCGACGCGCCGGCCGGCTCCGGCGTGCAGCCGCTCGGGATCCTGCGCATGGTGTCGCTGCTGTCGTCGCTCGGCGACGTCCCCGCCGAGATCGCGTTCTGCTTCGCTACCGGCAACACAGCGCGGATGCGCGAGCTCGACTGCGGCCTGATTGAGATCGGCCGCTCCGCCGACTTCGTCATCATGGACAAGGCGCAGCACTCACCGGCCACGACCTTGCTCGACAGCGTCCAGCTCGGCGATCTCCCGGGTATCGGCATGACCATCATCGACGGCATCGTCCGCACCCAGCGCAGCCGCAACACGCCGCCGGCCACGAAGATCCCGGAGATCGTGGCGAAGTAATATCGTCGTAGAGCGGCATACACAGTCATTCCGGGGCGCCCAAAGGGCGAACCCGGAATCCCGAGATTGGCCTGCGCTGTTCTTTCCCTCTGCTCGGGATTCCGGGTTCGTCGCTTCGCGACGCCCCGGAATGACCTGGAGGAAGGGCTACCGCAGCCGGCTCAACAACCCCAGCAGCGTCTCGCGTTCCTTCGCATCCAGCGGTGCCAGTGTTTCCTTGGAGATGGCGAGCGCGAGCGGTGCGGTCTTCTCCGCGAGCTGCTGGCCGGCGCGGGTCAGGCTGACGAGCAGCCTGCGACCATCCTGCGGGTCCGGGCTGGTTTCGGTGAGACCGCGCGCGGTCAGCCGGTCGATCACACCTTTGATCGTCGCGACATCCATCGCCGTGAACCGTCCGAGCTGGTTCTGCGAGCACGGCCCGGTCTCGACCAGCTTCGACAGTGCCGCCCATTGCGTTGGCGTCAGGTTGCTGCCGATGTCGCGCGCGAAGATCATCGTGTGGCGCTGCCAGACCTGACGCAGGATGAAGCCGATCTGATCGTCGAGCACGTAATTTGATTTCGCCGCTTTGGCCGTGGCCTTCGCGGCGGCCTTTGCCTGCGGCTTCGGCGCGGTCTTCGTTGCGGTCCTTGCCGATCGCTTCAGCGTGGCGCTCTTGGCCATATCTTCCCTCGCCTCAGATCGACAGATGCGCGTCGCGGATGTCGGGCCGCGCGTCGAGCTCGGCCATGGTGCCGGAGAAGCAGATGCGGCCGCGCTCGATGATATAGGCGCGGTCCGAGATCAGCTTGGCGAAATGCAGGTTCTGCTCGGAGACGACCAGCGAGACGCCTTCCTTCTTCATGGTCAGGATCGCATCGACCATCTGCTCGACGATCTTCGGCGACAAACCCTCCGAGGGCTCGTCGAGCAGCACCAGCGACGGATTGCCCATCAGGGTACGGGCGATGGTGAGCATCTGCTGCTCGCCGCCGCTCATGCGCCCGCCCGGGCGGTTCTTCATCTCGCCGAGATTGGGGAACAACTGATAGAGTTTCTCGCGCGTCCATTGCGGCGCATTGGGCCGCGGCTTCTGCCGACCGACCTCGAGGTTTTCCTCCACCGTCAGCTCGGTGAAGATGCGGCGCTCTTCCGGAACATAGCCGAGGCCGGCGCGGACGATCTCATGGGTCGGCGCGGACGAGATGTCCTTGCCCTCGAACATGATCTGGCCCTCGCGCAGCTCGACCAGGCCGACAATCGAGCGGAACGTCGTCGATTTGCCGGCGCCGTTGCGCCCGAGCAGCGCCACCACCTCGCCCTCGCCGACCTCGAGGCCGATGTCGAACAGGATATGCGCCGGACCATAGTGGCTGTTGAGACTGGCGACGGACAGCTTCATGCCGGAGCTCCCTCGCGATGATCGGCATCATACAGCAGGCCTTCGCCGAGATAGATCGCCTGCACCTCCCGGTTGGCGCGCACCTCGGCTGGCGATCCCTCGGCAATGAGGCTGCCGCGATTGAGCACGAGAATGCGGTCCGCATGCTCGAATACCACGTCCATGTCGTGCTCCGTAAAGAGGACGCCGATCGACTGCTCACGCGCGATTCCAGCCGTCAGCCGCATCAGCTCGACACGCTCGCGCGGCGCCATGCCGGCGGTCGGCTCGTCCATGAGCAGCAGCTTCGGCTGGTTGGCGAGCGCGATCGCGAGCTCCAGCCGCTTGAGGTCGCCATAGGCGAGCTCGCCGCAGGGACGCTCGGCATAGCCGGCCATGCCGACGAGATCGAGCAGGCGATCGGCTTCGTCGCGCTCGATGGCAACCATCGGGCTCCAGAAATCGAACAGGCGGCGATGATGCGAGACCAGCGCGACCTGGATGTTCTCACGCACGGTCATGGTCGGATAGGTCGCGGTAATCTGGAAGGTGCGGCCGACCCCGAGCCGCCAGACCTCGCGCGGCTTGCGCCCGGTGGTCTCCTGCCCCATCACCGTGATGCGGCCGCTATCCGGCACGTTCTGGCCGTTGAGCATGTCGAAGCAGGTGCTTTTCCCCGCGCCGTTCGGGCCGATCAGCGCCAGGATCTCGCCGGCCCGCAGCGTGAACGACACGTTGCGGACGGCGTGAATGCCGCCATAGGATTTAGACAGGCCTTCGACCGAGAGCAGCGACACGCCGAGACTCATTGTGCGCCCTCCATCTTGGCCGACAGCGAAGCCCCCTTGGGGGACATTGCGCGGCGCCGATGCATGACGGTCTCGACCACGCCCACGATGCCTTTCGGGAACACCACCACGATCAGCACGATGAAGATGCCGAGCACGAGCTTCGACCAGTCGGTCTGGCTGACCAGCCAGATGTTGAGCGCCTTGTAGACGATGGCGCCGAAGATCGCGCCGGGCACCGTCTCGACGCCGCCGAGCAACACCATCACGAGCGCATCGACCGAGAGCGAGATGCCCATGTTGTCAGGGAAGACGCTGCCCTTGAGATAGGCGAACAGCGCGCCGCCGATGCCGGCCGTCGTGCCGGCGATGATGAAAGCCGTCCACTGGATGCGCTTGCCGTTGATACCGATGGACTCGCTGCGCAGCGGCGAGTCCCGCATGCCGCGCAAGGCGTAGCCGAACGGCGAGAAGGTGATCAGGCGCAGCACGCTGACGACGAACGCGGAGACGCCGAGCGCGAGCCAGTAGAAGTGCGACGGCGACGCGGCCCATTTCTCCGGCCAGAGCCCGAGAATGCCGTTGTCACCCCCGGTGACCGCGACCCATTGGAACGCGATCGACCAGACGATCTGCGCAAAGGCCAAGGTCAGCATCGCGAAATACACGCCCGAGAGCTGGACGGCGAAGGCGCCGAACACGGCCGCACCAAGCGCGCCGAGCAGCGGCCCCAGCAAGAGGCAGGCGATCATCGGCAGCCCCGCCATCTTCGCGAGGAAGGCGACGCCATAAGCGCCGAGGCCGAAATAGGCGGCGTGACCAAACGAGGCGAGCCCGCCGACCGCCATCAGGAAATGCAGCGACGCCGCGAAGATCACGAAGATCGCGATCTCGGCGCCCACGGTCAGCGCGTAGTTGCCGGCGATGAAGGGCAGCATCGCCGCCAGCGCGAGAGCGACGAGGGACGCCAGCCGCTCGACCGAGCTTAGCGGGCGCCAGGGAATGACGGTGAGGCCCGGCGTGCGGCGCGCCGGCGCCTCCTTCTTGCCGAACAGGCCCCAGGGACGGACCACCAGAACCACGGCCATCACCAGGAACACCAAGATCAGCGAGATCGTCGGAAAAATGAGAATGCCGAACGCATTCAATTCGGACACTAGCACGGCGGCAACGAAGGCGCCGAGGATGCTACCGAGGCCGCCGATCACGACGACGACGAACACCTCGACGATGATGCGCAGATCCATCGCGTGATGGACCGCGTCGCGCGGGATCTGCAGCGCGCCGCCGAGCGCGGCGAGGAAGACGCCGACCGCAAACACCGAGGTGAACAGCCATTTCTGGTTGACGCCGAGCGCGGCCACCATGTCGCGGTCCTGCGTCGCCGCGCGCACCAGGATGCCCCAGCGGGTGCGCTGGAACAGCAACCACAGCACCCCGAGCACGATCGGACCGAGCGCGATCAGGAACAGGTCGTAGCTCGGAATGTTCTGGCCGAAGAAATCGACCGCACCTTTCAATCCTGGCGCGCGGCGGCCGACCAGGTCGTCCGGCCCCCATATCAGCACAACGAGATCCTCGACCATCAGCGTCAAGCCGAAGGTCGCGAGCAGCTGGAACAGCTCCGGCGCGTGATAGATCCGGCGCAGCAGCACGATCTCGACGAGCACGCCGACGGCCGCGACCGCGAGCGCTGCCACGACGATGCCGCCCCAGAAGCCGAGCGGACCGGACAGCCTCTCAGTGAGCGAAAAGGCCACATAGGCGCCGAGCATGTAGAACGCGCCATGGGCGAAATTCACGATGCGGGTGACGCCGAAGATGATCGACAGTCCCGACGCCACCAGGAACAGCGAGGCTGCACTGGCAAGGCCGGTCAGGAACTGGACGAAATAGAAGGCCATGGGCGGTCCGCGTGAGGAGATCGTCGAATCGATGAGCCGCGTTTGCGCTCGGCGCTCCCTCAAAGAGCTGGCGAGCAAGCGTGGGGTGAGGGATCTCGGCCCGAACCTGCAGATCAGGCGTCGTATTCCCTCACCCCGCCCGCTCTCCCCCTGCGGGAGAGGGAGAAGCAGGATCGTGTGGATCAGTCCTTCGGCCGGAGCTTGCCGACCTCCGCGTCACCAGGCAGGTAGTCCGAGCCCTTGCGATAGACGGCGTCGACCATGATGCCCTTGCCGTCCTTCAGCGCAGTCTTGCCGACGTAAGCGCCGAGCGTCGACTGGTGATCGATCTTGCGGAACGTGATTTCACCGAAGGGCGACGGCACCGACAGTCCCTCGGCCGCGGCGATCAGCTTGTCGGTATCGGTCGAGCCGGCCTTGGCGAGGATGGCGGCTGCCGACTTGATGGTCTGGTAGCCGACGATCGAACCAAGCCGCGGATAGTCGTTATATTTGGCCTGATACGCCTTCAGGAACGCGTCGTGCTCGGGCGTCTTGATCGAATACCAGGGATAGCCGGTGACGATCCAGCCCTCGGGCGTCTCCTCCTTGAGCGGATCGAGATATTCCGGCTCGCCGGTCAGGAAGCTGACGACCTTGCGGTCCTTGAACAGGCCGCGGGTGTTGCCCTCGCGGACCAGCTTCACGAGATCGGCGCCGAAGGTGACGTTGAGGATCGCCTCCGGATTGGCGGCGGCGACGGCCTGCACCACCGGACCGGCGTCGATCTTGCCCTGCGGCGGCCACTGCTCGTCCACCCACTGGATGTCGGGCCGTTTCTCCGACAAGAGCTTCTTGAACACGGCGACGGCCGACTGGCCATATTCATAGTTCGGCGCAATGGTGGCCCAGCGCTTGGCGGGAAGCTTGGCGGCCTCCTCCACCAGCATCGCCGCCTGCATGTAGTTCGACGGACGCAGGCGGAAGGTGTATTTGTTGCCCTTCGCCCAGGTGATGGCGTCGGTCAGCGGCTCGGCCGCCAGGAAGAACACTTTCTTCTGGTTGGCGAAGTCGCTGACGGCGAGTCCAATGTTCGACAGGAAGGTGCCGGCGAGCATCGCGACGTTCTCGCTCGACACCAGCTCGTTGGCTGCGGTCTGCGCGTCGGCCGGCTTGCCGCTGTCGTCCTTGGAGACGACGACGAGCTTCTTGCCGTTGATGCCGCCGGCCGCGTTGACCTCCTCGACTGCGAGCTGCCAGCCCTTGCGATAAGGCTCGGTGAAGGCCGGCAGCAGCGAATAGCTGTTGATCTCGCCGATCTTGATGACGTCCTCGGCGCGCGCCGCGCCCGTCAATCCCGCGACGGCAAGGCCCAGGCCTGCCGCAAGCATCGTTCTCCGTCGCATCCCTTCAGCCTCCATGTTGAGTCGAATTACCGTAGACCGTCCTCGCCCTTGATCTCGGCGACCGTGAGCCCGCCGACGCGCGGCAGCGGACGGCCGCTGTCGGTGACCGCGAGCGCGACCATGATCTCATTGGCGCGCGGCGCGTCGTTGATCTGCACCTCCATGCCATCGAAATGACTGCGCACGAAGGCCGCATCTTTATGGCCGAGCGGAATGTCGAGCGTGCAGCCGACGCCGCCGCGCTTCTTCGACGACGGGATCAGCGCCGCGCCCTTGCCGAGTACCTTGCGCACCGGCGCGCCCATTTTCGGATGCAGGATCGCGGCCGCATGCTCCAGCTCGCCGTCGCTGCCGACGGCGGCCGCCTTGCCGTAGCTGTGCGCGGCCGGCCCTTCGATGCCGAGCGCGGCCACGGCGCGCTTGGCCAGCATCTCGCCCAGCTCCTCGCCGATCGCAATCAGAGGCGACAGGTCCTCGACATAGCGGCCGGCAAACGGATTCTCGATCACCGCCACTGCCGCAGCCCGCCGCGTCGGCGGCGAGACGGACCGGCCCATCTCCTGATGGACTTCCTCGACCACGGTCACGATCTTTCTGATGACGGCGCTCATCGATGATCCTTCGTGTTCCTGCACATCATGCATCAAACCTCACGCCGCCGCCGCTCGCAACTGCGGCCGACGAACGATCTCGATCGCGCGCGGACCGACAACGCGAATGTTGCCGCGAAGCTGCAGAACGGCGCCTTCGATCAGACCGGCCGACAGCAGCGACTGCCCACGATGCTCGCCCGCGGCCAGCGCTTCGGCAACCTCGACATCACGGAGCTCTCCGACCTCGCATGTGACGAGGCGATCACCGAGATCGGTCTCCGGTTGCAACTCGCAGGCGGGTCGGCGAAGCACGGCCGGATGACCCGGAAGATCGACCGCGTTGCCGATCACCGTCGCCGCCGCATCCGCCTGCGCCGCGCTGCGCGCGAGTACCGTCACCGCGTCGGCAATGCCCAGCGAGAAACTGCGGCCGTGGCGGCCCGACGTGGCGACGCCGCCGATCGCATCGGCAGCACGAAGCGTCATCCTGCGCATCACACCTGCGCCGTCGGGACGGTCCATCAGCCCGACGCTGAAGGTGGCGGCATCCCGCAGATGGAGTGCGATGTCACCGCCATTGTTGACATAGGCCCGCGTCAGCTTCGTCGCGCCGCGCATGGCGCCGAGGATCTCCTCGGCCACGCTCCCGGCAACCGCGGCCATCGGCGTGATGAACATTTCGCGCGCGAACGGCGACACGGCCGCATGCATCCGCCGCGCGACGACACCTTTCAATCGGCATCGATCGTGATCGGCGCCCCTGCGCAGATCGGACAGTTCCGTACACAGCTCGTCCAAGAGACCCGTGAAACGCTCGACCGCCGCCCGATAGGCCGCGCGGATATCACCATCGACCGCGTCGGCGCCGATGATCAGATCGATCGGGCCGTCCTGCAGATGCAGCCGCCGGTCGGGCAACAAGGCGATCTGTGGCTGCCGGGTCATGCACCCGGCCTCGGCCACGGCAGTTGGCGAATGTCCTTGCTGACATCCTTGAGCGAAGCGAGCGGCTGGACGTAATCCATGTGCCCGCCGAGCGCCGCATAATCCGATAGCCTCAGCGTAAACTCGATCGGCGCGACGATCGCCGGCGTCGGCACATAGCCGAAGGCGCCGGCCGGCATCTGGGTCACGTCGACCATATAGGTGATGCCGCCGCCCGGCCAGACATAGACCGGCGCACCGCCGCTCGTCACCCGCGTCAGCGTATCCTTGACCGAACGCGTCAGCCGCACCGGATTGTCGGTGACGCCGGCGCGCAGCGAGCCGCCGGCACCGGCCATGAACAGCACGGTGCACAGCGCCGGCTCGCAGTTCTCCTGGATGCGCTCGACCGAGAACTGCAGCTCCGGCGGCATCTCGCGCTGCACCGGCCTGAGCGTCTCGTCGAGCACGTAGTATCCGGCATGCTCGCCCGTCGTGGACACCATCAGCAGCGTCGTTCCCGGCTTCGCCGTCTTGGGATCGAATGGCCCGAGGATCGACAGCGGATCGGAGATGTCGGTGCCGCCCCAGCCGGTTCCGGGCTGCGCCACCTGGAAGTAGCGGCCCGGCGTCGAGCGTCGTCCCTTCATCTTGATGCCTGTCGCGGGAATGTCGAGCAGCTTGCCGGCCTGGTGCTCTGACAGCACGCCGGTGATGTGATCATCGACCACGACGACCTCGTCGACCTTGCCTTGCCATTGCTTGGCGAACATGCCGATCGTGGCCGAGCCGCAGCCGACGCGCATGCGCTCTTCCTTGACGCCGTTGACGATCGGGGGCTGCCCCGCCTGCACCATCACGCTGGAGCCGCCGTCGACCACGAGTTCCACGGCCTTGCGGTTGCTGAGGTCCATCAGCGCGTCACAGGTGACACGCCCCTCCTTCTTGGAGCCGCCCGTGAGATGATGCACGCCGCCGAGCGACAGCATCTGCGAGCCGTATTCGCTGGTCGTGACGTGACCGACCGCTTCGCCGTCGACGCGCACCGTCGCCGCTTCCGGGCCGAGATAGCGGTCGGTGTCGATCTTCACCTTGACGCCGCAATAGCTGAAGATGCCCTCGGTCACGACCGTGACCATGTCGACGCCATCGACGACCGATGACACGATGAACGGCGCCGGCTTATAGTCGGGATAAGTGGTGCCGGCGCCGATCGCGGTGACGAACAGCTCCGGCTGATGCACGATCTTGCCGTCCCAGTCGCCGCTCGCCTGGAACGGCACCAGCTTGCCGCCATGCGACACCGTACGCTCCAGCAGGATATGCGGATCGACGCGCACCAGCACACCGTCCTGATTGGCATAGCGGTCGCAGGCACCTGCCGCGCCCGGCTTGATGTAGCACATCACCGGGCAGGCATCGCAGCGGATCTTGTCACCTGCACCGTCGCTCGCCGTCTCAGTCACCATGCAGAGAAGCCCATCTTGGATCGGAGTTGGCGGCAGCCATCCACACGCCGCGGCAATTCGTTCGTATACGAATGATGTCGCGCCCCTCCGCCGACTGTCAAGCGCCACCGCGAACGAAAAGCACGATTGCCGGATAAACGATCAGTTTGCCCTGCACAATGACGACAAATCGTGCATACGCTGCAGCGCAATACGTGCCACTTGCATGTTAGTATACAAACGATACGCTCGGAGCGATCACTATCGCATCCTCGTTAACGATAGCATAGCGGACGACAGAAGGGCATGACGCCAGCAACGATTCGGCTGACCGTGAACGGACGGACGCATGACGTCGCGGCCGCGCCGGACACGCCCCTGCTCCATGTGCTGCGCAACGACCTCGCTCTGAACGGTCCGAAATACGGCTGCGGCCTGGGGGAATGCGGCGCCTGCACCGTACTGATCGACGGCCGCGCCGCCCGCTCCTGCGTCATTCCGGTGGAAGGCTGCATCGGCCGCGACGTCACCACGCTGGAAGGACTGGGCTCGCGCGAGGCGCCCGATCCGGTGCAGCAGGCCTTCATCGCCGAGCAGGCCGCGCAATGCGGCTACTGCCTCAACGGCATGATCATGACGACCAAGGCGCTGCTGGCGATCAAGCCCGATCCGTCACCCGACGAGATCAAGCAGGCGCTGCGCTACAATCTCTGCCGCTGCGGTGCGCATGTCGAAATCCTCCGCGCGGCGATGCGCGCGGCCGGCCACACGCTCGAGGCGCTGGACTGATGAACGATCGCCTCACCAAGAACGCCGACACGCCTCGCGGCTGGCTGGTTGTCGAACGTCCCATCGCCGGCAACGATGGCCAGTTCGAAACCTTCATCCGGATCACGGCGGCAGGCGAGGTCTCCGCCTTCAACGGCCATGTCGATCTCGGCACCGGCATCCGCACCGCGCTGGGACAGATCGTCGCAGAAGAGCTCGACGTCTCCTTCGCTCGGGTCGTGGTCGTGCTCGGGGACACCGCGGTCGTGCCGAACCAGGGCGCGACCATCGCCAGCGAGACAATTCAGATCACCGCCGTACCCCTGCGCAAGGCGGCGGCGCAGGCGCGCGCCTTCCTCTTGGCGCGGGCGGCGACGCAGCTCGACCTCGACGTTCAGGACTTGACGGTCGAGGACGGACTGGTCCGCGGGCCCAACAACCGCGTCCTCAGCTATGGCGAGCTGATCGGCGATGAGACGATCCGCCTCGAGCTCGCCGACGATATCCTCGTCAAGTCGGTGAACGACTATCAGGTCGTCGGCCGCTCGGTGCCGCGCGTCGACCTGCCGGCGAAGGCGACCGGTGAGCTCACTTACGTGCATGACGTTCGCGTCCCCGGCATGCTACACGGCCGCGTCGTGCGTCCGCCCTATGCCGGCGTCGATGCCGGCCCCTTCATCGGGACCAGCCTTCTTGGCGTCGATAGGGAGTCAGTGCGCGATGTCCCTGGCCTGGTCGACGTCGTCGTCATCGGCGACTTCATCGGCGTCGTCGCCGAGCGCGAGGAGAATGCGATCCGTGCCGCCGAGCGCCTCGAGGTGAAATGGAAGCCGGTGCCGACCCTGCGCGACCTCGACGATGTCGAGAACGCACTGCGGGCCAATCCGTCCGAGCCGCGCCGGCTGCTCGACAAGGGCGATGTCGATGCCGCCATCGCCGGCGCCGCCAAGCCGATGCGGAGGACCTATCTCTGGCCCTACCAGATGCACGGCTCGATCGGGCCGTCGTGCGCTGTCGCCGACTATCGCGACGGGCAGATCCGCATTTATTCCGGCACGCAGAATCCGCACATCCTGCGCGGCGATCTCGCCAAGCTGATCGACTGCCCCGAACACCAGATCGAGCTGATCCGCCTCGAGGCCGCCGGCTGCTACGGCCGCAACTGCGCTGACGACGTCACGGCCGATGCGCTGCTGCTGTCGCGTGCGGTCGGCCGCCCGGTGCGGGTGCAATTGTCGCGCGAGCAGGAGCATCTGTGGGAGCCCAAGGGCACCGCGCAGCTGATGGACGTCAATGGCGGCCTCAATGCCGACGGCTCGGTCGCGGCCTATGAGTTCGCCACGCGCTATCCCTCGAACGGCGCGCCGACGCTGGCGCTGCTGCTGACCGGGCGCATCGGACCGGAGCCTGCGGTGTTCGAGATGGGCGACCGCACCGCGATCCCGCCTTACGACTATGAGCACATGCGCGTCACGGCGCATGACATGCCGCCGATCGTGCGTGCGTCCTGGATCCGCGGTGTCTCGGCGCTGCCCAACACCTTCGCGCACGAGTCCTACATCGACGAGCTCGCCGCCGAGGCCGGCGTCGACCCGATCGAATACCGGCTGCGCTATCTGAAGGACGAGCGCGCACGTGATCTCGTGAACGCCGTGGCCGAGCGCGCCGGCTGGACGCCGCGCCCCGTGCGGGAGGAGAAGACGCCTGAGAACGGCGTCGTCCATGGCCGCGGCTTCGCCTACGCGCTCTACGTCCACAGCAAGTTTCCCGGCTACGGCGCGGCATGGTCGGCGTGGATCGCCGACGTCGCCGTGAATACGACCACCGGCGATGTCAGCGTCACGCGGGTCATTGCAGGCCAGGACTCCGGCCTGATGATCAATCCCGACGGGGTACGCCACCAGATCGAAGGCAACGTCATCCAATCCACCAGCCGTGCGCTGATGGAGGAGATTCCCTTCACGCGCGGCAAGGTCGCGGCACGGGAATGGGGCGCCTATCCGATCATCACCTTCCCCGACGTGCCTGAGATCGACGTGCTGATGCTGCCGCGGCCGGATCAGCCGCCGCTCGGCGTCGGCGAGTCCGCGTCCGTGCCCAGCGCCGCCGCGATCGCCAATGCGATCTACGACGCCACCGGCGTCCGCTTCCGCGAGCCGCCATTCACGCCGGAGCGCATCCTGAAAGGCCTGCGCGGCGAACGGGCGGAGACGCCGGCGCCGCAGTCGCTGCCCGCCCCCGAAAGACCGGCGACCACGTGGCCCAAGCCCTTTGCCAAGCGGGGCGGCGTGATCGCCACCGCCGTCGCGGCCTGCGCCGCGGCGATCGGCGTCGCCACCGCCGTGTTGCCCTGGCGCGCCATCGCGCCGATCACGCGCCCCGATCCCTCGGTCTATTCCGCAGCGACGATCGCGCGAGGCGAGGCGCTCGCGGCGCTCGGCAATTGCGCTGTCTGCCATACCGCGGATGGCGGCCTGATCAATGCCGGCGGCCGCGCACTGGAGACGCCGTTCGGCACGCTGTTCAGCACCAACATCACGCCCGACGTCGAGACTGGCATCGGCGCCTGGTCCTATCCCGCCTTCGAGCGCGCGATGCGCGAGGGCGTGCATCGCGACGGCCGGCAGCTCTATCCGGCGTTTCCCTACACGCATTTCGCGCGAACCGATGATGCCGACCTGCAGGCGCTCTACGCCTACCTGATGGCACAGGCGCCAGTGAGACAGCAGGCGCCTGACAACGCGCTGCGCTTCCCATTCAACCTGCGGCCGCTGGTCGCCGGATGGAACGCTCTGTTTCACGACACGCAGCCGTTCCGGCCCGATCCGACACAATCGGAGCAGTGGAATCGCGGCTTCTATCTCGTCGAAAGCCTCGGCCATTGCAGCGCCTGTCACTCGCCGCGCAACGCGCTCGGCGCCGAGCAGCGCAACGCACATCTGGCTGGCGGCTTCGCCGATGGCTGGGAAGCCCCTGCGCTGACCGCGCTCTCGACTGCCCCGATCCCGTGGACCGAGGACGAGCTCTACACTTATCTGCGCTCGGGGCAATCGCGCTTCCATGGTGTCGCGGCCGGTCCGATGGCGCCGATCGTGAAGGATCTCGCGACGCTGCCCGACGCGGACATTCGGGCCATGGCGATCTATCTCGCCTCGTTCCAGACGCCCTCGCCCGAGGCAGCGAAGCTGGAGGCGATGGCCGCGGAGTTGGAAGCGCGCACCAAGGCGACCTCGACGGCGTCTCCGGCGGCACGGCTCTATCTCGGCGCCTGCGCGGTCTGTCACGAGGTGGGCGGCCTGCCGCTGTTCGGCAGTCGGCCCTCGCTGGCGCTGAACAGCAACCTGCACAGCGCCACACCCGACAATCTGATCCAGGTGATCCTGCACGGGATCATGAAGCCGGTCTCGTCCGATCTCGGCTACATGCCGGCGTTCAAGGACCATCTCAGTGACGTCCAGATCGCCGAACTCGTCGCCTATCTTCGTCAGCAGTTTGCTCCGGACAAGCCGGCCTGGACGGGCGTCGACGCCGCCGTCGGTCGCATCAGATCCACCGTGGCGCAGTGAGGCTGAGCATGCTCCGTCTGCGCCCGGCGCCCCGACCACCACCCTGACGCGCATTCGGGCACCTCGTTGCCAGTAATTTCGCCTTGCGGCAGACGGTCTGCCGCTTCTAGAATTTGGGACTACGTTCCAAAAAATGGAACAAACGGTATCATCATGAGCGCTCTGACCAACGCCATCGACATCCTGCGCTGTTTCTCGACCGCGCGGCCCGACCTCTCCTTTGCCGACGTCCAGGTCCTGACCGGCAAACCGAAAAGCTCGACCTCCCGCCTGCTCCGCTCGCTGCGCGATTGCGGCCTGCTCGAGCAGGATCCGCACAGCCGCCGCTACCGGCCGGGCCTGCTCACCTTCGAGCTCGGGCGGCTGCACCGGGCCCATGACGACCTGATCGCCACCGCCGAGCGCGAGCTGCGCGATGTCTGCGCGCGCACCGGCCACACCGGCTACATCGCCGTGCTCGACGGCTATCAGCAGGTGGTGCTGCGCATCGTGCCCGGCTCCAATCCGCTGCGCGTCGTCAACCCGCCGGGCCAGCGCACGCCGGCCATCATCACCTCGAACGGCCGCGCTATGCTGGCGCGTCTGACAGACCAGGAGATCCGGGCGCGCGTGCCGCTCGACTACCCGAAGGTCCCGGCCAACTCGCCGCAGAACTTCACCGAGCTGATGGCGCGGCTGAACGAGATCCGCCGGACCGGCATCTCGGACGCCGCCGACGAGGCCATCGAGGGCGTCGGCTCGCAGGGCTTTGCGCTGACGAGCGGCGAGAGCGGTGAGCTGATCGGCATCGCCGTCTCCTACTCGGTCCAGGCCACCACCGAGATCGAGCGTGCCAATGTCCGCCGCGAGCTCGGCAGCATGGCCGCAAAGCTGCGGCGCATGACCGGCGATCCGCTCGGCCAGACCATCGAGCAATTGGCCGGACTGGCCTCCTGATGACGAGCAGCAGCGCGCCGCGCGTCAACAGCCTGGCGCTGTTGATCCTGCCGAGCGCGCTGCTGTTTGCGTTGTTCTTCTTTCTGCCGATCGGATTGATGGCGGTGATGAGCGTCCTGACCGGCAACCCCGTGGTCATGCCGAACGTCGCCCTCACAGCCAGGCACTATGCCCGCATGGGCAATGACGGCTACTATCTCGAGGTGATCTGGACCACGATCCGGATCGGCCTCTGGACGACGCTCGCCGCGCTCGTGATCGGCTACCCGCTCGCGCATTGGATGGCGCGGATCAAGAGCCGCACCGGCCATGCGCTGCTGCTGATGGCCGTGCTGGCGCCGATGCTGACCGGCATCGTGGTGCGTACCTTCGCCTGGATGACGCTGCTGTCCGACAAGGGTGTCATCAACCAGATCCTGGCCTCGCTCGGGCTGGTCACAAGGCCGTTGCAGCTGATGTACAATGAGACGGGCATCATCATCGGCCTGGTCCACATCTATGTGCCTTTCATGGTGCTGACGCTCACCGGCGTGATCGGTCGCATCGACGAGCGGCTGGAGCAGGCGGCGGAGAATCTCGGCGCCAGCCCATGGCGCGCATTTCTCGAGGTCACCCTGCCGCTCAGCCTGCCCGGCATCCTCGCCGGCTCGCTGCTCATCTTCGCGCTCGCGATCAGCGCCTATGTCACCCCGATCCTGCTCGGCGGCTTCCAGGTCATGACCTTGCCGATCCTGATCTACCAGCAGATCTCCGCCAACTTCAACGTCGGCTTCGCGGCTGCGCTCGGCATGGTGCTGCTCATCATTTCGCTCTCGCTCGTCATCGCGTATAATCACGTGCTCGGCCTCGTTTCGGGCCAGCGCGAGCTGCAATGAGGGCGCAGATGACGAGCCTTGCTCCGGGATCGCGGCCGCCGCTCGCTGCGCCAATCGGTCTGGCGGCCACACCTGCCCTTCGCAGCAAGGCGCGGCCGCTCCGGTGGGGCCGCAGGCTCTATCTCGCCGCCAACACCGCCATCCTCGTCTTCCTGCTGGCGCCGATTGCGATCGTGATCGTGTTCGCGCTCAACCCGACGCCTTTCATCCAGTTTCCACCAGTCGGCATCTCCTTTCGCTGGTTCGAGAAATTCTTCGCCTCGGGCGACTTCATGCACGCGCTGCTGTTCAGCATCGAAGTCGCGGCCATGACCACGGTCGCGGCCACCGTGCTGGGCGCCTCGGCCGCGCTGGCGATCGCCCGCGGCAACCTGCCAGGCTCCCGGCTGATCGTGGCGACCATGCTGTCGCCGCTCATGCTGCCGGCGATCCTGACCGGTCTTGCGCTGTTCCAGTCCTACGTACTGCTCGACGTCGGACGCCCGGTGTGGGGGCTGGTGGCTGGTCACACGCTGGTGACGATTCCCTACGTGGTGCGGACCACGCTCGCCGTGCTGCACAATTTCGATGTCAGGTTGGAGGAAGCCGCGCAGAATCTCGGCGCCAGCCCCACCCGGACCTTCTTCGAGATCACGCTGCCGCTGGTGAAGCCCGGCGTTCTGGCAGGCGCGATCTTTGCTTTCATCGTCTCGTTCGACCAGTTTCCGGTGTCGCTGTTCCTGGTCGCGCCGGGCAGCGAGACCTTGCCGATCACGCTGTTCAACTATCTGAAGTTCGATCTCGACGGCACCATCGGCGCGGCCTCGGTGGTCTCGATCCTGCTCGCCTTCATCGTCGTCATCGCGCTCGACCGCACCGTAGGTCTTCGCTCCTACGTCAAACTCTAAGGGAGATCCCGGACATGACCGCCTCATCGCGTCGTTTTCCCCTGAGCCGCCGCCGCCTGCTGACCGCGGCTGCGTCGCTCGGCGCCGGCGTTGTCGCTGCTCCCTTTGTCGCGCGTGCGGACGAGCCCGTTCTCAACGTCACCGGCTGGGGCGGCAAATGGGGTGACGTGATGAAGGCCGAGATCGGCCCGGCCTTCGAAAGCGAGTTCAAGTGCAAGCTCAAGACCGACACCGCGCTGCCATTCCTGCCGAAGCTGCAGGCGAGTTCGCGCTCGGCTCCCATCTACGACGTGCTGCACACCAACTCCAACGAGCAGTGGGCGGCCGTGGAGATGGGTCTCGTCGAGCCCAAGGTCGACCCCAAGCTGGTTCCGAACATTGCCGACGTCTACCCTTACGCCGTCAGCGACAAGATCGTCGGCGTCTGCATCTTCACCAGCGCCATCGGGCTCGGCATGCGCACCGACAAGGGCTATGGGAGCGTCACGTCGTGGAAAGACTACTGGGATGCGAAATTCAACGGCGCGCGCGGCGGCTATGTGATCCCTGCCAATAGCCTTGGACAGGCGTTCGTGATGATGTGCGGCGCCCTGTATGGCAAGGGCCAGACCGACCTCGACGCCGCCTATGCAGCGCTGGAGAAGCTGAAGCCGATCAAGCTGGTCGACTTCACCGGCGCGATGGAGAAGCTGATCCTGTCCGGTGAGGTCGGCCTCGGCATCCTGCATGATTCCGGCATCTATCGTTACGACGGCCAGAACCAGCCGGTCGACTTCGTCACGCCAAACGAGGGCGTGCTGTCGCTCGAGCAAGTGCTGAGCATCACGCCTGGCAGCAAGGTGAAGGATCTCGCCAACGCCTATATCAACTACATGCTGCGCCCCGAGGTTCAAAAGCGCCTCGCTGAGACCGTCTGGTATTCGCCGGCCAACAAGAAGGTCAAGCTCGACTCCAAGTATGACGCCAAGCTGCTGACGACGCCGGAGAAGGTCGGCAAGCTGATCCAGGTCGACTGGAAGTGGTACAACGCACGGAAGGACGAGATCGACAGCCGGGTCAACCGGATATTCCGCGCATGAGCGCTGCCATCGAGATCGCCGCGGTCAGCAAGATCTATGACGGCGGCGTACGCGCAGTCGACGCGGTTGCCGTGAACATCAGGCCTGGCGAGTTCTTTTCGCTGCTCGGCCCGTCCGGCTGCGGCAAGACCACCACCCTGCGCATGATCGCCGGCTTCGACAGCCCAAGCGCCGGCGAGATCCGCCTCGACGGCGCCGACATCACCCACGTGCCGGCGCACAAGCGCGACATGGCGATGGTGTTCCAGAACTACGCCCTGTTCCCGCACCGGACCGTGGCCGAGAACGTCGCCTTCGGCCTGCGCATGCGCAAGATCGACAAGGCGACGATTGCCGCGAAGGTGAAGGCAGCGCTGGCGATGGTTGAACTCGGAGGCCTGGAGAACCGCAGGCCGGCGCAACTGTCCGGCGGCCAGCAGCAGCGCGTCGCGCTCGCCCGCGCCATCGTCATCTCGCCCCGCGTGCTGCTCTGCGACGAGCCGCTCGGCGCGCTCGACAAGAAATTGCGCCAGCAGATGCAGTTCGAACTCAAGCGGCTGCAGAAGACGCTTGGCCTCACCCTCGTGTTCGTCACCCACGACCAGGGGGAGGCGCTGGCCATGTCGGACCGCATCGCGGTCATGAACGCCGGCCGCGTCGAGCAGATCGGCACCCCGCTCGAGATCTACGATCAGCCGCGGACGCGTTTCGTTGCCGATTTCATCGGCGACACCAACATTTTTCGTGGTCAGCGCGTGACCTTGGACAAGGGCGTCGGGATAGCCGTCGGCAACGGTCTGGTGCTGGCCCTGGCGGACACAGTTGCAGCAGCCGAGGCCGAGGTTCTGTCGGTCGCGCTGCGGCCGGAGAAGATCTCGGTATCGCCAGCCGAGGTGGCCGATGCCAAGCGGACAGGCATGTCCGCGCGCGGCACAGTCGAGAGCACCAATTTCCTCGGCGGCGCGGTGCTGTACCGCATCGCCCTGGAGTGCGGACAGCACGTGCTGGCGCAACAGCCGAATTCCGGAGCTGGTCCTCTCCACGCGCCGGGTCAAACGGTCACGCTCGACTGGCGTCCGGCCGATCTCGTCATTCTCGAGGATTGATATTGTGAGCGTTATATTCCTATTCCCGCAGCAGTACCGTGCGCCGCAGTCACAGAGCGACGTCGAAGAGCTTGTGCCGTGAGCGCAGCCGGCATGAAGACGATCAGCCTCGACGACATCGAGGCGCTCGCGGTCGGCGCCTGGATCCTCGGCACCGGCGGCGGCGGCAGTCCCTATCTCGGCCTGCTCAACCTGCGCCGGCTCTATGCGGAGGGGCGTCGCGTGCAGATGATATCGCCGCTCGACCTCGCCGACGACGACTGGGTCGCGGTGGTCTCCAACATGGGCGCCCCCTTGGTCGGGCAGGAACGGCTGGCCGACAGCCGCAGCATCGCGCGTGCGGTGCGCATGCAGGAGGAGATCAACGGCATCACATTTCGCGCCGTGATGTCGGTCGAGATCGGCGGCGGCAACGGCATGCAGGCGCTGATGGCGGCGGCGCATCTGAACATCCCCGTGGTCGACGCCGACTGCATGGGCCGCGCCTTTCCCGAGGCGCAGATGACGTCGGTCGCGATCGGCGACCTCAAGCCCTATCCCTGCACGCTCTACGATCCGCGCGGCATCGAGGCCGTCGTGACCAAGGTGCCGAGCTGGAAGTGGATGGAGCGCGCCAGCCGCAAGATCTGCGTCGAGATGGGCTCGATCGCCTCGACCAGCAAGGCGCCGCGCACGGGCCGCGAGGTCAAGGACTGGGGCATCCATTTCACGACCACCAAGGCGATCGCGATCGGCCGTGCGGTCGAGGCAGCGAACCGGAGCCACCAGGATCCGATCGCGGCGATCCTCGATTGCGAGGGCGGCCAGCGGCTGTTCAGCGGCAAGATCGTCGACGTCGAGCGCCGCACCACCGAGGGCTTTCTGCGCGGCAGCGCCGTCGTGGAGGGCAGCGACGACGATCGCGGCACCCGGCTCAAGCTGTCGTTCCAGAACGAATGGATCGTGGCTTGGCGCGATGGCGAAGCGATCGCGATGTCGCCAGACCTGATCTGCGTGCTCGACAGCGTCAACGGCCACGGCATCGGCACCGAGACGGCGCGCTACGGCCAGCGCGTCACCGTGATCGCGCTGCCCGCGCCCGCCGTATTGACCAGCCCGCGCGGGCTCGAATTCGTCGGCCCCCGCGCCTTCGGTTACGACCTCGATTTCCGGTCGCTGTTTGCGACCCCTGGAGCTCCCTGAGAATGAAGCGGATTGGCATTGACGTCGGTGGCACCAACACCGACGCCGTCCTGATTGCCGACGACCAGGTCGTCCACTCCGTCAAGGCTGCGACCACCGCCGACGTCACCTCCGGCATCCTCGCGGCGCTGAAGGCGCTGCGAGAAAATCCCGCGGCGGCCGTGCCGGTCGACGCGGTCGTGATCGGCACCACGCATTTCATCAATGCGGTGGTGCAGCGGCGGCACCTGCAGAAGATCGGCGCGATCCGCATCGGGATGCCCGCCTCCGCCTCGCTGCCGCCGTTCTGCGACTGGCCGGGCGATCTCGCCGCGCTGGTCAGCGGCGAGACCTTCATGCTCGAAGGCGGCCACGATTATGATGGCCGCCCATTCATGCCGCTCGACATCGGCGGCCTGAAAGCCGCCGCGCGCGCGATCAAGGCCAAGGGCCTGCGCGCGGTCGCGGTCGCCTCGTCGTTCTCGCCGCTCGACCCGAGCTGTGAGATCGCGGCGCGGGAAATCCTCGCCGAGATCTGCCCTGATGTGGCCGTCACGCTCTCGCACGACCTCGGCCGCATCGGACTGCTGGAGCGCGAGAACGCCGCCCTGCTCAATGCCGCGCTCCACGACCTCGCGGTCACGACGGTCGCCGCCTTCCGCAAGGCGATCGCGGAGTCCGGCATCGATGCGCCGCTGTTCCTGACGCAGAACGACGGCACCGTGATGCAGGCGGAGATCGCGACCGCCTTCCCGGTCATGAGCTTCGCCTCCGGCGCCACCAACTCGATGCGCGGCGCCGCGTATCTCTCCGGCCTCGACGACGCCATGGTCGTCGACGTCGGCGGCACCACCAGCGACATCGGCCAGTTGCGCCACGGCTTTCCGCGCGAGGCCAACACCGTCGTCGAGGTCGGTGGCGTCCGCACCCTGTTCCGCATGCCCGATTTGCTCTCGATCGGGCTCGGCGGCGGCAGCCATGTCGAGCAGGATCCGGTCCGCGTCGGCCCGCTCAGCGTCGGATACCGGCTGACATCCGACGCGCTGGTGTTTGGCGGCAACCGCCTGACCGCGACCGACATCGCGGTCGCGGCGGGGCTGATCGACATCGGCGACAGATCGCGCGTCGCGCATCTGCCGAAAAGCCTGATCGACGCCGCGCTCGCCGACGCCCACCGCAAGCTCGAGGGCGACATCGACCGCATGAAGACCGAGGCCGGCGACGTGCCGCTGCTCGCGGTGGGCGGCGGCGCCTTCCTGGTGCCGGAGCGCCTTGCCGGCATCTCCACCATCGTGCGCGTCGACCATGGCGACTGCGCCAACGCGGTCGGCGCCGCCATCGCCCAGGTCTCCGGCGAGGCCGACCAGGTCTTCCGCGACCTGACCCGCGACGAGGCCATCGCGGCGGCGCGGGCCATCGCCGAGGAGCGCGCGGTGCAGGCCGGCGCCGACCGCGACACGCTCAAGACGGTCGATGTCGAGGACATGCCGATCGCCTACCTCCCCGGCAACGCGCTGCGCGTCCGCGTCCGCGTCGCCGGCGCCATCGCCGAGCCGACCATCGGCGCGGCGGCGTAGTCCATCGTCGCTACGCCAGCTCGGCGATCCGCTCGACCCCGGCCTCCGCGCCCTGCGCCTTGGCCGCCGCCATCGAGCCGCCGAGGTCGATGCCGCGGCAGGCGTTGTCGATGACGATGGCCGCGAAGCCGAGCCGCCGCGCATCGACCGCCGAATAGTGCACGCAGAAATCGGTGGCGAGACCGACCAGGAAAACCCGCTTCAGGCCGCGCTCGCGCAGGTAGCCGGCGAGGCCCGTGGGCGTGGTCTTGTCGTTCTCGAAGAACGCCGAGTAGGAATCGATCGCGGCACGAAAGCCCTTGCGGATGATGAGCTGCGCCTTGTCGGTCGCAAGCTCGGCATGGAAGGCGGCGCCCGGCGTGCCCTGGATGCAGTGGTCCGGCCACAAGGTCTGCGGCCCGTAGGGCATCGTGACGCTCTCGAACGGCGCCTTGCCGGGGTGGCTCGAGGCGAACGAGCTGTGTCCCGCCGGGTGCCAGTCCTGGGTCAGGACGACGTGATCGAACATCCCGCTCAGCCGGTTGATCGCCGGCACCACGGCATCGCCGTCGGCCACGGCGAGCGCGCCGCCGGGACAAAAATCGTTCTGCACATCGATGATGAGCAGCAAATCCTCGTTGGCCCTGATCTGCATTCCGGTCTGCATCCGTTTCACGCGTACTCCATCAAGGATGGCCCCAAGCCGCGGCGATCTCAAGCCGGGCCGCCGAATAATCCGCGGCAAGCCAGCCCCTCCATTTTGGAATCCCTGCCCTGCAGGATGGGCCTGGAAACACCCGCCGATTCATGGATTCTCCTGGCGGGAGAGCGTGGCCGATGCAGACTGCCGTCACACACCATTCCGCGAGCCAGCGTCTCGAGCGCTGGGCGGTCGCCACCCTGCGCGAGGCCGGCGCGATCGTCGAATGCGAACAGCACGGCTGGATGCGCGAGCGCGGCGACCCGCATGCGCTGGCGCGGGCGCTTCGCATCGCACGCGACGATCCGCCACGCGGCTTGTGTAGTTCGGACGCGCTCGCGGCGATCGAGGCCGTCCTGGCCGCGACCGGCGACACCTGCCCTGATTGTTCACGGCACGGAGAGCCGGAATATCCGCCATGATTCAAATAAGTGATTCCGTAGCTACCCCGAGATGCCCTAGCCTGAGGCCTCCACCGGGAGACGCAATCATGCCGAATCATCCGGTCCCGTGGCTGCTGCGCAAGCCATGCCCGACCTGCGGCCGTGCGCTCGCGGTTCGCGAGGGCAAGGGCGGGCGCCGCGAGCTTGCTTGCCCGACCTGCGATGGGCCCGATCCGCTGCACTCGCCCAAGGCGCTCCGCTGGGCGAGGGGATCGCTTCGGCCGCCGGAGCGGCCGAAGCAGCATTGACGTCACTGGCGCGTCAGCTTGCGCTCGACTTTCTTGCGGCTGTTGCCGACCTTCTTGACCGCCTTCTTCACCGCGGACGCCGAGCGGCCGCTCTTCTTGGCTTCGTAGCGGACTTCGTGGTCCTGTCCACCCGCGACGCGGGCGCGATCCTGGTTGCGTCCGCGCGCTGACTTTGCGGTCGAGGCTTTCTTCTTCGTTGCCATGGTGCATCTCCTTATCAGCGCGCAACGCACGACGCAGCGAAGCGGTTCCGCCGATGAGGGAGCCCCATCGCATCGATCAGCCGAGGTCGAACTTGACGCCCTGCGCCAGCGGCAGGCTGCGGCCGTAGTTCACGGTGTTGGTGGCCCGGCGCATATAGGCCTTCCATGAATCCGAGCCGGACTCGCGGCCGCCGCCGGTCTCCTTCTCGCCGCCGAACGCGCCGCCGATCTCGGCGCCCGAGGGGCCGATATTGACGTTGGCGATGCCGCAATCGGAGCCGCGCGACGACACGAACAGTTCGGCCTCGCGCAGATCATTGGTGAAGATCGAGGACGACAGCCCCTGCGGCACCGCATTGTGCAGCTCGATCGCGGCATCGAGATCGCGATACGGCATCACGTACAGGATCGGCGCAAACGTCTCGCGCTCGACCGGGCCGGATTGCGATTCGATCTCGACCAGGGCCGGCCGCACGTAGTACGCCTCCGCAAAGCCGCCGACCGCGACGCGCTCGCCGCCGAACACGCGGCCGCCGTGATCCCGCGCGGCGCTCAGCGCGTCCTGCATGGCGTCGTAGGCGCCGCGATCGATCAGCGGGCCGATCAAGGTGCCCTGCTCCAGCGGATTGCCGATCGCCACCGAGGCGTAGGCCTGCTTCAGCCGCGGCACGAACTGGGTGTAGACGTCGGCATGCACGAACAGGCGGCGCAGGCTGGTGCAGCGCTGGCCCGCGGTGCCCATCGCCGCGAACGCCACGGCGCGCAGGGTGAGATCGAGGTCGGCCGTGGGCGTGACGATCGCGGCATTGTTGCCGCCGAGCTCGAGAATGGCGCGGGCAAAGCGGCCGGCAAGACAGGCGCCGACGACGCGGCCCATGGCGGTCGATCCGGTCGCCGACACCAGCGGTACCCTGGCATCGTCGACCAGCATCTCGCCGACCGCGCGGCCGCCGAGCAGCAGGCCGGCGAGCCCCTCCGGCGCCTCGCCGCCCTCGCGACGATAACGCTGCAGCGCACGCGCCAGCAGCGCGTCGGTCGCGAGCGCGGTGAGCGGCGTCTTCTCCGACGGCTTCCAGACGACGCTGTTGCCGCACACCAGCGCCAGCGCTGCATTCCAGGCCCACACCGCCACGGGGAAGTTGAAGGCGGAGATCACGCCGGTGACCCCCAGGGGATGCCAGGTCTCCATCATCCGGTGCTCGGCGCGCTCGGTGGCGATGGTCAGGCCATAGAGCTGGCGTGACAGGCCGACGGCGAAGTCGCAGATGTCGATCATCTCCTGGACCTCGCCGAGCCCCTCGGAGACGATCTTGCCGGCCTCGATCGAGACCAGGCGGCCGAGCGCGGCCTTGTGGGCGCGCAGCTCCTCGCCGAACAGCCGCACCAGTTCGCCGCGCTTCGGTGCCGGCTTGAGCCGCCACTGCAGGAACGCGGCATGCGCGCGTGCGATCACCGCGGTCGCATCCGCCCTGCTGTCGTCATGCACATGGGCCAACACCTCGCCGGTCACGGGCGAACGGGCGGCGCGCGTCCCACCGCGCAGCCGCTCCGGCGCGACGCCGAGCGAGGTCAGGATCTCGGCCGTTTCGACAACGAGTGTCAGGGGCGATGCTTGGCTGGGCGACATATGCAACTCCGGATTGTCCCACGCACCGGTGCACGCGAGACGTCATGAATGGTCCATCGTAAACGCCCCCGTGTAGATCAAATCCGGCTGCGGCGCGAGCACCCGCGCGCTGGGCAAACGGCCACTGGGCAGGTCGCTCGTCGGCGCACGGAGGCGTCCTCCCGCTCGTTCTGTTTCGCGCGCGCCGGCTGAGCCTTCTGGCGCGCATCGGCGCGATCCCGCGACGCAACGCGCCCGGGCTGATGAGATCGATGAACCCTCGCGAAACACGAGGGCGCAGGGAATGCCGGGAGCTGGCCGCCCCCATGGCCCGCCTGCGGAAAAAAATGCAGGCGGCAGGAACCACAGGTTCAGCCGAGACATCCCGGCATTCCCCGCGCGATGGTCTTCACGCTTATACCGTGATCTCCCCGGTGTACGGCTCTTTAGCCACCGTCGCCCTCGGACTCATCGCCCGAAAGCTTAGCGCCAGCGTCGCGGCGCCAGGACCACACGACTTCACGTCCGCCAGCTGCCGTTCGTCCGCGTGCAAGCACGCCGCGGCAGATGAGCGGCCATCGCCTCCCCGCCTCACGTGTCGTGACGATCGCGATACGCCCCTCGTGGCGAAGCAGGATGGATGCAGTAGAGCACATTTTCTGGAAAAGCGAAAGCGCTTTTTTTTGGAGCGCCGCAGCGACCGAAGGTCGTTCATGACACGTCTTCGTTGGCAGACGGATTGTGATCGTCGAGGAAAACGGCAAAGCGGCCCTCGCAACAAAGATCATTGCGGCCCTATCCGCCTCGATATACCAACGTCGCATATGTCCTCGCGAGAGACGATCAGCATGACGATCGAGACTTGGTTCGCGTTTGCGGGAACGTCCATCATCCTCCTGGTGATCCCGGGGCCGACGGTTCTGCTGGTGGTCTCCTATGCGCTGGGCCAGGGGTGGCGAACCGCGCTGCCGACGGCCGTCGGCGTCGCGCTGGGCGACTTCACCGCCATGACCTTGTCCATGCTGGGCGTCGGTGCGTTGCTGGCGACCTCGGCGCTGCTGTTCACCGTGCTGAAATGGATCGGCGCGGCCTATCTCGTCTGGCTCGGGATCAAGCTGTGGCAGGCCGGCGGCGCGCTGAACGCCGTGCCGCGGACCGACAGGACCTCGGCGCTGAAGATGCTCGGTCACGCCTGGATCGTCACGGCGCTGAACCCGAAGAGCATCACCTTCTTCGTCGCGTTCTTGCCGCAGTTCCTCAGTCCGAACGGCAGCTTCCTCACGCAGATGGTGGTGTTCGAATCGACCTTCGTCGTGCTCGCCTTCGCCAACGCCGTCGGCTATGCGCTGATCGCCTCGCGCGCCCGCGCGCTCGTACGGAGCGCGAAGGTGATCAGCATCTTCAACAAGGCGGGCGGCACCCTTCTGATCGGTGCGGGCGTCGCCGCCGCGGCGGCGCGGACGGCGCAGAACTGAACGGGCTGCGACCTTCGGCCGGGATTGTCGCCGGCCACATCGGATGACGACGCCCGCGAGGCGTCGTCCAGGTTTCTGCAACGCGCAGGTCAGGCTATATTGCCGCCGTCACCTGTTATCGAGCAGGCTTTGCCATGGCCGACACACACCCATCCAGTCCCGAGCTCTGGCCGTCGATCCAGCACGAGGCCCGGCGCATCGCCGCGGCCGATCCCGTGTTCAGCCGCGCCCTGTCGGCTGCAATCCTCGACCATTCTGATCTCGGCAGCGCCGTCGCGCAGCAGATTGGCATCCGCCTCGGCAGCGGCGATGCCGCGCGCGCCCGATTTGCCGCGGTCGCGCGCGAGGCGTATGCCGCCGCGCCTGAGCTCGTCGAGGCGGCGGGTCGCGACCTCGGGGCGATCGCGGCGCAGGATCCAGCGACGACGGCGCTGCTGCCGCCGCTGCTGAACTACAAAGGCTACGTCGCGCTGCAGGCGCATCGCGTCGCGCACTGGCTCTGGAGCAACGGGCAACCCGACCTGGCGCTCCTGCTACAGGCGGACTCGTCAACATCCCTGCAGGTGAGCATCCATCCCTCGGCGCGGCTCGGGACCGCGGTGTTTCTCGATCATGCCACCGGCATCGTCATTGGCGCCCACAGCAGCATTGGCCACGACGTCACCATTCTGCAGAACGTTACGATCGGGCGACACGACGCGCTGCCCGGCCGCGCCCCGCGGATCGGCCGCGGCGTGCTGCTCGCCTCGGGCGCGACCGTGCTGGGCGACGTCGCGATCGGCGACTTTGCCAAGATCGGCGCCGGTGCCGTCGTCACCACCGATGTGCCGTCGGGCTGCACCGCCGTGGGCGCGCCGGCTCGGCTGACGAACTGCCCGGAGCAGCCGGTCCCAGCCTGACCACGACTCCTCGCGACCCCTGGGGCGGCCGGTTCTACAGCAATGTTTCAAGCTTGCCCGCGGTGACGGAGACCAGGTCGCGGATCTTGTCGCACTCGGCAGCAAGCGATGCGAGGGCCGGATCCGACCTGATGCATCGCTCCAGATTGTCGACCGCGCTTCGCCAAGCCTCCAATTCGCGCCGCAGCCGTCCGATCTCGCTGGTGACCACCGCATCGCGCCGCCGTTCTGCTCTCGCGTCGATGATACGCAACGGGGCCCGGGCGGGAAATGCGAGGATATCTGCCACGGATCGCCCCGATGGGAAAGGTGGAATTCGGCGAAGACGACAGGCGCATGACGTGCGGGGCGGCGGCATTGCCTGCGACGGCGCGGCGGCCTGGATTGACAGGCCGCCGCGCGATCGGTGCTTTCCGATCCGACCTCAAGCCGCGGCGCGCTCGGCCAGAGCCTGAGCCTCGGCCGCGGCGCGCGCCATGCTGGACGACATCTCGCTCGTGACGGTGCTCTGCTCCTCGACGGCGGCGGCCGTCGACGTCACATACTCGCTGACGTTCTGGATCGCCTGCTTGATCGAGCCGAGAGACGTGACGACGCCCCCGGAAATATTGTTGAGACTGTCGATCTCGGTCGCGATCTTGTCGGTGGCGGTCTTTGCCTGGGTGGCAAGGTTCTTGACCTCGGAGGCAACCACGGCAAAGCCTCTGCCAGCTTCGCCGGCCCTGGCGGACTCGATGGTGGCATTCAGCGCCAGCAGATTGATCTGGCCGGTGATGTTGTGGATCATCTCGACGATGCCGCTCATCGACTGAGCGGCATCCGAGAGCCGCTGCGCCTGCGCATCGGCTGAGGTGACACGGTCCACCGCGCCCATGGCGGTCTCGCGCGACTTCGTCATGGCTTCGGAAATCTCGCGCACGGACGCGTTGAGCTCCTCCGCGCCCGCCGCCACCGATTCCATCATGGCGCGCACGCGCTCGTTGCCCATGCGAACGAAGACCTGCCGGGTGACGTCGGTCGCGTATTTGACCACCTTGAACGGCTTGCCGTTGAGGTCGAGGATCGGATTGTAGGAGGCCTGGATATAGACCTCCCGGCCGCCCTTGCCGATGCGCTTGTATTCGGCCGACTGGTACTGACCACGGTTCAGGCTGGCCCAGAAGTCGCGGTAGGCGGCGCTCTCCCGCTCGGACGGTTCGACGAACATGCTGTGATGCTTGCCCCGGATCTCGGCCAGCGTGTAGCCGAGCGCGTGCAGGAAATTGTCGTTCGCGGTGATGACCGTGCCGTCCATGTTGAACTCGATCACGGCCTGGGACTTGCCGATGGCCTCGATCTGGCCGGCGAGGTCGGCGTTCTTCAGCTTCTGCGCGGTGACATCGGTTGCGAACTTGACGACTCCGATCGGCCTGCCCGTCGCATCGAGCACCGGATTGTAGGTGGCGAGGATCCACACTTCCTTGCCGCCCTTGCCGATGCGCTTGTATTCGCCGCCCTGATATTCGCCGCGATTGAGAGCTGCCCAGAACTCGCGGTAGGCCGCGCTGTCGCGCAGCGCGGGTTCGACGAACATGCTGTGATGCTTGCCCTGGATCTCGTCGAGGCGATAGCCCAGCGCATCCAGGAAATTCTTGTTGGCACTGACGATGGTGCCGTCGAGCTTGAATTCGATCATGGCCTGCGCGCGATCGATGGCGGCAAGCTTGGAGCCGTCGGCCATGCTGCGCAGCTTCTTCTCGGTGATGTCGGTCGCGAACTTGACGACCTTCACCGGCTTGCCGGCGCTGTCGAGGACGGGATTATAGGACGCTTCGATCCAGATTTCGCGACCGCCCTTGCCGATGCGCTTGAACTCGGCGGCCTTGAGCTCGCCGCGGCTCAGCGCCGCCCAGAACTCGCGGTAGGCGGCACCGTCGCGTTCGGAAGGCTCCACGAACATGCTGTGATGCCTGCCCTGGATTTCCTCTAGCTGATAGCCGAGTGCGTTCAGGAAGTTCTTGTTCGCGGTGATGATCGTGCCGTCGAGCTGGAATTCGATCACGGCCATCGCGCGACTGATTGCTGCAAGCTGTGCTTCCGCGTCCGAGCGGCTGTTCGATCGAAACAACAAGATAACCTCCAGATGAATAGTTCGTTTGCAGATGGTCGGCGGCGACGACGATCGTCCCGCGCGCCCGGCGACATGTCTGCGCAAAAATTGATGCAACTTGTTCCACTCTCGTTAAAGCGCGTTGAGAATTCCGGCTTTTCCGTAGTTCTACCGCTGTGACATGACGTCCGACATACAATAACGTCGCGCGGAAGCTGCGCTGCGGCCCCCGGAGCGTCGACAATCGGGCGCGTGGCGCGGAGATCGTGGGGCGTCGCCTTGTTGGCGTGCAGCTCCTCTCCGAACAGCCGCACCAGCTCGCAGGACCTCGGCGCCGGGAGCAACCGCCACTGCAAGAACGCCTGATGCGCGCGGGCGATCACCGCGGTCCATCATCCCTGGTGTCGTCATGGACCTGGGCCGGCGATCCTCCGATCAGCGGTGGTCCCGTTGGACGGCAGAGCTACACCGCCTCGACCACCGCCTTCAAAGCGTCAGAGACCTTTGTGGCGAGCGTCGCGAGCGCCGCATTCTCGATGGCCTGCATCGAGGCGACGGGATTCACGGCGGCGACCTCGACCTTCCCGCCGATCTCCTGGACGATGACGTTGCAGGGAAGCATGGTGCCGATCCGGCTCTCCGCCTGCAATGCCTCATGCGCCAGCTTCGGATTGCAGGCGCCCAGGATGGTGTAGGGCCGAAAGTCGGCGCCGATCTTCTCGCGCAGCGTCGCCTGCACATCGATGCGGGTCAGAACGCCAAAGCCGCGTGCCTTCAGCTCGGCCGTCACCCGCTCGATCGCCGCGTCGAACGATAGATTGACCGCTTTGGCAAAATAGTAGGTCATGCTCGCCTCTTTTCCGGCTGGTCTGCCGCCGCGTCGACGCAGTTCGTCGCACGCGGCGATCGGATCTGACGGCGGCACTGTTGCGCGTCCGTGCGGCGGGCACTTGATCGAGATCAGCGAAATGGCCGCACTTGCCGGACTCGCGCCAGCGCAGGCCCGGCCATCACGCCGGTTTGACGCCGGTCATTGCGGCCCGTGCATGAACGCCTGCATCTCTTCCGGGGTCAACTTGCCGTCCTTGTTGCTGTCCATGGCCTTGAAGATGCGCTCATGCGCCGCCTGGAATTCCTGCAGCGAGATCGTGCCGTCGCCGTCGGTGTCGACAAGTGCGAACACCATGCGCATCAATGCCGGGCCCATGACGCCGCCGCCCATCCCGCCGCGTCCCATCGGGCCGGGCATATGCCCCATCATGCCGCCGCCCATCATGCCGCCAATCGGCGAGCCGGTTCCCGGGGCCATCGCAGGCGGCATCTTCTGCTGATCCGGCGTGGTCTGGCTTTGCGCCAGAGCGGCGGCGGTGCCGCAGGCAAAAACCAGGGCTGATATCGTCAGTCGCAACATGGCTCGGCGCATGGAAGCCTCCTCGAATGCGTCATCACGCGCGACAAGTCCGCCGACCGGGCATCGATCCTATGAGGACCCTTCACGATTTCCTGTGTCCGCATGGCGGCACTGACGGCGCCGCGGATCACGCTGCGCTGATCCGCCCTACTCGTTTCGATCTACCGGCCGCAATGACAGTCTCGCGCGCCGCTTTCCTCATATTCATCGTGCAGGCGCACCCAATCGGAGAGGTTGCCGCGGCCGGTCTCGTTGCGGCCCTTGGGCGTGAGATCGAGATAGTGATAGGCGCCGATCAGGGGATCGCCGCCGCGGGAGCGGACCTGGAACGTGCAGAAGATGTTACCGGCGTCGTCCTTGGTGAACACGGTCAGGCCCGGGAGCTCGGGCGACCTGCTCGTCAAGGGTGCGAAATTGTAGGCGGCCTTGCCCGTCGCGATCTGCTCGTCCGAGAACGAGACCTGAAAGTCGAAGTTGAAATCACTGCCCTCGGATGACACCCAGTCGAACGCCCAGCCCATGCGCGCCTTGAATGGCGCGATCTCGGCGAGCGGCGCACGCGACACGACGACCAGGCTGACGTCGTGGTGGCGGAGGTGCTGGTTGGCGCCGTCGATGTGGTCGCACAGAAACGAGCAGCCGGGACAGCGGTGCGGATCGCCCGGCGCCATCATGAAATGATAGACGATCAGCTGGCTCCGTCCCTGAAACAGATCGCCCAGGCTGACGGGTCCGTCCGCCGCCTGGAAGACATAGTCCTTCTCGACCCGGACCCACGGCAAAGCCCGGCGGGCGGCAGCCAGCGCATCGCGCTGCCTGATGAAGGCCTTCTCCTGGGCGAGGTGGGCGCGATGCGCTTCGGTCCATTCGTCCGCAGTGACTATTCTGGGGGTCATGTCTGGAGTCCTCCGTGTCCTTCGCAGAGGACGATGCAAGGTTCGGCGGTCCGACACCGACGCCATCTATTTTCTCGGCGGGTCATCGCAGCGCGGCCGGGTGCGGGGAACCGCGGATCGACCAGAAAAGGCCAGCGTCGGGCGCCCCCACTCCCATCTCAGACCGGCGTGCGCGGTCGACCTGATCCACCGCCCGCTCTCGTCCGTTTCGGGGCAGCCATGGCAGACGTGTCGGATCAGAGCAGTGACTCCCACAGCGGTCGGACCGAGCCGGCGCGCTGCCGCGGCTGCGGCCAACCGGCGCGCGCGGTTCAGAGCATCCTGAACCCACGAACCGGCGAAGCGGCGCGTCTGTTCAATTGTACCGCCTGCGGATCTGTCAATTGGATGGACGACCGGCGGTGAGCACCGGCTCGGTCGCGGCTGGCTGCCGGCAAAAAACTGATCCGCGAGGAACAGACCTCGCATTCGGCCGTTTTCGATGATCGCCTCCGGTCCTGCAGACCCTGCCTCAAGCCGATGGTCTTGAGCTTCGCCATCGCGAGCGGGTCAGGCATCCCATGACGATCCTGACCCGCCGGTTGCGACGGCACGAGCTGAACACCATCGACACCGCGGCACCTCGGCGTTGGCTCGGCAGCGGCACGCGTGGCGCATCTCGTCGCTGAGCTGCGACAACGCCTGGCGGAGGTCGGTCTTGTCGCCGACAACGAGTATCAGTTCCCGATTACGAGCCTGCGCTCGCCGAAGCCCTCCGTCTCAGCACGGTGCATGTGAAGCGGGTGCTTCAGGAGTTCCGCGTTCAGGGTGTTCCGGACATCCGCAGGAACCTTGTCACAATGTTCGATTTTGAGATGGTCGTGGCTGCTGGAGGGTTCGATCCCGCATATCTCCACCAGATCGACGGCTCCCGCCTTCGGGTGACGGCAGATCAGGACGAACGAGATGCGCTTCTATGTGACAAGTCCTGGCGAAATGCGCGGCGATGGCGTCGATTTCGATGATGTCGAGACGGTGCTGATGCAGACGGCGGACACCGCGCTTGCAATCGCGCGCGACCGGCTCGATCCCTCCTCCACGAACGTCCGCCTCAAGGTCAGCTCCGATGACGGCGAGGTCGGGCATGTCACGGTTTCGGTGCTGATCGAGCGCGGTTGATCGCGAACTGGAGAGGTCCGAGACCGCAGCTCGCTATCAGCAGCTCGCCATCAGCCCCCGTATCACGAGATGCGCGCCTGCGACCAGACGTGGTCCATCTTCACCGCATCGAGTGCGGTCGCCAGTTCGTCGATGCGATATGGCTTCGACAGGATGCGGACGCCCGCCTCCTTGGCGGCGTGAACGGCAGCGCCCGAATAGCCGCTGGTCAGCAGGATCGGCATGTCGCCGCGCCGTTTCTGAATCTCGCGCGCCAGCTCGACACCGTTCATGCCCCCCGGCATCATGACGTCGGAGAACACGAGATCGACGGCTCGTCCGTCGGCCAGCGCACCGAGCGCCGCGGCCGCGCTGGAGGCGCGGGTCACCTCATAGCCGAGCTGGCGGAGCATCTCGCCGACGAGCGCAGCGACCTCATCGTCATCCTCGACCAGCAGCACGCGGCCTTCGTTGCGCTGGCGGGCCTGGGGCCGCTGCAGATCGATCAGATGGTGCGGCTCCCTGGACGCCGCGTGCTCGGACCTCGGAAGGTAGAGCGCAATCGTCGTCCCCTTGCCCGGCTCCGAGTCGATGCGGACGGTGCCGCGTGACTGGGTGACGAATCCATAGACCTGGGCCAGCCCGAGGCCGGACCCTTTGCCGACGTCCTTGGTCGTGAAGAACGGCTCGAACACCCGGACGCGAACCTCCTCCGTCATGCCGGTGCCGGTGTCGATCACCGACAGGCGGACGTAGTCGCCGGCGATCTGATCGTCTTGCACATTGCGGAGGTTCTCGGCCCGAACCACGATCGTGCCGCCGGTCGGCATCGCGTCGCGAGCGTTGACGGCGAGATTCAGCACGACGAGCTCGAGCTCGCCGGGGTCGACCTCGACTGGCCAGAGCGCCTCGGGGAAATCGAACTCGACGTGCACGTCGCCGCGCAGGCTGCGGTCAAGCAGCTCGCGCATGCCGCCGATCTGGCGGGCGATGTCGACCGGCTCGGGCCGCAGCTCCTGCCGGCGCGAGAACGCGAGCAACTGACGGGTCAGGCTGGCGCCGCGCTGCGCCGCCTGGATCATGCCGTCCATCAGGCGGCGACGCCGCGCCGGATCGCTCTGGCGGTCGAGCATGTCGAGCCCGCCGGAGATCACCATCAGCAGATTGTTGAAGTCGTGCGCGACGCCGCCGGTCAGCCGGCCGATGGCCTCGATCTTCTGCGTCTGGCGCAGGGTCTCCTCGACCCGCGCGCGCTCGGCCATCTCGATGCGAAGATGCTCGTTCGATTCCGCGAGCGCCCGCGTCCGCTCGACGACGAGTTGCTCGAGCTGCTGCGCCGCCTGCTCGCGCGCCTGGATGAGAGCGCGAATCTGGTATTGACGACGTCGCGCCCGCAGCGCGGACTGAACGGCGCTGGTGAGCGTGATCGGCTGGATCGGCCGTTCGAGCAGCGAGACATTGCGCAGCGCGCTTACCAGATTGCGCCGCCACGTGACGACGGCACTCTGCTCGCGGTGACTCGTGAGCACGATGAAGGGCAAATCGGACCAGGCCGGCTGCCGCTCGACCCATTGCGTGAGGGCGGCGGTGTCCTTTGCGAACAACCCTTCCTCGGCAACGAAGACCGTGCCCACGCCCGCGCTCAACTCACCGAGCAGCTGCGTGAGGTCAGAGCAGACGGTCGTCTCGATTCTTGCACTGCGGAGCAGCTCTGCCGATGCCGGCCCGTCCCGCCCGATCGGCGCGAAGACGAGGACGCGGTGATCTCGCTCAATGCCCATCCCGCACGTCCATGTCGGGGATATCCGTTCCGGTGAAGCGCGGATTGCCGGAAAATATTCCGCTGAATTCCCTGAGCGGCGGGCCGAGGGTGATGCCGGAGCTGCTCAGGCGAAACTCGCGGATGCTGTGCTCGTGGTGACCGCTGCGCTTCTTGACCACCGACAATGCGCGTCGCACCGCCCCTCCCACCTCGAAATAGCGCAGCATCAGCACGGCATCGCTGAGATAGCTGATGTCCAGCGGCGTATCCATCGGCCCGACCAGACCGTGCTGCGCGAGCACGAGGATGGTCAGCACACCCTGCTGGCCGAGATAGGTCAGCAGCTCATGCATCTGCAGGATGAGAAAGCGCTCGTCGGGCATCGCGTTGAGATAGCCGTTGAGACTGTCGATGACGATCAGGCGGGCGCCGTCCTGCTCGACGCTCTGCCGAACGATGGCGCCGAATTCGCCCGGCGACAGCTCGGCCGGGTCGACCTGCTGGAAATGGATGCGCCCGGATTCGATATGGCGTTCGAGCGGCAGGCCGAGCGTCCGGGCACGGGCTTCCACGGTGCCGCGGCCCTCGTCGAATGCGAAGAAGACCGCGTGCTCGCCGCGCTGGGCCGCCGCGATGGCGTAGATCAGCGCCACCGAGGATTTGCCGACACCGGCCCCACCGATGAGAAGCGCATTGGTGCCGCGCTCCAGCCCGCCGCCCAGGAGCTGATCGAGCTCGGCGTTGCCGCTCGAGGTGAAATCGCCGGCGAAGGATCGGTGATGCTCCGCGGCGACCAGGCGCGGAAAGATCCTGAGCCCGCCCGAGGCGATCGTGAAATCATGGAAGCCGCCCCGGAACGAGATGCCGCGCATCTTGATCACGCGCAGCCGGCGGCGCTCCGCGCCATATTCGATCGCGAGCTGCTCCAGCATCACGACACCATGCGCGACCGAGTGGAGCTGCAGGTCGTCCTGCGAGGATGACAGGTCGTCGAGCAGGACGACGGTGCAGTTGCGCTTGGTGAAGAAGTGCTTCAGCGCGAGCACCTGGCGGCGATAGCGCAGCGGGCTCTGGGCCAGCAGCCGGAGCTCCGACAGGCTGTCGATCACAACACGGCTGGGATTGATGCGCTCGACCTCGTTGAACATCAGACCGGTGGTCTCGCTGAGCTCCACCTCCGCCGGATGGAACACGGTGAGCTCGCGCTCCGGGTCGAGCGTCGTTTCCGGCGGCACCAGCTCGAACATGTCGACGCCGGCGAGCGACCAGCCATGGCGCCGCGCCACGACCTCCAGCTCGCGCCGGGTTTCCGACAGCGTGATGTACAGCACGCGCTCGCCACAACTTGCGCCCTTGAGCAGGAACTGCAGCGCTATGGTGGTCTTCCCGGTGCCGGGACGGCCTTCATACAGATACAGGCGATTGGGATCGAAGCCGCCGCCGAGAATGTCGTCGAGGCCTTCACTTCCGGTGGAAATGCGCGGCAGATCCCTGGGCCCACCCTCGTCGCTTCCGCGAACAGGCTGCTCCGTCATGCATAAGCTCCGTCGTGACAATCGAGACGACGCCGCAGCGAACCCGACAATTCGGGGCTTCGCGACGACCCGATAGGAACACAGCGGATCCGCCTCGGGTTCCCGGGTTCCGTCTCAGGCGGGCGGTTCCACGAGATCGCCGTGGCGCGGGCCCCGTGCGTTGCGATCCCCGTGCGGCATCTCGCATGGCCGAGCCGATCGCACCTGCATTCTCAGCCGACGGCAGATCAGCTCCCACGGCCCACCGTGTCAGCCATCGTGGCGCCGCGGGTGCCAAGTGGCTGTGCGGCGCCGGTGGTGGTGTCGCGCAGGGTCTGATGCTCCAATTCGGCATCGAGCTCAGCACCGATCAGGATCACGATGGCGGAGATCCAGATCCAGGTCATGAAGCCGATGGCGGCGCCGAGCGAGCCGTAGGTCGCGTTGAAGCTGCCGAAATTCGCCGCATACCAGGAAAACAGCGCCGAGCCCGCGAGCCACAGCGCCGCCGCCAGCGCGCTGCCCCAACTGATCCAGCGCCATCTGGGCTCCTCGCGGTCCGGCCCGTAGCGATAGATCAGGGCCAGTCCGAGCGCGACGCAGATGAAGATCGCCGGCCAGCGGCCGATCCGCAGCACCAGGTCGCCGGCCCCGGACATGCCGAGATAGTTCAGCAGCACCGGGAGCACGACGACGGCGCCGATCGCAAGCAGCGCGAACAGGATCGCGCCGCCGGTGAACAGCAGCGAAATCGCGTTCAGCTTGATGAAGCCGCGCCTCTCGGGCTCGCGATAGACGATGTTGAGCGTGTCGAACAGCGACTTCATCGCCGCATTGGCGCTCCACAGCGAGATCGCGAGGCTGACGAGGAAGGTGATGCCCAGCGCCTGACGGCCGTTGGCAGAGACGCGCGTCAACTGGTCGCGCGCGATGTCGATGGCGCCGCCGGGCATCACGCCCTGCAACTGTTCCAGATGTCCGGTGATTTTGGCCGGATCGGAGAACAGGCCGTAGATCGCCACCAACGCGGCCAGCGCCGGAAAGATCGCCAGCAGGGTGTAGAACGTCATGCCTGCGGCGAGCGCAACGATCCTGTGCTCGGTCACGTTTTCATAGACCCGGAACAGGACGTCCTTCCAGCCGCGCGCGGGAAGCTCCGCGGGCGAACGCGCCAGCCGGCCGTGTCCAGCGCCGGACCGGCGCGCGCCTCCCGAGCCTTCCGTCTGTTCGGGCCGCTGATCGAAATAGTGGATCAGGAACGCGAACCCGAGCAGAGCCAGCATCCCGCCGGTGCCAGGTGCGCGCGGGCGGCTCGCGAAAACGCTCGAAGAGTCGCGATGTGCGGCGTCTGACGTCTTGGATCGGCGAAACATGGGATCGGTCCATCACCAGCGGCCAAAAGCAACCGGAGCGGTGGACGAATGTTCCGGCATCACGCCATGACGCGCGTTGCCAAGCTCCGCAACGGTGGAGTCCTCTGATCTTCAAAAGGCCAACTCGGGCAAGCGCCAACATCCAGACAATTTCGTCGGCCTGTGAACGCGTCGCTGCGCCGCCGACACAAAACAGTTGATGTTGCGCGCGAGGAACGGGCCTGCGCCCCCTCGCGTTGCAATAGTACTTTTCAACGCAAGGATAAACGCATGCGCCGCCTGTTATTTGCCTCGCTGTCTGCCACCGCCGTCCTCGCGAGCTTCGCCGCGATCTCACCGGCTTCCGCCGCGCAAGACCGCTTCTGCCTGCAGGGCAGGATGTGGGGCTATCCGGGCAACTGTCAGTTCTCCACCTATCGTCAGTGCCAGGCGGCGGCCTCGGGGACCGATGCGGGCTGCGGCATCAACCCCGCTTACGCCTATGCCCGGCAGCGCGGCTACGACCCACGCTATTGACCGCGGGTCATTGCGTCAGCCCTCGCGCGGGGAATGAGCCGCGCGATCCATCCAAACCTGGCAACAATTGAAACATGGCTGGCGGCGACATCTCTGGCCGCCACGCCTCCCCTGGCCCTGCTCTATTGCATCGCGCAACGGCACCATGATCCTTTGCCTCATGATCCGTTAGCTGTTGCGGCAAGTCCCATCCGAGGCCGGCGGTCACGCGTCCTCTCCTCCTCCGCTGATACGTGCACGGAACATTGCGCCTCGCTGTTGCTTATACGGCGACCAATGTCGAACCGGAGGAGGATCATCATGGACGGACTGATTTATCTCGTGGGGTTGATCGTGGTCATCATGGCCGTTCTGTCGTTCTTCGGTCTGCGCTGAGACGACATCATGGCCATGGAAACTGCGCCGGTCGTCACATCACCCCTTTCAAGCGCGACGGCCGATAGCTGGACCCTGCAATGGACGCCGGTCGTTGCAGGAGCCCTGACCGCCGCCGCGGTCTCTTCGATCCTGATCAGCTTTGCCATGTCGGTCGGCCTCGGTGTCAGCTCCACCGCGCCGACATGGCGCGACGCCTCGGTGGCGCTCTGGCTCCTGTCCGGCCTCTATCTGGTGCTGCAGGCGCTGATCAGCTTCGGCTGCGGCGGCTACATGGCGGGCCGCTTGCGCGCAACGCACGGGCTTGCCGAAAGCGAAGAGATCGAAAAGCGCGACGGCCTGCATGGCGTCTCAGCCTGGGCGCTGGCCGTCGTGCTCGGCGCTATCCTGGCCGTGCTCGGCGCGTCCGCGGCGACGCGGACCAATCCACTGACTGCGCCGGCGACGGCCAATGAACCATCGATCCTGAGCTATGAGCTCGACCATCTGTTCCGCGCGCCGCGGCGAGCACCCAGCCCGGATCTCGCCCCCGCGCGCAGTGAGGCCGGCCGCATCCTGCTCACGGCGTCGAGCCACAATGGCGTCAGCCCGGAGGATCGCAGCTATCTCGTGCAGCTCGTCAGCGGCACGACCGGTCTCGCTGCTCCCGATGCCGAGCGGCGGGTGGACAGCGTGATCGCAGAAGCCAAGACCGCGATCTCGCGCACGCGCGCCGGTACCGTCATCCTGGCGTTCTCGGTGGCCACCGCGCTGCTGCTCGGCGCCGTCGCCGCCTGGGCGGCTGCGGAGAGCGGTGGCCGTCACCGCGACGGCAAGCCTGTCACCGGATGGATGCTGCACGCCAACCGCTTCAGCCGGCGGCGCGACATGTGGCGGCGGCCGATGTCGATGCCGGAATAGAGCACGTCAAGAACAGCGAGCGGTCCGACCCATCGCCGGGCCGCTACGCATTGTACCCCCGCCGCGAAAGAAGCGCGCGCAATTCAGGCGAGCCGCAGGATCATCAGGTTCGCGTCGCTGCCATAGCTGCCGGTCGGATCCGCGGCGGCCGCCTTGTCGACCGCAAATCCTTGCCTCTCCCAGAATGGCGTCGAGCCGTTGACGGCGATCAGCGACAGCGACTCCAGGCCGAGCGCACGCGCGTGTCGGATCAGTTCCTCGACGATCACGGTCGCCGAGCCGCGGCCGCGAACCCCGGGCAGCAAAGCGAGATCGTGGATGTAGTAGGTCGATGCAGCCGACGGAATGCTTCCGATCAGCCGGTTCAAGGCCGGCGGCCGGTCGAGATGCCAGGGATGGCTGAGCACATAGCCGGCGATGCCGGCGCCGGTCCCACGCAGCACGCGGCATCCATCAGGGTGGAGACGCAGGCGCTCCGCGAAAACACTCCTGTCCTCGGGATAGTCCGGGTGCACGCGGGCTGCGATCCCATCGACATCAGCAAGATCGCTTGGCGCCATGGCACGCCAACTCATGCGGCCCGCACCGGTCTGGTTCTTCCTCACTCGCCCTTGCTCACTTGGCAAGCGCCAGCCAGCGCTCGCTGGCCGACAGCGCCGTCGGCCACAGCGCCTCCGTCGGCTGCCCGCGATGCAGTGCCTTGCCGACCTCGCAGATCGACATGAAGGCCGCCGAGCGCGCCTCCTCCACCTCGAGCGGCTGCTCCGCGCTCGGGCTGCGGACGAGGCCCATCAGGCCGTTCAACGTCTGCAGTGCCGCTTCCGGGGGGCTCGCCTCCGCCGCCCTCAGCGCAGCCACGATCTGCTGCGCCTTTTCCGATTCGGTCATCACGTCGGTCATCGTCTTATCGCTTGCCCGTGCCTCATGGGAGAACGCTAGCAGCCGGACGAAGGTCGGGCAATGCTCGGGCAGACGGCACTCCGATGCCGAACACGCAGTGCCGACGTGCGATTTTCCGCCGGTCCCGGCTCGGCCATCTTGCGAGGCTGCTTCGCCAGCGTCTCAGCCAGCGTTGCATTGGCCTCGTGGTCGGCAAACTTGTTCTTCAGATGGCGCGATCATTGGCGATCACGACGCCCGGACAAGGCTGAGGCATCGTGGTCGCTCTGGCCCATGTCATTTCGCCAATGATTTCGCCATGTCGAGGTGCTTCTGCAGCACCGGCACGGTCTGCTGGGCGAAGTCCGACAGCGGTGAGTTTGCCGCGGCCTGCTTCTGATACTTCTTGATATCCTCCTGGTGATCGCGAACCATCGCCTGCGCGAACGCCTGGTCGAACCGACCGCCGGACATGCCTTCCAGCCGGTTGTAGATCGCCTTCTGCTTCTTGCTCGGCTCGGACGGCACCTTCATCCCGTTCTGGCTCGCAAGCTGCTGCGCCTTCTGCAGATGCTCGCTATGGTCCTGCTGCAAGGCCTGCCCGAACTGCTTGACCTGATCGCTCTGCCCCTTCTGCTGCGCCAGCTTGCCCATGTTCACCTCGGACATGTCGCCCTCGATCGCCTCGGTCATGAAATGCTGATCCTTGGCGGGCGACTGACCTTTCGGAGCGGCGACCGCGCCGCCGGCCACCAACACGGTCACGGCAGAGGCGGCCATGGCAATTCGGATCGCTTTCGTCTGATGGTTGTGGATCATCCTGCTCATCGTTGATCTCCGAGGGGTTGGCTCCTGATCGTTCCGACGGCAAGAGCCTCGCCCGACGATCGTTCCTAAGCCCCGCGTGGCGGCCCTGCAGAATGCTTCCGCGCGCAACTACGCGGCGGGTTCCAAATGCTGCGGCACGCCCCCGCAGCACGACGTCGATGACTTCTCGGTATCGGACCCGCGCTAGACAGCTCTCAGTGAGAACGTGCATCTCCTCCGAGCGCCCGAGCCAGCACGCGTCGAAGCAGGCCGGCCTGCGCCGCGCTCCCGCGCCACGCCACGATCTGATCGGGACGGATCAACGCGAGGTCGGCCTCGTAGAGATCGCGCAGGGCCCGCGGCAAGGTGACGATCTCGACATCGGCACGCAGCGGCCCCATGGCCTCACGGAGTTGATCCTCATCGAGGTCGCTGCCCTCACACCGCAGCAGCGTCCATTCGAAGCCGAAGCGGTCGTACAGCGAGATACCTTGCTCCAGCCAGGCGTGCGGCGCGCGGCCGCCGGGACAGGCGCTCGGCACGTAGGCGTTGGCCGCATCCGGCGGCGGCCGGGTGCCATCGGGGACGATGATCGGTGAGCCATCATAGCGGCCGCCGAAGGTGACGCCGGGGATGTTGAACTCGGCGCGCGCATGCTGATCGAGATAGGCGCTGGCGATGCGCCGTGCCTCGTCGCCGGCCGCGGTCGCGTCCTCGATCTCGGGCACCGCGGCAAACAGGCCGAGCGAATCCGCAAAGCCGCGCGCGTAGCCGGTGTTGCGCAGCGCCACCGGACGGCGCTCGGCCTCGTAGCTGTCGAGCAGCGAGACGGGGCTCGTTCCCTTGACGACGCTCGCGAGCTTCCAGCCCAGATTGACCGCGTCCTCGATCGCGGTGTTGTAGCCGAGTCCGCCGGTCGGCGTGAACAGATGCGCCGCATCGCCGCCAAGGAAGACCCGGCCGCGCTGCAGGCGCTCGGCGACCAGCGCATGACCCGCGGTCCAGGTGAGGTGCGAAAGCACCTCGCAGGGAATGGGCGCACCGCAGGCGCGCTGGAACGCTGTCCTTGCATCATCGGCAGTGATCGCGCTTTCGTCCTCGCCGGGCCGCAGCTGGGTGTGGAAGGCAAACTCGTCGCGTCCGTTCACTGCGGCCATGAAGGCGCGGCGGTCTCGATTGAAGCAGACATACATCCAGGCCCGCGCATGCGGGACACTGGCGTAGAACTCCGGCGAGCGGAGATAGACCGCGAGCATGCGGCCGCCCATGAAATCGCGCCGTATTCCCGTCGTTCCGCCGTAGGAGATCCCGAGCGATTGTCGCACCGGGGAGCGCGGACCGTCGGCGCCGATCAGGAAATCGGCCGCGACCTCGCAGCGCGCGCCGTCGCTGACGCGCTCGACGTCGGCGGCAATGCCGCCGTCATCCGCGACGTAGCCGATCAACCGATGTCCGTAGCGCAACTGAATGCCCGCAAGCTGCGCCGCGTGCCTACGCAGGATCGCCTCGACGAATTTCTGCGACACCCGGTGCGGCAGCTCTGCTGCGCTCCACGAGCCGGACAGACCCTTCACCAGTTCCGTCGCGCGTGCTGCGGACGGCAATTGAAAACGTGCCAGCTCATGCGCCGTGTAGCGCGTGAAATAGGCGACGTCGGTCGGGTAGTCCGCGGGCAGGCCGGCGCGCCGGACCTCGTCGGCGAAGCCGAGCCGGCGGAAATGCTCCATCGTCCGCGCCTGCGTCGCGTTGGCCTGCGGGTTGAAGGCCGTTCCCGGCTTCTCGTCGACCAGGATTGCGGACACGCCGCGGCGACCAAGCTCGTTGGCCAGCATCAGCCCGCACGGACCGCCGCCCACGATCAGCACCGAGGCGCTCAGACGTTCGATCACGGCGATTCTCCTCGCAACGGAGGAATGCTACCGCGCCCGGCACAATAGTCAAGTAACCTGACTATCTGACATCGTCGAGCGTATCGAAGCGGGCGCCATAGGCCGACAGTCCTTGCAGGATCGCGTCCATCACGGCCTTGCCGATCTCCTTGCGCATCTCGGCTTCGGCCACATCGACGGCATCGCCGAACGCCTCCAGCCATTTCAGTCCGGCCGGCGTGAAGCGGACCAGTCGGGCGCGCCGGTCGCTCGGATCGGCCTCGCGCGACACCAGACCCAGCTCGACGCATTGATCGACCAGCTCGCCCATCGCCTGCTTGCTCATCGAGGCCCGCCGCGCGAGCTCGGTCAGCCGGGTGCCCTCGACGTCGAGATTGCGGGTGAGGCTGACATGGGCGATCCGCGTCCCGCCATGACCGCCCTCGGCCATCAATTGGAGGACCCGGGATTCGAACCTGCGCACCGCATTGTTGAGCAGCCGGCCGACATTGGCGTGCCGCCATGCTGTTCCGGTTCGTCGCGCAAGCGGCGCCTCGCGTGGAGATCGCGCTGTCATGTGGAAAACACCTCGTCGAATCCGGCTACGCTGGGCCAGGGTAGCAAGCGCACGCTCGTTTCGCCCGATTCGTGGCGATTCGTTGCGGCGTTTCGGTAAGAGCAGCTCCAACTTTTCCGATGATCTCGGCTTGAGGGCATACGCTCGCGAAGCCACCCTGAGAACAAAGTCGTTCAAGATGGCCGGCCTGGCTGTCTGCTTCTGAAATCGATCGATGCTTCGTCATTACCTGATCAGCGCACCAGCCGGTTGCCTGAGGCCTCGCAGAAAGCCAGCCCGAAGCGGATGCCCTGAACCGCGCCGCGACGATCGAGGCCAACGGTCCGCAGAGTCCATGCCATCGTGGCATGCAAATGCACGTCGTCGTGCTTCGGAGCGACCATGCGCGCGGCATGAAACGCCCGATCGAGCAGCGCGACTTCGATCGCTGACGGCGTGCCCGTACGTTAGTCCGGCTGACGCAGGCGGCCCGCACGGCGCGTTCATGCATTGCCGCGCATCGCGTCTTCCGCCGCAAGCAGTTCGTCGAAGAGATCCCATGCACTCGACGCTTCGGCTTCTGACATCTTCCGGATGGCGTAACCGACATGAACCACGACGTGATCGCCGGGATCGATCGTTTCATGCTGAAGCAAAAACAGACTCACCATGCGCTCGATGCCTTTGGCCTCGCATCGCGCCATGACTCCGTCACACTCCACGACCCGCATCGGGATGCCAAGGCACATGTCGGTTCCACGCAATTACTTGGGTGATAAATCATAGCCCGATCGATGAACTCGATTTGACGTGGATCAAGATAAGAGCATCATATTCGCTGCATAGAATATGAGGCGCCTGATCTCGCGGGGATTTCCATGCGGACGAATGTCGCGGCGACCACCACGCTGGTGCTCGGAATCGGCAATATCCTGCTGAGCGATGACGGCATTGGCGTGCACGTCATTCGGGCCCTCGATGCACTGGAATGTGCGGGCGAGATACCGCATCGTGTTGCTCTGCGGGATGGCGGGACGCTCGGGCTATCCCTGTTTTCGGAGATCGAAGATTTCGGCTCGCTCATCGCCGTCGACGCCGTGGAACTGGGCGCGAAGCCCGGCACCGTAAAGATCTTTCAAGGTCCGGAGATGGACCGGCAACTGACGGGAAAGAAGCGGACGGCTCATGAGGTCGCGCTTGCCGACCTGATGTCGGCGGCGCGGCTGACCGGCTGCGAGCCGGCGCGTCGGGCGCTCGTCGCGGTTCAACCTGAATCCACGCAATGGGGCCTGTCGCTGACGCCCGCGGTTGGCGCGGCCATTCCCACCGCATGTCAGCAGATCAAAGCGCTACTCAGCAGGTGGCACCATGACAGTTGAAGCGGATGCCGCAGCGGGGTTCCGCACCGGGATGACCGACAGCCTGCTCCGCGAGATCGCCCATCACCTCGATGTGCTTGCCAAGACCGGCGCTTGCGCGGCGATCGATCTGTGCAGCCTGCCTCTCACGGTTGCGGACCGCAGCGAACTGGAAGAGCGGTTGGGCCATGGTGACCTGGAGGCCGTTTTGACCGCAGCCGGCATCAGCGAAATCTGGGAGACGCGCTATGCCGGCGTGTGGTGGGTTCGCCACCTGGGCGCCGGGGACAAGCTCGCCGCCGAACGCATCGAAATCACGGCGTCGCCGGAGATCCTGACAAGCCATGCGGCCGACATCGCTGCGGCCAGCAACAAACTGTCTGAAGATCTGATCGACCGCGTCTCTTCAGAGGATGCCGAAGATGCATGAAACCGAGACAATCGGCGAGCTCTTGACGCGCCGGGGCGTCTCCCGCCGCGCCCTGCTGAAATATACGACCTATCTTGCCAGCCTTCTGGCGTTGCCCCCGATGGCCGCGAAGGGCATGGCGGAGGCGTTGGCAAATACGCGGCGCCAATCCGTGATCTGGCTCTCATTTCAGGAATGCACGGGCTGTACGGAATCGCTGACGCGTTCTTTCGGTCCGACCATCGAGGACATGATCTTCAATCTCATCTCGCTCGACTATCACGAAACGCTGATGGCGGTGTCGGGTGCTGCCGCGGAAGCGGCCCGCCTCGCTGCCATGAAGGAGAACAAGGGCAAATATGTCGTCGTAGTCGACGGCTCAGTCTCGACGAGAGATGGCGGGGTCTACTCCACCAACGCCGGCAAGACCAACCTCGAGGTGCTGAAGGAGACGGCCGCAGATGCAGCCGCCGTGATCTCAGTCGGGACCTGCGCGGCCTTTGGCGGCATCCCGCACGCAAATCCCAACCCCACCGGCGCAGTTGCCGTCAGCGACATCATCACCGACAAACCGGTGATCAATGTCTCCGGTTGCCCGCCCATTCCGGAAGCCATCGCGGGCACGGTTGCGTATTTCGTGACTTTCAACAAGCTTCCCGAGCTCGACGACAAGGGCAGGCCGAAAGCGTTTTTCGGCGATACGATTCATGACCGCTGCTATCGCCGACCGTTCTACGACAAGGGGCAGTTCGCCAAGCAGTTCGACGATGAGGGAGCACGCAAGGGCTGGTGCCTCTATGAAGTCGGTTGCAAGGGGCCCGTGACTTACAATGCGTGCGCGACCGTGAAATGGAATGGTGGCGTCTCCTTCCCGATCCAGTCCGGACACGGCTGTCTGGGGTGTTCCGAACCGAATTTCTGGGATCGCGGCAGCTTCTACCAGCCGCTTTCCTCAAACACGTTGAATGATCCGGAGATCATCGGCGGCGCCGCAGCTGCGGGCGCGGCGGTCGGGATTGCCAGCGCATGGCTGGCGCGCCGGCGCAAACAACGAGCGGAGAGGGAGACCCAGCCATGAGCCTGCTGGATTTCGTGCGCGGGCCCGCGATCGAGATTGCAATCGCGATATTCGTGGGCGGCGTGGTGTGGCGGCTCGCGTCACTGTTGCTCCTGCCCTGGACCAACGACAGATCGGCGAAGCGAGCCGGTGCACCGCATGCGGTGGTTGGCGCGTTCCGGGGCTTCGTGCGTCACCTATGGCCCGCGAACACCCATCTGCGCGCGTCGCTGTTCAGCACGGTGAACGGCTATGTCTTTCACGTCGGCCTTGCCATCGTCGTGTTCGGACTGGCGCAGCACATTCTATTCCTGCGCGGATTGTTCGGCTTTTCATGGCCGAATTTGCCCACCGGCGTGATCTCGGCCGCGTCGGTGCTCACGCTCGCGTCGCTCCTGGCTGCGCTGGCGCGGCGGATGACGAATCCCGTCTTAAGACTGCTTTCGACGCTTGACGACTACTTCAGCTGGCTGGTGACGTTCCTTCCGGTCGTGACAGGGCTGATCGCTGTGAGCCACCTGTGGGCGCCGTATGAAACGCTCTTGTCCGTGCACATCCTGACCGTGTGCCTGTTCCTGATCTGGTTCCCGTTCGGCAAGCTCATGCATGCCTTCCTCGTCTTCCTGACCAGAAGCGAGACCGGGATCTTCTACAGCCGCCGGGGAGTTGAGATATGAACCAGCGCATCGTGGTCGATCCCATCACGCGCATCGAAGGGCACCTGCGGATCGAGGCGGAAACAGATCCCCAGGGCGCCATCACCGGTGCGTACAGTTCCGGCACGATGGTGCGCGGCATCGAACTGATCCTCAAAGGACGCGATCCGCGCGAGGCCTGGGCTTTCGCGCAGCGAATATGCGGCGTGTGCACGCTGGTCCACGGCATCGCCAGCGTCCGTGCCGTGGAGAATGCGCTGGGATACGCCATTCCGCCGAACGCGCAACTCATCCGCAACCTGATGATTGCCGCACAATATGTGCACGACCATGTCATGCACTTCTATCATCTGCACGCGCTCGACTGGGTCGACGTGGTGTCGGCGTTGAAGGCCGATCCGGCGGCGACGTCGCAACTGGCGCAATCGATCTCGAGCTTTCCGAAGTCGAGCCCGGGCTATTTCGCAGACACGCAGAAGAGACTGAAAGCCTTCGTCGAAGGCGGCCAGCTCGGCATCTTTGCAGGTGGATTCTGGGGACATCCCGGATTCAAGCTGCCGGCCGAAGCAAACCTGATGGCGGTCGCGCACTATTTGGAAGCGCTCGCCTGGCAGCGCGAGGTGGTGCAGCTCCATACCGTCTTCGGCGGCAAGAATCCGCATCCGAATTTCCTGGTCGGCGGCGCCCCGTCGGCGATCAGCCTGAACACCGGCGGCACCGCCATCGGCATCGACGGTCTGCAGACGGTGAAGACCGTGATCGGCCGAATGAAGGATTTTGTCGAGCAGGTCTATCTGCCGGACACGCTGGCCATCGCATCCTTCTACAAGGACTGGTTCGCGCGCGGCGAAGGCGTGGGCAACTTCCTGACCTACGGCGACTTTCCCGAAAAGGGCATGGACGACCCGGCCAGTTGGCTGATCCCGGCGGGCGCCATCCTCAATCGCGACCTGACCACGATCCATCCCGTCGACATGAACAATTCGGAGGAAATCCAGGAGTTCGTCTCCCATTCCTGGTACGACTATGCAACCGGCAAGGACAAAGGCCTGCATCCTTACGAGGGCGAGACCAATCTGCATTACAGCGGTCCCAAGCCTCCCTTCGAGCAGCTCGATGTCGGTGCGAGCTATTCCTGGCTGAAGGCGCCTCGCTGGAAGGGCCATGTCATGGAGGTCGGCCCGCTCGCGCGCGTGCTGATGCTCCATGCCAAAGGTCACGAGCCGACGCGCGAACTGGCCGGCTACGCGCTGGGCAAGCTCGAACTGCCGCTGACGGCGATGTTCTCGACCATGGGACGCACTGCGGCGCGCGCCCTGGAAAGCAAGATCGTCGTCGACCAGATGTCGACCTGGTACGACCGTCTTCTTTCCAACATCCGCGCGGGTGATCTGAACGTTCACAATTCGAACAAGTGGGATCCCTCAACTTGGCCCACCGAAGCCAAGGGTGTCGGCTTCATGGAAGCGCCGCGTGGGGCGCTGGCGCATTGGGTGGTGATCAAGAACAAGCGCATCGATAATTATCAGGCCGTGGTGCCCTCGACCTGGAACGCGGGACCGCGTGATTCCAAGGGCCAGCCCGGACCTTACGAAGCGGCATTGATGGATCGCCACACACTCCACGATCCTCGGCAGCCGCTCGAGATCCAGCGCACGATACACAGCTTCGATCCGTGCATTGCGTGCGCGGTGCATGTGATCGATCCGGAAGGCGAAGAGCTGATACAATTGCGGGTGAGGTAAGGCGATGGGCGGCGAAATCGACGTCGAAGCAGCCAGCAGAACGTTCCTGGCGCGGACCGAGGGACATCTGGTCAGCTATCTCGAGGCTTGCGTCCATTGCGGGAACTGTGCCGAAGCCTGCCACTTCTATCAGGCCTCCGGAGATCCACGGCACACGCCCGCCTACAAGCTGTTTCCGATTGCCAAGGCCTATCGCCGGCAGAAATTCCCGCTCTCGCTCTTCGCCCCCCGCGTCACGGAAGAGGACCTCAGGGAATGGGAGGAACTGCTGTTCGATACCTGCACCATGTGCGGTCGCTGCACCACGATCTGTCCGATGGGGATCGACATCGCTTCCATCGTGGGCGGCGCGCGGCAGGCCTTCGTCAAGGCGGGACTTGGACCGAAAGACCTTCTGCAGGCCGCCGACAATTCGCGCGATCATGGAAGCCCGCTGGGCGTGACGGCCGAAAAGCTGCGCGATCGTATCGAATGGCTCGAAGATGAGCACGACGTGCCCATCGCGCTCGACAAGGACAAGGCCGACATTCTGCTGACGCTCTCGTCCGTCGAGACGATGAAATACCCCGATTCCGTGGTGGCCATGGCCAAGCTGCTCAACCACGCGGGCGTTGACTGGACGCTGAGCACGAAGGGCTATGAAGCCACGAATTTTGGCTATCTGGCCGGCAAGGCGGACGTCGCCAGGATCATGGTTCAGCGGATCACCGAGGCCGCCGAGGCGGTGGGAGCCAAGACGGTGGTGATTCCGGAGTGCGGCCACGCGTTCGGTGCACTGCGCTGGTCGGGCGCCAACATGCTCGGCCGCCCCCTGCCCTTCGCAGTCGTGCACATTTCGGAATTCATGGCGCAACTCAAGCGGGACGGCAGGCTGAGGCTGAAGCCGATCGAGGAGTCGATCACCTATCACGATCCCTGTCAGATCTCCCGTCGTGGCGGCGCGACCGAAGATGCGCGATTCCTCCTGCAGGATTTCGCGAAGGACTTCCGCGAGATGACCCCGACCGGAAATCTCAACTGGTGCTGCGGTGGCGGAGGCGGCGTGCAGGCGATCGCGCGCGCTGCCGATCTTCGCCACAAGGTATTCAAGATCAAAATGGATCAGGTCGAGAAGACCGGTGCAAAGACGATGGTCTCGGCATGCTCGAACTGCCGGCTGACCATGGACGAGAGCAAGGCCCACTGGAAGTGGGAAGGCGGGCTCGCGAGCCTGGTGGAGATCATTGCGGACCATCTGATCGAGGACGCCCCAGCGAAGACGCAAGGGTGACGTTTCACAGTCGTACGCCTTGCAGCGTGGGCAAACGGCGGCGAAACGCCGGCGGCGGAGCGCGCAGACTGCACCGGTCCCCCTCCGTTGGTTGCGGTTCCGCTCTCGGTCAAACCGAAAGGCACTCCGGCGTGGCAGAGATTGCGTAGCGTCAGGACGTTCGCCTGATCAGGAACTCGAACTGCTTGCCTTCCGACTTGGATTCCAAGAGATCATTTCCGGTCGTGCGACAAAACGCCTCGAAGTCCTTCACAGCGCCGGGATCGGTGGCGAGCACTTGAAGCGTCCCACCGATCGGCACGTCCTTGAGTGCCTTCTTCGCGCGCAAGATCGGCAGCGGGCAGTTCAGTCCCTTGGCATCGAGAACCTGGTCAGCCATCCTGTCTCTCCGTAATTTCTGGTGCTGGCTTCGTGATACATTCAAATGAACAGGTTGATGTCGCTCTTGGTCGCCGTCTCGATGTAGGTCGCAGCGCCGCCGAGCACCGGCCCCTCGATCATGTCGTCCTTGGTGTACTCGAATAGATCCATGGTCATCTGGCAGGCGATCATCTTGACTTCGGCTTCGATGGCCATCGTGCGCAACTCCTCTATCGATGCGACCCCCTTTTTCTTGATCAGGTTCTTCATCATTGTCGTCGCCGCCGCGTCGACGCCGGGGATGGCCGATACGAGATTCGGCATGCCGATGTGCATTCCAAACATCGGCATCTCCATGGCCGGATTGCCGAGCGTCGAAATCTTCAGGTCGAGATTCTTCTTGAGCAGCGTCAAGCCGTAGAAGGTGAAGAACATGGTCACTTCGAGGCCCATGGCCGCCGCTGTCGTGGCCAGGATAAAGGGCGGATAGGCCCAATCCAGCGTGCCCTTGGTGACAATCATCGACATGCGCTTGGTATTGTTATCATCGGCCATTGCATCTCTCCGTTCGGTCTCTCGCAGGCGCAACCGCGCGCATTACTGGATTCCTGCTTTCCAACGCACGACCATCAGCACGAGGACTGCGAGGAACAACGTCTCGGCGACGATCAGCGCGATCGCCCGGCCGCCGACATCGGCCATCGCCTTGAGCGACGTCTTCATCCCGAGCGCTGCGATCGCCGTCACCAGGCACCACCTTGAAACGTCCTTGATGAGGGCAAGCAGGAATGCGGGAATGACGCCGGCGCTGTTGAGCATCACCAGAACGGCGAACACCACCAGGAACCCCGGCAATTGTCGCCCGGCCTTACCGACGTGATGGGCGCGGAACACGTAGGACAGCATCACCACGACAGGCAGCAGCATGGCAACCCGGAGCAGCTTGGTGAAGGTCGCGACGTTTCCGGTCTCCTCCGACACGCTGAAGCCGGCGCCAACCACTTGCGCAACGTCGTGAATGGTGCCGCCAAGAAACATGCCGACTGCAGCGTGATCGAGATGGAATCCTGCGATCACCAGCGGATAGACGATCATCGCGATCGTGCTGAGCGCGGTCACGCCGATCACGGTAAAGACCGTGTCGCGTTCGTGCTGCTCCCCCTTGGGCAACACCGACGAGATCGCGAGCGCCGCCGACGCTCCGCAAATCGCCACAGCCCCGGAGGTGAGGATTCCGAACCGCCGGCTCAAACCCATGGCACGGGAGGCCAGCGCGCCGAACAGGATGGTCAGGATCACCGCGCCGACGACCGTGATCACGGGCGTCGGACCGAGCTTCATGATCTCGGCAATCGTGATCTGCGCCCCGAGCAGGCCGACGGCGACGCGCAGGATGTGCTTCGAGGCGAGTTCGATGCCGGCAACACAGCGCCCCTCCTGCGACAGGAAATAGAAGGCCATCCCAAGCAGCAAGGCGAACAGCATGACCGGCCCGCCATAGTGCTCGGACAGGAAGGTTGCAGCGATCGCGATGATCAGACTGGCCAGGACACCCGGGAAATAGGTCGGCAGCGACATGAAGGCCGCGAGGCCGCGACTTATCATCGATGTCCTGATTGCGACGGTCTCAGTCACGGCCTATCCACTTCCTTACGCGCAGCCAGCGAAATTCTCGGCAGCCATCTTCGCTTCGTAAGGGGCGGCGGCCGCCGTGCCCGGCACGAGGCCGGCCTTGGCAGCAGCCCAGTCCTTCGGGCGCACCTTGACCATCCATCCCTCGCCATATGGGTCGGTGTTGGCGAGCTTGGGCGCTGCGCTCATTGCATCGTTGACCTCGACGATTTCCGCATTGAAGGCGACCTTTGCCGGGCCGACCCACTTGCCGGATTCGATCGTGGCGCAGGACTTGCCCGCATCGACCGACCGGCCGGCCTTCTTTGGTGTGAAGGCGACAAGCTGACCGGCCATGGCCGCTGCCACGGCGGTCATCCCGAGCGTCACGGTGCCGTCGGCGTTCTCGCGATACCAGATGTTGTTTTCGACGTCGTAGAGGAGGTCGTCGGGAAGGTTGCAGCCGCGGACGATGGGCATCGTCTTCTCCTTGTCTCAAACAGTTTCGTTGGTCTGCATCGATGCATCGAGTTGACGTAGCGGCCGGGACGCGCAGCAGAAGTCGCCGAGCCCGGCCACCTCCAGCTTGCCTCCGATGAACAGCATAAGGTGCCGCGCGACCATGGCGCCCAGCCGCAGCCGCCGGGCGACCTCCGCGTGGCCTGGCTCGAGGCGCACCAGATTATAGTGATAGACGAGCTCGCGGCATGTCTCGCGGCAAGCATTGAAGCTTGCATCGCCGCGCGCACCCTGCCGATGCAGCGCCAGCAAGCGGAAGGTTTCGACCTTGCGATCGGTCGCGATCTCGCCGTGCGCAGCGAGCCATGTTTCGAGAATCGTTTCGCCGAGCTGCAGCAACTCCTCGGCAAGCGGCGCGGCGGCCGCCGAGAGTGCGGCATCGGACGCGGCCAACATGCCGTCGAGCCGCATCGCGACGTTGTCGAGGCTCGTGATACCGATATCCGCCATCAGCCGAGCCCCCGTGCACGCAACAGACCGGTCGAATCCGAGAAGTTCTCCTGCACGCCGACCCTGCGCGCCGACAGCCCGAGCGCCATGCCGAGGAGCTGGGTGAAGTACAGGATCTTGACGCTCGTCTTGCGGCCGAAGACCTTTTCGGCGCGCACCTGATGCATTTCGAGCCCGGTGTGGCAGGTCGGGCATTCGGTGGCGATCACGTCCGCGCCGCAGGCCTCGGCCGTCGTGAGCAGGTTGAGAACGAGCTTGGTCGAGGTGTCACTGTCGGACAGCGTGTGAGCGCCGCCACAGCATGCCGTCTTGAGGGGGTACTCGACATTTTCGGCCCCCGCCGCGGCCAGCAGGTCGTCCATGAAATGGGGCTTGGAGGTCGACTCCGAGCCGGGCCCCTTGTCCTTTTCCGGAAAGATGTGACGCGGCCGCGTGTACATGCAGCCATAGTAGTTGGCGACCTTCAGGCCCTTGAGCGAGTTCTTCACGCGTGCCTTGAGGCCTTGTTCGCCGACCGATTCCTTGATCCAGTCGAGCGCGTGAATGGTCGTGACCTTGCCGGCTTCGTAGGTCGCGTGGCCGGCCTTGCGCGACAGTCGGTCCGTCACCTCGCGCGACGGGGGATCCTTGGCGAGGTCGTATTCGGCCTTCTTGAGATTGTGATAGCAGCCATTGCACGGCGCCATCACGGTATCGAACCCCATCGCATCGGCGATCGAGAGGTTGCGGGCCGACAGATAGGTCTGCAGCTTGGGATCGATGTTCTTGACCTCCATGGCGCCGCAGCAGTTCCAGTTCTTGAGCTCGACCAGATCGAGGCCGAGTGCCTTGCCGACCTCCTTGGTCGAGCGGTTGTAGGCGTGCCCGGTTCCTTCGAGCGCGCAGCCCGGATAGTAGGCGACCTGCTTGTGTTTGTCGCTCATCACTCAGCTCCCTGAACGTCCAGTCGAAGCGCCTTGCGGGCAGCTGCTTCGCACTCACGGACATACTCGTCGATCGCGAGGCTGGCGCCCCGCCATCCGCGCGTGCGGGGACGGATCACGCTGGCAAGTCCCAACTTCACCAGGAGGCCGACCGGCAATCGGCTGGCGAGACTGCGTATCAGTTCGACAAGCCAGCCCTGCGACAGGGACTGCCCGGTCCGCGCGAAGAACTGGCGCAACACGCGGCCTTCCTCGATCTTGCCGGTGGCGAAGACCTGCTCGGAGAAGACCTCATCGAACGCGGTGGACGGCTTCTTCTCCGTATAGCCCTTCAGCTCCAGCCAATGTGCCGTGGCCTTCATCACGCCTTCGGGACTGACGTCGCGCGGACAGGCATAGGTGCACTTGTTGCAGGAGACGCACTGCCAGATGATGTCCTTGTCACGCAGCAGCTCGCTTTCGAAGCCCATGCGGATCAGGTAGATCCAATAGCGCGGGTTGAAGTCGGGATTCACGGCGTTGATCGTGCAGGCGTTGGTGCATGAGCCGCATTGCCAGCAGCGGTGGATGAACTCGCCCCCCGGGAGCGCCGCGATCTCCTCCTGCATCTGCTCGTTGTAGTCGGTGATGGCGCGCGAGGTGATGAACGTGCTCCAGTGCCCGGAGACATCGACGCCATCGATTTCCAGGTGCTCATGCGTGACGAGATTCTCGGGCCGGATCAGCGATTTTTCGTGAATCGGCATGGATGTTCCCTCATTCGCTCAGCAGGCGGGGCTGCCCGAGCACATAGGCCCTGCCATCGATCAGCTTCAGGCGGGTGCGCCCCGACTCGGTATCGACCGCATCGAGTCCCAGGAGACGCCGAGTATGTGCCATCGCGTCTGCCTTGAAGCCGCCGCAGAAGTCCGCGTGCAGGAACTGGCCGCCCTTGTCGTTGATATAATTTGCATAGGTGTGGGCGCAGAGCAGATCGACGTAGAAGGCCAGATCGCGGAAGACACCGTTCGCCTGCAGGAAACCTTCGAGCTCCTCGCGTAGCATCGTGAAAGTGGCGAGGCCGTCGCCGACGGCGATCGTACCGGCCTCGGCATCCTCGTCGTACCATATCTCGCGCAACACGCCGGTATTGACCCTGGCGTCCCACATCCAGCGCGTCATCAGCGGATAGCGGTCGGGCGCGGTGAAATGAAGGACCTCGGCGGCAAGATCGCGCGACCAGCGGTGCTCGCGATCGGCTGGAAAGCTCGTGACGAACGCGGCGACGCGCTGGTCGGTGGTGCCGAGATCGGACCATCCGCGCAGCAGGGCCTCGAGCCTGCTGCGCATCGCCACAAATCCGTTGCGGCCGAGCCACGCACCCACACGCCGGCGCACCGGCGTGATGAACGTGGCGAGGTCGCAGAATTCGGCCTCCGTCAGCTCGCTGACCCGCCCCTTGCCCAGCACCTCCTCGAACAGCGAGGCCTTGAGCGCGAGCGCTCCGACATAACGCTCGACGCCGCCGGTGTCGTCGGCGGATTCCACGAGGTTCTCGAACGCCCGCCGCAGCCTGGGGCCGGACAGATCAAGCACCGGCCGCATCGGCTCGGCCCCCGCCTTGCCTCTATGGCTGGTGATCGGCCACATCACTCGGCCGCTTCCATCATGGCGCCGCGGACCAGGGTCAGCGCGGCCATCGCTGCCGACTGGCCCTGTGCGATGGAATCGTCGATGGTCTCGGGCCCGGTCGCCGCGCCGGCGACGAAGACGCCGGGCCGCGAGGTCGCCGATGTGTTGGAATAGACCGATGCCTTCTGGATATGGCCGTGCTTCTGCAGTTTGACGTCGAACACCGCCGACAACGTCATGTTGTCGACATTGGGATCCATGCCGATGGCGTGCACCACCATGTCGAACGGAATCGAGATCGGCCGCTTCACCAGCGTGTCCTCGCCCTTCACGATCAGCCGCCTGCCGTCCGATGTCACTTCGGCGATCCGCGCCTTGATGTATTTGACCCGATGCTTCTCCTGGCTTTCCCAGTAGTAGAGATCTTCGTAGAGGCCGAAGGTGCGGATATCCATGTAGTAGATATACACGTTGCACCGTGGCACCGCCTCGCGGATCTCCATGGCAATGTTGGCGGAGACCGTGCAGCAGATCTTCGAACACCACTCGCGACCGATCTGGCGGTCGCGCGAGCCGACGCATAGCAGGATCGCGACCCGTTCCGGCTCGCGTCCGTCGGACGGACAGCGCACGCCCGTGCCGGAGGAGAGCATCTGCTCGACCTGGGTCGTCGTGACCACATCAGGGTAGGTACCGAAACCCCATTCCGGCTTGTTGACGGAATCGAAATGCGTGAAGCCGGTGCACAGGATCGCCGCCCCCGCCTCCAGCACCGTGCCATCCGACAGCGTCACGCGAAAGTCGCCTGGGCTGCCCGAGAAGGCCTTCACCGTGACGCGCCTTCGGATCTCGATACGGCTGTCGGTTTCGACCCGGCGCACCATGCCACCGATGGCGTCCTTGGCCCATTCGCCGGACGGCACCAGCTTGGCATAGCCCGACTGGATCGGCGCGCCGCCGAGCTGCTCCGCCTTCTCGACGAGAACGACGCGCTGGCCGGCCGCGGCCAGCGCATGTGCGGCGGAAAGCCCCGACGGCCCACCGCCAACGATGAGAACGGGACAGGTCATGATGCGGCTCCTGACAAGGTCGCCGTCGGCTTGACATAGCCTGGGCCCGACGTAATCGCGCGTTTGGGGTCGTAGAGCGTCTCGATGCGGCCGGCCTTCACTTCATCGAGGTAGGCCTCGAATTCGGCTTTGGCTTTCTGCCAGTCGATGCCGAGCTTCTCGAGCAGCCCCTCGAACGGCGAGGCGTGCCAATGAAGCTGCGCGAGCTTGTATGGATGCGCACCGAGGGCGAGCGCCGCGAACTGGCAATCGGCCATGACTGGCAGCGCGTAGACCTTGTCGACGGCTTTGCCGATCCACTGGTTCTTGTCGAGCGTGGTGATGCAACCCGTGTCGTGGCCGATCATGACGTCCGCCCGCGCCTCCTCGACCGCGACCCTGATCTTGCGGTCGATGGCGAAGGAGCGGGTGAACTCACGTTCGCCAATGATATGACGAAAACCGAAGCCGCAGCAGTCGTACCAGGTGGAGTAGTCGATCACCTGTGCACCCAGCGCCTGCATCAGGCCGGTCGATACCGCGACGCGATTGCCGTCCATGACGGTGTCGTCATAGATCACGTCTTCCGGAACCATCTTGTAGACGTGACAAGCCGGATGAACGGTGGCGCGAAGGCTGCTCACGTCTATGACCTGCCGCTCCCGGATGCGATGACGCATGACGTGCAGCCATTCGGAATAGTGCACGATCTCCTCGGGGATCAGCAGCTTGCCGTCGACCAGGCGGCCCAGCTTGCCGAGAATCTTCTTCACCTGCTCGCGCAGTTCAGCCGAATGCATCAAGAAGATGCGCATCTCCTTGTAATTGCCGAACGACGTGCCACAGTGGACCAGCGGGAAGTAGGTTCCGACCGGCAGCCCCTGCGCCTTGGCCGACATGTATGCCTGGTGGAAGTTCCGCAGGAAGACGGCGGCCAAACTGACGACATTGCCGACCCCGGAGCCGTGATAATTCCAGGCGGTGCAAGAGGTTTGATCGGTCTCGTCGAGATAGCGCACGCCGAGCTGGTTCATCAGCCACATCACGCTCGACGGATAGCCGGGGATATTGCCGCACTGTCCGCAGGACTTGTGCTGCCAGAGGTTGGTGGTGGGAATGCGCTTGTCCCAGCCGTACAGCGTGCGCGCCACCACCGGCTCGTGGCGCTCGTCGATCCGATGGACGACGATTTCGCCGTCCTTCTCCAACTCCCACATCGCGTCGCGGATGTCGTGGACACGCTCCTTGTTGGTCAGCATCGAGCGACGGTCGATCCGGGTTTCCACCCAGGCCGTCGCTGTCTGCGCCTCGCCCGGCGTCAGATTGGAAGGGCGCCACTCCGCGCCAAAGCCGGCGTAAGCCGACTGACTGTCACTGCGCTTTTCGTCCATCGTTTCCTCCGTCGTCCACCGCAGCGATTGATCTCGCCGTCTGTTGTGGTCATCTCAGCGGCCTATTCTTCCTGATGCTCTTCTAGCCACTCGTTGTACTCCTCGCGCTTCTCATCCATCACGTCACTGACGACATCGAACAGATTCTCGTCGATCGTCTCGAGCTGATCGAGCACGCCGGTCGCCTCCCAAATGGTGTAGAGTTCGACGGACGTCTTCAGGTTGACCTCCCAGGCCGTGTCCATGGTGTGCATGGTCGGGACCGGAATGGCCTTGCGCAGGATATTGAGCGGGGCGTCGACCTTGGCGACGTTCGGGCCCCAGTCGGGAAACGCATCGCGCGTGATCATGTTCGGCGCGAGCTGGTTTCCCGTGGAAATGACCTTCAGAAGCACCCGCGAGAACGGTCGCAGTACATCCTTCGCCGACTGCATGCCGTGCTTGATCGCGACCTCACGCATGATCATGACGAGCCCGCCCGGCGAATTTTCGAACGGACAGCGGGCCGCACAGGTGTAGCACTGCGCGCAGGACCAGATCTTCTCCTGCATCGCGTCGTAGATGCCTTCGAGATTTTCGGTCCACAGCAGCTGGACGATCTCGCGGGGTGAATAATCGTAGTAGTGAGCCGAGGGACAGGTCGCGGTGCAGATGCCGCAATTGAGACAGCCATGCAGCTCATGATCGTAGAGGACGTGCGAGCGAATGTCGTCGAACACCTCTTCCAGCTTCTCGTAGGGAACGACCGGCGCCTCGGAGACCGGGTCGCCGATAGAGGTCAGCTCGATTGAAGCTCCGCTCGTCATCTGGCGGCTCTCCTCAGTAGGTCAGCACCTTGGCATTATCGTTTTCCATCACCTCTTCGATGACCTTTGCACCCCCGACGATGCCCTCGCATTCAGGGATCAGGTCCTGCTCGGTCATGTCGAACAGATCGAGGTTCGGAGAGCAGCAATAGAACTTCACTCCCGCTCCGTGCGCGTCCTTGATGAAGTCATAGACGGTTTTCGGAGACCCGGGCTTGACCACGAGCTTCTCTGCCACGCCCTTTTTCATGAGCTGCCCCGACGTCGCGGTACAGACGACCTCCACCTCGTAGTCCATCGCCGCGGCAACGGTGGCCTGGAAGAACGGCGCGCCCAGTTCCTCGCCGTTGCGAGGATCGGTATTGACCATGATGATGATGAGCTTTTTGGCCATTCTTACGATGTCCTCCCGATCATCTGCTATTGAGCGTGCGCAACGCACATCGACACACGAGCGTGCACAATAAGTTTATCTTGAGGCGCATCACCTTGGAGTTGATGAAGATCAACATGCCCAAGAACCGAAGTCCTGGGTGAACAACAAGCTCACATCGAATTCATCCAATCCGTCGGACGAACGCACAAAACATATTCCATTTTTTGAATGACATCTATAGGCTGAAGAAAATAATTCGTTGCTCGGGAGAACGGTCCTACGGGAGCGGCCGCATCAAATGCGTCGACTCGATCAAACCAATCATCAGCGGTCCGAGCGCCGTAGCGATCTCGCGCTGCACCACGCGCAGGTCGGCGAGCGTTTCCGCCGTGCGATCAGGACATTCTTCGGATTCCATGATCAGATCCTCGATCATGGCCGACTTGATTCCGGGATGGCCGAGGAACCCGAAGCAGTTATCACGAAGCTGAAACACCGCCGGCTCCCCCGCAGCGTCGATCGCGAGAACACGGGCATCGGCCGGCAGCACCGGGCGATCGCGCATGTAGATCGCGACGGGAAAGGATTGCGGCAGATGACCGCCGAGCGCCGCGGGATCGACCCGTCGGGCCGTCTCCACAACGAAGCGGAGCGGAGCTTCCTGAGTGCCGCCGCCGCACGCGGTTGCAACTATGCAGCTGCCAGCTCCGATGCCGATGACGGGCAGGTCGCGCGCCAGGAAATCCTGTACCAACCGCAACTCGGGCCCAAGGCTCGGAAGCAGGTTGCCGCTGACGACTCCGAGCGGTCCGGCGCCAAGAACAACGAGGCCGTCAAAATCCCCGGCCGTCGCAGGTATCGATCCTCCGGCCGTAAACGGCCGGCAATAGCGAAAGCCGACGTTGCGGCCTTCGAACTGGTCTTCCATCAAGCCGAGATAGTCCGCCTCAAAATGCTGCAAGACGCAGAGTGTCTTCATGGCGAACCGCGACAACTGATGAGGCATCAATGACGGCCGAAGCCGACGGCGGACCTACAATATATATGTTTTTTCGCATATGAAAAGCGAGGAACGCAATGGCGTGGTATGAGAAGCTGCAGGAGATCGAACCGCTCGACGACCTGCGTTTTGATCATGGGCTCGTCGATGCACTCGAGGCGGCAGCCCGCGAGCGCGCACTCGGACCGATGCGGTTCTACACGCCGACGTTCCGCGCCTATGCCAGCGAGGAACTCAAGGGCTGCGGCAAAGCGAGTTTTCCCGCCTTTTCCATCACGGGCGGCGTTTGCGCGCTGAATTGCGATCACTGTCAGGCGAAGATCCTCGAGCCGATGATCGCGGCAACGACACCGGACGAACTCGACCGCAAGGTGCGCGATTTCATTCTGCTCAAGGATCTGCGCGGGTTCCTGCTCTCAGGCGGATCCAACCGCCGCAACGAGGTTCCGTACGATCGCTTCTATCCGACCATCGAAAGGCTCAAGCGCGACTTTCCCCATCTGCGCATCGCCGTCCATTCCGCGTTGCTCGACGAACGGCGCGCCCGATCCATGGAGGCCGCCGGGGTCGACGTCGCGATGCTCGACGTGATCGGCTCGGAGCAGACGATCCGCGAAGTCTATCACCTCGACCGTCCTGTCGCGGATTTCGAGGCGACGCTCGCCGCGCTCTCGGGCACCAAGATGCAGGTCGTGCCACACATCGTCATCGGTCTGCACTATGGCCGGCTACTCGGCGAGGAGACCGCTCTGGACATCGTTTCGCGCCATCCGGTTGCCGCGTTGATCCTGGTGGTGGTGACTCCGATTTATGCGCCGCCGGATCGGCCCTTCGCTACGATATCCACCGACGACGTGGCGAAGGTGCTGGTCGCCGCGCGGCAACGCATCAGTCACGCGCCGGTTCAACTTGGCTGTATCCGCCCCGCGGGCCGCCATAAGCTGATGACCGACGCATACGCCGTCATGGCGGGATTTGACGGTATCGCCTATCCCGCGGACGGCATCGTGGCTCTCGCCCGCGCCATCGGCCGGCCGGTCGAGCAGGAGCATGCCTGCTGCTCGATCGCGCTTGACGGCCTCGCCGGACGGCGGGCTTGCGCAGCCTGAGGTGCACCATGAACGCCGAGGCAGCGGATATCGTCGTCGTCGGGCTTGGACCGGCCGGGAGCCGTGCGGCTGCGATTGCCGCGAAGGCCGGCTACCGCGTCGTCGCCGTGGATCGCCGGCTCGAGGCGGGTCGCCCGGTCCAGTGTGCCGAGTTCGTGCCCGCCATGATCGAGCGGGACGTTCCGAACATCACGGCCGTCGCCGAACAGAAGATCACGCGCATGCTGACCTTCACCGAAGCGACGGATTGCGAGGAAACGCGGGACTTCTGCGGCTGGATGATCGATCGCGCCGCCTTCGATCGAATGCTTGCTGATGAGGCGGCGAACGCGGGAACCGCGTGCCGATACGGCACCTCCGTGGTTGCCATCGATTTCGACGGCACAGTTCATACGTCCGATGGTCTTGCCCTGAAACCGCGCGTCCTCATCGGCTGCGACGGCCCTCGCTCGCGCGTCGGCGCGGCTATCGGCCAGACCAATCGCGCGCTTGTCGATACGAGGCAACTGACCGCGCCGCTGATCGTGCCGCACGATGCCACGGATATCTTCCTGAGCGCCGACTACCGCGGCGGCTATGGCTGGCTGTTTCCCAAGGGCGCCGTGGCCAATATCGGCGTCGGCATCATGATAGAGGACCGGCGGCGACTGAAACCGATGCTCGCCGCGCTCTTCGCCTCGCTGTCGGCATCGCGCCGCATCGGAACGCGCCCGTTCGCGTTGACGGGCGGGGCGATACCCGTGGGCGGCAGGGTGGGTTCGACAGGCCGGCTCGGCGCAACCCAGGTGTTGCTGGCCGGCGATGCGGCAGGCCTGACCAACCCCGTGACCGGCGCCGGCATCGCCTCCGCCGTGCAATCGGGGGCACTCGCCGGGCACGCCGCGGCAGACATGCTGTCCGGCCGCCGCGGCGCCCTCGATGACTATGACGAAGAGCTCGGCGACATTTTCGATGCGGCCTTGAGCCGGGCATTGCGGCGACGACGGCAAGTGCTGGCGCACTATGGCGACGGCCGCCGCCCCGACGCGACTGCGCTCGCCGAGGGGTGGATCAGTTCGCCGAACTATTGGGCGTGAAGATGCAGGACCAGGGGAGGACGTCATGAGCTGTCTCGAAGGACCGACGCATCCGGTGCCGGATTTCCTCACCGGGGAGACGCGCACCTTCAACGCGGCCGAAGCCATGCAGCCGCGCGCGCCCGGCGCCGTGCCGGCGGAAGCGCGCAACGGCGGGCGCGTGAGAGCGCAGGATGTGCGGCCGGTCGGCACGTACCTGCCGAACGACAATGTTCTGACGCCGAACATGCGGTCGCCCGAGTACGTGCAAATGTCGACGGCAGCGGCGATCACCCTCGGCATCATGAACGGGTACATGCATCGCACCAGTTGCACCCGTTGCCTGAACCTGCTGCTGACCTACCCGGAGGGCTGCCGCGCCAACTGCGCCTATTGCGGGCTTGCGCGCCATCGCGAAGCGGAGCGCAACTATGCCGACCGCAACTTCATTCGGGTCGACTGGCCTGCGGTGCCCTACGACCAGGTGATTGACATCGTCGCATCGGGCGGCGACGGCGGACGCTTCCATCGCATGTGTATCAGCATGATCACGCATCCGCGGTCGGACCAGGACACCCGCATTGTCCTGCGGAAATGGGTTGAACGCATCAGGCACGTACCCGTGTCCATCCTGTCCAACCCGACGACGATGACGCGACTGGATGTGCAGGAGCTCAAGGATCTCGGCGCCGAGATATTTACGGTCGCGCTCGATGCAGCCAACCCGGTCATCTTTGACCGCACCCGCGGCCGCGGGGTTCAATCGCCGCATAGCTGGAACAAATATTGGGAGATCCTGCTGGCTGCCGCCGAGATATTTGGCCCGGAACGTTTCGGCGCCCATCTCATCGTCGGGATGGGCGAGAGCGACCACGACGTTCTCTCGCAGGTGCAGAGAATTCGCGACCTCGGCGGCCACAGCCACCTGTTCGCGTTCTTTCCCGAACAGGGCTCGTTGATGGATCATCTCCCGCCGGCGCCGCGCCCGCAATGGCGACGCATCCAGCTCGCCCGCTATCTCATCGACTATCGAAGCCATTCCCTGCAGCACATGCGTTTCGACGAGCGCGGCCAACTCGTCGATTTTGGTCTGCCGCAGGACGAAGTCGACGCGATCGTCGACGCGGGCGTGGCCTTCCGCACGTCCGGCTGCCCGGGCAAGGAGGCCGCCGATGTGTCCGCCTGCGACCGCCCCTATGGCGACTCGCCGCCGCGCGACATTGCTTCATACCCTTTCAAGCCCGATCGCCGCGACATTCGCCACGTGCGCAGCCAACTCCGGCGCGGACTACCCAAATAACCGGGAGGAAGATGCGATGGCCAGCAGCGCCAAGTCATTTCGGGTCATCGACACCGGGATTCGGGGCGGACGCGCCAATATCGCCTTCGACCAGGCGCTCATCGACGCTCACAAGGCACGGCAGATTCCCGATACCATCCGCTTCCTGCGGTTTCGTCCGTCGGCGCTGGTCGGAATCCATCAGATCCTGAGCCATGAGGTCCGGCTCGACTATTGCCGGAGCAAGGGAATCGAGATCGGCCGGCGGATCACGGGAGGCGGAGGTCTCTATCTCGACGAGGGTCAGATCGGATGGGAGCTCGTGTTCGGCCGCTCCAGCCTCGGCGCCATGAATCTCACCGAAACGACACGCCGGATCTGCGAAAGCGTCGCACTCGGGCTCAACAAGCTCGGCGTCCCCGCGCGCTACCGCCCGCGCAACGACATCGACGTCGACGGCCGCAAGATCAGCGGCACCGGCGGCTTCTTTGACGGCGATACGCTGTTCTACCAGGGAACACTGCTGATCGACTTCGACCCCGAGCAGATGATCGCTGCGCTCAAAGTGCCGGTGGAAAAGCTCGCCAAGCGCGACCTCGCCTCGGCCCACCAGCGCGTCGTCAGCATGCGCGAGATCCTCGGCGACAAGCTCCCTGATCTGGCCACCATCCAGCGAGGCTTGCTCGACGGCCTGGCGGAAGGCCTCGGCATTGTTCCGCAATGGGGCCAGGCGTCGATGCACGAAGAAGAGCTCGCCGACCAGTTGTATCGCGACGAGATCGGCCGCGACGACTTCGTCGAGATGGTCGACGCTCCCGAGGTGGACGGCTCGCTGGTCAGTGCCACTCTGACGCGGCGCGGCGGCAGCCTGCGCGCCGATATCCGCCTCGAGGGGCCAGACCGCAGGCGAATTCGCGAAGCCCTGATCACGGGCGATTTCTTCGTCACACCGCCACGCGTCATCTTTGATCTCGAGGCGGCGCTGCGCGGCGCCGAACTGGCCGATGCCGGATCCCTCGTTGAGGACTTCTTCTCGCGCACGTCGGCCGACTTCGTCAATCTCGGCCCGTCGGACATTCGCGACGTGGTCGTCGCGGCGGCGCGGCAGCTGAGCTTCGTTGCGGCCGGCCGGAGGCTTCGCGGCCATTGGCTCGTGGCGACGCGACCGGAACGTCCGCCGATCGTCCTGCTGCATGACGCCTTGGGCTGCGCCCGGCTCTGGCGCGATTTTCCCGAGCGGCTTGCGGCCGCGACCGGCTGCTCCGTCCTGGTGTTCGACCGCTGGGGCTCGGGTGACTCGGAGCCGCTCGAGCCGCCCCATTCGCGGCAATATCTGCTCGCCGAGGCTCTGGATGCCCTGCCCGAAGTGCTACGGACGACCGGAGCGCGGCGCCCGATCCTGGTCGGACACTCCGACGGTGCTGCGATCGCGTTGACGTTTGCCGGCGCGTTTCCCGATGAGGTCAGCGGGGTCGTCGCGATCGCCCCTCACCTCTTCCGCGAACAGCGGACGGTTGACGGCATCGCAGCCCAGATCAGGGACTTCGAGCACGGCGACCTGAGGGCGCGGCTCGCACGGTATCATGGCAGCAGAACCGATCATCTTTTTGGCCGGCTGGTCGATGCTTGGACTGGGGAAGAAGCGCGCGACTGGGGGATCAAGCCCTACGTTGGACGGGTTCGCGCCCCGGTGCTGGCTGTTCAGGGCAGCGAAGACGAGTTCTTCACGCATATTCAGCTTGAGACGCTCCGCGCCCTCGTGCCAGCCCGGATCGAGACCTGCGTGCTGGAAGGCTGTGGACATGCGCCCCACCAACAGGCGACCTCCGCGGTGATAGCCGCGGCAGCCGGGTTCATCGATCGAGTGACCGCAGGAAACACAGTCGCCGCCGTCCCCGGCTCCGCCTGACGGACGATCTCCGCGGGCAGCGAGACTCCATCAGCACCACTTAGCAGAAAGCGCGATAGAGAGCGGACATGACCTCGATCACTTCCGGCCGCGAGACCGAATAATACACGTTCCTGCCGTCCCGGCGCACCTTGACGAGATCGTCCGCGCGCAGCCGGGCAAGTTGCTGCGACACCGTCGGCTGGCGGAGCTGCAGCGAATCCTCAATGCTGCTGACGGACTTCTCTCCGTCAAGCAGCAGACACAGAATGGCAAGCCGCGCTTCGTGCGACAGCGCCTTGAGGAATTCGCTTGCCTTGTGAGCCTTCTCGAGCAACGCGTCAGGCTCGAGCGAAGACCTGCTGCGTGCGCGCTTGGTTGCCATATTCGTCCGCATATTCCTCAATCGACCAATTCGGTCCGTTACATCGGCGGCCACGGCGCCATGCCGCAAGGCCGCCCCGTGTTGCTATCACTTTGGCGAGACGATAACAAACAGGCGGTCGAGCCTGTCCCAGCGCGGTTCGTGCGAGACGGTATCGAGCCGCCGGAGCGATCGTCCCCTGCTCACGCGCCTGCCGCGTCTGACGGGCTGATGAACTACGATCCGGCTTCCAGTTCACCTAACTTGCGATCAAGGGTTCGCAGGCTGATACCGAGGAGCTCGCAAGCTCCTTGCGGCTGCCAGCAAACACGCTTGTCATCTTCAAAGTGGGACCGCCGATGGTCACGAACGTACCGCCAGACACCGGCGCCGGCCGCTGGAACCGACGATTCGAAGGCGATGATTTCGTTTTCGGAACCGAACCCAATCAATGGCTGCGCCGCCATGTCGGCACGTTCCCGTACCGCAGTCGCATTCTCTGCGTCGCCGACGGAGAAGGCCGCAACAGCGTCTGGCTCGCCCGGCAGAGATTTCAGGTCGACGCCTTCGACATCTCGGAGGTGGGTCTGGCGAAAGCAAGCAAACTTGCCGCGTCAGCCGGAGTGAGCGTGAACTACCAGCTTGCCGATTGCGACGGCTTCGCGTGGCCAAGCGCGGCGTATGACGGCATCGCAGCGATTTTTGTGCAGTTCGCCGCCCCAGATTTGAGGAAACGGCTGTTCGCGCGCATGATCGCAAGCCTGAAGCCGGGCGGGACGCTGATCCTGCAGGGCTATACGCCCAAGCAGTTGGAGTACAAGACGGGCGGCCCTTCCGCCCTCTCGCACCTCTATACGGAAACCATGCTCCGAGAGGCGTTCCGTGAGTTGGAGATCATCGAACTGCGCGAATACGAGACGGAGCTCAGCGAAGGCAGCGGCCATCACGGCCGCTCTGCGCTGATCGGAATGGTCGCGCACCGGCCTTCCTGATCGCGCTCTGCTGGTCCACGGAATTGATCGCGCGCATGCGTCGCGCATTGTCGAGAAACGATCTCTACGACCGACTGTCGACCTTTCCGATCCTTCTGCCAGCATTGCGCGAGCGCGCCGCTGATCTACCGCTTCTCGCCGCAGCGCTGCTTGCCCGCGTGGCGCCGGAGCGAAGGCTCACCTTGTCCCAGCCGGCACCCGAGCGGCTCGAGGGCGACGCCTTGCCGGGCAATGTTCGCGAGTTGCGCAACGTGTTGGAGCGCGCGGCCCTGCTCTGCGATGACGATGTCATCTCAGCCGCGACGATCGAGCGTGCTCTGACGCTGCGATCGCCGAACATTGAGGGACGCGACCGGGTGCAGCGAACCGCAACAAAGCTGGCGCCTGCTGTCGGTGAGAACCCGCCGTCATCGAAGGAGCGCGAGGCGCGAGCGCTTCGGACCGCCCTGTTGACGCATCGCGGCAATCGAGAATCGCTTGCAAACCCCCTCGGCATCAGCCTGCGCACGCTTTACCGGAAGCCGGAGGAATTGGACGCTTGATGAAGCGCTGTCGTCTGCCGCGGCGAAATGCTCACGAATAGCCGGATGGTGCAGGGTGGCGCCGTGTGATTTCGTTGCGCTTCTCGGGAGATGAAAAGCTAGGCGCCTGAAAAAATGGTCGGAGCGGCAGGATTCGAACCTGCGACCCCTGCGTCCCGAGTAGCATGCGAAAAGATCAACAAAAACAATGAAGTTTGCTCGCGATTGACGTCCTTTATCGCCGTTTGTTCACGGGGTTTCGGTGGTCAACCGGTGGCCAGCTTCGGCTTGCACCTGAGCAATTCGCTGCAACGACATCTGCGCCCGTCAACAGCATTGGCAGCTCCCGGCAGAGCTAGTCGATCGCACCAGGGCTTTGGCCGGAGAAGTTCAAATAGCTGCTCCGACCCGATGGACCGCCCGCCTCCTCTCAAGCTGCCAACCGGGGAAACAAGCGGAGCGACACCCCCTTCAGTACTGCGATCACTATTACGGCAAATCACACGCAGCACTCGATGGTGGGTACGACAGGGGAGAAAGCCAAGAGCAAGATCAATGACTTATGGCCCCCTACCTACTTTTAAGGCGCCTTGATTTCAAATGAGAATTTTTGGCGGCGCCCGCACCCTCCAAAGGTGGGGCTCGGCTGGGACGACCTCGAAGGCCTGCCAGAGTGACGGCCTCGGATCACACCCACGCTCACGGGGAAGGCGCGGAACCATCTCAAATGCCGTGCCATAGATGCCACAAGCATCAGAGGGCTCAACGCCTAGCGCGACGGCCAGGGCTTGGATGTTGTCGAGTGTGAGGTTAATCAGCCCGGCCTCAATCTCCTAGAGCCTCAAGGCTTGCGATCCTCGACCTTCAAGCTCGATCGTCCCGTCCTTTCGGAGCAGCGCAAGCGGCAGGAATTTCTCCATAGCGCGGGGTTCAAGACGCTTGGCCAAGTTGAGCTGTTCAAGTCGAACAGCGACTTCCACGAGGCGCTCGCCCTTATGTCGGGTAACAGGTTCTTGGCCCAGACCGTCGCCCGTCAGAACGAATTGCGGCGCCTGATCGAATACCGTCAGACGCTCGACCGCGATCGGGTATGGCGGCAACCAGGCGAGCACCTAGCCATCATCGATCTGCTGGAGAAGGGCTCGCTCGAAGGCGCCGCCAAGCTTCTCGACAAGCATATCGGCGGAGCCTTGAAGGAGAAGGCCCCGCCTGAGCTTTTCGGATCGTAGCTCAGGATTCGGCACGAATGAGCGCGGCCATCGAAAATAACGCATGCGAATAGCCAGACCTTGTGCTCCCGATGTCCCGCGGGACGTCAGCTCTTGTGAAGGATTGCGGATGCCGGCCGCAGCGGTGACGGTGTGGAATATGCGGGCGGCTTGCGCCCGAAAGCCTCCAAGGGAGGAAACCGCGCATGATTGGCAGGTCACCCGTCCGAGTGCCGGATGCTTGCTTGCCAAGACCTCAGCGTACGGATCCTTGTAGAGAACCGAGCGCCCTGGCCTATAAGCTACGAACATCGGCTCGCTTGATCCCAGGATAATTTGGACAAGCGTTGTCAGCCGAGGAGACCAATTCCCCAGAGACCCGACTCTCAAGCCTGGTCGCGAGATCGGCCTCCATCTGCCGCATCAAATCGCGGGTAAACGCTCTGAGGTTCTCCATGTCGGCTGCGTCCTAGGGAGAGACAATGAACCGGAAATGATGCCGGTCACCCCTGCCCAGCGCCTCGAACGCAGCCTCATTCGCCTGATCGCCCGCGGCGTCGAACATCCGTGCCGGCTGGCCATCGCGAGTGACCCCGTCCCTCTTGAGATAGGTGAGATGCGCCGCCAGGGGCGCTGACCTGGACGCCCGGCCCTTGTGCCTAGCGATCCGCGCCTTCACCGTGACGCGCCGCACCGGGGCGAACAGCCGTTCACCAGAAACCGGTCAAGCTCGTCACTCCAGAGGCTCATCTTCGGAAGCGGCTGCGTCTCTCGCTCGTATCGGACTTCGTTGCCTCGGAACCGATGACCTCGCGTACTACTTTGCACGATACGCCAAGCTCGCGGCAGATCGCCTTGACCGGTTGACCATGAACAAAATAGGCGCGACGGATCTTCGCAATCGTCGACACCACCAGCACCCCAACCGCGGCTTCCATCACTTGTTCGAAGCCGCGGCGGCCCTTGCCGCGGAGGGCATCGATCCGAAACAGATGTTTGTTGGAAGGAAACAATACGCCTTGATCAGATGGACAGGCGCATCGGCCACGGCAGCGCAGCTCGCGAAAACAAAACTGGCGTCTTATGAAGCCACCTCACTTGAAACTCTTGATTCCATCTTAAGATTGTATTCTATTACCACACAATTGAAAGGTGAGGGCACTCGCCGTACAATGGACTCCAACGGAAACTGAACCGTGAGTCAACGCTGGCGCCCATCGCTAGAGCCAAGCAATAGAGCCCGTTTCTGCAGCGGGCTTTCGATCTGCGTTGAGTTTTGGACGAGCCTTCTCGGAATGGTCTGGCAGATGCGCCCTCGCCTCCCCCCGTTGAACGCGCTTCGCGCCTTCGAAGCAGCAGCTCGCAACCTCAGTGTCACGAAAGCAGCCGACGAGCTCTGCGTAACGCCAGCTGCGGTGACGCAGCAGCTCAAGATTCTGGAAGACGCACTTGGTCGTCGCCTGATCCGCCGCGTTGGCCGCGGCGTAGAGTTGACAGAAAACGGCCAGCAACTCTTTCCCGTACTTTGCCGAACATTTTCAGATATTTCGTCGGCAGTCACAGGGCTGACGTCGCATAGCGCGTTGAAACTTAGAACCAGCTTTCTGGCGACCGTCGCACAGAGATGGCTGGCGCCGAGGTTGATCGGCTTTCGGCAACAGTTTCCGGATATCGCCGTCGCCGTCTCAACGTCGTTCCGCCTGGTCGATTTTACGAGAGAGGATATCGACGTCGCCTTGCGGCTAGGCTACGGATCCTGGCCGGGGCTCCATTCGACGTTCGTGATGAACGAAGAGCTGTTCCCCGTTTGCTCGCCCACCCTGTTTCGCGAAGCCGCACTTCCTGCTGGATCAGACCTGCTTCGTCGCCATTCACTGGTCCATACCATCGTTCGGCCGACGGACTGGCAAGCTTGGCAGGTCGAGGCCGGACTCGAGGATTTCGATACCACTTCAGGATTTCATTGCGAAAATTCTGCGCTCGCGCTCGAGATGGCCGAATATGGGTTGGGACTTGCCATCGGCCGAACGCCGCTGGTCATCTCTGCACTCGCATCAGGACGACTGATGGCGCCATTTGCGGCGCGCCTCTCGAATCCAATGTCCTACTATCTGGTCTGTCAGGACACCGCCGCGCGGCGCCCCGAGATCGCACGCTTTCGCGACTGGATCGTAAATGAAGGTATCGAAACGATGGAGGCGATCAAGAAATACATCCGGCGATCCCATCCCTAGGTCAACGGCGCTATTCAATCACTTGTTTTCAGAGCTGCACAAGAAGAGCCGTGCCGTAGTCCGCCATCGCGCGATCCCAATTCACATCCATGTGTGCAGCCATGACCTGGAGATCGCACCAGTGGCGCTGCACCGGGTGCGTCTGCGCGATGACGGAAGTTCCAAGCTGGGACATCAGCTGTTGCACGGCGTTCATGCATAAGCGGGTCAGCCTGGCCCGGTCGCGCTTGATCGCTGCGTAGTCTCTATCGGAGAGATCGCGGCCGTTGCAGCCCGCCTCATGCAGTCTCGATAAAATGCTGCGATACAAAAGCCGTGCGCATTCGATATCGGCGATGATCTCGCCGGCGCGCATGGCAAACGCCCATTGGTTCCCGTTTGGCTGCCGTCCATGCCGCTCTCGCATGATCGCAAGTCCCGCCGCCACCGCTCCCTCCGCACAGCCGAGCAGAGGACCGACGATCACGCTGGTCAGATAGGGAATAAGAGAAACCGACTGCAAGTAGTGACCGCCGCGTTCCGCCGAACGCCCGAGAACATTGTCCAGCGGCTGCGCCCAGCTTTCTGAAAGCGAACGATCGCGGATAATGATGTCGCGCGACCCGGTCCCTGCCATTCCAATGGCCTGCCAATCATCGCCGATCTCGATGTCGATGGCTGGCAGCAGCGCCATAACCGTCCGGGCGTCGCGTCGAGACGGATGCAGGCATGAGCCGGACACGATCACCCATGTCGCATAGTCCACGCCGGAGCCGAGCCGCCAGCGACCATCGACCCGATATGCGCCACCGTCCCGCGATATTCCGCCGGCCGCCGTCGCCGATCCTGTCGTGACAAGTTGACGAGCTCCGCCGCGGAAGACCGCGTTCAACGCCTCCGCTGGAAATCGCGATACGATCTGAATGTGTCCTCCAACGAGGCCCACGATCCATGCTGTCGAAGGGCACGCGCGCGCCGCGAGCCTTGCAACTTCTGCAAGGACAGGCCAATCCAATTCAAGGCCGCCGAAACGCTTCGGCATCGCGAGCTGAAGCAATCCGGCGTCGAACAGCTCATCGACGGACTCGCGCGGCAGCTTCCCAAGCCTGCGGGCTTCCTCCGCACGTTTGTGCCATCGTGGCAACAACGCCTCGACGCTCGCATAGAGCGTCGCGAGCGACGGCTGGTCCGCTCCCCAATAGACCGTCCCGTCCAGCCTATCCATGCGCACGCTCCAGCACCTTTCGCAACATTGGCCGCTCGAAGACGAACTGATCTTCAATCAAGGGCGGGCCGAGAAGGCGGACGAACTCCTCGATGCGCTGCCCGTCGTTCGAGGCGACGAACTCGTAGAAATTCGTGCTATTCCACAACAGATAGCAGTGCGAGAAGTGTCGTCCAATCGAGCTCACGAGCTCGTCGAGGAGAACCTCGCCCTCATACATGCGCAGCAGCATCTGCTGCCGTTTCCACTCGATCTCTTCGGGCGTAAAATAGTGCGCCTTGTGCTGCTCGTCCTTGACGCGCTCCCGTCGTTCGTACTCGAGGCGGTCGGTGTGATCGAGCTTTTCGAGAAAGAAGACCAGCCCGTCGTCCCTGAGCATGCGACAGCCCTGCTCGATCTGGAAATCGCGGTCCTTGCCGTAAAACTGAAAGGCGGCCGTTTCGTAGATATAGTCAAAGCCGCCATGGAAATCCTCGTCGTCCACCAGCGTGCGAAGTACGTCCCCGTCGAGCTTGAGGAACGACGTCGGAATGAATCTCGACAGGGCCGGATCGGCAAAGCGCTCAAAATGCTCTTCGTTCGCCCTGTTCGGAGAACAAGTCAGTGTCTTGACCGCGCCGCCGGAAAACGCAGCAAGCGTGCGTCCGTTGGAACCGTCGAAGGCATCGATCTCATAAAGCAGGCAGGGCCGACCGCTGCTTTCGGCCCGCTGCCTCGACAGACGGCTCAGCGCCACGCCCACGCGCGACACTTCCTCGAGGATGCCTGGAATGCTGGCGAGGAAATGCGAGAACAGTGGTCCCGCCTTCGGTACCAGCCGGTCGTGATACTCCAGCACGTCGGTATCCGCTATCCGGTTGCGGATCCGCGTCAGCACTGGCTGCCGCGGCACCTGTGCCGCTCCGGTCGCCAACTGCTCGAATTGCTGCGCCAATCTGATCATCGAAGATTGCTGAAGATAGGCGTCGACGTCGGTCGCAGGTCGATTGGTCATGCCCGAAGACCTCCACTGATGCTGGGCCGAGGATGAGAATGAGGATGAGGATGGGGATCAGGACAATGCGCGGGTCGCGGTCTTTCCCGACGCGGTCCGCGGCAGCGCCGGTACGAACTCCACGAAGGCGGGCACCATGTGCCAATCGAGATGCATCGTGCAGTACTCGACCAGTTCGTGGCTCGTGATGGACGTCGCCTGCTCCGCAACGATCAATGCCTTGGGGAGATGTCCGACGGATTCGTCGGCGACGGGGACTACAGCCGCTTCCGAAACCGCGGGGTGGGCCATCAGCAATTGCTCGATCTCTCGCGGATTGACCTTGAACCCGCTCCGCGCAAAAGCGTCGTCCTTCCTTGCGACGTAGTAGAGATACCCCTGGCCATCGACGCGGAATAGGTCGCCCGTCAGGAACACCCGAGCTTCACCGGCCGCCCCCTCAATCATTCGGGCGGAGGTTTCGTCCGGCATGTTCCAATATTTCTGCATCAGCAGGTCGCCGGCAACACCGAGCTCGCCGACCTGCCCCGGCTCGGTCACGAGGGAGCGATCCTCGGCAAACAGATAGGTCCGCACGCCGGGAATGGCCCGGCCGACCGACTGCGGCCGTTGATCGATCTCGTCGGGCGGCAGAAACGAGACGCGCTTGCACTCCGTGAGCCCATAATTCGAGAAGATCTGGACGCCCGGCCACGCCTCTCGCAAGCGGCGGATATGCTTCACCGGCAGGGCCTGCCCGCTCGTGGAGATATAACGCAGCGATCTCGGCGCGCGCCTTCCCAGCGCGCTCGCCTTTAACAGATGGAAGATGAAGGGAGGAAACACCTGCAGCCCAGTCACGCCGTGGGCATCGATGAGATCGATGATCTCATCGGGATCGTCCGGCAACGCGCGCTCGACGAGCGCGGTCCCTCCGAACATGAGCGGCATCATCACATTATAGAAGCCGTAGTCGGAGCCCAAGGTCGAATAGCTCAGAACCACATCCTCGGACGTGTTCCTGAGATAGCCGGTCACCGATTCGAACGCCGCAATCATATTCTTGTGATTGACGGCGACGCCCTTCGGGCGCGACGTCGAGCCCGACGTATAGAAGATGACTGAAATATCCTCTTCCCGCACCTCCCGGAAAAACGAGCAGTCGCGTTCTGGCACGGCAGCAGAAAAATCATCGTTACAACTATAGATTGTATAATCTAACTGGCGCTCCCGCAATTCGGCCGCCCGATCGGTGATCACCGCACAAGCACCGGAGTCCCGAAGCTCGAACATCAGCTTTCGGAGCCCGAAGGTGTGATGAACTCCCACGAGGACTGCACCGGCCTTGAAGATGCCGAGAACAACACCGAGCAAACGGATGGAAATCACGCCATAGATCGCGACCCTGTCTCCAGCACGGATGCCGTCATCGACGAGACGACCGGCGACCTGATTGCCGATATCATCCAGCTCGCGATAGGTCGCGCACGCGCCATCGATCTTCACCGCGATCTTCTCTGGGCAGTCTCGAACACTGCGTTCAATATAGTGATGGAAAAGGCACACTCGGAAGCTCCCGCAACCTCTGGATGAGTTTTTATAACAAAGAGTCGCAGCTCATGGTAGGAGAATTCCGTTACACGTCGTGTTGTGCAAAATGACTGAGGAAACATGTTTGTACGCGATCTCGAAGAAGTCGAAAAAACAGGCCGGTTCGTCGAGTGGGGAAATGGCACGAGCCACCGGCTATTGACGGCGAGCGATGGAATGGGTTTCGCCGTATGCCATACCGTGGTTCGCGCCGGCACAGTATCAAGGTTGCAATACCGATCTCACCTGGAAGCATGCTATTGCATCGCGGGGGAAGGTGAAGTCGAGGACATGCAAGGCAATGTGTATCGGCTCCGCCCGGGCAGCATCTATGTTCTCAACGAACATGACGAACACTATCTGCGCGGCGGCCCGACGCAGGATCTGGTGCTGGTGAGCGTGTTCAATCCGCCCCTTGCCGGTCACGAGCAGCACAATCTCGACGCCGACAGCGGATCGTCTTACTAAGGCGGTTCATCAGCTGGTTGGGGTTGCTCGTTGGAACTGAAGCATCAAGCCTTCTTCTACTCTCTCTTCCTCTCACGGCTCGCGGACCAGATCCTTCTGTTTCTGGTCCCGCTCGTCATCTTCCAGTTGACCGGCAGCGTCGCCTGGTCGGGAGCGGCATTCCTGCTCGAGACATTGCCGCGCTATTTGTCGTTTCCGATCTGCGGGGTGCTGTGCGATCGAAAATCCCCTTTGGCGCTGTTGCACATTAGTCAGCAGCTTCGTGCCGTGGCCTGCTTCGCAGGCATGATCGCCTACGCGGGCTTCGGCGGAATCGGCTGGCTGATCGGGATATCTGTGGCCTGCGGCGTTCTGACGACGCAGGGGCTGATGGCGCGCGAGGTTCTGCTGCCTCAAGTCTTTCATCGGCACAGGTTCGAGAAGGTCGCCTCCTACACCCAGATTGCCGATCAGCTCGGCATGGTGCTCGGGCCGCTGGTCGCCGCCGGTCTTCTCAAGCTATGGTCCTGGGAATACGTGGTGATCTCGACGACCGCCCTGTTCATGGCGGCTGACGGCGCCATGATCATCTGGCAGCGATTCGTCCGGCCGACATTGGCCGAACCGACGCCGGCGCCAAGCGGCTGGACACTGCCGCTGAAAACCGCACTTCGGCACGTCATCGGACGACCGGGCCTGGTCGAGACCGTCCTTCTCGCAGCCGCCGTCAACCTCATCATTGGCGTGACCCTCGCAACGTCAGCGGCAATGGTGACCGGTGTCCACGGAGAAACAGACTCCTACTATGCCGTTCTTCAGGCCGCAGGCGCGATCGCGACCGTGGTCATCTTGTTCGCCACCGCGCATGCGCCTGCGTCCCTGCAGGTCTTGGGCGTCATCAGCTATGCGATGATCTTTGCCGGCGGCGCCGTCTCCGGACTGGCTTCCCACGCCCACGTCTACGCGCTCGGCTTCGTTCTCGTTGTCGGTTTCGACAAGATGTTCAGTGTCTTCATTCGCAGCCTGCGCATGAAGATCATTCCCCGGGAAGATCTCGGCAAGACGACGGGCCTGATCATCATGCTGAACAACCTGTCCCAACCTCTCGCCGGCCTCCTGGTCAGCGTATTCGCCGGCCGTTACGGCGCCGGCACGGTCATTGTCGCGCTGTCGCTCTTCATGGGCCTGCTCGGCCCGCTCGTCGCGGCGATCTGGCTTCGCCGGACCGCCCCGACGGTCAGGCTGGACCAACGATGATGTCCCCGCCGCGTCATCGACCGTGGCGGGGGCTCGGCGCCGACACCGAAGCTGCCGCCGTTGACGCAGGCGCGCGATTGCCGCCCGATTGCGCCAGATGCTCAACGAGCATCTTGGTCACGGTCGAGAGCCCGGCGGGATCGCGGGTCACGATCTTCAATTCCCGATAGGCCCAGTCGTCCCTGAGCGGAATCGCCTTGATGCCCATGCCCGAAGCCAGCACTTCGAATGCCCGATCCGGGATCAACCCGACACCCAGGCCACACTGCACCATCCGACAAATGGCATCAAAGCTCGGTACGTTGATCCGCAGATTGACCGCCTTTCCAGCCTCCGCGGCTGCCGCGCGCGAACGGGTGTAGATCGCGCTATCGGCGTGAAAGCCGATATGATCAAAATCCAGGCTTTCCACGAAATCGATCGATGCCCGATCGGCCAGCGGATGATCTTGCGGCACCGCCAGCGCAAGCCGGTCGCTGCGATAGGGACGCGCAAACAGGTCACGGCTGTTGGTCGTGGACACACAGATGCCCACTTCCGCATACCCTTCCTCGACGGCCTTGACGACACCCGCACTCAGTCTTTCCTCAAGGTGGATCTTGACCAGACTGTGGGTCGCGAAGAAGGCCGGCAGGTCGTCGGGAAGGAATTCGACGATGGCCGATACGTTCGCGAGCATCCGGATGTGGCCCCTGATGCCCATGCGGTATTCGTCGAGCTCCGCGCCCATCTTCTCGACGCTCGTCAGCATCGATCGCGCGTGATGCAGCAGGGATTCCCCGGCGGGAGCCAGCATCATGCCCTTGGAGTGCCGGACAAAGAGGTCGGTTCCAAGCGCCTCTTCAAGCTCCGCAAGGCGCTTGCTCACCGCGCTCATGGCAATGTTTTCCCGCGACGCCGCGCGCGTCAGCGTCCCCTCCTCGCACACCGCGACGAAGAGCTGGAGCGACGTCAGATCGATACGCCGGATGAGATTGTTGATTTGTCGCATCAGTCCTTCAATTCCCGTGGGCCATGAGCGATCCTCCCGACGATCTCCGCCCCCCGCGCAGCCAGTGCGCGGCACTACCGTAAGTAAGCCTGACCCACCACACCCCGGTCAAGGTCGAAAGAGACCGTAAATCCCTCCTGGGCGTGAGTGATCTTCGATGTCCGATGTCTCGCCGTAGCGGCCGGCGGACCTTCGTCGAACGCGAAGGGTGCCTTGCCTAAAAAGCGTTGGCGCTCTCCGGCAGGGCTCATCATCCTGCCGCCACCTGGGAGTCAGTGAGACGGACTATGGCCGGAATCTCCGAAAGACATGACCTCGCAATCTCGCGGCCGCTCGGGCCTGCGCCGGAGGCGCTCGGCCCCGGCGCGTCAACGACGACCGTGTCCAGGACACACAATATTGTCGGCGTAGCGCTGGCGGCGATCGGGGCGGTGGCGTTTTCCCTTCGCGCGATATTCGTCAAGCTCGCCTATGAGGACATGAGCGATCCTGTGACGCTGCTGGCCCTGAGAATGATCTTCTCACTGCCCTTCTTCGTCATTGCGGTTGTCCTGTATCGGGGGCCTTCCGGCGGCCGGACGCTTCCGTCAATCACCGCACACGACGCGATGGCGCTCGCCGCCCTGGGCTTCGTCGGCTACTATCTGTCAAGCTTCCTCGACATGATCGGGCTGCAATATGTCGCCGCCGGCGTCGGCCGGCTGATCCTGTTCGTGTATCCGACCATCGTGGTGGTGATCTCCTCGGTCGTCCTCAGGAAGCCGATTACCCGGCGCGAGCTGATCGCGCTGGCGATTACATATATCGGTGTCGCGCTGGTTCTTTCGGGGCAGCTCGACAAGAGCAGTGAAAATTTCTGGCTCGGTGCGCTGCTCGTCATGCTGAGCGCGGTGAGTTTCTCGGTCTATCTCGTTGGAAGCGGCGAAGTCGTGCCGAGGCTCGGTTCGATACGCTTCACGGCCTATGCCACGACCACGGCCAGCGTGTATTGCATCGTTCAGTTCATGGCACTCCGCCCGCTGAGCGCGCTCGTGCTGCCCACCCGGGTCTACCTGCTCGCCCTCTGCATGGCGCTGTTCAGTACCGTGATGCCGGTCTTCATGATGGCCGAGGCGCTGCGCCGGATCGGCGCAAGCCGCGTCGCGATGATCAGCGCCCTCGGCCCTGTGGCCACCGTCGTTTCAGGATATCTAGGGCTGGACGAGAGGATGTCGCCGATTCAGTCGGCCGGCGGCCTGCTGGTCGTGATCGGCGTGCTCATCGTTGCCGCCCAGGCCCGTGCCATGGACAGGAAATAGCCGATCATCCGGCAAGGGCCGCGGCAGATGCTGCTCAGGGGATGAGAAGCGTCTTTCCGACCGTCTTGCGGCTGTGAAGATCACGGTGCGCCTGGGCCGCCTCCATCAAGGGAAGGGTCTGGCTGATCCTCGGCTTGATGGTTCCTCGCGAGACGGCAGCCATCAGCTCCGAAGCAGACGCCACGAGATCCTCGCGACGTGCGATGTACGTCCAAAGCGTCGGCCGCGTCAGGTATAGCGAGCCCTTTTCGGCGAGAATTCGCGTCTCGAAGGGCCCGATCGCCCCGGAGGATTGGCCGAACGAGACCAGCAGCCCGAACGGCTGAAGGCAATCCATCGAGCTCACGAAAGTATCGCGGCCAACCGAGTCGTAAACGACGCGTAGCTTCGCACCCTTGGTGAGGTCGCAGACACGCTCGACCAGATTCTCGCTCCGATACAGGATCGTATGGGTGCATCCGTTGGCGCGCGCGAGCTCGGCCTTCTCTTCCGTGCCTACGGTTCCAATGACGGTCGCACCGAGACTTGCCGCCCACTGGCAGAGAATGAGACCGACACCGCCGGCGGCAGCGTGCACCAGGATCGTGTCGCCGGGCTGCACGGAATAGGCGCGCCGAAGCAGATAGTGCGCGGTCATGCCCTGAAGCGCGATGGCGGCGGCTTGATGATCGGTGATGTCATCGGGCACCTTCACCAGCCGCTCAGCGGGAACGTTGCGCAGTCGGGCGTAGGCGCCCAGGCTTGCAATCGCGTAGACGACGCGATCTCCGGGCCGCAGACCGGCCACCCCTTCTCCGAGGCATTCGACGATCCCCGCGGCTTCGAAGCCGATGCCGCTGGGCAGCGGCGTCTTGTAGAGCCCGGTGCGGTAGTAAGTATCGACATAGTTCAGGCCGATGGCGGTCTGCCGCAATCTCACCTGGCCCGGCCCTGGCGGATCGAGCCTCGACTGCTCCACGGAGAGCACCTCCGGTCCCCCGGTTTGACGAATGAGGACGACCTCCGTGTCCTCGGCGAGCGCGTCGGTGCGGCCCGCAATCTTCGACGGCATCGCGGTCATCGGTACTCCCCTGTCCCGTACTGCAGATTCGTGTCGCCGCCAGGCCAGGCCTGCTGCGCCGACTGGCGCCGAAATCGTTCGCGCCAGCGGAGCAGCGCGGCCGGATTGCGGATGTGCAGCGGATCCCGCCCCTGGATCACGCGCATGACGTTCTCAACCGCGGTCGGCGCGAGCGAGGCGAACAGCTCCCGCGTACAGCCGACCGTATGCTCGGTGAGGATGACATTCTCCAGCCCGCGAAGCGGATGATCCACAGGGGGAGGCTCCGTCTCAAAGACGTCGATGGCCGCGCCAGCGATCCGTCCGGCGGAAAGCGCCTGCGCCAACGCCGCCTCGTCGACGATGCCACCGCGCGAGGTGTTGATGACGCAGGCCTCGCGCTTCATGCGCGCGAACTCCGCAGCTCCGAGCAGCCCGCGCGTCTCGGCGGTCAGCGGCAAGTGAACGCTGACGACGTCGCTGCGCGCCAGCAGTTCGTCAAGCTCGACGAAACGCACGCCGGCGACCGGCGTCTCATCCGGATGTCTGTCATAAGCCAGAATCTCGGTGCCCCAGCCTTGCAACCGTCGCGTGACGGAGCGCGCGATGCGGCCGAACCCGATCAGCCCGATGGTCTTGCCGGACACCATGCGCGCCGACAGTTCATCCGCCCGCGCACGGGCGGACCGCAACGCGAACTGGCGCTGCTTGCGCGGCAGGTCCAGCAGGAGAGCCGCAATGAGCATCACGGTTGCCTCCGCCAGGCTTTCGACGTTTTCGGCCGTCGCGCCGTTTGCGACGATGATGCCGCGATCGGTCGCCGCCGGCAGATCGATCGAATCCGTGCCTATCGAGGCAAAGACAACAGCGTGTAGCCGAGGCGCGACCTCGAGCATCGCCGCGTCGATGATGGTCCGCGAGCTGATCAGGAGCACTGATGCCGCCTCGAAGTATCGTCGGGCGGTCGAAAGCGCGTAGCGCGTGCGGTGTGGCGGCGGTTCGGCGTGGCCGCGGATAACATTGCAACCTGCCGCTCCCAAGGCTGCGGCCGCGTGGTCCAAGGTGTCGCCGAGAACCCGGTCGCTGCCGACGAACACCGTGGCGCCAGCTACTCGGGCTTGCGCCGGCTCAGACAACACGACGGACACGCGAGTCGTCTCCACGAATGGCAAAATCGACCGCGGCACCGACAAACGCCTCCAGCGCCTCCTCGCTCATCCATGCCATGTGCGGCGACAGCAGGACGTTGTCGGTCTGGAGCCAGGGCGATCCCGGTCCGATCGGCTCATCCTCAAAAACGTCGAGTGCCGCACCGGCGATCCGACGCGCGTTCAACGCCTGCCGCAATGCTTCCCCATCCACGAGACCGGCGCGGGCGGTGTTGATCAGAAACGCCGTGGGTCGCATCAGATCGATCAATCGCGCATCGAACAGGCCTTTGGTCGTCGGGCTCAATCTCATATGCAGACTGATCACGTCACTGCTGGCTGCGAGCTCGTCCAGCTCTGTTCGCCGGACACCTAGTTCCGCGGCTCGTCCATCCGTCAGCGACGGACTCCAGGCGACAACCCGCGCGGAGAACGCCTTACACAGTTCAGCGACACGGCCGCCGACGCGGCCCAGCCCGACGATACCGACCGTCTTGCCGAACAGCCCTCGGCCGAAGCTCGCATGCCATCGTCCGGATCTCAGCTCCAGGCACCCATCCGTCATCCGCCTGCCAATGGCGAGCGCCAGCGCGATCGTGTACTCGGCAACCGAGGCTGACGCCAGCCCGGGGGTCTCGTACACCGCCATGTTCCTGCGTCCGGCCGCATCGAGATCGACGCTCGCGCCGATCGGGCCCGCCACAATGATCCGCTTGGCCGACGACGCCTCGAGCACCCCGGCAGACAGCGGGCGCGCCGAGAAGAACTGGAGCACCGTTGTCACGTCGCCGATCCGCCGTGCCAGCGCATCGGCGTCCTCCGGACGGTCGTGATGTATGAGCACGCCGGCCTGCCCCTGCAGGTGTCGCCGGAAAGCTGCTTCAATGACCGGGTTGCCGCCGCAATCCGGAACGGCGATGTCGACGCGGCGATCGTGCAGAGGCGACCCGGATACGGCAAGATGTCCTCCGTCGGTCATCTCTGCAACTCCTCGACTGGAATCGCGCAAGCCGCAAGCCAGTCCCAATAGCTCTCTTGTTGCCGGCTGAACTCGATATAGTGATGCCTCGTTGCGAACACCGTTTCACGATAGGGCCCGATCAGCCTGCCGAGCCAACGGCGCGCAACGGCGAGATCGATGATCGGATCACGCTCCGGCGCCGCGAGGAACGTGGGTACCCTCAGCGTCGCTCCGGTCTCCGCGTATGCGTCTTCGAGATGCACCAGCGTCGACCGCGTGCTGTCCGTAACCTCGCGAAGCATCAGGGCATCCGCCGACATGAAGCGCAGATAGACCTCCTCCTCCGTGTAGTCCTCGTCCTTGAGCGTGACCGCGACTCGGCCAAGACCTCTGCACGCGCGGAAGCGGCCGAGCTTCTCCGGATCATGGCGAGCCCGCTGCTGCCCCAGTGCCGGCGCGCAGAAAATCAATGCCTCCGCGCGCAACTGCCCACTGGTGCATAATCCAGCGAGAACGCTGCCGCCCAGGCTCTGGCCCAGCACCGCCAGCGGCGCATCCGGCACCACTTCCCGCGCGGCCTTTATACCCATCAGATAGTCCGACAGCAGAAGCTCGAGCGTGGCGACGTGACCACGCTCGCCGCCACTCCGTCCCGATCCGCGACGGTCCAGCGCGACAACTGCCACGTCCCTGGCCGCCAGTTGCGGCCCGGTCTCGAACAACCATCCGGCATGGCTCTGGATGCCGTGGATGTAGAACAGGGCAGCTCGGGGCTCGGCAGGCGCCCAGTAATGTAGGGCAAGCTCGGTGCCATCCACCGCCCGTATCCACTTGATCGCCGTCCCCTCCATCTCAGACGCCTCAGGCTGCGGGAGTCGAAGCTGCGGCAACGTCCTTCACTGGAAAGCTCGGATATTCGCCGGCCTCCCACCGCCGAATCATTCCGTCCGCGACGACCTGTGCGAACTCACGCCGCCCTGGTAGCGGCAGCTTCTGACCCGCAAGCATCGCGCGGGCATCCTCCCAGGATTTCCGCCATGCTCCTGCGTCGACCACAGCAGAACCGGGATCTGCCTTGCTGCGCACGCGGATATTCGGGAACCACGGCCGATCGGTCGGTTGATGCGCCGGGTAGTAGCGGAAGTCGAAGCTCCAGCGCACCTGTGCCGTCTTGTTCAACCTGGAGCCATGCGGCGCCTTCTTGTGCAACAGCACGATATCGCCGAACTTGACCGGCAACGGGATGCTGTTCCTCTCAAGGCGATCGATCAGCGCGGCATCCATCGGCCAAGGCAGCAACGTGTCGTCATTGTGCTCGCCTCCCACGACCGCCAGGCATCCGTTTTCCTCGTCGACGTCGGTCGTCGGAATCCAGACCGTCAGCACGGTCGTTTCGTTCGACTGCGGGAGCTGGCCCATCGCGTCCTGGTGCCAGAGGGTCGGCGCGTAGATCGTCTCGCCCTTCCGGCCGCCGAACTGCTGGACCTCTCGCGCCGGCAGCTTGATCCGGCAATGCTGATTCGGGCTTGCGTTGATCTCGGATCCGAGAATGCACTCGACGACATCCAACACCTTCGGATTCTGGAGTAGCGACAACACGCCGGGGCCGACATGAAACTCGCTGTCATCCTGGATGAACGAGAACGGCATGTGCGGCAACGTGATATCGAGCTCGGCAAGCAGCGTAAGCGGAAATCCCGGAAGCTCGACCAGCCGCCTGAGGTGCTCCTGGAACGGCAGCCCGCCATGATCCTCACCGCCCGAGAACAGTCCCTTTGCGCGCCATGTCCTGACTCGCTCCCGCAGCAGCTCGTCGTACTCACGTCTCACGGGAACGAAATCCGCCTCATCCAGAACACCTCGGACAACCAGATATCCCTGCTCTTGGAAGCGAGCGACGTCGGCTGCGTCGAGCGCAGGCGTGCGCGAACCTGATACGGTCATGGTGGCCAACTCCATCTATGGATCGATTCACGTCGATGACGGGATGAACGAGCCTGCCCCGTCGAGCAGCATGCCAATATCGCGAAGGATCTTCAGCCCCGAGGCGTCGCGCTGAAGCCAATGATGCTTGACCTGCGCCGAAGCCACTCCACCGCTGATCTTGTGCTCGGCAAGCCTGGCGAAGGCGCCGGGGACCAGCTTGACTATCGTCAGCGGCGCCAGCCGGCCGCTGGACAGCTTGTCGGCATATTCCAGATTGACCCTGCTGAGCGCTGCATCGATGCGCGTTGCCAGTGTCGCTTGCATCAGCTCGAGCTTCGGCGACCACTCGAGCGCGACAGCGTAGTGAGGCGGCGTGCCCCAGACCGGGAAGCAGCAGAAGTTCGGCGTCCCGGCCGACCCAGATTCGATCGTACGCGACACCGCCGAGAACACATCAGCTTCGGTCAACTTTTCGCCGGTGAACGAACTACATGCGCCGCTTCTTCCGATGAATTCGAGCCTTGGCACCGCCCCAACCCAGCCCACGACGCGATACACGTCGCCGACGTCATACCGATAGAGACCGTTGGCCTGGGTCATCACGAGCCTGTAGCAGCGCCCGACCTCCAGTTCCTCGAAAGTCAGCGTTTCGGCACTTTCCGATGGAGCGACGTTCTCCAAAATATCATCGACCGGAACGAACTCGTAGAGTCCCTGGGTCACCGCGAGAGGGCCGGCACTGCGGTGCATGTCGACCGGGAGCGTAACGATGCCTTCGGTGCCCGTCGTGCTGAAGGGAAGCCGCGTGGCATCGGGGACCAGGCGATCAAGCCAATTCTCGTAGAGTTGCGCCGACGCGCTGTTCCAGCAGACGATGAGCGACAGATTGGGCCACAGATCCGAGAGAAGCAACTCACCGCCGCGCAATTTGAGCTGCCCTTCCAGGCGGCGCGCGAGGTCCTGGCCGCCCGCAGCCGAGGCGCTGCCCCTGACGTCACGGATCAGCCGCGTTGCGAATTGCCGCAACGTCTCTGCCAACATGATGATCTTGCTCGGGTTCACCGAAACAATCAGCCGCACGTCACAGAATGCCTGCATGCACAGCCGCTGATAGAGCCGCTCGGCATATCCGTCGGGATCGCTCTCGCATGAGAACCAGGGCGCGCCGTACCATGGCGGCAACCAGTCGGATTCCCCGAGCGGCTCCGGCCGCTGTGTAATGCTGTAGACGGGAAATCCATGAATGCTCTGCCTCGCCGTCTGCGGCTCCCATGACAGATCCAGCACGTTCTCAACCTTCGGCGTATCGAGCCGGAGCATCCTGAAATAGAGGCCCCATTGCGCGTAAAGCGCCGGTCCGCGATAGGCGAGCCGCCAATGCCGTGTCGTCGGAACCAGCTTTGCTTGGCCGGTGGTTCCTGACGTCTTCAGGAACGCATAGGGATCGTCCCGCGTCAGTACCTTTCGCTCTCGGGCAAGCTGTCGATCGATATACCCCCTGAGCTGGCCGTAACTGCGGATCGGCACTGCCCGCCTGAATTCATCGAAGCTGCACACACCTGCGAGCGCGTGCTCCCGCTCGAATGCCGTTCCAGTCAGTTCGCGCAACACATCGTGGAAGACGGTCCCAACGGTCGCATGCGGAGATTGACAGATCAGGCGCTGACGATCGAGCGCCGCCTCACTCTGTGCGCAAAAGCGGGCCATGCGGCTCACGTCGTCGGCGGCGCCTCCGACGCTCGTCGTTCGGACGCCGGCCGTTCCACCATGCTGGATGCGGGAAACTCGACTCTGTTCTGTGGAGAGGTCCTGCATGATGTCCGACCTATCTTCATTTGTAGATCACCGCCGTCTCGCAGGGATTGATACTGACGGCTCGCGCAAAGCGTCAATTTAGATTTCCTGTCCCGGTTCTAGAAATTCTAAAACGACCTTCGCTTCGCAGTTTGGCAATGTCCTGATCTCAGCAGATCGGACGGATGCAATGATACAATTGATGGACGTCTACGCGATTGCGATGCCGATGCGCCGGACATTCGTTCATGCAACCATGGCACGCCACGAGAGCGACGGCATTCTTGTCTGCGTCGACGTCGATGGCGTAACCGGCTATGGCGAAGCAGCTCCTCGTCCCTATGTCACTGGCGAAACCACCGCGACCGTTCTGAAGGCCCTCGCCTCTTGCGCATTGAACGAACTCGATGCGCAGATCGACTGGCGTTCGCTTCAGACCGTCGTCGCAAGCCTGAAGGCTCTGGCGCTGCCGAAGATGCTATCCGTCGGTGGTCGGCTGTCGCCCGCTGCAGCCTGCGCCTTGGAGACCGCCCTTCTCGACGTGGCCTGCCGACTCCACGGCCGACCGATGGCTTCTGCATTGCACGCCGCGGGCCTCGGCGAAGACATGTTACGACCCGTGCCTTGCGCCGTTTCAGCCGCTCTGGTCGTCGACCTCTCGACCTCTCCGGAGGAGATGGTCGCGCGCGAGTTTGCGCTCGCGAACGGCATCAAGCACGTCAAGCTGAAAGTCGGAGCGGATGGCGATCAGGCAGTGGAACGCGTGAGACGGTTTCGCGACCTGATTGCGCCATCGATCTCGCTTTCGGTGGATGTGAACGCGGCTTGGACCCTGCCACAGGCGATTGCCGCCTGCCGGCAGTTGCAGGGTCATGGCGTGGCATGGCTCGAGGAACCGCTGCGGCCCAGGGACTGGGCGGGCCTCCGGCAATTGCGCGAAGAGGCTAGGATCCCTTTGATGCTGGATGAATCATTCGTGGACGAGAACGATCTCGCCACGGCGATCGACCAGCGCGCCTGCGACCTCGTCAATATCCGCGTGTCGAAATGTGGTGGCCCACTTCGAGCGGCAGGCCTGGCCGATACGGCGTTTCATTCCGGCCTCGGCTATCAGATCGGCGTCCAGGTTGGCGAACATGGTCCGCTCTGGGCCGCGGGACGCGCGCTCGCGACATCGCTACGCAACGCCAGCGCGTGCGAGGTTGGGCGCGCAGACGAATGGTTTCCTCGCGACACGACGATCCCACCCTTCCCGATCGATCGCAAAACCTATCTTGCGCCGCCACTGTATGGCCACGGACACGGTCTCGTTCCGGGACCGGCGTTGTGGGCGCACGCAAGGCACGCCTTTTCGCATGTCGCGACAACACCTCGTTCCGCTCTCGTCGAGGCAGAACGGCGCGTCACAACTTGGAACGCTGAGGCTCGGGGATGACGACATCGTTGATCGAACACAAAATGGCCCTGGTCACCGGTGCGGGCGCCGGCATCGGCGCAGAGGTCGCGCGCCGCCTTGCAGATGCGGGAGCGCGGCTCCTGCTGGTCGACAAGGACACGACCGCACTCAACTCCATTCGCCGTCAAATCGGCGATCACCGTGCCGCGTGCCTGCCGATCGACGTCACCGATATCGCAGCCGTCAGCGACGCCATCCAATGTCTCTCGGACGCACAGCGTCCGGACATCCTCGTGAATGCCGTCGGAGGAGATGCGAACTCCATCCTGCTTGCGGACCTCGATGAAACGTACCTGGAGACCTCGATGAGACACAATCTGACGAGCGCCTTCACCATGACGCGTCTATGTGCGCCAGCGATGCGTCAGCGACGGTGGGGTCGCATCGTCAACTTTGCATCGATCGCCGGCCGCACCTACTCCTACTTCAGCAACGCCGCCTATGTCGCGGCAAAGGCGGCCGTCATCGGGCTCACCAAGCAAACGGCCTATGAGCTTGCCCCCGACGGCGTCTGCGTCAATGCAGTCGCGCACGGCCCGATCGCCACCGACCGCATCCAGGCAGCCTGGGCGAAGCATAGCCCTGAACGGCGGCGAGCGATTACCGAACGCATTCCGATCGGGCGACTGGGCACTGTGGACGAGGCAGCTGCCGTTGTGATCCATCTGTGTTCGCATGAGGCGGGTTACACCACCGGGACGGTGATCGACATCAATGGGGGGCTGTTCATATGAACTGGACGACCACGGAACGAACGACGACGGCCGAGCGGGTCGCCGGCCCATCAGCGGACTACGGGTTGGGCGGCAAGGTCATCATCGTCACCGGCGCCAGCCAAGGCATCGGCCGCGCCGCCGCGCTGGCATTCGCGGCCTGCGGAGCTCGTGTCGTCCTGGCGGGACGGCAGACCGGCTCCTGCGAACAGGCGTTGGCCGCGCTACCGCCAGATCAAACGATGATCGTGCCGACCGACGTGCGAGACGAGCAGAGCGTCGCGCGTCTCGTCGACATGACCGTCCGCCGGTTTGGTCGGCTGGACGCTGCGTTCAACAACGCAGGCACGTTCGGCAATTTCGTTCCGCTGCACGAGGACGATAGCGACAATTTCGATCAGGTCGTCGGGACCAATCTGCGCGGAACATGGCTTTGCACCAAGCATGAGATTCGCGCGATGCTGGAGTCAGGCGGTGGCGCGATCGTCAATTGCGCATCGGTCGCGGGGCATATCGGACACGCCCAGAGTGCCATTTACAGCGCAACCAAACATGGCGTCATCGGCCTCAGCAAGTCGGCCGCACTTCAATACGCGCGCCGCGGCATTCGGGTCAACGCAGTGAGCCCTGGCAGCACGGACACGCCGATGCTCAGGAGCATCTACCCGACCGAGGAGCAACTGAGCGCTCGCGGATCACGCGCGCCACTCGGCCGGATCGGACAACCGGACGAGATCGCACAGGCTGTTCTCTGGCTCTGCTCTCCCATGGCTTCCTATGTGACAGGGCAGACCGTGGTGGTCGATGGCGGCGTAACGGCCGGCCAGGCCTTGGTGGCCGAACGCAAATAGCAGCCGGGAACGCATATCAATGGAGGAAGCACCGAATGTCAGTCATCCTGGGCAGCGGCGATTTCCGCTACATGGTCACCGAGGGGTGGGGCGAACTGCCGGACGGCTGGTCTTATGGCGACGTAGCCGCGGTCGGCGTCGACCAGAAGGATCACGTCTACGTCTTCAACCGCGGCGCGCATCCCGTGATCGTCTATGATCAGGACGGCCGGTTTCTCCGGTCCTGGGGTGAAGGCCTGTTCTCGCGTCCGCATGGGCTGCACATGGGACCGGACGACACGATTTTCCTGACCGACGACGGCGATCATACCATCAGACAGTGCACGTTGGATGGGAAGGTTATGCTCACGATCGGAATTCCGATGCGGCCGTCCCCTTACATGAGTGGAGAGCCGTTCCATCGTTGTACGCACACGGCTCACTCGCCGAACGGCGACATCTACGTGTCCGACGGCTACGGCAACGCATGCTGCCACAAGTTCTCGCCATCGGGGAAACACCTCATGTCATGGGGAGAATCCGGCAGCGACCCGGGTCAGTTCAACATCGTGCACAACATCTGCTGCGACGCGGAGGGATGGGTCTATGTTGCGGATCGGGAGAATCACCGAATCCAAGTGTTCGATGCGAACGGTCGCTACGAGACTCAATGGAACAATCTCCATCGCCCATGCGGACTTTACATGCCGCCGGGAAAGAAGCAGCTCTGCTACGTTGGTGAGCTCGGCCCCTCGCTTCCTGTCAACAAGAATGCTCCGAATCTCGGACCCCGCGTGACCATCGTCGACAACCGTGGCGGGACTGTCGTCCGGCTCGGCCATTTGCATGCCGGCGAAGCGCCCGGTCAGTTCATCGCACCGCATGGTGTTGCGGTCGATTCTCACGGAGACATCTACGTTGCCGAGGTGTCGAATGCGGTCTGGCCGTCCATCAAGCCGCCACTCGAGCCGCCGCGGGAGCTGCGCTGCCTGCAGAAGCTGACCAAGCTTTCCTCTTAGCTGGAATGCGTGCAGTTTTCTCCTCCATTGAGGCACAGCGGCTATTTTGCCGGTTGGCAAACAAGCGCGCTCCGCACAGATGGGCGATATCAGCCGCTGCCGGCAACTCAGGTCAAGGTGCCGGCTGTCTGCGAAGGGGCACGTCTCCGCATTTGAATCTGTGAGTTCATCGTGAGTCCCCGGCGACGGCCGCCTTGCGCCGGAGCTGACGCTTGTTGAAGCCATAGGACTAGTCCCGGAACTAGTCCTATGGCCAAAGCGGAAGTGGAAGTGATCACGTCGGAGCGGCGACGGCGGCATTGGTCGCGGGCCGACAAGGAGCGTGTCGTTGCTGCAGCGCTTCAGCCGGGCGCGACGATCCTACGAGTGGCGCGAGCGTTCGGGGTGCATTCCAGCCAAGTGTTCCGCTGGCGCCAGCAGCTGTGCGGGAAGGAGACGCCGCCGCCCGGCTTTGCCGCCGTGACGATCACTGCCGATCCGCACGCGCCGGCTGCCCGTACGCAGGGGCTGATCGAGGTCGAGATCGGGGCGGAGGCGAAGATCCGGATCAGCGACGCGGCGGATGCCGCGACGGTGACGGCGGTGATCGCGGCGCTTCGGGCGGGCTCGCGATGACGATCCCGATCCTCTCCGGCACCCAGGTCTGGCTGGCGACCGGCCATACCGACATGCGCAAGAGCTTCGACGGTCTTGCGCTGCTGGTCCAGGAGACGCTGAATCGCGATCCGCATGGCGGCCATCTGTTCGTGTTCCGTGGCCGCAGCGGCGGGCTGATCAAGATGCTGTGGCACGACGGCCAGGGCATGTGCCTGTTCGCCAAGCGGCTGGAGCGCGGCCGATTCATCTGGCCACAGCCCGTGGATGGAGCGGTGGCGATCACGCCGGCACAGCTCGGCTATCTGCTCGAAGGTATCGACTGGCGTCATCCGCAGCGGACGTGGCGGCCGGAAGCCGTTGGCTGAGCGCTTGAACGTGACGAGGCTGATGCACGCAGGACGGAGCTGTGATTCCATCTCCTGCGATGATCACAGCCGATTCACTCCCCGATGATGTCGCGACGCTGAAGGCGCTGGTGCTCGCTGGCCAGGCCGCGCTCACCGAGGCGACGACGGCCCAACTCGCGGCAGAAGCCAAGGCGCGCAATCTGGAAGCCGAGGTCCGTGCCCGGGCGCTGCTGATCGAGCAGATGAAGTTCACGATCGCCAAGCTCAGGCACGAGCTGTACGGGCCGTCGTCGGAGCGCGCGTCGGTGCTCGAGCAGCTCGAGCTCGAACTCGCCGATCTCGAGGAGGCCGAGGATGAGGCTGCGGCGCAGATGGCAGCCGAGCGGGCCAAGGCCGAGAGGGTCGACGTACGTCCGTTCGAGCGGCGGCGCCCGGCACGGCGGCCGTTGCCCGAGCACTTGCCGCGCGAGCGCATCGTGCATCCTGCGCCGGCCTATTGCCCGTGCTGCGGCGGCGACAGGCTGCGCAAGATCCGCGAGGACGTGAGCGAGACGCTGGAGCTCGTGCCACGGCAGTGGAAGGTGATCCAGCATGTCCGTGAGAAGTTCTCCTGCCGCGCCTGCGAGGCGATCACGCAGCCGCCGGCACCGTTCCATCCGATCGCGCGCGGACGCGCGGGACCGCGCCTGCTGGCGCACATCCTGTTCGCCAAATACGGGCCGCACCTGCCGCTCACCCGACAGAGCACGACCTTTGCGCATGAGGGTGTGGCGCTCGACGTCTCCACGCTCGCCGACTGGCTCGGTGCAGCGGCTGCGACCTTGATGCCGCTGGTCGATGCGATCAAGGTGCACCTGCTCGCAGGTGAGCGCATCCATGCCGACGACACCACGGTGCCAGTTCTCGCCAAGGACAAGACGCGCACCGGCTGGGTGTGGACCTATGTCCGCGACGATCGTCCCTTTGCCGGGCACGCGCCGCCAGCAGCTGTATTCTACCGTACCGGCGCACATCCCGAGACGCATCTTGCCGGCTATGCCGGGCTGATGCAGGCTGCATCGGCCAAGGCTCCGAGATACGACGGCGCAACACGATTGATCGGTCAACCCACACTCCGAGTCGCAGATCCTGCACTCGCGCGTAGCTCAACCGAGTTCTTCGCCGGAGTTCGCTAGACTACGATCAGTGCCGAAATCGCCTTTGACTTTGCTGACAAAAAGCTCGATTGCGGCACTCAGCTCGACTGACCGGCACGGTTGAACGTAAGCCATGTCAATGGCTTGGTGTTCAACCGGCGAGCCGCTTTTATCTTGCAGCTTTAATCGGCCGGATGTAACCGTCCGGTCTGCACACCTTCCCCCTCGTGTGTTGTCGTTCCATTTCGAGTTCTCTGCTGCTGTGGAGAATCTCCGGTGGGATCC
>NZ_JAUESY010000013.1:0-287737 GCF_032484415.1 Bradyrhizobium sp. SZCCHNS30572 | reverse complement strand
TGCCAGGCCTGCAAAGGACATCCCCTCTTCACAACCCAAAACAACAACGCCGCGCTGAAACCTCAGCGCGGCGTTGTCGTTTGTCCTGATGCGGTCGTTCGCGCGGCGACATGCTGCCGGGGTCGAAGCTCGAGCCCCGCCGAGATCTCGAGGCCAGCGTCCGCCGGCGATGACTCGCGGCGCGACCGAGGGCAGGCTGCGATGCTAGGATGACCACGCCGCATCGGTTCGCCTGTGCGGCCAACGTGATTGAATTGATCGAACGCGGTTGAATCGATCGAGAGGCGCGGATGGAAACGACCTCGGCAGCGCAGTCGCATCGCCTGAGCGCAATTGCGAGCTTTCATGCCCACATCTATTTCGATGATGCCACTCGAGCCGAAGCGGCACAGCTGCGGCAGTGGATGGCCGACCGCTTCCTCGTGACGCTCGGGCGTTGGCATGACGCGCTGGTCGGGCCTCACGAGCGGCCGATGTATCAAGTTGCCTTCGCGGTCGACGTGTTTCCAGCGCTGGTGCCATGGCTGATGCTCAATCATGGCCGCCTCAGCGTGCTCGTGCATCCGAATACGACGGAGCCGTTGGCCGATCACACCGCGCACGCGTTGTGGATCGGACCGCCGCTCGGCATCCGCGGTGAGAATCTTCCTTCGCACGGCGAGGCAGAGCTGCCGCGCGAACCGAACACCACGCCGACGATCGCCGCCTGAGCTCGCGTGCCCACTGGTGACCGCTCCGTCTCGGCACGCTCGGAGCCTTCAGACTTGCCGGACTACAGCGTGCGCGCGAGATCGAACGCGCGGAGAATGACCTCGGCGGCATCGATGTCGAAATTGCTCGGGCCGAGCAGGCGCGGCGCCAGCGGGCGGCGGCCGGGCAGGGCATGTCCGCCACCTTCGACGCGATACAGCGACACGCCGCCGATCACCTGACAATCGCGCCAGCTGAGTTGCGTGACGGAGGTGTCGCCGGCGAGATCCCGATGCGGCAGCGCCACGGCCTGGCGTGCGCTGCAACCGTCGCGCCGCGCAAAGAACTCCGCCGTCTTTTCAGCGCTCCACACCCGGCCGCGCCCGCCGCGCAGCCCGACCTCGCCGCCGCGATAGGGCACCATGGGATCAGCCGTGCCGTTGATCATCACCACCGGCACCGGCCGCGCGGGGCAGGGCTCGATGCCTTCAGGCATGTTGGCGATCACCGTGCCGATGCCGGCAAACAGCTCCGGCGCCTTGCAGGCCAGGGTGAAGCTCATCATGCCGCCATTCGAGATGCCGGCGAGATAGATGCGCCGGGAATCGGCCGTGCCGTCGGCGACGAGCTGCCGGACCAAGTTGCGGATGAAGCCGACATCATCGGGACCGCCGGAGCGGCCGTCGCGGCCGTCATTCCATTGCCGGTCGACGCCGTCGGGAAAGACCGCGGCGAAGCCATGGGCTCTCGCGGCTTCGGCAAAGCCTGTCGTGCGGGCGGTGCCGGCGCCGCTGCCGAGCGCGCCATGGAGCACGATCACGGTCGGCTGTGGCGTCCTGCCCGTGGTCATCACCAGCGCATGACGCGGACCGTCGCTTGTATCGAGGATGATGCCGCGCTCGGCGGCGAGCGCCGTGGTCGACACGAGCAGAGCGGCCGCCATGGCGGCCATGAATGATCGGCGATGTGACATCATGAGCATCCTTCTCGGCTGGCGGGGGACTCCCCTTGGTGGAGCTTCTCTCCGGGCGCAGCGATCAGCACGCGCAGCCGCATCGCCCAGCTCCGGGCTGCCGCGAGATCGCGGGCGATCGCAAGCCATTCGCCAAATGCGATCCGCAACGGATTGACGCTCGGCGCAACGCCGACGAGGCCGTAGCGCAAGGTCTCGCCGGCCGGGGCCTCGGCGAAACTACCGAACAGCCGGTCGAAAATGATGAGCATGCCGCCATAATTGCGATCGAGACAGGACGCGTTGGCCGCGTGGTGAACGCGGTGATGTCGCGGCGTGTTCAGCACATATTCGAGCGGACCGAGACGCGGTGCGAGCTCGGTATGGATGAAGAATTGGTAGAGCAGATTGACGCCGAGCATGGCGATGATCGCGAGCGGATGGAAGCCGAGCAGCGCCAGCGGCAGATAGAACAGAAAATGTCCGGAGATCTCGCTTGTCCAGCCGAGACGAATGGCCGCCGTCAGGTTCAGATGCGTCGAAGAGTGATGCACGGCATGCGTGGCCCACAGCCAGCGAACCCGATGCGAGGCGCGATGGTGCCAATAATAGACGAACTCACTGGCGAGAAACAATGCGAGCAGGGCCAGCGGCCGGCTCGGATCGAAATCGAACATCCTGTGGCGATAGGCGATGATGAAGGGAACGGCTGCGACGAGCGCGACCATTGCGCGGATGAGGTGCTGTCCGACCGCGATGGCGAACGAGGCCGCGGTCTCGCGCAGGTCGTGAGTCTCGCGACCGGCGAGCCGGCCGAGCCCATATTCCAGCGTCATGAAGCCGACCGCCGTCAGCAGCACGATCATGCGGGTCGATGGGGGCAGGGAAGGGAGGATGGGCATGGCGCGTGTCCGGCGTCATCGGATGGAGACGGCGCGCCGGTCCGCTCCGGAACAGCAAGCGGACCGGCGATGTCAATTGCTTCGGGAGGACCACGGCCAGCGGCGCCGCGGCGTCCGTTCAGCGCGTGACGGTGCGGCTGTAGCTGTAGGAATTGCCGCGCGGTCCCGTGCCCTGGCCCTGCCGGGTGCAGCTGCCGTCGCTGCAGCTCGCGGAGCCAGAGCGCGACCAGCTGCGGCCGGCGGGACCCGTGCCGCCACCCTGCCAGGCGCAGGCACCCCCGGAGCAACTACCGGAGCCGCCAAATGAGGTGGTGCCGCGCGGTCCGGTGACCGAGCCGCTGCGGGTCCAGGCATTCGCGTCGACCGCTGCTGCCGCCGAAAGGACTGCCACGAGCAGAAATGTCGCGATGGATGTCTTCACGTCAGTCTCCCAATTCGTTCGCGCGGGCGATCGTGTCGCCTGCAGAGGGATACTGCGCGTTCGATGTCGCGGCCGGATGCACCGCCGGTGTCGTTTGGTCGCGGCGATTGGCTGGATTGTCACGGCTTGTCACACGACGGCCGTCCGATGCCGCAACCTCGAGCGGGGCGGACTCCGGCCCGCCGCTCCCGTTCAGGCCGCTACCGGCCCGCCGTTGCGCTTCACCACCGGGTCTTTGTCGCCGTGTTGACGTTGATCACCGCGGTGGCCGTGTTGGACGTCGTCGTCGCCGTGTTGTTGATCAGGGTCAGAAGCTTGTAGTAGTCGACCACCTTGGCATTGGCGACGTACATCACGTCCTTGCTGCGCATCTGGAAGCCCGAAGCCAGCAGCATGCCGGAGGGATCGCGCAGGTTGACGTGGTAGATGGTCGGAATGCGGTCGTAGATGAAGCGGCTGGTATCGATGCCGAGCTTCTGCAGTAGCGGGCGCTCCTCGTAGCGATAGAGGAAGACCTCGGCGGGATCCGATTGCTGGTCGTTCAGGCCGCCCGCCTTGCCGATCGCCTGGGCCAGCGTCAGCGTCTCCGTATCGAACGCAATCTCGGAATTGAAGCCGAAGACGTTCTGGTTGAGGGCGCCGAGGGCCGTAAACGTCGGGGATTCCCGCGTGATGTAGATGACGTCGTTCGGGCGGATGAAGATGTTCTCGCGCGGATCCTGCACCACGCGGCTGAGCAGCACGCGCACGCGCTTGCCGTCCCGCTGCAGGGTCACGTAGCTTTCGATCGCCTCGTGCCTCGGGCCGCCCGCACGCGCGATCACCGCCAGCAGGCGTTCACCCACGCTGTTGAGGGCCAGCACGCCCGGCGTGTTGACGTCGCCGAGCACGCTGACCACGCTGGAATGCTGCTGGTTCAGGCTGACCACGACCTGCGGCTCGAGGGCGCGCTTCTGCAGCCGGAGGACGATCTCCTGCTCGATCTGCGGCAGCGTCCGGCCGGCGGCGGCGATCTCGCCCGCATAGGGAACGCGGATATTGCCTTGCTGGTCCACCGCCTGCGCCGGCAGATCCACGAAGTTGCCAGGTCGGGCGCCGGCGGCCGTGGCCGGCGTGAACAGCCCGCCTGGGGCGGCTTCGAAAATGGACACGTTCAGCACGTCACCGATGCCGGCGAGCTGCACCGGCTTCGGCCGCTTGTCGGGAAACACGCCCTGGAACGTGACCATGTTGGGCTGCGACAGGAAGCCGATCGTCTCGGGGCTGACGTCGACCAGCGCATAGGGGAGCGCCGTATTCGACCGCACGCTGGCCGTGGCATTGTCGCTCACTGCGTCGCTGGTCGGCCCCGTCCCGGGAAGCAGGGAGCAGGCTGGCAGAAGCGCCAGGATCGCCAGAGTTAAGAGCGCGCGCGAGCCACGGCGAAGGCCACGAAAGCCCTTCGGGCCCGCTGCGCTCTTGCGCACAGCAGCCCCGCCACCGGTCGACCCGGGCGGCTTGATCAAGGCTTTCAAACGCTTCCCCAAATACAGCAAAAATACGTTCCCCACGCTGCTCCCTCACCAAGAAGGGAGAACGTCCCACTTGTTTCAACCTACCCGGCGGCCATACCGGACGAAAGCGCACCGCCATTCCGGTTGGTCCGCTTTTGCCCGGCCGTGCCAATTAGGCCACAGTCTGACATTACCATATTACCACTCAAGGCTGTCGACGCCGCCGGAGGGTCCCATGGTGGAGGGATGATCCATTCGACCTAACAGAACCCGAGCAATTTTAAGCACAAAGCCGTTGCGCAACGGTTAGCCTGAGTCGCTTCGCTCGAGCAGGCGCGACGACATCGCAGTCCGCGCAGCGCGTCGGTGAGCCGAGGCAGCCGGACAGCCGAGGGAGGCGAACCCGCGCCGCCCAGGCGCCTCTGTAATCGGCGAGATTCGAAGGCCGTGCGGGCGGCGGGACCGCATGCGGGCGGCCGGTTGTCCTAGGCCGCCGATCAAGTCTATGCTGCTGCGCCAGCCTTTGAGGCTGTTTGCAACGGAGCACGCAATTGTCGAACGTGATCAGGATCGCCGCAGGCGCTTTCGCGATCGCCCTCACGGGCCTATCCGATCCCGCGTCGGCGCGCGGCCTCTATCCGCTGACGGAGTGCGGGCCGGATCTCAGCCGACTCTGCCGGCTGCACGGGGCATTCGAGGCCACTCCGTTTCATTACAATCTCGCGCTTCATCCCGGATGCATTCGGCGCGTCGCCGTCGAGACGCCCCGGGGCGTGCTGTACCGCCGCGCGCTGGTGTGCGGGGCGCCGGCGCGGCCCATGTTGTGGTAACCTGGGCCCCTTCCTCGACGTCTCCGAACGGCGCTGGACGCTCCGCTCGGCCGAGTCATGGTCAATCTCGGCGCAAGATGGCGGCCGCGATGGCCGATAAGGGCGGTGCTCGGCCGGTCCCGCCGCGTTCGGGGAGCGTCGATCATCGCGCAGACGATTAAATGGGCAGCTCCGCACCGTATTCTTACGTAATCTAGAATTAAATTAATTGTGTAGAGACGATTCTGCACGGTCGGAGACATAAAAGGGTAGACTGAACAAACTAAAGCTTCAATTGTACCGGACGAAAGGTACCTAAAAATACCTTTCTGGCAATGCGGTAGCATTTTACTGCAAACCGCAGCGAGCGCTAGAAGTATTTAATGTCTTGATGTCAAATGGTAAATTAACTTGTCGCGAGTGGTTAATTTAATGCCGAAAATCGAATTCGTGCATCGTTGCGATGACGGTTCGGCGGCATTCGGCGAAGAAGCCCTCGAAACTCGCCAACGAGTGGGGTCCGTCCTTGTGTGACGAGCTTGGTGCCGCGTTGATTGAGGATATTGAGATGGGTGGCGGCGGTAGCGCTTTGAAGGCCGTCCTGAAATCGCTGAATAAAATACGCCTTGCCAAATTACGTTTCGGCCGGCCAACGTCGGGCCGTTCGCAGCAATCCGCGCTGCGGTCGCAGATCGAGCTTTGTGATGCCTTGCTCGATGAGATCCAATCCATCAGCAGCAGCCTCGGCAAACGCGCGAAGAAGTCCACGGCTTCCAGGCGTCGCCCGATGGCCACGCGGCACGGCCGCGGGACGGCGCACTTGATTCCGCCCCGGCCGGCGGTGCCGGGTCGAACCAGGCAGCAGAAATAATCGCATCGGAATTTGATCGCCGCGCCGGCCGGCCGTCATGGCCGCGCCGGTTGCCGGCGCGAGGCGACAGCCGCTCGGCATTGACCCCTGATGACGCATCAGGTCGCCCAGTGCGGCTGTCGGTGGCGCTCGACGGCCGGATGTCATCTGGACGTTCTTCAGCCGTCGTGTCCCGCAAGACGGCGCTCCGAGACGGGCCGGAAACCATATCGCGGCGAACCATGCGATGCTGCCGCTTCACCTGGCGCACGGGCCTCTGACGTAGCCCCCACGAGCGATGACTTTGGACAACGGGTGCCGGGATCGGCCGCCGGGTGTCCGCAGCCGTCCTCAACCTCACGGCCGATCGCAGCGGCAGTTAGTTCCGCTGCCGATGGTGTGCCCGTCTGACGCCGCGCGCCCCCCGGATGCTGTCGGCGCGACGTGAGCGAGTCTGATTCGCGCGAACGCTCCTGAAGGGTTCAATATTTGGGGAAGGCGTTTGATTCGCCGGAACAATGTCGGCGGCTTTGCGGCATATTCACGATGGCGTGCTCAATTAAACTCGCTCGCGACATTTTGTGCGCATGCAAAAATATCTCGGTCCGGGTTATCAGGGTGCTCGCTCGAATAGGTTGTAAGTCCGCCGCGGCAGCTTTGAAAACCATGGCGTGGGGAGAATATCAGCTATCAAATACGCGCAAGTTCGATCATCGAAACTACGTCACTTTGACGCGGTCTTGCCGTAATATGCTGCGAATTCGTCGCAGAATCGTGTTGATTCGGCGACTTCTTCCGGTGTGCAGACGAATGCTGCCGCAATCTCGAAGGCGGCGCGACATCGTTTCGGAAACGGGGTTGCAGGTTGCACTTTATTTGAGTTACAACCATTTGGCTTGGCCGGGGTGGTATAACTCAAATATTCAGTTTTTCCGACCACGAGCCACTTGCGGAACGAAATACCGAATTATATGACGTTAATCCGGCAGGATAGAGATCACAGACAAAGGTCGCTGTATGTCCACCAAGAAGATCGATTTCGAGGCGATGTCCTTCGATGACCTCTGGTCTCTCCACGAGCAGATCAGTCAGATCCTCGCCGTGAGGATCACGTCGGAGAAGCGCGAGCTCGAACGTCGACTGGCGGTTCTCAACCGCAGCCGCGGTGCCATCGAAGGTGCCGGCAGCGAGAGTGGGCAGTCCTACACCACGAGCGGCAAGGCGCGGCGCAAATATCCCCGCGTGCTGCCGAAGTATCGCAATCCGCAGACCTCCGAGACCTGGTCCGGCCGAGGCAAGCAGCCGCGTTGGCTGGTGGCGGCGATCAAGACCGGGCATCGGATCGAGGAGTTTGCGATCAATGGGGCTGCCGCTTCGAAAAGTCGCCGTCAGCGCGCCTGATCGAGGTAGCTTCAGTCAGGCCCGTTCAGAGTTTGAGCGACGTGCCGCGTCGATGCGGCACCTGATTCGCACTGTCTGCATTGGGGAGCGACATGTGAGCGGTCTGACGCCCATGTTGCGATCCGCCGGCCAAAACCCTGAAATCGGTCCGATCTGCCCGCACGGCTCCGCCGATGGGCTCGCGATCATCATCCGTTGCGAATGCGCCTAATAGGCATTGTTGCCGCGGATCAGCTCGATCGGCGTCCTCAGCAGGATCGCGATGTCGAGCGACAGGCTCCAATTGTCGATGTACCAGAGATCGAATTCGACGCGCTGTTCGATCGACGCACGCGTGGGCGTCGGGCCGCGGCAGCCATGCACCTGCGCCCAGCCGGTCAGTCCGGGCTTGACGCGGCGACGGAACGCGTAGTTGCGCACGAGCTTGTCGAATTCGTTGTCGTGCGCCAATGCGTGGGGGCGGGGACCGACCAGGGACATGCTGCCGTCCAGGACGTTGAGCAGCTGCGGCAGCTCATCGATGCTGGTCCGGCGCAGCCAGGTCCCGAGCCGGGTGAACCGGCTGTCGCCGATCTGGGCCTGGACGATCGAAGGCCCGTCCTCGAGAACGGACATCGTGCGAAACTTGTAGATCTGAAAAGATCGGCCGTTGAATCCACAGCGCTGCTGCCGGAACAGCACTGGCCCGGCCGAGTCGAGCTTGATGGCGATCGCCACCAGCAGCAGCAGCGGCGACATCAATGCCAGCGCGATGCCCGCCAGCATGACATCCATGAGCCGCTTGGTGGCGTGTTCGAGCGGGCTCAGCAGGCCGCGCTGCAGCTCGATGCAGACCGCATTGCCGAGCTCGCGGCACGGCCGCTTGAAGAGGTCCGACGCCGTTCCGAGCGGCACGAAACTCACTGGAAACGGCAGGACTCTCAGCTCGGCGCCGAGCGTGCGCAGGTCGGACAAGGGTTCGGGATTGGCGCCGACGACGATCTCTTCGATGTCGGAGCCGCGCACATAGTCGATCACGCTGGAGACGATCCGCTGTCGCTGATCCGGATCCGCGTCGGGCTCGGGAAGCAGGAAGTGTCGCTGGACGCGAAAGCCGGTGTCGGTGAGCACCTGGGTCAGTCCGGGGTTGTCCTTGCTGGCTTCATCGGTGATCAGAACGATGTTGCGGCCCGAAAACCGTCTCTCCGCCAGCCCCTTTGCCAGCAGATAGGCGGTGGTCCGGCGATGCAGGATCAGCGCCGCGAGCCCGAGCATCGCGAATACGATGCTGCTGCCGCGTGAGAATTCGCTCCCGATCTTGAGCGCGAACAGCGCGCCGGCCAACACGAGGAACGCCGTGACCCAGGTCAGGCAGGCCGCGCGGATCTGGCGCGGCAGGATCAGCAGCTCGGCCGGCCGGTACATCCCGCGGATCTTCATCAGCGAGACGAACAGTGCCGACACGAGGATCGCCAGGCCGAGCGATTTACTGACGTCGTTGGCGCCCGCCGCATCCTGCAGGTGATACAGAAACCCGGACAGGACGCTCGACATGGTGATCGTTGCGATGTCCGCCACGATCGCGAAGGGCTCCACCGAGTCGTAGTGGACGGGCCATTTGCGCCCTTGGAATTGCCGTTCCACGAGGACGGTCGGCATTCCGTTTCGGTCGAGAGTCTCGGGCTGATCCACGTAATGCATGGGATGTCGGTGTTCGAAACTCGGTTAAATAGCGGTTAGCCGTCATTATATGTTTTGGTATTTAATTTAAACAGTTAAAAATTGCCATTGGGATTTATTCGCGCTGCCGGATTATCTCCCGATACCGCGGATCATCTCCCGATACCGCGACGAGGCCGATGACACCGGAATGGCGGTTCTTGAAGCGCGGAAACGATGCCGAGCGCGCGCCCTCCAGGCGGTCCCGGCAAATGCCGGTGTGGCGGATTAATGTTCGTGCGGCGGATATTTCAATGCCGGACGCCAAGAACGGCATTTAAAAATAAATATAATTGGATTATTAATCCGGAGCCGGGCGCCCGCGACGCGGGTGACGTCCGCAGCAGACCGAATGCAGGGGAGGTTTTCCTCGCGCAGTCGGGAGGGCGAAACGAGGGCACGGCGAGCCGTCTCCGAGGCCGGCCGGCGAGATTGGAAGATAATGATGCTCATTTCAACGATCGAGAACCCGAAGGACGTCGCGCCATGAAGGTCGTATTGTTCTGTGGAGGACTCGGGACGCGGATCCGGGAATATTCCGACAGCATTCCGAAGCCGATGATCCCGATCGGCCATCAGCCGATCCTCTGGCATGTCATGCAGTATTACAGCCAGTACGGGCACCGGGATTTCGTTCTGTGCCTGGGCTACAAGGCCAATGTGGTGAAGGAGTATTTCCTGAACTACAATCAGGCGTCCACCACCGACTGTACGATCTCGCAGTTCGGCAGGAAGGTCGAGCTGCTGGGCGATCGCCCACCGGATTGGCGGGTCTCGCTGGTGGACACCGGCATCTGGCGCAACATCGGCCAGCGACTGCGGGCCGTCCGGCACATGGTCGAGGGCGAGGAGATCTTTCTCGCCAACTACAGCGACGGCCTGACGGACGCGCCGCTGCCGGAGATGATCGATCGTTTCAAGCGCAGCGGGAAGATCGGCTGCTTCATCGCCATCCATCCGCCGATCAGCTTCCACCTCGCCGAATTCGACGCCGACGGCACCGTGGGCCGCATGGCGGCGAGCAATGATTCCAACATCTGGATCAACGGCGGCTACTTCATCTTCCGCAAGGAGATCTTCGACTATATCGAGGAGGGGGATGAGCTGGTCGTGCAGCCGTTCAAGCGGCTGATCGACCGCGGCGAGCTGATGGCCTACCGCTACGAAGGGTTCTGGCGGGCCATGGACACGCTCCGCGACCGCCAGGTGCTCGAGGAGATGATCGAGCGCGGCGACACGCCTTGGCATCTCGGCTCCAGCCTTCCGGCTGTGGTGAACGGATGAGGGCGCTGCAGCTCGCCGGTCGCGGCGACCGGCTGTCGGTCCTGTGCCTCGGTGCGCATTCCGACGACATCGAGATCGGCGCCGGAGGCACGCTGCTGTCCTGGCTCGACCAGGGCATCCGCCTGGATGTTCATTGGTGCGTGCTCAGCGGCAATGGCGAGCGCGGCGTCGAGGCGCGGGCGTCTGCCGACGATTTCCTCGCCGAGGCCGCCGGCCGCAATCTCGAGATCATGCAGTTCCGCGACGGCTTCTTCCCCGAGCAGGGCGAGGAGATCAAGGCCTGGTTCGAGCAGCTCAAGGGCCGCATCAATCCCGACGTCATCCTCGCCCACCGCCGCGACGACGCCCATCAGGACCATCGGCAGGTCAACCGCCTGGTCTGGAACACGTTCCGCGATCATCTCGTCCTGGAGTACGAGATTCCGAAATGGGATGGCGATCTCGGACGGCCCAATGTCTACATGCCCGTCTCCGAGCGGATCATGAAGCGGAAGGTCGCGCTGCTGATGGCGCATTTCGGCAGCCAGCGCTCCAAGCAATGGTTCGACCCGGAAACGTTCATGGGACTGGCGCGACTGCGGGGCATGGAATGCCGCGCCGCCGAGCGCTATGCCGAGGCATTCGTCGCGCGCAAGCTGTCACTGGGGTGAACGGCGGCCGAAGGCGCTCGCCGCGAAGGGCGCATCGATATCCGATCGGCGAGGAGATGATCGGCGCTCGGCCGCGATGCGTCGCTGCGCCCGGCGGTCAGCCGGCCGCCCGTCGGGGAAGTTCGACGATCTCCTCTGCCGGCGGGCGCTCGATTGCGGTGGCCGGCACCTTCTCCAGCCAGACCTCGCGCCACCACGCATAGATGCCGCGTGGGCAGAACAACCGGTTCTCGCTGTAGCGCGACTGGCAATAGACGCCGTCGAGGATGACGGCCGGCGTCTTCATCCGCCGGATGTAGCCGGTGCGTTCGTCGATGAACTTCTCGACCCGCGTTCGCACCCGGAACACCTTGCCGCAATAGGGCACCATCTCGGCGTCGAAGCCCATGCCGCGGTTGTTGGTCTGTTTGTCGATGGTGGCCAGGATGTCCTGGTGCGGTCGCACGCGGACAAGATCACCGGGCTGCAGCCCGAGATCGGCGATCGGCGCGTCCTTGTCCGTCAGGAGATCGCCGCGCTTGCGCGGAAACGGTACGCCGCCCCACAGCGACTGGACGCGGTCGTAGATCCAGCGCGCGGGCCGGCCGAGCCGGGGACGACGCGCCATGGTGGCGCCGACATAGGCGAAGTAGAGGAAGCCCCGGAACATCTTCGCGAGCGAGACATTGCCGGACGCGATGTCCTCGGCGTATTGCCGGGCGTCCCACCATTTGAGCGGCTGGGTGTAGGTCGGCAGCTCGGTCGCCTGGCAGGCGTAGCGCGGGCCCTTTCCCGGCTGCTGGTCCGGCGACTTGGTCGCATCCCACACCGCGCGCACCGTGCAGCCGCCGGGCGGCGGAAGGGGAGCCGCGCGATCCGGGCCGGCCGACGCTGGTTTGGCCGGATCGACCGGGGTGAGCCACGCCTCCTTCCAGAAGATCAGGCAGGCCGCCTGGCAGCCGCCATAGGCCTCGCCGTCGCAGCGATGCTCGAGATGCACCGCGTTGGGGAGGCGCCGTCCGAGCCACTCTCCGGTGTTGTATCCGGTGACCGTGTCGCAGGTCTTGTGGGCGCGCTTGTAGACCTGGAAGCGCTGGCCGCACCATTTGAACATCTGCGGCATGAACGGCAACCCTTCGAGGCGCCCGTTGGCATCGAGCGTCGCCAGGATCTCTTCCTTGCTGCGCACTTCGACCCAGTCGCCAGCGGATAGTGTCATGCTCTGTCTTTCAATGCTTCAATCAATGCGTCATCGAGGCGGGCGGGGCATCCCGCGCGGGATGCCTCATTTGCAGGGATCGAATTAAAGCTGCCGAGGTCTGCGATCAACATTTGTTCCTTTTGCGGCATTATTTAATTGAGCGAATTAATTAAATCAAGAGGGTGCCTGATGCCGCGCCGGCCGGATGATCGCAACATCAGGCGGGTCGGGGTAAATACACGGGTTTTCCCGGAGTTTTGTGCGCCGTGCCGGAGAAATCGGCGGGCGGCGTCGCTTGCCGACGGATTCACTGGACGCTGGCTAGAATATTAAATTATAATCCACTGCAGGATGATTTAAATTCTTGTTTTGGCTTGTGGCATAGAGGGTGCGATTTTGAAGGTACTGATCACCGGAAACATGGGCTATGTGGGTCCGGTCGTCGCGCGGCATCTGCGGGCGCAGCGCCCGGATGCGACGCTGCACGGCTTCGACAACGCCTATTTCGCGCACTGCCTGACCGGAGCGCCGGTTGTTCCGGAGCGATGTCTCGACGAGCAGATCCATGGCGACGTCCGCGACATGTCGCTCGACCTCCGCGGTTATGACGCCGTGGTCCAGTTGGCGGCGATCTCCAACGATCCGATGGGCAATCGCTTCCAGGATGTGACGCTCGACGTCAACCAGAATGCCACCGTATCGCTCGCCAGGAGGGCTGCGGCGGCCGGCGTGAAGAATTTCGTGTTCGCGTCGAGCTGCAGCGTCTACGGCATCGCCGACGGACCGCCGCGCAAGGAGAGCGATCCGCTCAATCCCATCACGGCCTACGCCAAGTCGAAGATCGGATCGGAGCAGGAGCTCGCCGCGATCGACACCGGCATGACCATCACCTGTCTGCGCTTTGCGACGGCCTGCGGCATGTCGGATCGGCTGCGGCTCGACCTCGTCCTCAACGATTTCGTGGCCTGCGCGCTCACCCGTCGCCAGATCAGCGTGCTCTCCGACGGCACCCCGTGGCGTCCTCTGATCGACGTCGCCGACATGGCGCGGGCGATCGACTGGGCCATCGACAGGCCGGCGGCGACGGGCGGCCGTTTCCTCACCGTCAATGCCGGCTCGGACGACCGCAACTACCAGGTCAAGGATCTCGCCAACGCGGTGGCTGCGCGCGTGCCGGGGACCAGCGTGTCGATCAACACCTCCGCGCCGGTGGACAGCCGCTCCTACAAGGTCGATTTCGGCCTGTACCGCTCCCTCGCCCCCGATCATCAGCCGCAGGTCACCCTGGACCAGTCGATCCAGAACCTGGTCGATGGTCTCAAGAGAATGCAGTTCAAGGATGCCGAGTTTCGCTCGTCCGATCTGATCCGTCTCAAGGTCCTGCAGGACCACATGGAGACGGCCAGGATCAACGACAGGTTGCAATGGACGTGATCGCGCCGGGGCGGACGCTTCGCCTCAGCCGGCAAAGACAGTAGTGACGGAGACATCATGGAACTGACCCTTCCCACCGCCGTCGGCGTCGCGCCCAAGTGCCGGCACTGCGGCGACGACCTGACCCTCAAGCTGATCGACCTCGGCGCCTCGCCGGTTGCGAACGACTACATCGATCCGGCCAACTACATGCGCGCGGAGCCGTTCTATCCGCTGGAGACCTTCGTCTGCCGCGAGTGCCGTCTGGCGCAGACACGCGACCTCCTGGCCGCGTCCGAGATCTTCCGCGCCGACTATGCCTATTTCTCCTCGCACTCCACCTCGTGGCTCGAGCACGCGCGGTGCTACGTCGAAGCCATGGCCGATCGCTTCAAGCTCGGTCCGGCCTCGCGGCATGTCGAGATCGCGTCAAATGACGGGTATCTGCTGCAATACTCCCTCCAGAAGGGGATCGACTGCCTCGGCGTCGAACCCTGCGAAAGCGTTGCGCTGGCCGCGCGCGCCAAGGGCATCGAGACCCGGGTCGAGTTCTTCGGCCGCGACTATGCGGCCCGCCTCCGGGAGGAGGGCTGGTCGGCCGATCTCCTCACGGCCAACAACGTGCTCGCGCACGTTCCCGACATCAACGACTTCGTCGGCGGCGTCAAAATCCTGCTGGCCCCCGAGGGCGTCGCGACCTTCGAGGTTCAGCACCTGCTGACCTTGATGCAGCGGCATCAGTTCGACACCATCTATCACGAGCATTTCTCCTATCTGTCGCTGATCGCGGGCCTGCGCATCTTCGCCCAAGCGGGCTTGCGGGTGTTCGACGTCGAGCTCCCGGAAACGCATGGCGGCTCGATCCGGTTCTTCGTCTGCCACGCGGGCGCCGCTCATGCGGAGAGCCCGAACGTCGCCGATGTTCTGGCACGAGAGCGGGCCTATGGGCTGCATGACGACGCGATCTACATGGCCTGGAACGAGCAGGTCAAAGAGACGAAGCGGGCGCTGCTCGAGCTGCTGACGGCGCTGAAGCGCGACAACAAGAAGATCGTCGGTTACGGAGCCCCGGCGAAGGGCGTGACGCTGCTCAATTATTGCGGGATCCGCACCGATTTTCTCGACTTCACGGTCGATCGCGCCCCGTCCAAGCAGGGCCGCTACATGCCGGGCGTGCGCATTCCGATCCTGCCGCCGGAGGCGATCTTCGAAGCCAGGCCCGACTACGTCCTGATCCTGCCGTGGAACATCAAGAGCGAGATCAAGGCGCAGATGGCGGCCATTCGCGATTGGGGCGGCCGCTTCATCGTGCCGGTCCCCAAGGCCACCATCGAGGAGTAGAGCAAGGCATTGCCGCACGATTGCGCGAAGAGTTTTGAGCCATGAGGTTTGTCCAGCTGGGACGTTCGGATGCGCGGCTGATCGAGCTGACCGTTCGCTCCGACGAGCGCGGCAGCTTCACGCGAACCTGGTGCGCGAAGACCTTTGCGGAGCAGGGCATCGCGTTTGTCCCGGTGCAGGGCAACAGCTCGGTGACCCGACGCCGCGGCACCGTCCGCGGAATGCATTTCCAGCGTGCGCCGAAGCCTGACGCCAAGATCGTCCGCTGCAGCGCCGGCTTGATCCACGACGTCATCGTCGACATCAGGCCGGAGTCTGCGACGCGCGGCGAGGTCTATGCCTGTGAGCTCGGTCCCTCGACGGCGCGGATGCTCTACGTCCCCGCGGGCTTTGCCCATGGATTCCAGACGCTGACCGACGACGTGACGGTCGAGTATCTGATGGGCGAGGATTATGTCGAGGAGCTCTCGGACGGTTTCCGGCACGACGATCCGATGATCGGCATCCGATGGCCGCAGCCGGTGACGGTGTTGTCGGCCAAGGATGCTGCCTGGCCCTCGCTTGCCGAACGGGGGCTGTGGTGAAGCAGCACGGCGGCAGCGAGGTGTCTTGGGGGAGGAATCTGGCGGCTCCGGAGCGGCCCGATCGCCTCTGTCGAGGAGGATCACGGAATGACGAACATTTTCGTTGATGCCATCATGCCCGATGACGAGCGGCGCCAGAAACTGTACGAGGGTGCGCTGTTCCTGTACTCGCCGACGCCTTCGCTCGATGCGCTGGTGGCGTTCGCCAGGGAGCTGATCGAGGAGGCGTTTCATCCTTACGATCCGCGGACGGCGCAATTCGAGCTTCCTGTCGAGCGCTACGTCGAGATTCTCGTCAGGCTGAAGCCATTCTTCATTCATCACGCCCGGTCGAAGGAGCTGGTGCAGGGAGCGCTCCGCGAGCTTGGCTGCGATCCCGAGCTGACCTATTTCGACGTGCCGCGGCTGCGGTCGGCAACGAGCGACGACTATCTCACCACCGGGATCGCATTCGCATTCCACCCTCATCGCGACACCTGGTACTCGGCGCCGCCGTGCCAGCTCAATTGGTGGCTGCCGGTGTATGACATTGCGCCGGACAACGGCCTTGCATTCCACCCGCGCTATTTCGACGAGGCGATCAAGAACGGCTCCAGAAACTATAACTATTACGAGTGGAACCGGACCTCACGCGCATCGGCGGCGCGGCACATCAAGACTGATACACGGGTGCAGCCGAAGCCGGAGCAGGAGATTGCACTGGATCCACAGATCCGGGTGGTCGCGCCGAGCGGCGGCGTCACGATCTTCTCCGGAGCGCATCTGCATTCGTCGGTGCCGAACACCTCGGGCGTGACGCGGTTCAGCATCGATTTCCGCACCGTGCATTTTGCCGACGTCAGCGGCCGGCGCGGCGCCATCAACGTCGATTCGGAGTCGACAGGCACGAGCCTGCGCGACTTCCTGCGGGTGACCGATCTTGCGCGGCTGCCTGAGGAGGTCGTCGCGCCATACGATCAGGTGGAAGCTCCCGCGGAGTATCTGGTCTACCAGCCGACGATCGTGCCGCTGCCGACCGGCGATCTCGCAGCCGATGCCGCCCAGGCGTCGGCCTGAATGATGGTGTAGGGTCGACGCGCCATGTTGGACATCCTCAAATCCACGGCTGGTCCGAGAATGCCGGCGATCGATCTCCACGATCTGGTCGCTGAGCTGTTTCCGATCAATCGCAGCCTCACCGGGGCGGGTGTCCGGCAGACGCTCGGCATTGTCGCGCGTCATGTGGGTCTTACGATTCACGAGGTACCCTCCGGGACGCCCGTCCTGGACTGGCATGTGCCGGCGGAGTGGAACATTCGTCGCGCGACGATCTCGACCCTGTCGGGCCGCGTTCTCGTCGACTTCGCCGACAACAATCTGCACGTGATGGGCTACAGCAAGCCGGTCCAGGCGGTGCTCAGCCGTGCCGAGCTTGCCAAGCACGTCCATAGCTTGCCGGATCAGCCTGATCTCATTCCATACCGGACCGGCTACTATGCCGACGATTGGGGCTTCTGCCTGCCGGACCGTCTGTGGCGGGAAATGACGGAGGACAGCTACCGCGTCGAGATCGACAGCGAGCTCTCGCAGGGATCGTTGACCTATGGCGAATTCTTCGTCCCTGGACGGACGGACAAGGAAGTCCTGATCACCTGTCACATCTGTCACCCGAGTCTCGCCAACGACAATCTCTCAGGGATTGCCGTCATGACGGCGCTGGCGATGCGGCAGGCGCAGCGGACACACCGGCTCGGGTACCGATTTCTGTTCCTGCCGGCAACGATCGGCGCGCTCGCATGGCTCGACCGCAACGAGCGGAATCTCGGCCATGTCGAACACGGCCTCGTCCTCACCTGTCTCGGCGATCCCAGTGGATTTCACTACAAGCAGAGCCGGAGCGGAGCGAGCATCGATCGCGCCGTCGCCCATGTCCTGAAGCACGCCGGCCATCCGCATGAGATTCTGCCATTCAGCCCCTATGGATATGACGAGCGGCAGTTCTGCTCACCGGGATTCGATCTGCCGGTCGGGTGCCTGATGCGCGGCGTGCACGGCACGTTCCCCGAATATCACACCTCGGCCGACAATCTGAATTTCGTCAAGCCGGACTGTCTCGACCAATCCTACGCGGTCATCGAGGAGGTGCTGGATCTGCTCGATCGCGACTGCATCTATGAGCGCGTCGATGGGCGAGGGGAGCCGCAACTGGGACGGCGCGGCCTGTATCGCGCGATTGCCGGCCAGCGCGAGGCAGGCGGTGCGACGCAGATGGACCTCCTGTGGGTCCTCAACCTTGCGGATGGCAAGCATAGCCTGCTCGACATGGCGGTCCGGGCCGACGTTCCGTTCGCGCGCATCGATGCCGCCGCACGGATCGCGCTGGACGCGGGTCTCATCCAAACGCCGGTTTCATCGTCGTGACGTCGCCGCCTTCTCCGCACAGCACCGTGCAAGTGATCCAACAACACCAGAGCGAGGCGTCATGAGTTCGCAGCCGGCCAAGCCCCGCATCGCCGTCTTCTCACTCCGAAACATCTTCGGCAAAGCCCTCAATCGCGGTCCTCACGTCGAGTTCGAGGACATCATCTGCGAGGTCGATTCAGCCGAGATGTTTGCACCCGTGCTCGACCCGTCGAGCCGACGGGCGAGCTTCGCCACCCGGCTGGGCTACCACGCGCCCGTGCTGTTGAATCCCGGGCTGGCGCGGATCGAGCCGCAACAGCAATACGACGTTCTGTTCGCGATCTGCGGATTCCCGCAGGACCTGATCATGTTCAATGCGATCGAGGATCTGAGAGGCGCGTGCAGGACCTCGGTGTGTCTGCTGGACGAGCTCTGGGTGAAGGAGATCGCCAAGCACCGGCATTTCCTGAAGATCCTCGCCAAGTTCGACGTCGTGATGCCGTTCCAGATCAGTACTGTGAAGCCGCTCAGCGAGGAGATCGGCAAGGCATGCGTGCATCTTCCGCTCGCCATCGATGCGATCCGGTTTTGTCCCTATCCCGATCCGCCCGCAAGGGTCATCGACGTCTTCAGCATGGGGCGCCGCTCCCGTGTCACGCACCAATCACTGCTCGCGATGGCGCGGGACAGCGGCCTGTTCTATCTCCACGACACGATCGGCGGCAGCCAGGCCATCGATCTCCGGGAGCACCGGACGCAGATGGCAAACCTCGCCAAGAGGAGCAGGTATTTTCTGGTCAATCCCGGCAAGTTCGACGAGCCGCAGGAGACCGGGCGGCAGGTCGAGTTCGGCTATCGGTATTTCGAGGGCGCGGCGGCGGGAGCCATCATGCTCGGCGAGCGTCCCGACAACGAGCTGTTTCCGCGGCTGTTCGATTGGCCCGAGGTGATGATCGACGTGCCGCATACATCGCCCGACATCGACCGGGTCATCAGGGAGCTGGACGACGATCCGGTCCGCCAGGACCGGATGCGGCGAACCGGCATGGCCCAGACGTTGATGCGGCATGACTGGGTGTATCGGTGGGAGACGATCCTGGAGGCCACGGGTCTGCAGCCGATGCCGGGCCTCGCTGCCCGCAAGGATCGGCTGAAGAGGCTGGCCGCGATGGCGGCCGGTCCAGGGATCACGCGCGAGCAGGAGTTAAATCGCAAGCCGGTATTGTTGGCGCAGTGACGTTTCAATCATTTTCTCCGCCACAAGGAGACGTCATCGCTCCCCGCGGCCTCCGATCTCGGCCGCGAACGATTTTATACCGGCTGCATTTTCGATGGTCGGATTTTCATGGCCCTGGACGGATCTGTTTGGCCCGTGACTGGGAATCGGAAGGTTGGTTACGATGATTGAAAGCGATTGAACGGAAATGTCGGAAGCCGTCGCCGCCTATTTCGAGGAACATCGGGAGTCGAGCGATCTCGGACGCCGCGCGCTGCGCGGCGGCCTGATTTCCATCGTCATCCAATACGGCAATTCCGTGCTTCAGATCGGAGCGGCCATCGTTCTGGCCCGGCTGCTTGCGCCGGAGGATTTCGGGCTCGTCGCCATCGTCACCGTGCTGACGAGCTTCGCGCCGCTGCTGATCGACTTCGGCCTGCTCGATGCCACTGCCCAGCGCAGCAGGATCACTCCGGCCCAGGTCAGCGGTCTGTTCTGGGTCAGCACCGGCATCGGCGTTGCGGTGGCGATCGTCGTCGCGGCATCTAGCCCGCTGATTGCCTGGGTCTACGGTGATCCGCGACTGGAGCCGATCGCGCTCTGCGTCGCGATCACCTTCGTGCTGTCCGGGCTGACCAATCAGCACATGGCGCTGCTCCGGCGCACGCTGCAGTTCGGCCGCATCGGTCGGATCCAGCTGTTCGGCACGCTGGCGGGGACGGTTGCCGCCGTCGCCATGGCATTCGAGGGCTACGGCTATTGGGCGCTGGTCATTCGCCCCGTCGTGACATCGATCTGCGTCGTGGTCGCCGCGTGGTCAGCCTGCCGTTGGCGGCCCAGCGCGCCGGTGTTCGACGCCGAGGTGCGATCGATGGTGCGTTTTGGCCTCCACGTGGTCGGATTCACTGTGGCCTATACGTTGTCGCGGGCGGTGGACCGGATCGCGCTCGGTCTGCTCTACCGGCCCGATCAGGTTGGGTACTACCAGAATGCGATGAACCTGTACGACAACTCGATCTATGCGGCGCTCAATCAGACGCATGCGGTGGGAAGCTCGGCGCTCAGCAAGCTGCAGTCGAATCCGGCCGCGCTCCGGCAGAAGTACGAGGCGGCGCTGTCGATCCTGGCGTTCTTCCTGATGCCGGCGGCGGCGATCCTCTCCGTCACGGCGGAGGACCTGACCGTCGTCCTGCTCGGGCAGAAATGGCAGGCTGCGGGAGCGCTGCTCAGCATCATCGCGCTGCGCGGCATTTCGCACGTCGTCGAGGGCTCGCAGGGCTGGCTGCATCTGTCGCTCGGACGGGCGGACCGGTGGCAGACCTGGGGGATCATCTCGCTCGTCGCGCAGGTCGTTGCGGTGCTGGTGGGGCTGCCCTTTGGGCCGGCCGGCGTGGCCTGGGGCGTCGTGGTCGGATACTCGCTGATCGCTTTGCCGTCGGTGATGTATGCCGGACGTCCGATCGGGATCGGTGCCGAGCTCGTGGTCCGGGCCGTCGGAGCGCAGACCATCGGCGCCGTCGCAACCGCAGCGACCGGCTGGTGGCTGCAAGCGACGTTTCTCGGAGCCTATCCCGCGCTCGTGCGCATGATCCTGTCCGGCTGCTTCTGCGGCTGTCTCTATCTCGCGATCGTTGTCGGCGTGTTCCGGGTCCGCGAGCCGCTCAGGATCGCAGGTACGATCGTCCGGGACTTCATCGGCAAGCGTTGAGAGGGAGCGAAAGGAGCCCGGAACCCCGCCCTCGTGCCGCGATTAACTATCGCAATCGTTAAATGCCACATATAAAATATCCCGTGATTTAAATGTTTTAAATGGTCATGACCAGCGACAACCACCCAGGCTTGGATGTGATGGAGGCGGAGCCTGCGCCGTCGGCGCAGCGCGACCCCGAATGGTCCGCGTCCGGTTTCGCCGATCGCCGGCGGCTCAGCATCCTCAGCGTCTCGCACATGCCGGCGAGCCCGCCGCGGTTCGGGGCACAGGCGCGCATGCATGGGCTGATGACCCAGCTCGCGCGCCGCCACGACCTCACGGCGGTGATGATGGTCGATGACGCCTTCGACATCGAGGAGTGTCGGCGGGCCATGCAGGCCTATTGCCGCGACGTGGTGCTGGTGCCGAACCCTTACGGCCGCGACGGTCTTGCGAAGCGGCTGCTGCAACTGCGCTCGCTGGTCTCGGTGCGGAGCTTCGACCGGCTGCGCGTGGCCCTGCCGGAATTGCAGCGGGTGCTGGATCGGGTGCTGCGGACCACGCGGTTCGACGTCGTCAATCTCGAATTTCCCTATCTGGGCCACTGCCTGTTCCGTCAGGCGCCGGCTGGCGCGACGCCGCCGCGGCTGATCATCGACTCGCATGAGATCGCCTACGATCTGGCGCGGCAGTTCGCCGCCACCGGCGCGAGCCTGGGCCGCCGGCTCTACGCCGGTGCGAACTGGCGCAAGCTGCGCCGCGAGGAGATCGCGGCCTATCGAAAAGCCGATGGCGTCTATCTCTGCAGCGCGGACGACGAGAAGCGTCTGCATGACGACATTCCGAACGCCCGCACTGCGGTCATCCCCAACGCCGCCGATGTCGAGTTCTACCAGCCGCGCAGCACCGATCCCGCGCCCGATGGCCGTACGCTGGTCTATTTCGGCCTGCTGTCGACGGTGCCCAACATCGATGCGGTCACGCATTTCGTACACGACATCTGGCCTCGTATCGCCGCCCGGCACCCGGATGCGCGCTGCAAGATCATCGGCGGCCGGCCGCCGCCGGCGTTGACGGCGCTGGCCGGGCCGCGGATCGAACTGACCGGCTTCGTGCCGGACCTGCGGCCGCACCTCGCCGCGGCGGCGGCGGTGATCGTCCCGCTGCGGCTCGGTGGCGGCACGCGGCTGAAGATCGTCGAGGCCATGGCGATGGGCAAGGCGATCGTCTCGACCAGCCTGGGTGCCGAGGGCATCGAGGCGATGCCCGGACGCGACATCCTCATCGCAGACGAGCCCGACGCCTTTGCAGATGCGGTCAACGGGCTGCTCGCCGAGCCCGATCTTGCGGTGCGGATCGGCGGCGCGGCGCGGCAGGTCGCGGTCGAGAAATATGCCTGGAGCGCGGCCGCACAGGCGCTCGAAGACTTCTATTGCGAGATCCTGGAGACCCGTTCGTGATGAAGGCCGTGCTCATCGGGGCAGGGCAGATCGCCCGCCAGCATCTCGCCTGCCTCAACACCTTGCCGGGCGTTCAACTGGCCGGCATCTGCGACCTGTCGCCGGCAACGGCGGAGGCCGCGGCCGAGCGTTACGCCATCCCGTCCTGGTTCACCGATCATCGCACGATGCTGCAGACGGTGCGGCCCGATGTGGTGCACGTGACGACGCCACCGACCTCGCATTTTCGACTCGCGATGGACGCGCTCGAGGCCGGCGCGCATGTGATCGTCGAGAAGCCCGCGACCTCGACCTTCGACGAGCTGCAGACCCTGACCTTGCGCGCCAAGCAGACCGGCCGCCATGTCGTCGAGGACTACAACTACGTCTTCAACCGGGCGCCGCAGGAGATACTCCGTCGCATCGAGACCGGCGAGTTCGGTGCCGTGACCCATGTCGACGTGCTGATCTGCCTCGACATCCTCGGCCCCGACGGCTTTGCCGATCCGAATTCGCCGCATCCGGCGCTCAAATTGGCGGGTGGTGCGATCGCCGACTTCCTGCCGCATCTCGCCTCGCTGTCGCATGCCTTCGTCGGCCCACACCGCAAGGCGGAGACGGTCTGGAGCAAGCGCAAGGCCTCGCCGCTGCCGTTCGACGAGTTTCGCTGTGTGGTCGAGGCCGAGCGCGGCACGGCGACGCTCGGCTTCAGCGCGAGCGCGCGGCCCGATGCGTTCTGGCTGCGGGTCTATGGCGAGCGGATGCAGGCGACCGCCAATCTGTTCGAAACGCGGTTGACCTTCGATGGCCCGCGCAACGTGCCGAAGCCGCTGCGCCCGTTCTTCAGCGGACTGGAGGAGGGCCGCGACATCCGCCGCGCGGCGCTTTCGACCTTGCTGCGCAAGTTCAAGGGCCCAGGCGCCTATGAGGGGCTGTGGGAGTGCCTGGCGCGCACCTATCAGGCGCTCGGCTCGGGAACGGCCTTGCCGATCACGATCGAGGACGTCCTGGCCGTCAATCGGATGGTCGAAGCGATGAAGCCGACGGAGCAGGCGGACATGAGGAAGCTGGCGATATGAAAGCCCTGGTCACTGGCGCCAACGGGTTTCTCGGCCGGCATGTCGTCGATGCGCTGCTGGCCCGCGGCATCGAGGTTCGCGCCATGGTGCGTCCGGCGACGCGCGTTGACGCCCTTGGCTGGCCGTCGTCGGTCGACATCGTCAGGGCCGACCTGCGCACCTCGCGCGACCTTGCTCGCGCGTTCGAGAATGTGGATGTGCTGATCCATCTGGCGGCCGTGGTCGCCGGCGGCGAGGACGCGCAATTCGCCGGCACGGTAGGCGGCACCGAGCGGCTGCTCGAGGCGATGGCAGGCAGCGCCTGTCGCAGGCTCGTGCTGTGCAGCAGCTTCTCGGTCTACGACTACACTGCGACCCGCGACGTCCTCGACGAAAGCGCGCCGCTGCAGCAGACGCCCGACGTCTACACCCGTGGCGGCTACACCGTCGCCAAATGGTGGCAGGAGCGGGTGACGCGCCGCTACGTCGAGAAGAACGGCTGGGATCTCACCGTGCTGCGTCCCGGCTTCATCTGGGGACGCGGCCACGGCTATCTCGCCGCGCTCGGCCAGCAGATCGGACGCCACCACGTCGTCATCGGGCCGCTGACCCGCATCCCCATGACCCATGTCGAGAACTGCGCCGACGTCTTCGCGCTGGCGGCGACGGATTCGCGGGCGATCGGCCAGACGCTGAACATCGTCGACGGTCCCGGCGAGCGGGTCTGGACTTATCTGTCGGACTACATGCGCGGCACCGGCGAGCGCGGCCTCCGGTTGCCCATCCCGCATTGGCTCGCCAGCAGCATCGTACGGCTGGCGTTTGCGACCGTGTTCAGGCGGGCGACCAAAGTGCCGGCGATCCTGACGCCCAAGAAGTTTGACGCGATGCTCAAGCCGCTGCGCTTCGACAACCGCAAGCTGAGGGAGACGCTTGGCTGGACGCCGCCGCTCGACTACGAACAATGCCTGGCGCGGACCTACGGTCCGCTGCCGGCTTCGGCGCCAGCGCCGGCGTCCTGGTCGTCCGGAACGGCTGCTTCCATTTGAGGGCCGAGATCGTCCTGCGATGCCCGAGGTCTGGTCGCTCGCGATCTCGCGCGCGAGGCCGTTCCGTGTCGTCGGTCATTTTGACGTCGCGCGTCTCAAACGGAATGTTCTGATGTGTGGCATCGCTGGGATCATCGGACGGGTTGACGACGACAACCGCGCCGCGCTGCGGCGGATGAACGATGCCATGCTCCATCGCGGTCCGGATGCCGGGGGAGTCTGGACCTCGCCCGCGGACGAGCGTGGCTGGGGCGCGCTGCTGGCGCACCGCCGGCTCGCGATCCTCGATCTGTCGCCCGCCGGTGTGCAGCCGATGACCGATCCGGTCACCGGGCATGTCATCGTCTTCAACGGCGAGATCTACAATTTTGCCGACCTGCGGCAGCGGCTGGTCGCCGGCGGCCAGCAGTTCAGCTCGACCGGCGATACGGCGGTGATGCTGCGCGCGCTCGGCCTGCATGGGCCGGAGGCGGTGGCGTGGTTGCGCGGCATGTTCGCGTTCGCCTGCTGGGATCCGAAGGAGCGCCGGCTGCTGCTGGCGCGCGATCCCCTCGGTATCAAGCCGCTGTACGTCGCCCGCGCGTCGAAACCCGACGCGGGCTGGTCGGTGGCCTTCGCATCCGAGCTGCGTGCTCTCCTGGCATCCGGCCTTCTGGGCAGGGCCCAGCTCGATCCACAGGCCGTCGCCAGCGGCGTCTGGAACGGCTTCGTGGTCGGTCCCGGCACGGCGGTGAAGGGCGTCGAACTGCTGCCTCCAGGCCATCTCACCACGTTCGACGGCGTCGGCAACATCATCCGCGATGAGGATTTCTGGTCGATCCCGGAGCGGGCTCCGGACCCGACGATGGACGAGGATCATCTTGCCGAGATCCTCGAGGAGGGGCTGAGGCTGCATCTCGCCAGCGACGTGCCGCTCGCAGTGTTTCTCTCGGGCGGCATCGATTCCTCGGTCATGGCCAATCTGGCGCAGCGCGCGGCCACGGGTCCGATCCACACCTTCACGCTTGCTTTCGAGGAGCAGGAGCTGAACGAGGGGCCGATCGCGCGCCAGATCGCCGCCGCCATCGGCACCGAGCATCACGAGGTGGTGCTGACGGAGCAGCACTTCGTCGACAACCTCGATGCCGCGCTCGACAGCCTGGACCAGCCGACCTTCGACGGCCTGAACTCATACTTCATGTCGCACGCCATCCGCGGCGCAGGCTTCACGGTGGCACTGTCGGGGACCGGCGGCGACGAGCTGTTCGGCGGCTATACGTCGTTTCGCGACCTGCCGATCCTGCAGCGATGGTCGGAGCGCACGGCCTGGGTGCCGGCCGGCGTCAAAGCCGCTGCGGCGAAGCTGGCCGCGCAGATGCTGTCGCCGTCGCGCGGCACGGTGGCGCCGCAGACACGCTGGGCCAAGCTCCCGGAGATGATTCGACGCGGCGACGATCTTCTGGCGCTCTACCAGATGGCCTATGCGCTGTTCCTGCCCGGTTTTCAGCGCGAGCTGCTCGCGCCTGATCTCGTCGATACGCTGACAGATGGGCTGCCGGCCGCGATGAGAGCGAAGATCACCGCGGAGACGCGCGCGCGCACTCCGCTGTCGGCGATCAGCGTCATGGAGCAGCGCCTGTTTCTCGGCGAGCGCCTGCTGCGCGACAATGACGTGGCGAGCATGGCGGCCTCGCTGGAGCAGCGGGTGCCGCTGGTCGATCAGGTGCTGTTCGAAAGCGTCGACCGGCTGCCCGATGCGACGCGCTACGCGCCGCTGCGAAGCAAGGCGATGCTCAGGCGGATCGGCCTGCGTGGCCTCGATCCGTCGCTGTTCGACCGGCCGAAGAGCGGCTTCGTGCTGCCGCTCGATCGCTGGATTCGGCGCGGCCTGCAGGATGCAATGGACCGGACCCTGCGGGACCCGCAGGCCGTTGCGCCGGTGGGGCTGGACCCCACGGCCGTGGAGCGCCTCTGGCGCGCCTTCCTCAATGGGGCGCCGGGGATCTATTGGTCGCGCATATGGTCGATCTACGTGTTCGTGCGCTGGTGCCACCGTCACCGCGTCTTCCGCTGACGCGCGATCGACATCACGAGAATCGGCCGCATCGAGGCGCGCGTGCTCAGGCCTCCGGCATGACGACTCCGCCGCACACCGGCACGCGAACGCCGGTCACGAAACCGGCGAGGTCCGAGGCCAGAAACGCGATCATGTTGGCGACGTCCTGATCGTAGCCGCGCCGTCCGAGCGGCACGGACCGCTCGTAGAGCGGCTGCACCTCGTCACGGTCACGACGGTCCTTGTCGGAGACGACCCAGCCCGGGGCGACCTGATTGACCGTGATGCCATGCGGTCCGAGCTCCCGCGCCAGGGACCGCAGCATGCCGTCCATGGCGCATTTGGCCGCCGTGTAGGGCGCGCGGTTGGGCAAGGCCAGGCTCGTCATCTCCGTGCCGAGAGAAATCAGGCGTCCCCATTTTCGCTCGATCATCGGGCCGGAAAACACCCGCGCGGTCGCCCAGGCCTGCAGGACCGAGGAGCGAAACACCTTGTCGAACTGGTCGGGCGTCTGCTCGACGACGGGGCGTTCGTCGTACCATGTCACCGCATTGTTCACGACGATGTCGACAGGGCCGAGCACACCCTCGGTGACGCGGCGCATGGCCTGCACATCCTCGAGCTCGGCAACGTCACCCGAAATGGTGCAGGCGTGCTGCGGCTGGAGCTCGTTCAGCTCCTCGCACAGCCTCTCCGCAGCAGCGCGCGCCGTCAGATAATGGATGGCGACCTTTGCACCACAGGCCGCCAGTGTCCGGGCGATCGGGCGGCCGAGCTCTCCCGCCGCTCCCGTGACCAGCGCGACCTTGCCCGAGAGATTGATCTGGAGCGGGGACCTCAACGGTCGCAGTGCCGGATCGTCCGGCAGGGGACCGAGCGTATGTCGTCGAATTCGTCGTGCAACTGCGCTCGCGATCCGCATCCACCCGTCCCCGAAAGTATTCATTGGTCGGGGTCGCAGTATTAAATGCGGGACTAATTATTTAAACTGCACAATTTGACGCATTTGTGCAGCAGGCGATGGAGCGGTGAAGGGGTGCCGATGCGCTCAGGATGCGCGCGGCGTCGGACTCTCGGCGAGACGGTTGCCGAGCCGCCAGTCTGCGCCGGACGCGTCCTGCGCTGCTCTCGCAGCAGGCGCCGGCCTGAACTTGCGCCGGAGCTGTCTGAAATACGGCTCGATGAAGCGCTCGATCGCCGCCGCGTAGATGACGGAGATCAGGAGCGCGAGCGGAAACAGGAGGTAGGGCTTGGCAGCGATCGCGGGCAGGTTCCTGTCGATCGTCCGGATCACGACGTTGTGGATCAGATAGATCGCATAGGAATAGGTGCCGAGCGTCATCACCCAGGAGCGGTTGAGATGACGAAACAGCGGCGCGTCGGCGAAGCGGACTGCGAAGTAGAACAACGGCATCAGCGCCAGCCCCTGAAGGCTGTAGCGGGCGGTCTCCCGGAACACCGCATCACGGTAGACCAGCGAAGCCAGCAGCGCCGCCGCGGCGACGGCCAGCAGCGCCCATTGCGCCGCCGACATCCGCCCCGAGGCAGAGCGCTGCCGCACCGGGTTCATGACCAGCGCCAGAATGCAGCCATAGGCGATCGAGTCGATGCGGGTGTCCGAGGCGTAATAGGTGCGGTCGGAGAAGAACCCAGGGGCATGCACGAGATGGATGCGCCAGGCGAGGACGCCGAGGCAGACGAGCCCGAGCAGCGCGCCGATGGTGCGCGGCCGCAGCGCCGATCCGAGCAGCAGCGTCATCAGCAGGGGATAGACGATGTAGAAGTGCTCCTCGACCGCGAGCGACCAGAGAATGCCGGTGCCGTCGGGCACCGTGTTGCCGGGATCGAAGAACAGACCGTAATAGTTGGCGAAATACAGCACCTGGGCCGCCAGGCCCTTGACGGTCATTCCGCCGTCCAGCAGGCCGGCGGCGGTGAGGCCGTAGGCGATCGCCAACGACAGCAGCAGAGGCGGCATCAGCCGGAACACGCGCCGCGCATAGAAGCTGGGAACGTCGAGCGCGCCGGTGCGCTGATGCTCGGCCAGCATCAGCGTGGAGATCAGGAAGCCGCTCAGGAAGAAGAAGATGGTGACGCCGAAGCCGCCGGGGACCATGGCCTGAAGCCCGGAATGGCCCAGGACCACGATCAGCACCGACAGCGCGCGGATGCCGTCGAGTGATGGAATGAGCGGGGATGCGCTGCCATGGGCGTTCGTGCTGCGGGACGCTGCCGGCGCGGTCGCCTCGCCGCCAGGCGCCGTTATCGGCGGCACGGCGGAAGCGGCACGAAAGCGGCTGAGCTCGAGAATCTTGGCCATGTTGTCCAGACGGGGTCGGAGAAACACGTAGCTTCGTCGTCGTCGTGTCAATGCCGCGGCGATCGGCCGCCGAGCGTCATCGCGTGTCGGCCGCGGCGTGGCTGGCGCGCCAGAGTTGGGCCCGCTCCGCGTTGATCCGGGCCGTGGCGGCGCGCTTGCCCAGGCGCAGGCAGGCATGCTGATAGGCGCGGAGGAAGCGGCGGAATTCGAGATCGTCGTAGCGCGGCAGGCCCGTCAGCCAGCTCCGGAAATAGCCCCACAGCATCGCGGTGCTGCCGATCAGGGCGGGATAGGCCGGCAGGTGATAGACCGCCACCGCGAGCTGATACAGCGGCGACGTTCCCATGAAGTACTGGCCGAAACCCTTGCGCAGCCGTCCGGTCCAGATGCCCTTGTGACTGGCGCCCTGCGGCCGCAAATGGATGAAGCGCAGCGCTTCGGTGTCGATGCTCTCGGCGATCCAGCCGAGCATGCGGCAGCGGTGGCAGTCGATGCCGTCCCACATGACCTGGCGCACGAAGCCGCCGATCTCCTGGAAGCAGGCGACGCGGTAGAACTTGGTCATCCCGACCGACATCTCGTCGCCGCAGACCTCCGGCTCCAAGGCGCCGGTCTGCGGGTGGACGAACCACGGCTTGCCCGAGGTGGTCCCGACCCGCGGATCGCTCTCCATCCGCTCCATCAGCAGCTCGAAGTAGCGCGCGGGCAGATCGAGGTCCATGTCGAGCTTGCAGAGATAGTCGAAATCCTCCAGCCGCACGCTCTCCAGGCCGGCATAGAATGCCTCGATCACGCCGGGTCCGACCTTGCGTCCGCCGCGGTCGGCGCGGCGGATCACGCGCAGATAGGGCAGGCGCTGGGCGTACTCGTCGAGAATGGCCGGGGTGTCATCGGTCGATCCGTCATCCACCACGATCCACAGCGCCGGCGGCACCGATTGCGCAGCGACGCTGTCGAGAGTCCGGCGGAGATATTGGGCCTCGTCCCGGCAGGGCGAGATGAGCAGGTAGCGGCGCGATGGCGTCACGTATCAAATCCCTTGCCGAAGGCGGAAGATTGGGACGAAGCTCTGCCGAGCAGGGCGTCGCCGGCCGCCTTTCAATAAATTAAATCGTGAATTAATATTATGTCATGGCGCGTGTCAAAGTCATGGTGTTTTTAAATCGGCGCCCGTTTTGGCTGTGTGACCGGTCCTGCGAGAGGTTCCCATGGATGACATCGGCCTCGTGATCCCCGGCTGCACCCAGGCTTCGTCCCGGCCGGTCGCGCGCGTGACGCGCCGGATCGACGCCGCCTGCATCCGGGCGCTGTTCACGGCAGCGCTTGCCCTGCTGTTCCTTCGCGGCGTTGCCGCGGCCGCCGAGCCGACCGCGTCCACCGGGCCGTCACTGGCCGGCAATCTGCTGCCGGTGGAGCGTCTCGCCGCCTGGAATCCCGGGCTGATGTCAGCCGGCGGTATTCCGAACCGGACCATCATTTACCGCACGCTGTCTCCGAGTGGGAGAGACGACAGCAGCGCGATTCAGGCTGCCTTGACCGCTGCACCCGCCGGCCAGGTGGTGATGCTCGGCCCCGGGACGTTCATCGTCAACGAGCCGCTCCTGATCAGCCGGCCAGTGACGCTGCGCGGCGCCGGCGCAGGCGCGACCAGGCTGGTGAAAACCAACGGTGCGCGGGCACGAACGCCGGTCGTGATTGCCGGCACCAAGGGAATCCTGACGCCGGTCGACCCGAGCTCGTACAGCTACGACGCCAAGCCTGTCATCATCGTCGGACCTTCGCGCTGGAACAATGGCCCCGACAGCAGCGCGTCGCAGGACCTGTTGGCGGACGGCGATCAGGGGACGTCGACCGTCGCCCTCGCCAGTGCCGCGGCCTTGAAGCCGGGCGATTTCGTTCTGCTCGACGAGGTCTCAGGCGCATCGTGGCAGGCGACGCCGGCGGGTTTTCCAGCGGGAGCGAAGGTCTGGCAAGGCGACCGCGTCGCCTGGAACATGCACTATCCGGTTCAGCCGGGCGACGACAATGCCGGTGCCAATGCCGGAGGTCCCTATGACCAGGCTCCCGGCGTGTTGCCGAAGTCGATGTCGTGGTTTGCCCGGACCGACCGGGCGACCGCCGAGATCAAGGAGATCGCCTCGGTGACCGGCAGCACGGTGACATTCACCTCGCCGCTCACGATCAGCTATCGCCGGGATCACCAAGCGCAGCTCACGCCTTATAGCACCGACCCGAACAGCGGTCGCCACGCCGCCAACAATCGCGACATCCACGTTGCCAAGGTGGGCGTCGAAGATCTGAGCATCGTCGGCGGGGCGGACGGCGCGTTGCGGTTCGAAGCCGCTGCTTATTCCTGGGCCAGATCCGTCGAGGTGACGCAATGGCTCGGCGAGGGCGTGGCGATCGACAATTCGTTCCGGGTCGAGCTCCGCGACTCCTACATCCACGCCGGCTCGTGGCCGCAGCCGGGCGGCGCCGGATACGCGATCAGCCTGGCGACGGGCTCCTCGGAGGTCCTGATCGAGAACAACATCCTCGTCGACGTCTGCAAGAACATGGTGTTCCGGTCGTCCGGCGCCGGCAGCGTCGTCGGCTACAATTATGCCGACGACTCGTTCGATTTCGACAATCCCGGCTGGGTCGAGGTCGGCATCAACGCGTCGCACATGGCCGGCGCCCATCACGTCCTGTTCGAAGGCAATCTGTCCCACAATGCCGACAGCGACTACACCCATGGCAACGCGATCTATCTGACCTTCTTCCGCAACCATCTCACCGGCCAACGCCAGCGCTTCGTCGATCGTTCGGGCGTTCGAGCCGTCGGTCTCGCCTATGGCTCGTGGTGGGATTCGTTCGCCGGCAATGTGCTGGGCCAACCTGGACGCATGAGCGGTTGGAGCTACGACGATCCATCGATGCGGGCCGGAACGGCGGTTTGGGGGCAGGGCGGTGTCGGCAACGTCTGGGTGCTTGGCTACGACCCGGAGCGATGGACCATGGCGCCTGATCCGAAGACGCTGGCCACGGTGATCCGCGGCGGCAATTTCGACTATCTCACCGGCAAGGTGGTCTGGACGGACGCTCTCGCGGCGCAGCCGCTGCCGGCGTCGCTGTATCTGAGAGCCAAGCCCGGCTTTTTCGGCAGTCATCCGTGGCCCTGGGTGGACCCAACCGGGGATACCAAGCTGCATACGTTACCGGCCAAGGCGAGATTCGATGCGGGCGCGCCATTCGCGGCGGCGCCGGGATCAACGCAATAGCGCTGGCGTGACGCTTCAACGGGCCTCCCGTCAGGTGCGGACGCCGAGCCGTGGCCGCCAAGCCGGCCGTGTACGGCTCCAACGAGCCGACCGCCTGTTCGCCGGCTGAGCGGCGGGCATGCTCTGTTGCGACCTCCGCCAGTATCGCGCGGCCTCGACCGTGACGAGCACGAATACCACCCAGGTCACGTCGAACGCGCGCAGCCACAGGGTTTCGAGCAGGTTATAGAGCATGACGAACAGCGCGACGGACAGCAGGATCCACGCCCGCTTGTAGTCGTGCTTCATCACGCGGCCGATGACGTGAACGGTGGCCGCCAGAAACACGAGGAGAAAGGCAAATCCGACATAGCCAAGTTCCAGCATCGCATCGTAGTAGCCGTTGTGGGAGTTCGGCATGGCCTTCACCCAGCCGGGTGCATCGGTGATGCTTGGTGCGTCGGCACCGACCAGCCAGAAGCTCTGATAGCCCCATCCCAGGAGCGGCCTCTTCGCGATCTCCAAGTTAGAGAAGGCCCATATGGTGGTTCGGCCGGTGAAGCTGGAATCACCCGTCAGCAGATAGGCGATGCGGCTGGTCGTGAAGCCCGCGAGCTCGCCGACCACGAAGTAGCCGAGGATGATCGCCACCAGGATCAGAAGCGGTGCAACCCGCAGCGTTCTCGCAAGCGCCAGCGTCAGGATGGCCAGGATCGGGGCGACCAGAGCGAGGCCGAGCGCGGTCTTCGAGCTCGAGAAGAAGATCAGGACGATGGCACCGACGGCAACGACGATCCCGAGCGCGCGGCGCGTTCCGGGATAGAGCAACTCGTGAACCGAGAGCAGGAACGCAATGGCGGCAAACTCGCCCAGCAGGTTCTTGCCCGAGAAGTAGCCCTGGTAACCGATGTCGACCAGCGCGTTGCCGTACTGCGCGTAGGTCGCGTAGCCGCCGGGGATCAGCAGAACATTGAGGATCACCCCTGCTGCAAAGCAGAGGAACACGCCGCGCAGGATGTCGGCGCTCGGCCTCGATAGCAGGGCGGGCAGCACGATGGCGGTGAGGACCATCGCTTCCTGGACGAAACGGACGAAGGCGAATTCGGGTTTGAATGCCCACGCGATGCTGGCGCCGGCCAATCCAAAATAGACGCAGAGACTGATGATGTTGGGCGCAGCGGCAAGCCGCTCGCCGCGGGCGAGGCGTTGCATCGCAACGACGATGGCGATGGCCGCGAGGACAGGCCAGAAGATCCGGTTCTCGATCCGGCTCTCGAGCAGGCCCTGGAGCCCGGGCGATGGCGGGAAGCCAAAATAGATCAGCGGCTGAATGAGGGACGAGTAGGCGAAGGCGAGGACCGGAATCAGCGCACAGACATCGAACGTCCCCGCGGAGGCGCGCGGCCCGGCCGACATCGACGTCGTCGCTGAAATTCTCGGCATCGATCTCACCCGGATATTCGAACGGCGTGGCCCCGGCAGCCGCCGGGAATACCGTCCGTGAACATTATCCGGAGATGCAATTAAATAAAAGGACTTCGACGTGCGCCGGGAAGGTATTGCTGCAGCCGCGCCGCAAATCTGCCCTGGCATTTACAAATAAACCGTATTAAATAAATGGTATGATTTAAAATTAAATAGTGGCTTTTGGGTCGCACGTTATTCGGTCGGGGAGGTGCGGCAGGGATCCGCAACCCGGAATCCTCGTGCGGCGGGCAGATTGAGGGAGAGCGGCGGATGCTGACCACGCATGAATTGCAGGAGCCGGGATCCCCCCTTTATCGCGTGGGGCGCTCCGGGGCGGGTCGCGATCGGCCGGAGGTCGATGCTGCCGCCCTGGCCGACGCCGCGATTCCCGACGACCTCGCGCGCGACGTCTATTGCGTCCTCGGAATACCGGTCGATGCCATCGGCATGCGCGGCGTACTGCGCCGCATCCGCGACGCTGCCCGACGCAGGACCCGGCTTCTCATCTCGACTCCCAATCTCAACTTCCTGGTCGCCAGCCAGTCGAACAGGAGCTTCAGGGAGTCGCTGATCCTGAGCGATCTTTGCACGGTGGACGGCATGCCGGTGGTCTGGATCGCTAGGCTGCTTGGGATTCCGATCAAGAGCCGGACGGCCGGCGCCGATATCTTCGACGCGCTGAAGTCGGAGGCCGCGCCGGCAAACGCGCTGAAGCTCTTTCTTTTCGGTGGCCCGGAGGGGGCCGCCGAACGGGCCGCCCGGACGCTGAACGGCCAGTCGGCGGGATTGCAGTGCGTGGGCTGGTTGAACCCCGGCTATTTGTCGGCCGAGGAGTTGAGCCGGGATCACATCATCGACGAGATCAATGCCAGCGGGGCGGACTTCCTGGTTGCCTCGCTCAGCAGCGTGAAGGGACAATCATGGCTGCAGCGCAATCATGAGTGCCTCGAGATTCCAGTTCGCGCCCACCTCGGCGCCGCGCTCAACTTCCAGGCCGGCACGGTGAAGCGCGCACCGGCGATCCTGCGCCAATCAGGCTTCGAGTGGCTGTGGCGCATCAAGGAGGAGCCCTATCTCTGGCGCCGCTATTGGAACGATGGCACGGCGATGCTCGGCCTCATGCTCACCCACGTGTTGCCGTTCGTGGTGTGGACCTGGTGGATGCGCCGCACGCATGAGCGGGGTGAGGCGCTGACCATCACGCAGGACTATGGGACGCGCGCGGTCACGCTCAGCCTGTCGGGGCCCGCCGATGCGCGTCACGTAGACCGGGCCATTCCGGTGTTCCGCGCCGCTTCGGCGTCCCGCAAGCCGGTCACGATCGATTTCTCGAACGTCTGCGCCATCGATGCGCGCTTCCTTGGATTGTTGCTCATGCTGAGGAAGCAATTGGAAGCCCAGGGCTGTACCGCGACCTTCGTGGGCGTTTCGCCGCTGATGGCCCGCATCTTCCGCTTCGGCGGTCTGGACCAGCAATGAGAGAGGGAGGCCTGTCATCGGTCGCATCACGGCTTCAGCAGTCGGTGGTTCGATGATCGCCGCCGCGACGCTTGCCCGCGTTGCGAAGGATTGCCTGAGCCGTCAGTCCGACCGGCGCCCATCGGCTGACCGTCGCCCATGGAGCGACGTGTGTTCGGAGATTGAGCGGTGAGCGCAGCAGGCCAGAAGAGGCGCGAGCTTCTGATCGACTTCTATCGAAGCTGCGCGATGTTGTTCGTGTTCTATCATCACACGGCCAACGTCTTTCCGGACTCCGTCGATCTGTTCACGAAATTCAACCCCTTCGCCGAGCTGTTCGTCGTGATCTCGGGGTTCATGGTCGGGTACGTCTATCTGCACAAGGAGAGGCACGGAGAGCTCCTCGCCCGCGGCTTGAAGGTGCTCGCCGCCTATTTCGTCATCTCGGTGCCGGTCGCGGTCGGCATGGCTGTTCTGGGGAACAAGCGAGAGCCGGTGGGGCAGGCGATTTTCGACGTGCTGACGTTTCAGTCCGAGCCGACCGCCATCACAATCCTCAAGTTCTACGGGCTGATGTTCCTGCTGCTGCCGGTGATCCTGCCGATGTTCAAGCGCGGCAGGCTCCTGGTGCTCGCGTTGTCGGCTGCGATCTTCGTGGCCTCCACCTGGTTCAGCAACACGAGCACGGCAGCCAAGCTCGAGAGTCCCGCCATCATTCTGTTGCTGTTCTCGCTCCAGGCGCAGATGTTCTTCGTGATCGGTATCTGGCTCGGAGATCTCCATCGGTCCAACCGCTTGATCGGACCCGCGTTCTATACGGCGCTGGCGGGGATCTTCACCTTCGGGCTGCTGCTCGATTACAGCCTCGGCTTTCCCAGCAACGGCGAAAAATACCCCTATCGGTTCGACAAGCTCCTCAACCTGCTTTGGACATTGCCGCTGCTGTTGGCGCTGCTGTGGGCGGTGTTCGCGCGCACCCGGCGATCGCCGGCGGTCGCGCTCATCCTCAACGTCGGCCAGAACTCGCTGATCGCGTTCCTCGGGTCGGAGGTGGTGCGGCAATCGGTCAAGCTCGCGCTCCTCCTGGGCGGCGTCCACCCGCAGGTTTACGGCCAGACCGTGATGGGCCTGTTCGATGTCGTCCTGGTCACCGCGGTGCTTTGGCTCTACCGGGCGCACTGGCTGAACCGCCAGACAATGCTGCACCCGCTCAGCGGGCCGTAGCCGCATCTTTCGCCTGAAAGTGTTGCCCTGATGCGCTTGTTCGAATCCTCCCGGGCGGCTTAGCTCATCGCTAACCAATGGCCGCTAGCCTCTCGAAACGCCCGAGGAGGCATGAACTGATGTGGGTGATCGCGCTTCATTTTACAGCCGGGGTGGTTGCCGGGACGATGTTCACGGTTCGCACGCTGCTGGCGCTCGCCGCGATCGTCTTCATGGAGTGCATCGCGGCGTCGATCATCAGCGGGCTACCGGCCGCGCTCTATGCCGGCGCCGGTCTGATTGCAGTCCAGGTGGGCTATCTCTCGGGCGTCTATGTCCGCAGCGCTCTGGAGCGTGCCGGCATCGCCCATCCCTCCATTCGCCCCGAGCACCAGCGCTGACCGTCGATCGATTTCCGTTGCCGGCCGCGGCCTATGGCGCGCACCGGCCGGCGCGCGCTGATCGACCTACTCGGCCATCACGCTCCCGTAACGGGCGTAATATTTGTGGTTGTAGTAGTCGCCGAAATGATTGGCGTAGCGCTTCAGCGCCTTCATGTTCGTCTTGTTGAGCACGACGCCGAACAGAGCATCGTAGACGTTGGGAGCCGTGTTCAGCGCGTGCTCGACCACCTCGGCCGGCGTGCGCCCCCATTCCACGACGAGGACGAAGCTGTCGAGCAGCGCGGAGATGGCGCGCGCGTCGACAACGGGCGCGAGCGGCGGAAGATCGACGATGACGTAGTCATAGGCTGCCCGCAGCTGCTCGAACAGCTTGCGCATCTGCTCGTTGCCGAGGATGTCGCTGGTGTCGCGCTGCATGGCACCCGTTCCCGGCAGGAAATCCAGGCGCGTCAGCGGGTCGGTCCAGACTGCGTCTGCGAGCTGGCATCCTCCCAGGACGATGTCGGCGATCCCAGTGCTGGCATCGGGGGCCAGCATGGCGGAAAGCGACGGATTCCTGAGGTCGCAATCGACCACGATCACACGCTTGCCTGAATTTGCGATGAGCTGAGCCAGCGACGCGGCGATGATCGACTTGCCTTCGTTGGGCAGGGCGGACGTCAGTCCGAAGACCTTCCGCGACGTCGGGCTTGGATCCTGGTCGATGGCGACTTTCAACGAGCGGATGGATTCGGCGAAGCGCGATGTGGGCATGGCGGATGCGGCCCAGCAGGTCCCGGGGCCTCTCGTCACCATTCGCGGGCTGGAATCGGGTTCGACCTTGGAAACGGCGTTGACCGTCGCTTTCTTGGTGAACCGGTCGACCTCGCCTCGTTTGAGCAGAGGGACGACCGAGAGGCAGGGCAGGCGCAGGCGATCCTCGACCTGGTCGGTCGTCCGAAAGCTGCGGTCCTTGACTTCTGCGAGCAGGCCGAGGCCGCCGCCGAGCGCCAGGCCCCCGAACAGGCCGAGCGCCATCAGCACGATGGACTTCGGCTTGATCTTCTTCTTCGGCGGCGTGGCCGCTGAGATCACCCGCGCCTTCGCAATCGGGAAGGAGCCCTGCTGGACTGAGCCCATGTAGCGCTGAAGAAAGGTGTCGTAGAGCGTGCGATAGCTCTTGGCGCTGGTCTCCAGCTCGCGGAGGCTGAGCTCGGCCGCCCTGGTATCCTGCGACCGGACAACGGCCTGTGCAAGCTGCTTCTCGATCTCCTGCTGCTGCTGCTTGGACTCCTCGTAATCGTGCTTGGCGACGTCGGCAAGGCGCCGCACCTCGTCGACGATGGCCTGGCGGATGCTCTTCATCGTCGCGCGAATATTGACGACCGCGATATGATCCTTGCCATATTTGGCGGAATACTCGTACTCGCGCTTGGCGTTATCGAGGTATTGCTGACGCAAGCTGTTGATGATGAGCGTGCTGTTCGAATTGCTCAAGGAGAGACCGTCGGGCGGATTGACATTGCCGCTGAGCTCTGCCGGGGAGAAGTCGGAGACCGCGGCTACGCGGTCGATCGTCATATCGGCACTGCTCGTCGCGAGCATGTCGTCGAACCGATTGAGCCGGGTCATCAGCGAGGCGGTACGCGTGCGCACTGCCACCAGGCGGTTGGTGAGCTCGGTGACCTGCTGCTGGTCCATGAACCTGCCGTCGGCCGAGACGATGTTGTACCGGCTTTTCAGCTCGTTCACGGAACGTTCGGTCGCGGTCGCGTCGTTGCCGAGATCCTGCAGGCGGTCGTGAAGCCAGGCGGTGATTGTGCGGTGCTCGTTCGCGTCCGCCTTCAACTGCTGATCGAAATACTCCTTGACGATGGCGTTGGCGATCATCGCCGCCCGATTGGGGTCGCTGGCGCTGAAATCGACCTCGACGACCGTGCTCGTGCCAATTCGGAAGGCGTTCATTCTGCGCTGGAATTCGTCGAGGAGATCGTCCATCGAGGGCGCGTTCGGCTGCGGCGCCGAACCCACGAGGCGGCGAACCGCATCAACCGCACCATGCAGCGGGCTGGCTTTGCCGTTGAAGTCGGGATCGTCCGCCAGATTGAGCTTGTCGATGACCGCTGTCGCGATCGACTTCGATTTGAGAATCTCGATCTGCGATTCCATGTCGAGCGGCGGCTCGTCCTGAACGGGCGGTTGCGGCTGGACGACTGCGGCCTTCGAGGTGGTGCCCAGCATGATCTTGACGTCGGCCGAGTAGGTGGGCGGCAGGATTTTCAGCAGGGCGAAGCTCGCCAGGAGCGAAAGCACGGTGGTGATCGCAATCACCAGATAGTGCCGGCGCAGGAATCCCAGCGCCATGTCGAACGGTCCGGGTCCGCTACGTTCCCAACCTTGCTCCTGTGGGGAGGGGTAGGTAACCGTGCTCGCGTTGGGATTGTGCAGCATGTTTGTGGGGCTTTTCAGTTGCGCTTCGGACGTCAGAGCCGCCCGGTTTGCCTGCGAGAACGAGGATCTTGTTTTATAACCATTAAATGATCTGGGAGTGCCGCGCGATTTAATTTATATTAAATCTGATTTTGCTCAGCAAGTGGCTCTGCAAAATTAAATGTCGCCGGCGTGCAGGACATGCCTTGCGCTTGCGGCGGCCTTCTCGGCCGGCCAATGCCGGCGTCGCGGTCGGCCGCATACCGGTATTTGGCTGCCGCGTAACGGCTTGTAACAGTCGCTCCCGGCCCATTGCCAAGCTACGGGTTTTGGGCATCAGTCCTGGCGATGAGCATGCCTGCGGCCACGCTTTTGATGGTGGAGGACGACCCGGAGATCAGCCGGCTCGTCAGCGATTTCATGCGCCGGGAAGGGTTCGAGATCGAGGTCGCCGCCACGGCGCCGGCGATGGATGCCGTGCTGCGGCGGCTGCGGCCCGATCTCATCATTCTCGACCTGATGCTGCCGGGAGAGGACGGGCTTTCGATCTGCCGCCGGCTGCGGCAGAGCGACGACATTCCCATCCTGATGCTGTCGGCCAAGAGCGACGAGATCGATCGCGTGGTCGGGCTGGAGCTCGGCGCCGATGATTACATGGTCAAGCCGTTCGGGCCGCGCGAGCTATTGGCCCGCGTTCGGGCGCTGCTGCGGCGCACCCAGGCGAGCCCACCGCGTGACGCGAGCCGGCGTTTCGGTTTCGACCGGTTCGTACTCGACGTCGATGCCCGCAGCATCGAGATCGTGGATGCGCAGGCCGCGCCGATCCAGCTGACCTCGGCGGAGTTCGACCTGCTCGCCTGCTTCGTGCAGCGGCCACGGCGGGTGTTGAGCCGCGACCAGATCCTGGACTGGACGCGCGGCCGCTCCGCCGAGCCGTTCGACCGCACCGTCGACATGCTGATCTCGCGGCTGCGGCGCAAGCTCGATGCCGCAAGCCCGGGAACGAACCTGATCACCACCGTCCGCAACGGCGGATACCTGTTCACGGCGACGGTGAGGCCGGTGGCGTGATGATGCGGCTGACGCTTGCGATGCGTATCGGCCTCATCGTCATCATTGGTCTGCTCGCGATCTGGATCGTCACCCTGGCGCGATTCTACCGCGCCCGGACCGCGGACCTCGAAGGCGCGACGCCGCCGCCGACGCGGCTGGCCGAGCTCGCCGAACTGATCGAACGAACACCCGGGGCTGAGCGGGGCAGGGTCGTCGATGCCGTGTCCTCTGACCGCTTCGAGGTCCGGCTGGTCGGACCCGACGCGGCGGTCCGCCTTCCGCGCACCGAGCCCGCGCCGGTCCGGTCCGGATTGCGCGACGCCTATGCCGGTGCGCTCGGTGCGCGCCCGCTGACAATCACCTTCGTGCCGGAGCCGGAGGGACGGTGGTTGCCCAGGCTCGCGCGGACGCCGCAGAATGCCCTGGAGTTTCGCATTGGCCTGAACGGCGGCGATGTTCTCGTCGTGGACTCGCGCGCGTCGCTGGTGCTGACCCAGCAGGGGCTGCCGATCGGCTTCGGCGCGGGCCTGTTCGGTACGCTGGTCGCGCTGTTTGCGCTCCTGATCATGCAGCGTGAGACGCGGCCGCTGGCGCGCTTGGCGGCCGCCGTCGACCGGGTCGACCCCGGCGGGGCGGCGGTGCCGCTGCCGGACGTTCGCCGCAATGCGCCCGAGGTTCGCGCCGTGGTGACGGCGTTCGGGCGACTGCAGGACCGGCTTGCCGATCTGATGCAGGCGCGCATGGCGCTGGTCGGCGGCATTGCTCACGACGTTCGCACCTTTGCCACGCGGCTGCGGCTGCGCGTCGACCAGATCCCGGATGACGCCGAGCGGCAGCGCGCCGTGATCGATATCTCCGACATGATCCGCCTGCTCGACGACGCGCTGCTTGCGAGCCGGGCGGGTGCCGGCGAACTGCCGCAGGAGCTCGTTGCCTTCGACGAACTGGTGCGCGCGGAGGTCGAGGATCGCCGCGCGCATCAGGCGCGGGTGCGCTTCGACCATGCAGGCGACGGGCGCGAGCAGCTGATGCTGGGCGACCGCGTCGCGCTGCGTCGTATCGTCGCCAACATCATCGACAACGCGCTCAAATATGGCGAGGCGGCGCATGTCTCGCTGCAACGCCAGCCGGAGCACGCCGTGCTGACGGTCGACGACGAAGGGCCGGGGATTCCCCGCGACCAGCGCAAGGCCATGCTGGAGCCGTTCACGCGCCTGGACACGTCGCGCAATCGCGGCACCGGCGGAGCCGGGCTTGGACTGGCGGTGGTGCGGACGCTGGTGGAGGCCCATCGCGGCAGCATCGCGATCACCGACGCGCCGCGCGGCGCCCGCATCGTCGTGCGGCTGCCGCTGTTTCTCGACGGGCCCGGCGACGTGCATTCCGATCTGACGTGATCGACGGCAGCGTCGCGATCGGGGCGCTGTCTTTAAGCGGTGGCAGCCCGTCGTTCTTCTCGTAAAAGTTGAGACGACGACGTAGCCGGTGGGAACGATGCGGCGGCCTCGTCTTCGCCTGACGCGATGTCGACGATGCGCCCGCTTGATGATCGCGTGGAGATTGTGATAGGTATTCGATGCATCCTCATTGCATCGCCGCGCGGATTGAACTGGGCGTGGCGCCGATTTTGTAAACCCATAGTACCGAATGTCATTCAACCGCACGGGCCGCGCGGATCGCGGACCCGTGCGCCGATGGACGACGTCGTTCCGGCTCGCCCGGGCGAGAACGTCCGAGGTCAGGGGATCATCGACATGGCAGCAACAAAGACCCGCGTGGCGATATTGGGCGGCGGCATCGGCGCGTTGAGCGCGGCCTTCGCCTTGAGCGAGATCGATCCGCGCGGCGAGCGCTACGAGATCACTCTCTATCAGCTCGGTTGGCGTCTCGGGGGCAAGACCGCCAGCGGACGCAACGCCAAGCAGGGCCAGCGCATCGAGGAGCACGGACTGCATATCTGGGCCGGCTTCTACGAGAATGCCTTCACCATCCTGCGTGCCGCGCTGAAGGCACTCGATGCACCGCCGAGCGATCCGATCAGGACGATCGATGATGCGTTCAAGCGGCAGAGCGAGATCTTCTACGCCGAGTACACCGACGGCCAATGGCTGCCCTGGCCGTTCTGGTTTCAGCCGGATGTCGATGAATCGGTCTATCCCGGCAGGGATAGCCTGTGGGCGCCCGCCGACAACATCGTGCCACCGCTCTCGACCCTGCTGCTGCGGACCATCGCGAGCATCATCTTCAACCTGAACTACTATCTCGAGGACTGGCCGGGCGACCAGAATGCCGAGCTGGCGAAGGCGATCGCCGCCATGCCCGCCGAGCGGCAGGTCCGGCTGGCGGCCGTCTCGCCTGATGGCAAGGGCCATCCGCTGCTGCTGCTGGCCCACCGCGTCGGCGAGAAGCTGCACAGTGACGTCGAAGCGATCCGCCGCGATGCCCAGGGCGACATGGCGGCGCTGCTCCATGCGTTCCGCGGCATCGTCAAGGAGCACCAGACGATCGACGGCCTCGAGGAGGGCCTGCGCCGGCTGTTGATCCTCGCCAATCTCGGCATCTGCATGCTGCTCGGCATCATCGAGAACGACTGCCTGACGGACGGGCTGGAGGTTCTCGACAGATACGAATTCCGCAGCTTTCTGGCGCAGCAGGATGAAGAGGCCGCCAACAACGCCATCGTGACCGCTCTCTACGAATACATCTTCGCCTTTCGCAACGGCTCCCGCGAGCCGTCGCAGCAGCAGGTGTCGGCCTGCTCGGCCGTTCAGGGACTGCTGCGGCTGTTCTTCACCTACAAGGGGGCGTTCTTCTATAAATCCGTCGTCGGAATGGGGGATACGATCTGCACTCCCATCTACCAGCTCCTGGCGCGGCGCGGCGTGAACTTCAAGTTCTTTCACAAGGTCACGAGTCTCGAGCCGACCAAGGACGGCAGCAACATCGCGACCATCCACATCGACAAGCAGGTCGAGTTCGTCGATGGCAGATATGATCCGCTGGTCCTGGTGAAGGACTACTGGTGCTGGCCGTCCGAGCCCAAATGGCAGGAGATCGAGAACGGCGAGTACTACGCGCTGAAGGGCTACAATTTCGAGAACGCCTATGGTCCCCCCAACCCGCCGCAGCCGCCTCCGGCGGCCCGGCTCAGCCTGCAGCTCGGCGAGGATTTCGACCAGGTGGTCCTCGGCATCTCGGTCGGCGCGCTCGATGAGATCTGCCGGCCATTGATGCAGCAGAAGCCGGCCTGGGCCGACATGGTCGGCAATCTCCCCACCGTGCGCACGATGGCGCTGCAACTCTGGCTCGACTGCGCGGTCGGAGATCTCGGAGGTCCCTATGTGGCGCCTGGACCGTCGCTCGAGACGATGGGACCGATCGTCACCACCTGCAAGCCGCCGCTCGACACCTATTCCGACATGTCGCAATTGCTGCCGGCCGAGGACTGGCCGGCGCCGGGGCCACGTTCGATCGCTTATTACTGCGCCATCATGAGTGACGACAGCGCGCCGAACGACGAGCAGCTTGCCGCGGACTATGTGAAGAACGCATCCAAGGACTGGATGACGTCCTGGCTCGATACGCTGTGGACCAACATCGGCAGCGGCAGCACGTTCCGCTGGGATCTCCTGCACGCGCCGAGCGACATCAGCGGATCGGCGCGGCTCGACTTCCAGTTCTGGCGTGCCAACATCAATCCGAGCGAGCGCTATGTGCTGAGCCTGCCGGGCACGCTGCGGCATCGCATGGAGCCCGGCAAGTCCGGCTACGACAATCTCTTCCTCGCCGGCGACTGGACCCGTGTGCCCGAGATCAACGCCGGATGCGTGGAGGTCGCGGCGATGTCCGGCCTTGCCGCCGCCTCGGCGCTGTCCGGCGTCTACATTCCGATCGTCTCGACCAGTCCGGAACCCTACATCACCAACGCCTACGTCAACTACGCCGGATGGATCACGCTTCCGCCGACGCCCTATATCTGCAACGACTCGACCTTCTACGGCTTCGCCATATCGGCCGACCTCGGCGCCTGCCAGCGGTTCCTCGACCGCTCCTTCAACCGCGTCGCGGGCCGCGACCAGTTCCGCGTGATGCTGGACATGGCCTTCGTCAACGTCATCCAGGTGCGCAAGAGCCAGGCGGCCACGCCGCCCTTCGCGGAGCAGGGCACGATGTCCGAGACCGATGTCGGGCTGTGGCTCCTGGTCGGCAGCTATGAGCGCGGCGCGGTGCTGCCGAAAACGATCGGCTTCGTGCCGGCCTATCTGTTCGTCGACAATGCCTGGTCGGTGGTTGCGGGGCAGGAGGTCTGGGGCTTTCCCAAATATCACGCGACGATCGCCCAGCCCGCCAGCGCGCCATCGAACGATCCGTTCGACGTCTCGGGAATGGCGATTGCCTGCTACGGGCCGGAGGCCCATGCCTCCCAGCAGCGCATCATCCGAATCGAAGGCACGGTGGGATCGACGCCGACCGCGGCGGCCTCTCCGGCGGATGCATTCCGGCAGCTCTGTGCCGGGGCCGACCAAGAGCGAATGAAGCAGCTCACGACCGGGCCGGGCATGGCGTCGTTCCTGGGCGGCGTCTGGGGCCTGCCGATCCCCGTGTTCTATCTCAAGCAGGCGCGGTCGGCGGACAGTCTCACCGCGGCGAGCTACAAGACGCTGTTGAACGGCGCGCTCGACCTGACGGGGCTGCGCAGCTGGCAATTGCAGTCGGGCAACTGGTCGATCGAGATGAGCGCGCTCGATAGCCTGCCGTTCATTCGCGATCTCGGGCTCGGCACGCCCGTCGACGGCAAGCTCGTGCTGACCGCGACCACGCGCATCTGGGCCGAGATCGATTTCACCGTCGCCAGGGCCAGCCCCATGGCCTGAGCAGGTCGTCACGCCGATTGTCGCCTCGGCGCGTCATCGTCGATGGCGGCGAGCCGCGCCGCCGCCCGGCGCAGGAACGCCGACGCGCCCTGCGCCTCGGCGACCGCGACGGCCTCGCGTAGCGCGGCCGTCACCTGGCCGGGTGCGGTGTCGGGGAGGGCGGCCAGGATCTCGGCGCGCCGCCGATGCAGCGGCGACAGGAAATAGCCGTCGCCATAGCGCCGCGCGGCGTCGATCGCCGCGTCGATCGTCTGCATCGCCTCGGCCGTCTTGCCGACGATCAGTTGCAGACCGGCGACCTCTCCGAGATAGAAGCAGGAGAAATGCATCATGCCGAGCGTCTGGAACGCCGGCAACGCCTCAGATGCCGCCGCCAGCGCCTCGTCTGGAGTCCTGCCGAGATGGCCGCGGGCATGCGCCTGCAGGCTGCCCGCCACCAGCTGATAGAGCGGATAGCCATGGTCACGGCAGATGCGCAGGGCCTCCTCGGTGGCGAGGAGGACATCCTCGTAGTCGCCGCGTGCGAGCTGATAGAAGGCGAGCCACGACAGCGCCCAGGCGAGGTCGAACGGACGTCCGAGCCGGCGCGCATGCGCGATGAGATCGCTGGCGACGGCGGCCGCGCCGGCATCGTCGCCCATCGCATGCAGCACCTGCAGCAGCGAGGCCTGGCCGGCGACCAGCGGATCCTGGGAGGACAGTTGCGGTAGCCGCGCGCCGTCCGACGCCTGATAGAGCTGCACCGCGGCGGCCAGCAGCCGGCGCGCGGCGGGGAGGTCGCCTCTGGCGAAGAGAATGTAGCCCAACGCAACGCCGCTCTCGATGCGATGCTCGGGAAGGCCGGTCTGCTCGCCGATTCCCAGGCACAGATGCGCCATCTCCTCGGCGCCATCGAGATCGCCCGCGATGATCAGGAAACTGCAGATGCCGCGCAGCACGGCGAACAGGCCGGCGGTGTTGCCGAGTGCGTCGCAAATCGCCCGTGCCTCGGACAGCGCCTTGCCGACCTCGGGCACGGTGTAGCCGCGCGAGGCGGCGAGGCTGACGGCAAGCCCGATCAGGAGCTCGAGCTCCAAGTCGGCGCGCTCGCCGTCGGCGGATTGATGACGCAGCAGGTCGAGCGCCGTCTGCAGATGTCGCGCCGCTTCGACATGCGCGGCGCGCGAGGCGGCGCGCCGGCCCGCGTCCGCCCATAGCGGGATGGCTTCGGCGATCGCGCCACTCTCGGTGAAATGGTAGGCCAGCAACTCCGGCTCGGTGTCCCGCGTCTCGGGAAAGCGATCGCGCAGCACCGCGGCGATCCTGCCGTGCAACGTCTGGCGTTCGCGCCGGAGCAGGGACTCGTAGGCGGCGTCGCGGATCAACGCGTGCTTGAACGTGTAGAGGCTGTCGGGCGGTGCGCCGCTGCTCTCCACGAGGCCGGACTTGACGAGCTGATCCAGGCTCTCGCCGAGCCTGGCTTCGGGCTCCGCCACGATGGCCGACAACAGATCGTAGCTGAAGCGGCGGCCGATGGCGGCACCGAGATTGGCAATCCGGCGCGCCGGCCCCAATCGGTCGAGCCGCGCAACCAGGGAGTCCTGCAGCGAGGCGGGAATGGCCACGCTCGCATGGCCGTCCCGTGCGGGCGCCGCGGAGGCTTCGACGACGTACTTCGCCAGCTCTTCCAGGAACAGCGGAATGCCTTCGCCACGGTTGACGATCTGGCGTAGCGTCGCTGCCGGCAGCGCGGCCGAAGCGGCCACATGGGTGCAGATCCGCTCGGCGTCGCCGTGACTCAATCGCCCGAGCGGGAGCCGCGTGACCTTCGGGCTCGCGGCCCAGGGCGGCTCATATTCGAGCCGGGCCGTGACCACGATCAGCCAGCGGCGTTGTGCGGCGCGCTGGATCGCCCGATCGAGCAGCTCGAGCGTGGTCGTGTCGCTCCAATGCGCGTCTTCCAGCACCAGCAGCGCGGGCCCGGTCGGCACCATCATGTCGATCAGCCGGAGCAGCGTCTCCCGCGTGACCTCCGAGCGCTTCTCGACGGTCATCGTCTGCAGCGGATTGTCCGGTTCGGGCGCGACGCCAAGGACGTCGGCGAGCACGGCGCGCGCGGTGGTGTCGGTGACGCCGTGCGCGTTCATGAAGCGATCGAGCTTGTCGCGGCGCGTCGCTGCGCCGTCGGTGCGGTCGAAGCCGGCGATGAGCGCGAGCTGTTCCGAGATCGGATACAGCACGCTGTCACAACGGGTGGGGCTGCAGTGCCAGATCATCTGCAGCTGGGAGACGTCGGCCACGCGCCGCCGCAGCTCCTCGACCAGCCGCGACTTGCCGATGCCCGGCTCGCCATGGAGCAGCACCACCTGTCCGCTGCCGAACCGCGCCGCCGCCCAGCAATCGAACAGACGCGCCAGCTCCTGGTCGCGCCCGACCAGGGGGGAGCTTTCGCCGCGAATGCGGGCGTGGAAACGGCTCGCGACGGCGGCTTCTTCCAGCACCTCGAACGCCTCGACCGGTGCGGCGAATCCCTTCAGCGCGAACGTGCCGAGATCGCGGAAGTCGAACATGCCGCGCGCGATGCGCTCGGTCGTCCGGGCCACGACGATGCTGTCGGGGGCGGCGATCGATTGCAGCCGCGCCGCGAGATTCGGCGTCTCGCCGACGATGTCGACCGGGCGGCCGTCGGCGCGGGGCATGAGGTCGCTGACCACGACGAGGCCGGTGGCAATGCCGATGCGCAGACGCAGTGGCTGGCCTTGCGGGGCATCGAGCCGGCCGACGGCGTCGCGCAGCGCGATGGCGGCGCGGATCGCGGTGGCCGCATCGTCTTCCCCCGCACGCGGATAGCCGAAATAAGCGAGCACGCCGTCGCCGGCATATTGCGTGATGGCGCCGCCATGGCGGCCGATGACGTTTTCGCAGGTCGTCAGGAAGGCGTCGATGACGCTGGTCATATCTTCCGGATCGAGCCTGACGGTGAGCGAGACGGAGCCGACGAGATCGCAGATCAGCGCCGTCACCTGCCGCCGCTCGGCGCGATGCATGCCGAGCAGGCGCGAACTCGTCGTCGTATCGGATGACGGCTGTCGCAACACCCCGCCACACCCGCCGCAGACATCCGAGCCCGGTGGATTGGGCCGGCCACAGGTTTCACAATCCATCTGCGTTCGGGCTCCCGGACACGGCTACGGAATGCGAATGAGCGCGAAGCGCGGAGCTGGCGATACGGGCGCGATCGCGGCGCCCGTATCGACCGACGTCGCGCGCCGAGCGCGAAGCATCGGTTTGCGGTACTGGCATTTCGCGTGCGACCAGGACCGGCTGATCATGTTCAACTCATAGCGCATTCGTGGCAGGGTAGCAACGGTGCCGCCATACTCGCGATGGCTCCGGGGAGCGGGGACGATATCGGACGGCTCCCCCGGGTGTCCTCGATGCTGGCGGGACCGTTCAAGCCTGCGACGATTTGACATCAATGTGAAACATCAGGTCGCCTCCCTTGCGGACAGGCGCGCGTGATCGCGCCATCCCGCGGCGGGCGACCCGTCCGGGTGATGCATCGTGAAGCCCTCGCGAGGCGTGAGGGCGCAGGGAAGGCCGGACCTCGACTGAGGCCCGTGGCCCGCCTGCGAAAAAAATGCAGGCGGCAGGTACCACAGGTCAGCCGGAAACCCGGCCCTCCCTGCGCGATGGCTGAACGGCTGCTTCGCGTTCTCCCTGGTGCGCCGGGCTTTCTGGCCACCATCCCCACGCGAAGCGAAGCCTCAACGTGAGTTGATATCAGCATCGGGATATCAGGACCGCGCGACTTGACCGTGCGTGGCGAATTGTTCGTCGGCGCGGGCAACCCGCGCTGCAATCCACCACGCCCACCGCTCCCCGCCTCGCGTCTCGTGACGACCGCGATACGCCCCTCAGCTCGAGACGGGATGCGGGAATAGAACCATGATTTCCGGAAAAACGAAAGAGAAATATTTTCGGCGCGGGGACTGGACAGGCCAAATCAGCTTGATCGCGCAGCGGAAATCAGTTTCCCGGCGCATTGAGCATCCAGGGTTGCGCCGCCCGTGCGAACTCGGGATTTGCTGGTCCGACGCTGACACGTCGTCCTGGACTGTCAAAGAGGACGACCGAGGCGCTTGGCTGCGCCGCGCCGTCACGGCCAGTCGGCGAAGTTGAGCATGGTCCGTGACTGGCCTTTGGTCCGCTGCGACGAAACACCCTTGCGCCAGGCGCCCGGTGATTGACCGGTGTGCCTGACGAAGAAGCGGTTGAAATAGGCGCTGTCCTTGAAGCCGAGCGCGAAGGCGATCTGCTTGATCGTCGCGGTGGTGGTTTCGAGCCGGGTCGCCGCCTCCTGAATGACGCGCTGCTGAATCAGCGCGCTCGGTGACCGCTGCAGCACCCGGGTGCACAGCGCGTGCAGGCGATCCGGCGTGACGCCGAGCAACGCAGCATAGTCGGCGACCCGCAACTGCTGATGAAAGCGTTCCTCGACGAGCCGGCGAAAGCGGCTCAGGATCTCGGCGCTGGAGCCTTGCGCCTCGCTGGCGCTCTCGTCGGCAAACAGCCGCCAGAAGCGCAGCACGCACAGGGTCAGCTCCGATGACATGATCGAGGCCGCGCCGCGCCGTGAGGGATTTTCGATCTCGGCTGCAATCGCCGCCATCGAGCGCGCGATGACCGCGGCGAACTCAGCCGTGACGGAGAAGGCCAGGACGGCCTCGGTGCCTGCGAGGTCGAGATAGGCGGGCTCGGCCGAGGAGGGCAGGTGGCGGTGCCAGAGCCCGGAGCGCAGCCGCAGGAGATGCCCGGCGGAACCTGCCGCGACGTCGAGATGCTCGGCCCCTCCCGCCGGTACCCAGACCAGCGCCGCACCGGCCCAGATCTGGATTTCGTCTTCGGCGAAGCGCACCGAGGCCGTTCCGGCGGTCAGGCAGAGCAGGTGGACGAACGGCCGCGCGGCATCCGAGCGCAGGGCCCAGCGCCGTGCCTCGAAATGCGAGGGGATGGCTTCGGCCCCGAGCGCTGCCGGGGTGCCACGGGCCGCCGGCGGCAGCGTCCGAGGCGCGGCATTACGCGCGGTCGTCGCCCCAGAAAAGTGCACTCTTTTACCGGAACTGTCCATTGCGCCACCCAAGCCTGCGGTGTTTCCCTCGTCAAGTCCCGACGACCGCAAACAAAAAACCGCGGACGACGCCGGGGCAGAGGAACGTCACCGATTCACCCGCGCGGTCCGCGCGCGTGAACATGGGAGGAGGACAGAGAGATGACTTCGACCAACCGTCGTCAGGTGTTGCGGATCGCGGGGGCGGCGATCGCAGCCGGCTTTGCCGTATCGGCCGCCCAGGCCCAGCAGGACAAGATCCGCATCGGTTATGCGATCTCGAAGACCGGCCCCTATGCCGGCGGCGCCGGCATCACCACGCTGCCCAACTATCAGCTCTGGGTGAAGGACGTGAACGCGGCCGGTGGCATCAAGCTCGGCGACAAGCGGCTGCCGATCGAGATCGTCGAATATGACGACCGCAGCTCGTCGGAAGAGGCGGTGAAGGCGATCGAGCGCCTCGCCAACCAGGACAAGGTCGACTTCATCCTGCCGCCCTGGGGCACCGGTCTCAACCTTGCGGTCGGTCCGACCTTGAACCGGCTCGGCTATCCGCATCTCGCGGTGACGTCGGTGACCGACAAGGCGCCAGAACTCGCCAAGCGCTGGGCCAATGCCACCTTCTGGCTCGGCACGTCGGCGCAGATCTCCAATGGGCTCGCCGAACTGCTCGGCAAGCTGAAGAGCGAGGGCAAGATCGGCGGCACCGTCGCGATGGTCAGCGTGGCCGACCAGTTCGGCATCGAGCTGGCCGCCGCCGGGCGCGAGGCCTTCAAGAAGGCCGGACTGACCGTCGCCTACGACAAGACCTATCCGATGGGCTCGCAGGACCTGCAGCCGCTGCTCAAGGATGCGATCGCGAGCAAAGCCGATGCCTTCGTCGCCTTCAGCTATCCGCCGGATACGATCGGGCTGACCGAGCAGGCGCAACTGCTCAAGTACAATCCGAAGGTCTTCTATGTCGGCGTCGGCACGGCGTTCCCGCTGTTCAAGGGCAAGTTCGGCGCGGGCAGCGACGGCGTGATGGGCATCGGCGGCTGGAACGCCGACTCGCCCGCGCTCAAGGACTATCTCGCCCGCCACAAGGCGGCGACCGGGCAGGAGCCGGATCGCTGGGCGAGCCCGATCACCTATGCCAGTCTGCAGGTGCTGCAGCAGGCGATCGAGAAGGTTGGCAAGGTCGACCGTGCCGCGGTCGCCAAGGAGATCCGCGAGGGCTCTTTCGACACCATCATCGGCAAGGTGAAGCTGAAGGACGGCCTGCTGCAGGAGGTCTGGAGCGTCGGCCAGTGGCAGAACGGCGAGTTCTACGCCGTGGCGCCGGCCTCGCTGCCCGGCGCACGCGCCGCGGTCGTGCCGAAGCCCGAGTGGAAATAGCCGGAACGAGGTCGTGAGCTTGCGGACGCGCGTCAAGGCGCGCGCGTCCGCGGGCCTCGCGCAAGAGGCACCATCCCATGTTGCTGTTCGACATCCTGCTGCCCGGTCTGGTGCTGGGGGGCATGTATGCCCTGATCGCGCTCGGCCTGACGCTGCAATATGGCGTGGCGCGCATCATGAACCTGTCCTATGGCGAGTCGCTGGTCGCGGCCGCGTTCGGCACGCTGTCGCTCTATTCCGGGCTGCAACTGAGTCCGCTGCTGGCGCTGCTGCTCGCGATGCCCGCCGCGGGACTGCTGAACTGGCTGCTCTACAGGCTGTTGCTGCAGCGCCTGATCCGCCGCGGCAAGGACGCCGGCGCCCAGGAGGTCGACAGCATCCTCGTCACCTTCGGCGTGCTGTTCGTGATCCAGGGCATCATGCTGGTCGCTTTCGGCGGGCAGTACTACAGCTATAGCTATCTCTCCATTCCCGTCACAGTGCTCGGCTCGACGCTCGCGGTGAACCGGCTGGTCGCGCTTGGTTTCGCCGCACTGATCGGCACCGGCGTCTATCTCGCGCTGACGCGGACAAGGATCGGCACGGCCGTGCGCGCCGTCGCGGTCGATGCCAATGCCGCGCGGCTGGTCGGCATCGATGTCGCTTGGCTCGCAGGACTGGCGTTTGCGTTCGGCGGTGGCCTGGTCGCGGCCGGCGGCGTGCTGGTCAGCATGTTCCTCACCTTCAACGCCTCGATGGGCGTCGTATTCACGATGAAGGCGCTGGTGGTCGTGATCATGGGGGGCGTCGGCAACGTCATGGGCGCGCTCGCCGCAGGGCTGCTGCTCGGTGTCGTCGAGACCGCGGTGGCGCGGCTGGTCGATCCCGGGCTGACCTTGGCCGCGACGTTTGCGATGTTTCTCGGCGTGCTGCTGATCCGGCCGACCGGACTGTTCGGAAAGGCGGCGTCGTGATCAGCCCCGGCAAGATTCTCGCCTGGTGCATCGGGCTCGTCGGCGTTGCCGCGGCGGTCACGCTGCCGCTCTATGCCAACGGCTACTATCTCGCGCTCGGCATCAGCATTCTCTATTTCACCGTGCTGGCAACCGCCTGGGCCATGTTCTCCGGGCCGACCCGCTACGTCTCGCTGGCGACCGCGGCGTTCTTCGGCATCGGCGCCTATACGGCGGCGGTGACGGGCGAGACGCTGAGCTGGCCGCTGCAACTGATGACCGCTGCGGGTGTCGGCGCTGTCGTCGCGGCCATCACCGGCCTGTCGACGCTGCGGCTGTCCGGCATCTACTTCATCATCTTCTCGTTCGGCCTGGCCGAGCTGATCCGCCAGCTCGTGATCTGGTACGAGGTCAACATCCACAAATCGGTCGGCCGCTATCTGTTCAGCGACATCACCCAGGAGATGCTATACTGGCAGCTCTGCGCGCTGACGGCGCTGGTCTTCCTCGCCGGCTTTCTGCTGACGCGCTCGCGCTATGGCCTCGCGCTGCGCGCGATCGGCGCCGACGAGACCGCCGCGCGCCATTCCGGCATCGATGCGACCGCGGTGAAGCTCGGGGTCTTCATCCTCAGCGCGGTGTTCATGTCGGTGACCGGCGCGATCATGGCGCCGCGCTGGACCTATATCGATCCGGCGATCGCGTTCAACCCGATGATCTCGTTCCAGGTCGTGATCATGGCGCTGCTCGGCGGTGCCGGCTCGCTGATCGGCCCGGTGCTCGGCGTCATCCCGCTTGTGCTGCTGTTCGAGGTGCTGACAGCCGCGCTGCCCAACCACTTCAGCATCGTGCTCGGCCTCATCTTCATCGGCATCGTGATGGTGCTGCCGAGGGGCGTGATCGGGTTGGTCGATCGGGTCTGGCGGCGCGAGCCCAAGGTGGTCGGCGCCAAACCGGAGCAGGGCGGAACGCTGCTCACGGCCGAGACTGTCGGCAAATCCTTCGGCGGCCTGCGCGCCGTCGACCAGGTCAGCCTGGACGTCCGCGCCGGCGAGATCCTCGGCGTCATCGGCCCCAACGGCTCGGGCAAGACGACGCTGCTCAACATGCTCTCGGGCGCGCTCGTGCCCTCGGCCGGCACGATCCGCTTCGGCGGCACCGTCATCAGCGGCCTCGCGGCGCACCGGATCGCCCGGCTCGGGCTTGCCCGCACCTTCCAGTTGGTGCGGGTGATGCCGGACCTGACGGTCGCCGAGAATGTCGCGGCGGCGGCGTTGTTCCGCATGCGCCAGACCGGTGCGGCCGCAGAATCGATCCATGAGCTGCTCGCCCTGGTCGGCCTCGATGGCATGGCGGAGATGCCGGCGGGCGATCTCACTTACATCGACCAGAAGCGGCTGGAGCTCGCCCGCGCGCTGGCGCTGCACCCGCGGCTTGTGCTGCTCGACGAATGGCTGGCTGGGCTCAATCCGACCGAGCTGGAGACCGGCATCAGGCTGATCGCCTCGCTGCGCGACCGCGGCATCACCATCGTGATGGTCGAGCATGTGATGGATGCGATCCGCGCGCTGTGCGACCGCTGCGTCGTCATGAGCGCGGGCGTCGTGATCGCGCGCGGCACGCCGGACGAGGTGCTCGCCGATCCCGCGGTGATCACAGCCTATCTCGGAGAGCCCGATGCTTGAGATCAAGCGGCTGTCGCACGCCTATGGCAAGCACCAGGCGCTCACCGATGTCGCGCTCGAGGTCGCGCGCGGCGAAATCGTCGCCATCCTCGGTGCCAATGGCGCCGGCAAGTCGACGTTGCTGAAGGCGATCGCGGGACTGATCCAGCCGTCGCCCGGAGCCGTGATCCGGCTCGGCGGGACGGACATCGGCTCGCTCGCGCCGCATCTGATCGTCGAGCGCGGCATCGCGCTGGTGCCAGAAGGCCGCGGCGTGTTCGGCGATCTCACCGTCGCCGAGAACCTCCAGCTCGGCGCCTATCCTTCGCGCGCCCGCGACGGCGAGGCCGCGCGGCTGGCGCACGTGCTCGCGCTGTTTCCGCGCCTGACCGAGCGCATGGGGCAGGCGGTGCGCACCATGAGCGGCGGCGAGCAGCAGATGGTCGCGATCGGCCGCGCGCTGATGTCGCGGCCCGACCTGCTGCTGCTCGACGAGCCGTCGCTCGGCCTGTCGCCGCTCTTGAGCCGCGAGGTGTTCCGGGCGCTGAGGACGATCCGCGGCGACGGCGTCGGCATCCTGATGGTCGAGCAGAACGCCCGCGCCAGCCTCGACATCGCCGACCGCGTCTACCTGATCGAGCAGGGACGCAATGCCGGCGAGGGGCCGGCGCCCGAGATGAAGAACAATCCCGACATCCAGCGCGCCTATCTCGGCCAGTCGCGCGCCCCGGCTTCCGCAACCGCAACAACCCCATCGACCTAGGAGCGCCCATGAACGCGATCAATCTCCTGATTGGCGGCAAGGACCAGTCCGCCACCAATCAGCGCACCTTCCAGCGGCTCAATCCGATCAGCGGCGAGATCGCAACCATCGTTGCGGCGGCGTCGATCGATGACGCGCTGCGCGCCGCCGATGCCGCTGCGGCGGCGTTTCCGGCGTGGTCCCGGCTCGGCCCGGGCGAGCGCCGCAAGCGGCTCAATGCGGCTGCGGATGCGCTGGCGCGCAACGCCCCGGAGTTCATCGCGCTGATGATGGCCGAGACCGGCGCCACCGCGGGCTGGGCCGGCTTCAACGTGCATCTCGCCGAGGGCATGCTGCGCGAGGCCGCGGCGATGACGACGCAGATCGCGGGCGAGGTGATCCCGACCGACGTGCCCGACAACATTGCGCTGGCGCATCGCCAGCCGGTCGGCGTCGTGCTCGGCATCGCGCCGTGGAATGCGCCGGTCATCCTCGGTGTCCGCTCGGTGGCGATGCCGCTCGCCTGCGGCAACACCGTGGTGCTGAAGGCCTCGGAGATGAGCCCGGGCGTGCACCGGCTGATCGGCGCGTGCCTGGCCGAAGGCGGTCTCGGCGACGGCGTCGTCAACGTCGTGACCAACGCGCCCGAGGATGCGCAGGCCGTGGTCGAGGCGCTGATCGCCCATCCCGCGATCCGGCGCGTCAACTTCACCGGCTCGACCCGCGTCGGCCGTCTCATCGCCATGGCCTGTGCCAGGCAATTGAAGCGCGCGCTGCTCGAGCTCGGCGGCAAGGCGCCGCTGGTCGTTCTCGACGATGCCGACCTCGACGCCGCGGTGAATGCCGCCGCGTTCGGCGCCTTCATGAACCAGGGCCAGATCTGCATGTCGACCGAGCGCATCGTGGTCGACGACAGGGTGGCGGATGAATTCGTCGCAAAGTTCGCGGCCAAGGCCAACAGCCTGCCTTACGGAGATCCGCGCAAGGGCGATGTGGTGCTGGGCTCGCTGGTCAGCGCCGCCGCCTGCGACCGTGTCGGCGGCCTGATCGAGGACGCGGTGGCCAAGGGTGCCGTGTTGGCCGCCGGCGGCCGCGGCAGCGGCACGATCATGCCCGCGACCATCGTCGATCACGTCACGCCGGCGATGCGCATCTATGGCGAGGAGAGCTTCGGTCCCGTCGTCACCATCGTGCGCGTCAGCGGCGTCGACGAAGCCGTGCGCGTCGCCAACGACACCGAATATGGCCTGTCGTCGGCGGTGTTCGGCCGCGACATCGCCCGCGCGCTCGCTGTCGCCAAGCGAATCGAGTCCGGCATCTGCCACGTCAACGCGCCGACGGTGCATGATGAGCCGCAGATGCCGTTCGGCGGCGTCAAGGCCTCGGGCTATGGCCGCTTCGGCGGCAAGGCCGCGATCGACGAGTTCACCGAGCTGCGCTGGATCACGGTGCAGACCGGCGAACGGCACTATCCATTCTGAGACGGCGTTTGCGGCCCGGCACTGGCGCATCGTCGGATGCAGCCAGAGCCGGTCGTATTCCGCGCGGCCACGCGGAAGCGATTCCATATGTATCCGGAGCATCGCGCAAGGGCGACTTCGGCGCGCGCCCTCACGGCGGCGACACGCGCCGTCCGTGAGCACCGACGGTGCGAGGTGCGATCGAAATTCACGTTGCAGCTCCGCTGGTTGCGGCGGACAGGCGCGCTACCTTAAAGAAATTCCAACGGCTTTAGATCGATTCAGTTTGCTGCGGCCCTTCTCTTGCCGGACGTTCGGCTCATCACGTGCAACGTCGATGACGAAGGGTGGGTTCGGGCGCATGCGGCTGTGGGTTCAGGTTCACACGTGGACGTCGCTGATCAGCATGATCTTTCTGCTGATGCTGTGCCTGACCGGGCTTCCGCTGATCTTCCATGAGGAGATCGATCATCTCTTCGAGGATGAGATCGCCGCGCCGGCGATGCCGGCCGACACGCCGCTGCTGCCGCTCGACCGCCTGATCGCGGCGGCCAGGCAGCAATTGCCGGAGCAGCATGCGCTGTTCGTGAGCCTGAAGCAGGCGGAGCCGCTGATCGTGGTCGCGATGTCGCCGACCGCCATTCCGGTGCCTGGGCAGTTTCATCGGCTCACCGTGGATGCGCGCACCGGCGTCGTTCTCGGCGAGGAAGCGCCGCATCAGGACGTCATGGACGTGATCCTGCGCATCCACCGCGACATGTTCACCGGCCTGCCGGGCGAGCTCTTTCTCGGACTGATGGGACTGGTGTTCGCAGCGTCCATCGTCTCGGGCGTCGTCGTATACTGGCCGTTCATGCGTCGCCTGCAGTTCGGCACGGTGCGGGATCGCTCGGCGCGGCTCAAATGGCTCGACCTGCACAATCTGCTCGGTATCGTCACGGTGAGCTGGGCGCTCGCGGTCGGCTTGACCGGCACCATCAACACGCTGGCGGTGCCGCTGTTCGACCTCTGGCGCGCGAAGACCATGCCGGCACTGCTCGCGCCCTATCAGGGCAAGCCGCTGGCGGAAGCGAAATCGGTCGAGGCCGCCGTCGGCGCCGTCCGCACCGCGTTTCCGGACCGGCTGGTGACGTCCATCACCCTGCCGACGACGACGCGGTTCGGCAGCCCGCAGCATCTGATGATCTGGACCAAGGGCCGCACGCCGTTCACTGCGCGCATGTTCAAGCCGGTCCTGGTCGATGCCCAGGACAGCAGCAAGATGGTCGCGCCCGAGCTCGCCTGGTATCTCACCGCATTGCAGGTATCGCGGCCGCTGCATTTCGGTGACTACGGCGGGTTGCCGCTGAAGATCATCTGGGCCGTTCTCGATCTCATCACGATCGTCGTGCTGTGCAGCGGACTCTATCTGTGGGCCGCCAAGCGGCGGGGCTTCCGCAGGAAGGTGTCCGGCGTCGTGACATCGGCAGCGCCTGCGGTGGTGTCGCCATGAGCTCCTCCGCGGCATCGGCGAGGCCATCTGCCCGCGCCGCGCAACTCTCGACCTGGCAGGTGTTTCGTGCGCCGCTGCTGATCGGTCTGGTTGCCGCAGCCGGGCTCGCCTTCGGACTGTTCGGCGACGGGCTCTGGGACGCGCTGTGCTGGCTCGGACTGTCAATTCCGATTCTGCTGTCGCTCGCCTACGGGACGAGACGGAGCCGCGGCGCGAAGGCCGAAGCGCAAGGCGCTCGGGCCGGGACGCAGGATGGGCCGCTCTGAGCGCTGACGTCCGCCGCCGGTCGGCGGAAGATAGCCCGCATCATTGATCTCGATCCGCGCTGCTGGACTACGCGCTCGGCGCGATGACCCTGATGCGCTCGGCCGGCCAACGATCCCACGCATCTCTTCTCTCACGCGTCCCCTCTCTCGCGCGACGCGTCATCGCGATGGCAGCACGCTGCGTCGGCGGCGCGTGATCGGTCTCGCGCAGCGAGCGCCGACGCGAGCGGCGTCGCTCCGGCCTGGAAACAAGCAGATACAAATGTCTCGATGCCTTCTCCGATCTGCGCGTGGCGCGGCGGAGATGTGGCGCATTTGAAAGCAAAGATTGATTCAAAAGTGGCAATGTGATTAGTTATCATCGTACGATTGATCGAAATTGTTTCGATGAGTTCGAGACGATCGGTGTCGTGAGTTGTATCAGCCGACGCGATCGCATCGCTCTTCCCGCGACATGCGCTTCTTTTGAAGGCTTCAAAGAAGCGGAGGGAAAAGAATCTCGTAGTAGCGACAATCTGTTGAGTCGATCAATTCGGCGAAGCTGTCGCTCGTTAGACGAGTTCTACGTCGCGCGGCGCCATCCTCAAATACCTGTGTGTTAGGACCACCGACGAGCCGAGTTGGAACTTGGAATGATCGGGGTGTCAGGATGGTCTGTCGCATTTGGGATAAAGACGTTGGATTGACGATGTCGTTGGGACTTGTGAGCTCATTGGCGCTCACGCTGAATGTCGGAGGCGTTCAATCGGCCCTCGCGCAGACCAAGCTCCCCGATGTGACCGTCGACGCGCCGAAGCCGAAAGTCCGGCAGACCGCCTCGAGACCGCAGACGACCGCGACGCGGACCGCTCAGCAGCGCCGCGTCGCTCCGCGCAACCTGCCGCCGACCGCCCCGGTGGCCTACGTGACGCCGTCGACGGGAACGGTCGGCGCGCCGCCGTCGCCCTATGCCGGCGGCCAGGTCGCGAGCGGCGGAGGCCTCGGACTCCTCGGCAACCGCGGCGTCATGAACACGCCCTTCAACCAGACGAGCTTCACCTCGCAGCTGATCCAGAACCAGCAGGCGCGCACGATCCGCGACGTGCTGATCAACGATCCCTCGGTGCGCACGATCCAAGCCGCCGGCGGCGGCGCCGACAGCCTGTTCATCCGCGGCTTCTACTACGACAGCGGCGACTACGCCCTGAATGGCCTCGCCGGCATCGCGCCATATTATTCGACGGGCGCCAATTTCATCGAGCGGGTCGAATTGCTGAAGGGGCCGGCGGCTCTGCTCAACGGCATGACGGTCGGCGGCACTGGCGCCTCAAGCGGCGGCGCGGTCGGCGGTAGCGTCAATCTCGTCACCAAGCACGCGCTCGACACCGACATCACGCAGCTAACGGCGACCTATGCGTCCAAGACGCAATTCGGCGAGCAGATCGACGTCGGCCGCCGCTATGGCGAGCACAAGGAGTGGGGCGTACGGCTGAACAGCAAGTATTCGAACGGCGATACCCCCTGGAACCGGCAGACCGACGAGTTCGGCAACGCCCATCTCGCCGTCGACTATCATGGCGAGAATGTCCGAATCGACGCCGATGTCGGCTATCAGGCGGACAAGCTGAATCCGCCGCTGCGATTCTTCGGCGTGGGTACTGCTGTCACCAGCATTCCGTCGCCACCGTCGTCCGGCACCAATTTCCAGGTGCCGTGGGCGTATTATGCGCCGACCGATTTCTTCTCGACGGTGAAAGGCGAAGTCGATCTCAACGATCGTATCACCGCCTATGCCGGATTCGGCTATCACGACAGCAACATCAACTACCGTTATCCGTCGCCGGTGCTCTCGAGTAACGCTGGCTTGTTGTCCGGGACTCCTGGAACGGGAAGCGAGACGTACAAGACGTACGCCGGGGAGGCTGGCCTGCGCATGACCGCCGATACCGGCCCGATCAACCATGCCGTCAATGTCGGCTACTCCATCACCGACCGCACCTATACCCAGCAGGTGGTCTCCGGCAAGATGCCCAACTGGAGCCTTTACAGCGAGCCGACCAACATCGCGTTGCCAAGCTTTCCGACGCTCCAGGCCAATCAGACCGTCGGCGCAAATCTCTGGAGCATCGGCGTCTCCGACACGATGTCGCTGCTGAACAAGCGGATTCAACTGACCGTCGGTGCGCGCAGACAAACGGCGGGAACGGAAGTCACGAATCTCGTTACTCCAGCATCGAGCCGCCCGTTCGAGGACACCTCGGTGTGGACGCCAGCCTATGCGCTCGTGGTCAAGCCCGTCGAGTTTGTGTCGCTGTATGCCAATTACATCGAGGGCCTGCAGACCCCGACCGTCGTTGCCGCCGGCTATGCCAACAGCGGCACGGTCTTCCCGCCAGGGCAGACCAAGCAGGTCGAGACCGGCATCAAGGTCGACTTCGGCCGAATCACGACCACGGTCAGCGCATTCGATATCTCACGCCCGAGCGTGATTACCACGAGTTCAGGGGGAGTGCTGACTCAAGAGCTGAATGGCCGGCAGCGAAATACGGGCGCCGAGTTCAACGTATTCGGTGAGGTCACGCCGACGCTGCGGCTGTTGGGGGGCGTGGCGTATATTCACGGCGTGCAGGAGAAGACTTCGGGCGGCCTGACGGACGGCAAGCGGGCGATCGGCGTGCCCGAGCTCACCGTGAATCTCGGCGCCGAGTGGGATACACCGTTTGTGCGGGATCTGACGCTCACGGGGCGGGTCGTCTACACCGGTGCACAATATGTCGACGCGGCCAACAAACTCTCGCTGCCGGATTGGACACGCGTCGACCTGGGCGCCCGCTACACCTTCACCTCGCCCTGGAACGGCAAGCCGATCGTGCTGCGGGCGAGCGTCGAGAATGTATTCGACAAGGCGTATTGGGCGTCGGCCTATAGCGGTGTGATCACCCTGGGGGCGCCGCGCACCTATCTCGTTTCCACGACGTTCAATTTCTAGGACGTCGATACGCGTTGGCGATGATGAGGCCGCCGCACGGCCATTGTGCGGCGGCCTTGTTAGTCTGAGCGATGCGGACGGCGTTCAACGCCAATCTGATAAAGATTTGCGTTACTCATCGATCGCGTCGAGGCGTGATCATATCCGCGGTGACAACGCGATCGGGTCAGCAAATCATCTCGTTGGAGCCGATGCATCCTGATGTTGAATCGTCACCTACGTGTCACCTTGGAGAGATTAAAAACTTCGATCGGCGGTATCCTTTTGACTGTCATTATCAACTGCATTACTCGTAGTTCATCAACGTCGTTTGTTAGTAGGAGTAGCCGGGCATGATGGTCTTCGACAGAGATGACGTCACCTTCACCGTCGTCGTGAATCACGAAGAACAATATTCGATCTGGCCGACGTTCAAGGACATCCCGAACGGGTGGACGGCCGTCGGCGTGACCGGGAGCAAGAAGGAGTGTCTGGACCATATCGAACAGGTGTGGACCGACTTGCGGCCGCTCTCGCTGCGGAAATTTATGCAGGAGAACGCCCAGGCCTCTGCCGAATCCTGAAGCGAAGGAGGCTGGCTGCCATGCGGCTGATCTGTTTGCCCTATGCTGGCGGCAGCGCCATGGTCTATGCGCGCTGGAGGAGGGGTCTTCCGTCCTGGATCGAAATCGTGCCGCTGGAGCTGCCCGGACGGGGCGCGCGGATGGACGAGCCGCTGCAAACGGACGCGGCGGCATTGGCCGATCAGCTCGCGTCCGAACTGATCGGCACGCCGTTGGCGGAGCCTTACGTCCTGTTCGGGCACAGCCTCGGCGGCTTGCTCGCCTTCGAGCTCGCGCACAGGCTGCTCGCGCTCGGCGCGCCAAGTCCGCAGATGCTGCTCGTGTCCGGAACGGAGGCGCCGGCCGTGCGCGACGGCAGCCGCTGGCGTGAGCCGCTCGGTGACGACGCATTGCGCGAGGAGCTTCTTAGGCTGAACGGCACGCTGCCGGAGGCGTTGCAGAGCATGGAGATCATGCGCGGCACGCTGCCGATCCTGCGAGCCGATTTCCTGATGTGCGGAAACTACGTCTATCGGCGGCGCCGGCCCTTGCCGTGTCCGCTGCACGTGTTCGGCGGAGATCTCGACGAGACGCGTGCCGAGGCACTGGAGGCGTGGCGGGCCGAGACCTCCGGCGCGTTCGGTCGCGACATGCTGCCGGGCGACCACTTCTTCATCCATAGCCGACAGGCGGATCTGCTGAAGCTCGTTGCCGCATTGCTGGCACGTCGGGCATGGCCGGGACTCGCCGTTGCTCGCGCGGGGCCTTGAGCGGCGTGCCGAAAGCACGACCCAGCCGGAAAAGCCGGCCGGTGAAGAAACTTCGATGCTGAAATCGACGGGAGACGGGGAGAAGTCATGTTCGCAATACAATCTAAAATAGAACAAGAATCGCTACCGTTCCTTCTGCGGGCCAGCCGCACGCAGCAGCCGCTGATGGAGGCCGTCAGCGAGGTCCGCGACATGATCGAGCGCCAGCTCTATGCGTGCGGCGGAATTCTCTTCCGTGGCTTCCATCTCGACGGCGCCGAGGCGTTCAGGAGCTTCGCCGCGAGCTTCGGCCATCCGCTGCTGTCCTATGAATTCGGCTCGACGCCCCGATCGCAGGTCAGCGCCGGCGTCTACACCTCGACCGAATATCCGCCGCACCAGAGCATCCCGCTGCACAACGAGCAGGCCTATACGCGCGACTGGCCGATGAAGATCTGGTTCTATTGCGAGCAGGCGGCACAGCAGGGCGGTGAGACGCCGGTCGCCGACAGCCGGTCGATCCATCGCGACATGCCGGCCGCGATCCGTAACCGCTTCGCCGAGCGGGGCGTCATGTATGTCCGCAACTACGGCAGTGGACTCGATGTCGACTGGCGACAGGTGTTCGGCACGGAGTCGAAGGCCGAGGTCGAGGCCTATTGCGCCTCCCATGCAATCGCCTGCGAATGGAAGGATGGCGACGAGCTACGGACGCGGCAGGTCTGCCAGGGGACGGCGGTGCATCCCGTGACCGGGGACATGGTGTGGTTCAATCAGGCGCATCTGTTCCACGTCTCCAGCCTCGCGCCCGAGGTTCGGGAAAGTCTTCTCGACATCGTCGGCGATCCGCTCGAGCTGCCGCGCAATGCGTTCTACGGCGACGGCGCGCCGATCGAGGACGAGACGCTGGCCACGGTCAGAGCCGTGCTCGACCGGCACAAGATCGTCTTTCCCTGGCAGACCGGCGACGTCGTCATGCTCGACAACATGCTGACGGCGCACGCGCGCGAGCCATTCAAGGGGCCGCGCAGGGTGATCGTCGCGATGGCGCAAGCCCATCGCGTCAATTGAGCCTGCGGCATCGATCCTCACGTTGTCATCGGACCTTTGGAAAATGCCGACACAGACCCTCGTCGAACGACTCCGCGAGCATGCCGCCTCGCGCGCCGGCCATCCGGCACTGCGCTTCATCGAAGGCGACGATGTCGTCGACGAATTGACATTCGCTGCGTTGGACCGGCGCATCCGCGCGCTTGCGGCGCATCTGCAGGAGCGCGCGCGTGCCGGCGAGCGCGCCGTGATTCTGCTGCCGAACGGTCCGGATTATGCCGTCGCATTCTACGCGTGCCTCTATGCCGGGGTCATTGCCGTGCCGGCCTATCCGCCGGAGACCGGCAAGGAGCGCTACGCCAGCCGCCTCGATGGCATCCTGCGCGATGCGGCGCCACGACTCATTCTCACCCAGGCGCGGCTTCGCGACGCCGTCGTCGCTTCGGTCGGCGAGACCGATGCTCATGTTATTGCCGTCGACGAGGTGCCGGTCGATGCCGCCGCATCCTGGCGCGAGACGGACTTGCACGGCGATGCGACCGCCTTCCTCCAATATACGTCGGGTTCGACGTCGCAGCCGAAGGGAGTCTGCGTCACTCACCGGAACCTGGTCGCCAATGAGATCGCAATCGAAGCGGCGCTCGGCGGGACCAGGGACGACGTCTTCGTCAGCTGGCTGCCGCTCTATCACGACATGGGATTGATGGGCGGATTGCTGAATCCGCTGTTCACGGGCTTCACGGCGGTGCTGATGTCGCCGCGCAATTTCCTCGAGCAGCCGCGACGCTGGCTCGACGCCATCCATCGCCACGGCGGCACCTGCAGCGGCGGGCCGGACTTCGCGTTCGCGCTCTGTGCGGACCGGATCTCGGACGAAGCGATCGCGCGCCTGGACCTCAGCCGATGGCGGTTCGCGTTCTCCGGCTCGGAGTTCGTGCGCCGCGCGACGCTGGATCGATTTGCCGCGCGCTTCCGGCCGGCGGGCCTCGATCCTCGCGCGCTGACGCCGTGCTACGGCCTGGCCGAGGCGACCTTGCTGGTGACGGCGGGCGACCGCGCGAGCCGGGCGGTTTGTCACACGCTCGATCCCGCGGCGCTCGCGGGTGGCCGCGTTGCGGAGGCCGGCGAGGGCACGGACCTGATGGCGTGCGGCGCCGTGGCAGACGGCCATGCCGTGCGCATCATGAGGGTCGATGCGTCCGCCGACGCCGGGACGAATGAGGTCGGCGAAATCTGGGTCGCAGGTCCGAGCGTCGCGCAGGGCTATTGGAACAATCCCGAGGCGACGCAGCAGACATTCGTCCTTCGCGATGGCGCGCGCTGGCTGCGGACGGGCGATCTCGGCTTCGTCCGCGACGGCGATCTCGTCGTCACCGGCAGGCTCAAGGATCTGCTGATCGTCCGCGGCCAGAACATCTATCCGTTCGATCTGGAGCAGGCCGTCGAGACCGAGGTGGCCTCGGTGCGGAAGGGACGTGTCGCGGCCTTCCCGGTCGAGATCGATGGCGTCGAAGGCATCGGCGTCGCCGCCGAGTTCGGCAGGGCGGTACTGCGGCGAACGCCGGCCGACGTGCTGATCAAGGCGATCGGCGATTCGGTCATGCGGCAGACGCAGGAATATCCGGCGGTGGTCGTGCTGCTGAACCCGCAAGGCATGCCGCTGACCACCAGCGGCAAGCTGCAGCGGTCCGCCTGCCGCGCCAGGTGGGCGCAGGGCACGCTCGATAGCTTCATGGTGTTCGAGCGGCGACGCGAGGCGGCGGACCCATCGCCGTCACCGAAGCTTGCGACGGCGACCGAACGCCGTCTTGCGCTGATCTGGCGGAATGTGCTGCGGCGCGCGACCGTCGACCGCAACGACGACTTTTTCATGCTCGGCGGCAATTCGGTCGCGGCCGCTCAGATCGCGGCGATGGTGCGCGAGCAGTTCGGGGTCGAGCTCGCGCTGCGCGGCTTCTTCGATGCGCCGACGCTCGTCGCGCTCGCAGCGCTCATCGATGCGGCCGGCGCGGACGCGAAAGTGCTCCCGCCGCTGCAGCCCGCACCGGCGGGGCTGCGCGAGCTGCTGTCACCCGCGCAGGAGCGGCTGTGGTTTCTCTGGAGCATGGATCCGGCCGGCACGGCCTACACCATCGCTTGCACGGTGCATTTCGACGGCCCGCTCGATCAAGCACGGCTGGTGCAGGCGCTGACCGAAATCGTCGCCCGCCACGAGACGCTGCGCACCACCTTCTCTGCCCCGGATGGCCGCGTCGTGCAGGTCATCCATGCGTCGCCGGACATTCCCGTCGCGGTCGAGGATCTGCGGCGCAGCCCGGCGGCGGAGCGCGCGTCGCGCGTCGCGGCGCGGACACGCGAGGAGCTGGCGCGGCCGTTCGATCTCGTCAATGGCCCGCTGCTGCGCGCCGTGCTGATGCAGCTCGCGGACGACCGCCACGAACTGCTGCTGTCGGCGCATCACATCGTCGCCGACGGGCTCTCGCTCGACGTGCTGCTGGCCGAGATCGCCGCGCTCTATGACGGGCTCCGGCGCGGGGCAGGGGCGCTGCCGCCGCCGTCCGCGATCCAATATGCCGACTACGCCGCATGGCAGCGGGATTGGCTCTCCGGCCCCGAGGCCGCGCAGCAGCTCTCCTACTGGCGCGAGCGGCTCGGCGATGCGGATACGCCGCTCGCATTGCCGTTCGACCGGCCGCGGCCGCCCGTACAGAGCTATCGCGGCGACACCATCCACGTGGAGATCGCGCCAGATCTTGTGCTGAGGCTCCGCGCGCTCGCCAGGGAGCATCGCGTCAGCATGTTCATGCTGCTGCTCGCCGCCTATCAGCTGCTGCTGTTCCGCTACTCCGGCCGCTCCGACCTGCGCGTCGGCGTGCCCGTCGCCGGGCGCCGCCAGGCCGAGCTGGCGTCGCTGATCGGCTGCTTCGTCAATACGCTGGTGCTGCGGGCCGACGTGACCGACGGCATGAGCTTCGCCGAGCTGCTGGCGCGGGCGAAGGAGGAGGTCATCTCCGGGCTGGCGCATCAGGATCTGCCGTTCGACCGTCTCGTCGACGCGCTCAAGCCGACCCGCTTCGGCGGCCACAATCCGCTGTTCCAGGTCAAGTTCAACTACATGGCCGCGCCTGCCGGACCTGCGCTCGGCGACGGCCTGCACGCCCAGCCGCGCATCGTCGATCTCGCCGGCTCGCATTTCGATCTCGCGCTCGACATCGTCGACGGCCCGACGGGCATGAATGCGAGCCTGAATTTCGCAACCGATCTGTTCGACGTGACGACGGTCGCGCGGATCGGGAGCCAGCTCGTCGATTTCCTGCGGCAGATCGCGGCCGGCACCGACCGGCCGCTGCGCGACTTCGCGATCGCGCGCGGCGTCGAGCAGACCGTCGTGGCGGAGGCGACGAGCTTCCCCGCGACCGACATCCTCGATCTGATCGGCATTGCGCTCGCACGCCGCGATGATCGGATCGCGCTGCGCCAGGGACGGGACACCGTCAGCGCAGCCGAGCTCGTGCGCTGGTCGGACCACATCGCGCATATGCTCGTCGCGGCCGGCGTCACGCACGAGACGCCGGTGGCGCTGTGGATCGAGCGGTCGCCGGCCTTCGTCGCGGTGCTGCTCGGCGTCCTCAAGGCGGGCGGCTCCGCAGTGCCGCTCGATCCGGCATGGCCGGCGGCGCGCGTCGATCGCATCCTTCGCGACGGCGAGATCGGCATCCTGATCGCAACCGGCGAGCACTTGGCCGCGGCGAGGGCGCTCGAGTGTCATACGCTCGACGGTGAACTGCGCGGCGATGCGTCCTCCGGCGCGCTCGATGCCCCGCGGCCGCATCCGGCGCAGACCGCCTACATCATCTACACGTCGGGCTCGACCGGTGCGCCCAAGGGCGTCGCCGTGTCGCACGGCGCGCTCGCCAACTACGTTCAGGCGCTGTTGTCCCGGCTGCGGCCGCGCGCCGGCGCCGGCATGGCGATGGTCTCGACGGTCGCCGCCGATCTCGGCCATACCGTGCTGTTTGGCGCGCTTGCGAGTGGCGTGACCTTGAATCTGCTGCCGGCCGATGCCGCCTTCGATGCGGATGCGTTTGCGCAAGCGATGCGCGACGGCGAGGTCGGCGTCCTCAAGATCGTGCCGAGCCATCTGCGCGGCTTGCTGCGGGCACGGCGCTCGGCCGACGTTCTGCCGCGCGACGTGCTGGTCCTTGGCGGCGAGGCCTGCGATCCCGGCTTGATCGAAGAGGTCCGCCGGCTGCGGCCGCACTGCCGGATCGTCAATCACTACGGCCCGACCGAGACGACGGTCGGCGTGACGACCCATGAGTGGACGGACGCCGAAGCCAAAGGTGTGCTGCCGGTCGGATTGCCGCTTGCGAACCTGCGCGCCTACGTTCTCGACGATGCGTTGAATATCGTCCCGGCCGGAGTCGCCGGTGAACTCTATGTGGGCGGCGCCGGGCTGGCGCGCGGCTATCGCGGTGCGCCTGGACAGACGGCCGAGCGCTTCATTCCCGATCCGTTCGGACCTGCAGGCGAACGCCTCTACCGGACCGGCGATTTGGTGCGCTGTGATCGAGCGGGCCGGATCGTGTTCCTAGGCCGACGCGATGATCAGGTGAAGCTGCGCGGCTACCGCGTCGAACCGGCCGAGATCAGCCGCGCCGTCTCCTCGTTGAACGGCGTCGCCGATGCCGCCGTCGTGGCCCGCGCCGTCGACGCCGAGCAGGAACGCCAGGAGCTCGTGGCCTATTGCGTCGCCGCGGCCGGCGTCGTGTTGCAGCCGGAGGCGCTGCGGCAGCAACTCTCGGCGATGCTGCCGGACTACATGGTGCCGTCGCGCATCGTCGTGCTCGAGCGGCTGCCGCTGACCGCCAATGGCAAGCTCGACCGCGCGGCGCTGCCGCAGCCGGACGAGGACGCCGTGCTGTCGTATGTCGCCCCGGTCGGCGCGGTGGAGCAGGCCATCGCCGCCGTCTGGCAGGACGTGCTGGGCCGCGAGCGGATCGGCCGCAATGACAATTTCTTCGAGCTCGGCGGCGACTCCATCCTCAGCCTGCAGATCATCGCACGGCTGCGCAAGCGCGGCGTCATGCTGACGCCGAAGCAGATGTTCGCGCAGCAGACGATAGCGGCGCTGGCCGGCGTGGTTGCGACCACCTCCGCGCCGGCCATGACGCCGCCGGCAGCAGCACGCAACGCAATGAACGCCTGCGCTGCGGAGCTGCTGCCGATCCAATTGCGCTTCTTTGCCGAGGAAATCTCCAACCGCGATCACTTCAACCAGGCGGTGCTGCTGATCCCGCGGGACCGGATCGACTGGAGCGTGCTGCAGCGGGCGCTCGCTGCCGTCGTGAGGCATCACGATGCGCTTCGCATGACGTATCGGCGGATCGCGGGTGAATGGCAGGCGGTGCCGTCCGACCTGCCTGCTGCGCCTGAGCTGCTTTGGCTCCGCACGGCAGTCGAGCCGGCCGACGTCGGCGCGATCGCGTCGGCGGCGCAGGCGAGCCTGTCATTGGCATCGGGATCTCTGCTGCGCGCCGTCGGATTCGACATGCGCGACGGCAGCCAGCGGCTGCTGGTCGCCATCCATCATCTCGCCGTCGATGGCGTGTCATGGCGGATCCTGCTCGAGGACATCGCGTCGGCCTACGAACAGGTGGCGGGGCAGGCGGCCGCCGTCAGCCTGCCGCCCACGAGCTCCGCGCCGTCTTCCTGGGCGCAGCGACTGCGCGCGCATGCGGCCTCCGATCGGCTCGCAGGCGGACTGCCGTTCTGGCTCGCGTCCTCCCGCGGCAGTGAGTTGCCCTGTGACGACGCTCATGGTGGCACCGACGTCGAGGCCGACGCCGAGGAGGTCGTGCTGAACCTCGAGGCGGAGCTGACTGAACGGCTGCTCGATGCCGCGCCTGCGGCCTATCGCACGCAGGTCAACGACCTGCTGCTGGCCGCGCTGGCACGCGCGCTCTGGAGCTGGAGCGGGATCGAAGGCGTCGTGATCGAGCTGGAGGGCCACGGCCGCGAGGATGTCTTCGCGGACGTCGATCTCACGCGGACGGTGGGCTGGTTCACGAGCGCGTTCCCGGTGCGTCTCGACGGCGGCAGCGAGACCGACCGCGCGCTCATCACCCGCGTCAAGGAAACGCTGCGCGCCATGCCCGATCGCGGGCTCGGCTATGGCGTCCTGCGTTATCTCGGCGCGAAAGAGCATCGCGACGCGCTGGCGGCGACGCCGAACCCGCGAATCGTCTTCAACTATCTCGGCCGCTTCGACGGCCAGCTCGGTGCGGCCGCGCCGTACCGGATCGCGGCGGAGAATCCGGGATCGATGCGGGCCGCCGACACGCCGTTGCGGGCCTGGCTCAGCATCAACGGCGAGGTGCGTGACGGGCGGCTGCGGCTCGGCTTCCGCTATGGAAGCCGGCGGTATCGGCGCGCGACCGTGGAACGGCTCGCCGAACTCTATCGCGCGGCGCTGCATGGTCTCGTCGATCATTGCCTCGGCGGCGCCGGCGGTCTCACGCCGTCCGACGTTCCGCTCGCGGGGCTCGATCAGGCGGCGCTCGACCGGCTCTGCGCGACCGTTGACTGTCGCTCCGTCGAGGACATCTACCCGCTGTCGCCGATGCAGCAGGGCTTGCTGTTCCATGCGCTGCGCGATGGCGCCGATGACGTCTATGTCAACCAGCTCTCGATCGAGCTTCGGGGCGTGACGCCGGCGCGGTTGCGTGCGGCATGGCAGGCGGCGAGTGCGCGGCATGCGGTGCTGCGGACCGGGTTCGCCTGGCAACAATTGTCCGGAGCAGCCCAGCAGATCGTCTACCGGCAGCTCGACGTGCCCGTCGTCGACGAGGATTGGCGCAGCCGTATCACGGGCGGGGCTGCGGCGGCGGAGATCGATGCGGCGCTTGCGGAGGCGGCACGGCGCGAGCGCGAACTCGGCTTCGACATTACCCGGCCGCCGCTGCAGCGGCTGCGGCTGATCCGGCTCGGCGAAGACAGGCTGTGGCTGATCTGGACGCATCATCACATCGTGATCGACGGCTGGAGTTCGGCGCGGCTGCTCGCCGACGTGCTGCAGCAGATCGGCGGCGCCGCGCCGTCGGCGGCGCAGGGCGGCTACCGCGACTACATCGCCTGGCTGCAGACGCGCGACCAGGCGGCAGCCGCTGATTTCTGGCGCGAGACGCTGCGCGATTTCGAGCCCACGCTGCTCGCCGACGCCTTGCGTGCGAGCCGCGCGATCGACGCTGCGAGCGGCCATGGCCGGCTGACGCTGCGCGTGGACGGTGATCTCGCGGCTCGCCTGCGGCGGTTCGCGACGCAGCAGCGCATCACGATGAATACGCTGCTGCAGGGGACCTGGGCCCAATTGCTGCGGCAATATACCGGGCAAAGCGCGGTCTGCTTTGGCGTCACGGTCTCGGGCCGTCCGGCCGAGCTTGCCGGCGCCGAGCACATGGTCGGCCTCTTCATCAACACGCTGCCGCTGATCGATCGCGCGCATCCGCAGACCGCGACCGGCGACTGGCTGCGCGCCCTTCAGGCGCAGAGCGTCGCGGCGCGCGACTATGAGTGGCTGCCGCTGCACGAGATCCAGCGTCTGGCCGGCAGGGCCGGGCAGCCGCTGTTCGACAGCCTGATGGTATTCGAGAACTATCCGATCGATCAGTCGCTCACCGCGCGCGACGGTGCCGGGCCGCAGATCGGGCGGGTCGAACACGTGACGCCGACCAACTATCCGATCGCGGTCATCGTGTTCGATGGACCCGAGGGCCTGCGCCTCGACTTCAACTACGATCGCGCGCAACTGGACGACCATGCGGTTCGCCGGGTGAGCGCGTCGTTGCGAGACTGGCTGACGCGGATTTCGGCGGATGCCACCCGTCCGACCGGCAGCCTTCGCACGGTCGACGGAGAGGCGCTGGCGTGCGTCCTGCGCTGGAGCGGAGCTGCGATCGGCGAGACGTCACCCCGACCGTTGTCGATCGGCGCGGCGCCTGGCCTCGTGGCGCAGATCGAGGCGCGGGCGAAGGCCGTCCCGGACGCGGTTGCGATCGTCTGCGGCGACCGCCGGATCAGCTACGGCGGACTGAACGCGCGGGCAAACCGGCTGGCGCGGCGACTGCGCGCGCGCGGGATCGGCGCCGATGTCGTGGTTGGACTGGCGCTGGAGCGCGACGCCGAGATGATTGTGGCGCTGCTCGCCGTGCTGAAGGCCGGCGCCGCCTACCTGCCGCTCGATCCGGACTATCCGGCCGAGCGTCTTGCCCACATGCTCGGCGACAGCGGCGCAAGACTGCTGCTCACGCAAGCGGAGCTGCAAGATCGGTTCACGCCCGCGCTGGCCGACAGCGGAGCCGAAGCCTGGCTGCTCGATCGCATCGACGATGGAGGCGACGCCGGCAACCTCGACCTCGCCATTCATCCGGAGAGCCTCGCCTACGTCATCTATACCTCGGGCTCGACCGGCCTGCCCAAGGGCGTGATGGTGCGTCACGGCGCAGTGACGAATTTCCTGGCGACGATGGCCGAGCAGCCGGGGATCGCATCGGACGACCGCGTGCTGGCATTGACCTCGCTGTCGTTCGACATCGCGGTGCTGGAGCTGTGGCTGCCGCTGACCCGGGGAGGCCGGATCGTGCTGGCCGACCGCGCCTCCGCGCACGATCCGACGGCGCTGAAGGCGATCGTGGCCAGGCACGGCGTGACCTTGATCCAGGCGACACCGTCGAGCTGGCGCATGCTGCTCGATCATGACGAGGCCGCCGCGCTGCCTCGTCGCTGTCGCGTGCTCAGCGGCGGCGAGGCGCTGGCTCCCGATCTGGCACGGCGGCTCGTCGCGCTGAGCGGCGAGGCCTGGAACATGTATGGGCCGACCGAGACCACGGTGTGGTCTGCGCGCCACCGGCTCGATGCCAATGATCCCATGCCGGTGCTCGGCGGTCCGATCGGCAATACCACGCTCTACGTGCTCGACGCCAATCTCAATCTGGCGCCGCCCGGCGTGGCCGGCGAACTGTTCATCGGCGGCGAGGGACTGGCGCGCGGCTATTGGAAGCGGCCCGGGCTCAGCGCGGAACGGTTCATCCCGGATCCGTTCGGCGGCCCCGGTGCACGGCTGTACCGGACCGGCGACCTGGCGCGCTGGCGTGCCGATGGCGCGCTCGACTATGTCGGCCGCGCCGATCACCAGGTCAAGATACGGGGGCATCGCATCGAGCTCGGCGAGATCGAGGCGCGGCTGCGCGCGCTGCCCGGCGTCCGCGACAGCGTCGTGGTCGCGCAGGATGTCGGTGGCGGTAGCAACCTGATCGGCTATGTCGGCAGTGAGTGCGCGCTCGATGGCGGCGAGCTGCGCGCGGCGCTCGCGACGGCGCTGCCGGACTACATGGTGCCGTTGCGCGTCATCGTGCTGCCGCGGCTGCCGCTGACGCCGAACGGCAAGGTCGACCGCAAGGCGCTGCCGCTGGCCTCACAAGGCGAAGCGGGGGCCGACTATCAAGCTCCGGTCGGCGAGATCGAGATCACGCTGGCCGGCATCTGGGCGGAGCTGCTCGGCCTCGACCGCGTCGGGCGGGGCGATCACTTCTTCAATCTCGGCGGCCACTCTCTGCTGGCGGTACGGCTGCTCAGCCGTGTCGCGCAGGAGTTCGGCACATCGATGCGATTGTCCGAGCTGTTCGCTCATCCGGAATTGGCGGAGTTCGCGCGCGTCCTCTCCATCAGACTGATCGAGCAGCAGTTCGCCGAAGGTGAACTCGAGGACCTGATGACAGCGGAGCTATCATGAGCGGACAATCAGGACAGCCTCTTCTGCACAACCTCGATCCGGAGGCGCTGCGCCGGTTGGCCTCGCGCGCGCGACAGCGCGGCCGCAACGCCCCCACACGCGATACAAACACGATCCCGATCGCCGATCGCGGGGGCTCGCTGCCGCTCTCCTTCGCGCAGCAGCAGCTCTGGCTGCTGGCTCAGCTCGAAAACGGAAGTACCAACTATCACATCGATGTGGCGCTGCGGCTGCGCGGCCGGCTCGACATCGGCGCATGGCGCCGCAGCCTCGACCGGCTGTTCTCCCGCCACGAGGCGCTGCGGACGGTCTTCGTCGCCGAGCAGGGCGAGCCGCGGGTCGCGCTGTTGCCGCCGGACACCAGCCTGCCGCTGGAGGTGCACGATCTTCGCGGCCGGCCGGACCGCGAGACGCGGCTGGCCGATCTGCTGAATGAGTGTACGCGCGCGCCGTTCGATCTTGCGCGGGGTCCATTGATCCGCAGCCATTTGATCGACCTGGGCGATGATGATCATGTCCTTCTGCTCAGCCAGCATCACATCATCTCCGACGGATGGTCGATGGGCGTCATCGTCCGCGAGCTCTCGGCGCTGTATGCCGCCTTCGTCGCAGGCGGCAATGATCCGTTGCCGCCGCTGGCAATTCAGTATCCGGACTATGCTGCATGGCAGCGCCATTCGCTGACGGCAGATCGGTTGCGGCGGCAGCTCGATCATTGGACCGCCGTGCTGCGCGACGCGCCATCCTTGCTGGCACTGCCGACGGACCGGGCGCGATCTGCACCGCGATCCAACGCCGGCGCCGCGGTGCCCGTCGAGATCGAGGACGGTCTTTCGGCCGATATCAGGCAATTGAGCATCGCGCTCGGCGCCACCCCGTTCGTCATCGTGCTGGCCGCCTGGGCCCTCGTGCTGTCGCGGCTGGCCGGCCAGCAGGATCTCGTCATCGGCACGCCGACCGCCAATCGGATGCGTTCGGAGCTTGAGGGCCTGGCCGGCTTCTTCGTCAACATGCTGGCGCTGCGGCTCGACCTCTCGCGCGGTCCTGCTGTGGCGGAGCTGATCGAGCGGGTGAAGACGGCCGTCCTTGCGGCACAGGATCATCAGGACCTGCCGTTCGAGCATCTTGTCGAGGCGCTCCAACCCCCGCGGCATCCGGAATACACGCCCGTGTTCCAGGTGGTGTTCGCATGGCAGAGCAATGATATCGGTTCATTGGCGCTGCCCGGCCTGGCGGTCGAGCGCCTTGCGACCGAGCAGCACAAGATCAAGTTCGATCTCGAGCTCGATCTCAGTGAGAGCGGTGGACGCATCTCCGGCAAGATCAACTACGCGACGGCGCTGTTCGACGCCGAGACCGTGCAGCGCTATCGCACCTATCTGCTGGCGGTGCTGCGCGCCATGGTCGCCGACACCAGCCAGCCGGTCGATCGCATCGAGCTGCTGCCAGCCGAGGAACGTGCGCTGCTGCTGGATGACTGGAATCGCACGCGCTCGTTCACGCCGCCTGACTGCTGCATTCAGGATCTCGTTGCCGAGCAGGCGCGCCGCCGGCCGTCGGCGGTGGCGCTGGTCCATGACGAGGTCAACCTGACCTATCGCGAGCTCGAGCTGCGCGCCAATCGCCTCGCGCATCATCTCGTCGCGCTGGGCGCTGGTCCGGACCGGCTGATCGCGATCTGCCAGCAGCGCGGCATCGATGCGATCGTCAGCGTGCTCGCGGTCCTCAAAGCGGGAGCGGCCTATCTGCCGCTGGATCCCACCTATCCGCCGCAGCGGCTGCGCGAGACCGCGGCCGATGCCCGGCCGACGCTGCTGCTCTGTGACGGCGCGAGCGCCAGTACGCTCGGCAGCGTGGCATGTCCGGTCGTGGATGTGGAGAGCGATGCGCCGGCCTGGAGCGGGCTGCCGGAGGGCGCACCGGATGTTGTTGCCCGTGGCCTGACGCCGCGCAACCTCGCCTATGTCATCTACACGTCGGGCTCGACCGGACAGCCGAAGGGCGTGATGATCGAGCACCACGGCCTGGTCAATCTCGCGCAGGCCCAGATCGGGCTGTTCGACACCGGTCCGCACAGCCGGATCGCGCAATTCGCCTCCTTCAGCTTCGATGCGAGCGTGTGGGACATCGTCATGGCGCTTTGCGCCGGCGCCGAACTGCATCTGCTCGGAAGCCGCGAGCACCGCGATGCGGCGGAGCTGGTGAACTATCTCGCCGAACATCGCATCACCCATGCCACGTTGCCGCCGGCGATACTGCACGGCCGCTCGGACCTCGCGCGGCTCTCCGGGCTCGAGGTGCTCGTTCTCGCTGGCGAGTTGCCAAAGCCGGAGCTGTTCGAGGCCCTGCCGTCGGAGATCGCGGTCTTCAACGCCTACGGCCCGACGGAAACAACCGTCTGCGCAACCGCATGGCGCCGTCCGCCCGGCTTCGCCGGCGGTGTCGTCCCAATCGGTCGCCCGATCGCCAACGCGCGGATCTATCTGCTCGACGCCCAGGGCATGCCGGTGCCGCGCGGTGCCGTCGGCGAGATCTGGATCGGCGGGGCAGGGGTTGCCCGCGGCTATCTCAACCGTCCCGATTTGTCGGCGCAGCGTTTTGCCGTGGATCCGTTCGGGCTGTCGTCCGACGCGCGGATGTATCGAACCGGTGACCTTGGCCGCCATCTCGCCGACGGCAACATCGAATTCCTGGGCCGCAACGACCATCAGGTGAAGATCCGCGGCTTCCGTATCGAGCTCGGCGAGATCGAGCATCGGCTGAATGCGCAGGCCGGAGTGCGGGACTCGGCGGTGCTGGCGCGGCGCGATGCGCAGGGCGATCTCAGGCTGATCGCCTATGTGGTGCCGGCGGACGATGCAGGTGATCCCAGCGCATGGGCGGCGCGCCTGCGCACGCAATTGCAGGCGTGTCTTCCGGACTACATGGTTCCCTCGGCGATCGTTCGCCTCGATGCGTTTCCGCTGACACCCAACGGCAAGGTCGACCGGCAGGCGCTGCCGGCGCCGGACGACGAGGCGTTCGGCCGTGGCGCCTATGATCCGCCCCACGGCGAAATCGAGCAGGCCCTCGCTGCTATCTGGCGCGAGCTGCTGGGCATCGAGCGCGTCGGTCGCAACGATCATTTCTTCGAGCTCGGCGGCCATTCGCTGCTCGTCGTCCGCATGATGGACCGGCTGAAGCGCCTTGCGCTGACGATCGATGCGCAGATGGTGTTCGCCAAGCCGGTGCTGCGCGATCTCGCGGCCAGCCTGCGGCAAAGCGAGGAGACCGCAATTCCCGACAACCCGATCACGGCGCAGAGCCCGGTCATCACGCCGGACATGCTGCCGCTGATCGCGCTGGGCCAGGACGAGATCGACCGCGTGGTGGGCCGTGTGCCGGGCGGCGTCGCCAACGTCCAGGACATCTACGCGCTGTCGCCGTTGCAGGAGGGAATCCTGTTCCATCATCTGCTCGCGACCGATGGCGACCCCTACGTGCTGGTCGCGCAGATGGCATTTGCGGGCCGTGATCTGCTGGATCGCTATCTTGCGGCCGTTCAGGACGTGATCGACCGGCATGACGTCCTGCGGACGTCGTTCCTCTGGGATGGGCTGTCGGTGCCGGCGCAGATGGTCTGGCGCCAGGCACCGCTAAGCGTCACCGAAGTTGAGCTCGAAGGCAACGAGCCGGCCCAGGTCGAGCTGGCGCGCCGCTTCGATCCGAGGTCCTGCCGGCTCGACCTGACCCAGGCGCCATTGCTGCGTCTCGTTGTCGCCCGCGACCCACGAAATGATCGCCTGCTGCTGCTGGTCCTGCTGCATCACATGGTCGGCGACCATACCACTCTGCAGGCGCTGCACGAGGAAGTGCAACTGATCCTGGCGGGCCGCCGCAGCGCTCTTCCTCCACCGAGTCCGTTCCGCAACCTCGTGGCCGAGACCCGCAAGGCCGGCGGGCAGGATGCGCAGCAGCGCTTCTTCCGGAGCATGCTCGCCGACATCGATGCGCCGACGGCACCATTCGGATTGATGGAGGTGCGCAGCAACGGCGACGGCGCGCGCGAGGCAAAGCTGCCCGTGCCGGCTACGCTCGACGCGCGGCTGCGCGCGCAGGCGCGGCGCCTTGGCGCGAGCCTCGCCAGCCTCTGTCATGTCGCCTGGGGCCAGGTGCTGGCGCGCAGCAGCGGACGTGAGCAGGTCGTGTTCGGCACCGTGCTGCTCGGCCGCATGCAGGCCGGCCACGATACCGGCCGCAGCCTGGGCCTGTTCATCAACACGCTGCCGTTGCGGCTCGATCTCGACGGCACGTCGGTTGAGGACAGCGTTCGCGCAGCGCATGGGCGGCTGGCGGAGCTGATGGCGCATGAGCATGCCTCGCTGGCAATGGCCCAGCGCTGCAGCGGCGTCGCGCCGCCGACGCCGCTGTTCTCCGCGATCCTGAACTATCGGCACGGCAGGAGACAGGATGCGCTGGCAGACGCACAGTCCCTGCAAGGCGTCGAATGGCTCGGTGGCGAGGAGCGTACCAATTATCCGCTGATGCTGGCGGTAGACGACGACGGCCATGGGCTTCACCTGACGGTCCAGGCCGTGGCGCCGGTCGCGCCCGAGCGGGTCGGCGCGATGATGCAGCACTCGCTCGAGCAGCTGGCGCTGGCGCTGGAAGCGGCGCCGCATACGCCGGTGCGCAGGATCGACGTCGTTCCGGACGAAGATCGCGCGCGGCTGCTGCAGGCCTGGAACGCGACGGCGACCAACGATGCAAATGCGCTCTGCGTGCACCGGCAGTTCGAGGCCCATGCGGCGCGAGCTCCCGATGCGGTCGCACTGGTGCATGGGCAGGAGATGATCAGCTACGGTGCGCTCAATGCGCGGGCGAACCGGCTGGCGCGGCGGCTCCGGGATCGCGGCGTCGGGCCGGATGTGGTGGTCGGGCTGGCGCTGGAGCGCGGCGTCACGATGATGGTGGCGCTGCTCGCGGTGCTCAAGGCGGGCGCGGCCTATCTGCCGCTCGATCCGGACTATCCGTCCGAGCGTCTCGCGCACATGCTGAACGACAGCGGCGCCAAACTGCTGCTGACACAGGCCACGCTGCATGACCGGTTCGCGCCGGTGCTGGCCCGGAGCGATGCCGAGGCCTGGCTGCTCGACGTAGCGGCCGGCGATGGCCTCGGCCAGACCGATGATCTTTCCGTCGATGGGCATGCGGAGAGCCTCGCCTACGTCATCTACACTTCCGGCTCGACCGGGCTCCCCAAGGGCGTGATGGTGCGCCACGCCGCGGTGACGAACTTCCTGGCGACGATGGCCGAACAGCCGGGCATCGCGGCCGACGACCGCGTGCTGGCGCTGACCTCGTTGTCCTTCGACATCGCCGTGCTGGAGCTGTGGCTGCCGCTGGCCCATGGCGCCCGGATCGTGCTCGCCGATCGCGCCGCGGCCCATGATCCGGCGGCGCTCAAGGCGCTGGTCGCACGGCACGGCGTGACCATGATCCAGGCGACGCCGTCGAGCTGGCGCATGCTGCTCGATCACGATGCGGCCAATACCAGCGAAACCGCTCCATGGCTGCCGAAAGCCTGCCGCCTGCTGAGCGGCGGGGAGGCGCTGGCCTCGGATCTGGCGCGGCGGCTCAGCGCGCTGAGCAGCGAGGTCTGGAACCTGTATGGGCCGACCGAGACCACGGTATGGTCGGCGCGTCACCGCCTCGATGCGACGAATCCCGTGCCGTTGCTCGGCAGCCCGATCGGCAACACCCGGTTGTACGTGCTCGACGGCGATCTCAACCTTGCGCCGATGGGCGTCACTGGCGAGCTCTTCGTCGGCGGTGACGGACTCGCGCGCGGCTATTGGAAACGCGCGGCGCTGAGTGCCGAGCGCTTCATTCCGGATCCGTTCGGCAGCGACGGCGCGCGGCTGTACCGGACCGGCGACCTCGCGCGCTGGCGAGCCGACGGTGTGCTCGACTATGTCGGCCGCGCCGATCATCAGGTGAAGATCCGCGGACATCGGATCGAGCTCGGCGAGATCGAGGTGCGGCTGCGGGAGCTGCCGGGCGTGCGCGACAGCGTCGTCGTCGCGCAGGAGCTCGGCGGCGGCCGTCAGTTGGTCGGTTATGTCAGCGGCGAGGCCTCGCTCGATGGCAGTAACCTCCGCGCCGCGCTCGCAACGGCGCTGCCGGACTACATGGTGCCGTCGCGCGTGATCGTGCTGCCGGAGCTGCCGCTGACCCCGAACGGCAAGATCGACCGCAAGGCGCTGCCGCGGCCGGACGCGAAGCCGCCGGGGGCGCACAGAGTCGGCCCGCGCAATCCGACCGAGGCGGCGCTCGCGACGATCTGGGCCGAGCTGCTGCACAGGCCGGAGGTCGGCGTCACCGACAACTTCTTCGAGCTCGGCGGCGACTCGCTGGTGGCCGTCCAGCTCGTCGGCCGCATCAAGCGCGATCTTGCGCGGGAGCTGCCGCTGAAACGGTTGTTCGAGCTGACCACGGTCGAGGCCATGGCGTCCGCGCTCGCCGCGGACCCGCCGACGAGCAGGCGCAGCGACGACATCGCCGCCATGTTCGATCTGCTTGAGGAAGTCGAGTTCGCCAATGAATGATCAGTCGGGACTTCAGACCCAGCAGCTCAGCGAGATCGCGCGCCGGTTGGCGCGTCTCGATGCGCCGAAGCAGCGGGCCTTCCTCACGCAGTTGGCGGCCAAGGGCATCGATCTGTCGATTTTGCCGATCGCGCGCCAGCATCTGCAGCGCGCGCCGTTGTCGTTCGCGCAGGCCCGCCTCTGGTTCCTGTGGCGGATGGATCCGGGCGGCTCCGCCTACAACATGCCGGTCGCGATCCGCCTGCGGGGTCGTCTCGACGCCGCTGCGCTTCAGAAGGCGCTCGACGGACTCGTCATGCGCCATGCCGCGCTCCGCACCACGTTCCGGCAGGACGGCGGCGAGCCGGAGCAGATCGTAGGCAAGCCGGCGCCGGTCGCGCTTCGCCGTATCGAGATTGCGGGCGACGATCGCGCGCAGCAGGCGCGCCGGCTGCTGCGTGAGGAAGCGGCGCTGCCGTTCGATCTCGAATCCGGACCGCTGCTGCGCGCGGCGCTGCTCGGGCTCGGCGAGCACGAGCATATCCTCTCGGTCACGCTGCACCACATCGTCGCCGATGGCTGGTCGATGCAGGTCCTCACCGAGGAGTTCTGGCAGCTCTATCGCGCTGCCGTCCGCGGCGAGACCGCCTCACTGCCGGCGCTCGAGATCGACTACGCCGATTTCGCCGCCTGGCAGCGACTGTGGCTCGGTGCCGTGGAGGAAGAGCGGCAGCTCCGGTACTGGACCGACCGGCTGCACGACACGGCCATGCTGCAACTGCCGTTCGATCGCCCCCGATCGGCCCAGACCGACCAATCCGGCGATGCCATACGCCTGTCGCTCGGCGCCGAGCTTTCCGATCGTCTGCGCGGGCTCGCCCGACAGCATCACACGACGCTGTTCGTCGTGCTGCTCGCGGCGCTGAAGCTGGTGCTCTATCGCTACAGCGGGCAGGGCGACATCTGCGTCGGCGTTCCGCTCGCCAATCGCGACCGGTCGGAAACGCGGCGGCTGATCGGGCTGCTGGTCAACACCCAGGTGCTGCGCACGCGCATCGACAGCCGGAGCACGATCGCCGACGTCATTCACGCCCTGCGCGAGGCCTCGCTCGAGGCCCAGGATCATCAGGATCTTCCGTTCGAGCGGCTGCTGGACGTGCTGGAGCCGCAGCGCAGCCAGAGCCAGACGCCCCTGTTCCAGGTGCTCTACAACCATCAGCATCGGCGCGAGCCGGCACATGTGCCGGCTGCGTCCGAATTGCAGATCGAGACGATCGCGGCAGAGATCGAGACGGTGAAATTCGATCTCGCTCTCGACAGCGAGGAAGCGCCGTCGGGAGACGTCTCGGCGCTGTTCTCCTTTGCCACCGCGCTGTTCGACCGGTCGACCATCGCACTGCTCGCCGGGCATTGGCTCTCGATCCTGCAAGCGATGGTCGCGGATCCCACACGTCGGATCGCGGCATTGGAGCTGTTGTCGGCCCGGCAACGCGACGACGTCAGACAGTGGAACGCTTGCCCTCCTGCGCTCGTGCCGTTCCAGCCGGTGCATCGGATGTTCGCCCGGCAGGCAAAGGAGACGCCGAGTGCAGCGGCCCTGGTGTTCGGGGCCGAGACGATCACCTATCAGGCGCTCGATCGCCGCGCCAACGCCATCGCGCAGCATCTGTTGGCGCTCGGCGTTCGTCCCGGCAATCTCGTCGGACTCTCGATGCAGCGCTCGCCCGATCTCGTCGCAAGTCTTGTTGCCGTCCTGAAGGCCGGCGCCGCCTATCTGCCGCTCGATCCCGATCATCCGCCGGCGCGGCTCGCTGCAACCGTTCGCGATGCCGGCGCGCGCGTCGTGCTGGTCGATGCGACGGGACGATCGCAATGGCCGCCGATGCCGGGCATCGCGGTCGTCGATCCCGGCGCGATGCCGGCCGAGACGACGGCGACCGACCCGACGGTCGATGTCCATCCGCAGAGCCTTGCCTATGTGATTTATACGTCCGGCTCCACCGGCGTGCCGAAGGGCGTCGCGGTCGCGCACGGACCGTTCGCGATGCATTGCGACGCCACCGCAGGTCTCTACGAGATGGATCGGCAGTCCCGCGAGCTGCACTTCCTCTCCTTCACCTTCGACGGCGCGCATGAGCGGTTGTGGACCGCGCTGAGCTGCGGCGCGACCTTGGTGATGCGTGACGCCGATCTCTGGTCGGCGGAGAAGACGCTCGACGTGATGGGCGCGGAGCGCGTGACCAATGCCGGCTTTCCGCCGGCCTATCTGCAGCAACTCGCCGACTTCGCGGCGTGGCGCGGCGATCCGCCGCCCGTGTCGCTGTATTCGTTCGGCGGCGAGGCCATGCCCAAATCGGGCTTCGACAAGGCCAGGCAGGCGCTGCGGCCGCGCAAGCTGATCAACGGCTATGGTCCGACGGAGACAGTGGTCACGCCGCTGGTCTGGAAGGTCGACGTCGATGCCGAGATCGACTGCGCCTATGCGCCGATCGGCCGTCCGGTCGGCCGGCGCTCGGCCTATGTTCTCGACGGCGATCTCAACATCGTTCCGGTCGGCGTCACCGGCGAGCTTCATATCGGCGGCGAGGGGCTCGCGGCCGGCTATCGGAATCGGCCGGCGTTGACGGCGGAGCGCTTCATCCCCGATCCGTTCGGCGCACCGGGCACGCGGCTGTATCGCACCGGCGATCTGGCGCGCTGGCGCGCCGATGGCGTCATCGACTATGTCGGCCGGTCCGACCACCAGCTCAAGATCCGCGGCTTCCGCATCGAGCCGGGCGAGGTCGAGGCGCGGCTGACGCGGCAGGCGGGTGTTCAGTCGGCGGTGGTGGTGGCACGCGAGATCGGCGGACGCCAGCAGCTCATCGGCTACGCCTGCGGCGAGGATGGCCTCGACGAGACCGGGCTGCGCGCGGCGTTGTCCGAGGAACTGCCGGACTACATGGTTCCGGCGCGCATCGTACTGATGTCGCGGATGCCGCTCACGGCCCATGGCAAGGTCGATCGCGACGCCTTGCCGGCGCCCGAGCAGTTGTCTGCTGAGGCCGACTACGTCGCACCGCAATCCCCGGCTGAACTGGAGCTGGCGGCGATCTGGGCTGAGTTGCTCGGCCATTCGCGGGTCGGGCTAACCGACAACTTCTTCGAGCTCGGCGGCGATTCCATCATTTCATTGCAGGTGGTCGGACGTGCGCGCCAGCGCGGGCTTGCCATCGAGCCGCGCGACCTGTTCCGGTATCAGACGCTGCAAGGGCTGGCGCAGGTCGCGCGCCGCGATCGGGCGGCGGTCGTCTCCGCCGAGCCGCTCGCGCGCGATGGCGATCCGGTGCCGCTGTTGCCGATCCAGCGCCGCTTCTTTGCCGAGGACGCCGGCGAACGGCATCACTGGAATCAGGCGTTGATGCTGGTGCCGTCGGCACGGCTCGACTGGCGGGTGTTGGCGCCGGCGGTCGAGGCCGTGGTGGCGCATCACGAGTCCCTGCGACTGCAATTCCTCCAGAGCGACGGCGCGTGGCAGGCGAGATATGGCGCGATGCCGGCGAGCGCCGATCTGCTCTGGATCCGCGCTGTTCAGGATGCGGCGGAGATCACCTCGGTTGCCGCCGCCGCGCAGGCAAGCCTGTCCCTGCAGGGGCCGTTGCTGCGCTTCGTCGGCATGGACGTCGCGGACGGCAGCCAGAGACTTCTCATCGTCGTGCATCACCTCGTCGTCGACGGCGTATCCTGGCGTGTGCTGCTCGAAGACATCATGTCGGCGCATCGACAGGCGGCGCAGGGCGCGGTTGCGATTGCGTTGCCCCCCAAGAGCCAGTCCATGGCGTCGTGGAGCCGGAGGCTTGAAGACTACGCGGCGAGCGAGGAGCTGGCCGATCAGCTCGACTATTGGAGACAGCGCAGTGCCGCCGGCGGCCTGCCATGCGACGACGATCAAGGTGAGACCGATCGTGTCGCCGATGGCGAAGACGTCGCCGTGTCGTTCGATGCCGACATGACCGGGCAGCTGCTCAAGCAGGCACCCGCTGCCTACAGGACCCAGGTCAATGATCTGCTGTTGGCGGCGCTGGCCCGCGCCGTCAACCGCTGGTGCGGACTCGATGAATGCCTGGTCGAGCTCGAAGGCCATGGCCGTGAGGATCTGTTCGAAGGCATCGACCTGTCGCGCACGGTCGGCTGGTTCACGACCGCATTTCCGCTTCGCCTCTCCGGTGGCGCGAGCGACGATGCCACGCTCATCAAGTCGATCAAGGAGGAACTAAGGGCCATCCCGGCGCGTGGGCTCGGCCATGGCGTGCTGCGCTACTGCGGCAGCCCTGAGCAGCGCGCCGCCCTGGCGGGCGGCGCCGAGCCGCGGATCGTGTTCAACTATCTCGGCCAGTTCGGCGCCGGCCCTGACCCTGCCTTCGCGCTCGCGCCGGAAGGCGCGGGTCCGTCACGCAGCGCCGGCGCACCGCTTGGCCGCTGGCTCAGCATCAACGGCCAGGTGCTCGACGGCCAGCTGAGGCTGACATTCAGCTTCGGCCGCCGACGCTATCGCCGCGCGACGATCGAGCGGCTGGCCGCGTGCTATTCCGCGGCGCTGCGGGAACTCGTCGCGCATTGCACGAGCGGCGTACATGGCCTCACGCCGTCGGACGTTCCGCTGTCGGGCCTCAGCCAGCCGGAGCTCGACCTGCTCGGAGCCTCGCGCGATTGGCGCGATATCGAGGACATCTATCCGCTGTCGCCGATGCAGCAGGGCATGCTGTTCCACGCGCTGCGCGATGGTGACAGCGGCAACTATGTCAGTCAGATCGCCGTCGACGTCAGCGGCGCCGATGCGGCGCGTTTACGCGCGGCGTGGCAGGCGGTGACGGCGAGACACGCGGTGCTGCGGACCGCGTTCGTGTGGAAAGAATTGTCGGGCGCACCGCAGCAGGTCGTCCATCGGCAGGCTCCTGTTCCCTTCGTCGAGGAGGATTGGCGCGACCGTGTGGACTCGATGGATCAGGCCGCGCGTGACGCGGCGCTGGCCGAGGTGGCGGCAGCCGAATGGCGCGCCGGTTTCGACCTGTCACGGCTGCCGCTGCAGCGGGTCCGTCTCATCGATCTCGACGGCGGCGTTTTCCGCCTGATCTGGACCCATCATCACATCCTGCTCGACGGCTGGAGCGCAGCAAGGCTCATCGGCGAGATCATGCAGCATGTCGGCGGCGCCTCGCTGGGCGCACCGCGCGGCCGCTATCGCGATTACATTGCCTGGCTGCAGCGGCAGGATCGAGAGGCGTCGAGCATGTTCTGGTCGCGCTCGCTCTCGACGCTCGGCGAGCCGAGCCTGCTGGCCGATGCGCTGGGCGGGCCGGCCGCACCTGCCGACGGCCATGCCTCGATCGATCTCGTGATCGATGCGGTGAAGACCGAGCGGCTGCAGGTCGCGGCACGGCGCGAGCGGGTGACGTTGAACACGCTTCTGCAGGGGGCGTGGGGCCAGTTGCTGCGGCGCTTGACCGGCCAGGATGTCGTCTGCTTCGGCGCCACGATCTCCGGCCGGCCGCCCGAGATCGCGGGCGTGGAAGAGGCGGTCGGCCTGTTCATCAACACCGTGCCCGCGCTCGAGGACGCGAGACCTCAAACGCCGGTCGGCGAGTGGCTGCGCAGCTTGCAGGATCGCAACGTCGACCTGCGCGAGCAGGGCTGGATGCCGCTGCACGAGATCCAGCGCCTTGCCGGCCGCGCCGGCCGGCCGCTGTTCGACACCATCTTCGTGTTCGAGAACTATCCGGTCGACGCGGCGCTGCGCGATCAGGCCGGCGGGGGGCCGCGCGCCAGCCGCGCCGAGCAGATCTCGATCACCAACTATGCGCTGACGGTCGCGGTGTTCGTGACCGACGCCGGCATCCGGCTCGGCTTCCGTTACGATCGCAGCCGGTTCGACCAGGTGCAGATCGAGCGGATACAGGCGGCGTTCGCCTGCCTGCTCGGGCGCATCGCCGACGACAGCAGCCGCCCGGTCGCGGAGCTGCATGGCTTGGACGCCGCCGCTTTGCAACGGGTGCTCGGCTGGAGCTCGGGACCCGCCGCGCCGACGGTGAAAGACGGCTTCGTCGACGTCGTGACGCAGATCGAACAGCAGGTCGCACGGGCGCCTGCGGCCATGGCCTTGATCTCCGATCAGGAGGGGATCAGCTACGCGGAACTGAATGCGCAGGCGAACCGCCTGGCGCGACAGATCATGCAGGCCGGCATCGCTCTGGATGCTCCGGTCGGCTTGGCATTCGAGCGCAGCGCCGACCTGGTCGTGGCTGTGTTGGCCGTTCTGAAGGCCGGGGCCGGCTACCTGCCGCTCGATCCGGATTACCCCAGCCAGCGGCTCGCGGCGATGCTGGGCGACAGCGGCACGCGGCTGGTGCTGACGCAGCCGCAGTTGCGTGATCGGCTGATGGAGATCACGGCAGGGGCGGGCGCCGAGTTGATCGCCGTCGGCGACAGACGCGCCTCGCAGGACACGGACACCGGCAGCTTGGATCTCCAGAGTCCGACCCACGCCGAGAGCCTCGCCTATGTGATCTACACGTCCGGCTCGACCGGCGTGCCGAAGGGCGTGGCCTGCACGCGTGGTGCGCTGGCAGCGCGGCTCGCCTGGATGCAGCGGGAGTACGGGCTCGATCCCGGCGAAACGCTGTTGCAGAAGACGCCGTTCAGCTTCGACGTCGCGGTGTGGGAAATCCTGTGGCCGTTGACGGTCGGTGCGCGGCTTGCGATCGCGGCGCCGGGGGCCCATCGCGAGCCGAAGCGGCTGGTCGATGCGGTCACCGCGCATGGTGTGACCACGCTGCATTTCGTGCCGCAGATGCTCGCGCAATTCGTGGCTGAGCCGGAGGCTCGCCGATGCGTGAGCTTGAAGCGGCTGTTCTCCGGTGGCGAGGCCTTGCCGGTCCCGCTGAAGGACCAAGTCTACGCGGTATTCCCAGCAATCCGGTTCGACAACCGCTATGGGCCCACCGAAGCGCTGATCAATGCCAGCTTCTGGAACTGCCGCGCGGCGAGCGGGGCGCGCGTGCCGATCGGCTTTCCGATTCCAGGCACGATCCTGCGCATTCTCGACACCGACCTCAATCCGGTCGCCGAGGGCACGACGGGCGAGCTCCATATCGGCGGAGACGGGCTGGCGCGCGGCTATCTCGGGCGCGCGGCGCTGACGGCCGAGCGCTTCATTCCCGATCCTTTCGGACCTCCCGGCGCGCGGCTCTATCGAAGCGGCGATCTGGCGCGCTGGCGCAGCGACGGCGCCATCGACTATGTCGGCCGGGCCGATCACCAGGTAAAGGTTCGCGGCTTCCGCATCGAGCTCGGCGAGATCGAGGCGCGGCTGCTGCAGCAGCCATCGGTCACTGCGGCCGTCGTCATCGCGAGGGAGTTCGGGGCTGGCCGGCAACTGGTCGGCTATGTCTGCGGTGACGGCGCGCTCGATGGCGAGGTGCTGCGCGACGCATTGTCCGCGACGTTGCCGGACTACATGGTGCCGGCGCGGATCGTGGTCCTCGACCGCCTGCCGCTGATGGTGAATGGCAAGGTCGATCGCAACGCGCTGCCGGCGCCGGAGGCGCCCGCTGCAGCGATGCGGATTGCGCCGCGGACGCCGGCCGAGGCTGCGTTGGCAACCATCTGGGCCGAGCTGCTGCATCAGCCCGATGTCGGCATGACCGACAATTTCTTCGAGCTCGGCGGCGATTCGATCATCTCGCTGCAGATGGTCAGTCGTGCGCGGCGGGCCGGCCTTCTGATCGAGCCACGAGACGTCTTCAAGCATCAGACGCTGGAAGCCCTGGCGCGCGACGCGCGGCAGGTCGTCCGGTTGGAGACGACGGCGGAGCAGGGTCTCGTCTCCGGGCCACTCCCGTTGCTGCCGATTCAGCTCCGTTTCTTCGAGCAGGAGCTGGAGGCGCCCGATCACTGGAACCAGGCCTTGCTGCTGCGGCCGCAGCAGCGGCTCGACTGGAACGTGCTGCGGCGCGCGGCAGTGGCCGTCGTCACTCATCACGATGCGCTGAGACTGCGCTTCGAACGCATCGACGGCATCTGGCGCGCCGAGCACGGGCCGGCGCCGGCGGTCTCCGACCTGTTTCGGTCGTGCGAGCTGGCCGATGGCGAGGCGGTCACCGCGCTCGCCGCTGAGGTCCAGGCGAGCCTTTCGCTCGCGGAGGGACGTCTGGTGCGGCTGGTCGGCATCGATCTGCCGGAGGGCGGGCAGCGCCTCCTGATCGTGATTCATCACCTCGTGACCGACGGCGTGTCGTGGCGTGTGCTGCTGGAGGATCTCGCGGCTGCCTATGAGCAGCTCATGCGTAGACAAGAGGCGACGCTGCCGCCCAAGACGCACGCCTATGCCCAATGGGGCGCAGCGCTGCGCGCGCACGCGGCCTCGGATGTGCCGGCTGCAGAGTGGGATCATTGGTCCGGTCTCCGGCAGACGGAGGACGTGCCGAGCGATTTCGATCATGCGGATCGGGATACGATTGCAGACGCCGACGACGTGCCGCTCGCGATCGACGCCGAGCTGACCGCGCGTCTGCTGGGCACGGCGCACGGGGCGTACAGAACCCAGGTCAATGATCTGCTGCTGTCGGCGCTCGCGCGTGCGCTGTGGCTGTGGTCGGGCCGGGAGATCATGGCGATCGAACTCGAGGGTCACGGCCGCGAGGATCTCGGCGGCGGGCTCGACCTGTCGCGAACCATCGGCTGGTTCACGACCGCGTTCCCGGTACGACTGGCGGCTGGATCGCAGCCGCCCGCGGTGCTGATCAAGGCGACCAAGGAGATGCTGCGGTCCGTCCCCAGCCGGGGACTTGGCTACGGTGTCCTGCGCTACCTGGGTTCTGATGCCCAGCGCGCGGCGCTGACGACGGGCGTGCAGCCGCGCATCGGGTTCAATTATCTCGGACAGGTCGATGGCAGCGCGGACGAGACGGCGCTGTTCTCGATCGCGCCCGAGAGCGCCGGCCCGTCGCGCGCCGCATCGAGCCCGTTGCGCCACCATATCGCGATCAATGCGAGGGTGCTCGACGGTCGTCTGGAGCTGTCGTTCGGCTTCAGCGGGAAGCGTCAACGCCGCGAAACGATTGCGCGCCTGGCGGACTGTTTTGAGGCGGCGCTGCGTGAGCTGGTCGATCACTGCACGAGCGGCGTCCATGGCGTGACGCCGTCCGATGTGCCGTTGTCGAAGCTGAGCCAGGCCGAGCTCGATGCGCTGGCGCTGGATTGGCGCGAGGTCGAGGACATCTATCCGCTGTCGCCGATGCAGCAGGGCATGCTGTTCCACGCGTTGCACGACGACGGCACCGGGGTCTACGTCAACCAGGTTGCCGCCGAGACCCGCGGTCTCGACGCCGGCAAGCTGCAAGCCGCGTGGCAGGCGGTCAGCAATCGCCATACCGTGCTTCGCACCGGTTTCCTGTGGCGTGAATTGCCGGGACCACCGCAGCAGGTCGTCCATCGCAGTGCCGACGTTCCCTTCGTCGCGGAAGATTGGCGGGAACGTGCGGCGCAGCTCGCTCCGGCCGCTTTGGATGCTGCGCTCATGGCGGCGGCAGACCGCGAGCGCGCCGACGGCTTCGATCTCTCGCGGCCGCCGCTGCAGCGCGTAAGGCTGATCCGGATCGCCGACGACCGGCATTGGCTGATCTGGACTCATCATCACATTCTGATGGACGGCTGGAGCTCGGCCCGATTCATCGCCGAGGTGATGCAGCACGAGGGGCAGGGGGCGCTGCAAGGACAGCCGCCGCGCTACCGCGACTACATCGCATGGCTGCAGGCGCAGGACCACGGTGCTGCGGCCGAGTTCTGGCGAGCGGCGTTGTCCGGGCTCGACGAGCCGAGCCTGCTGTCGCGGCCTGCGGTCGACGCTCGCGTCGGCCATGGCTCGCTCACCATGGCGGTGGACGCCGATCTCAGCGAGCGGCTGCAACGCTTCGCGACCCGCGAACGGGTCACGCTGAATACGGTGGTGCAGGCGGCATGGGCGCAATTGCTCCGTCGGTTCACCGGCCAGGATACGGTCTGCTTCGGCGTGACGGTGTCGGACCGGCGCGCTGGGCTCGCTGGCGCCGAGGAGATGGTCGGCCTGTTCATCAACACCTTGCCCGTGGTCGATGCCGAGGATCCGCAGCGGCGGGTCGGTGCGTGGCTGCGCGACCTGCAGGATCGCAATCTCGCCTTGCGGGATCATGGCTGGATGCCGCTGGCCGACATTCAGCGGATCGCGGGCCAGGCAGGGCGTCCGCTGTTCGACAGCATCCTGGTGTTCGAGAACTATCCGGTGGACGAGGCCTTGAAGACCCGAGATGGCCGCGTGAGCGTCGGCCGGACGAGGATCCTCGAAACGAGCAACTACCCGCTGTTCGTGAGCGTCGGTCTCGAAGCAGAGCTGCGGCTGGTATTCAATTTCCAGCAGCAACATTTCGACGAGGCCCAGATTCGCCGGCTGCACAAGGCGTTCGTGCAACTGCTCGCGGCCATCACTGGCGATGCCGAGCAGGCGGTCGGCTGCCTTGCGGCTGATGATCCCGCGGACATCGCGCTGCTGGCGCGGGTCAACGCAACGGCCGGGGCCGTGATAGCGCCGGGTGTCGTCGCTCAGTTCGAGGCCCAAGCAGGGCGCGCGCCCGATGCGATTGCGCTCGTGCACAATGAGGAGACGATCAGTTACGGAGCGCTGAATGCGCGCGCGAACCGGCTGGGCCATAGGCTCAGGGAGCACGGCGTCGGTCCCGATGTGGTGGTGGGACTGGCGCTGGAGCGCAGTGTCACGATGATGGTGGCGCTGCTCGCGGTGCTCAAGGCGGGCGGAGCCTATCTGCCGCTCGATCCGGACTATCCGGCCGAGCGTCTCGCGCACATGCTGTCCGACAGCGGCGCGAAGCTGCTGCTGACGCAGGCGACGCTCCACGACCAGCTCGCGCCTGTGCTGGCGGACGGCCACGCCCAGGCCTGGCTGCTGGACGAGGAGTTTGGAGAAGATTCGGTCGGCGTCGGCAATCTCGACGTCGCCATCCATCCAGACAACCTGGCTTACGTCATCTACACCTCCGGTTCCACCGGCCTTCCCAAGGGCGTGATGGTGCGCCATGGCGCCGTGACGAATTTCCTGGCGACGATGGCTGAGCAACCGGGCATCGCGCGCGATGACCGCGTGCTCGCTTTGACCTCGCTGTCATTCGACATCGCGGTGCTTGAGCTCTGGCTACCGCTCATTCATGGCGCGCGGATCGTGCTGGCGGATCGCGCCTCGGCCCATGATCCGGCGAGATTGAAGGCGATCGTCGCCCGTCATGGCGTGACCATGATCCAGGCCACGCCGTCGAGCTGGCGCATGCTGCTCGATCATGACGATGGTGCGCGCGGCTGGCTGCCTCAAGGCTGCCGCTTGCTGAGCGGCGGCGAGGCGCTGGCGCCCGACCTGGCGCTTCGGCTGCTCGCGCTCGGAGGCGAGGCCTGGAACCTGTTCGGGCCGACCGAAACCACGGTGTGGTCGGCGCGCCATCGGCTCGACGCACGCGATCCCGCACCCGTCCTGGGCGGCCCGATCGGCAGCACCACGCTGCATGTGCTCGACGGCAATCTCAAACCCGCCCCCGTCGGCGTGACAGGCGAGCTCTTCATCGGCGGCGAGGGCCTGGCCCGCGGCTATTGGCGGCGAGCGGCGCTCAGCGCCGAGCGCTTCATTCCCGATCCATTCGGCGATCCCGGTGCGCGGCTGTACCGCACCGGCGATCTGGCGCGGTGGCGCGCCGACGGTTTGCTCGACTATGTCGGCCGTGCCGACCATCAGGTGAAGATCCGCGGCCACCGCATCGAGCTCGGCGAGATCGAGGCGCGGCTGCGCACGCAGACCGGCGTGCGCGACAGCGTCGTGGTGGCGCAAGAGCTCGGCGGCGGCCGGCAGCTCGTCGGCTATGTCAGCGGCGACGATGCGCTCGACGGAGCCGAGCTGCGCGCGACTCTCGCGTCAACGCTGCCGGACTACATGGTGCCGTCGCGCGTGATGGTGCTGCCGCGGCTGCCGCTGACACCGAACGGCAAGATCGATCGCAAGGCGTTGCCGTTGCCCGATACGCGGCTTGGGCAGGGACAGCGCGTCGCGCCACGCAATCCGACCGAGGCCGCACTTGCTGCGATCTGGGCCGAGCTGCTGCACCAGCCGGACGTCGGCGTCACCGACAATTTCTTCGAGCTCGGCGGCGACTCGATCATCTCGCTGCAGATGGTCAGTCGCGCACGCCGGGCTGGTCTCGAGCTGGAGCCGAGAGACGTGTTCCGGCTGCAGACGATCGAGCTGCTCGCGCCGGCCTGCGTGGCGGCGCGGAACGACCAGCCCGCAATCACTCGCGCGCGCGGCGCATTGTCCGGGCTGACGAGCGAGGAGCTCGCGCGGCTCGGTGTCGACTGGGACCGCATCGAGGACGTCTACCCGCTCTCGCCGATGCAGCAGGGCATGCTGTTCCATAGCCTGCGCGATGCCGGAAGTGGCGTCTATGTCAACCAAGTCAGCGTCGAGATCCGCGGGCTGGACGTCGAGCGGCTGCGCACCGCGTGGCAGGAGGTCTCTGCCTGTCATCCGATGCTGCGTACCGGATTTCTCTGGCGCGAGCTGTCCGGCGCACCGCTGCAGGCCGTCCATCGCGCGGCCAGTGTGCCGTTCGCAACGGAAGACTGGTGTGGGCAAGCTGTCGATGAGGCGCGGCTGTCGTCAGCGCTGGCCGCGGAGCGTGATGCCGAGTTCGATCTCGCGGTGCCGCCACTGCAGCGTGTCCGCTTGTTGCAGCTCGACCACGATCGTCATCGCCTGATCTGGACCTACCATCATATCCTGATGGATGGCTGGAGCTCGGCCCGCTTCATCGGCGAAATCCTAGGGTGCTATGCCGGGCGGGCGCTCCCGGCTCTTTCGGCGCACTATCGCGATTATGTTGCCTGGCTGCTGGCCCAGGACGCGCAGGCCGCCGAGCGCTTCTGGCGAGGACAACTCACGGCCTTCGACCAGCCGACGCAACTGGCCGATGCCTTCGGCGCGCGGCGCTACGACGCGCACGGACACCGGCGCTGCTACACCCGGCTCGACAAGGATGCGACCGCGGCATTGAAGGCGTTCGCCCGGCACGAGCGCATCACCCTGAACACGCTCATCCAGGGCGTCTGGGCGCTGCTGCTGCAACGCTACACCGGCCAGCAGACCGTTACATTTGGGGTCACCGTCGCCGGCCGTCCGGCTGGTCTCGACGGGGCCGAGCAGATGATCGGCCTGTTCATCAATACGCTGCCCGTGATCGAGACGCCTTCGCCGGCCGCAACGATCGGTGACTGGCTGCGCGCCATGCAGGACCGCAACGCGGCGATGCGCAACTTCGAGCAGACGCCGCTCTACGACATCCAGAGCTGGGCCGGGCGTGCCGGCGAGACCATGTTCGACAGCATCATCGTGTTCGAGAACTATCCCGTCGACCGAGGCCTGCTGCAGGGCGACGGCTCGCTTCAATTCGGCGAGCTGCGCAACGTCGACGTCACGAACTATCCGATGGACCTGTCCGTCATGGTCGAGGATACGCTACAGGTCGAATTCACCTATATGCCGAGCCACTTCACGCCGGAACAGGCGGAGCAGGTGAGGGCGCAATTCGAACATCTGCTCGCGGCCATGCTACGAGGTCCGGAAGCCAGGCTTGGCGCGATCGATGCGTCCACCGCTCAGGATGTGCAGCGCGCAGACGCCTGCAATGGCCGGGCGGCGTCTGCCGCGATGCGTCCACTCGTCCACGAGATGATCCGCGATCATGCACAGCGCGATCCGGAACGTGTCGCCCTGACGATCGGCGGCCGGAACGTGTCCTACGGTGAGCTCGATCGTCGCGCCAACCGGATCGCGCACCACCTCGTCGAGGCCGGGCTCGAGCCCGACCAGCGCGTCGGCGTCGTCGTCGAGCGCAACGAAGCGACGATGGCCGCGTTGCTTGCCGTGCTGAAGGCCGGAGGAGCCTATGTCCCGCTCGATCCCGAGCTGCCGCCGGACCGCATCGCTCATGTGATGCGCGATTCCGGGATGAGGATGCTGCTGTCCGGCGCGTGTGACATCTCCGTTATCGAAGGCGTCCAGGCGATCGATCTGGCCTCGTTCGATTTCGCCAGCGGTCCGAACCATGCGCCGGATCCACGCCTGCATCCGGAGAGTCTCGCTTATGTGATCTACACGTCCGGTTCGACCGGGCGGCCGAAAGGCGTCGCCGTCGCGCATGGACCGCTGGCGATGCATTGCCGAGCGACCGCTGCGCTCTACGAGCTCGACGAGCACGCAAGCGAGCTGCATTTCCTGTCGCTGGCCTTCGACGGCGCGCATGAGCGGTGGCTCACGGTGCTGTCGCAGGGCGCTCGGCTGGTCATGCGCGATGCGGAGCTGTGGACGCCCGAACGGACCGTCGCCGAACTTCATGCGCAGCGGATCACGCATATCGGCCTGCCGCCGGCCTATCTGCAGCAGGTCGCAGAGTGGGTGGAGCAGGCCGGCAATCCGCCGCCCGTCAGGCTGTATTCGTTCGGCGGCGAGGCGATGCCCAAGGCCGGCTTCGACAAGGTCAGGCGGACGTTGAAGCCGCAGATCCTGATCAACGGCTATGGTCCGACCGAGACCGTCGTGACACCGCTCGTGTGGAAGGTCGACGGCAACACGGCGTGCGACAAGGCCTATGCGCCGATCGGCATTCCCGTTGGCCGCCGCACCGCCTACATCCTCGATGGCTCGCTGAATCTCGTTCCGGCAGGCGCAGCCGGCGAGCTCTACATCGGCGGGTTCGGGCTCGCGCGCGGGTACCACGCCAAGCCAGGCATGACGGCGGAACGCTTCGTGCCGGATCCATTTTCGGCGGACGAGGGCGCACGTCTCTACCGCACCGGCGACCTTGCGCGATGGGATGCGAGCGGCACGATCGAATATCTCGGACGCAGCGACGATCAGGTCAAGGTCAGCGGCTTCCGGATCGAGCTTGGCGAAATCCAATCGGCTCTGCTGAGCGACCCAGCGGTCGCGCAGGCTGCCGTGCTCGCCGTGGTGGGTGCGGGAGGAAATCAGCTCGTGGCCTATGTGGCGCCACGCGCGCCAGGCGACGCCGCCGCGGCTGCGGCCGAGCGGCTGTCTGCAACGCTGACTGCCGCGCTGCGCCGGACTTTGCCGGCCTACATGATTCCATCCCGCATCATCGTGCTCGAGCGCCTGCCGACGCTATCGAGCGGCAAGGTCGATCGCAAGGCGTTGCCCGCGCCTGATATCGCAGCCGGGCGCGCGTTCATCGCCCCGGAAAGTCCCGCCGAGGTCGCGATGGCGAAGCTGTGGGCGGAGATCCTCGGTGTTGCGCAAGTCGGCGTCACCGACAACTTCTTCGAGCTCGGCGGCAACTCGATCCTGAGCCTCAATGTGATCGCGCGCCTTCGCCGTGCCCCGATCCTCGATGGCGAGATCAAGCTGCGGGATCTCCTTCAGAAGCCGACCATTCGCGCCTTGCTCGGCACGCCCGCAGCATCATCCATCCGACCGTCGGCGCTGCTGCCCCTGAGTTCGCCGATCGATGGCGCGCCGCCGGTGTTCTGTCTTCACGGCGGCTTCGGCACGGTGTTCGACTACGCGCCGCTGGCGCGGCGTCTGGAGGGACGGAGGCAACTGATCGGACTGCAGTGCCGGACGCTGATCGAACCGTCCTTCACCGACGAGTCGCTGACGGCAATGGCCGTGGACTATGTCGATGAGATCGCGCGGAAGCAAAGCAAGGGACCCTATCATCTGATTGGCTGGTCGCTTGGCGGACTGGTCGCGTGCCTGGTTGCTGCTGAACTTGAGCGGCGCGGTGAGCGGGTCGAGCGCCTGGCGCTGATCGACAGCTTCGTTCCGCATGGTGACGAGCAGCCGTCGCCCGGGCGGCATTGGACCGACGACTTGCTGACGCTGCTGTCGGTCGCGGCGCCGGGCGTGCAGCCTTCAGCCATTGCGTCGCAGGTGACGGCGATTCGTTCCGGCGATGCGCCGGTGACGGACGAGGTGATCCGGCGCCTGGTCGTCGATGCAATCGGCACGGCGCCGCTGCAGCCGCGCGACGGTCTTCTCCGCGTCGACGACATCGTCTCGGCCTTCAGGGTCGGGCGCCACCTCGCGCAACTGGCTCGGGCGGCCGAATGGCCGGCCGATCTCGTTGCAGCGCCCGGCTGCTGGTGGACCTCCGGCCGGCTTCGACAGCGCGATCGGCTCGCGGCGGGACTGCCGCAGGCGGCAGATTTGGGCGTGGTCGGCGACGACCACTTCTCGATCCTTGGCAACGAATCTTTCCTGGCGGCGCTCGGCGCGTGGCTGGAGCCGGACCAGGCGGCGCAGACATCACCGGCTCTGCAGCCGGAACCGGCTGAATGAGGTGACCATGGGCCTTCATCCTGATATCGCGGCACTGCTCGAGATGATCCAGCTCGGAACGGAATCGGGCGCGCGCATTCCGTTTCCGCAACTGACGCCAGCGCAGGCGCGTGCCGATTTCGACGCCTCCTCGCCGCTGCTGGATGTCGATCCGCCGCCGCTCGCCTTCGAGAGGCAGCTTGCGCTGCCGATGCGCGACGCGACGGAGATTGCCGGGCGCCTCTATGCAGCGCGGCCGTTGGACGTCGCCGATCCGATGCCCGTGCTGCTCTACATGCATGGCGGCGGCTTCGTCGTCGGCAGCCTCGACTCGCACCAGCCGTTGTGCCGGGGCCTTGCCGATGACAGCGGCGCGGCAGTGCTGTCGATCGCCTACCGGCTGGCGCCGGAGCACCGCTTTCCGACGGCATTCGAGGACTGCGTCGATGCCCTCGCCTGGATCGGGCGCGAGGGGCCTGCGCTTGGCCTCGACCCGCGGCGGGTCGCGATCGGCGGCGACAGTGCGGGGGGCACGCTGGCCGCGGCGCTGGCGATCGCCGCGCGCGACGACCGGGCCTTACCGCAGCCTGTCCTTCAGGTCCTCGCCTATCCCGGGCTCAGCCCGCAGCAGGTCTCGGACTCCTACGAGAAATACGGTTCGGGTTATCTGCTCGAGCGCGAGACCGTGGACTGGTTCTTCGACCACTATCTCCGCCATGACGCCGATCGCCACGACTGGCGATTTGCGCCGCTGGCCGCGTCCGATCTCACGCGCGTCGCGCCCGCGCTGATCCTGCTCCCCGAGTTCGATCCGCTGGCGGACGAGGGAAGGGCCTATGCCGCACGCTTGCGCGCGGCCGGCGCCGCCGTGGATCTGAAGGTCTATCCCGGCATGATCCACGAGTTCCTGCGCATGGGCAACGTGGTTCCGGACGCTTTGCACGCCCGCGCCGACATCGGCGCCAAGCTCGCCGCTGTCTTCGCCACGCGAATGGGAGCCGGCAATCCATGATGACGTCATCCAATCCAGGCGTTGCCAGCGTCGGAAGCCTGCTGCGACCCTATTGGCTGCTGCTCGCCGCAGCCATTCTGCTCGGTCTCCTCGGCGGCGCCAGCGTTGCGGGCCTGCTCGCCGTGGTGAACCGCGGCCTCTACGCAGGGGCAGGCGACGTCGGTGGCCTCGTCGCCTCGTTCGCGGGTCTCTGCATTCTGATCGTGATCGGGTCGGTCGGCTCTGACATCAGCGCGAATGTCGTCGGCCAGCGGATCGTGGCCTCGTTGCGCAAGTCGTTGGCCGCCAAGATCCTGACGGCGCCGATCGACCAGCTCGAATCCTATCGGTCGCACCGCCTCATCCCGGTCCTGACCAAGGATGTCGACGCCATCAGCGATTTCGCGTTCTTCTTTCCGGCCTTCCTGGTGTCGGGCGTCATCGTCGCCGGCTGCCTGATCTACTTGGCGGTGCTGTCGTGGCCGCTGTTCCTGGTCACGGCAGCCTTGATCGCGCTCGGGTCGTTCGTCCATTATCTCGCCCGCAAGCGCGGAATGATGGGCTTCACTCTCGCGCGCCAATACGAAGACGACCTGCAGAAGCATTACCGCGCGATCTCCGAAGGCGCCAAGGAGTTGCGCCTGCATCGCCCGCGCCGGCGCCACGTCCATGTCGATCTGATCGGGCGGACGGTCGACCGGATCGGCAACGTGCAGATCAAGGCCATCAATCTGCTCGTGACGGCGCGTGCGCTCGGGACGGTTCTCCTGTTCCTGGTGATCGGGACCGCTCTGGTGCTGCGTCCACTGCTGTGGCCCGACAGCCCGGCCTCGGTGTCCAGCGGCTTCGTTCTGGTGCTGCTGTTCATGCGCGGACCGATCGACCAGTTGATCGGCATGCTGCCGTCGCTCGGCCGCGCGCAGGTCGCGATGCGCCGGATCGCCGAGCTGTCGGACCGTTTCACCGCCACAGAGGCGGAACTGCTCGATGATCCGCAGGATCGAACCGCCGACCAGATCGAATCGATCGAACTGCGCGGCGTCTCCTACGCCTTCCCGGCGTCGTCGTCCGAACGCCCCTTCACCATCGGACCGATCGACCTTCGCATTCGCCGCGGCGAGATCGTCTTCATCGTCGGTGAAAACGGCAGCGGCAAGACGACGCTGATCAAGCTGCTGCTCGGCCTCTATGTGCCCGACCGCGGCGTGCTGCTGCGCGACGGCAGCCCGGTCGTCAACGAGACCCGCGACGACTATCGGCAGCTCTTCACCACAATATTCTCGGACTATTTCCTGTTCGACACCTTGGCGCAGCAGAGCAGTCAGCGGCCGGAGCTCGCGCAGCGCTATCTCGACCGTCTCGAGCTCGCCCACAAGGTCTCGATCGATGGCGGCGCATTCTCAACCACCGACCTGTCGACGGGCCAGCGCAAGCGGCTCGCCCTGATCAATGCCTGGATCGAGGGACGCCCGGTGCTGGTGTTCGACGAATGGGCGGCCGATCAGGACCCGGCGTTCCGTCAAATCTTCTACACCGAGCTGCTCGCCGACCTCAAACGTCTGGGCAAGACGATCATCGTGATCTCACACGACGATCGCTACTTCCACTGCGCCGATCGGATCGTGCGCCTGCGCGACGGTCGGATTGACGCCAGCGACGCCGCTGAACGCCGCGAGCCGGCACAAAGGCAACGCACGCTCACGACCGTTATGCAGGAGCCCGCTCCGTCGCTTGGAGCATCGAATCCGTGAGCCGCATCTTTGTAGTTAATCTAAAGACAGCGCTACAGACTTTGTTGTCTTCGTCGTGCCGGCCGATCTACATCCTGAGCGGGAGTGGACAGAGATGGCGCCCGTGCAGATCAATGAGAGGGAAGGAGTTCGCATGAGCGCGACTGCGAGCGCTAGGGGTAGTGTCCGGACATTCCCTGTCGCAACCGATGCGACAATGTCGGTCGTTCGCGACGATGACGGGCTCCGGGTGATCGCGGACGGCGCGCCATTGCTGTCGCTTCGGCCGGATGGCGAACTGACGCGTCTGATCGTGCACGACGGGATCGATGATTGGCGCCGGGTGTCGCGCGGAGTGGCGGCAATGGCCGAAGCGGTCTTCGGCTGGGCGCCGTCGCTCGAGAGGCTCGTCATCACGCTTGACGACAACCCGGCGGCAGCATCGGCCTTGGCGAAAGACGGCGTTGCGGTCGTGACCGACGGCAGGCTGGCGTTGTATCCGGACATGGTGATGCAGCTTCGCGAGAACTGGCTGACGGACGCCGCACGCCCGGCGTTTCCACTGTCCTACGCGATGACCGACGGCAGGCGCCATCCGCGGCGGCCGCCCAAGCCGGTCGGCACCGTCTACGCCCGCTTCATTCCCTGGCTGTCCGACGTCGTCAGTTTTCGCGTCGTCGACATCGCTCACGATCTCCCGCTGGTCCACCGCTGGCTCAACGATCCGCGGGTGGACTCGTTCTGGAACGAAGCGGGGGATATCGACAAGCACCGACAGTATCTGTCGCGGATCATGTCGGACCCGCACATGGTGCCGCTGATCGGCTCCTTCGGTGATCAGCCGTTCGGCTATTTCGAGCTCTATTGGGCGAAGGAAAATCGCATCGCGCCGTTCTACGATGCGGCGGACTATGATCGCGGCTGGCACGTGATCGTTGGCGAGGACGGCTTCCGGGGCCGCCGCTTCATCACGGCCTGGCTTCCCTCGCTCATGCACTACATGTTCCTCGACGATTGCCGCACCGAGCGCATCGTCGGCGAGCCGGCGGCGGCGCATTCGCAGCAGCTGCGCAACCTGGATCTGGCTGGGTTTGCCCGGCTCAAGAACTTCGATTTCCCACACAAGCGGGCAACCCTGGTCATGTTGCTGCGCGAGCGCTTCTTCGGCGACCGGCTGTGGCAGCCGGCGATCAATGAAGCACCCACAGAAGCCTAGCGCGGACGGAGCATCACCATGTCGTATCATCCTGCCCCTGACTATGATGTCGTCGGCATTGGCTTCGGGCCATCGAACCTCGCACTGGCGATCGCGCTCGACGATTGCGCGAGACAGCAGCGCTTGAAATGCCGGTCCCTGTTCCTGGAGAAGCAACAGGACTTCAAGTGGCATGGCGGCATGCTGCTGCCCGGCAGCAACATGCAGATCTCCTTCCTCAAGGACCTCGTATCGCTTCGCGATCCGACCAGTCCGTTCACCTTCGTCAACTACCTGCACAAATCCGGGCGGCTGCTCGACTTCACCAACTGCAAGACGTTCTATCCGAGCCGGATCGAGTTCAACGACTACCTCCGTTGGGTCGCCGGTCAGTTCAGCGGCATGGTTGCGTATGGAGAGACGGTCGAGGCTGTCGAGCCCGTGCACGCCGGCCAGTCCGTCACCGCGCTTCGCGTGCTCACGCGCATGGCTGACGGGAAAGAACGGTCACGCGTCACGCGGCACCTCGTGGCCGCCGTCGGCGGCGTGCCGCACATCCCGTCGGTATTTCGAGCGATCGCGATGGATCCGCGCGTCGTGCACACCAGCGGCTATCTCGGCTCGTTGCTTGCGGCAGGATCGGACGGCCGGTCGCCGCGGGTGGCGGTCGTCGGCGGCGGGCAAAGTGCGGCTGAAGTCACGCTCGATCTCAGCGAACGGTTTCCCGACGCCCACATCGATCTGGTCTTCCGCGGGCACGCCCTCAAGCCGGCCGATAGCAGCCCGTTCGTGAACGAGATCTTCAACCCGGACTACACCGATTATTTCCATTCGCGGTCCGACAGCCAGCGCGATAAAATCGTCCGCAGCTTCCGCAATACCAATTATGCGGTGGTCGACCCCGACCTGCTCGATCAGCTCTACCGGATGACGTACCAACAGCGTGTCGCCGGGGCTCGGAAGCTGACGCTCCATCCGCGCAGCGAGATCGTCGCAGCTCATGCCGTCCCGGAGGGGATGGAGCTCGAGTTCGTCAACAAGGACGAGGAGGTCCGCCGCCGGGCAGTGTACGATGCCGTCGTGCTCGCCACCGGCTACGAGCGATCTCCGGTCCCGGCGTGTCTCGATCCGATCAGCCGCTACATCGAGTCGGCGTCGCTCGATCGCGACTATCGTCTGCAGACAAGCCCGGCGTTTTGTCCACAAGTCTATGTCCAAGGCTGCGCCGAAACCTCGCACGGCCTGAGCGACACGCTGCTCTCGGTGTTGCCGATGCGGGCTCAGGAGATCACGAAGTCGCTCGTGTCGACAACGGGGAGAGACCAGGATGCAGCGCCGTCTCACGACCGGGCGGAGCGCGTGTACTCGTGATGGAAAGTCGAGTGCAGAGCGACGATGAGCGCGCCGCGCGCGGCGTCGTGGAATGAGGCGAAAGGATATCGTCGCGGCGACCGGGCCGTCCCTGGCGTGTCACGGTCGAATTGTCATCGGGGGGCGCCGTGCCTGCATTTGCCGGATTGCCGACCTTTCGGGTCGGCCGGTGGGCACGGTGGAGTGCAGGATTGGAAATGGGTGAGCCGCATCTGCCTGAGCGGGTCGTAACCTTGCTGGTATCGAGTGAGTACGCGCGGCTCGTCGGCCGGACCATGTCGGAGCGGCTCGACTACATCGTCGACATCGCCTCGCTGCATACGCGTGAAGAGCTGGTGCGGCGGCTGGACCTCGGCCGCGTGGTCGTGCGGCAGGTCGAGAAATGGCTCGCGTTCCACGGGCGCCGCGTGCGGCACCCGAATGAAAGCATCGATATCGTCATGTGCGGATTGGAATTCCGGAAGCGGCGCATTCGTCGCTCCCGGGTGACGGTACGATCGCGGCGACTGAACGCCAAGACGAATCCGAGGGAGCCGGGCCGAGGCAGTTGAGTTGCTCGGGCTCTGCAGCGGGGCGAGGTCGCCGACCACGCCTACCGGGGACTGACGGGACCGCGACGCACGCGGAATGCATCACGCCCTTATCGCGTCGCATCATGGAAAATGAGACTCGTCGTCAAGGTCGAGGCCAGGCGGGTTGCACGCGCGCTCGGCTCATCCGGTAGCCTCCGCGGTCGATGGGGACTGACCGTCGCTCGTCAGAGATGACGCGAGGCGCCGGGAAGGTCCGCTGCCAACATGGCCAGAGAAACAGTGGCCGGCACACGCTCGTGTGCCCCAGCAATGGGCGACAAGGGAGGAGTTCGATGCACATGCGAAGTGTAGGTATCGCCGTGTTCACGGCGCTTTTGCTGTCCGGCACGGCATTCGCGCAGGAAAAGATCAAGGTCGGCGTCACGGCGACGCTGGAGGGCACCTATACCGTGCTCGGTGAGGACGGGATGCGCGGACATGTCACCGCGTTGAACGTGCTCGGCAAGAAGGTCGGCGACAAGGAGCTGGAATTCGTCGTCGCGTCGACCGACGCCACGCCGGACTCGGCCGTCCGTGCCGTGCGCAAGCTGATCGAGCAGGACAAGGTACAGATTCTGCTGTCGCCGCTGTCGGGCGACGAGGGCATCGCCGTCAAGAACTTCGCCAAGACGCACCCTGAGCTGACCTTCGTGAACGCCGCGTCCGGCGCACAGGAGACGACCTATGTCGATCCCGCGCCGAACTTCTTCCGCTTCAACATGGACGGCGCCCAATGGCAGGTCGGCCTCGGCAAATATGCCTACGAGACCAAGGGCTATCGCAAGATCGCGACCGTCGGCGAAGACTATTCCTTCATCTACACCCAGGTGTTCGGCCTGGCGCTGGAGTTCTGCGGCCTGGGCGGCAAGATCACCAGCCGGCAATGGGTCCCGCTCGGCACCAAGGATTTCGCGTCGGTGATTGCGGCGCTGCCCGATGACGTCGATGCGATCTATCTCGGTCTCGGCGGCGCCGATGCCGTCAACTTCCTCAACCAGTATCAGCAGGCCGGCGGCAAGGCGCACCTGATGGGCGGCTCGATCATGATCGACCAGACCATCCTGGCGTCCAAGGGAAATGCCAAGAACGCCCTGATCGGTACGATTGCGGCGTCGGGTCAGGCCGATACCTGGGAGGATCCGCGCTGGCAGAAGTTCGTGAAGGCCTATCAGGACTCGTTCCCGCCGGAGAAGCGCTTCCCGAGCCCGTCGCTGCTTGCCACCAACTACTATGGTTCGACCATGGCGTTGATCCTGGCGCTGCGCGAGGTCAATGGCGATCTGTCGAACAACCAGGCCAAGCTCAAGGCGGCGCTGGCGAAGATCGAGATCGATGCTCCCAACGGCAAGATCAAGCTCGACGCCAACCGCCAAGCCATCGGCACCAACTTCGTCACCGAGGTCGTCGACGACGGCAAGGGCGCGCTGTTCAGCAAGGTGGTGAAGGTGATTCCCGACGTCAACCAGACGCTGGGATATGATGCCGCCACCTTCGCCAAGATCGGCCTGCCGAGCCGCACCGTGCCTGAATGTAAGAAGTACTGACCTTTCTGCAGAGGGCGACGCGGCTCGAGCGGGCTCGGGCCGCGTCGTCGCGTCCCTTGCGTTCTGCCAAGCAATGATCGACGCTGACGAACAATAAGAACCATTTCGGTGAGGAAGTGATGAGTAGGGCGCTCGCCGTCTTTCATGCTCGCTTCGGCCGTGCGACGGTTTATCAGCTCAATCGGCCATTCAATGTGCATGCCCATCGCGAGGGACATCTGATCTTTCACGTTGGCGGGACGCCGGCCGATATTGACGTCTGCGATCAGCATTATCAGATCGGCGAGAACTGGATCGTCGCGGTCAATCCGTGGGAACCGCACAATTTCCTGCCGAACGATGTCGGCAACGGCGCCATCTTCTTCGTGCTCTACGTCAATGCGGAGTGGTTCACGCCATCGGCCGCGCGCGAGCAGGGCCTGCGGTTTGGTCGTACCTGCTTCCGGCGGACCGCCGCGCTCGATCGCTGCATTCGCCGCGCCGCAGCGTTGGTATGTGGCGCGCCATCGCTCGGTTGTCTCGACGGCGAGCTGCGGCAGCTGATCGACAGTTGTTACGAGGAAAGCTGGCGTGTTTCGGAGCAGATGCCGGAGCGGCCATGCGCGGAAGTGACGGATTTTCGTGTTCGCAAGTGCATCAAGCTGATGTCGGACAGTCCATGCGCCGAGATCGAGCTCGATCAGATCGCCCGCGAATCCGGACTGTCGCGGCCGCATTTCTATCGGCTGTTCCGCAGCCAGACCGGAGTGACGCCCAATCTCTATCTGAATACGCTGCTGATGGAGCGGGCGCTCGATGCCGTCGTGGCAACGGAAGCGCCGATCGCCGACATCGGCTTCGATCTCGGATTCACCTCCCAGAGCGGCTTCACTCGCTTCTTCGCCGGCAATGTCGGCATGGCGCCGACCGACTATCGCCGCGCTGCAAAGGTGCTGCGCGCCTGACGTGCTGCTGCGCGTCGCGCGAAAAGAGACTGTCGATCAAGTGCGCACTCTCGTCTGCCGCTACACTCTGGGCAACGTGATCCGCAAAAGGATCCGACGAGGGAGGACGAGCGATGGCCGGCAGACCCGGCGATCTTCGGCTGAATGCGCCTTTCCGCTGTGATGACGGATCCGTCCCTCTTGTCGTGAGGGCGGGCTGATGAGCCGCTTCATCGAGCGTCACCCGATCTGGTCCCTCATTCTTCTTCTCGCCTTGGCGCTGCTGGCGTGGCTGATCTTCGCCGTCTGGCCGCCGGGGCTCGAGGAGGCGATCGGCCGCAAGAAGGTGTTCCTGAGTGCGGTGTTCAACGGCATCACGCTGGGCGGACTGTATTTCCTGGTCGCGAGCGGCTTCACGTTGATCTTCGGTCTGATGCGAAACGTCAACCTTGCGCACGGCTCGCTCTATCTGCTCGGCGGCTATGTGGGCTACGGCGTGTCCGCCGCGACCGGGTCATGGATCCTCGCCTTCGCCGCCGCCTTCATCGTCGTCGCGGCCATCGGCGTTCTCTTGCAACTGCTCGTCTTTCGCCGCATGGAGGGCCAGGACCTGCGCCAGACCATGGTGACGATCGGCCTCTCGATCGTGTTCGCCGATCTGATGCTGTGGGCGTTCGGCGGCGACTTCTATCAGATCCAGACGCCAGCCTGGCTGATCGGGCCGGTACAGCTGCCGCTGATGACGGCGATGAAATCGTCGGGCGAGGCTGTGTTCCTGCAGTATCCGCTGGTGCGGCTGGTGATCTTCTGCGGCTCCGTCGTGATCGGCGTCGCGATGTGGCTCGCGCTCAACCGCACCCGCGTCGGCATGATCGTGCGCGCTGGCGTGGATGATCGCGAGATCCTGGCGGCGACCGGCGTGCAGATTCAGCTCGTCTTCGTGCTGGTGTTCGCACTGGGCGCGGGGCTGGCCGGCATTGCCGGCGTGGTCGGCGGAACCTTCCAGTCGATCTCACCCGGCGAGGACACGCGCTTTTTGCTGGCCTCGCTGGTCGTCGTCATCGTCGGCGGCATGGGATCGATCCCGGGAGCCGCGCTCGGCGCGCTGATCATTGGGCTCGCCGAGCAGCTTGGCTCGGTCTACATCCCGACCTATGCGATCGTCGTGACCTTCCTGATCATGGTGCTGGTGCTCGCGCTGCGGCCCCAGGGCCTCCTGGCGAGGCGATGAGATGTCGCTGATCCAGGAGGCAAGTGCGCGGGAGAGCATGCTGGCAGGCGGCGCCGCACGGCAGCCGGCCGCATGGTCGGCCACCGAGCAGCCCTGGGCCTGGGCGGTCTCCGCGCTGCTGCTGATCATGCCACTGATCGCCAACGGCTTCTTCCTGATCGAGATCTTCGGCACAACCCTGATCCTCGGCACCATCGCGCTGAGCCTGATGTTCCTCGCCGGCTATGGCGGCATGGTCAGCCTGATGCAGCTGACGATCGCGGGCTTTGCCGGCTACATGGTCGCCGTGTTCGGCGTCAGCGGCAACGCCAATATCAGCCTCGGATGGCCGTGGTGGTTGGCGACGCCGATGGCCCTGGTGCTCGCGGTGCTGTTCGGCACGCTGGGTGGCGCGCTGGCGGTACGCACCGAGGGCATCTACACCATCATGATCACGCTCGCGATCGGCGCGGCCTTCTATTATTTCACCAATCAGAACTGGGCGATATTCAACGGCCACACCGGCATCAACACGATCGCCACGCCACATTTTCTCGGCGTCGATTGGCGCATGGACGTCGCGTTCTATTACCTGACGCTGGCGGTGGCCGCACTGTGCTATTTCGCTGTGCTCTATCTGTCGCGCGCGCCGTTCGGCCTGGCGCTGCAGGGCGTGCGCGACAATCCCAGGCGCATGGCCGCGCTCGGCTTCAACGTCAATGCACATCGCATCGCCGCCTATGCGTTCGCGGCTCTGATCGCCGGCATGGGCGGTGTGCTGCAGGTCTGGAACTATCGGCAGATCTCGCCCGGATCTGTCGCGGTCGAGCGCTGCATCGACATTCTCATCGTCGCCGTCGTCGGCGGCATCACCCGGCCGGTTGGGCCCTATATCGGCGCCTTCATCTTCGTCATCCTGCGCACTTTCGCGCTCGACTTCCTGGTGAAGGTCGGGCTCGACGGCAACCGGTTCCGGCTGCTGATCGGGCTCGGCTTTCTCGCTATCGTGTTCTGGTCCTCCGACGGAGTCATCGGCCTCTATGAGCGGTGGCGCCGTCGCAGCGAGGCTTCGGAGCCGCGGTCGCGCCCCGGAGGTCACGGCCATGGATAGGGTCGCTGACCGGCTCTCGGCGCTCGGCTCGACTGCAGCCCTCGAATTGCGCGGTGTCACGCGGATGTTCGGTGCGCTCGCCGCGCTGACCGACATCACGATCACGGTGCGGCCCGGCGAGCGGCGCGCGGTGCTCGGCTCGAACGGCGCCGGCAAGACCACCCTGTTCAACTGCGTGACCGGCGACTTCCTGCCGACCTCAGGCACGATCCGCTTCTTCGGCGAGGACATCACCGCCTTTCCGCCCTACGAGCGGATCCGCCGCGGGCTGCGCCGCACCTACCAGATCTCGGCGCTGTTCCTCGGCCTGTCGGTGCGCGACAATGTCTATCTGGCATGCCGTGGCGTCTCGCGAGCGCGCTTCTCGATGCTGCGTCCCAGCGCCAATGACGCCCTGATGCAGGCGGCCGAGCGCCTGATCGAGGCCGTGCATCTGACGTCCGTGCGTGATCAACTGGTTTCGGAGCTCGCCCATGGCCAGCAGCGGCAGCTCGAGATCGCGCTGGCGCTGGCCGGCGCGCCCCGATTCATCCTGTTCGACGAGCCGGCGGCGGGTCTGTCGCCGACCGAGCGGCGCGAGCTGGTCGAGATCCTGACGTCGCTGCCGCCGCACATCGGTTACATCATCATCGAGCACGACATGGACGTGGCGCTGCGCGTCGTCGAGAGCGTGACGATGATGCACAACGGCCGCATCTTCAAGGAAGGCGCACCGCAGGAGATCGAATCCGATCCGGAGGTGCAGGAGCTCTATCTCGGAGGCGGCCATGAATGACGTCCGCCGCTCCGCGCCTGCGCTCGAGGTCCGCGGCCTCGACGTGTACTACGGCCATTCGCATGCGCTGCAGGGCGTCGATCTCCGGCTCGACAGCGGCGTCTTCTCGCTGGTCGGCCGCAACGGCATGGGCAAGACGACGCTGTGCAAGGCCATCATGGGCCTGCTGCGGCCGTCCGCCGGCACGGTGCGTCTGCGCGGTAATGATATCACCGGGCTCAATCCGGCGCGCATCGCGCGGCTCGGCGTCGGCTATGTGCCGCAGGGGCGGCGTCTGTGGCGCTCGCTCAGCGTCGACGAGCATCTGCGACTCGCCGCCGGCCTGCGCCGCGGCGCCTGGACCGTCGAGCGCGTCTACGAAACATTTCCGCGGCTCGCCGAGCGCCGCAACAATGGCGGCGGCCAGTTGTCGGGCGGCGAGCAGCAGATGCTGGCGATCTCGCGCGCGCTGCTGACCAATCCGCAGCTCCTGATCATGGATGAGCCGACAGAGGGCTTGGCGCCGGTCATCGTCGCCCAGGTCGAGGAGATGCTGATCCGGCTCAGCCAGGACGGCGACATGGCGGTGCTCGTGATCGAGCAGAACATCGGCGTTGCGACCGCGATCTCGTCCCGCGTCGCGATCATGGTCAATGGCCGCATCAACCGTATCATCGACTCGGCCCGGCTCGCCGCCGACCGCGAACTGCAGCAGCGCCTGCTCGGTGTCGGCCAGCATGCCGGCGACGAGACCGATCTCGGGACGGGCGAAGTTCAGGAGAGGCCCGCCGCACGTGCGGCGGTGTCAACGACGCCGAAAGCTGCGCCCGTCAAGGTTTACGTCTCTAATCCCGTGCTGCCGACGCGCTGGTCGCAGCCGGTGCCGATCGCGCAGATCGAGGCCAAGGCGCGCACGCTCTCCACCAGCGTCAGCCGACTTGACGAGGCCGCGCGCCAGGGCCGCGAGCGCGCCGCGCCGATCACGTCAGGTCCGCCCGCGGTGATCGTCGCCGGCACGCTCGACACCAAGGGTGACGAACTGCGCTTCATCCGCGATCTCGTCGCGAGCCACGGGCTGCGCACCCGGCTGGTCGACCTCTCCACCAGCGGACGCCATACGAGCTGCGACGTCTCGGCCCAGGAGATCGCGCTCAATCATCCGCGCGGCGGTCCCGCTGTGTTCGGTACCGATCGCGGCGCATCCGTCATCGCGATGGCGGATGCGTTCAGGCGCTGGCTGCGCCGGCAGGACAATGTCGCAGGTATCATCTCGGCGGGCGGCTCCGGCGGAACGTCGCTGGTCGCGCCGGGCATGCGCGAGCTCCCCGTCGGCGTGCCCAAGCTGATCATCTCCTCTGTCGCGTCCGGCGACGTCGGCGCCTATGTCGGGCCGGCCGACATCGCGATGATGTATTCGGTCACCGACGTCCAGGGTCTCAATTCGATTTCGCGCGCGGTGCTGAGCAATGGCGCGCATGCGCTTGCCGGCATGGTGATGGCCCGCGAGCGGCAGTCCGCTGTCGCTGACGGCACCCGACCGCAACGTCCCGCGATCGGCATCACCATGTTCGGCGTGACCACGCCGGCGGTGCAGAAGCTCACGGCCGAGCTGCGCGACGACTACGAGTGCCTCGTCTTCCACGCCACCGGCGTCGGCGGCCGCTCGATGGAGAAGCTGGTCGATTCCGGCATGCTCGCCGGCGTGATCGATCTCACCACGACCGAGGTCTGCGACCTGCTGATGGGCGGTGTGTTTCCGGCAACCGAGGATCGCTTCGGCGCGATCATCCGCACCCGCGTGCCCTATGTCGGCTCGGTCGGCGCGCTCGACATGGTGAATTTCGGCGCGCCCGAGACCATTCCCGAGCGCTACCGCGGCCGCAAATTCCACGTGCACAATCCGCAGGTCACGCTGATGCGGACGACGGCCGCGGAGAACGCGCAGATGGGGCGCTGGATCGGCGAGCGGCTCAATCGCATGGATGGATCGGTCCGGTTTCTCCTGCCGGAAAAGGGCGTCTCCGCGCTCGATGCGCCCGGGCAGCCGTTCTTCGATCGCGAGGCGGATGAGGCGCTGTTCCGCAGTCTCGAGCAGACCGTACGGCAGACCTCGAGCCGGCGCCTGATCCGCGTGCCGCATCACATCAACGACAATGAGTTCGCAGCAGTGGTCGTCGGCGCCATCCGGCCGATGCTCGGGCGGCTGCCGGCGCGGCGCAGACAGGCGAGGTGATGGTCATGCCGAGATATGAGCGCGCACCGCTGCTGAAGAAGTTTCGCGACATGGTGCGCCGTGGCGTGCCGATCATCGGCGGCGGCGCCGGCACCGGCCTGTCGGCCAAATGCGAGGAGGCCGGCGGCATCGACCTGATCGTGATCTACAATTCCGGCCGCTATCGCATGGCCGGCCGCGGCTCGCTCGCCGGACTGATGGCCTATGGCGACGCCAATGCCATCGTGGTCGAGATGGCCAGCGAGGTGCTGCCGGTGGTGAAGTCGACCCCGGTGCTCGCGGGCGTCAACGGCACCGACCCGTTCCGCGACATGGATGTGTTCCTCGATGAGCTGAAGGCGCTCGGCTTCTCCGGTGTGCAGAACTTCCCGACCGTCGGCCTGATCGACGGCACTTTCCGCGCCAATCTCGAGGAGACGGGCATTTCCTACGCGCTGGAGATCGACATGATCGGGCGCGCGCATGACAAGGACCTGCTGACGACGCCTTACGTCTTCAATGAAGCCCAGGCCGCGGGCATGGCGATCGCGGGTGCGGACATCATCGTCTGCCATCTCGGTCTGACAACCGGCGGCTCGATCGGCGCGCAGACCGCGCCCAAGCTCGAAGACTGTCCCGGCCTGATCGACAGCTGGGCCTCGGCCGCGCTCAGTGTCAACCCCGAGATTCTAGTTCTGGCGCATGGCGGCCCGATCGCGGAGCCGTCCGACGCCGACTTCATCATGAAGCACACCAAGAACTGCCATGGCTTCTACGGCGCCTCCTCGATGGAGCGGCTGCCGGTGGAGCGCGCACTGACGGAGCAGGTACGACATTTCAAGGCAATCAGCGCGCGGCCACGCCGCGTCTGAGGCGACAACACGAGATCCGGCAGCAGCGGCGCTGAGGCGCCGCATTCGCCGGACGAGAGACTGAGGGAGAAATGAGATGTCCGGGGCTCTGATCGGTGAGCTGATTCTTTGGCTGATCATTGCGATCATCGTCATCGTGGTCGCGGTCTACATCGTCAACTGGCTGTATCACCGCTCCTCGAAGGAGGTGTCCTTCGTCCGCACGGGCTTCCTCGGGGAGCGCGTCGTGATCAATGGCGGCGCCTTCGTGCTGCCCTTCATTCACGACTATACGCCGGTGAACATGAACGTGCTGCCGATGGGTATCACGCGCGCGCGGCAGGACGCCGTCATCACGCGCGACCGCATGCGGGTCGACGTCGAGGCCGACTTCTACGTTCGTGTCCAGCCGACGCGCGAGGCGGTGTCGATCGCGGCGGCGACGCTCGGCCGTCGCACCCTCGAGCCGGAGCGGCTGCATGCGCTGCTGTCCGGCAAGTTCATCTCGGCCATGCGCTCGGTTGCCGCTGAAATGACCATGGAGCAGATGCACGAGCAGCGCGGTGACTACGTGTCCCGTCTCAAGGCGGCCGCGGCCGAGGCGCTGGCCCAGAACGGCCTGGAGCTGGAATCGGTGGCGATCACCGATTTGGACCAGACAGATCTCGAATTTTTCAACCCCTCGAACCGGTTCGATGCCGAGGGCCTGACGCGGCTGATGGAGGACATCGAGAGCAAGCGCAAGCTGCGCAACGACATCGAGCAGGACTCGATGATCAAGATTCGCACCCGCAACCTCGAAGCCGAGCGCGAGGCGCTCGATATCGAGCGCGAGAGCGAGACGGCGCGGCTGGAGCAGGAGCGCGACATCGAGATGCGCCGCGCCCTGCAGCGGACGGAGGTGGCGCGCGAGCGGGCGCTGCGCGAGACCGAGGCCGAGCAGGCACAGATCATGGCGCGCGAGGCGATCGAGAAGGCGCGGATCGCGAACGAACTGACGATTGCCGAGGCCCGAATCGCTGCCGAGCGCGACACGCGGCAGCGCGAGATCGAGCGGACGCGTGCCGTCGAAGAGAGGGAGCTGCTGGCGCGCGAGGACATCGAGAAGGCGCGGATCGCCAACCAGCGCGCGATCGATGCCGCGCGCATCGAATCCGAGCGCGAGGTGCGCCAGCGCGACATCGAGCGGACCCGCACCATCGAGGAAGCCGAGATCGCCGCGCGCGAGGCGGTGGAGAAAGCCAGGATTCAGCAGGACCGCGTCGTCTCCGATGCGCGCATCGCAAATGACGAGGAGACACGCCGCCGCGAGATCGAACGTACCCGCGTGATCGAGCAGGCGGAGATCGCCGCGCGCGAGGCGACCGAGAAGGCGCGCATCGCGCAGACCACGATCGTCAATCTGGAGCGCATCAGCTCCGACGAGCGCACCCGCGCCACCGAGATTGCCCAAGTGCGCAACATCCAGGAGGCTGAGATCGAGGCGCAGAAAGCGGTCGAGGCCGCCCGGATCGCGCGCGAGCAGGCATTGTCGGCGGAACGGATCGCCGCCGAGCACGCCACGCGCAGGCTGGAGATCGAGCGCAACCAGGGCATCGAGATCGCCGGCATCGCCGCGCGCGAGGCCACCGAGGCCAGCCGCATCGCCCAGGAGGAACGCGTGCGTGCACTGGAGATCGCGCGCGTCAGGACCATCGAGGAGGCCGACATCGCCTCGCGCGAGGCGATCGAAGCGGCCCGCATCGCCCAGGAGCTGGCTGTAGCAGCCAAGCGGATCCAGTCGGAGAAGGAGACGCGCAGCCTGGAGATCGAGCGCACGGAGGCCGTCGAGGCCGCCGATCTGAAGCGTCGGGAGGCGGTCGAGCGGCGCCGCATCGAGGTCGAGCTGGCGCTGGAGGCCGAGCGCATTGCTTCGTCGCGGACGCGCGAGGTGCTCAACATCGACCAGAAGAAGGCGATCGAGCTCGCCGACGAAACCCGCGTCATCGAGCTCGCCGCCAAGCGAGCCGAGCGCATCGATGCGGATCGTCAGGTCAAGGAAGCCGAGATCGTCGCGCGCAGGCAGGTCGAGACCGCCGATGTCTCGCGCGAGCAGGCGCTGGAGGCCGTCCGGTTGGAGCGTCGCCGGGCGATCGAGCAGCTCGAGGTCGCGCGCGTCCAGTCGCTGCAGGAGGCCGAGATCGCGGCCCGTGAGGAGGTCGAACGCGCCCGCATCGCCTCGGATCGTGGTCTCGACGAGGCTCGCATCGGCCGCGAGCGCGAGCTGCGTAAGCTCGAAGTGAACCGCGAGAAGGACGTCGAGACGGCGCTGATGGAGAAGGCCATCGCGCTGTATCAAAAATCGTTGGAGGAATCCGCGGCCAAGGTCGCGGCCGAGGAGGCGCGCTCGCGCGCAACGGAAGCGGCGGAGAAAGTCGTCACCGCGCGCGAGAGCGAGATTGCCCGCCGCCGTAAGACGGTCGAGGTGCTGCTGGCCGAGAAGCAGGCCGAGGAGACGCGGATCGCCGCAGAGGCCGAGCGGGTTCGTGCCGCGGTCGAAGCGGAGGCGCAGAAGCTGCTCAACGAGGCCGAGAACGTCCTGACCGACCAGGCACGCTACTCGCTGTTCCGGCGCAAGCTGCTCGACCGCATCGAGGGCATCGTGCGCGAGAGCGTCAAGCCGATGGAGAAGATCGAGGGCATCCGCATCCTGCAGGTCGACGGCTTGAACGGAAATGGCGGCAACGGCAATGGCGGCCGCAGTGCGACCGACGAGGTGATCGATTCCGCGCTGCGCTACCGCGTCCAGGCGCCGCTGATCGACTCGATCCTCTCCGATATCGGCGTCGAGGGTGGCAGCCTTGCCAAGATGCCGGGCCTGATCCGCGAGGCCAGGGACATGCAGGGCATCCGGAAAGAAACCTCGGCGCGCAAGGAGACAGGCGGCGGCGCCGGATCGGGCGAGGGCAGCCCGTCCGAGCCGCCGACCGATCGCGGTCCGCGCAAGAAGGGTTGATGCGAGATGGCGAGGGTTTACGTCTCCACCGTCGTGAGTGCCCGCAACGATCGGGTGTGGGCGCGCGTCCGCGACTTCAACGGCCTGCCGAACTGGCATCCGGCGATCGCCGAAAGCCGGATCGAGGGCGGCGAGCCCGCCGACAAGATCGGCTGCGTCAGGGATTTCCGGCTTCGCAACGGCGACCGCATTCGCGAGAAGCTGCTCGGCCTGTCGGACTACGACATGTTCTGCACCTACTCGATCCTGGAATCGCCGATGGGCGTATCGAACTACGTCGCGACCCTCAGGCTGACACCGGTCACGGACGGCGACAAGACGTTTCTGGAGTGGACCGCCGAGTTCGACTGCGCGCCGGAGCGCGAGGCTGATCTGGTGGCTTCGATCGGCGGCGGCGTGTTCCAGGGCGGCTTCGATGCGCTCAAGCGGGCGTTCGGAGGCTGACGCCGTGCCGCACGTGGTCAAGAGCACCATCATCGATGCGCCGACCGAGGCCGTGTGGGAGGTGCTGCGCGACTTCAACGGTCATGATCGCTGGCACCCGGCGGTGGCGACCTCTGCGATCGAGCGTTCGCAGACGTCCGACAAGATCGGTTGTGTCAGGCGCTTTCGTCTGAAGGACGGCTCCGAGCTGCGCGAGCAGTTGCTGGCGCTGTCCGATCTCGAGCAGAGCTTCAGCTACTGCCTGCTCGATACGCCGATCCCGATGTTCAACTACGTCGCCCATGTCCGGCTGCTGCCGGTCACCGATGGCGACCGCACCTTCTGGCACTGGGAGAGCCGCTTCACGACGCGGCCCGAGCTGGCCGAGGCGCTGACGCGCATGGTCGCAGAAGACATCTACCAGGCTGGCTTCGAGGCGATCCGATCGCATTTGAAGCAGGCGGCATGAGGACGAGGTGAATCGATGCCGGTCACGGTGAAGACGTTTCAGGCCGCGAGCGAAGCAGCGTCTGCGCTGTCGTCGGACCGCGCGGCGCGCTACCTGGGCGGCGGCACGCTGGTCATGCGCGATCTCAATGAGGGCGACGTCTCGATTGCGACGGTCATCCGCGCCACCGACCGGACCTTGCAGGGCATCGATGCGGCAGGCGCGCGCATCAGGATCGGCGCCGGCGTCACCTTCGCCCGCGTGCTGGCCGAGCGCGATCTCGCCTTCCTGCATCCGGCGGCGCGCTCGATCGGCGGCCCGGCGGTGCGCAACATGGGGACCGTCGGTGGCAATCTGTTCGCTCCGGCGCCGTTCGGCGACTTCACGGTGGCGCTGCTGGCGCTCGACGGCATCGTCTCGCTGCAGGGCGGCTTCGGCGTCCGGGACATGCCGATCGAGGAGTTCCTGCAATCGCGCGACCGCCAGGCCGGTGCGCTGGTGGTCGGCGTGTCGTGCATCCGGCCTGCGTCGGCGGATGCGTTCCGCTATCGCAAGATCGCCCGCATCAAGCCGAAGGGCGGATCGGTGATCACGCTTGCGGCGCATCTTCCACAGAGTGGCGGCCGCGTGACCGGCGCGCGGATCGCGCTGGGATCGATGGCCCCGACCGCCATCCGCGCCAAGGCGGCCGAGCGCGCGCTCGAAGGGCGGCCGTTCGACGGCGGCGCGATCAGTGCCGCCGCTGCTGCGGCGGCCGAGGGAACGGCACCCACCGACAATTCGCTGGCCAGCGCGTGGTATCGCCGCGAAGTGGTCGGCGTGCATCTGCGGCGGCTGTTGTCGGGACAGGAGAGCTAGAGCATGGCCAAGACCCCACTTCAGTTCCGGCACAATGGTCGCGATGTCGCGCTGTTCGTTGACGGCGGCACCAATCTGCTGGTCGTGCTGCGCGAGATGATCGGCGACCTCACGCCGAAATTCGGTTGCGGCCAGGGCGGCTGCGGCGCCTGCACGGTCCTCATCGATGGCGACGCGCACCTGTCTTGTCTGACGCTCGCCGAAGCCGTCGAGGGCCGCGCGGTCGAGACGCTCGACGGCATCAAGAGCGGTCCGAATTTGCATCCGCTGCAGCGCGCCTTCGCCGAGGGTTTTGCCGCGCAATGCGGCTATTGCACGCCGGGCATGCTGATGGCGGCGAAGGCGCTGCTCGACAAGATCCCGCAGCCAAGCCGCGAGCAGGTGGTAGAGGCGATTTCGGGCAACATCTGCCGGTGTACCGGCTACGAGCCGATCATCAATGCGGTGCTGGCGGCGGCCGCGTCGCTGCGCGCGAGTGCGTGAGGAGAGATCGCCATGCTGGAACTGCGCAAGGACATCTTCGCCGACGAGCGCGACGACAATCTCAACGAGGTCGGCAAGGGCACCCAACGCCAGGACATGCTCGGCCATGTCACGGGGACCTCGACCTATTTCAACGATCACAAGCTGCAGGGCATGCTGCATCTGAAGGTCGTCAGATCCACGCAGCCGCATGCGCGGCTGCGCCGCATCGAGACCAGCGAGGCCGAACGGAGCGAGGGCGTGCGGCGGATCATCCGCGGCAGCGACGTGCCGCGCAATCTCAATACGCTGCTCAGCCTGATCAATTTTGGCAAGGACGATGAGCCGACGCTTGCCGTCGACAAGGTCCGCTACAAGGGGGAGCCGATCGTTGCCGTGGTCGCGGATACGCCGCGCGCGGCGTACGAGGCGGCCGCCAAGGTGCGCGTGGACTACGAGACGTTGCCGGCGGGGTTCGACGTCGAGGAGGCGCTGAAGCCGGGCGCGCCTGTTGTCAACGAGACCTATCCGAAGAATACGTTCACCTATCACGACCGCTACGACCACCAGAAGTTGCGCTTTGGCGACGTCGAGCGCGGCTTTGCCGGCGCCGATCATGTCTTGGAACAGCGCTACCAGATGTCGCCGATCGAGCACGCGCCGGTCGAAACCAACGGCTCGATCGCCGCGCCCGACACCAACGGCCGCTACGTGGTCTATACCTCGACCCAGGCGCTGTTCTTCTCGCTCGACACCTGCGCCAAGATCCTCGATCTGCCGTCGAACACATTCCACTTCATCGGCGGCACGGTCGGCGGCGGCTTCGGCGGCAAGGTCGACACGCTGACCGAGCCGCTCGCCATTCTCGCTGCGATGTTGACGGGGCGCCCGGTGCGCTACGTGCTCGGACGAGAGGAGGAGATGCAGTTCGGGCCGCCCCGCGGTGCCGAGCGCATCTACATCAAGGACGGAGTCATGCGTGACGGCCGCATCGTGGCGCGCCAGATCCGCGGCTATTTCGACTCTGGTGCTTATACGCGGCTGTCGAGCTACGCGGTGGTCAAATGCGCCGCGCACCTGCCGGGGCCCTACACGATCCCGAACGTCCATGGCGACATCTACTGCATCTTCACCAACCGCACGCCGGCCACCGCGATGCGCGGCTTCGGCATCACCGGCATGGACTTCGCGCTCGAATGCCAGATGGACAAGCTCGCGCATCTGATCGGCATGGACCCGATGGAGTTTCGTATCCTCAACGCCTATCGCGACGGCGACATGAAGGCGCATCGCCGCGAGGCCAAGAACACCGCGCTGATCGAATGCGTCCAGGTCGCGGCCGAGAAGGCCAAATGGCCGATCCGCGAGGAGTTCCGGCGCATGTCCTCGCGCAAGGATGGCGGCGGGGCGCGGGCGGCTGTTCCCTCCACGCCACGAGAGCCGGTGAGCGCGCGGCCTGCGCCGGCGCAGCAACGCACCAGCTACGATCGTGGTCTCTCGGCGCCGCCACAGCCCGAGCCGCCACCACCTCCGCCAACGAGCCCGGCGCCTTCGCCGGGGCACGGCGCGACGCGGTTCTCGTCGGTGTTCGGCACGAGGAGGCGCTGACATGACGAGGCACCGCGGCCGCGGCATGGCGGCGATCAACTATCCCATCGGCATGAATCTCGGCGGCGATCCGAGCCAGGCGCTGGTGCATTCCAACCCCAGCGGCAAGTTCACGGTGGCGCTGTCGTCGATCGATCTCGGGCAGGGCATGAAGTCGGTGACGCGGCAGATCTGTGCCGAGACGCTCGGCGTGCCGGTCGAGGACGTCTATGTCGACACCGCCGATTCCGACACCGGCCCGCATTGCATGGGCTCGTTCGCTTCGCGCGGCACCCATCGCGTCGGCAATGCCGTGATGGCGGCGGCCAAGGAGGCGCGTGGCGTCATGATGGAGGCCGCGGCCGAGGAGCTCGAGGTCAACGCCAGCGATCTCGAAACGGATGGTCGCGGCAACATCCACGTCAAGGGCGCGCCGCATCGCTCGATCTCGGTGAAGGACGTCGCCATCGCCGCGCAGTTCCGCCAGGGCAAGACCATCTCCGGCCGTGGCATCTTCCTGGTGCCGCTGTCGGAGGTGGATCCCGAGACTGGCGAAATGTCCCCGGCGACCTGCTACGCGCATGCCTGTCTCGTCGCCGAGGTCGAGGTCGATGACGAGACCGGCGAGGTCGGCGTGGTCAGGATGGACAGCGCCTATGAGCTGGGACGCGCGCTCAATCCCCGCCTCGTCGAGCAGCAGCTGGTCGGCGGCGCCTGGATGGGCATGAGCCACGCGCTCTACGAGACGACGGAGCCGTACTACCCGGACCCGAAGCAAGGACCGCGCGACTTCGTGGAATACCTGATGCCGGGACCTGGCGACATCTGTCCGCACGACATCGCCGTGCTGGAGCGGCCGGCGCCCGACGGACCGTTCGGCGGCAAGGGCCCTGGCGAGATGTGCGCCAATCCCGTGCTTCCTGCCATCGCGAATGCGATCTTCAACGCCGTCGGCGTGCGCCTCGACGAACTGCCGATCACGCCAGAGAAAGTGCTGCGCGCGATCAAGGCCCAGGGCGGCGCCCGGCCGCAGACGCGGCGGTGACGCAGCATGGTGGTCCGCAGCAACATCGTCGGCATCGACTCGCCGCAGGCGCTGGAAAAGGCACTGCGCGCGGCGTACTACCTCGCCGATGACGGGCTCTCCACCGCGGCCTATCTCGCGCTCGCGCTGGGCAAGCCATTGCTCTTGGAAGGCGCGCCCGGCGTCGGCAAGACCGAGGCGGCGAAGGCAATCGCCGCGGTGCTCGGCCGCAAGCTGATCCGCCTGCAATGCTACGAGGGTATCGACGCTGCTGCGGCGCTCTACGAGTGGAACTATCCGCGCCAGATGCTCGCGATCCGCCAAGCCGGCGAGGAGAGCATCGACATCTATGGCGAGAGCTTTCTGATCGAGCGGCCGATGCTGGCCTGCCTGCGCGCGCCCGATGCGACCGTGCTGCTGATCGACGAGATCGATCGGGCCGACCAGGAGTTCGAGGCGTTCCTGCTCGAATTTCTCTCTGATTTCCAGATATCGATCCCCGAGCGCGGCACGGTGCGCGCCGCGGAGCGGCCGATCGTGGTGCTGACCTCGAATCGGACCCGTGACCTTCACGAAGCGCTGCGCCGCCGCTGTGTCTATCATTGGATCGACTATCCCGATGCGGAGCGCGAGGCGCGCATCGTGATGATGCGGGCCTCCAGTGTTGCCGAAGCGACCGCGCGGGCCGTGGTGGCTGCAGTGGCGAAGCTGCGGCGCGAGCCGCTGAGCAAGGCGCCCGGGATTGCCGAGGCGGTCGATTGGGCGGAGGCGGCGACGCTGCTCAACCGGACCGGCGCGCGCTGGCCCGATGCGTTCAAGCGCGCGATTGGCGTCGCGCTGAAGGATGAGGAGGATCTGTCCTTCATCGCGCCGCGGCTCGACGCGCTGCTCGCGGAGGCGATGACATGAGCGAGCCCCGCCTGCCGCAGGCGACCGAGATCTTCGTGACATTCGCTGCGCTGTTGCGGCGAAACGGCTTCGCAATTGCGCCGGAGCAGACCACCGCCTTCCTCGCTGCGATCGAACTGCTGGGGCCTGTCAGCATCGAGGATATCCGTCGTGCCGGGACGGCGACCCTCGCGCCGCCTCCCGAGCGGCTCGCGACCTACAATCTGCTGTTCGACGTCCATTTTGGTGTCGCCGAGGCAACGGCCTTCAGCGAGAGCGACAGGCAGGACGATGTCGTGCGTCTCCAGGAGGAAGGGGACGGCGCTGTCGATCCCGATCTCGCCGAGGAGCAGAACGAGTCAGGTCTGGCTGCGACGCGCGTTGAAGCGCTGGTCGCCCGCCGCTTGGCTGCGACGACGGGCGGCCATGCCCTGCAGCGCCTCGCGCGTCAGGCGCGTGCAAAACTGCCGAAACGGCGTGGCCACCGGCGCATGCGCGCGCGGCGCGGCAGCTTCGTGGACCTGCGCCGGACCCTGCGCGAGAGCATAAGGCGCGACGGTGAGGTGCTGTCGCTGCGGCGGTTGAAGCGGCGACCTCGATTGCGACGATTGCTGCTGCTGATCGATGTCTCCGGCTCGATGCAGGCGCGGACCGAGGACAACATGCGGCTCGCCCACGTGCTGGTGCAGGCCGTACCCCAGGCCGAGGTGTTCACGCTTGGCACACGGCTGACACGCGTGACGCGGCCCTTGCGGCTGAAGCGGCGCGAACAGGCGCTGCTCGCTGCCTCCCATCTCGTCAGCGACTGGGACGGTGGCACGCGTATCGGCGAGGCGCTGCAGGCCTTCCTCGCGGTGCCGCGGTTCTCGACCTACGCGCGGGGCGCCGTCGTGCTGGTCATCTCGGATGGGCTCGAGCGTGGTGACCATCACGTGCTCCGTGACGCCGTGTGGAGGCTGTCGCTGCGCGCCTGGCGCCTGAGCTGGCTGACGCCGCTGGCGACGGGGCCCGGCTTCAAGCCGCAGACCGAGGCGTTGCAGGCGATCGCGCCATTCGTCGACGACATCGCAGCCGGCGGGTCGGACGAGACCATCGTCGCGCATGTTCTGTCGCTGGCACAGAGGAGGGCGGCATGACCGGTTATGTCGATGCGCATCACCACATCTGGCGTCAGGCCGATCTGCCCTGGCTGGTCGGGCCGATGCAGCCGCGGATTTTCGGCCCCTATGAGCCGATCAGGCGCGACTACACGATCGAGGAGTATCTCGACGACATCGCCGGCAGCGGCGTCACGCAATCGGTCTACGTCCAGACCAACTGGGCCAAGGACGGCTTCGAGGACGAAGCCGCCTGGGTGCAGCGAACTTCTGAGCAGCACGGCTTTCCGCACGCGATCGTCGCCTATGCCGATCTGAGCGTCGAAGATGCGCGGCCGCAGTTCAACCGGCTGGCGCGCTATCCCCTGCTGCGCGGGGTCCGGATGCAGCTGCACTGGCATGAGAACCCGCTCTATCGTTTCGCTTCGTCCCCAGACCTTTGCAGAGATACCCATATCCGCGCCAACATCGCGCGGCTCGCCGACTACGGCTGGTCCTTCGACCTGCAGGTCTTCGGGCCGCAGATGGCGGGCGCCGCAGCGCTCGCCGAGAGCTGTCCGTCCGTGACCTTCATCCTCCAGCATGCCGGCATGCTGGAGGATCTGTCCACGCGCGGTCGCGATCGATGGCGAGCCGGCATGCAGCGGCTGGCGAGCTGCAGCAATGTCGTCAGCAAGCTCTCGGGCCTCGGCACCTTCATTCGCCGCAACGATCCGGCGCATGTCGCCGACGTGGTGCGGGAGACGGTCGGAATGTTCGGCCCCGAGCGCTGCCTGTTCGGCTCGAACTTTCCGATCGAGAAGCTCTGGACCGACTACCGCGTACTGGTGGGGGCCTATGAGGCTGCCATCCGGGACCTCGACGAGCATGCGCGCGCGCAGGTCATGGGAGGGACGGCGCAGCGCGTCTATCGGCTGGGATGATACCGCCTGCAACGACAACAAAAGCAACAGGGAACGCTCATGGCGCTGGAAATCAAGGTTCTCGACTATGGTGACATCGAATTGGAATCGAGCTTCCTTGTGCTCGGCCGTGATTGCGGCCGCACCCGCCGGGTGCTGACGCTCGGCTTCCTGATCCTGGGCGGGCCGTATCCGGTCGTGGTCGATACCGGCTACCGCTCCAACCAGATCATGGAGACGCTGGGCATGCGCGGGCTGCAGTACCATGAGAACATGATCGAGAACCAATTGGCGCGGCACGGCGTGCGCATGGGCGATGTCCGCTACGTCTGCCACACCCATCTGCACATCGATCACGCCGGGAAGGACGATCTGTTCCCGATGAACACGACGGTCGTGCTCAACCGCCGCGAGCTCGAATACTCGGTGTCCGGGCTGATGCATCCGCAATATCCGGCGCCCGACATCAAGCATCTGATCGACCGGCTGCACACCAAGAGTGCGCTGCGTTTCCTCGACCTCGAGCTCACCGGCCCGGTCGAGCTGATGCCGGGCGTCTATTGCGACGCTGCGAATGCCCATACCGAAGGCTCGATGAACATCCACGTCCACACTGCCGATGGCATCGCTACCATCTGCGGCGACGTCATCTACGACTTCAACGACCAGATCGTGACGCCGTTCAACGAGATTCAGGATGGCGAGCCGCGCACCACCGGCAATCACGGCACGACAAAACGCGCCGAGAAGGCAGCGATCAAGAAGCTGCTGTCGAGTTCGCGCTATCTGCTGCCGGTGCACGATCGTCCCGCCAAGATCGAAGGCGGTGTGGTGGTGGGACGGCTGCACGACCAAGTGCCGGGGCCGCTGGTGCAGTCGCTGCCGCAGCGGCACTGGTTTCCGGCGTGAGCAGCACAAGGTGCCCCCATGACCCACGTGACGTTGCGCACTGAGTTCGAAACTCTGATCGATCCGTATGCGCCGGTGGCGCAGGTCGCGACCGGCTTCGAGTTCACCGAGGGGCCGATCTGGCATCCCGTCGAGCAGTTCCTGCTGTTCTCCGACATGCCGGCTGATGTCCGCCGCCGCTGGGACGCCAAGCATGGCGTGGTGGAGATGCGGCGGCCGTCGAACAAGTGCAACGGCATGACCTATGATGCCGAGCTCAATCTGATCGTCTGCGAACACGCGACGTCGTCGCTGGTGCGCGAGCGTCCCGACGGCCGCCGCGAGATCCTGGCATCGCATTTCGAGAACCAGGAGCTGAACAGCCCCAACGACGTGTGCGTCCACTCCAGCGGGGCGATCTACTTCTCCGACCCGTGGTATGGCCGCATGCCGGTCTATGGCGTGGAGCGGCCGCGCCAGCTCGGCTTCCAGGGCGTGTACCGGGTGCCGCCGGGCGGCGGTCCGCCGCGGCTGCTGGTTGACCGCCATCTGTTCGACCAGCCCAACGGGCTGTGCTTTTCCCCGGACGAGAAGCTGCTTTACGTCAACGATACGGTGCAGGCGGTGATCCGCGTGTTCGACGTCGGCGGCGATGGTGCGCTGGCGAACGGGCGCGTCTTTGCCAGCGGCATCCGCTCCGAGCTCGAGCCGGGCGTGCCCGACGGCATGAAATGCGACCAGCGCGGCAATGTCTGGGTCACCGCACCCGGCGGCGTCTGGGTCTATGCGCCTACGGGCGAACTGCTCGGCAAGGTGCGCGCGCCGGAGCTCGTCGCCAATCTCGCCTGGGGCGGTCCCGAGTTTCGCACGCTCTATCTCACCGCGACCCATTCGGTCTATGCGATCGCGACCAAGGTCGGTCCGCGCCACGAGCCGTATATGAGCGCGCGAAGTCGAGGGGCGTCAACGGCAGGTCTGGCGATGTCCAGCGCGACGTCCGCGCCATCGGCGCCGCAGCTGGCATCTGGCGACATGCAGCTCGATCCGCGCCGCTGCGCGATGATCATCCAGGATCTGCAGAACGACGTCATCATGGACGGTGGCGCCTTCGCGGATTCCGGCGCGCCCGGTCATGCCAAGCAGCAGCGCGTGGTCGACAATGTCCGGCGGCTCGCCGAGGTCGCGCGTGCGCGCGGCGTCGTCATCATTCATGTCTGGTTCGTGGTCGAGCCGGGCGCGCCCGGCGTGACCTTGAACGCACCGCTGTTCGAGGGGCTGGTCGACAGCAAGGCGATGGTGCGCGGCAGCTGGGGCGCGGCGCCTGTCGCCGGCCTGGAGCCGCGCAGCGGCGACTTCGTGGTCGAGAAGATGCGCATGAGCGCGTGGGAAGGCACGCGGCTCGAGACGATTCTCAAGGCCACCGGGCGCGACGTCCTCATCAATACCGGCGCCTGGACGAACATGTCGGTGGAGCACACCGCGCGCACCGGGGCCGACAAGGGCTACTTCATCGTGGTGCCGGAGGATTGCTGCTCGACCATGAACGCGGACTGGCACAATGCGTCGATCAACTTCGCCATGCAGAATGTTGCTGTCGTGACCACGGCCGACGCGGTGATCAGGGCGCTGGGGTGAGGCATGCCAAAGCTGCTGCATCTCGTCGCCTCGCCGCGGGCAGATTCGGAATCCAGCGCCGGCGCGCGCCTTCCTGGACCGCTTCAGGCAGGCGCGGCCGGGTTGGGACGTCGACGAGATGAATCTGTGGCGCGAGAGTCTGCCCGAGTTCGACGGCGAGATCCTGCAGGCGAAATATGCCCGCATGGGCGGCCGCGCCTTCACCGACGGCCAGCGCCGGGCGTTCGCTGTGGCCGAGCGCATGGCGGTGCGGCTCGATCTGGCCGAGCGCGTCGTGATCTCGACGCCGATGTGGAATTTCGGCATTCCCTACAAACTCAAGCACTGGCTCGACATCATCAATCAGCCGGGCCTCACCTTTCGCTTCGATCCGTCGCGTGGCTACCTGCCGCTTCTGAAGGATCGTCCGACGCTGGTGATCCTCGCCAGCGGCGGCGACTTCACCACCGGCATCAGCCGGGGGCGTACCGACCTCGCGACGCCCTATTTGCGCGAGGCGCTGCGCTTCATGGGCCTTCGCGACCTGCACTTCGTGGCGATCGGGCCGACCAGCGGGCCGGCGGCGCACACCGGCGTGGCGCGTGAGCGGGCGCACAGGCGGCTCGTCGAGATGGCCGCGCGATTTTGACGAGGCAGCCGCGCGGCGCGCATCAGGTCCTAGCAGCAAGCGGTGCGGCCTTCGACCGGCGACCGTCGTCCTCTAGCCGCGCTCTCGACTGATTCGGCCGCGAATTCAAGCGACAAGCTCGACTGTCGCTCCGGTCGCGTCGATCAGGTGAACACGTTCGACCTCGGTGCGGGGCAGCAGGGCACGAATCTCAGGCTCCGACATCAGGCTGAAGGCGGTCGAGAGCGCGTCTGCCGCCGTTGCATTGCCGGCGACCGTGGTCACGCTGCGATAGCGCTGCGCACAGCCGCCGTCGTGCGGATCGAACAGATGATTGAAGCGGCCTCGCGGATCGAAGCGGAAGCCATAGGCGCCCGATGTCGATACGGCGCGATCGATGATCGGAAGCAGTGCAGCGGTCCGGTCGGGAATGTCCGGATCGGCGATTGCGATCTCCCAGGGCCGTGCATCCGGCCGTGCGCCGATGGCGCGGGCTTCGCCCATGTCGACCAGGCTGTGCTGCACGCCCTCGCTGCGCAGGAGCTCGACGATCCGGTCCGTGACATAGCCCTGCGCGATGCCATTGAGGGTGAGCGCCATGCCGCGCGGCATGACGATGCGATCGCGGCTGACGCTGAGCCGCTGATGGCCGACCCGCGCCAGCGCCTCTTGCACGGCCGCTTGCGGCGGCCCGTCGGGATTGGCATGCGGGCGCGAAAAATGATCGGCATAGAGCGTCCACAGCGGTTGCACCGTCGGGTCGAAGCGGCCGTCGGTCATCGCGGCGTAGCGCTGCGAGCGTGTGAGGATGTCGACCAGCTCGGGCGCGGGGTCCACCAGCACACCGGTGCGGTTCAGCGTCACCAGCGCCGATTGCTCCAGATACAGGCTGAACAGGCGCTCGAGCCGCCGGGCTTCGCCGATCGACACCGTGATCAGCCGTTCGGCTTCCTGCCGGTCGCGGTGATGAAGCTTGATCGTGGCGACGGCGCCGAGCAGCGTGCCGCGCCATTCGACCGATCCGCTTGTGCTGTCGGCCGCCTGCGCCCAGGAAGGAGCAACCGCGAGACCCGCCAATGCGGCGCTGATGCGGATGAAGCGCCGGCGCGAGAGGTAAAGTGTCATCGCTGGACTCCCGTGGTTTGCTTCGAACCCGGCTCGGCCAGACCGGCGTTGTCGTCGGCGGAGCTCAGCACGTAGTCGCGGGGCACCTCGGTGAAGCCGACGATGCGGCCGCCGTGCTCGGCAGCGAACCGCTCGGCCGCGGTCCGATCCGAGAACGGCACCGCCTCGTCGCTGCCCATGCCGCTCCTGACCCGGCTGCCGATCACGAACACCGCCTTGCGCGCCTCGACCCAATTGTCGGCGCCCGGATTGTCCCAGCTCGCGGCTTTGCCCATGTCGGAGACGTAGATCGCCTGGATGTCCTTGGGCTCGTCGGGCAGCATCGTGAAGGCGATGGCGTCACGCGCGGAGGAGAACCAGACCGGTTCGATCAGGCTGGCGGCGAAGATCTGTCCCTTGGGGCCAGAATGCTCGAGCAGATTCATGCCGCAATAATGCCCGATCGCCTCCGCCGTCAGCTTGATCGGCGGCGGCGGCGCGGCCGCCTGCCTGTCGTTGCAGGCGGCAAGCGCAAAGGCGGCGATGAGCAAGCCGGCGAAAGCGAGGCGTTTCATAGCTCCCTCCGGGAGAAGGCCAGCGCGGCGCCGGCGAGCGGCACCAACGTCCAAAGCACCAGCGCTGTGAGCAACACCTGCACCGACAGCGTGCTGCTGCCGGCGAGCCCGGCCATGCCGGAGAACAGGCTGACATTGGCGAAGCCGGTCAGGTTGAACAGCCGGTAGGCGTCGGTCGGGTTGAGCAGCAGCAGCGCGCTGAGCACGCCGCCGGAAACGTTGCGGCCCTGATCGATCACGAGAAGGCCGAGCAGCGCCATGTCGTAGATCAGGACGAGCACGAGCCACAGGCCGATGCTGACCCCCGCTGCGGTGCCGCGGTCGCGCACCACTGCACTGACGAGATAGCCGATCGCGACGAACACCGCGCCAAGCAGAACGGAGGAGCCGATCATCGCGGCGAAGGCCGCGAGCCCGTCACTGTCGAAGTGACTGCCGGCGATCAGCAGCGCTACGGCAGCGGCGCCATAGCCGAGGCAGGTCGCGAAGGCGAGCACCGCGAGATGACCGAGGAACTTGCCGAGCAGCACCTGCCAGCGCGCCACGGGATAGCTGAGCAGCAGCAGCATGGTGCCGCGCTCCATGTCTCCGACGATGGCGTCGTGCGAGATCAGAAGCGCGATCAGCGGGATCAGGAAGATGGTCAGGCTCGACAGGCTGACGATGACGACGTCGAGCGCGCGCGCGCCCACGGTGCCGGTCGGTGCGCTGCCGAGAAAGGTCAGCGACAGCGCGAGCCCTGCCAGCAGCAGGGTCGACGCCAGCACCCAGCGGTTGCGGATCGCCTGCTGGATTTCCTTCGCGGCGATGGTGATCACGGCATTCATTGCGAACGCTCCGCGTGGCGCAGGAAATGCGCGTAGAGCTCGTCGAGACTGGGTGGAATGAGCTCGAGATCCTGCACGGCGGTGCCGTCGGCCGTCGCACGGCGCAGCAGAGCGATCTTCTCGTCCGGCGCTGCGTCGATCTCGACGATGTGGCCATTGACCCGACGATAGGAGGTCGCCTCCGGCAGCCAGGAGGGCCGGCCGGATGGCGGCAGCTCAGCGACCTTGACCCGGATCCGGGTCGGCAGTCGCGCGAGGCGGCGCAACTCGTCGAGCGTGCCGTCGGCGACCTTGAGTCCCTTGTTCATGATGATGACACGGCCGGCCCGCTCCTCCAGCTCGGTCAGCGCATGCGATGACAGCAGCACCGTCGTGCCCTCGGCGGCGAGCTTCTGGATCACCTCGTAGAACGTCTGGCGCAGCTCGGGATCGAGACCGGTGGTCGGCTCGTCCAGCAGCAGCACGCGTGGCCGGCCGATCAGCGCCTGTGCCAAGCCGAGGCGCTGGCGCATGCCCTTCGAGTAGGTATTGACGCGGCGTCCGGCAGCGTCGCCCAGCCCGACGACATCGAGCAGCGCCAGCGCGCCCTTCACAGGCTCGCGCTTGAGGCGGGCGTAGAAGCTCTGCGTCTCGCGGCCGGTGAGCGCGGCATCGAAGGCGACGTTCTCCGGCAGATAGCCGAGCCGACGCCGCGAGGAGAACTCGCCCGCGGCCGGGTTTTCGCCGAGCAGCGCGATCGCGCCCTTGGTCGGTCGGATCAGGCCGAGCATCATCTTCATCAGCGTGGTCTTGCCGGCGCCGTTGTGGCCGATCAGGGCCACCATCTCCCCGGCCGCGAGATCGAACGACACGCCCTTGACGGCTTCGACCTTGCCGTAGTGCTTGATCACGTCGGCGATATGGACGGTCGCGCTCATCGGGCGCTGCTCCTAGCGGCAGTGCGGCGCGCCGGCGGTGGCGACATCAGCGGATGGCTGTCGACCACGCCGCCGGGCAGGATCGCCGGGAACTGCGCCTGTGCCCAGCGGATCACCTGCACGGCCGGACTGTTGATCAGGACCTTGGCGGCCGGCGCGGTCCACAGCACGCGGTCGATCAGATCATTCGGCCGGTAGGCGGTGTCGGCAACGCCGTCGCCGTTGAGGTCGAAGCCCGGGTTGTCGCTCCAATAATTGCCGCGGCCGTCTTTCGACCAGTCGAGATGGCGGGTGCCGACATACTTGATCTGGCTGGCATTGTTGACGAAGGCATTGCCCCTGATGTCGTTGCCCTCGGAGCCGGCGGTAAAGTGAACGCCGATCTCGCACCCTTCGAACCAGTTGTCAGTGATATGGTTGTTGTTGGTGTTGTAGATGAACACGCATTTCTCGGGACCGGGACGGGCGCCGGCGGTCGGCGTGGCCGTGCTCGCATCGGCCTGCGGCACGCCTTCGTCGGTGCCGCGGTTCTCCGCGGTGGCCCAGCGCTCTGCCGGCTGCAGCCCACCGATCACGCTGTTGCCGGCGATCTGCGAGCCGTTGGCCGCGTTGAACAGCAAGCCGCGGTCGCGGTCGTGATCCGAGACGTTATCCCTCACGACGAGCGCCTTGGAGAACATCATCGCATAGCCGATGATGTTGCGGGTCGAGACGTTGCCGGAGATTTCGCTGTCGTTGGTGTACATGAAGTGGACCGCGAAGCGCAGGTCGCTGAAGCGATTGCCGCTGAAGACGTTGTTGCGGCTGGTGATGGCGAACACGCCATCGCGGCCGTACCGGAATTGGTTGTCGATCACCTTGGCGCCCGGCGCGTTCCAGACGGAGACGCCGTTGCCGGTGACGCCGCCGCGCGTCGCGCGCAGGCCGATGATGCTGTTGTGACGGACCATGGCGTTGGCTGATCCGTGCAGATAGATGCCGAACAGATTGCCCTCGATCCGGTTGTTCTCGATCACTGCGTCGTGCGCGGCCTGGTCGACGAAGATGCCGGAATCCATCTGCTCCAGCGCGCGGCCGGATCCGTTGATAGCGAGGCCGCGAATGACGGTGCCCGGCGCCGCCACGGTGATGACGCTCCCACGGCCGTCGCCGGTGATCACGGCGCCATGCGCGCCGGTCAGTGTCAGGCGACGGGTGATCCGCAGCGGCCCGTGATAGGTGCCTGCGGCCAGCGCGATCTCGTCGCCGTCGGCGGCGCGGTCGAGCAGGGCCTGCAGGTCGGTGGTTTCAGCTCCGACCTGCAGAGTCGCCGCCTGGGCGCGGAAGGGCAGGCCGGCGACGACAAGCGCCGCCAGCCCCAGAGTCTTGATATGGCGCATGCGCCGCATCGCTCACGCGTTCCGCGGCGAGACCAGCATGCGTCCGCGCATTTCCATGTGCATGGCGTGGCAGAACCATGTGCAGAAATACCAGTACACGCCGGGCTTGTCGGCGATGAACGTCACCGACGAGGTCTGCTGCGGATCGATCTCCATGTTGACGCCGTAGTTGACGATGCAGAAGCCGTGCACCAGATCCTCGACGTCGTCGATGTTGGTGACATAGACCGTCACCTCGTCGCCCTGCTTGACCTCGAACTTCTCGAGCGCGTAGGCGGGCGCGCTGGACCACATATAGACGCGCACCTTGTTGCCGTCGCGGATCACCTTGGCGTCGCTCTCCAGCGTGACGCCGTCGGCTGCGGCCTGCTTGCGGGCGTCGGCAAAGAACGGGTCGTCGCGCTTCCAGATCGAGGTCACGCGGCCCTCGAGCTTGGAGCGGTGCACGATCACGGCGTCATGCGGCTCAGCGAAGCTCGGGCCGTCATGCACCAGCTCCATCTTGTCGCCGGAGATGTCGATCAGCTGGTCGTTCTCCGGCTTGAGCGGGCCGACATTCAGGAAGCGATCCTTGGAGAACTTGTTCAGCGACAGCAGCCATTTGCCGTCGGCTTCCTTGGTCTCGCCCATCGAGGCGTGGTTGTGGCCCGGCTGATAGTGGACGTCGAGCTTCTGGATGATGGGGTTGACCTTCTCGCCCTTGAAGGCGCGCTTGGCGAGATCGAGGCTCCATTTGCAGACCTGGCTGTCAAGGAACAGCGTGGTGTAGGCGTTGCCCCGGCCGTCGAAGGCGGTGTGCAGCGGCCCGAGGCCGAGCTCCGGCTCGGCCACGACGACGTCGCGCGGCTTGATCTTGTCGTCGAACAGGTTGTCGATCAGGCGGACGTCGATCACCGTGACCGTCGGCGCCAGCTTGCCATTGGCGACGACGTGGATGCCATCGGGGGCCGTGTTGAGGCCATGCGGACTGTTGGAGACCGGCACGTAGCGCGTGTAAGGCGATCCTTTGCGGCCGTCGATCACGGGAACGCCGTTCATCTCCTTGAAGTCGCCCTTCTTGACGGCCTCCTCGATGCGCTTGATGTTGAAGATCGTGACCCAGTCCTGTTCGCTTGCCGTCATCTCGGCCAGGGTGACGCCCTTCTCAGAGTTGTAGCAGGTCGAGAACGCATATTTGCCCTGGTAGTCGCAGTCGGTGTTGTCGAGATTGCCGTCGACGATCACCTGCCAGGCGACCTTCATGGTGTCGCCGTCGACGGCCGAGAACATCGACCAGTATTTCGACTTGTCGTCGAGCACCTTGCCGTCGTTCGGCAGCGGCACCTCATATTCGCCGTTGCAGAAAACGTAACCGGTGCGCGGGAACTTCTGCGGACGCATGCCGTGGATGGTGTACTGGTTCGGCAGCTCGATGATCTTGTCGCATTTCATCACGTCGGTGCGAATGCGGGCGAGCCGGGTGTTGGCCTTGTCGTTGATGAAGATGTAGCGGCCGTCATATGTGCCGTTGGTGAACGACATGTGCGGATGGTGGCAGTCGCCGTTCATCCAGATGCCGAGCCGGTCCTTGAGCCGTTCGCGCGTCTCGGGCAGCAGCCCCTCGGTCATGATCTTGCGGCTCTCGTTGGTCTGGCCCCAGCCGGTGGCGCTGCACCGGTTGAAGACCGGAATGCGCATCAGCTCGCGCATCGAGGGCATGCCCACGATCCGCAACTCGCCGGTCTGGCCGCTGGAGAAGAATACATAGTACTCGTCGAGCTGGCCGGGCGCGACCTCCGCCTTGCCGGCGCCTTGCGCCGGTCGCGATTGTGCGGCGGCCGGCGTGGTCTCGACGCTCTTGCCGAGGCCGATGCTGCCGGCCACGCCGGCCGCGCCGAGCGCGGCGGTGCCGACGATTTGTCGGCGGCTGAGTTTCGTCTGGTCGTCGTCGTGCGCCATCGTCGTCTCCTTATGATGGATGAGTGAGATCGTCGGATTGAGCCGGCGCCGTTGTCGGCCGACCGGCATGGGTGATCACGGTCTTCGGACCGGCCTTGCCGGCGCGCATCGACGGCGATGACATCGCCTCGAACTTCTCGCGCTTGAGCCGGACCTGGATCATGTGCGGACAGCGCTGATCGTCGTAGTAGAGCTCCTGGCAATGCATGCAGTAGATGCATTCATTGACGTTGATGTGTCCCTCGGGATGGATCGACTGCACCGGACATTCCTTGGCACAGCGCTGGCAGGGCGAGCCGCACTCCTTCCAGCGACGCAGCCATTCGAAGGTGCGGATGCGTCCGGGAATCGCCAGCGCGGCGCCCAGCGGGCAGAGATAGCGGCAGAAGAAGCGTTCGATGAACAGGCCGATGCCGAGCAGCGCCGCGGCATACAGCACGAACGGCCAGCTGCGCGAGAATTTCAGGATGATCGCGGTCTTGAACGGCTCGACCTCCGCGACCTGCTCGGCGAGCGCGACCGAATACAGCGACAGCCCGAACAGGCCGAGGAAGATGATGTATTTGATCGGCCACAGCCGCTCATGCAGCCCCCAGGGCACCGTGATCTGCGGCACCTTGAGCCATTTTGCCACTGTGTTGGTCAGCTCCTGCAGCGCGCCGAACGGACAGAGCCAGCCGCAGAACGGCCCGCGGCCCCAGAACAGCAGTCCAGCCGCCGTTGCCGCCCACAGGATGAAGATCAAGGGCGCCGCGAGGAAGAACTCCCAATGGAAGCCGGTCAGCAGCGCGTTGACGAAGGTGACGACGTTGACGACCGAGAGCTGGGCGTTGGCGTACCAGCCGAGCCAGACCAGCACGAACAGCAGATAGGCGCGGCGCACCCAGGTGTAGAGCCGGGGACGGCGCACCAGAACGTTCTGGAAGAAGAAGATCCCTGTGAGCGCGGCCAGCGCCAGCGCGGTGATGCCGATGGAGACCGTCTGCGAGCGCCAGATGCGCATCCATAACGGCTCCTCGGTGTCGTCGGCGACCGGTTGCGCCGTGGTCGGGGCGGGACGCGCGGACGTCGCCTTCGCTGCCGACACAGCGGGGCGCGTCTGCTGCTTCAAGTAGGCGTCGGGCACCGTGTAGTCGACATCGAATGTCAGGAACGCCTTGTCGTGGCTGCCTGTGCTTCGTTGCACCAGGAGCTGGAGCTGCCATGGCTCGGTCGGGTCGAGCGTGAATTCGGGCGGCGTGATGAACAGTCCGATCTCGCGCAGGGCAGGGGCGCCGGCGGCGGTCAGCGCACCGAGTCGCATGTGGTTCTTGTCGCGGAACCGTGTGCTTCCGCCCTCCTGCAGCACCTCGATACGGTCGAAGATGCCGCCTCGGACATAAGCGGAGCCCTTGAACGAGTAGACGCCGTCGCCGGCGACGACGATCGCCTGCTGTCCGGGCTGCAATCGCTGCTTGAGTCGCTGATAGCCCTCGTCGCCGAGCAGGCTGCGGCCGATCGTGGGCACGCTGGCCATGGCCACATAGAGATCGATGAAGGTGTCGCCGGCATCGCCGGGCTCCGGATTCTGCGCGGCCGCCGCATTGCCCGACTTGGCGAACGCGTCGTTGACGTCGCCGATGCTGAGATGCAGGCGCCGCACCGAGCCGTCGCCGAGCAGACTGCTCCAGTCGCGGATCTCGCTCTTGTCGGGATCGACCGTCTTGGTCACGCCGGGCTGCGCTGCGGCGGCGGTCGCCGCTGAGCCGGCGCCGATGCGGCCGCTGCGGATCAGGCGCGTGGCGGCGCGCACGATGCTGTCGTGCATCACCAGCACGGTGACCGTGGCACCTGAGACGATGTCGGCCTGCGGCGCATGTTCCGCGCCTTGCGCAATCGGCATCATGTCCTTGCCGAGCAGGCCGTTGAGTGCGGCAACGATGCGTGGCTGGGGAATGCCGATCAGCACGATCGGCTCTTTGTGATCGACCAGCTTCAGCCCGGAGATGACGCCCTTGGGATCGATGCCGACGAGGATGTGGATCGGCTTGCCCGAATAGCCGACGGAATTGGCGAAATCGGAGTTGAGATAGACGTAACCCTTGAGCTGATCGCCGCGATACACCGGCATGATCGGCGGCTCGCCTTGCGGCTCGCCGAAACGATCCGCATCCGGGAACAGCTCACCCGGCGTGATCTTCGAGAGGTAGGTTGCGAGATCGCCGGCCGCATGTGCTGCGCGCGGGGCCGCGATCGCGCAGAGCCCGATGAGGATTGCTACCAGGATAGCAGGCATGCGCCACCGATTGGTGGCGACATCACTCGCAACCATGATCACCTCAAGCGGAACGGACGGCCCGCGAAGGGGCCGTATTCCAGTCAGGACTGTTTCGGGGAAGGAAGGATCGTCGCCATTGACAATCCCTGAGCAAATAGAGCCAGGCTAAATTGACTCCTTATCGTGCCGGTTGTCTAGTGGGTCGCAATCCGACGGACGTTGCGCTGGATCAAACAAGCCAGGACAATCAGGCGGACCATCATATGTTGTTGACACGCACGCTCTCGCTCAAGTCGGAACCGGCCGGGAACCTGCATTCGATCGACGAGCTGTTCGCGCTCGCCAATGCGATGGAGCAGGAGGCGGCCGATCGCTACGACGAGCTGTCCGGAGAGATGCAGCGTCAAGGCCGGCTCGATCTGGCCGCTGTCTTCGCGAGGCTGGCCGCGGCCGAGCGCGAGCATGTCGACAGTGTCGCGCAATGGTCGCAAGCGCGAACGGGGCGTGCCCCCGATGCGTCGCTGGTGCGCTGGCAACCACCGGAGACCTTTGAGCCCGGCGTGGCACGCGAAATCCAGGACTCGCGGCTGATGACGCCGTACCGCGCGCTGTCGATGGCGGTGCGCAACGAGGAGCGGGCCTTTGCGTTCTGGTCCTATCTTGCGGCATTTGCCGATGATCCCGAGGTCAAGAGGGCGTCCGAGGCGATGGCGCGAGAGGAACTCGGTCATGTCGCGACGCTGCGCAAGGAGCGGCGCCGTGCCTATCATCTTGAGACCGACGCCAGGCGCGCGGCGTCGGTGGCGTCGGACGCCGGCACGATCGACGCCGGCCGGCTGGAGCGTCGACTCGCCGAGTTGCTCGACGCGATGGCTGTGCGCGCCGCTGGCCGCCCGGCGGATCGCGTGCGCGAGCTTGCGCAGGAAGCCGCGGCAATGGCATCGGAGGTTGCGGACCTGTTGCGCCTGCCGGCTGGGCTCGCGCAAGCCGATGCAGCCGTGCTGGCGGAGGCGCTCGCGGACGCGTATCTGGAGCATGCGGAGCGAGCGACCGAACCGGACCGGCTCGATCTGATGCAGCGGCTGGCGTCGCAGGCGATCGCCCGGCTGGCCTGGCTGCGGTCGCTCGGTTGAGTCCGACTCCAGAACTCCGCGAAAGAGGCGAAAGACAAGGGTCGCCCAGCCAAGCTGGACGACCCGATCATCATGAGGCTCAGTTGCGGGTCGGCGCCGGCACGGCGGTGCGGTTCGCTGGCACCGTGACGGGCTGGAAGGAGAACACGTCGCGACTGCGCGGATCGACGGTCACCTTGAGCCAGCGCACGTCGTTGTTGCCGTTGCCCTGATTGTCGCCGAACGTTTCGACGCGAACGAAGTTCTCAAGCCGCTGGCCGGCACTGTTGAGGAAGGGCTGGTCGATCCGGAAGTAATGGGAATCGCCGTGGACGTAGGCGACCGGCTTGCGGAACGCCTCGACTTCGGTGCGCAAGGCGGTCAGAAAGCTGACGAAGCCATCGGGCTGCCCGTCGGTTTCGGCGAGCGTCCTGGGATCGCGCAGCGGCGCGCGCGTCGGATCGGCCTGGTCCCAGCCCGGGTTGCCCTGGGTGATGAACATCACCGCGGCGGAGTTGCGCCTCTTGGCTTCCGCGAAGGTCTGTTGCATCCACAGAATCACGGCCGCGTTGCGCGCGTTGTATTCGTCCGGATCGGGATTTGTGTCGCAGAGATTGTTGCAGGATCCCTGGATGTTGAGGGTCGCGTAGGTGACCCGGCCAACGGTCCAGCGGCGATTCTCGACGCAGCCGACCTTGGTGCCGTTGGCGCTCAGACACAGCGGATCGGTCTGCACCTCCTGGCGCAGCTTGCGCTGGCCGAGCGAAAACGGCGTCGAGAAGAACACCTTGCGCTCGTAATCGAGCCGGTCGCGCGAGTTGAAGCCGCCATTCGAGGGGCGATCGCAATCGACCCAGTCATTGTCGCCCGGGGTGAACATCGCGGGCGCCTCGAGGCTATTGAAGAAAGCGAGCGCCTGGGCGTAGAGGCCGGCGTCGCAGGCGGAATTGGAGCCCTGCTTCAGGTCGCCATCGTGCGCCGTAAATTTCAGTCGATGGGCGTTCATGTCGGCGATCAGGTTGGGGACGCCGACGGTGGCCTGCAGCGTGGAGTAGGGCAGGTCGCCCCACAGGCCGATGGCGTAGCTGTCGTCATCGTCGTCGAAGCCATGGTCGTGCGCAAGGCTCGGCGCGGCAGCGGAAAACGCCAGCAAAGACACCGTGACGGACAATGCGAGCAATTCATGAAAGGCAGATTTGAAAGATGATCGAAGTGACATTCTGCAAGATCCCCCAAGACCTCGGTTGCACCGCGCCGCTTCGTTCAAGCGGCGGCGGGACGATGCGGAGGCTCGATAACGGGGGCGTGACGATCGGCTGACAATCCGCTGACGGCGTCACGATGTTGCAATTCGGTGCACCATCAATGTCGTCGCCGCGCACAATGCGCAGATGGCCCGCCGCAACGTGTGCGGCGGGCTGTTCTTGACAGCGGCAGACTCCCGGTCGATCAGCGGTCGTCGCCGTATCCGTGCTCACCGTGGTCGTGATGATGCCAGCCGCCGTCGTGATCGTGATCGCCATCGTTATCGCCGAAGGCGAACAGATTCATCAGGTCGCCGATCGCAGGACGGTTCTTCGGCACATAGCGGTTGTCGTCCCGGTCATGGATCGGATTGGGGAGTCGGTCGCGGCTGACGGCGGAGATCGTGGGCAGCCGCCAGTTGCGCTCGATGAATTTCAGCAGCGAGACGTGATCGTAATAGGTGTGGTCGACATGACCCTTCTTGGCCAGCGGCGAGACCAGGATGAAGGGAATGCGGGTGCCGTCGCCGAGGAAGTCCACCGGCTGGACATAGCCGGAGTCATAGTAGCCACCGCCCTCGTCCGTCGTGATGAAGATCGCGGTCTTGGCCCAGAGCTGCGGGTTGGCCTTGACGCGATTGATCAGGGCCTCGAGGAATTTTTCGTAGAGGTCGGTGGTCGAATCGGCGGGATGCCCGGCGAGCGCCTCGAACGGACGCACGAATGACACTGCGGGCAGCGTGTTGTTCTGCACGTCCTTCACGAAGGCGCCGTAGTTCTGCAGCTTGGCTTCCTCGGCGGGGTTCTTCATGATGTTGTTGAAGCCGGTGAGCGGGTCGCAGATGCCGCAATAGGAGTGGAACAGCAGCGGCACACCGTCGACGCTCTTGGCGAAGGTGGTGGCATCGTCACCGCGGTCGGCGCTGTAGTATTTCCAGGACACGCCTTTTGCGGTCATCACGTCGGCGATGGTCGGCGCGCTCTGCGGCGGCAGCACGAATTTGTCCGAGCCGAGGGCATTCGGCTTGGCGCTGGTCTGGTTCCAGAACATGCTGTAGTTGTTGACGAGATAATAGTGGTTCGGCGCGCAGTTGTTGCTATAGACGCCGTTCTTGAAAAGCTGCTCGTTGACGGCGGCGACGCCGGGCGCGCTGGGGTCCGAGCAATTGACGTAGGAGCCGCCGCTGTAACCGTCCTGCTTGTAGTAGTTGTTGGTGCCGGGAACCGGATCCGGATTCTCGATCTGGTTGGCGTAGGGCACGGCGGGGGCGCCGTTCAGCGTCTCGGGATTGGTGAAGAACGCGGCGTGGCCGGTCACGAGCGCCTGGAAGTTGGCTCCGGTGCCGCCCATGATCGCCTGATGATAGTTGTCGCTGATCGCATACTCGTCGGCGAGCTGCTTGAAGAACGCTGCGTCACCGGGCTGGGCCTTGCCGGCGGCGTCGGTGAACGGGTTCATATTGTAGAAGCCCATCGAGATGGCGCCTTCCATCGGGTTGAACCCGCCGGCCGGATAGGGCTGACCGTTCGAGCCGGTGCCGATGGTCTGCTCGACCCACACGAATTTGTCGTGCTTGCCGCCGTCGATGTCCTGCCACATCTGGAAGAAGCGGTGCACTGGATCTCCGGTGTAGGCCGCATAGGAGACGTATTTCGAAATCTGGTACGGGCCGTTGGGAAGATTGGCCGGGAAGCGGGTGTCGAGGACGTTCTGCGGCAGGCCGATCCCGTAGGTGGTGTAGGGCTGCGGCAGTGTCGCATAGGCGCCGGTGGACGCGGTCTCGGCAGTGTAGCGAACCTCGTCGCGGCCGATCCGCTGCTCCGCCTTCTTGAAATGCCGGCCCGGCGTGCCGTCTTCGTTGACGATGCCCTTGCTGAGCAGATTGTCGATCGTCTGACCCGCCTTCGGCTTGTAGGTGCCGAACAGATTGTCGAAGGTGTGGTTCTCGCCGACGATGATGATGACGTGCTCGATCGGCGTACTCGTCGCCGGTTCGGCGAAGGCCGGCGCGACGCTGGTCGCGGTGAAGACGGCGGTGGTCGCAAGGGCGAGCGCCTTGGACCGTGTGACTGTTCTGGTCATGAGATCTCCGGACGGAGGAGGGTGGTGGCGCGCGCATGCTGATGGCCGCTTGCCTGCGACGATCTATCGCGGCAACAAATTGCAACGTGGTGTCGGTCTTGCTTCGGTTTTGTGAAATGCGCCGAGCAGCGCGGATACTGGACACGCACGTCACAGCACCAGCTTGGCAGCGCGTGTGCCGCCAGGAGCTTGACTCCATTGCTGTCGGGAGCCAGCGCTCGCCGGGCTATGGACCGGTGATACTGGTCAGAGCTGGCCGGGCACCCAGCTCAGCGCGAGGGCTTGGCCTTGCGCGATCTGGCTGGCCGACATTTTGGATGCGACGGCGTTGCGAAGCCGCAGGAAGTAGCTGCGCTGGGTCGACTTGGCATGTCCGGCAGCAAGGTTCAGCCATTTGTAGGCGAGCACGACGTCCTGTGGAACGCCATGACCCTTGTCGTACATCAGGCCGAGCATCGCTTGGCCGAACGGATTGCCGGCTGCGGCGGCCTGACAATAGAGATCGCTCGCGACCTCGTAGGCCTGCGGGGTTCCAAAGCCGTTTTCATACATGAAGCCGAGCATCGCCTGAGCGCGTGGATCGCCGCGCAGGGCAGGCGGGGTCAGCATGCGCACGGCGCGGACGAAGTCGCCGCGCGCATAGGCGATGCGTGCGGTGCTGACCGAATCGGCGCGAACGGGCGAGGCGAGTGCTCCGAGCAGCAGGATGGCTGCGGTGCAGGCGATGGTGAGGCGCCCCATCGTCGGCCGGATCACTTGGCTGGGGTCAACGGGTGGTGCGGACACGCAAATCATCCGTGATGCTCGCTCCGACTGATCCGCGGAGCTTGGAACGGAGTTCTTCTGCCACCTGATGCGCATCGCTGCCGTCGCGGATGATCTGCGGCCGGATGAAGATGATGAGCTCGGTGCGCGTACCCTTCTTGCCCTGATGCGAGAACGCGTCGCCAAGAACCGGAATCTCGTCGAAGGCCGGAATGCCGTTGCGATTGCCGGTCTGCTGCTCGCTGATCAGGCCCGCCAGCAGCACGGTCTGGCCGTTGGCGACCGAGATGGCGCTCTTGACCTTGCGCTGCGACACCGTCGGCGTGAGACTCGCGGCGGTCTGGGCCGCGACGTTGCTGATCTCCTGCTCGACCTCGAGCCGCACATTGCCGTTGGCGGCGATGCGCGGCACGACGCGCAGGATGATGCCGGTGTTGCGATAGTCGATGGTGTTGACGACAGTATTGCTCGACGACAGTACGGTCGCGCTGCCGGTCGATACCGGCACGACGTCGCCGACCTGCAGGGTGGCGGTCTGGTTGTTGATCACGACCAGCGAGGGATTGGAGAGCACCTTGACGCTGGTGACGGTATGGAGTGCGTCGAGGATCATGTTGGGCGAGGCGTCGTGTCCGATCAGGAAGTTGAAGCCGGGCAGAGCGCGGTTGATCAAGGCCGTCGTCGCCGCGGATGTCGTCGCTGTGGCGACCGACGTGGCTTGCGTATTGGTGATCGATCCTTTGTCGGTCCCGAGGCCGAGCACCTTGCTCGAAAGATAGGCCTGCACGCCGTAGGACAGCTCGTTGGTGAGCGTCACTTCGGCAATCGTGGCGTCGATCCCGACCTGCAGCACCGGCTGGTCGAGCTGCTGCAGCGTGTTGGAGATGATGCGGTAGTTCTCGCGGTCGGCATAGATGAGCAGCGAGTTGTTCACGGTGTCCGGGGTGATCCGGACATTCGGCATGATGGCCTGGCCTCCGCCAGCACCACTGCTGCGTGGCTCCAGCCCGGTCGAGGACGGCGTACTGCTGGAGGACGATGTGCTCGAAGATGACATGCTCGAGAGACCACCGGCTTGGGACCGGCTCGTCGGATTGGCGCTCGAACCCGATGATCCCGCTGCATTTGTGTTGAAGGAGAGCCGATCGGCGACCGATGTCGTCGTGCCGTCGGACCCCGGCGCGGTCTGGCCGTCGGCGCCGTCGGTGGAGGACGAGCCGGCGCCGCCGAACATGTCGGTGAGCACCTTGGCGAGCTGGCGCGCGTCGCCGTAGCGGACCCGGTAGACGTGGACGCTGGTGCGCCCGGAGTCGGCCTGATCGAGCCGGCGGATCCAGGTTGCCGCGCTCTGCAGCAGCGCTGGCTTGCGCGTCACGACCATGATCGCGTTCAGGCGATTGACGACCTGCAGCTTGACGAGATTCTGGCTCAATCCGTTCTCACCGGAGTCCATGATCTTCTCCAGCTCCGCCATCAAAGGCTCTGGCGCCGAATTGCTGACCGGGAAGATGCCGACGGACTGGCCGCGCATCCAGTCGACGTCGAAGCTCATCACCGTTTCGATCGCGGAGCGTCGCTCGGCTCCTGTGCCCTGGATCAGAAGCAAGTTCCGGGTAGTGTCGGCGCGCACGCTGCCGGCGCGAGTCGCGAAGCTGTCCATCAGCTTGAGGATCGTCTGCGCACCGACATATTGCAGCGGCACGACGGAGACGCCGTAGCCGGGCTCGGCGCGGCCGGCCTCGCCGTCGACGCGTCCGGCGCCGATGGCGTCGCCGAGCGGGGTCAGCTTGTAGCCGCCGCCTTCGCGGACCAGCACGACGCCGGACAGGCGCAGCGCGCTCTCCAGCACGAACAGGATGTCGGATTTCGGCACCGGCCGCGCCGACACCAGGCTGACGCTGCCCTGCACGCGGGGATCGATCGCGTAGCCCGCGCCGAGGATGTCGCCGATCACGACCTTCGCAACCACTGCGATCGGCGTGTTCTCGAAATTGAGGTCATAGCCCTTGCCATCGGCCGCCGGAAGCGGCCTGACCTCGGCGACCTCCTGAACCGTGGTCCCCTGATATGTCCGCGCGCTCGCGCGCTCGACCTCGGGGCGTCCCTGGATCGATGCGACCGGTCCACTGTCGCGCGGCAGGATATCGAGCGAGCGCACCTTGTCGATGACGTCGACATCGGCCGGCGCGCTGGCCTGGGAATTGAGCGTTGCCATGTTGCAGGAGGCGAGCAGCACCGCAATCGCCAGCAGCGAGGCAGGTCTGACAACCGCAGCGGACTGGCTTCGATTGCCGATACGAAACATGGACTTACCGATCTACTCGTGTTGACCGGCCGAAACGCAGCAGCGCCTCGTTTAGACCGCGCAGCCTGCATAGCGGTCCAATATGACACTTATGTATAATTGGCGGCTGCCGCCCGACCTTTGCGCCGCATGTGTGTCGGAAATGTCGGCGCCTCCGGCATTCGTACAGCCGTCATGTTCGCGATCAATAACGTGGGTCACCAGTAGCGGCGTGCCGAGACGTTGGGGCCGGCACGGGCGCCACCCGGATCACGCCATGAGCGGTACACTGTCGACCCAATTTCATGCCTATCTTCGCGAGCGCCATCCCCAGGCGGCGGGCGAAGGCGGAGCTGCGGGCGAAACGCAGATCGCGCTCTGGGACAGGTTCGGCCTGACCGCCGACGTTTTCGCGGAGGAGGTCGCCGGCTTCACCGGACTGCAGCGCGTCGCGCTGCGCGAACTGATGGCGGCACTCCCCGCGGTGAGCGAGTTCTCCGACCGCTTCCTCCGCGAGGTGCTCGGCTATCCATACAAAGATTCTGACGGCGCCGCCGTGTTCGCGATGGCCGATCCGACCGATCAGGCCGTGCGCCGGGCCGCCGAACTGGTGCTCGGCCCGCAGACTCTCTTCAAGGTCGCCTCGCATGAGGATATCGCCGTCGTCCTCGACCAGCGGCTTGGCGATTCCGACGACGCCGAGATCTCGCCGGCACAGGAGATCCGTGACGACGACATCGAAAGTCTGCGCGATCTCGCCAGCGGCGCGCCGGTCGTCCGCGCGGTGAACGATCTGATCGAGAAGGCGGTGGAGATGCGCGCCAGCGACATCCACATCGAGCCGTTCTCGACCGGCCTCGTGGTCAGGCTGCGTGTCGACGGCCTGTTGCGTCCGATCGCAGCGCCCTCAGGCGTGCTGCCGCAGGCAGTGATCTCGCGCATCAAGATCGTCGCCGGTCTGAACATCGCCGAGCGGCGCCTGCCGCAGGACGGCGCGGCGCGCATTCGCGCTGGCCGGGCCGAAATCGACGTCCGCGTCGCGGTCATGCCGACCCAGCACGGGGAATCGGCGGTGCTGCGCATCCTGCCGAAGGATCGCTCGCAGCTGGTTGCGAGCCGCCTCGGCCTCGCGACCCGCGACGACGCTGCACTCCGGCGCCTGATCACGCTGCCGCACGGCATGATCGTGATCACGGGGCCCACCGGCAGCGGCAAGACCACGACCCTGGCGACGATCCTGTCCATGCTCAACACGCCGGAGCGCAAGATACTCACTGTCGAGGATCCGGTGGAATATGAGATCCCCGGCATCAATCAGTCTCAGATCAAGCCGGCGATCGGGCTGACATTTGCGAGCGCGCTGCGCTCCTTCGTGCGTCAGGATCCCGACGTCATCATGGTCGGCGAAGTCCGAGACAGCGAGACGGCGCATGTCGCTGTCCATGCTGCGCTGACCGGCCATCTGGTGCTGACGACGCTGCACACGGAAACCGCCGCGGCGGCGGTGCCGCGCCTGCTCGACCTCGGCGTCGAAGGCTTCTTGTTGCGGTCGACCCTGCGCGCGGTGATCGCGCAGCGGTTGGTGCGCCAGCTCTGCGATCACTGCAAGACGCCGAAGCCGCTCGATGAGGACACGTGTCGCCAGGACCCACGCCTCGGTCATCTTGGCCTCGTCCCCGGCGACATCACCTGGCACCCGAGGGGATGCGAGCGATGCGGCCAGAGCGGCTATCGAGGCCGGGTTGGTGTGTTCGAACTGCTCGAGCTGAGCAGCGGTCTGCGCGAGCTGATCGCGGATCGTGCCGACGGCCTCGCGATCGATCGGCTGGCGATCCGGGAAGGCATGACGACGATGCTGGACGACGGCGTTGCCAAGTGCCGCGCCGGCGTCACCTCGGCCTCCGAGCTGCTTCGTGTCCTCGTTGCGCGGTGAGGTGGATCGTGCCGAGCTACCGCTATCGCGCTCTGACGCAGTCTGGTGAAATCGTCGTCGGATCTCTCGTCGCGCCGTCGCGCAGCGAGGTCGAACGGCGCATCTCGTATCTGCAACTGCTGCCGATCGAAACCGTGGAGGAAAAGAAGGAGCGGACGGGGGCTGCGTCCGGGTTCTCGTTCGGCGCTCCGTCCGCGGCTGAAGTGACCACTTTCACGCGCGACCTGGCCCTGCTGCTCAAGGCCGGCGCGCGGCTCGACGACGCGCTCGACCTGCTGTCCGGCGACTCCGACATCGGCCGCCTCCGTCCCGTGGTGGCGCGGCTGCGCGCGGCGATCATGGCCGGCGAAAGCTTCGCCGACGCGGCGGCCGCCCAGCCGCAGCTGTTCTCGCCGATGTATGTCGCGCTGATGCGCGTCGGCGAAGCGTCGGGAACGCTCGATCACGTGCTGACTGCGCTGGCCGGCGAACGCGAGCGTTCCGAGGCGACGCGACGCAAACTGACCGACGCGATGCAATATCCCGCCTTCGTCTTCCTCGCGGCGATCGGCGTGATGCTGTTCTTTCTCGTGGCCGTGCTGCCGAACTTCTCTGCCGTGCTGCGCGACTTCGGCGGCCGTGCCGATACCGCGCTCGGCTTCTTCATGACGATGTCGGATCTGCTGCGCGCCAATGCAGTTGCGATCACGCTCGGCTGTGCGGCGCTGCTTGCGGCAGGCTGGTGGCTGTTGCGTCAGCCCGCGGTTCGCGCCGGCCTGACCAGTGTGTTGGCGGTGACGCCCGGCATCGGCAGCCTCCTGCTGTTCTATCGGACCAGCCTGTTCTGCCGCAATCTCGGCCTGCTGCTCGGCTGCGGCGTCAATCTGAGCGCCGCCCTGCGCATCCTCGTTGACGTGATGGCGGTGACGTCGTCGCGCGCGCCATGGTCGGCGGCGGCGGATCGCGTCCGTCACGGCGGCAAGCTGTCCCAGGCGCTGTCGGCCGACAACATGCTGCCGCCGATGGCGCTGCGCATGCTGCGGCTCGGCGAGGAGACCGGCCAGTTGCCGACGCTGTCGACCCGGATCGCCGAATTCTACGAAGCCAAGCTGCAGCGGGGACTCGACCGTGTCGTCGGCATCGTCGGTCCCGCCGCCATTCTGCTGATCAGCGTGGTCGTCGGTGGCCTGATCGTCTCGATCATGACGGCCCTGCTTTCGGTGACGCAACTGGTCGGCTGACCGCCATCAAGGAGAACGACATGAGATCAGATACCCAGATCGAGCCGGCCACGAGGGCCGGGCGCGAGCAGGAGCGCGGCTTCACGCTGGTCGAGATGCTGGTCGTGATCACGATCATCGGACTGATCATGGGGCTGATCGGTCCGCGCGTTCTGAACTATCTCAGCGAATCCAAGACCAAGGCGGCGCGGATCCAACTGCAGAGCTTCTCGGCGGCGCTCGATCTGTTCTATCTCGATGCCGGCCGCTACCCCTCGACCTCGGAAGGTCTCGCGGCGTTGGCGCAACGGCCGGCCGGACTGAGCGCCTGGAACGGCCCCTATCTCAAGGGCGGTGCCGTGCCGAAGGATCCGTGGAATACGGCCTATGTCTACCGCGCGCCGGGCGACCACGGCCCGTATGACATCCTGTCCTACGGTGCCGATGGCCAGGAGGGCGGCAGCGGAACGGCGGCGGACATCGTCCTGGGAACGCCGACGCAGACGAGCGCGCGCAGTGAGTGACGACGGCCAGCGCGGCTTCACGCTGCTCGAGATGGTCTGCGTGCTCGCGATCGTCGCGCTGCTGGCGTCCGTCGCGCTGCCTTATCTGCCGCGACAGACGTCGCGGCCTCGGCTGCAGGCCTATGCGCTGCAAGCTGCGGTACTCCTGAAGTCCGATCGTGCCTCGTCGATGCGGACAGGTACGCGCGTCGACACTGAGATCGACACGTCGCGCCGCTTGATCCGCTCCGGTAGCGGCGCGGCTGCGTTGAAGCTGCCCGACGACGTCGCGTTCCTGGCGACGTTGCCGCGCAGCTGCCAGCATCGGCCGGTGCTGGCGACGATCAGCTTCTTTCCTGATGGCCTGTCCTGCGGCGGCGCGATTACCTTGTCGCGCGCCGATCTGAGCCTGGAGATCAGGGTGAACTGGCTGACGGGGAGGATCGACATTGTCTCGCGCGCGCTTGCCAATGGTTGATATAGGCGACCGGAGTGACGCAGGCTTCACGCTGATCGAGGTGCTCGTCGCGCTTGCCATCGTCAGCGTGTCGATCATCGCCATCGGCGCCGTGGTGTCGCGCAACGCGGCCAGTGTTCGCAAGCTCGAACAGCATGTCACCCTGGTCACCGACATGAGGCTGGCATTGGCAACGGTGCTGGCTGATCGCAGCCGGCTGCAGCCGGGCAGGATCGATCAGCGCTCCGGCTCTGGGGCGGTGGTGCTGCAAGTCAGGCCGCTCGGTGGTGATTGGAATGAGCCGGCCGGGCAGACCGGGTGGATTCCGGAGGCAGTGACCTTGCGTGTGAAGACCGGCTCGGGCGCCGTCGCCGATGTGCAGACGGTTCGCCTCGCGCGAGGAGCGCGCTGATGCGCGTCCCACCCGATCGACCGAAACAGCAGGGCTTTGCGCTGATCGAGGCGCTGGGCGCGCTCGCGATTGCCGGAATCGTGTTGTCGGCGCTGGCTGCGGTGACGTCGCAATGGCTGCCGGCATGGAAGCGCGGACTGGATCGCGTGCAGCGCGCCGAGATGGTGGCCGCCGCGCTGCGGCGGGTCGGCGATGATTTCGCTGCCGTGCAGTTTGTTTCGGCCAATCGCGAGCAGAAGGGACCGCTGTTCGTGGGCGACGAGGTCTCGGCGATGTTCGTGCGCGCCGAGTTTGGTCCGAATGCGGGACATGGCCTCGATATCGTGCGCATCGGCGAGGAAGGGGGCAGGGGCGAGCGCGCTCTGCGGCGATCGCGTGCCGCGTTCGAGCCCGTGTCGGTCGGCCAGCCCGTGACCGAGCATTTCAAATTCGTCGATCCCGTGGTGCTGCTGTCGGCGCCGTTCCGGATGTCGTTCGCCTATGCCGACAGGACGATGGCCTGGACGACGGAATGGCGCGATGCGACCAAGCTGCCGTCCGCCGTCCGCATGACGATCTACGACGACAGCCGTGGCGGCGCGGCCGTACTCGTCAGCGCAGTCCGTATTCAGGTCGATGCGCCGGGGGGCGGTTTTGCCGATACGGGAGCGGGCGGCACCGCGAACCAGCCAGCCGTGGCCGAGCCGGCCCAACCGAACAAGAGCGAGCCGGTCGACTGATGCCCGTTCGCTTCTTCAGCAATGGCTCTGCCGACCGGCGCGGCGCGCAGGATGGCTTCATCCTGATCGCGGCGCTGTGGATGCTCGCGGCGCTGGCGGCCCTCGTCGTGGTCGTCTCGCAGCAGCTGGGCAGCTCGGCGCGGTTGCTGCGGCTCGAAGACGAGGCGGTCGAGGCCGATGCGCTGATCTCGGCGGCCATCGAACTGTCGGCCTATCGCCTGCTGCTGTCCAAGGAGGAGGAACGGCCGCGGCAGGGCGGTTTCCGCCTGGCGCTTGCAGGCAACGACATCGCGGTCTCGTTCGTCAACGAAGCGGCGCGGATCGATCTCAACACGGCCTCGAAGGACATGCTCGAAAACCTCTTCGTCACGCTGGGCGTCGACCGGGATGCCGCCAAGGATCATGCTGAGCGGGTGGTCGCGTGGCGCTCCAAGCCATCCGATGCAGCCAAGGCCCAGGCGGAGGAGGCGCGCTATGCGGCGGCCGGTCTCAAGCGTGTCCCGCGCCTGGCGCCGTTCGCGCATGTCGGCGAGCTGTCGCTCGTCCTCGGCATTCCCGCATCGCTCGTCGATCGGGTCCTTCCGCTGGTGACCGTCTTCAACGGCTCTCCCGGAATCGATCCGACGATCGCTGCGCCGGAGGTCGTTGCAGCGTTGCCGGGAATGACGCCGCTGATCTTGAAGGATTTCCTCAACGCAAGGGCGTCGCTGTCACAGGATGCCGATACGCTGGCCAAGACGCTCGGTCCTGTTGCGAAGGATGCCGCCAAGGGCAAGAGCAAGGCCTATCGGCTGCGCATCGTCGTCGGTCCGGCGGGCGGGCTTCGTCATGCGGCGACGGCGGTGATCGTTCCCGGCGAAGGCGAGGAGCCTTATCGGCTGCTGGCGCGCCAGGACGAGGGGCCGCAACCGAGGGGAGCGCTTCAGGCGCGGGGAATGCCATGAAGCTGACCGAAGCGATCGAGCGCGGACTGACGGTGTGGACGGCGAGCGTCGCGACGGCGATCGAAGCCGTGGCCGATCGGCTGCTCAGACGTCCGCAGGTCCTGGTCCGCCATGACCGAACAGAAAGCGTCGTCTTGACGATTCAGGCGCAACCGAAGGCGAAGGTGAAGCCGATGCCGGCGCCGGCAAGGGTGAATCCGGCGGCCGGCGCTGCGCAGGCCGGGCTCTCGCCGGAGTGGCTGCGAACGTTGCGCGGCGCCGCGCTGGAAATCCATCTGGCCGCCGAGAGCGTCCTGGTCCGCCCGCTCGACTTTCCGAGGCAGGCCGAGCCGTTTCTCGATGGCATGATCCGGACTCAGATCGGCAGGTTGACGCCGTGGAATCTCGATCAGGTCCTCTACGGTTGCAGCGCCCCGCGCGCAGCCGGGGATCGGATCGCGCTGACGCTCGCGGCGACGCCGCGTGCTCTGGTCCAGCCCTTGCTTGCCTTGGCCGATCAGGTCGGCGCCGCCAGGCTCGTCATCACCGCCGATGTCGGCTCAGCCGATGGCGGCCAGATCCAGATCTTCAAGACGTCGCTGCGCTCGTCGCTTGCCGGCGGGCGCGATCTCGGGCGCGTGCTCAAGCTCGGCTGGCTGTCGGTTGCTGCGACCACGGCCGTGCTGCTGATCGCGACGACATTGATCGGCGGATATCTCGATGGCGAGCTCGAAGATGCGCAGGCGCAGGTCACGCGGCTGCGCGCGGCGCTGCGGCCCGCGATGGGCGCCACCGCCGCCGACGGGCTGCTCGCCAAGCGCAAGCAGACCAGTCCCGCCAGCGTCATCGTGCTCGACACGCTGTCGAAGATTCTGCCCGACGGGACGTATGTCGTCGAGATGCATGTCGAGAACGATCGGCTGCAGATCTCCGGCCTGACCCAGGACGCCCCCGCGCTGATCCGGCTGATCGAGCAGTCGCCGCAGTTCAGCCGCGCCACCTTCTATGCGCCGACGACGCGCACCGCCGGGGAAGCGGGCGAGCGTTTCCATATCGAGGTGCGCATCAACGCCTATTTCGGGGACCGGGCATGAACTGGTCGACATCGCTGCGCCGGATCTTCGTGAACTCGCCGGCCGCTTCTGCGATCCTCTATGCGGCGACCATCGTCGCACTGCTCTGGCTTGGTGCTGCAGCGGTCGCCGATCTCGTCGCCAAGCGCGACCAACTCAATGACACCAACGCGCAACTGGCGCAGTTTTCGGGACGCAAACGGCCGGACAGCAGTTCCTCCTCGGACAGCGTGACGGCTCCGGGCGGATCGGTGTTCGTCGAGGGACGAACGGTCACCATCGCGGGCGCGGCGCTGGTGCAGCGCCTCACGGAGGCGATCAGCAAGGCCGGCGGCAGCGTGCTGTCGACCCAGGTCGAGCTACCGGCGGCGCGCGGCAACGAGAACCTGATCAGCGTCGTCGCCAGCTGCGAGCTCGAACAGCCGGCGCTGCAGCAGTTGCTCTATGATCTCGAAGCGGGATTGCCGTTTCTCTTCGTCGATCAGCTGCACGTGCAGCAACCGCTGGCGGCCGCGGCCGGCGGTGTGGGGCGGCTGACGGTGCTGGTCACCGTGTCGGGCCAATGGCAGGGAAAAATGTGATGCGATCGTTCGTCGGTTCAGGTCTCGTCACCGTTGCTACCGTATGCGTGCTTGCAGCTTCGCTCGGCCGTGCCTGGGGTGAGACGGCGGATGGTCTCGAGCCCGCTGCGCCCGCGCAGGCCGCGCCCGGCGCCTCCGACCCGCCGGCCGTTTCCGAGGCGCCCAGCGCGCAAGTCCCGGGGCGCAGGAGTGCCAACCCGCTGTGGGATGTTCCGATCAGTGCTCTCTCGGCGACGCGCGACCGTCCGATCTTCTCGGCCTCGCGCCGGCCGCCACCGGTTGCCGCACCCGTCATGGTCATGCGAGCGCCGCCGCCTCCGCCGCAGCAAGAGCCGGAACGACCAAACCTGCAGCTCGTCGGCACGGTGATCGGCGACGAGGAGAGCTTCGGCATCTTCGTCGATGCCTCATCGCAGGCGTCGCTGCGCTTGCGGGTCGGCGCCTCGCATGAGGGATGGGTGCTGCAGTCGCTGCGACCGCGTGAGGCCTCGCTGCTGAAGGCGCCGGAGACCGTCACTCTGCAAATGCCGCAGCTCGGCACAGCCGGCAGCGGCGACGTGCAGGCGGGACCGATGACCCCGCCTGCGCCGCCGGGCGGACGCGAGCGGATGGCGCGGCGGGCGCGTTGAGGTCACGGCTTACCGCATTCAGAAGGTCACGAGCAATTCGCTCCCGGTGGCCTGCAGAGCGAGTACGGCAAGCAGGCCGAGGACGAGGAACGGGCCGAACGGCAGCGCCGTTTGGCCTGTCAGCCGGCGGCCCATGATGAAGAGGACGAGCGCTGCGGCGAGTGCCGTCGTCGCGGCGATGAGCAGCAGGATCGGCATATTTGGCAGGCCGGCCCAAAGCGTCGCAGCCATCAGAAACTTGACGTCGCCGAGGCCCAATCCTTGGCGGCCGCGGGCCATTGCGTAGAGCAGCCGCAGCAGCAGCAGCGCCGAGCCGAGGGCGAGGGCTGCGGCGCAATTCCACAGTGCCTCGGGGAGATCGACAAGCGTCGCCAGTCTTGCGAAGCCGCTGGCGGCGACCAGTGCATTCATCCAGTCCGGCAGCAGCCCGCTGCGCAGATCTGTCCAGATCAGTCCGGCGCAGGTCAGGAGCAGCACGACGATCGTAACGATGTTGATGGCGTCGGTCACGCAGCCCTGGAATTCGCGGGGTCGGATCGCCCGAGCATAGGCCAGCTCAGGCTGCGAGCGATAGTCCCGCCATCATCAGGCCGATTGCGGCGACCCAGCCACCGACTGCGCGCACCGCGATCCCGCGCCAGCTCGATGCCGGCTCGGTCTCGGGGCGCCTGAAGGTGACCGCCAGCGCCATCACGAGGGTGATGGTGACGTAGCCCGCACTGGCGAGACCGGCGGCATAGAGGAGGCGGTCGGTCTGCGGCACGAGCTCGCCGGCATTGGCGGCGCCGCGCATCACGCCGAGCACGAATGCAATCATGCTCAGCAGGACCACGGGAATGCGCAAGGCCGCCGCCAGCAGCAGCCCGAGAATCAGAATGGTCGCGGCATCGCCGAGTGGAGACACCGCCGTTGCGCCAGAGCCGGCGGCGAGTGCAAGCCCCGTGCACAAGCCGAGCGGGAACACCACGACGAGCCAGCGTCCGCTCGCCGTACCGAGCGAGCCGGCCAGCAACCCGAGGGCGACCCAGACCACGACGTCCTGCAGCGCGAGCAGCGGGTGCAGGGCGCCGGCGTAGAAGTCGCCGAGCCGGGCCGACACGATATGGGCATCAGCGAGCTGCGCTTGCGTCAGCAGCAGCGCCGATGCGAGCAGGGCGGTCCGGCGGTACGTGCTCATGCCGCGACTCCGAGGCTCGCGACCAGGAAGTAGCCGCCGAGCGCGGCGATGGCTGCTCCGACGCCTTGGATGATGCGCTCGCCGCCGGGCCAGCGCGCGAGCGCGCCGATGGTGATGCCGCAGGCGTGGAGAAGACCGGTCGCGACCACGAAGCCGCAGCCATAGGCCAGGGGATTTGCCGCCGTCGGAAGCTCGACGCCGTGCGCGTGGCCGTGAAAGATGGCGAAGATCGCAACGATGATGGCCGCAACTGCAAACGGGACACGGATGCGGATCGCGACCGCGAGCCCGAGCACCAGCGCCGACAGCGCGATGATGAGCTCCGGGACGGGCAATCCGACCTTGAGGATTCCCAGGATGGCCCCGAACGCCATCACCAGCGGGAAGACGACCGGCAGGATCCAGATCGCCGCGCCGCCGAGCTGCGCGCCCCAGATGCCGACTGCAACCATCGCGACCAGATGATCCAGCCCCGTCAAGGGATGCAGCAGGCCGCTGGCCAGCCCGCCGCCGACGCCCGTCTGCTCGTGGGCAAGGCTCGGATTCGCTGTCAGCAGCGAGAGCAGCGCCGCACCCAACACGGCGTGCAGGAGTTTGCGCGCGATCATGTTCGTCCCATTCGTCATCATGCGGCCGCCAGAACCCGCACCAGGCGGCCCAGGAACCAGAACATCGATACCGAGCCGATTGCATAGGCCGGCAGCTCGGCGCCCCAGCGCGGCAGCGCCGCGCCGAGGCGGCGATGTGCCCAGATCAGCGCCAGCACCAGCAGCACGAACAGGACCTGTCCGATCTCGACGCCGACATTGAAGAAGAGCAATGCCGCAGGCAGGATCCGTCGTTCGAGCCCGAGGCCTGCGAGCGCACTGGCGAAGCCGATGCCGTGCACCAGACCGAAGCTGAAAGCGACAGCCCATGGGTAGCGGGCGGTCAGCCCGGTCTCGCCGCGCTGCTGTTTGACGATCTCGACGCCGACAAACACGATGCTGAGCGCGATGCAGGCGTTGAGCGGCCCTTCGGCGACGCCGATCCATCCGAACGCCGTTGCGGCCAGCGAGGCGCTATGGCCGATCGTGAAAGCCGTGATCGTCTTGAGCAGGCGCCAGCCGCCCTGGACGATCCAGATCAGCCCGAGCACGAACAGCAGATGATCGGCGCCGAGCAGGATGTGGTCAATGCCGAGATTGACGTATGTCTTGGCGAGCTCGAGCCAGGTGTCGAGCGTCGGCGCATCGGTGCCCAGCACGGTCACGACCGGATTGGCCGCAGAGATCGTGTAGCTGCGCGTCTCTCCAGCGAGCGACGTCACGCGGATGATGGCGGCCGACATGTCCTCGCCGAGATTGGCGATCGTCATCTGTCCGACGAGGCCCTTGTCGCCGCAATTGAGCTCCGGCAGGCGCAGGTAGCAATGCGGAGGCATCTTGAGATCGATGCGGTTGACGCCATCCTTCGGCAAGGTCGTCCATCGCCCGATATACGCGCCGGGGCGCATCTCGCGAAACTCGAGCACGGCGATCGTCGCCTGATGCGCAGCCGCCGGCCGCCCGGGCAGCAGCGCTGCGAGCGCGAGCACGATGGCGATCAGGGCGCGCGCGCCGGTCACGGCTCGTACCTGATCGTGTAGTTGGCCTTGAGCCGGCTCACCGCCTCCCAGGCCCGTTTCCGTGTCTCTTCGGTGTGCCAGATCTTGGCCGCCTCGGCGCGGATGTCCTCGAGCTTCGCCGGAGCGCCCGGCTTCCGGGCGTCGAGACGAACCACGTGCCACCCGTCCTTCGACTGCAGCAGGGTCCATTCCTGGAGGGGCGCCTTGAGCAGGCCGTCGCTGAAGCCGTCGCCGAAGCCGGCGGCCAGGCTCGGCACCGGTCGGTCGAGAATCGCGCGCGTCTGATCGCGCAGCTCCTCGGATTCGCGCTGCTCGCGAATGTCGTCCAGATAGCGCCGCGCCGTCGCCTCGTCGCTGGGTGGCGTCATGAAGAAGCTGACACGCTCGGGCTCGTCGAACCGGGCATGATTGTCGGCGAACCAGGCGCGCAACTGCTCCTCGCTCGGCTGTGGCACGCGCACCTGATCGAAGATCAGATATTGCAGCTTGAACGCGACACGGTCGCGGATCATCTCGTCGCCGCGGTCGACGCCGAGCGTCTTGCCTTCCCGATAGAGGATTTCGCTGGCGACCCAGGCCTCGACCATCTTCTGCAGCTCGGCCTCGCTCGGGGTCCGCTGCTTGTCCTCGTCGAACGTGTCGATGAAGGACTGGCGCAGGGCCTTGGTCACGGTGATGACCTTCTCGTCCTTCGCCGGCGGGTGGATGATGGCATCGGCCGCGAAGATCAGGCCACCGAGAACGAGGAAGTGCAGGAGTGGCTCCCTGCTGAGCCGGCGCAGGGCGGTCACGGATGATGATCGCGCAGGGGAAGAGCTGTTGCCATCTTGCTGATTGGAGCGTGCAGAGGCGCTCTCGAAGGTCTGCGCCGCATTCGACATGGCAGGGGCTGACATACGTTCTTTACAACTCGGACCGCGCTCGTTGCGCGGCGCGTATATGCAACGGCACACTTGCCGTTGTCACCGGGCAAACGTCAGTGTCACAAAAATTTCGCAACGACGGCCGACCGCGATGTTCGTGGGGAAGACGCCAGCAAAAATAAATCCTTCAACAAACTGTCTCCGAGTTTTGGTTTGGTCGCGCCGCGAATGACGACGGCGCATCGGTCGCGTTGTCATCTCGGTTTGGAGATCGATCGAATTCTTTAGGGGCGACGATAATGGTTCCATCTACCAAGACAATCCTGCTGACAGCGGCCTCGGTCTCGCTGGCCCTGTCACAGAGCGCCGACGCTGGGGAGCGTTGGGGGGAAACGACCAAGAACAATCCGTATGTCGCGGGCGACATGCACAACCACAACACCTGCACCGACGGTTCGGTTGCTGCCGGCTATGCGATCGACCGCTCGGTCGGCAAGGGCACCGCGGCGGCTGGCGGCAACAATTTCGATCTCGACTGGTTCACGCTCGGCAACCACGGCGGTTCGGGCAACCGCGATTGCCGCTTCAGCGATGCGAGCGCCAACATCCCGGGCGACAATACGACGACGTATTGGAGCCAGACGCTCGGGAAGACCATCGACGGCATTACGATCACCAGCCTGAAGGGCACGCCGAACGGCACCGATACCGGCGCCAAGATGTGGCGCTGGCAGTCGATCAAAGAGATCGAGTACCCAACCATCGTCAATCGCACCGCGACCTACAACAAGGTGCTGGTCGAGGGCCTGGAGTGGATCCTGCCCGGTCACGAGCATGGCGACGTCGCCGTGATCGCCGGCCAGAACCCGCGCGGTTACGGCAATGCCGACAAGATGGCCGAGTTCGAATATCGCTTCGACCGCGCCGACACCGACGCCATCGGTCCGGTCGATGCCAGCAACAACCCGGTCTGGGCCGGCAAGGACAATGTCAACAATTCCGGCACGGCCGGTCACCAGAAGGCCGTCGCCGGCATCGCCTGGCTGCAGGCGAACCACCCGCTGCAATCCTATGCTGTGCCGACCCATACCGAGCGGCAGGGACCGTTCAATCCGAACGGCTCGGCCGGCTACAACATCGAGCACTTCCGTGACTTCAACAACGCCGGCCCGACGGTCGCGTTCGGCATCGAAGCCCCGGGTCATATGGCCGAGGGCGGCGTGAACGGCGGCTCGGGCTCCTATGGCTCGGGTGCAGTCGGCGGCGGCACCTACGGCATGCAGGGCGTCTACACCGCCAAGGTTGGCGGGCTGTGGGACGGTCTGCTCGGCGAAGGCCGCAACTTCTTCCTGTTCCAGAGTTCGGACTGGCACAGCCGCGGCGTCTATGGCGCGCGCGATCCCGGCACGACGGCGGACTTCATCCCCGGCGAGTACACCAGGCTGTACGTGCCGAACGAGCGGCGCTTCTCCCAGCAGTCGATCATCGACGGCATGCGCTCGGGTAATTCCTACTCGGTCAACGCCGACATCATCGGCTCCGACATGGAGTTCCGTGCGAAGGGTGAGTGGGACGACGACTGGAAGACGATGGGCGAGACGCTCGTCGTGCGCCCGGGCGAGAAGGTCACGCTCGAGATGGAGATGACCGTTCCGGCCTCCAACAACAGCCCGTACGGCTTCAACAACCCGCTGCTGCTGCCGGTCGGCATCAAGCAGCCGTTGAACAAGCCCTATCTCGACCACGTCGATCTGATTACCGGCGACATCACCGGTCCGATCGCGCCGGGCGCCCCTGGCTATGCGGTGGCCAATGCCAAGGGTGTCGATGGTGCGGCCATCGTCTACAACACGTCGGCCAAGATCGCGAAGCAGATCCCGGCGACCAAGATGCGGAGCCACAAGCTGCGCGACGGTTCGACCCGCCTCAGCTTCACGACCACCTTCATCGCCGGCCAGACACCGTTCTACATCCGCGCCCGCGGCACCAACATCCCGCCGGCGACTCCGAACGTGTCCGACAGCGCCGGCAATCCGCTGCTCGATGCCAACAACGCCACCGTCAGTTGCACAGATCCGGCATGTCCCTCGCACCTCGGCACGGTCGGCGGCGTCAAGAAGGTGACCAACGACGTGCAGGCCTGGTCGAACGTCTGGTTCTACGCGAACCCGATCTTCGTCCGAACCTACAGCACGCCCAAGCTGCTGGTCGAAAAGAATCAGGAGCTGGCCCGCAAGCTGGCTCACGAGCATCACCACTGGCACGATTGGGACCACTGGGGTCACTGGGGCCACTGGGGTCGCTGGGCGTTCAACCGCGACTGATTGATCGGCACCAATCCGGCGGGACATATCGTCCCGTCGGATCCTGCTCACTCCGAGCGCCAGTTTGCGAACCGGCGCTTCGTCTTTGAAACCTGCTTTTCCCTGGGGTTCGTCGAGGTGATGTCGCGTTTGTCCGCCGTGAGTCTCGCCGTTCTAGTCCTCACGATCGCAGTCGCATCGGCGCATGACGAGGAGCCGACGCAGGAGGTCTGCGACGCCGCAGTGGCGGAGGCCCGCGCACAGGCGGCGACCCTGCCGGCGGACGACGTGTCGCGTTATTTCGCCGAGCGGGACATTCAGCAGGCGCTGGTCGAGGCCGGCAATGGCGAGTTCGATGATTGTGTCGAGAAGGCCGAGAGGGCCGTGCTGGAAGTGCGCGACCGGCCCCACAGCCTGAGGCCCGGCGAGCGGCTCAACATTCTCAGTGCCGACGAAATGCCGACGCGCTGACGGGCGCGCACCGCGTCTCCACTCTCGTCATCCGGCTGTCATGCAAGTCGGCAAATTGTCGGTCCCGTTGCGGCGCGTGCAAGGCCTTGAGACATGGACCAGATCGAAGCTCTTTTTCCGATACCGTTGTTGCGTTCGCCTGGGCTCTTGAGCGCCGAGCTCAAGGACGCGGCGGTGGCAGCCATCCGCCATTCGAAGATCGAGAACAACCTGCGGTCCGGACAACTGTTCCACACCGAGGTCGCCGATCCCCGCGCCAATAATCTGTTTCAGACCATCGCCGAGCTCGCCGTGCCCAAGCTGATCGATTTCGGCGAGCTGCTGTTCGGCGAGAAGCTGCGCTGGACGGTCAAGGAGATGTGGACGAACATGCTGGAGACCGGCGGCAGCCAGACCCTGCACGCCCACGCCAACAGCTTCATCTCCGGCATCTTCTATCTGACGCCGTCTCACCCCGGCAGCCGCACCGTGTTCGTGCGGCCGCCCGGCGGCAGCGACTTCTCGTTCCGCCATCACACGCGCAGCGCCGCGGTCGGCCCGTTCAATGCCGGCAAATACGTGCTGCCGGAGGCGGAGCCCGGCGATCTCGTGCTGTTCCCAAGCTATCTCTACCACGAGGTGCCGCGCAATCAGGGCGACCAACGTATCACGATCGCTTTCAACGCGATTCCTGATCATCTGGATTGCTGGGGCTACCGCGTCAGCTTCGCGTCCTGACGCTCTATCGTTCGAACTCGCGCGACAGCAGGTCGCGCGCTTCGCGTCGCGACGGCGCGGCGGAGTCGATTGCCCGAAGCAGGCGTTCAGCAGCCGCGCGATCCGATGCAAGCAGCGCTTTTGCCATGCTCATCAGCGGCGCATAGGCCGGCTCGAACTCGGCGCTGGCGCGAATGGAATCGAGGAGACCGGGCGCGGCGGCTGCGATGAGCGCCGGCCCGCGCGGTTCGCCGGTCAGCGCCGCGCCGACCTGGATGAATTGGTTGCGAGCCCGCCAATAGGCGCCGAGTCGTTGCTCCCACATTCCGCGTTTCGAGTCCTCCAGCAAATCGGCCGCGTCGGTCTTTGTCTGGCTCAGGACCGTCAGCAGCAATTGCCATGGGGCCGCCGAGAGAGCGTGGACGTTGCTGCGCGCGTCGAACGTGACGAATGGGAAATCGTCGGTGTTGCGCGGTCCCGGACCGGCGAAGCTCGCGAGTGCTTTCGCGCCGGCGACATACTGGCCCAGAAGGTCGACCGTCTGATCGAAGCCGAGAGGTTGAATGATCGGGTGAAGCTTCCGGTCGGAGAACCGTGCGGCGACGAGTTCGGGGGCGATCGGGCTCGGGGCGCCTGATCCGATCAGAGCCAGCATCGGCGTGCGCACGCTGTAATGGTTCAGCCAGGCGGACCCTTGTGGAAAGACTGCGAGAAAGCTCCTGATGATCGCGCGCAGCGACGGCGCATCGAGCTGATAGAGCGGCAGCCACTGGCAGAACACGCCCTCGGCCGCCAGTCGCCGCTTGACGGCCGCGAAATGTTCGACCGTGTACAGCGCGCCGCTGCCATCGAGCGCCGGGTGGAACAGGTCGGCCACGATCACGTCGTAGCGTCCGTCATCGGCGATGACGAAGCGCCGGGCATCGGCAACGGAGATCGGCGGCCTTTCCTTCTCGGCCGCAGGGTTGTCGAACCAGGGCAACAGCGCGACGACTTCGGAAGAGAGTTCGACCGCGCGCACGTCGAGATCCGGCATCTGCGCGGCGCCGAGCACGGTCGCGCCGGTGCCGACACCGAGGAAGAGGGCCTTGCGCGGCGCTGGATGCAAGAGCAACGGCAGCATGGCCTGGCGGAAATCGGATCGGACCGAACTGGTGCCGCCCATGCGAAAGTGGCCGTTCACCTCGAGATAGCGTGCTCCTGAGGCGTCGTCGACGACGCTCGCGGTCGCCATCGGTCCCTCGCGCACGGCCAGAAGCTTGCCGCCCGGCGGGACCCTGATGAGCAGCGGGGCGGGAAGCCACAACAGCGCGAGTGCAAGCAGAGCGGGCGCCGCCGCCCAGCGCAGCGCAGCGCGTCGGGGCTGCAGCAGCAGAAGATATCCGACGGCAACGAGGACCAATGCTCTCCAAGTGCCGAAAGCGGGAATCAGCAGCTGTGCCGCGACCAGCGGCGCAATGGCTGCGCCGAGGCTGTTGATGCCGACGGCCCAGCCGACCGATCCCCTGACGTTGCGGACATCCTGCATGAGCTGGCCGAACAAGGCGCCCATCGCCATCGCAGGCAACAGGAACAGCGCCAGCGCAATGCCGAGCTCGCCGACGACGCCGAGGCTCGCAGCGCTGTCAGCGAGGCCGCCCAGCAAGGGCGTCATGAGCGCCGTGCCGAGGCAGACGAGCGCGGTGCCGCTGATCAACGCGGTTCTGCCGCGCGCAACCGTGTGCCCCACGCGCTGCCAGATCATGCCGCCCATCGCAGTGCCCAGCAGGTAGGCGGCCAACAGACAGGCGAAGCTATAGACCGTGTCCTGCATCATCTGCGCGGCCAGGCGCACGACCAGCACTTCGAACACGATGCCGAGCAGGCCGGTGACGAACAGGGTTCCTGTCAGGCGGAGGCCGGCGACAGCGCGCCTGCGATCGTCGCGCGCGCGAGCGTCGACCTTTGGGGCTCGGTCGAGGCGAAGCGCTGCGAGCGCGCAGGCTGCGTTGACGGCTGCCAGGCAAAGCAGCGTCGCCGACAATCCGAGCGCGGGGATCAGCACGAAGGTGGACAGCAGCGTGCCGGCGACGGCGCCGGCGGTGTTCGCGCCATAGACGCCGGCGCTGACCGGCCGCGTGCCATGCGCCGCGGACATCATGCGTTCCAGCGCGGTCAGCGTGCCGCCCATCGCCACCGTCGCCGGCAACAGCATCAGCGTCGGCAGCAGGAAGCTCGCGCTCCACAACAAGATGGGGGAAGGCGCCGTGCCGAGAAGCGGCGCGAGGGCGCGCGCGCACGCGGGAAGCAGCCAGACCGCACATAGCCCCCACAGGCCGATGACCGTTTCGAGGACGGCATACACCCGGTGCGGATTGGCGGCGCGGCGGATCCGGCCATCGAGGACGAAGGCGCCCACCGCCAGCCCGGCGAAGAATCCTGCGATGGCGCCGAGCACGGCCATCATCTCCGTGCCCAGGGCGAGGGCGAGCTGGCGCGTCCAGACGATCTCATAGCCCAGCCCGGCGAGGCCGGATGCTGCAATCAGCAGCTTCAGCGTTCTCAGCCGAGCCATGCTCTGGCGGGCGACGAGATCGACGCCGGAAGACCGCACGCCTTGCTTCTCCGCGACCAGATCATTGTCGCGCGGGTCTGCGTGGCGTGCCTCGGTCAAGATTTGGTACCTGCAATTCCCGTGATCGGTCTTCGGATGCAGCGCGCCGTGCGGGATACTGCTCCGGGCACGGGATCAAGCTCGGCTGCATGGGCCGCCAAGGTCGAGATCGTTTCCTTGTGTTCGTGTTTCGTGACGGTGGTTTGACAGAAGCTGTGGGAGCACGCGGCTCGGCGCAGATGGTTGTATCGCATGAGACCCGTCAGGGAGCGATGACCAGACGCAGCCGCGATCTGCGGAACGTTGTGGTTGAATTCGGTAAACCATCGATCCTCTCCGATCCGGCATTGTTGTGCTGCGCACGAAAAACGGGTCGAAATCGGTGGAAACCAGTGTAAATGCGCGGTGATCGGGTGGCTCTGGTACACTTCCAATGGCTGATGTCTCGAATAAAACAGTGGAATCAACGTCTTGGCGCTTCTCCGTCGCGCCTATGATGGATTGGACCGACCGGCATTGCCGGGTGTTCCATCGGCTGCTGTCGCGCCGGGCGCTGCTCTATACCGAGATGGTCACGACCGGTGCCGTGATACATGGCGACCGCCAGCGGCTGCTCGGCTTCGATCGAAGCGAGCATCCGGTGGCGCTGCAGCTCGGCGGCTCCGATCCCGGCGATCTCGCGACGTCAGCCAAGATCGGCGAGGAGTTCGGCTACGATGAGATCAACCTCAATGTCGGCTGCCCGTCGGACCGGGTGAAGGACGGCCGCTTCGGGGCCTGTTTGATGGCCGAGCCTGCGCTCGTCGGCGCCTGCGTCGCCGCGATGAAGCACGCCGTTCGCATTCCCGTCACGGTGAAGTGCCGCATCGGCATCGACGATCAGGATCCGGAAATCGCACTCGATATGCTGGCGGACGCGGTCGTCGACAGCGGCGCAGACGCGCTGATCGTGCACGCGCGCAAGGCGTGGCTGGACGGCTTGTCGCCGAAGGAGAACCGTGACGTCCCGCCGCTCGACTACGACAGGGTGTACCGGCTGAAGGCGAGGCTGCCGCACGTGCCCGTCATCATCAATGGTGGCATCGGCAGCATCGAAGCTGCGCAAGGTCATCTCGCGCATGTCGATGGCGTGATGCTCGGGCGAGCGGCCTATCAGGAGCCGTGGCGGCTGCTCGATGTCGATCACGTCCTGTTCGGCGACGTCGCGCCGCATCGAACCATGAAGGGCGCATTGGCGGCGTTCGAGCCGTACATCGCGCGCCAGCTCGGGCAGGGCACGCGGCTGCACGCGATCACGCGGCATCTCGTCGGCGCCTATCACGCGGTGCCCGGCGCACGCGCGTTCCGCCGCCATCTCGCCGAGCGCGGCGTCAAGCCGGGCGCCGGCATCGAGGTGCTGCGCGAGGCGGTCGCGATGGTCGAGGAGCGCCCTGCGGTTGCTGCGCTGGCCTGAGCGGCTCAGGCCAGCGGCGGCAGTTCGACAACGGCCTGTCGCGCGACCGGATTGCAGGCTGCCACGAGGCTCAGCCCCTCAGCTGCGATCGGGAAAGCCGTGCAGCATCAGCCGGTCGGAGCGCACTTCCCAGCGCTCCAGCCGGTCGAGGAAGCTCATGCCGAGCAAGTTGGTCTTCATCTGGCCGTGCGGCACCACCAGCGCCGGAACCGAGCGTTCCACCAGTTTGCCGATCGCGAGCCGGTCCAAGGTCAATCGCGCCGCCTTGGTGTGGCCGCCAGCGGTCTCGACGTCGACGTCGTAGGCGAGCAGTTCGAGCGGCAGGCCTGCGGCCTTGGCGGTCTCGTAGGTCAGAACCACCGATGTGGCGCCGGTGTCGACCACCATCGGCGCGGTGACGCCGTTGATCTTGGCGCGCAACGCGAACTCGCCGCCTCTGGTGCGCTCGATCTCGACCGCGTTGGTCGGAGGACTCGCCTTGGCCCTGAGCGCGCGGCTGCGCAGAACCTCCGACACTGTGTCGCTCGCGAGCGCCGCCTGCTCGGGATCCTTGTAGACGATCACGGCGCCCGCGGTGAGCACCATGGTGACGAAAACGAGCACGACCTTGTTCATGCCGCGCCTCCCGTCGGCACGGAGGCGCTCAGTCGCGCCGACGCGCCAGCGCGGGCAGACCGGCGTCGTGCATGCGGGACGGCAGCCCGTCCATCAGCGCGAGCCGCTCGTCGGTCGACATGCGGCCCCAGCGGGCGATCTCCGGCAGCGTGCGTCCGCAGCCGAAGCAGAGTTTCGTCTTGGGGTCGATCATGCAGACGGCGATGCAGGGCGTATCCCGGCTCATGGCGCGAGTTTGAAAGGTTCTGACACTGTCGTGCAAGTGCAATCATCTCACAGTCCCGTTCCGGCATTCATGATCGGCTTGCGCACCCGGCGCTTCTCCTGAGCGGGGGCGATCGCATGCTCCGGCTGCAATGGCGGTGCCTCGTCCGACAGCGGAGCGAGCGCCGACATCACCCGCTCCGGCGGGAAGGTGACGATCACCTCGGTGCCGATGCGGACCTTCGATTTCAGCGTGAACGTGCCACCATGCATCTCGATCAGATTCTTGGCGATGGGCAAGCCTAATCCCGCGCCCTGTTCGGCCGACTTGATCGAGTTGGAGCCCTGGCCGAACGACGCGAGCACGATCGGAATCTCGTTCTCGGGGATGCCCGAGCCGGTGTCCTTGACGCTGAGATATTGTCCGCCCGAGGCCGTCCAGCCAGCCTTCAGCCAGATGTCGCCACCCTGCGGCGTGAACTTGATGGCGTTGGAGAGCAGGTTGAGCACGACCTGGCGGATCGCGCGCTCGTCGGCCCACAGCCGCGGCATCTTCTGCTCGAACACCTCGTGAATGGTGATGCCGCGGCTCGTTGCGCGCAGCTTCAGCAAATGGTGGCAGTCGGCGATCACGTGCACCAGCGCCACGGCTTCCTCGTTCAGCTCGTAGCGGCCGGCCTCGATGCGCGAGAGATCGAGGATCTCGTTGATGAGGTTGAGCAGGTGAACGCCCGAATTGTGGATGTCGGCCGAATATTCCTTGTAGACCGGCACCGCATGGACGCCGAAGATCTCGCTCTTCATCACCTCGGAAAAGCCGAGGATGGCGTTCAGCGGCGTCCGCAGCTCATGGCTCATCTGCGCAAGGAAGCGCGACTTGGCGACGTTGGCGGCCTCCGCGCGGTAGCGTGCCTCGTCGGAGATCGCCTTGGCCTGCTCGAGTTCGCCGATCAAGGCGTCCTTCTCGGCGCGCGCTTCGAGCGTGGCCAGCGTCGTCGCATGCAGCTGATGGGCGAGCAGCACGAAGTAGCCTTCGGCGGCGACGGCGAACCCGGCGAGCAGGTAGTTGTCGAACGTGCCCGACAGCGCGAGGCTGAGGGTGATGGCGACCGTCATCGGTGCGGTGACGGCGACGGCGGCGACGGGCAGGTTGGCGGCGAGCATGCTCGAGACCGCGATCACCAGCAGCATCAGGAACATCATCAGCGTGCCCGACACCGCCGCGAGCGCCGGATGGATCAGGATCGCCATCCAGCAAACGCCGTAGAGCAAGTCGAGCAGCACGAAGCGCGTGCGCCAGCGCCGCGTCGCCGCCAGCGACGGCTGGTCGGCGAGGAAGTTCGAGCAGTTGCGCACGATCGCGGCATGAATGCAGAGCACGCCGAGCGTCCATGCGCCAGCCGCGATCGTATGCAGCCAGACGCTGAGCATCAGGCCGGTTGCGACCACCAGCAGCACGACGATGTAGGAGGCGGAGATGCGGGTCTGTGCGTATTGGCGCAGCAGCTCGCGATCGAAGGCCGGACGTGTTCCCGACGTCGACGTTAACCGGTCGCGCGCCTCGCGCACCCGCTGCTGCGCGGCCCGGCGCTGGCTTGCTGGTGCAAGCGCCGGCGGATCTGCCGGAAGCTCGACGACCTCAGGCTTTTCAGCGGGTTTACTCATCAAACAACACAAATCCTGCCCGCGAGGTACGGGCTGCTTTCTGCATTGTCTATAACTGGGCCCAAATCCTTAAGACGGATTATAGACAACGAAAAATTTGCGTTAACCGCGCGTTAAATTAACGATTGTGGCGAGGCTCAGCGGAGCTGCATTCGCAGGCGGCGCCAGCCGATCACCACGCCCGTGACGCTGAAGACGAGGCCGATCGCGCAGAGGCCGACGATGAAAACCGTGCGCAGCGCCGCATGGGCGAGCAGGGCCGGAAAGTCGAGCGTGTGCAGCGCCTGATAGAGCCACCGATAGGCGCGTCGGGACGGATCGAGCTTCTCGAGCACCGCGCCGGACGCGGCGTCGACATGATACCAGGTGTCGCCGCAGATCACGCGATGGACCGGCGCGCCCGGCACATCGGAGACGAACGGATAGTCGTCGCCCGGCTCGACTTCGGTCGAGCGCGCGCAATCGCCGCGCAGGCGCGACACCGCGGTATTGACGTCGGCCGGCTGCAGGAAACGGCCGACGATGCGTGCTGATGCGCCGTCCAGCACCGAAATCTGCTGCTGGCTCGGCGCGCGCCGGATGCGCTGATAGAGGCGGCCGCCGAAGGCGAACCACTCGATCTCGCGGACCTCGCCATGCGCCGCCGCGAGCGCCGCCGTCGCCAGGCCGGTCCAATCCGGTGCGCCGACGAGAATGGCTTGTTCGGACGGCGTCAGATGGCCGGTCGCAAACAGCCTGCCATGGTCCATCGACAGCCAGCCGCTGACCATCCAGGTCAGCACGAACTGCATGCAGATCAGGCCGGCCCAATGATGCCAGAGGTGCCAGCCGTGGTAGCGCGAGCACAGCCGCGCCTTCCGATATCTCAGCCGCATCGGGCCGAGCAGCGCGCCGCTCACGGCGGCGATGACCGCCGCGAGCGACAGCCACCACACGACGGCGTTCCAGGCCGCCCAGTCCTTGCGCAGGACGGTCGGATAGATCCAATGGACGACGCTGCCGACGTAGTTCCAGGCGCGTTCGGACCGTGTCGTGTCGAGCACGACCTCGCCGGTGATCGAGGACACGTAGAGTTCGGTGCCATTGGGATCGTTGAGCGCGATCCGGTGCAGCGGACGATGCACGTCGAAACGGTTCGGCACCGTCCATTGGTCGTAGTGCTCCAGTGAGGCGATGGTGGCGCCATCGGCGTCGAGCCCGCGCCGCCGGGCTGCCGTGCGCGCGATCGACAGCACGAGGTCGGGGGCGCTCACATCGGCCGCGGCCAGCGTGTCTGCACGAATGGCCGCGCTGCGGCCGGCGGCCGAGATGACATAGACCGGACCATCCACGCGCTGCATCAGCCGGATGCGGTCGGGATGATCGATGCCACCTGCGACGAGGGCCTCCGCGGGACCGTGCAGCGACAGGGCGGTGTCGAGCACGGGCAGCGCGGCGAAGCGCTCGCTCTCGGTCTGCGCCGGGAACGGCACGTAGTGCATCACGATCCCGGTCGCGAACCACAGCACGAACAGCGGACCCAGCGGGATGCTCAGCCAGCGGTGCGTGAGGATCAGCGCCCGGATCATGCGGCCATCAGAACTTGAACGAGGCTTCGACCTCGTAGGTGCGGGGCGCGCCGAGGAAGATCTGGTCGGGATAGAACGGATCGCTCCAAGCCGCATAACGTTTGTCGGCAACGTTGCGGACGCGGAAGGCGAGCCGCGTGCTGGTCGCGGTGGCGAACAGCGGCACCCTCGGCAGGTCGACGAACGCGAACAGATCGGCGGTGGTGTAGGCGAGCAGTTTCACCGTGTTGGCATCGGTGCTCCAGCGATCGCCCACGTGGCGCACGGAGAAACCAAGCTCGACCGGCCACCAGCCGGGATTGAGGAAGCGGTAGGAGCCGCCGCCATTGACGATGACGGCGGGAATGTTGGGCGGCGTGTTGCCCGAGAACGAGCCGCCGCCGGCGAGATCATAATCGGCATAGCGGGCGCGGACATAGGCGACGTTGCCCCAGAGCCTGCTCTCGGGTGTCGGCCGCACGGCGGCTGCGACCTCGATGCCCTGAGATTTCACCTTGCCGGCCAGGTTGAGCTGCTGGCCGGCCTGGGCGCTGTAGACGTTTTTGCGTTCGATGTCGAAGGCGGAGAAGGTCCACTCCGCACGGCCGTTCCACGCGAGCTGCTTGACGCCGGTCTCATAGCTGCGGGAGTCCGAGAGCGTGAGGTTCTGGGTCGGACTCAGCAGGAAGATGCTGTCGGCGGAGATGTCGGTGGCGGTCGCATATTGGCTGTAGAAGGTGGTGCCCGGGAACACTTCCCAGGTGTAGCCGATGCGGCCCGTGACCGGCTGCCAGCTCTTCGAGTAGGGGAAGCTGCTCTTCACGACGCCGTTCTTGTCGATCGAGTTGCGGTCGAGCGAGAACGGGTTGTAGCGCAGGCCGCCGACCAGCGCGAAATTGTTGGTGAGCTTCAGCCGGTCTTCGAGATTGAGTGCCACGCTGTCGATGGTGGCGGTCTGCAACTGCGTTCCGAGCGGGCCGTAGACGCCTCGGTCGAAGCCGGTCAGCGGAATGCTGTCACCCGGGAAGATCGCCGCGCCAGGCCGCGTGAAGTCGGTATGCGAGCTTTCCACCGCTGTCACGAGCCGGTTGGCCAGACCGAACAGGTTGGCGTTCCAGGTGAGGTCGGTGGTGTTGCCGACCATGTTGTGGTTGTGGTGGACGAAGAACCGCTCGCGATCGACGGTGTTGGTGGTCGCGTTGAACGCCGAGACCTCGTTGTTGTACCAGTCGCGGCTGGCGTTGTAGTTGTAGACTTGGCTCCGCAGCCTGACGTCGTTGCTCAGGTCCCATTCGAACCCGCTGCGGACCCACGATTCCTTGATCGTCTTGTGGCCGTCGACCACGTTGTAGTTGGTCGACAGCGTGCGGCCGTCGATCGTGACGGCGCCGAGATCGGTGCCGTTGTAGGCCGACACCTTGGTGCCTGAGACGATGCCGCTGGTCGCGTTGGCGCCGCTGAAGGTGACCGGCACCAGCGGCGTGCCCTCATAGGGCTTGGCCTTGTAGTCCTTGAACTCGGCGGCAAAGAAGGTCTTGAAGCTGTCGGACAGCCGGTAGTCGAGCTGGCCTGAGACATGGATATTCTTGAACTCGGTGTCGTCGATGAAGCCGACCTCCCTGGTCCGGCTGATGTCGAAGCGATAGTCCAGGCCCTTGACGGTCGTGCTGCCGCCCGAGCCGAAGCCGCTGCGGAACGTGCCGCGCTGGTCGAAGCCGACGAAGGCTTCGCTCTCGATCGGGCCGGTGTGCGGGGTCTTGGTCACGAAATTGACGGTGCCGCCGACCGCGCCCTGGCCCGAGATCAGCGAGGAGGGGCCCTTGAGAAACTCGACCCGGTCGAGGTTGAACGTCTCCATCGTCAGCGCGGTGAAGCCGGTCGGGCCGATGTTGATGCCGTTGTAGAGCACGTTGACCTGATTGCCCTGGAAGCCGCGCATCGCGAAGCCGACATCGTTCGGGGCATCACCCGCGCTGACGCCGGCGGCGCCTTTCACCGCGTCGACGGTCGTGTGGTAGCCCTGCTCACGCAGCGTCTCGGCGCCGACCACCTCGATCGAGGCCGGCAGCTCGCGTACGGTGAGGCCGAGCCGGCTGCCGCTCGCGGGCGTCGCATTGCCGTTGAGCGGCGTGGTGGCCGCCGTGTTGGACGAAGGCCGCGTCGGCGCTGCTGCGGGCGTGGGCGCGGCCATGCGCCGGGACGCCGGAGGTGTGGTCCGACGGGCGGCTTGGGTCGAGGAGGGCGCGCGGCCGGCCGCCGGGCGCTGCCGCGGCGCATCGACCGTCACGTCCGGCAGCAGGGTGTCTGCGGCGGCCTGCCTCCCGTCCGGAGGGGAGGTCTGTTGGGCATAAGCCGCCGGCACCGCCGACCAGCCTGCCACCAGCAGCCCCGCAAGCGATATCGAACCCCAGACGTCGCGCACGCTCATTCCGCTCCCCATCGCAGCAGCCGGCTTTCCGGCCATCTGCGCCCCCAGCCAACGTTCATGATCACCACGACGAGAGTTAGCTCAGCCCAACGGATATGTAATGTTATAACATTACATATCCATTTTTCTCTGAGTGGGTGTCTCGACGATCGGGCAACACATGCGAACGATTAGCGATTGCAAGGGGTATCAGCGAGTCGCAGATGGCGCAATGGCGCCCGTCCGCGGCGGACGTATCCCGCCGCGTGTCTGCGGCAATACATGGGGGAAGGCAGATGAGCCGGGGCCTGCCAAGGTCCCGGATCGGAAATCTGCCGCCGCAGCACACGCGCAGCGGCAGATCGATCAGTCGGAGAGCGGCGGAATCACTTCTCCAGCCGGGCCAGCAGGCTCGACGTGTCCCAGCGCTTGCCGCCGAGCTTCTCGACCTCGGAATAGAACTGGTCGACCAGCGCGGTCACCGGCAGATGGGCGCCGTTGCGGCGCGCTTCGCTGAGGCAGATCGACAGGTCCTTGCGCATCCATTCCACCGCAAAACCAAAGTCGTATTTGCCGTCGTTCATGGTCTTGTAGCGGTTCTCCATCTGCCAGGACTGGGCGGCGCCCTTGGAGATGGTCTCGATGACAGCGGGAACGTCGAGGCCGGACTTCTTCGCGAAATGGATACCCTCGGACAGGCCCTGCACGAGGCCGGCGATGCAGATCTGGTTGACCATCTTGGTCAGCTGGCCGCTGCCGGCCGGTCCCAGCAGCTTGCACATCCGGGCATAGGCCGCGATCACCGGCTCGGCGCCGGCATAGGCGTCGGCGGTGCCGCCGCACATCACCGTCAGCACGCCGTTCTCGGCGCCGGCCTGGCCGCCGGACACTGGCGCGTCGATGAATTTGAAGCCGGCCTTGGTGGCTGCGGCGTCGAGCTCACGTGCCACTTCAGCCGAGGCGGTGGTGTGGTCGACGAAGGTCGCGCCCTTCGCCATGCCGGCAAATGCGCCGTCCGGGCCGATCGTGACCGCGCGCAGGTCGTTGTCGTTGCCGACGCAGCACATCACGAAGTCCTGGCCTTCCGCGGCCTGCTTCGGCGTGGGGGCTGCCTTGCCGCCGAACTTGTCGGCCCATTCCTTCGCCTTGGCCGCGGTACGGTTGTAGACCGTGACCTCGTGACCGCCCTTCTTCACGAGATGTCCTGCCATGGGGAAACCCATGACGCCGAGACCGATGAAAGCGACTTTAGCCATATGAGCTACCTTGACCTTGGGGTTCTGCCGACAGCCTTGAGAGGGCCGGGCTGTTCTTGAAAGGAACACATCAGCATCCGGCGCGGGTCGCGGCGGTGCTGGACGCCGCACCATAACGGCTTGAGAGGCGGGGGCAACGGCTTCGTGACGGATGCGAAAGCGGCGCCGCGTGCTAAAGAGGCATCATCATGACGGCTTGCAAAGCCGTCATTGCGCAACGAAATCCAGTCAACCAACGAACCAGCCAGGGGAGTGTCTCGCATGGGCGTCAGCGTCGGCGTGCTCGATCATTTCAACATCCGGACCCGCAACCTCGCCGAGACGGTCCGCTTCTATGAAGACGTGCTCGGGCTGGAGAACGGCGCCCGGCCGAACTTCGCCTTTCCTGGCGCCTGGATGTACAGCGAGGGGCGCCCGGTGGTGCACCTCGTCGACATCTCGCCGACCTCAGAGGCACAGAAGCCGGACTCCGGCGTCGTCCACCACGTCGCCTTCGTCAGCCGCGGCTTCGCCGGCATGAAGGCGCGGCTCGCCGCCAAGGGCATGCCGTTCGAGGCGCGGCAGGTGCCGGGCGGGGAGCTGTGGCAGATCTTCGTGCGCGACCCCAACGGCGTGATGATCGAGCTCAATTACGAGGCAGCGAAGGAGCGGGCCGAGGATGCGCCGGTCGAGACCGCCTCCGACATCGGAACCATGGTGGCGTTTTGAGCCGGTCGGCCTTATGAAGCAGCGCAACGCAGGGCCGGAGCGGTGCCGTCGCAGACGACGGAAGATCATGTCCGGCCAACGGGATAGGGCGCGACGATGTGGCGCGTTCTGAACTTCTTCAGGAGACGCGCCGTGAGCGTGACGCAGCAGCAGGTTATCGAGGCACTCAAGCGGGTCCGCTCGCCACGTGGCGTGGCGCTGCCGGACGCCGGCGTGCTGTCGCCGATCACGGCCAATGACGGCAAGGTGTTCTTCTCGATCAATGTCGAGGCCAGCGAGGCCCGCGCCTGGGAAGACACCCGCGCGAAAGCCGAAGCCGCCGTGCGCGCCATACCCGGCGTGACCATGGCGATGATCGCGCTGACCGCGGAGCGCAAGGCGGGCGCTGCCGCCCCGCCGCCGCGACAGGGCGGCGTGCAGCCGGTCGCGGCGCATCGTCCGCATCAGCACCAGCATCCGGCGGACTCGCCGATGTCCCGGCAGGCCGCGATCCCGGGTATCGCGGCCGTCATCGCGGTGGCCTCGGGCAAGGGCGGTGTCGGCAAGTCGACCACCGCGATCAATCTCGCGCTGGGCTTGCGCGATCTCGGCCTCAAGGTCGGGCTGCTCGACGCCGACATCTACGGCCCGTCGGTGCCGCGGCTGACCGGGCTGCAGGAAAAGCCCAAGCTCACCGACGACAAGAAGATGATTCCGCTGTCGCGGTTCGGCCTATCGATCATGTCCATCGGCTTTCTCGTCGACGAGGACAGCCCGATGATCTGGCGCGGCCCGATGGTGATGTCGGCGATCAACCAGATGCTGCGCGACGTCGCGTGGGGCACGCTCGACGTGCTCGTCGTCGACATGCCGCCGGGCACCGGCGACGCCCAGCTGACCTTGGCGCAGAACGTGCCGCTGAAGGGCGCCGTGATCGTGTCGACGCCGCAGGACCTGTCGCTGATCGACGCCCGCCGCGGGCTTGCGATGTTCCGCAAGGTCAACGTGCCCGTGCTCGGCATCATCGAGAACATGAGCTACTTCCAGTGCCCGCAATGCGGCACCCGCTCCGACATCTTCGGTCATGGCGGCGCGCGCCACGAGGCCGAGCGGCTCGGCGTGCCGTTCCTCGGCGAAATCCCGCTGCACATGGACATCCGCTCGACGTCGGACGCCGGCAACCCGGTGGTCGAGAGCGAGCCGAAGGGTCCACATGCCGCGATCTACCGGGCCATCGCCGCGTCGGTGCGGGATCAGCTCAAGGATGCGATCGCCGCTGCTTGATGCACTGCAGCGAAGCGTGTGCGACTATTGGACCGTTTGTCATTCCAACGTCGCGTTTTCGCTTAACCGGTTCCGTGCTAAAGCCCGGCCCGGATCGCCTTCGACCGTGTGCGGCCAATCGCATCGGCGGATAAATGCTTTTTCAACGGGAAAACGCCCCCAACAAGGAGATGCCTTAATATGAAGCGTCGTGATTTTCTGAAGGTCTCGGCCGCCGGTGCCGCCGCGTCGGCAGCGGTGGCCTCGCCTGCGATCGCGCAGTCGATGCCCGAGATCAAATGGCGGTTGACCTCCAGCTTCCCGAAGTCGCTCGACACGATCTATGGCGGCGCCGAATATATGGCGAAGCAGGTTGCCGAGATGACGGACAACAAGTTCCAGATCCAGGTCTTCCAGGCTGGTGAGCTGGTGCCGGGCCTGCAGGCGCTCGACGCGACCTCCAAGAACACCGTCGAGATGTCCCATACGGTGTCGTATTATTACGTCGGCAAGGACCCGACCTTCGCGATCTTCGCCTCGGTGCCGTTCGGCCTGAACGCCCGGCAGCAGAACTCCTGGCTATATCAGGGCGGCGGCAACGAGCTCGCCAACGAGTTCTTCAAGAAGGCCGCCAATGTCATCGGCTTCCCCTGCGGCAACACCGGCACCCAGATGGGCGGCTGGTTCCGCAAGGAGATCAAGACCGTCGCCGACCTTTCGGGCTTGAAGTTCCGCATCGGCGGCATCGCCGGCCAGGTGCTGCAGAAGCTCGGCGTTGTGCCGCAGCAGCTCGCGGGCGGCGACATCTACCCGTCGCTCGAGAAGGGCACCATCGACGCCGCCGAGTGGGTCGGTCCGTATGACGACGAGAAGCTCGGCTTCCAGAAGGTGGCGAAGTACTACTACTACCCGGGCTTCTGGGAGGGCGGTCCGACCGTCCACGCCTTCGCCAATCTCGACAAGTGGAACGAGCTGCCGAAGCACTATCAGTCGATCCTCGCCAACGCGACGGTCAATGCCAACACCTGGATGGCCGCGCGCTACGACCAGGTGAACCCGGCGGCGCTGAAGCGCCTGGTCGCCGGCGGCACGCAGCTGCGGCCGTTCACCAACGAGGTGCTCGAGGCCTGCCTCAAGGCGACCAACGAGCTGTGGGGCGAGATCTCGGCCAAGAACGCCGACTTCAAGAAGGTCATCGACGCGATGCAGGCCTACCGCTCGGATGAATATCTGTGGTGGCAGGTTGCCGAGTATACCTACGACAGCTTCATGATCCGCTCGCGTACCCGCGGCTGATCGCAAACTTCAGATCGGCGGATCGACGTCAGCCCGGCCTCGCGAGAGGCCGGGCTTTTGCGTTGCGACAACGTTTCGCAATGGCACTCCGACGCACTTTGATCCACACTGGAACTGAAGCCTCACAAAGAAGGCTGCTCAGGAAACGAACACAATGACCCCCAGGGAGGGAAGAACTATGAAGCGGAGAGACTTCATCAAGGTGACCGGGCTTGGCGCCGCTGGCGCGGCCGCGATCGCAGCGCCGGCCATCGCACAATCGATGCCGGAGCTGAAATGGCGCATGCCGACGAGCTGGCCGAAATCGCTCGACACCTTGTATGGCGGCGCCGAGATCATGGCCAAGGTGGTCGGTGAGGCCACCGACAACAAATTCCAGATCCAGCCCTTCGCCGCCGGCGAAATCGTGCCCGGCCTGCAGGTCCTCGACGCCGTGCAGAACGGCACCGTCGAAATCGGCCACACTGCGTCGTACTACTATTTCGGCAAGGACCCGACGTTCACCTTCGGCTCGTCGGTCCCGTTCGGGCCGAACATGCGCATCAACCAGGCCTGGTACATGCTCGGCGGAGGACGTGAGATCCTCAACGAGTTCTACGCGAAGTACAATGTCGTCTCGCTGCTTGCCGGCAACACCGGTTGCCAGATGGGCGGCTGGTTCCGCAAGGAGCTCACCGGCGTCAACGATCTCAAGGGGCTGAAATTCCGCGTCGGTGGCTTTGCCGGCCGCGTGCTGCAGAAGCTCGGCGCGGTGCCGCAGCAGATCGCCGGCGGCGACATCTATCCGGCGCTGGAGAAGGGCACGATCGATGCGGCCGAGTGGGTCGGACCGTACGACGACGAGAAGCTCGGCTTCGTCAAGGTCGCGCCCCACTACTACTATCCGGGTTGGTGGGAGGGCGGACCGATACTGCTTTCCTTCGTCAACCAGGATCGTTGGAATGCGCTGCCCAAGAACTATCAGAAGATCCTCGAGCATGCCGGCCATTATGCCAACAACTGGATGATGGCGAAGTACGACCAGAGCAATCCGGCGGCGCTGCGCCGGCTGCTCGCCGCCGGTGCCAAGCTGCATGCGTTCTCGCCGGAGATCATGCAGGCCTGCCTGAAGGCTGCCCGCGAGCTGCACAACGAGGTCGCGGCCACCAACCCCGACTTCAAGAAGACCTATGAGTCGCTGTCGGCCTTCGCCGGCAATGGCTACTCCTGGTTCCAGGTCGCCGAGATCGGCTACGACGCCTTCATGGCGCGCAATCCGCTGAGCTGAGACCGGCGCCGTATCGCGTCAGGAGCCAGCGACAAAACAAAACCCCGGCGCGTTGCGCCGGGGTTTTTCGTGGGCGGAGCGATTGCGCGTCGCGGCCATCACTGCTTCGGCGGTCCGACATCGATCTGAGGCGGGCCGAAATCGAGCGGCGGCGCGTCGATCTGCGGGATCTCGATCTTGATCGAGTTCGGATCAACGGTGGAGAGCGAGCCCTTGTAGTGCATGACCATCGAGGGGAACAGGATCACCAGCATCACCATGATCAACTGGATCACCACGAACGGCACCGCGCCCCAGTAGATCTGTCCCGTGGTCACCGGCTCCATCCTCTTGCCGGTGACACGGTCGAGATAGGACTCCTTCGGTGCCACTGATCGCAAATAGAACAAGGCAAAGCCGAACGGCGGATGCATGAACGAGGTCTGCATGTTGACGCCGAGGATGACGCCGAACCAGATCAGGTCGATGCCGAGCTTTTCGGCCGCGGGTCCGAGCAGCGGGATGATGATGAAGGCGAGCTCGAAGAAGTCGAGGAAGAACGCCAGCACGAACACGAAGGCGTTGACGAAGATCAGGAAGCCGACCTGACCGCCGGGCAGCGAAGTCAGCAGGTGCTCGACCCAGACATGGCCGTTGACGCCGTAGAAGGTCAGCGAGAACACGCGCGCGCCGACCAGGATGAAGACCACGAAGGCCGACAGCTTGGCAGTGGATTCCACCGCCTGGCGGACCAGGTCGAAGCTGAGCCGCCGCTTGATCGCACCAAGGATGATCGCGCCGGCGGCGCCCATCGCGCCGCCTTCCGTCGGCGTCGCGAGCCCGATGAAGATCGTGCCGAGCACCAGGAAGATCAGGAACAGCGGCGGCACCATCACGAAGGTGGTCTGCTGCGCCATGCGGGACAGGAAGCGGTATCCGGTGGTGCGCTCCAGCACCCAGTTCACGACGGCGACGGCGAAGGCGAACACGATGCCGTAGAACATGCTCAGCACGACGAAGTCGGCGCCGTGATATTCCGAGCCGCGCATCATGAACCAGCCGAACACACAGCTCGCCAGAAACAGCACGCCCAGCGATTTCAGGCCGCGGTCGCCTGAGTCCTCCCGAAAGCCGATCGCATCGGCCGGCAGGCCGGGGGCCGATTTCGGGAAGATCATGCTGGTGAGGAAGGCATAGGCTGCATAGATCGCCGACAGCACGAGGCCAGGGATGAAGGCGCCTTCGTACATGTCGCCGACGGACTTGCCGAGCTGGTCGGCCATGACGATCAGGACCAGCGACGGCGGGATGATCTGCGCAAGCGTGCCGGAGGCGGCGATGATGCCCGAGGCAAGCCGGCGGTCGTAGCCGTAGCGCAGCATGATCGGCAGAGAGATCAGGCCCATCGAGATCACCGAGGCGGCGACCACGCCGGTGGTGGCCGCGAGCAGCGCGCCGACGAACACGACCGCATAAGCGAGGCCGCCGCGGATGGTGCCGAACAGCTGTCCGATGGTGTCGAGCAGATCCTCGGCCATGCCGGATCGTTCCAGCACCAGGCCCATGAAGGTGAAGAACGGAATCGCCAGCAGCGTGTCGTTGTTCATCACGCCGTAGACGCGTTCCGGTAGCGCCTGCAGGAAGTCCGGCCGGAATTCGCCGAGCCCGATGCCGACGAGGGCGTAAAACAGGCCGACGGCGCCGAGCGAGAACGCTGCCGGATAGCCGAGCAGCAGCATCACGACCAGCGACCCGAACATGATCGGCGCCATATTGGCGATCAGAAACGCTTCCATTGGATGATCCCCCAGCCCGCCGCTTACTTCTTCTCGATCGCTTCGACGAGGTGCTCGACCTCGGCCTCGATGCCGTGGGGCTTCGAAGCGTGGGGATCCGGGATCAGCCCGCGCATGACCGCGATGCGCTTGATCAGCTCGGACACGCCCTGCGCCAGCAGGAAGGCGAAGCCGAGCATGATGAGGGACTTCGCCGGCCATTGCGGCAGGCCGCCGGCGTTGCTCGATTGCTCGTTGATCTCGATGGAGCGCAGGAAGAAGGGCACGCTGGTGATGATCATCACGATGCAGAGCGGGATGAGGAAGAGCACGTGACCGACGACGTCGATGGTGTCACGCAGCCATTTGGGCATCATGGCGTTGACGATGTCGATGCGGATGTGCTCGTTGTCGAGCAGGGTCCAGGGGGAGCACAGCAGGAAGACGGCTGAGAACAGCACCCATTGCAGCTCAAGCCAGGAATTCGACGAGGTGTCGAGCGTCTTGCGGACGATGGCGTTGATCGTCGAGATGATGACGGCGAGCAGGATCAGCCACGCCAGCCGCTTGCCGGTCCAGGTCGTGAACGCATCGATCCCACGGCTCAATTTCAGCAACGCTTGCAACGCAATCCTCCCCCAAATGTCTTGCGACGTCCCATGGCCCGTTCTGGCTGCGCAGCACATGGCGCAACGGCCTATCCGGCCCGGCAGGCTCAAAAACGGGGGCACCATTTCAGCGCCTCGTGTTGCCGTCAATCGGAAAAATGGGCAAAAATGAGCGTTGCCGCAACATGTTGCAGCAGTGGCGACGCCGCGCCACAGCTGTCGCAGGTCGCCGGGGCCTGGCGATCGCCGGCCGGCGAATGAAGGTCAACGGGCCGAGCGTGAGGGCGGGGGACTCTCGGGTGCGGCCGACGGACCACGTCCGGTGCGCAGCGGTCTTACAGCACCACCACGCCGGAATGCTTGGCCTTGTTTTCGGGTTCGACGTGGATGGTGATCCAGCTGTGCTCGTCGTCCTCGCGCAAGGCTGCCTCGATCCGGTCGCAGATTTCGTGCGCCTGGTTGACCGACATCTCGCCAGGCACCACGAGGTGGAACTCGATGAAGGTCAGCTTGCCGGCATGGCGGGTCCGGACATCATGCGCCTCCAGCGCGCCGCCGGCATGCTGACTGATGATCAGGCGAATGCGCGCCAGCGTGGCGTCCGGGACCGCTTCATCCATCAGCCCGCTGGTGGATTCCTTCAGCACCTGCCATCCCGACCACAGGATGTTCACGGCGACCAGCACGGCCAGTGCCGGATCGAGGATCGGCAGCTGCAACATCACCGCGAGGCCGAGGCCGACCACGACGCCGCCCGAGGACACGACGTCCGTCAGCAGGTGCCGGCCGTCTGCCACCAGCGCCGGCGACCGCAACCGCTTGCCCCGCGTGATCAACAGCCAGCACCAGACCGCATTGATCGCGCTCGCCAGCGCATTCACCGCGAGCCCCTCGACGGGTGCGGAAAACGCCCGCGGATCGAAGAAATTCCCGTAGGCCTCATGGATGATGAGCAGCGCCGCCACGACGATCATGACGCCCTCGATCACCGCGCTGAAATACTCGACCTTGTGGTGACCGAACGGATGGTTGGCATCCGCGGGCTTGGCGGCGATGCGCACCGCGACGAGCGCGACCACGGCGGTGACGACGTTGACGATGCTCTCGACGGCATCGGAGTAGAGCGCGACCGAGCCGGTGATCCAATAGGCGAGATACTTCAGGCCGAGCACGATCGTTCCGACCACGAGGCTGCCGATGGCGAGCTTGAGCGATTGCGAGGCCATGATGTCCTGATCCGATCCCGCGCTGGGGTACCCAACGCTGCGGCGGAACGCAACCAGGGTGGACGCGGTTCGGTGTCGGGAAGGGACTGATAACCCCGGTTTTCTGTGGCCGCCGCGACTGCGTCTATCGGCGGCGTGGCCCCGATCGAAAACTGATCTGTGGACAACAGAAAGTCGCGCCCACGGACATGGGCGCGACCGTGTCGCGGCAAGCGCCGATCGCAATGACGCCGCCGACTACTTCTCTTTGATGACCGTGGTGGTGCTGGTCGAGCTGCCGACCGTGCCTTCGTCCTCACAGACCTTGGTCTGGCGGATGCGGTCCTCGGCTTCCACGCGGCTGGTGAACGCCATCGGTCCGATTTGCGTGACGACCTCGCGGTCGGCGGGGCGCGTGGTGGTGATGGTGCAGCGATGGCTCGGTCCCTGCACGATGTAGTATTCGTCAGCGAGCACTGGCGCGACCGATCCGATGATCACTGCGCCGGCAAGAAGAAGGGGTGCTTTCATCGTCGCCTCTCTTTTCAAGAACAGCCAAAAGGGGAGCGGGATTGATGAGGAGTTTTTTGCCTCGTCGTTCGATGCTCCGTGTTTGCAACTCGGCCGGCTGGTCGCAGTTCCGGCGGTTCAAGCGGAGCCTGTATTGACGCGGTGCAGTGTCGGCAGCGATGGACGCGAGATCTCGTCAGGGCGCAGCGACACGCGCGCGGTGGCGCGCTTGCCACGGCCCCAAGCGGTCGCGCCGCGGTTGGCAGGCGAACCGCCGATCATGACCTCGTCTCCGCCTGGTGGCGTCGGCGGTTCAGAGCAGCCTGACGGTCACCTTCGCCTTGCCGGCGTTGTTCGGATAGAATGCATCGTACACCCCGGGCAGCCCGATCACCGCGTCATTGACATAGAGGAACAGCTCACCGCCGCGCTCGGCCTTGAAGCGCGCTTTGTAGGCTTGAGGTGTCGTGTTGGGGGCGGGAACGGGGTCGAGGAAATATTCGTCGACGCCGGTCTCGCCGACCCTGGCGATCAGCCGATACCAGGGACGGAAGAGAACGCGGCGCAGCAGGATGCCTGCGCGGAACGTCCAGCGGGCGTAGCCCCGGACCGTCGAGGTGCGATAGCCCGCGGGCGTGACCGGACGCCCGGCATCCTCCCACGGGTCGGTCATGGTGACGACGATCTCGTAGGAGAAGCCGGGACGGACTCTCAACCCGGTGGGAGCGCAAACCGCATCGGTCGAGAAATCCCTGGCATCCTGCGGAATGCCTTTGTCGACTGCGACGAGCTCGCGGGCAGGGGTGCCATGGCAAAAGGCGCCCATCGAATCCGCGGCGTTGAACAGGAAATGGCTGATCAGCGTGGCTGCGAGCCAGACGGTGCCGATAGCGAGCAAGAACGGGCCGACATGCCGCTTGCCGTTCCTGATGGCAAACTGATAGGCGCGATTGGTCCGGAGCGCGTAGATGGCCCGATGCAGCGGGCCGGACGGCATCGGGGGCGATGCCCGTTCGCGCCAGATCACGCGCATCCGGTCGCCGATGCGGTCGCTGAGGAATGTCCCGAGCGCGGTCAGCATGACAAGGATGATGATCCCGCCGGCGAACCATTCGGGGTTGGCGGCGTACCAGTCCGTCCACCAGTGCAGCGATGTCGGCAGGAACGATTCGATCAGCCTGACTGCTTCGGAGACCATCCTGATGCGCGAGTCGTATTCGTGCGTGCGATCGAGGTCGTGGAACAGCCAGAAGGCCGCGAGGTGCAGCGAGGCCGCCAGGGTTGCGAAATAGGCGAGGCGCCTGAACCACACCAGATTCCACAGCTTCTCCTGGGCCGCGAACCGGGCGGCCGCGCCGGCCGGCGTTTCGAACGTCGTCGGCCCGAGCGGCGTCAGCGTGCCGTCGTAGCGGACGATCATGTAGTTGTCGGGCAGCCCGATGGGCGCATAGGCATTGCAGCCGCTGTCGATGCGGTCGAAGACGCTTTCGTGAATCTTCGGCATCGACACCTGGACGCCCGCCGCCGGGTCGTTGCAGAGCTCCGACACCTTGCGCGGGCCGTATCGATAGTAGGACCCGAGCCCGGAGCGCGAGTTGTAGAGGCGTCCGTCCTTGTCCTGCGACGTGACGATCGACTTGATCGCATCCGGATCGGCCTCCGGCGCGGTCTTGAAGATCAAGCCCCGTTTGACGGCCTCGCCGACGAGCCAGGTCAGGGGGACGTAGGAGACGGAATCGTCCGGATAGCCGCCGCCGACATTGGCGTGCATGCCGACGAACCAGACCTGCACCAGCCTCTCGTCATCGATCGTCCTGGCATCCTGCGGCTTGGTCTCGCCCGCCTCGGTCCAGAGCACCGGGTGGAAGGTCGTCCTCTCGTCGTCGAGCGCGAGCGCGTGGCGCGCGCATGTCACCCGCGGACTGAGCACGCGATTGGGAAGCTCGAGCGGCCACACCCAGTTGGAGATGCCCCGCGTCATCTCGTCGATCGGTAGCCCATAGGCTGCGACGGTGTCCCACAGCCCGATGAACTCGATCGCCGGGAGGCTTTTTCGCTCGATGAGGTCGAGAGATTTACGGCCCATGATGCGGTCGATCACCGGCACCAGCACATGATCGCGAATCCAGCGGAGCGGCACTTCGATCCGCCAGATCGAATGGTACCCCTTGGCGCGATAGGCGCGATAGGCCTTCACGGCGCCGTCGTGCAGCTCAGCCTCGGTGTCGGCAACGATCAGCCCCTGATCGAGCATCAGCGCGGCGAGCACCCGCACGGTGAACGCGCCGCGGCTGAAGCCGAACAGATAGATCTTCGAGCCGTTCGCGTGGTCGTAGTTGCGGCAGACGAACTTGTAGGCATCCAGGATGTTGCGCTTGAGGCCGAAGCCGAACGCGCCGCCGAGCAGGGCGAGCGGAACGAACGACGATGTGCCGACGCCGTCGTCATACTTGGCCGCCTGGGCGTTGCCCTGCAGGTCGAGCGCCTGGAACATGCGCCAGACGTTGGTTCGCCACACGCTCGAGGCGGCGTTGCCGGTCCCGTCGGACAGGATGATGATCTTGGGACTCGCCATGCAAAGGACCCCGCTCGACATTGAGAGCCGAGGAGCGGAAGGGTAAACTGAAGGAGAGAGAAATCAACCTGAGATGGTGTGAGGCTTTCGGCGGCGTGGCCGGAGGATGCGGAGGGCGCCGCTGCAGCGACGCGGCGACCCGAGGACGAGAAATGCACTGCCCTGCTACCGAAATGCCGCCGTCACCGAAATGCGGTTGCCGTGGCCGTTCGTCGCCCTTCAGGCCGAGTTGATGCGCTCGACGAGATGCGCGCGCGAGGGCGCCGGGTCGAAGCGATCGCCGAAATATTGGGTCTCGTGCGCTACTCCGCCGTCCCGGAATTCCATGACGCTCACCACGTAAGACGGCACGCCATCATAGGTCAGGACCAGTTCGGTCACCCACAGATCGCCGCTCCCGATGATTCGGCGCACTGCGAAGCGCTTCCTGCTGGGCTGCACGAAGCGGCTCTCCTGAATGTTGCGCCGGCCGTGGATGCGTTCGCCCGATTGCGGATAATCCAGCACGGCATCGTCGCGATAGATGTCGTGCTCGGCTTCGAAATCATTCACGTCCGATGCATCCCAATGGTGCTGCAAGGCAGCGCGCTTCGCTCTGTCATCCATGGCAATCTCCCATTCAGGGGCGCGCCCTCATTGCATAGCGTGCCCCTGGCCGCTGCGGTCTACAAGCCGGAGAATGGAGCATCCCTCGTCGCCGCCGACGCATCATAGGACGATGTCCGACGCGTCACTACGCTGATCCAAACGGGCGTGGAGAATATCAGCGCTGGTAGTACAGCCGGTGGAGAAAGTTCTCAGGACAGAGAACTCCGCGCGCGACGAGGCGCAATCACGCCGGCCGCGTCGCGATCCAGATCACGTGACGGGCGCCGCCGCCGCGGCCGGTGGCGCGGATGTTGATCTCCTCGGCGGCGAAGCCTGCCTTGCGCAGGCGCGGGGCAAAGCGATCGTCGGGGTGGGACGACCACACCGCCAGCACGCCGCCGGGGCGCAGGGCGGTGAAGGCGGTGCGCAAACCCGAGGGGTCATACAGCGCGTCGTTGGATTGCCGCGTCAGTCCCTGCGGGCCGTTGTCGACGTCGAGCAGGATCGCATCATAGGTGCCGCGCGCCGCGGCGATCAGCTTCACCACGTCGCCCTCGCGGACGTCGACGCGCGGATCGGCAAGGCTGGCGCCGGACAATTCGGCCATCGGCCCGCGCGCCCAGGCGATCACCGCCGGCACCAGCTCGGCGACGGTGATGCGGGCCTGCGAACCCAGCACCTTCAGCGCCGCCCGCAAGGTGAAGCCCATGCCGAGGCCGCCGATCAGCAGCCGCGGAGCCGGCTCGGCCTTGATGCGGGCGCAGCTCAGGGTCGCCAGCGCCTCTTCGGATCCGTGCAGCCGGCTGTTCATCAGCTCGTTCGAACCGAGCTTGATCGAGAACTCCTTGCCGCGCTGCATCAGCCGCAGCGGCTCGCCGCCGCCGGGCACGTCTGCGGTGTCGATCAACTTCCAGGGAATCACGGGCGTCTCGCGTCAGTTGGATTGCGGCATTTCATGCGACAGAGTCGCCACGCCGGAGCCTGCTTACCATGTTGCCCGCATCCCATGCCAAGGGGCAGTCGCCACTCTCGCGACGACCTGCATCGCGTCGTTGCGCGTCATTGCGGTGGGGACACCAGCATCCAGGCGCCCGCGGCACTGCAAGCAATGCCGGCCGCGCGCGCGATCCATCGTCCGACCGGAGTCAGTTTCTCAAACAGCACGAGCAGGGTCAGAATGGCAATCCACGTCACGCTCATCACCCCGCCGACGAACAGCAGCGCCATCAGAGCCCAGCAGCAGCCCACGCAATAGCCGCCGTGTCGCAGCCCCAGCAGCACGCAGCCCTGCAGGTCGCCGCGAAAGCCGCCGTGACGCATCAGGAACAGAAGCGGCGACTGGCATTGGGCAAGGCAGGCGCTCTTCAGCGGCGTCCACTGATAGACGCCTGCCGCGATCAGCACGATGGCGCCGAGCAGATGGTTGTCGATCGCCATCCGCGAATCCAGCTGCGCAGTCCGCTCCACACCCCATTGCAGGCCGGTCGCCACGAGCGAAAAGCCGCTCCAGGCGAGCAGATAGCCGGCCGCAAACCAGCCGGTCGCCGCGAACGGCTGGCCCTGCGCGCGGCCGTGCCGACCCACACGGGCGTACATCAGGACCATGGGCGCGGCCGAAGGCGCCATCATCCCGACCATCATCACAGCCCACATCAGGAACACATAGGCGAACTCGATCGCGCGCCACGGCTCGCTGGCCGGCAACATGATTCCGATGCCGGCCGGGATCATGCGGAAGCCGGTCATGTCCATGCCGCCCATGTCCATGTCGTTGGCAAGCCAGAGAACATAGGCCCACGACAGGGCGACCATGATCGTGATCGCGCCGCCGACGATCCAGCGATCGCGCCGCAGCACGGCTTCCAGGGCGCTGCCGGTCATCTGCAAGGCGGGTTGCCGGCCTTGCGCCACGTCGAATTAGGCCTGGTTGGACCAACTGATCGACGCGTACAGGCCGTTCTTGCCGGAATTGTCCCAACGCATGCCGTGATCGTTGTAGGTGTTGCCCGCCGCGCCGACGGCGAGCGCCATCCTGTCCGGGCTGACGGGATGGCCGATGTTCACCCACATCTCTCCGCTCGGGTGCATGGTCGGCAGCGGATCGACGGACATGTGCAGAATGTCGGCGATGTCGGCGGACCGCGTCTTGCCGTCGATCCGGAAGGTGATGGCGACTTTGCGCACGCCGAGATTGGTGCTGATCAGCGGCGTGAACGCAGCCATCGGGCCGCCGGCAGCTCCGGTGAAGATCGCGGCCATCGCCTCCGTCTGCGGATCGTCGGCGCGCTGATCGACATAGGCGGCGATCGACCAGTCTCCATCCCCCATCACGCCGGGCGCATGCAGCATCACCGCCGCGTTGAGGCCATCGAGCGCGACATCGCCATAGCGGCCGGTTTCGATGTGGAACAGCAATGGTACGTTGCAGAACCCCTCGGTCGGTTGCGCGGTCAGGGGAGGGGCGGCCGACATGAGGCACGGACACAGCAGGCTGCAGCTGCAATTCTCGAAATAGTCACCGGACAGGTGCCATGCGACTGCGTCTGCCATCGCTGTCTCCCGCTAGGCCGAACCGACAAATTGCTTTCGAATGCGCGATCTGCAGCTGAAAGCTACGCCGCGTGGGGACGTGCCGCAAGCCGATAAATGATCAGTCTCCGCGTCGTGACTGCGCCTCGGGCCGCTCCGCTCATACGGTATGCGTGATCGTCGGCTGAATGGCCGGCCAACAGGCCGGCTCCGATTGCGATTGATCGCAGGGCCCGATGGTTATGGACTCCGACTACCCGCCCGTCACGCTCATGTGCCGGCTGACGCTCGGACGGTTGTGGCGGCGGTCGATGATGAAGTCGTGGCCCTTCGGCTTGAGGCCGATGGCGCGGTCGATCGCGGCGCTGAGCTCCTCGTCGCTGGCCGAGGCACGCAGCGGCTTGCGCAGGTCGGAGGCGTCCTCGTGGCCGAGGCAGGTGTGCAGGGTGCCGGTGCAGGTGACGCGGACGCGATTGCAGCTCTCGCAGAAATTATGCGTCATCGGCGTGATGAAGCCGATCGTGCCGCCGGTCTCGGCGACGCGGACGTAGCGGGCCGGGCCGCCGGTGGTCTCGTCGAGGTCGGTCATGGTGTAGGTCTGCGCCAGACGCGCGCGCAGCAGCGACAACGGCAGATACTGGTCGATGCGGCCCTCGCCGATCTCGCCCATCGGCATCACCTCGATCAAGGTCAACGCCATGCCCTTGCCGTGCGCCCAGTCGATCAGCGAGGGGATCTCGTCCTCGTTCATGTTCTTCAGCGCGACGGCGTTGATCTTCACGGCGAGACCTGCGGCGCGCGCCGCCTCGATGCCGGCCAGCACGCGCTCGAGATCGCCCCAGCGGGTGATGGCGCGGAACTTGTCCGGGTCGAGCGTGTCGAGCGAGACGTTGATGCGACGGACGCCGCAATCGGCGAGCTCGGCGGCATATTTGGCGAGCTGCGTCGCGTTGGTCGTCATCGTCAGCTCGTTGAGCGCGCCGCTCTTCAGATGTCGCGACAGCGAGCGGACCAGGCCCATCACGTTGCGCCGGACCAGCGGCTCCCCGCCGGTGAGCCTGAGCTTTTTGACGCCCTTGTGGATGAACGCCGAGCACAGCCGGTCGAGCTCTTCGAGCGTCAGCAGGTCGGCCTTCGGCAGGAAGGTCATGTCCTCGGACATGCAATAGAAGCAGCGCAAGTCGCAGCGGTCGGTCACCGAGACGCGCAGATAGCTGATGCGGCGACCGAACGGGTCGGTCATCGGGCGCGTCAGGGCGGTGTCACTCAACGTCTCTGCGGTCATGGAAAGCCTTGATGAAAGCCTTGGCTGGTGGCGGCCCAGGTGGCGGCGATGCCACGCGGCGGCCGCGCAAGCGCGGCCGGATGTCGGTCTCACGACAATCTAATCATGATCGCCGCGCCCCACAATCATCGACGTGGATCCGTCGTTGCTGCAATGCAGCTTCGCCTTGGCAAGGGGACGCGCGGGACGACGGTCCGCTATTGGCGTCCCGGCGCGGGGGCGGGGAAGGCGGACCCGGTGGCCGCCGGTGCGTCCGGCGCAGCGGCGGACTTCTGCGGCTTCGGCTTCTTCGGCCGCATGCGCTTGACGGCCTTCGGCGGCGCGCCGGGCATCGGCTGCAGCTCGGCGACGACCGGGCTCGGGTCCATCACCACCGGCGGCGAGGTGTTGAAATCGCCGGAGTTGCGGATCACCTGCACCGGGATGGTCGCGGGCTGGTACTTGTCCATCGTGAAGGTGACGCTGAAGCCCGCATCGGGCGCCGGCACCGAGACGGTGCACGGCGTCTTGCAGCCCGGTCCGAGCGAGGTCTTGGCGTCGGCGCCCGGCGGCACGGAGTCGAGCTGCACCGGAACCTCGGGCGCTGCCATCTTGAAGCTGTCCATGGAGAAGGACGAGCAACCGGCCAAGCCGGCTCCCGCAACCGCAATTGCGATGACACGCCGCATCATGATGTCCGCCCCACAACCCTGCGGCCATCGGCCGCAATCCCAGGGCGACCATAGGAGCGTCAGAACAGCGGCGCAACTGCGGTCAACCCTATTCTCAACAGAACGTTAACGCACCGCAAGGTGCGGATTCAGGTCGACAGGGCAGTGGGTTAGGGTGCGATGCGGCAGTGGAATCGCAAGTCCGTTCAGGCGATCCTGAACGATGGGCTGAGGGCCGCGACGGCAGCCGGCAGCTCGCGCATGTGGTCGATCAGGTGGTCCGGATTGAGCTCCGCGATCGGTACGTCGGTATAGCCAAAGGTGCAGCCGATCACCGGCACGCCGGCGCGGCGGGCGGCGCCGACGTCGGTGCCGGCATCGCCGACCATGATCGCGGCCCCGACCTCGCCGCCGGCCTGCGCGATGGTCTGGCGCAGGATCGCCGGATCCGGCTTGGCGACCCCGAACGTGTCGGCACCGCAGATCGCGGCGAAGCGGGAGGACAGGCCGAGCTGGTCGAGCAGCCGCTTCGACAGCCATTCCAGCTTGTTGGTGCACACCGCGAACTGGCAGCCGCGGCCGGCAAGCTCGTCGAGCGCCGCCTCCAGCCCCTCGAAGGGGCGCGATTCGATGGCGATGTTCTCAGCGTAGAAATCGATGAAATCGGTGGTGAGGCGGCCGATGTCATCGGTGCTGGCGAAGCGACCCTCCGCCTCCAGACCGCGCTCGATCAGCTTGCGGGCGCCGTGGCCGATCATCTTGCGGGCCGAGGCCAGCGGCACCGGCCGCAGACCCTCGCGCTGCAGGACGTGATTGAGCGCGCTGATGAGATCCGGCGCCGTGTCGACCAGGGTGCCGTCGAGATCGAAGACGATGGTGCTGGAGATGGGCATCGGTATCCGCTAGCGGCCGGCTCATGTCCTTGCAAGAGGCCCGCAATGGCATTTTGTCCGATTTCGTGGCCGGCGAGAGCTAGGCCCCGCGTCAAAACATCGCTAGATATGCGCCGGCTTTCGGCCCCCGCCCGTGGGGGCCCTGGGTGCGAAGGGCGGGTTCCTTGGTCGACATGGATGCATTGAAGCGGCAGGCAGCGGCGCGTGCGCTGGAGGAGGTCGAGAGCGGCATGAAGCTCGGTCTCGGCACCGGATCGACTGCCAAGCATTTCGTCGATCTGCTCGGAGAAAAGGTGCGCGCCGGGCTCAAGATCGTGGGCGTGCCGACCTCGGAGGCGACAAGGGCGCAGGCGCAAGCGTGCGGCGTGCCGCTGACCACGCTCGATGAGATCGACCGGCTCGACATCACCATCGACGGCGCCGACGAGATCAATCCGGCGCTCGACCTGATCAAGGGCGGCGGCGGCGCGCTGCTGCGCGAGAAGATCGTCGCCAGCGCCTCGGATCGCATGATCGTGATCGCCGACGACAGCAAATGGGTGGCGCAGCTCGGCCGCTATCCGCTGCCGGTCGAGGTGGTTCCGTTCGGCCTCGCCGCGACCCAGCGCGAGATGAGTGACGCCTTCGCCACGGCCGGCGTGTCCGGGCCGATGAGCCTGCGCAAGTCCGCAGACGGCCACGTTTTCGTCACCGATGGCGGCCACTGGATTATCGACGTCCGCCTTGGGGAGATCATGGATCCCCCGCGCCTGGCGGGTCTTTTGAGCGCAATTCCGGGCGTGGTCGAGCATGGGCTGTTCATCGGCCTCGGCAGCACGGCGATCCTGGCAGGCGCACAGGGAATTCGCGTTATCCAGCGGCCCTGAGCGCGGCACGAGGCTGCGCTCATGGCGGCAACTCACAGGAGACTTGGAATGAAGAGCGTGTTCAGAATCTTGCCGGCCGCCGGAATCGTGCTGGCCTTGGCCTCGGCAAGCCCGGTTGCGGCGCAGGGCCAGGCACCTGCGCTGAAGCCGGCCTCGCCCGCCTGCATGGCCGGCGCGCGCGAGATTCTGGGGATGAAGAACGCGGCTGCGATGTACGCCAATGCCGTCCCCGGCATCGTGCAGCAGACCAAGCAGGCGCTGCTGCAGTCCAATCTCAACTACCAGAAGGACCTCGACGAGGTCGCCGTGGTGGTCGCGCAGACCTACGCCGGCAAGGAGAAGGAGATCGGCGAGAAGATGGCGCAGATCTACTGCAACGAGTTCTCCGACCAGGAGATCGCCAACCTCGTCGCCTTCTACAAGTCTGCCATCGGCCAGAAGCTGCTTGCGGCGGAGCCGAAGGCGATCCAGATGAGCATGCAGGCAATGAACCTGTGGGCGGCGGAGTTTTCCGACACCGTCACCGCGCAGTTCCGCGCCGAGATGCGCAAACGCAACAAGCCGATCTGAGGCTTGCGGCCGAAAGGCCAGGTCGGGGGAGAGATGGCTGAATTCGACGTCGACCTGTTCGTGATCGGTGGCGGCTCGGGCGGCGTGCGCGCCGCCCGCATCGCCAGCGGCTATGGCGCCCGCGTGATGGTCGCCGAGGAATACCGCATGGGCGGCACCTGCGTGATCCGCGGCTGTGTCCCTAAGAAGCTGTTCGTGATCGGCTCGCATGTCCGCCAGGAGATCGCCGATGCCGCCGGCTTCGGCTGGACCATCCCGACCGCGACCTTCGACTGGCCGACGCTGATCAGGAACAAGGACAAGGAGATCGCCCGGCTCGAGGCGGCCTACACCAGCAACGTCGAGAAGTCTGGCGCCAGGATCGTCAAGACCCGCGCGGTGCTCGAGGACGCCCACACCGTGCGGCTGATGACCGGCGAGACCGTCCGCGCCAAATACATTCTCATCGCGACCGGCGGCGCGCCCAACCACGGCACGCCGATTCCCGGCATCGAGCACGTCATCTCCTCCAACGAGGCGTTTCATCTCGACGAGTTGCCGCGCCGCATCGTGATCCAGGGCGGCGGCTACATCGCGCTCGAATTCGCCTGCATCTTCGCCAATTTCGGCTCCGACGTGACCGTCGTCTATCGCGGCGACAACATCCTGCGCGGCTTCGACGAGGACGTCCGCCGCCACGTCCGCTCCGAGATGGAGAAGGAAGGCATCACCATCCTGACCGGCTGCACGGTCACCAGCGTCGACAGGCACGGCCAGGACTACACCACGCATCTGTCGAACGGCTCCAGCATCGCCTCCGACAAGGTGATGTTCGCGATCGGCCGCCATCCGGCGGTGGCCAATCTCGGCCTCGAGAAGGCCGGGGTCGCAATCAATCCAAGGAACGGCGGCATCGCGGTGGACGCGTTCTCGCAGAGCTCGGTGCCGAGCATCTACGCGATCGGCGACGTCACCCATCGCTTCAACCTGACGCCGGTCGCGATCCGCGAGGGCCACGCTTTTGCCGACACCGTGTTCGGCGGCAAGACCGTGCGCGTCGACCACGCGGACATTCCGACGGCCGTGTTCTGCCAGCCTGAAGTGGGCACCGTCGGTCTCACCGAGACGCAGGCGCGCGAGCTCTACGACCGCGTCGACATCTACAAGACGAATTTCCGCCCGATCAAGGCGACGATGTCCGGCCGCGACACCCGGGTGCTGATGAAGCTCGTCGTCGATGGCGCCAGCGATCGCGTGCTCGGCTGCCACATCGTTGGCGACATGGCCGCCGAAATCACCCAGGCCGTGGCGATCGCCATCAAGATGAAGGCGACCAAGGCCGATTTCGACGCCACCATCGCGCTGCATCCCTCCGCCGCCGAGGAGCTGGTGACGATGCGCACGGTGACCGAGCGCCACGTGCGGCAGGCGGCGGAGTAGGGCACCAACTGCTTTTGGGGCTCGTGCGCGGCCGGCGTCCGTAGCGACTGCGTGGGCCGGTGCTCATGGTCTGACGACGGTCCACACCGTGGCCGATCGGGCATGCTGCCGTTGGAACCGTTCAGCGGTTGGAGAGCGACCAGCATGTCCCAAGATGATTGCCTTGCGACCTATCCGCCGCTCAACACCCTGAAGCCCGTTGCCGGGAACATCTGGATCGTCGACGGGCCCGTGATCCGCTTCGGCATTCCCGGGCTGAAATTTCCGTTTCCCACCCGCATGACCGTGGTGCGATGCGCCTCCGGCGATCTGTTCATCCACTCGCCCACGCCGTTGACGCCGGCGCTGCGGGCCGAGATCGACCGGGAAGGCCGCGTCCGCGACATCATCGGTCCGAATCGCATCCACTATTGGTGGATCCCCGACTGGCAGGCGGCCTTTCCCGACGCGGCAATCTATCTGGCGCCGGGCATTCGCGCGCAGGCGAAGGGCCGCATCGAATTCGAGGGCAGGCCGCTGGATCGCAGCGGTGGCTATCCCTGGGATGATGAGATCGCGACCTTGCCTGTCCTCGGCAGCTATATGACGGAGGTCGTGTTCTTCCATCGCCCTTCGCGCACGCTGATCCTGACCGATCTGATGGAGAATTTCGAGCCGGCCAAGATCGGCGCCGGCTTGGCGCGCTACCTGAGTTGGATCGGGGGCGTCGGTCCGCCGCATGGCGGCCTGCCGCGCGATCTCCGGCTGACATTTACCTGGCGGCACCGACCCGACTTGCGGGCCGCGGTCGAGACCATGCTGGCGTGGCACCCCGAGCGGATCGTGATCGCCCATGGCGCCTGGCACCGGACGAACGGCACCGAGATCCTGCGCGAGGCATTCTGCTGGTTGCTGCGGCCTTGAACCGGCGGCAGGGCTTCACGAGACCGGCCTTCGTGATGCCGTGCTTTTCTCTTCCCGCGACGGACGTATAAGCTCGTGCGATTGAGGTTGGCGCCAGGCATCCCTCGGCCGCGGAGGAGCTGGTGACGATGCGCACGGTGACCGAGCGCCACGTGCGGCAGGCGGCGGAGTAGGTGGACGACCGCGACGCGCGGCCGGGTCAGGGACCAGCTCGCCGGTAAAGCGCAAGGGCGCCGGCAAGGCTCAGCAGCGCGCCGCCGCAGATGCGATCGAGCCAGAGGGCACCGGAGCGCTTGAGGAAACGCATCGCTTGCGAGCCCGCGCTCGCGTAGGCGAGCATGATCAGGACATCGAGCATCGCGAAGGTGAGGGCCAGCGTGAGATATTGCGGCAGCTGCGGCGCGGACGGCACCACGAACTGGGGCAGGAATGCCGAGAAGAACAGATAACCCTTTGGATTGGTGATCGCGACGAGGAAGCTTTTCAGAAACAGCGCGTGCGGCTGTCGTGACCCGTCCTTGCCGTCTGCGGACGCCGCAAGGTCGATCGACCCGCTGGACCGCAGCAGCATCAGCCCGAGATAGGCGAGGTAGGCCACGCCGGTCCACTTCACGACCGAGAACCAGAATTCGGAAGCGGCCAGCAGCGCGCCCAGGCCGACCGCGACGGCGCCGATGAGGATGAAGTCCGAAGCCACCGCGCCGGCGATGCCGGCCCAGGCGCGGCGTACACCGACACGCGAGCCGTTGGTGAGGGCCAGCAGCACCGTCGGACCGGGGGTCGCGATCCCGATGAAGGCGACGATGGCGAAGCTGAAGAGCGTAAGAGCGTTCACGTCAGAATAGCCTCGTTGGCGGAAGACGCGGCAATAGGGCGCGGTTCGGCCGCGAACGCAAGACGTTCCTTGGAGGCGGCCAGCGATCGTCTTCGCTGACGCACGCTCGACCTGCCGGATCGCCAAGAGGCTTGACTCCCTCCGGAAAACGCCGGGCGCGATTGCCCGTTCAGCGCTCCACCCGCGAGGCGGTCAACTTCGTCGCGACGTAGGGCAGCGCGAACAGATACAGCCCCGTGCCGAGCAGCACGATGAGCGGAATCAGCGCCAGCAGGCCGACCCACAGCGGGGCTTGCGTCTGCGTCATCGCGGCGATGTTGACGATGACGGCGACCGTGAAGGCGATTGATACCCAGCGATGGACCTGCCGGACGGTGTTGTTCCAGTTCAAGTGCTTCTCCCCTGATGACGTCGTGATGCGCACGCCTCAGCCGAGGCGCGCGACGCTCTGTTCGAGCGCATCGAAGAATTTCGGCCAGCCGTAGCGTGCGCCCTGATAGGCGCGGGTCTGGTCGGCTGCGAAGCCGGTCTGCTCCATGCGCAGGTGCGTGCCCAAGGCGGTCGGCGTCAGCGTCCAGGTCACGACGCTGTCGAGGCCGGCCGCCGCCCAGGTGTAGGACAACGTCTTGTGCGGCTCGATGGTCACGACCTGGCAGTCGACGACGCCCCAGTCGGCCTTCAGCTTGAAGCGATGATCGACCGACGGCGCAAAGTCGTTGGTCATCAGCCACTCCGCGATCAGATGCGGCTGCGTCAGCGCGCGCCAGAGTTTTTCGGGCGGATGCGCGAATTCGCGCTCGACGACGACGGTGCGGGTTTCTGGCGCGGGTGAGCTCATTGATCCATCCTGTTGAGCAGAGTGTCGAGCTGGTCGAACCGGCTCTCCCAGAACGCAGCCATCCGGCTCGTCCAGTCGAGCAGCGGCGCCAGCGCCTTGGGTTGCGCGCGGTAATGCGTCTGGCGGCCTTCGTGACGCTCCCGCACCAGGCCCGCCTGCTTGAGCAGGCCGAGATGCTTCGACACCGCCGGCTGCGATACGCCGGCCTTGGCCGTCAGCGCCCCGACGGTCTGCTCGCCATGCCGGCACAGGCCTTCGAAGATGGCGCGCCGCGTCGGGTCGGCAAGCGTTCGGAACAGCATGTCGGGAGAGCGCGGCATTCGATCCATAACTCATTGGTTATGGATTGACGCATAACCGGTTGGTTATGGATTAGTCAAGCGGAATCCTTCGCCGGTCAGGCGCGATGGCGTAGCGCCTCGCACAGAACCGCGAAGGCGGGTGTGGTCTGCCCGACGAGCTCGCTTTCGATCTTCTCGGACCGCGGCCCGATCCGGTGCAGCAGACGCTCGCCGGCCTCGGTGGGAGCGACCGATCGCGTCGTGCGCGACAGCAGCCGCACGGCGAGCAAACAAGACTCCGCCGCCGAACACGCCTTCGTGACGAGCTCCGGGATCACGGCACAAGGGACGGCCAGGGGACGTCGCGGTGCTACCAGCCTGACAGCAGTAGCTGGAGGTGACGGAGATGCAGGCCAACGAGACCCCGCCGCGGCGCAAGCTGTCGATCACGCCGCAGGCGGCGCTGGCGGCGAGCGTCCTCGCCATCTTTCTGCTCCTGCACGTTGTCGCCGGTGCGATCCTGCGAGGTGCTGCCATGCGGGACGGCACGCAGGCGAAGCCGGTTTCGACGCTCCCATCCCACGATTGAAGCTCGCTCATTTCAACCCTCATCAGCCGGAGATATTCATGCCCGGGCTTGCCTCTTTCTTGTTGCTCAGCGCCGCCGTGTTCTCTGGCGCCTTCGTTTCCGGATTGGCCGGATTTGCCTTCTCGGCCGTGGCCGGCGCGATCCTGCTGCATGGTCTGCAACCGCTGGAGGCGGTGCCGCTGATGATGGCGTGCAGCGTCGGCGTGCAGGCGACGAATCTGTGGGCGTTGCGCAACAGCATCCGGTGGAAGGACAGCCTGGTCCTGATCCTGGGCGGGCTGCTCGGCGTGCCCTTGGCGCTCTGGCTGCTGCACAACGCGGACGCCCGGCTGTTTCAGCAGGTGTTCGGAGCGACGATTGCGATCTACGCCGCCACCATGCTGTTCAAGCCCGGCCTCGGCAGCGTTCGACGCATGAGCAGACATCGCACGGCGATCGTCGGATTCGGCGGCGGTCTGATCGGTGGCCTGACCGCGATGCCCGGAGCACTGCCGACCATCTGGTGCGAGATGCACGGCCTGCCGAAAACCGACCAGCGCGGCCTAGTGCAGCCCTTCATTGCCGTGATGCAGATCGCCTCGCTGGGGATGATGCTGGCCCGGCAGGACCTGTCGTCGAGGGTGATCGTCGATCTCGCGCTGAGCATTCCGGCTCTGCTCGCCGGCACGGCGCTCGGCATCTTCGCCTTCCGCAGGGTCAACGACACCTTGTTCAGGAGGCTCATCCTGAGCATTCTGCTGCTGTCCGGTGTGCTGCTTGTTGTCTGACCCCCGGCCGGCTCAATCGCGCCGGCGCCGACACGCCCTGCGATGAGGGCCGGCGACGGCCGTCACCCGACCCAGCCGGTCGCGATGGCATTCGCCCAGTCGTGCATGCCCTTGCGTCGTGCGAGTGCCGCCATCGGCGCGGGATCGTACGGCACATAGCGGATTGTCAGCGACCACCGTCCAAGCCGTTGCTCCGCGATCGCATAGCAGGCATCGGGCGTCCCGGTCTCGACGTGGTAGCCGTGCGGAGGGCGGCCGCGATAGCCGGGTAGCCCGACGCTGCCGGGATTGACGACGAGCCGGCCATCGCTGAGCCGGACAATGCGCGGAATGTGGCTGTGTCCGCACAGGATCAGCGAGGCATCGATGCCGGCGGCCCGTGCTTCGATACGCGCAAGGGGGCTCTGACGCAGCGTGCCATAGGCGGTGACCTCATCGAGCCAGAACACGGCGTCGTCGTCCGGCGCGGCATGGCACAGGAAGACGTCGTCGTGATAGATCAGCGTCGCCGGCTGCGCCGCCAACCAGCCGACATGCACCTGATCGAGGGCGCGGACGTCGCTGCGCCCCGTGTCTCCCGCACGATAGAGATCGATCATGTGCCGGTCCTGATCGCCCCGGATCGACGGAAAGTCCCGCGCCATCAGCATCTCCGCCGTTCGAACCGGTTCGAGCGGGCCGCTGAGATGATCACCGAGATTGACGACCTCATCGATGCCGAGCGCCGCAATGTCCTTCAGGACCGCGGCCAGCGCGTCGGAATTTCCGTGAATGTCGGCAATGGCCGCAAACCGCATGGGAGCCTCCGTTCAGAGAACGGCCGGCAGGGATTTTCCATGCGGGACCCGTTCGCTTTAGCTGCATTTTGAGACGCGCCCGCAAGCTGATGGTCAAATCGGCGCTTGACGGTGTTGATAGCATGGGCCGTCGGGGGCGAACAACCTGTAGGCAGCAGGCGTGCAGCTCGAGCCGTGTTGCCGCTGATCTCTGAAACGCTATTCTCCGGCGCCGCCCTTGTTGTCGTGCGGTAGCGACCGCAGAGCGGTTTGGAATATCTCGGCTGCTTCGTTGGAGCGGTTCTGCAAGCACCATTCCAGCCCAAAGATTTCTCTTTACGAATATCAGAAATCATGCTCTATTGTGCGTATCCCGCCTCGGTACGGAGGGGCGTAGCGCGCGATCGTCACGACACGCGGGGCGGGGAGCGATGGCCGTGGTTTTGCCGCAGCGTGTCCCTGGATGCGCGGACGAACGGCGAGGCCGCGGACGCGAAGTCGCAGCGTGCTGGCACCCCGACGCTGGTGCTACGTTCGCGACGGCGCTTGCGCGCCGCGCGGGCAATGGTGGCCAACAAGCCCGGCGCACCAGGCAGACTGCGTATAAGCGTTAAGACCATCGCGCAGGGAAGGCCGGGCGTTCTCGGCTGCACCTGTGGTACCTGCCGCCTGCATTTTTTTCGCAGGCGGGCCGCAGGCGTCAGCCGACGCCTGGCCTTCCCTGCGCCCTCCGACTTGATGAGGGCAAACGAGATGAGCATGACTCGGGCAGGATCTGTCGCGGGAACGAGAAAGCGCGGCTTTTGCAAGAGGCCGACCACGCACTCAGATGTCATCGCCCGGCTTGAACGGGCGATCGAGTACGCCGCGGCGTCTCGATTCAATCGTTGCGATCCCTGGACGACTGGACGTCCGGTCAAGCCGGACGATGACAGCATGGGCGCTGTCGCGTGCAACATCGAAATATGTCGCTGGGGTGCGACCATCTCCACCCTGCGGAATATTTTCCACGCTTGCCAAGCTCTATCCAACGGTCCAAAAAATCTCCAACCACCTGGGACGAAACGACAGGAAGCGGAGACGGAGTTGACCATCAAGGGCAAGGCCTACATTGCCGGGATCTATGAGCATCCGACCCGGCATGCACCCGACAAATCCACCGCGCAGCTGCATGCCGAGGTCGCCAAGGGCGCGCTCGAGGATGCGGGTCTCAGCGCGAAGGATATCGACGGCTATTTCTGCGCCGGCGACGCGCCGGGCGGCGCGTGGCCGATGGTCGACTATCTCGGGCTGAAGGTCCGGCACATCGACTCCACCGAGACCGGCGGCTGCTCCTATCTCATCCATGTTGGCCATGCCGCCGAGGCCATCGCCGCCGGCAAATGCTCGATCGCGCTGATCACCTTGGCCGGCAAGCCGCGCACCGGGCCGATGCCGCCGCGTGCCGCTGGCGCCGAGGCCGATTTCGAGATGGCCTATGGCGCCACCACCCACAACGCCTATGGCATGTGCGCGATGCGCCACATGCACGATTACGGCACCACGTCGGAGCAACTCGCCTGGATCAAGGTCGCGGCCTCGCATCACGCGCAGTACAATCCGCATGCGATGCTGAAGGAGGTCGTCACGGTCGAGGACGTGATCAACTCGCCGATGATCTCCGATCCGCTGCACCGCATGGACTGCTGCGTCGTCACCGACGGCGGCGGCGCGCTGATCGTGACCACGCCGGAGATCGCCAGGAGTCTGAAGAAGCCGCTGGTGCGTCTCATCGGCCATGGCGAGGCGATGAAGGGGCCGCGCGGCGGCAAGGACCTCGATCTCACTTATTCCGCCGGTGTGTGGTCCGGCCCGCGCGCCTTCGAGGAAGCGGGCGTGACCCCCAAGGACATCAAATACGCCTCGATCTATGACAGCTTCACCATCACCGTGCTGATGCAGCTCGAGGATCTCGGCTTCTGCAAGAAGGGTGAGGGCGGCAAGTTCGTCGCCGACGGCAATCTCATCTCCGGTGTCGGCAAGCTGCCGTTCAACACCGATGGCGGCGGCCTCTGCAGCAACCATCCCGTCAACCGCGGCGGCATGACCAAGGTGATCGAGGCCGTGCGCCAGCTGCGCGGCGAAGCCCATCCCAAGGTGCAGGTGCAAAACTGCGATCTCGCCATCGCCCATGGCACCGGTGGCCTGCTCGGCGTGCGCCACGCCGCCTCGACCTGCATTCTGGAGCGCGTCTGATGTCCGAAGCGAAGAAACTGCCGGCCCCCATCACCAATCCCGAGACCAAGGCGTTCTGGGATGCCGCCGCCGAGGGCAAGTTCATGATCAAGCGCTGCACGGCCTGTGGCGAGGCGCATTATTTTCCGCGCTCGATCTGCCCGTTCTGCTTCTCGGACCAGACGGTGTGGGAGCAGAGCGCGGGCGAGGGGGAAATCTACACGTTCTCGATCATGCGGAAGTCGCCGACCGGCCCTTACGCGATCGGCTACGTCACCTTGAAGGAGGGCCCGTCGCTGCAGACCAATTTCGTCGATTGCGATTTCGACGCGTTGAAGATCGGCCAGAAGGTGAAGGTGGTGTTCAAGCCGACCGACGGCGCCCCGCTGCCGTTCTTCACGCCGGTTTAGGAGAGGGAGCAAAGATGCATCCACGCGTCATTGCGAGGAGCGAAGCGACGAAGCAATCCAGAGTCCTTGCGCAGCCCTGGATTGCTTCGCTCCGCTCGCAATGACGGATGCGGAACGAGCGGTGTGCTCCACGACGAGTGCGTAGGGTGGGCAAAGGTGCAGAGCGCCGTGCCCACCGTTCTACCAAGAAAGGCGGTGGGCACGCTTCGCTTTTCCCACCCTACAAAGAACGAGGTTTGGGGAGGCAACATGCCGATCAACTACGATGAGCTGATGGCGATGAAGGCGATCGGGCAGAACTACGCCTACACTGATCGCGAGGTGATGCTCTACGCCTACGGCATCGGCATGGGGGCCGATCCGATGGATGAGAAGGAGCTTGCCTTCGTCAACGAGGCCACGGCCGGGCCGCGTCCACTGAAGGTGGTGCCGACCTTTGCCTCCGTCGCCGCCTGGGGCGCAGGCCCCGGCGACATGAAGCTGAACCGCGTGCTGGTCGTCGACGGCGAGCGCGACATCACCTTTCACAAGCCGCTGGCGACCGCGGCGAAGATCACGGCCGATTCCTCCGTGCTCGCGGTGTCCGACAAGGGCAAGGACAAGGGCGCGGTCATCCGCCATCAGACAATCTTGCGCGACGAGGGCGGCGCTCCGCTGGCGACCCTGGTGGCCTCGCGCTTCGCCCGCGGCGATGGCGGCTTCGGCGGTCCCTCGGGTGGCATACCCGACCCGCATCCGGTGCCGTCGCGTGCACCCGACCGCAGCGTCGAGATTTCGACGCGGCCCGACCAGGCGCTGATCTACCGCCTCTGCGGCGACCGCAACCCGCTACACTCGGATCCCGAATTCGCGCGCCGCGCGGGCTTCCCGCGGCCGATTCTGCACGGCATGTGCACCTACGGCCTGACCTGCCGCGCCGTGCTGCAGACCTACGCCGACTACGATGCGTCAGCCTTCCGCCAGCACGCCGCGCGATTCTCCTCGCCGGTGTTTCCCGGCGAGACCGTGACGGTCGATCTGTGGAAGGACGGCGACGTGATCTCGTTCGAGGCGCGGGTGAAGGAGCGGAACGTCACCGTGATCAAGAACGGCAAGACCGTGCTGGGTTGATTATTGCCATGTGAGGCACGTCTGTTAGTTGCCGTCAAGCCCGGCCATGACGGGCAACAAAAGACACGGCGCAGGAGGAGACACCCATGGGACTGCTCGACGGCAAGGTGGCGCTGATCACCGGGGCAGGTGGCGGTCTCGGTGAGGCCTATGCAAAACTATTCGCACGCGAAGGCGCGGCTGTGGTGGTCAACGACCTCGGTGGCCCGCGCGACGGCTCCGGCTCGGACCTGTCGATGGCCGAGCAGGTGGTGGCGGCCATCACCGCTGAAGGCGGCCGCGCCGTCGCCAACGGCGCCGACATCTCGACCATGGCCGGCGGCCAGTCGGTGTTCGACGATGCCATCCGCCATTTCGGTCGCGCCGACATCCTGGTCAACAATGCCGGCATCCTGCGCGACCAGACCTTCGCCAAGTCGAGCGAGGCCGACTGGGACAAGGTGGTCCAGGTGCACCTCAAGGGCACCTTCTGCTGCACGCTTCCCGTGTTTCGCTGGATGCGCGACAATGGCGGCGGCGTCATCGTCAACACCTCCTCGACATCGGGCCTCATCGGCAATTTCGGCCAGTCCAATTACGGCGCCGCGAAGGGCGGTATCTGGGGCCTGTCGAACGTGCTGGCGATCGAGGGCCGCAAGTACAACATCCGGGTGTGGACCTTGGCGCCGGGCGCACTGACCCGCATGACCGCGGACCTGCCGCGCTACAAGGAAAACCCGGGCGCGGCGCTGACGCCCGAGGGCATCGCGCCAGCCGTGCTCTACATGGTCAGCAGACTCTCGGGGGATCAGACCGGCAAAGTGCTCGGCGTGTCCGGTCCGCGCGGCGTGCGCGAGTTGCGTATGATGGAAATGGACGGCTGGAAACCGCCGTCGTCGGCGTGGAAAGCGGAGGACATCGCCGCCCATGCAGAGGAGATATTCTTTTCGGAGGCCGATATAGCCAAGTCCGCACGGCGGTTTTGATGTATTCAGGTCGTCATTCCGGGCCTGCGCCTGGCGCGTCCGGAATGACGCCAGAGAGATTGGAGACCAGACGAGATGAAGCTCACCGCCGCCGCCAAAGGCACCTTCGCGATCGCGCCGACGCCGTTCCATGATGACGGTCGCATCGACGAGGCCTCGATCGACCGGCTGGTCGATTTCTATGCCGAGGCCGGCTGCGACGGCATCACCGTGCTGGGCATCATGGGCGAGGCGCCGAAACTGGACGCCGCTGAATCCGAGCAGGTTGCAGTGCGCTTTGCCAAGCGGGCCAAGAACCTGCAGATCATCGTCGGTGTCTCCGCGCCGGGTTTTGCCACCATGCGCGCACTGGCGCGCGCCTCGATGGATGCGGGCGCTGCCGGCGTGATGATCGCGCCGCCGCCGAGCCTGCGCACCGATGATCAGATCACGAGCTATTTCAAGCAGGCCCAGGAGGCCATCGGCGAGGACGTTCCGTGGGTGCTGCAGGACTATCCGCTGACGCTGAGCGTCCAGTTCACGCCGGCCGTCATCCGCAAGATAGTCATGGACAGCCCCTCCTGCGTGATGCTCAAGCATGAGGACTGGCCGGGCCTGGAGAAGATCTCGACGCTGCGCGCGTTCCAGAAGGACGGCTCGCTGCGGCCGCTGTCGATCCTGTGCGGCAATGGCGGCCTGTTCCTCGACTTCGAGATGGAGCGCGGCGCCGACGGTGCCATGACCGGCTACGCCTTCCCTGAAATGCTGGTCGACGTGGTCAAGCTGTCGCAGGCGGGCAAGCGCGACGCCGCGCATGACCTGTTCGACGCGCATCTGCCGCTGGTGCGCTACGAGCAGCAGCCGGGGGCAGGGCTGGCCGTGCGCAAATACGTGCTGCAGAAGCGCGGCGCGATCGCCTCCAGCGCGCAGCGCAGGCCGGCCTCCGCGATCACGGCCGCGGCCAGGGCCGAGGTCGACTATCTCTTGTCGCGCGTGGCGCGTTACGACGCGCGTGCCAATCTGCAACCTCGTGCCACCGCCGCGGAGTGACCATGGCTGACGCTGCCGCCGTCCGACCCGCCTCGACCGTGCTGCTGCTGCGCGACAGCGCAGTCGCACGCGAGATCGAGGTGTTTATGATGGTGCGTCACCATCAGATCGAGTTCAACTCGGGCGCCCTGGTGTTTCCCGGCGGTAGCGTCGACAGAGGCGATCAGGAGATCGCCGGCAGGCCGGAGCTCTATGCCGGCGACGAGGGTCTTGAAGCCGAGGCGCTCGGCTTCCGCATCGCCGGGGTGCGCGAGACCTTCGAGGAGAGCGGCATCCTGCTGGCGCGGCTGCGCCGATCGGACGCGCTGATCGAGGCCGCTGCCGCTCGCGACATCGAGGCGGCGCATCGTCTGGCGCTGTGCAAGGGCAAGATCAGCTTTCTCCAGGTTCTGGAAGCTCACGGTCTGGTGCTGGCGCTCGATGCGCTCGTTCCCTACGCCCATTGGATCACGCCCGAGGGCATGCCGAAGCGCTTCGACACCTGGTTCTTTCTGGCGGCGGCGCCGCCGGACCAACTCGGCGCCCATGACGGCCGAGAATCGACCGACTCCGTCTGGGTCTCGCCGCGCGAGGCGCTGGCCGGCGGCGAGGACGGCCGGTTCAAGCTGCCGTTCCCGACCACGCGCAACCTGATCCGGCTCGGCAAGCAGCCCGCGGTGGCCGACGCCCTGGCGGCGGCGCGGGACATGGACATCGTCACCGTGATGCCGGTCATGACCAAGACCGCCGAGGGCGGTCGCCAGCTGCGCATTCCGCGCGAGGCGGGCTATGATGGGGAGGTGTTCGAGTTCGGTGCGGCCGGTTAACCGCACAGGCTATTTTTCGTCCGGCGGATGATGCGCGGACGAAAATTGTTCTCTATATGTTCATTTGGCCGCCCGGCGGCTCGTATATAGTGCGGTTCCGACCATCGGATCCCATGAGTAGATTACCGGACCTCGACACGGCCTGCAGCAGCCTCCGATCGATGACGATCGGGCGGATGATCTTTGGCAGCTTTTTGCTGCTGCTTGCCGTCATCACCGCGACCAGCATGGCGAGCGTGATCGCCATTCGGCATATCGATTCGACCTTTGCCGAGTTGCAGCGGCTGCAGGGCGTCGGCGATCTCGCCGAGGAGATCGACCAGCGCATGAACGAGCTGCGGCTCGCGGCGCGCGATTTCGTCACCGATCCCGGCTCGCGCTCCGACCGTGCCATGGAGGCGGCGACCGAGCTCAGCGCGCTCCTGAAGAAGACGCGCCTGCAGCTCGCACCGGAGCAGCAGGCGACCATCGACGGCGTTGCCCAGCGGCTCGCCAATTACCGCGAAGGCATCGACCGCATCAGCGCGCTGATCGCGCGGCGTGCCGAGCTGCTATCGGGTTTGCCGGCGGCGCGCGAGAGCTTCGAGGACGCCATCGCCGGCCTGACTGATCGCGCCACGGCGCGGGCCTTGTTCCAGGTGCAGAATCAGGTCGGCGCGGCGCTGCTGGCGCGCGACCCGGCTGGCGCCGAGCAGGCCGCCCGCAGCATGCGCGCAATGCCGATCGAGGACAGCGCGCTTCGTGCGGCCGCCGACCGCTATGCCGAGGCGATCATCGCCATTGCCGGCACCGAGGACGAGATCGCGCGCCTCGACAAGGAGGTGCTGGGCATCGAGGGGCGGCTGATCGGCCGGGTCACCGAGTTGCTGCGCGCCCTGAGCGCAAGCCAGGGCAAGGTGCTGTCGCGCGACTTCGCCCGCACCTTGGCGGAGACGAAATGGCAAAGCATCATCTTCGGCACGGCGGGCGTTCTGATCGGCATCTTCGCTGCGTCCTTCGTGGTCCGGCGCACCGTGCGGCCGCTGGCCTCGATCGCGCGCTCGATCAGGGCGCTGGCGGCGGGCGAAAAGGCGGCGTCGATCCCGCAGACCGACGTTCAGAACGAGATCGGCGACATCGCGCGGGCGGCGGAAGTCTTCCGGCAGACTTTGCAGGATGCCGACGCGGCGCGTGAGGCGGCGGTCCGCGCGCTGGCCGAGCAGCGGCTGGCCGAGGAGAGCTATCGCAAGCTGTTCGAAGCTTCGATCGACGGCATCTATGTGACCACACCGAGTGGTCTCGTGCTCAATGCCAATCCGGCGCTCGCGCGCATCATGGGCTACGAATCCGCGAGCGAGCTGATCCAGAGCGTCAACGACATCGCGGATACGATCTATGTCCATCCCCTGGCGCGCGAACGCTATCAGCGGCTGATGCGGCGCGACGGCATGGTGCGCGAGTTCGAATACCAGGTGCGGCGGCGCACCGGCGAGATCCGCTGGCTTTCCGACAGCGGCACGGTGGTGCGGGATGAGAACGGCGAGGTGGTTCGCTACGAAGGCGTGGTCCGCGACATCACGGATCAGAAGCGCGCCGAGGACGCGATCGCCGAAGGCCGGCGATTGCTGCAGCAGGTCATCGACACGGTGCCGGCGGTGATCAACGTCAAGGATCGCGAGCTGCGCTATGTCCTGATGAACCGCTACATGGCCGGCATCTTCAACGTCGAGCCCGAGGATGCGCTCGGCCGCACCACGGGCGAGCTGATGTCGCGCTACGGCGCGAACAAGACGGACTCGAACGACAAGCGCGTGCTGGCGACGAAGGCCGGCCTCGGGTTCTACGAGGAGGAATACCTCGATTCATGCAACGTCATGCGGCAATGGCTGGTCAACAAGCTGCCGCTTCTCGACGCCGACGGCGAGGTCGACAAGATCGTCACGGTGGCGCTCGACATCGGCGAGCGCAAGAAGAGCGAACTGGAGATGCGCAAGGCCAAGGAGGCCGCCGAGACGGCGCTCCGGAACCTGCGCGACACCCAGGCCTCGCTGATCGAAGCCGAGAAGCTCGCGGCGCTCGGGCGTATGGTCGCCGGCGTTGCCCACGAGGTCAACAACCCCGTCGGCATCAGCCTGACGGTCGCCTCCGCGCTCGAGCGCAAGACCGAGCGCTTCGGCGAGGCGGTCACCCGGGGTGAGCTGCGGCGGTCGAGCCTCAACGAGTTCATCGAGATGAGCCGCAGCGCCGCGGGGCAGCTCGTCGCCAACCTCAATCGCGCGGCCGAACTGATCCAGTCGTTCAAGCAGGTTGCAGCGGACCGCAACTACTCCGATCAGCGCACCTTCGATCTCGCCGATCTCACCGAGCAGGTGGTGATGAGCCTGCGCCCGGGTGTGCGCAGACAGAACCTGACGGTGAACGTGGATTGCCAGCCCGATCTGGTGATGAACAGCTACCCCGGGCCTTACGGGCAGGTCCTGACCAATCTGTTCCTCAATGCGGTCGCGCACGCGTTTCCGGACGGCAGGAGCGGTGTGATCGAAATCAGGGCGCGGGAGTCCGGCCGCGACAATGTCGAGATCGTCTTTTCCGACAATGGCTGCGGCATGTCGCTCGACGTCCGCCGCCGCGCCTTCGATCCTTTCTTCACGACGCGCCGCGACCAGGGCGGCACCGGCCTGGGCCTTCACATCGTCTACAGCATAGTGACCAGCCGGCTCGGCGGCCGGCTCGATCTGGACTCCGAGCCTGGCGCGGGCACGCGCATCCAGATCATTCTGCCGCGGGTCGCACCTCTCGAGCAGGCGGCCGAGTAGGGAGATCTGCGTAACCCCCCGGATTGACTCTCACGAAGCCGAGATCGAATCGAAATCTGGCCCGGTTGATGCATTTCCATCCCGCGCACCCTGGGGTGGTGCAGGAGCCAGATGGACCAGATGGAAATGAGCAAATGGATCGTGTCCCGCGGCCATGGGCCGCATCGCGCTGATCGTGCCGACATCAGCAACACGGGTTCGAGGCGGCAGGCGGTGGCGCGATGGAAGCCGCCTGTCCAAGTCAGCAGTGCGGCGCTGTTGATCGCACTCGCCGCGCCACCGTCACTGGCGCGTGATCGCGGCCAGTATGCGAACTCGTCGCCGGAGATCAAGGCATGGTTCGACGGTCTGCGCAGCGGCAAGGGCCCATGCTGCTCTGACGCCGACGGCAGCGCCGTCAGCGATGTCGACTGGGAGAGCAGGGGCGGTCACTACCGCGTCCGTATCGAGGGGGAATGGCTCGATGTTCCCGACGACGCGGTCATCACCGAGCCCAACCGTGTCGGCCGCACCATGGTATGGCCGATGCGCGGCTATCAGGGCCTCCAGATTCGCTGCTTCATGCCGGGCAGCATGACGTAGCCGTGCGGGGCGGCGGTCAGACGTATTTCTTGTCGCGCTCCAGGAGCTCGATGGAAATGCCCTGCGGCCCGCGGATGAAGCAGATGCGAACACCGGGGCGGATCGTGGTCGGCTCGGTCGTGAAGGTGACGCCCTTGGCCTTGAGCTCGGCGGCCGCGGCGTCGATGTCCTTCACGGTGAGGCCGAAATGATCGAGGCCCTGGTGCGGCGTCACCGGCGGCGCGTTGACGCCGTCGGCCGGCTCGACCTTGGCGATGAACACGCTGGCACCGCCGAGCCGGACGTCGATGCGGCCGGGATTGCGGATGATCTCGCCGCCGAGAATGTCGTGAAGCCAGCTCGCGGTGGCTTCCGGGTCCGGACTGCGGAGATGGATGTGGTCCCACGTGACATTCAACATCGTCGAGATCTTTCGAAAGAGTGAACCGCCCGCGGCGCGGCGGCGTTTCTTGAGGTGTCGCAAAGTGTGCGGATGTCTACCGCTCTGTCAGCGGCCGCGCCAGCCCGGCCGACCGACCGGTATCCGGGCCTGCCCTCCAATTGTCGGCTTTGCATGCAACCCTATCGATGTTTGCCGATTGAAGCTTCCAGATGCCCCCGCCGGGCAGCCGATGGTGCAGACATGAGCGCGGGTCTCTTTCGTTTGCTGGGACGCAAGCCCGATGCCGCGGCGTCGCTGGCCATGCGCCGAAGCGACGGAGCGTCCATCCCTTTGGGAGCCGCCGTGTCGGGGTTGGCGATCTTCGCGCTGGTCATGTTCAGCACGGTCGGGTGGCTGATCATGTCGGTCGAAGAGGAGGAGGTGGCCGACCCCAGCCTCACGCGGGTCGGATCGGCCCCCCCGAGCAGCGGCTACGAAGGAGACGAAGACGGGACTGAGACCTCGCGTCGGCTCTCGCCCGTGGTGCCCGGTCTGGCGGATGCATCCAATCCGTACCCCGATTCGTCCCCCGTGGTCGGCTCCGGCCGGAACGTCATGGACGCGAATGCCAGCCTGTCGCCGACGATGCCGCCTGCGTCATCCCCTGCGCTCGACCCGGCGGCTCTGTCCGGCCTGCGGATCAGTTCCCAGTCCTGGCGGCGCGGCGGTCTTGGATCGAAGGCGCTGGTGACCTTCACGCTACGGAATGCCAACAGTTTCGCAATCAAGGACATCGAAATCACCTGCGCCTTCAGCCGGCGGGACGGTGGTCGCGTCACCGACCGCCGACGGATCGTGCCCGGCCAAGTCGGGTCGCGCAGCCGGAAGACCTTCGTGGCGGTCCATGTCGGATTCGTCAACGTTAACGTCAGCGCGGCCAAATGCGCGCTGGTTGCAGCGACGAAAATCTAATTATGTCGCGCTAGTCTCCCGCGGTCTTTGAACCCGAGCGTTCGACGCGGGAACATACTGTCATGATCCTCCGTTAGGTGGATGTCGGCGCAGGTGCCGACGGAGCGGTAAATTATGCCCATTCTGCGTTACTTTATGTTCGTCGGTGGAACTCTGCTGGCGCTGCTCGTCCTGGCGGATGCCGTGCTTCCCAGCGTGCCATTGCCTGCAAGCCTGTCGTCTGCGTCGGATCTTCCCCCGGTGCGCATTCAGTCCACGAGAAAGTGGCCGGAGCGGATCGTGATGGACACCTCGATCGCCACGCCAGCTCCGGTGAAGCTCGCGAAGGCGGAGCAGCCTGCAGCAGAAGTCGCCAAGAGCAGTCCCCGCGACGCCTTCGCGCAGATGAGCGCCGTCGAGGCCAACCCGCAGGTTGCGGCAGTGAAGGCCGCCGAGAAGCCTCGCGCGACCCGGATTGCCGACACAGGCAAGCCGGCTGCAGAGGTGAAGAAGCGAAGGATCGCAAGAGCTCATCCGGGCAGACCGATGATCCTGGTCGCGCAGCAGCCGCGTGTCGGCTCTTTCGATTGGACCTGGTAGTATCGATCGTCCGCAGTCCCTGGTCGATCCAAGCAGTCCCGCTGCAATCGCGCCGCGGGGCGGTTGAACTCGCGCGGGCTGTTGCGCCGTTTTTCACGCCGCCACGCTGCCTTGATCTTGCGCAAAGTGCGCTCCTTCCGGAACGCCTAGCGTCTCTGCATGGGACCTGGGAGCGTTTGCCCGGGGACCCAGGAGACGCTGAATGACGACTACCACGCCCACCCTCTCAATCTCGCCGGAGAAGGTCGCCTTCGTCGTGACCAAAATCCACAAGCACGAAATGGAAGCGACCGAACCCGAATTGCTGGCAGATTTGGCAGATGACGACGCGGCGCCCGGTACCGCTGGGCGAGGCCTGAACACTGACAGGTCGGAGCTCGTCAGCTTCATCAGGGGCCTCAATGTCGACGAACAGATCGATCTGGTCACGCTGATGTGGCTGGGCCGGGGCGACGGCTCGCTGGACAATTGGGATGAGCTTCGTGCGCAGGCCGCTCAGGCACACAACAATCGCACCGCGACGTACCTGATCGAAACTCCGATGCTCGGCGACTATCTGGAGGAGGCTCTCTCGGAGTTCGGCCTTTCCTTGGAAGATTTCGAAGAAGGCATATAGCTGGGGGCAGTTTCTCCCGATGGGCTCGCCAGCACATTCTTCGCTGCAATTCGGATGATGGAGTAATCTCATGGACAAGATGAAGGTCGGAACCGGTGATTGGATCGTCGTGTGCGACGGGCGCAAGGCGCTGATCCTCGAGAACGTCGGTGACAGCATGTTTCCGAACCTGCACACCAAAGAGGTCCGTGAGCAGGAGAACGACCGCACGAGCGCTCAGGGCACCGACGCTCCCGGCTCGGTGCAGCAGTCATTCGGCAATGCTCGGAGTTCAGTGGATCAGACGGATTGGCATGATCAGGCTGAGCGCGCCTTTCTCAAGCAGCTTGCTGATCGCCTGCATCATGCTGTCATTTCAGGCGAAACCAAAGCCGTCACGATGGTGGCGTCGCCGCGCGCGCTCGGGATCATCCGCGCCGACTATTCCGACGCGGTACGAAAGGCGCTGCATGGCGAGGTCCACAAGGATCTGGTCAAGCTTCCGGTCTACGAAATCGAAAAACAACTGCTCGCCTGAGTCGGGCTTTCTCATGCCAATGACTGTCCGGAGACCCTGTTCGCGGTCCCGGTGACCGCGACGGGATCAATGTGTGCTTTCATGCGACGGTGTCGATTCCGGCGCAGCAGGCACCAAGCTTGCGCCCAGGTGCGCAGCTCCTTTTTCGACGATCTCGTAGCCGCAATCATCCAGCCAAGCGATCAGGCGATCGGCCATGGCGTAATCCCAGGTCGGGTAGGAGCGTGCGATGACCTGGCGTGGTGTGAGCTTGCGAGACATTGGTGATCCTTCCCTGATCTCATGCTGCTCGATGAAACGTCGAGCGTTGGTCTTGTCATCTTGAACCCCAGAACGGGATGCGCAGTTCCTGCGCCGCCCGAGCGCTGCCACTTGAGGAGCGCCGATCGTTCACAGCGCCCCGGCGGAAGGGGCTCCATTCATCGAGCGCCGATCAGGTGTGGCCGCGCGTCATCGGTCACGAGAGCCGCGGTGCGCTCCGGCTTCTTCTCCACGATCTCGTAACCGCAATGATCGAGCCATGCGATCAACCGGTCCGCCATGGCATAGTCCCAACTGGGATAGGATCTGGCGATGACTTCGCGGACTGAAAGCTTTCGTGTCATGATGTCGATCTATCGCTCCCTGCATTCGCCACGGCCCGTCCGGCACGCATCCGGACGATCCAAGGCTGGCCGGCAGTTCGTGCCGCCGGCTCCTGATGTTGTTTGGCTCGTCACGTTTCTAAGCGCGCGCGCCCCAACGCCTTGATCAACTGGCGTGGAGAGGTGACTTTTTCGCTTCCGGCTCGCCCAGGCTGCGCAATCATCGCCCAACATGGTGAAAACCTTCTCGCTACATGGTTTCCCATTCCCGTGCACGGATATGGCGCAGTCGTGCGCGTAGTAGGGCTGGAGTGTGGTGGCGACGCGGTGTTTCGTCACAGGCTGGCGGCGACGATCTCCGACGAAATCTCAGCCCGAGCAGGCGGGGACAGACGGAGGAACGGTTTGGCACCTTCATGGTTTCCGCTGGGGCGCGGTCGCAGGGGCTCGTCGCCTCAGAGCCAATGGAGCGAAGCGATGAGGCTGATGTTTTGGGTCGTGCTGCTGACCGGCCTTGCGGCAGGGGCGGGCCGGTTGGTCGCCAATGAGTCCTGCGGCCCTGGGTGCCACGTCGCGCCGAATGGCGGCTGCGTCGTGAATGGCTGGGAGGTAGGAGCGCCGGTGTGGAACGAATGCCCTGCGGGCGCTCGGCCAAGGCCGCCGTGCGGAACCGCGTTCAAATGGAGCAAACAGGCGAAGGCCTGTGTCAGCAGGTGAACATACGATGGCTGATCATCGGCGCGGGAGCGTGGATCGGACTGCCGGCTGCCGCGAGCCTTGCCGGGCCTTGTATCAGGAGGCAGACGAAGCTGCTGCCGTTGGCGACACGGGCGAGACGTCCAAAGTGAACAGGCGCTGATCCCCAGCGGTCTCCGAATGCGCCAGCACCTGTTCGAGCAAGGCGATGACCGCGACCGCCCGCGCCCGTTCGTTGGTATCGTCGTAGCTCGTTGTCGCAAGGACGGTCCCGTTGGCTTCGCACATCGCCTTGATCTCAACAATCATCGTTGCATCCCTTGCCGTTCCGGAGGCCTGAGATTGGCGGCAATCATGTTAAATTCGTGCAAAATGGTCCGAATAAACCGCTGGTAGAAGGGCACCGCGAAGCAACGGGCCGACCGATGACCCGGCGCGCTCAGACCGGGCTCGCATGGATCACGTCGCGCGGTGCGCTCGTGCCGAAGGCTTTCCGTAACCATGTTCGCGAGGGCGCCTCGATGAGCATGTAGGTGACCCAGGCCATCGCCGTCGCAATCGCAACGAACAGACCGAGCCGCAGTGCGAGCTCAAGAGCGCCAGGAGCATCTGACTTTCCGATCATCGCAAGCCGAATGAGAAAGGGATGCAGCAGATAGATCGAATAGCTGCATTCGCCACCAATGATCAGGGCTCTGGACGACAGCCAAGCGGCATGACCGTACCGACTGGCTGCGACGAAGACGATCGAAAATCCCGAGATCTCGATGAGACGTACGGCAAGTTCGATCGCGAACGACCAGCCGGGCAGACGAGGCTGCAGAAACAGCAGCACAGGCGCACAGATGAGGCTCGCCAGCGAAAGCCAGAACAGGAGCCTCACGCAGCGTCGCTCCCGATCACCGACGCCGGCATCCGCGCGGTTCCTGTAGATCATGGCGGCAAGGCAGCCGGCCAGGAACTGAGCGATGTGAAGATAGGGAGAGTAGTAGGTCAGCCACTGCATCCCGTTTTGCGTAAGGCTCGGCGCGGCGGCCCGTAGCAACGCATCGCCGAAGGTGAAGGCGGCCGCGATCGTCAGCGCGAACGTCACGATGTTCGCCAGCGCGATCCAGATGATCGTGGGCAGCCGGACGACGGCTGCAAACAGCAGGCAGACGAATGGAAACAGCAGGTAGAAGAACAGCTCCACGCTGATGGACCAGAGGTGCTGCAGCGACGGCACGACTGCGACCAGCATGGTGCCGTTCTGCACGGGAAACCAGGCTTGCGTCATCGTGAGGATGAAGCCGAGCGACGGGGCCGAGAGACCTCGCGCGATCACGACGTATGCGACGACTGCGAGCGTAATCACGGCGTACATGGGGTAGAGCCGGGCGAAGCGCGCGATGGCAAATTCGCGAAGAGCGCTTCCGAGCGGTTGCGACTGGAAGCGTGCGGCATAGTTGAGCCACAGGACGAATCCGCTCAGCACGAAGAACATTGTCATTCCGATGCTGCTGACTTGTGCGATGAGCTCGGGCAGCAGGCCTTGCGCCAACGACGGGGCGCCATGGCCGACGGCGACCGTTGCGGCCGCGACGAAGCGTAAGCCGGTCAGCGAGCCGATGAAGCGTTGCTCGTTCACTTTGAGGGATGGTCCTGATGCTTGGGAGGCGCTCCGGCTGTTGTAGAAACAGCAGGGCCTGGAGGCAACCCGACGCCGGCCGGAGACGGGGATTGCCGCCCGCTCGAGCGACGATCTGGCGTTCAGGCCAGAGATGACTCTGCACCGTGATCGCTCCGACGTCCGCCGTGGCGGCGTTGCACGTTGCTGTCAACGAACTGAAAAATATAGAAAAATTAGCCTTGGCATCGGCGGCCAACGGTCGAGCGATTTCCCGGCGCGGCAGACGATCGGCGGGAAGGTCGGGCAACAGGCCGACAGAGTTTGAAGAAATCCGGGTAGAGCAGCTCCTGCAGCGGATCGTGCCTGTTGCGAAAAGCCGCCGGGACTCCTCGATCCGCGGGAGGTGACGGCCAGGGCCATGGTCGCACCTGCGTGGGGTGCGGAGCCCCCGTCCGGGCGGGGGCCGGGACCGGATTGCAAATGGACTCGCAAACCGGCGGCGGCTAGTTATTTGTCACCCTCCGGCTGGTCATTTTGCATGACGCTGAGCGCTTGAACGAGGACGGAAGCCGCCTTGCCCGCTGCGCCATCTCAGCTCACCGATCAAACCGTCAACACCCAGCTGACGACGAATTGCAATGCGCAGGTGGCTGCAACGTTCGACACGAATGACAGCACCTGGGTGACCTTCTTTTTCAACGGTACGATCCCGTGCTGGAGAGCGCTGGTGTCGATTGGCGAAGTAGAGGTCGAACTGACCGAGGACATTGCAATTGCAGGCATTGTCCTGCGCAAGGGGCTGACGGTGACCATGCACCCGATGGGTCGCTACTACACGGTCACGATGAGCGGGGAGATTGTCGATTCCGGAAAGGAGAGCAGCTTTACCGGATTCGTGCTCGGCTCGTTCATCCGGTCCGCAGCGATGAAGCGAGCGATGCAGATGCTTCGGAAACAAGTCAGCCGCTGAGCGACGCCCGGCTTCGCCCGAAATGTAAACACCAGAATGTGACCGGGCGTTGGGGGAAGACTGTGATCTGGCCCGATTGACCACCGTCGCGAACCCTGTTACACGCCACAACCTCTGATAGATTTCAATCATTGGTAGCTTAGTCGATTTTCCATTCGTTTCAGCCGCGCCGGCAGTTGCGTACTGCGGGTTTTGATCTGTGTTTTATAAAAGGAGATAGCCATGGCTCATCATGAAGGCGTGCGTTTTTCGGCTCCTGCCGTCGTTACCACTCCCACAAGCCCCAACACCGAGGTCGTCGCGACGCCGACGGGCGATCAAAACAACACGACGCAGCTCGTGTTCGAGTATCAGGGGCGCATTCCGGTCTGGACGCCGGTGGTCTCGCAGGCACAACCTCAAGTCGTTTTGGCGGCTGACATCACGATCGGCGCAACGACTTGGCGCAAGGGCATTACGATCCAGTATGCGGCGCTGGGATCGACCCAGTACACCGTGACCATCATCTCGGGCGAGATCGTGGACGATCGTGGGCTCTACTTGCTCCAGGGCGTGACGCTCGGCATCTTCCCGATCGGTTTGGATGTCAAGGCAGCGCCATCCGCGACCGCACGGACCGAGGAATATCCGCGCGCGGCCTTCACGGCGCTGCCGACGGTGAACACCCCGACCAGCCCGAACAGCAACGTGGTGACGACGCCGAGCGGCGACACCAACAACACGACCTACGTCTCATTCCAGTACCAGGGACGAATTCCGGTCTGGACGCCGATCGTCTCGCAGTCCCAGATCACTGCGGTCCTCGCCGCTGATATCACGATCGGCGCGACGACGTGGAAGGCGGGCATCACGGTGCAATATGCTGCGCTGGGCTCGGCCCAATATACGGTGACCATCATCAAGGGCGACATCATCGACGATCGTGCCCTCTATTCACTGGCGGGCACCTTGCTCGGCATCTTCCCGATCGGGTGATACGAGCATGGACGCGTCCGCGTCAGCGCAGTTCGAGCAGGTCGACTCCTCTGCGATTTACGAGACCAGGGTTGCCGGCTCGGTTGGCTGGGCCGGCTACCTTCTCGGCACGGGCTCGTCTCTGCCACCGTTCATCAATTACGACGACTCGCTGAAGAAGTACGGTGGCAGTTATTTGTTTGCGACACAGCGGCCCGCCGATCTCGATCGGGATCCCGGCGGGTTCGCCGAGCGTGTCCGGGCCTATATCAGCAAGGCGACGCGCAATCGTGCTGTCGTCTGGCTCGCGTCGGCCAACCCGGTCGCGTTCGGCGACTTCGAGCGCTATGGCGTCTCCTTCATCAATCTGCCGCCGGTCTACCAGGTCTCGGGCAACCTGAACCTGTGGTTTGCCAGCAACGCCAAGTTCTACATCCTCGATCAGAGCCGGATCGATATCGAGGGTGGGGCGCTGCGCCTGTCGGGCTCGGCGCTGAGCTCACCTCCGTTCATCGGCTTTTCGGGCAAGGGCGACAACCCGCTGGGCATTCGCCTTGCGCCGACCTCCAACAATCGCATCTACGCCTATGTGCCGTTCGGCGGCGCCAACACCGGTTGCGTAACCTTCGATGGGCTGCTCGATTCGAAGCAGGCGTTCGTCAGCCAGGGCTTGGAGCAGGGCATCCGCTACGTCATCAACAACAGCGCGACGACGTCGCTGCAAGCTGCGCAATATGCAGCCATGACGGTGGCGGCGTTGCCGTCGCAGCTTTCGATCGCAGGTGCCTTCGACCTCGGCGATCCGGCCAACCGCGTGATCGGCCGAGAGCAGCTCGAGCAGGGGTATCTGCGTTCGGGGTTCGCCATCAAGGGGGCGCCTGCGCTGACGAGCGAATTCCGCACGACCGGCGGGCGTGTCGTGCAACTGACGCCGCTCGGGGCTAGCAGCACGGATACGGCGCCGGCGCTCGGAGCAGGGGGCTTCGCCTTTGCGACCAGCGCCGCGAAGACGGCCGCGGTCGACACTGGCACGACCTATCTCAGCCTGGCCGGCCACTATGCGCTCGGCGCCGATGGCAGTTCGACGGGGCAGCTTGCGAAGCTGATGGGTGGACTATTCGGATCGGAGGCGCTCAGCTTCAAGGCGTACGACGCCAGCCAGCCCGCAGCGCAGAACGATCGTCTCAACGCCATTCCCTCGAAGCCCGGCTACGCGCCGGTGTTCCCATTCGAGACGGCGGATCTCAACCGTCCCGCGAGCGGTGCCGTTGCGCCGCGCCTGACCGACGACCACCAGACCTCCTGGGTGACCATCGTCGCCGGGGGCGGGGCCGTCGACTATCTGGCCGAGCCCGAGGGCAGCGCGATCTATAGTACGGCCGCGGCCGGCGCTCCGAATGCGGAGATCCTGCAATCGGCACCGCCATTCATGCCGCTCGCCCAGGGCAGCGACAAGACGTTCCCGCTGGCGCCTTATGGAGCTGCTGCGAGTAGCGGCCTCGATGGCGCGACGCTCGTCCAGTTCGAAAGCCAGATCGTGGCTGCAACCCGCAAGTCGCTGATCTCGAGCTATGGCAGCAAGACGTGGTCGGCGCGTGTGCAGGCGGCGCGGGCTCACGCGTTGCGCGGCACGCTGCCGGACGGCCCGAGCACCGATGGGACGACGCCGCAGGGCTTCATCATCGAGCGAGATCCGACGACGGGGGCCTATCTGAAGGTCAGCATGGCGCAGTCGATCGACCGCGACGGCAACACCCTGCCATTCGCGCTATCCGCTCCCTCCCGGGCGATGCAGGACGCCTTGCAGACCAACCAGCTCTTTCTGGTCGCCGTCAATCCGGAGCCGTTCGGCACAGGCGCCCAGTTCGCCAACACCGTCAATATTGCGGGCTGGACCATGACCGCGGCGGTCGGCGCCGGCGCCTCGGCCACCGCCTACCGCAACGTGATGATCATGAAGTTCTGCTCTGGCTCGTTGCTGGAGCGGGTCACGAATGCCAATCGCTGGACGTCCGCGGAGCAGTTCTCTTTGTTGCCCGGCACACCGCCGGTGACCGCTGCGCTGTCCTACACCGGCCTGTCGCAATGGCTACAGGACTACATCGCGGACGCCATCGCACGCTCGAAGGGACCGTCCGGCCCATTCTACGAGAATTTCGCGCGCATCGCCCAGGACCCGAACTGGACCGGCGTCATCGTGCTCGCGGCCGACCTCGGCCAGCGCGACATGCCGCCGGAGATTGCGGGGCTTGCCGCCGGCATCGACTTCACCCGCTTCAACGCCCATCATTTCGGCTTCACCGTCAGCCGCGTCACGGTCGACGGCCGGAGCGGTCGGATCACGATGCCCCAGGGCAATTCGAGCCTGTTCGGGCTGATCGACTACGAAGATCCGCGCTATGCGATGAACATCTCCAACGGCGTTGCGCCTGACGTGCCGGTGGCGGTGCAGATGAGCGGCGAGTTCGATTTTACCGTGCTGCAGCTGCAGTCGTTGTTCGAGAACGCCAGGCTGACGCGGTTCGACAGCCACGTCCAGCTCTCGGTCGCGGCGCTGTTCGGCGCGCCGGTGGCGCGGCTGTACTCGCGCGGCAAGCCGCAGCCTTTCACGGGAATCGTGCTCAAGGGCAGCTATGTCGATCAGGGCGGCCGCGGCGCCTATGTCTTCGAGCAGAACACGACCAACGTGCTGACCAGCCCGTCGAACGTGCTGCCGGCCGTGGCCTTCGACCGGGTGCAGTTCAACACGATTGGCATCCAGGACCAGGGCGCCACGGTGGCGAGCAACTTCCTTGTCTGGGGGCAGCTCGATTTCACGGCGCTTCAGAGCACCATCGGAGAGACGCTCGACCTGCTGTCGTTCGGCAGTCCGCCGGATACGCCCGAGGAAGCGCTCGGGGTCGGGCTCGCCTTCTCCGGCCTCGTCATCGGCATGACCTATCCGCAGGCGACGCCCGGAGCCAAGAGGTTTGGGGTCGCGACCGGCAACCTGGCCTGGAATCTCAACGGCTCGACGATGCGCGACACCAGCCTGTTCCGCGGCTTCGCGCTGCAACTGAAGAGCTTCGTCAACGCGACCGGTGATCAGAAGCCGTCCGATCTCGGCTTCCTGCCGGTGACGTCGCAGCTCAACCTCACCGAACTCGAGGGGCCCTGGTTCGGCGTCGTCTACGACATCACGCTGGGCGGTCCGGGGGCGCTCGCCTCTGGCGTCGGCTTCCAGTCGCAGCTGCTCGCGGCATGGTCACCGGTCACCACCGGGTCGGATGCGCAGCACGCGGTCTTCATCGGCATGAGCCTGCCGGGCGCGGCGCCCGGCGCCAGCCTGTTCAGCATCCAGGGCGTCATCAAGGTTGCGGTCGGTGCGATCTCGATCCTGCGCCAGCCGGTCCCGACCGCAAAAGGGCGCATGCTGGCCGAGGACGGTCCGAAGTGGTTCTACTGCCTGCGGATCGACGATATCGCCATCAAGATATTCGGCATCGCCAAGCTGCCGCCGTCCGCCAACATCCAGTTCTTCCTGTTCGGCGATCCCGACAACACCGGCAGCCTCGGCTGGTACGCCGCCTATGTCGCCGACGACAATCCGGGCTGCGAGCAGTCGCTCGCATTCGCCGCACGCAAGCCCGAGCTACAGGAGCCGTCATCATGACGCGGATCCTGTTCTGGAATATCGAAAACTTCTCGGTCAACAAGATCTTTTCGGCCTCGATCAAGCGCCAACGCGGGCATGGCGGTCTCAACGACATGCAGAGCGCGATCCAGCGCCGCGCGGTGATCAATGCCGTGCTGGCGGCCGTGCAGCCGGACATCATCGTCATCATCGAGGTGAGCTCGGGCGACAATGCGCCCAACGCGCTGGCGAGCCAGACCGGCGGCATCAATGCGCTCGCCATGGTGCAGTTCGGGCTCAACAACCCCGCCACGATGGTGGCGGGCGGATGGAACGCCGTGCCGCCGCTCTACACCGGGGTCGGCGGGCGCTCAGAGACGGTTGGCATTCTCTATCGCCGCACCAACACCGCTGGCACCCTCAACCGCTACTTCACCGGGCCCAACATCTGGACCGGCGGGCATGGCGGCGTGTCGGTGCCGCCGGGCGGCGGCGTCGCCACGCCGTACAATGGCATGGTGGTGCCCCTCGGTGTCGTCAACGTCAATGGAATGCTGGTGCCTCCGGGCCTGGGCGGAGTGCGCCAGATCCCTGCGGGTGCCCAGCACAATGGCGGCCTCAACGAGGACGTCGTCGCGGCGCGGATCGCCTTCACGACCACGCTCGGCGCTCCTGTTGCCTTTGCCGGGCTGCGCGAGCCGTTCATGGCGACGTTCACCGAGGCCGATAATCTCGGCGTCGTGCAGCGAGACCTCACCATCTTCGGCATCCATTCCCCGCCGAACAATCCGGCGGCGGCGAACTACATCACCACGCTGTCGACGATCAACGACGTCGTCGGCGCTCTGGGCGTGAACGAGACGCGGGTGATCGGCGGCGATTTCAACGTCAACCTGTTCGCCGTCAATGGTACCGCCTCGGGCCTCTATAATCCGCTCACCGGCGGTCCCGGTGCCTACACGCTGCTCGTCAGTCCGACGGCGGTGGGCGTTCCTGTCAATCTCGACCAGTACAAGGGTTATTTCTCCACCCATATCCGCGGCAAGGACAAGACGGCGGCGTCCAAGTTCCTCTGGTCCAACGGCGGCGGGCCGGGGCAGAGCTTTTATCCCGGCTACGGCTATGTCGGCTCGAACTTCGTCGCCGCGCCGTTCTACTCGATCGACAACGTCCTGGTCTGGCCGCACAACGGCATGCACAACTATCAGACCACGATCATGAACACGGTGACCGGCACGCCGATGAACGGGGTCATGGCGCCGCCGGACAATCCTCCCCCCGGTGCGATCGCTTTGGCCAACCAGTTCACCGCGCCGCCGATGGGGTGGCCGGGCGCACCGACGGCGGCGAACTATCCGGGGATCGGCGGTGCCGGAAATCTGACCGGCTGGAGCAATTACGGGCGCGTTCGCAACACCAGCGATCACTTCGGCATCTCTGCCGACATCTGAGGGAGCGCCGGCTGATGAGCGCTATCGACAATCTCCGTGCCGCTGTCGAAGCCGCCGCCGGCGACACCGCCTTCGCGCTCGATGCCGCCTTCCTGACGGCGGGCCTCGCCGATCCCGCCGTGAAGGTCCCCGCAGACTACGACGCCTGGCTGAGCCAGGCCTTCTTCCTCAAGGCCGCGGCCGACTTCAAGGTGACGGTGGCAAAATCCGATGTCGGGCCCGTCGAAGGGACGGCGTTCACGGTGCAGTCGGCGACGATCCCGTTCATCGGCGCCTCGGCTCCGCTGGCCGCGAAGGCCACGCTTGTCTTCACCGTGGACGGCGACCAACTGATCGTGCAGGTCGAGGCGACGCCATCGAACTGGACCTGGACCAGCAGCTTCGCCTTCATGGGCGGCTTCCCGTTCAATCAGTTCGGCACCCTGAAGAACGTCAGCTTCGTGTTCTCGACGGCGACCGGCACCTACCCGTATGGTGACTCCGCAGGGCGTGCCGTGAGCGGCGGCGCGGTGCAGAATTTCGTTGCCAAGGTCGCTCTGCCGGATGTCGCCAAGCCGTTCCTGCTGCTGTTTCCAGGCCTCACCGCGCCGACCGGCGATCTGCTGCTGAGCGGCGCGCTCAACATGGGCATCTTCAACGGCGAGACCGTGCTGTTCCCGCCGGGGCAGCTGCGGGCCGCGATCCAGGACGGCACGTTCAAGCTCGCGTCGCAGTTCACGGTCAGGGATCCGAGCCTCGCTCTGACCATTCCCGCGCCCGATGGCGCCGATGAGGTCGACGGCGTGCTGGTGCTGGCCGATCCCGCCGATCCGGATGCCGGAGATCAGGCGCCGACGCTCGCGATCTCCTCGCAGTTCGACGTCGGCAGCACCGGCTCCTATCAGCTCGACGTCGAGATCACACCCGGCGCCGATGCCAACTATTCGGTGGCACTTGCCGTCGTCGAAGGCGGCGCGCCGCTGACGCCGGCCACGGTGATCGAGGTGATGGGCGGCAATGGCGGCTATCTCGCCGCGACTCCCGATGTGCTGCAGCAGTTCCTCGCCTTTGTCGGTCTCAACGGCTTCTCGATTGCCGGCACGCTCGGCCGCTCGCCGACGATCACGGCGGTCTCGATCGAGATCGGCAGCTCGAAGGATACGAGCTGGCAGATCCTGCCGCCGACCGGGGTGCTCGACTTCAAGATCACGAGCTTCGCGCTGCAATGGTCGATGGCCTATCCGTTCGACGGCACCAAGCGGCAACAGACCTACGACTTCACGACCGAATTCGTACTGGCGCCGAGCGTCTTCAAGGGGCCCGACGGCGAGGGCGACGGCGTGTTCACCGTCCAGTTCACCTCCGCGAAGCAGTTCTTCGCATCCTTCGCCGGGACCGCGAAGCTGAGCGACTTCCTGACGGCACTGTCCGGCGGTGCCGTCGTGCTCGACGTCGAGAATGTCGGCGATTTCGAACTTGGCGACATCGCGGTCGCGGTCGACTACGGCGCGCAGAGCTTTCAGTTCGACGCCGGCTTCAGCCTCACGCTCAATCTGCTCAAGATCAACAACCAGCCGATCCTTGCCGTGCGAGAGGGGACGGTCTCGATCGCGGCGCAGACTCCGACGCAGACGCCAGACGGGGGCAATGCGACGACGCTGCTGCGGGCGGCGCCGCTGCCGATGCTCCGGACCTCGCGAGGGGGCGCGCTGCAAACCGCCTCGCAGACGCAATGGAAGTCGAGCGTCGGAGGCTTCCTCGATGTCGGCCCGTTGCACACCAAGGTCAGCGTGACCTATGACGGGTTCGAAACGCCGAAGCGGTGGGACCTCGCCGCCTCGCTGGAGGAACCGCTCGAGGTCTCGGACCTGATCAACCAGTTCTTTTCGCCCGGCAGCGCCTACGGTTTCCCGAGCTTCCTGCCCGGCGACCTCATCATCTCCGAATTCGCGATCACCGCGACCATTCCGGCCGAGCAGGGCGAGCTGAAGACGAGCTACGACATCACCGTCGGCTTCAGCTGGACGTTCGCCTTCGGCGATCAGACCGTCGGCATCGATCCGGCGCGGCTCGGCGTCAGCTATGACGGCCAGAAGCCGGCCCAGCAGCAGTTCTCCGGCTTCGCGCAAGGCACCTGGATCTACTCGGCGATCAACCTCAAGCTCACGATGGGCTATGAGTTCAAGACGACGGAGGCGGGCTCCAACAACATTCTGTTCGTCGAGTGGGAGGGCTTTCGAGCGGATTGGGAGAGCGGCAAGGAGCTGGTCACGTTCAGCCTCAAGGGCTGGAGCATCGGCTCGCTGGTGCAGGCGCTGGTGCGTACGCTCGGCAATCCTTACTTCACGCTGGATTCGCCATGGGACCTGCTCAACCAGATCTCGCTCGATGCGCTGCGTGTCAACGTCTCGCTCAAGAGCGGCGAGAGCTTCTCGCAGCGCCTGTCGGCCAGCTACGAGCTGTCGAGCCCGATCAATCTCGGCTTCATCAGCATCACCGCGCTGACCTTCCGTCGCGGCACCGACGGAAAGGTGACGCTCGCCATCGAGGGCTCGAGCCCACTGGTCGCCGACGATCCGGCGTTCAAGAATCTGCTCGATCCCGCCAAGGGGCAGGACGTGCAGAACCTGCCGTCGGTGCCCGGCCGGGGCGAGGAATGGTTCAAGCTGTTCCTGCTGGTGCTTGGGCAGCGCATCGGCATCACCGGCCATTCCAGCTTCAACAGTACCAAGGAGGTGATCTGCGCACTGCAGTCTGTCCCCAGCACGACGGGCAAGATGAATCCGGTCGATCCCAATGCGGACGACGGCGGGACGCCCGGACTGCCCTATTACGACCAGTCCAACAACTGGCTCATTGCCGGGCATCTCGGCCTGATGAAGGTGGCCGGCGCCTGGTCGATCGATGCCATGCTGGTGTTCAACGACCCGAATCTCTACGGCCTGCGGCTGGCACTCGCCGGCGAGAAGATGGGCGGGCTCGCCAACCTCGTCGTCGACATCCTCTACAAGAAGATCACCGACGACATCGGCGTCTACCAGATCGACTTCACCTTCCCGGACATCATCCGCAACCTCAATTTCGGTGCGGTGTCGATCACGCTGCCGCAGCTCGGGATCAAGGTCTACACCAACGGCGATTTCTTCATCGACATCGGCTTCCCGTACAATCTCGATTTCCGCCGCTCCTTCTCGATCTCGGTGATCGTGTACGGCGTGCCGGTGCTGGGCGCGGGCGGCTTCTACATCGGAAAACTGTCTAACGCGACCTCGACCAAGATCCCGAAGACCAACCTCGGCACTTTCGATCCGGTCATCGAGTTCGGCATCGGGCTGCAGCTCGGCCTGGGCTACAATTTCGAGAAGGGGCCGCTGAAGGCGGGCTTTGCGCTCACCGTCTTCGGCATCGTCGAAGGCGTCGTGGCGCCGTGGCATCCCTATGACCCCGCGCGCACGCTGGCATCGCGCGCCAGCAGCAGCGCGCTGCAGAGCGACTATTATTTCAAGCTGTCGGGAACGGTCGGCATCATTGGCCTGCTGTACGGCAGCGTCGATTTCGCGATCATTTCAGCCTCGGTCAATGTCAAGATCGTGCTGTCGATCCAGCTCACCTATGAGAGCTATCGCGAGATTCCGGTGGTCGCCAACGCGAGCGTGACGATCAGCCTCAAGGTCAAGATCAATCTCGGTCTGTTCTCGATCTCCATCAGCCTGTCGTTCTCGGCCCAGGTGTCTGCGACCTTCGTGATCGGACAGACCAGCACGGCGCCATGGGAGATTCAGGGGGCACGCGCCGACGCGCTGCTGATGCAGCGGGCTCACGCGCGCGGACCGGACGCGGCCATGCGGCTGGCGCGCAGCTTGAAGCCGCGACCGAAGCGGCTCGGGCCCGCTACCGCTCGCCGGATGGGCCTTGCCGCCGCAGATGGCAACAAGCCGAAGCTGTCGCTGATGGCGGGCGCGCAGTACACCGTGCTTGCTCCGGAGGCAGCCACAGACGCAGCCTCGAACCAGGGGGCATTCGTGCTCCTGCTCGCAATGGACGCGCCGGATGCCGCGGCGAGCGCGCCGTCCGCCACCAAGACGTCCTTCGACGTGCTGGCCGAGGTCTACTTCCCCTGGATCATCGACGCACTGGGGAACGAGAGCGGGGATGCGGCCGAGCTCGCCGAGACGCTGGCCATGTCGGTGACGCTCACCCAGCTCGAGGCCTATGTCGCGCGTCTCGCTGACACGGCCGATCCGTTCCTGTCGATCAAGGGCCTGCTGCAGTTCCTGGCCGACGGCTTCACGCTCGACATCTTCAATCCGGCGACGGCGCAATCGTCGGGGCTGAAGACCAAGCTCGATGCCGGTTCGGTGCTGTTTCCGGTGTTCGACGGATTGAAGCTGCAGGTCCCCGGCATGTCCGGTGGCCAGACCTCGCCGATCGCGTTCGAGACCTACACCACGGCCACGCCCGGCTACGCGACCGCGGTCAGCAAAATATTCGCGCAGGTCGCCGCGAACATCGAGGCCCAGAACAAGGAAACGCGCCGGCTTGCCGCGGAGACCGATACGAGCTCGGCGGAGTCGATGGCGGCCCTGGTGTTCGTCGACACCTTCACGCTGATCGCGCGCCAACTGCTCCAGGCCGCGGCCGACGCGCTGCAGAGCTATGCCTATCCGCTGACCCCGACGAGCAGCATCGGTGCTATTCTCGATGAGCTCAACGGGATCGCCGGCAACGCCTTGACGATTGCGGATATCGTACAGCCCAATGTCGACCATGCCTTGGGGGCCGGGCTGTCCCTGCATATCGACGGCCTCGAATATGTGGTGCAGAGCGGGGACACCCTGCAAGGCATCGCCGGCCGCTATTCCGATGCGGCGTTGCCGCCGCGCTGGATCACGACGCCGGACCGCCTGATCGTGGCCAACCGGGCCCGTCACATGCTGCAGGGCGGCGTCGTCCTGCTGCTCACCAACAGCCACGGCCAGGAGCAGATCTGTGTGACGCGGCAGGGCGACAGCTTCGACGACATCGCGCTGCAGCTCGGCGCGATCTCGATCGACGCGCTCGCTGCACAGAGCGTGCTCTACGGCGTCGCCGGCCTGCTGCAGCCGACCTTGCCGCTCGCGATCTGGCCGATCGCCTACAGGACCGCAGGGACCTCCGGCCCGTCATCCGATACCTTGTCGACGGTCGCGAACCTGTTCCAGACCACTGCGGTTGCGGTGGCGGACGCCAATCGCGGCGTCGCCGGCCTGTTCTCGGTGCAGGCGGAGCGCGGCCTGCTCACGGTCGGCAGTCTTCAGGCCCTGTCGGTCGGCGCGTTGTGGTCGGCCATCGCGGCCACGGGCCAGGTCGGGCAGACCGCCGGCATGGTCTCGCGCTTCCTGGTCTATGGATTGCGGCTGCCGGTCCGGGACGGACTGACACTGTCGCCTGCGTTCCTCTATCCGAGGACGCAATCGGGCTACGGCGTCTATCAGCTCACGGGCCAGCAATTCCCGACGCCCAGTTCTGCCACGAGCTACAAGGTCGGCTTCGCACGCGAGACTCAGAGCCACGGCGTCCCGCTCGATTTCATCTTGCTGAACGACACCACCGACCTCAGCATGGACGTCGATCTGAGTCAGGCCTATGCCGCGCTGAACGTCGTCGTCAGCTGGGCCAGGGCGCCGGGCAATTTCGTCCCGAGCCCGACGTTTGCGGCGCTGCCGCTCGCCGAGCGTCAGCCGCGGCCGTTTACCGCCAGCGGCTACGCGCGCTGGTCGAGCGGATCCGTCGCGAGCCTGTTGGCTCTGACGAACCGCAGCGGCGTGGCCGCGGCGGCCGATGCCGGCGCGCAGGTGCAGCCGACGCTATGGAGCCTGCCGCCGGCGCAGACCAATCTGGTCGCCACGCGGGAGCAGTCGATCCGCGCTGTCATGCCGGATCTCCGCTCGACCTTTGCGCTGCTGCCGAAGTTCCAGCCGCAGACCGGGCGCAGCAATCCCGCGACCGGACGCACAGACTATGCGGACCTGGGGCGCTGGGCCTGGTGCACGCGGCTCGATATTGAGATCAAGCGTCTGCCGGACGCGGCGGCGCTGGCTGCTCAGGGCACCGGCGCAGGCGATCTGCCGAGCGGTCCGGCATCGGCGCCGTCGCTGCCGTTCGTCTATGAGCTCGTCGGACCCAGCTCGGAGGACGCGGTGCGGCTGCAGCGCATCCTGACCGCCATGGATGCGCTGGGCGAAGGCATCGCCTCCGCCGTCTTCCTGCTCTACAACCAGTCCGGACCCGGCGCGCCGATGCTGGTGACGCCTGCGGACGCCGACTTCCTCGCCTTTATCACCCAGACCAACCTGTCGACCGAGACCAATCCTGCGGCGGCGCTGCGCCTGATGCTGAGCGCCGAGGACGCTCCGCCGCGCGGCATTGCCAATTCGCCGGCGCAGTTCATCCGCCTGATGTGGGAGCTCAGCACGGTCCGCAGCGGCGGCTACTATCTCTACTACGAGAACGTCGAAAGCGAGGAAGGCCTGCCGGCGGCCGTCTTCGATTCCTCCGGCTCTGGCATTGTGACAATGGTCGTGACGTTCGCGGCGCAGGGCAGCGAGTCCTTCGGCACCACGCTTCCCGACTTCGTCAACGCCTTCGTGACGACCGACGCTGTCGATCCGCAGAGCGATCTGGTACAGACGGTGTCGCTCGCCTCGACCGCCCAGACGGCACCGGTTGCGGCGGGAGCATCGCTCGATGCGCTCGCGGCGATCTACGGCCCCGGGCCCGGGCGGATCGCCGAGGTCAACGCGACCAAGCCGCTCGCCGCGGGCGCGCTGGTGCCGATCGTGGGCGCGATGCGCCAACTGACCGACGCGGATCTGGTTCGCGGCACCGGGGGGGCCATCGACGCGCAGGCCACGCTCGACAAGCTCGCCAAACTGTTCTCAGCCGGTGCAGTCCATCCGATCACCGGCCAGGACATCGCCGCCTTCAATCCACAAGTCGCTGTTGCGCTGGCCGCCGTGTTCTACATCCCGCCGCTGGCCTATCAGGTCAGTTCCTCGGCCGCGCCCGGGATGAGCTTTGCCAGCATGGCCTCCTATTACGGGTTGGATGTCGACCTGATCGCCCGTGGCGCCAGCGCAGCGCCCGGGCTGTTCCCGGTCAATGCCGTGCTCGATCTCGATCCGCAGCTGTTCTCCCTGCGCGACCAGTTGCCACCGCAGAACATCGGGTTCTCGTTGACGCGCGACAATCTCGGCCTGCCGCCGGACGATCCAGCGGCGCCGGACTTTGCCAAGAAGACGATGTATCAGCTCTACACCTCGCTGGCCGCGGGACTCGCGGGCAACGTCTTCTACAAGGCTAGTCCGCTGGGCATGCCGTTCGGTCCCCAGGACCATGACGACGATGAGTCCAGCGCGTTCGAGAGCCATGCGCGCTCGGCGCGGACGCGCGGCGGCCGCCTGGCGCAGGTCGCGATCGCCGATCTCGACTATCGCCAGTCCATCGGCATTGGTGCGCAATTCGCGCTGGTCAACGCCGCGCCGGACCCGTCTGATCCGGATCTGCCGCCGAAGGCGGCCAATCCCTATCTCGGCGTCGGCACCATGGCGCAGGTCGCGCTGCAATGGCGCGATATCTTCGGCAACACCACGGTGACACCGTTCGAGGCGCCGCCGCAAGGGTACCGCGGCGCGCTCAACGGGGCTGCGGTGTCGATGCTGTACCGCGATGAGCTGATCGGGCTGGGGTCCTGGATCAATACCAATGCCAGCTACAGCTATGACGCGGCGGGCGGTGCCGCGTTCAAGCTTGCATTGTCCCTCAACGCCGCCGCCTATGCCGGGCCGGACGGTGCGGCGCGGGCCGCCGACGATCTCTCGCTCTACACCCGGATCTACTATCAGCTGCATCAGGATTATTCCGCCGATGTCGCCGTTCCCGTGCCGGGTGTCTCCGGTAACGCGGTGGCGATGCGGCTGTCGAATTCGCTGATGGCAAAGCCCGATGTGGATCTTGGCGATGCGCAGGCGGACATCATTCGCGGCTATGTGCGCGCGTGCGTGCTGTATCTGAAGCTCGTGACGCGCGGCCAGGCGCCCGCAGCCCCGGCTGTGACCTTGTCGCTTCCGGTCGACGTCAATGCGATCGCCGCCGGCAACATCCTCGAGCTCGATGTCACGCTCACGTTCAGCCGCAATCCGCTGCTGGTCGACCCGGCGGTGGCGGCGTTGCAGGGCGGCACCGGCGTGGCCGCGGCGATCCTGCCGCGTGCCGACGGCGACGGCAATGTATCCTACACGGAGTTCAGCAAGATCGTCGAAACGGTCTTCGTCACCGCCGACTGGTATCTCAAGGTCGGGCAGGGCCTGTCCCGCGACGGTGAGGATGCGGCCGACGGCGCTCAGCAGCTCTGGGCCGTCCGCTTCGGCAAGGCGGCCGGGCAGGGCATCCATTTCAAGCTGGGCACGTCACCGAGCTATTTCGCGCCGAAGCCGATCGCCAAGGCGCTTGCCAGCGGCGATGCGACGATCACGCGCTATGACAGCGGCGACACCGACACGCTGCATCTCGACGGTGTCGATCTGAACCAATGGTTCCAGAGCGCGCTGGATGCCATCGATCAGTTCCTGTCGGCCGACTACGCGCCGCACGCGTTCATCCTCGACCGGATCGACGGGGTGACCGATCCGCTCAAGGACGGTTCGCTGGGAAGCGTGCTGTCGACCAAGGAATCGCTGGCCGATACGATCAGCCTGAAGACGCTGCCGGTGCTGTCGACCAGCGCGGGCGATCCTTCAACCGGATTCGCCGCCAGCGAGAAGCTGCGCCAGCAGCTGCTCAATCAGCTTGGCGCAGCCTATCGGGCCGGTGCGGCCGTCGTGTTCGGATTGACCGAGGTGACCGGCGGAGGCGATAGCAACCCGGCCGGTCCGCCGAACCTCTACGGTCAGCCGGGCGGCAGCATCAAGGGCGCCGCGGACAATCAGAATTTCACGCTGACGCCGACGCGCGTCCCGCTCGGCGAAGTCTACGATCCCGCCAGCAAGACCTGGTACGATTCGCGGCTGGCCTTCGTGTTCGCCACCAAGAACGTCGTCGACCAGGCCTATGTGCCGCTCGAGCTCACGCTCTCGCTCACTCATCTCGAATTCGAGCGGCGTACCGTCCCCGGAATCGACGGCTATGTCGATTCGCGATGGCTCGCCTTCGTCAACGGGCCGTTCAGCTATCCGCTGGGGACGCAGGTCACCAACATTCCCGTGGTCAACCGCGATCTGCCGACGCCGCCGACGGTCTCCGCGCAGCAGGCGCGGCAGCTCACCGGCGAGGGCACGACCGATCCATCGAAGCTGAATGCCTGGGGTTATTCGTTCGACTACCTCTATCAGCAGGCGGCAGCCGACGCAGTGTCCTGCACGATGGAGTTCAACCGGCCGACCGAGCCGACGCTGCGCGGCTCGGCCAGGTTGAGCGGCGAGCCCGACCTGTTCACCGCGCTCGCTCAATTCGTCACCAACTATCCGGCGATCCTGCGCGACCTCAACCAGTATCTGGTCGGCATCGATGGCGCTGAGCCGGATCCGGCGACACTGGCCGCCGCGCGCAAGGCGACCGCCGCCTTTGCGCTGGAGACCAGGCAGATCGCGGATGCCTATGTGCGGGAGACGGTTGGAGCCGCCAAGCTCGCGACGGCGCCCGCGCATGTGATCGTGAAGTTTCTGTCGACGCTCGACAGCACCAGCGACGGGCACGCGCGCACCAATCTCGTCAACATCACCATCGATGGAACGGCGGCGAGCTGGAATGCGGCGGCCAACACGATCTCGAACGGCACCACCACGCTTCCGGCGCCTGCGATCGCGATTGCACCCGAGCTCTATACGCCCCAGGCCGTGCCTCCGGCAGAGCTGCCCGTCGGCGTGCAGATCGCCTACGTCTATGCGCGTCAGGTCGACGGCAAGACGGTTTATCTTGGCGAAGAGGAGGCACGTGGGTTGCCGGCCCGAACCGTTTCGATCGCTCCGCTCGACGTGCTGCTATACCAGAGCGGCTGGGCGTCGGTGTTCGTGCAGCGCAATCTCGCGCTGTTCCCGCTGGCAGATCTCAAGACCACCAGCACCAACCCGGCGTTCCTGTTCCAGACGCCGGAGGTGCGGTTTGCGTCCACGGTGGTTCCGCAGCTGAACTACACGGCGTTCTCGCTCGACGCGATGTCGGGGGCGACCGGTGACCTCGATGCGCGCCTGACGACGTTCTTCGCGGGGCTCTATGCCGGCGGCAATGGCGGCACCAGCGACGAGGTCGCGATGCAGGGCATGTACAGCTATGAGATCGTGGCCGGCCAGCCGTCGATCCCGCGCGTACGGCTGCCGATCAACCTGCTGACGCCGACCCCGTCAGCGGTCGATCCGGGCGTGAAGCCGCCCTTCGTGGCCCCGTTCGCGCAGATGATCGATACGTGGCGGGCGACGACGAAGCCAACGACGTCGGGCCGTGCCCGCGTCGAGATCGAGCTGAAGGTCTTCGGTGGGGTCGGCGATGCGACGCAGCCGTTGATCCAGGTCGGCCGGCTCACTCACGAGGTCACGACCGCTTGAGGCCGTCGGTCCCGGCATCGAGACTGCGGCGGTCGCCGGAGATGATCTCGACATGCCGCCCGCAGCGTCGGGTGGTACGGGCTCAAGGGTCGAGTGCTGGGTCGGGTGATGACTGGCGCGCTCGGAGAGATTCGAACTCCCGACCCTCGGAATCGAAATCCGATGCTCTATCCAGCTGAGCTACGAGCGCGCGATGCGGGCCAAATCTCCCGCGTCACCGGGATACCAGACTTGGATGGCCAAGGCCAGCCTCCGCAGGACATGAACGGTCGTGCGCCGAAGCTGGCGGGGCGTCCATGGATGGCGTCAGAAGCAGGGATGCCGGCGTCGGTCCTGGCCGATATAGGCCGCCGAGCTCTGGTAGCAGTGGTTGGTGGAAGGACCGTCATAGAACGCAAAGGTGCCGGGCAGCGGGCCGGGGCCATAATTGTGCAGAAAGCTGATGGCGTAGGGCAGCCCGTGGTGGTGGCGATGATGCCGATGATGGCTGCGCGCCTCGGACGTGGCCGGCACCAGGGCGGCAATTGACACGATCAAGGCGGCGGCGAGGGATGCGAGCTTGCTCATGACTTTTCTTCTCCGGAAAACGACGTCAAGGCCGGCCGTCTGGCTGATAGCCTAACGCGGAAGTGGCGGAAAGGGTGCGCAAAAGGCGATAACCCGTCAAAATTTTGGCCTTTTCCGCGTGCTTAAGAAGATCATGACAAGGTCCGGCAAGTGCCGTCGTGCATTGGGCCCGAGCCGTTGTCGCGACAGCGCCAGAAAAGACCGGGTTTGCCGTCCGATCCATGAATCGCCTGATCCCAAGCGTCGTGCTCCTGCTGGTCGCCGCTAGCCCGGCGTGTGCGGATTTGCACATTACGCGCGACCATGGTGGCTACATCGAAGAGTACAAGGCCAAGTACAGGCACGTCAGGGAAACGCGTCAGCGCGTCATCATCGACGGCATCTGCAATTCCGCCTGCACGCTCGTCTTCGGCTTCGTGCCGCTCAACAGGATCTGCGTCACGCCGAGGGCCAGCCTCGGCTTCCACCAGGCCTATTACGACAAGGCGTTCACGTTCGGCATCAAGGTCACCAGCATGGAGGGGACGTCCGAGCTGATGTCCTATTACCCCGATTCGGTGAAGGACTGGATCCGGCGCAACGGCGGGCTCACCACCGAGATGAAGCGGATCAAGAACGGCATCGAGCTCTGGAAGATCGTCGACCCCTGTCCCGACGTCTGGTGAGGGCACCGCCCGCACTGAATCTCTGTCCCAGCAGACCTCTGCCGGCAATCCGATCGCAAGCCGGCCCGGCGTCCGCGAGGCATCACCGGTCGCTGCGTCGCGCCGCGGATGCCAGGTCCCGGCTCCCAACCGCACGGCGACAAACGAAACAATCCAGCGCCAGATCGTCCCCACTACCGGGCACTGGATTGTTTCGCCAAGACCATCAGCGAAGGTGACGAGTCGCCTTCGGTCCCGAGCCAGGCAGAATCAGCGCTTGGCCTTCTTCGTCTTCTTGGCCGCTTTCTTGGTGGCCTTCTTGGCCGTCTTCTTCGCAGCTTTCTTGGCCGCCTTCTTCACGGTCTTCTTGGCGGACTTCTTGGTCGCGACCTTCTTGGCCTTGGCGGCGGCACGCTTGGGTGCAGCCCTCTTGGAGGTCTTCTTCGCGGTCTTCTTGGCCGCTCGTCGGGCCTTAGGCGCCGTCGTGATCACCGGATCCTTCGGCGCCTCGGCGGGCATGCTGGTCTCGGTCACGGTCGGATCAGAGAGTGGAGTGTCGTCCATATCGGGTCCCCCGATTTGTTGGAAACCCTGCGACGATAGCTGGATTCTCTGTGCTGTCAAAGCGCACCCCAACTAATCACTTGTGCGCAAGCTCGCGTAGGCTGCCAGCGCGCGCTCCCGCCCGGGCTTGTGATCCACGATCGGCGCCGGGTAGGTGCGGCCGAGTTCAACCCCGGCCTCGGCGAGCTCGAGCGGCTTCGCCGCCCAGGGCTGGTGGATCAGCGTGGCCGGCAGGCGCGCCAGCTCCGGCACCCAGCGGCGGACATAGGTCCCGCGAGAATCGAATTTTTCGCCCTGCAGCACGGGATTGAAGACGCGGAAGTAGGGCGCGGCGTCGGCGCCCGATCCCGCAACCCATTGCCAACTTGCCGGATTGCTGCCCGGGTCGGCGTCGACCAGCGTGTCCCAGAACCACTGTTCGCCGAGCCGCCAGTCGATCAGAAGGTGCTTCACGAGCAGCGAGGCGACCACCATGCGGACGCGGTTGTGCATGCTCCCGGTATGCCAGAGCTCGCGCATCCCGGCATCGACGATCGGATAACCGGTTCGCCCGCGCTGCCAGGCCTGCAGCGCTGAATGATCCTGCGCCCAGGGAAAGGCATCGAAGGCCGGCTGCAGATTGCGGGTTGCGAGGTCGGGATTGTTGTAGAGCAGGTGGCGGCTGAACTCGCGCCAGCCGAGCTCACTCAGGAACTTGTCGATGCCGGCGGCGGAAGCTGGACGCGCGGCGGCGGCAAATCGCGCCGCATGCCAGACTTGGCGCGGGCTGATCTCGCCGAAGCGCAGATGCGGCGACAGCCGGGAGGTCGCCTCAATGTCGGGCCGGTCGCGATCGGCGGCATAGGACTGCACGGCCGTTTCGAGAAAGCTGGCGAGGCGCGCCTGTGCCGCGCGCTCGCCGGCTTGCCATGACGCCCGCAGGCCGCCGGCCCAGTCGGGCTTGCGCGGCTCGAGCGCGAGCTCACCGATCGGCAAGCTTGCGCCGCCGGGGGCGTGCGACAGCCGGGCCGGCCGCGGCAGCGGCTTCGGCGGATCACCCAGAGCGAGCACACGCTTCCAGAACGGTGTGAACACGCGCGGGCCGCGCCCATCCTTGCCGCGCAACTCGGCCGGATCGACCAGAAGGTCATCGGGAAACACGCGTGAAGAGACGCCGATCTCGGCGAGTGCTGCTTCGACGCCGGCAGCCACGGCGCGGGGGCCGGCCTGCGCGACGTCGTTCCAATACACCGCGCTGGCCCTGGTTTGGCGCGCCAGCTCGCCGAGCACCTTGGCCGCTGAGCCGCGCCGGATCACGAGCTCGGCGCCGAGCGCATGTAGTTCGGCCTGGAGTGCACGCAACGATTGCGCGAGCCACCAGCGCGCCGCGCCGCCGAGCGGACGCAACCCAGGGCTTTCCTGATCGTGGACGTAACTACAAACGATCCGAGTGCCCGACTTCGCTGCTTCATGCAACGCGGGGTGGTCAGACAGCCGCAGGCTCTCGCGAAACCATACGATGATGGGGGAGGAGGACATGATCAGGGTATCTTATTGCCGTTTTTATCGAGAGTTCCGGTATTCTACGCTCCGGAAAATAACCGCTTTGAAACCAACTACGGGCAGTTTGAGATTCAGTTGCAGTTCCCCTGGAAGGTTTATCTCGTGTCCGTCAAATTGAAGCTCGGCACCAAGGCGCTGATTGGCGCCGTTGTCGTGATCGCCCTGAACACAGCTCTCGTGGTCGGCGCGGCGTACTGGTCGCTGTCCTCCGATTTCACGGATCGCGCCAAACGCGACATCGAAGGCAATCTGCGCACCTTCGCGCTGACGTTCACCGAAACGTTCGGCGACGCGAAAGTCAGCGTGCAGAACGGCGTCGTTACGCGCATCGAGATTCCGGCGATTCCCGAGATCAAGGATCACGCGATCGTCGATCGCGCGGTGTCCTATGTCGGCGGCAGCGCCACGCTGTTCGTGGTTGATGACAGCGGCCAGTTCGTCCGCCGCTCGACCAATGTGAAGAAGGAGAATGGCGACCGCGCCGTGGGCACCCAGCTTGCCGCGGATCATCCGGCGCAGGCGCTGCTGCGCCGCGGCGAGGCCTACAAGGGCCCCGCGACGCTGTTCGGCAAGTCGTTCATGACCGCTTATTTTCCTGTCACCAATCCGGCTGGAAAGGTGATCGGCATTCTCTATGTCGGCGTGCCCATGGCCGAGCTCGACGCCATGCTGTCGCAGGCGATGCGGACCATGGTCGTCGCCGCTGCGATCGCCGCGCTGCTGGTGCTCGGCTTGACCATGCTGGCGGTTCGCCGCGTCACCAAGCCTCTCGCCGCGGTGACCGACGCGCTCACCGCCATCGCCGAGGGCCGCGAGGACGTTGCGATCAAGTCCGATGACCGCAGCGACGAGATCGGTGAAATCGCCCGCAGCCTGGTCGTGTTCCGCAGTGCCGCGAGCGAGCGGCGCCGGATGCGCGAGGAGCAGACCGCTGCGGCCGCAGCGGCTGTCGAGCAGCGCAAGGCCGAGCTGCAGCGTTTCGTCGATTCGTTCCAGGCCAGCATCGGCGGCATCATCGAGAACGTCTTGACCTCGTCGGGCGAGTTCGAGCGCGAGGCGCGCCAGCTCACCCAGACGGCGCGCACCACCGCCGACCTGTCCGGCCACTCGGCCGGCGCGTCGGAGACCGCATCCGAGCACGTCCGCACTGCGGCTGCTGCATCGGACGAGCTGTCCGGCTCGATCGCCGAGATCATCCGCCGCGTGCAGGAGTCCAACGCCATCGCCGCCGAGGCGGTCAACCAGGCGACCGCGACCGACCAGCGCATCAAGGAGCTGTCCGACGCCGGCAACCGCATCGGCGACGTCGTCAAGCTGATCACCTCGATCGCCGAGCAGACCAACCTGCTGGCGCTCAACGCCACCATCGAGGCCGCCCGTGCTGGTGATGCCGGCCGCGGCTTCGCGGTGGTCGCTCAGGAGGTCAAGACCCTGGCCGGCCAGACCGCCAAGGCGACGGAGGAGATCTCCAGCCAGATCGCCAACATGCAGACCGTGACCCAGGAATCGGTCGACGCCATCAAGGCAATCGGCTCGACCATCGAGCGCATCAACGGGATCGCCGCCTCGATCTCCGCCGCCGTCGAACAGCAGCGCGCCGCTACGCAGAACATCACCCAGAGCGTCCGCTCGGCCGCAACCGGCACCGCAGAGGTCGTCGAGAACATCCGCAGCGCGGCGCGCGGGGCAGGCGAGACCGGCGAAAGCTCCAACCGGATGTTCGCCTCGGCCCGGGCGCTGTCCGGCGAGAGCCTTCGGCTGAAGGCCGAGGTGCAGAAGTTCCTCGACGGCATGCGCGCGGCCTGACACGGCTGCTCACCCGTAGCGCAATCGTGGCAGGATGGTCACGATGCCCGGAAACAGCGTGAGCAGAAGCACGAAGCCGATCATGATGACGAGGTAGGGGGCGGTCACGCGCGCGATGTAGCCGAGACCGTCCTCCGTCAGGCCCTGGATCACGGACGGTGCCCGGGACGACAACAGAGATCTGCGCAAGCGTCTCAAGACATGACCTCGCATTCCCGCGGCATGATCAGCCCGAGTTCTGCTGCATGCTCACCCTCTGCAAAACGAGAGGGCGCACGGAATGCCGGGTGAAGGCCTCACCCATGGCCCGCCTGCGAAAAAAATGCAGGCGGCAGGTACCACAGGCAAAGCCGATCAACCGGCATTCCCTGCGCGATGTCTTCACGCTTATACGCAGTCTCCCTGGTGCGCCGGGCGTGTTGGCCACCATGATCCGCGCGGCGCGTTAGCGCCGTCGCGAACGTGACACCAGCTTCGGGGTGTCAGGACGCTGCGACTTCACGTCCGCGATCATGCCGGTCGTCTGCGCGAAACGCGCGTCCGGCATGGTTCGCGGCCACCGCATCCCGCACCGACGTTCGTGACGACGCGTACGTCCCTCTGCATGGGGCAGGACGACGCGGATCATACACGATTTACGAGAAAACGAAAGAAAAAAATTCGGCCTTTTCGAAATGGGGCGGCCGACCTCCCGGCGGCGGTCAGGCGTGATTGCTGTCTCCGCGGCCAGGCTCGATCTTCTGATCCGGTCTCTGCAGGGCCGCATACACGGCGCCCAGCACGACGCTATACGCCTCGACCATCGCCAGCGAAAACAGCGCCGGGCCGGCGCCCAGGCCGAGCGACGTTGCGAACGGTCCAAGGCCGATGGCGGGAAACAACCCGATTCCGAGCAGCAACCAGCCGGCGAGCCCGAGCAGGAAGCCTTTGGCGACACCGCTGCCGCCGGGCAGGCGGTGGAAGAAGCGCCCGAACAGCAGGCCGATCAGGAAGGCTCCGTTGAGCTGCGAGAGCAACCACAGCGGCGCCCCATCATGCATCGCTCGGGCGAACAGGGGCGAGAGCGTGTCGAGAAGCGCCGTGGCGGGATCGAATTGCGGCAACAGGTGAAGCCCGCTCTTGAGCTCCATCAGGCCGATATGCGCCAGCGTCCCGCAGCCCGATGCGACCGCCGATGTCCATATCCAGCGATAGCTGCGTATCGTTGTCATCTCCTCAATTCGCCATGGCTCTGCAGTGATCCGTTGATCTCGCTCAAGCACCAAAGCTCGCCGCGCGCTTAGTTTGCGCAAACTCATCGGTGCCACGTCAAGGAGTTCTGCCATGCGATTAGATCCACGCGCGCTGGTCTTCGCGGCCGCAATCGTGACCGTCACCGCCGCGCCGGCCTTTGCCCAGCCGGGCGCGGGCGGACCAGGGTGGGGCCCCGGCATGATGATGGGGCCGGGGATGATGGGCGGTCGGGGCTTCGGCTTCCTGTGCAATCCCCGCATGGCCGGATTTGCCGAATGGCGGATGTCGCAGATCGAGGCCGCCATCAAGCCGAACGACACGCAGCGGGCGCGGCTCGATGATCTCAAGGCGGCATCGGCAAAGGCCGCGGAGCTGATCACGAAGGACTGCCCGGCGACGCCGCCGGTCAAGGCGACCGACCGCCTCGCACTGGCGGAACAGCGCCTCGACACGATGCAGCAGGCGATCAAGATCGTCCGCCCGGCGTTTCAGGCGCTTTACGACTCGCTCGATGACAAGCAGAAGGCGGCCATGGACGCCAGCGGTCCGCGCAACTGGGGCTGGCATCACTGGCATTGGCCGTGGAGCGACGAGTAGCCGAGACCTGGCGGGGCAGTGGCCGCGCGTCTCGCCTTCCCGGCCGCGCGGCCGTCGACCATCGGTGTCGTCCGGGCGGGCTGGGCGCACTGAGCAGGACGGCATTTGACCGTTCACGGCCCTCGTGTTCCGGCGCGGCATGGCGTAAAGCAGCCGGATCGAAACGAGGTTTCCCGTCACTTGTCCTTTCCCACGACGAATCCGCCGCTCGCCCGCGCCCTGGCCGAGCGCAGTTATGAGACTCCGACGCCCGTACAGCTCGCCGTGCTTGCACATGACGCCGTCGACCGTGACCTGCTGGTTTCGGCGCAGACCGGCTCGGGCAAGACCGTGGCCTATGGGCTGGCGCTTGCGAAGAACCTGCTCGGCGAGGCCGAGCGGTTTGCGCGGGCGACCGCGCCGCTGGCGCTGATCGTGGCGCCGACGCGCGAGCTTGCCTTGCAGGTGCAGCGCGAGCTCGCATGGCTCTATCAGCACGCCGGCGCGCGCGTCGTCTCCTGCGTCGGCGGCATGGATCCGCGCCGCGAGCAGCGCGAGCTCGAGGCGGGCGCCCATATCGTGGTCGGCACGCCCGGGCGGCTGTGCGACCATCTGCGGCGCGGGCGTCTCGACATCTCGGAATTGAAGGCCGTGGTGCTCGACGAGGCCGACGAGATGCTCAATCTCGGCTTTCGCGAGGACCTCGAGTTCATCCTCGAGACCACGCCGGAAACGCGCCGGACCCTGCTGTTCTCGGCGACCTTCCCGCGCGGCATCGTGGCGCTGGCGAAGCAGTATCAGGACGACGCGTTCCGGATCGAGGTCGAGGGCGACGAAGGCGGGCATGCCGACATCGAGTACCGCGCCATCCGCATCGCCGCCGACGATGTCGAGCACGCGGTCGTCAACGTGCTGCGCTTCTACGAGTCGCCGAGCGCGATCGTATTCTGCAACACCCGCGAGAAGGTGCGCCATCTGCAGGCGGCGTTGCTGGAACGCGGCTTTTCCGTCGTCGCGCTGTCGGGTGAGCTGACCCAGAACGAGCGAACCACGGCGCTGCAGTCGCTGCGCGACGGGCGCGCGCGGGTGTGCGTGGCAACCGACGTCGCAGCACGCGGCATCGATCTCGCCAAGCTCGACCTCGTGGTCCACGCCGAGCTGCCGAACGATCCCGAGGTGATGCAGCATCGCTCGGGCCGCACCGGCCGCGCCGGCCGCAAGGGCGTGAGCGTGCTGCTGGTGCCGCCGGCGCGGCGGCGGCGGGCGGAAACGCTGCTGAACCTCGCCGGCATCGAGGCCGCGTGGGGCGCGGCGCCGCAAGCTGATGAGATCCGCAAGCTCGATCAGGAGCGCATGCTCCACGACCAGGTGTTCACCGAGGAGACGACGGCGGAGGATCTGGCGCTCGCGCAGGCGCTGCTGGCGGAGCGGTCGGCCGAGGACATCGCCGCCGCATTGGCGCGGCTCTATCGCGCGCGGCTGCCGTCACCCGAGGACATTCTGGATCCGGGCCAGGATCGCGGCCGTGCGCGGGAGGATCGCGGTCGCGACACCGCCAGGCCGGCGCGCGGCGAGGAGCGGCCGCCGGCGCCCCGAACGAAGACAGGAAAGCCGTCGGCGCGCCACGGCATGGGCGAGCCGAGCGTCTGGTTCCGGGCGGCGATCGGGCGCAGGAAGAATGCGGAAGCGCGCTGGCTGCTGCCGATGATCTGCCGCCGCGGCGGCATCGACAAGCACGACATCGGCGCCATCAAGATCCAGGACACGACGACCGAGTTCGAGATCGCCGCGCGGGTCGCCGACGCTTTCACTGCGAACATCCGCCGTCCCGACAAGGAGGACAATATCCGGATCGAGCCGCTGGCGGGCGCGCCCTCGGGGCAGGCGTCACCGGACAAGCCGCGCGCCGACAAGCGGCCGCCGCGGCGCGAGGCGGACGAGACGGCCTACCATCCGCTGCAGCGCGATGAGCCGCGCGGGGGCAGGGACGCCAAGCCGCGCGGCAAGCCGCATCGCGAGGGGCCGGCGAAACCCGGCCAACAGCCGGCGTTCGCGAACAAAAAGCAGCATCGCGACAAGTCCAGCCACGGCGGACAGACGTATTCAGACAGACCCTCGCGGACCAAGGCGCCGGGTGGAAAGAAGGCCAAGGCCAAGCGCCGCGGCTGATCGGCCCGGCCCGGGCGGGGGCTGCCGTCGCTCCGCGTTATCGGCAGGTGAGCTACCAGGGAGGAGCCGCGCATGAGCCGGTACGCCGTTCTGTATTTCGCGACACTGGCCGTGCTGCTCGGCTTCGACATCCCGTTCCTGAGCGTCGTCGCCAGGGGCTTCTTCCAGTCGCAGGTCGGCGAGATGCTGGGCGAGATCCGCCCCGTGCCGGCGGTGCTGTTCTATCTGCTCTATGTCGTGGGCGTGCTGATCTTCGTCAGCGGGACGGCCGACGCGACATGGCGCTCGACCTTGCTCTACGGCGCGCTGTTCGGGCTGTTCTGCTACGCGACCTTCGAGCTGACGTCGCTGGCGATGCTCAAGCAATGGACCTGGGCGGTGGTGGCGGTCGACATCAGCTGGGGCGTGTTCGTCACTGCGGTGTCGGCGACACTCGGGCTGCTGATCGCGGACTGGGCGACGCCACGGGGCTGAAGTGGCGTTGGCCCGAAGCGCTCAGAGTTCGAGCCCAGTCTATCGAGATCCCGGGTCCGCCTCTGCGAGGCGTCCCGGGATGACGTCGTTAAACGTCGTTTGCCGCCGTCACTTCGGCTGCGGCACCACGCGCAGATACGGCTTCGGCGCCTTCCAGCCGTTCGGATAGATCGTCTTGGCCTCGTCGTCGGACACCGAGCCGGCGATGATGACGTCCTCACCCTGCTTCCAGTCGGCGGGGGTGGCGACGCGATGCTTGGAGGTGAGCTGCAGCGAGTCGATGACGCGGAGAATTTCCTGGAAGTTGCGCCCGGTGGTCATCGGGTAGACCAGGATCAGCTTGATCTTCTTGTCGGGCCCGATGATGAAGACGTTGCGGACGGTCTGGTTGTCGGCCGCGCTGCGCTTGGACGGATCCCCGGAGATCGCCGCCGGCAGCATGTCGTAGAGCTTGGAGACGTTGTAGTCGGTGTCGCCGATCATCGGGTAGTTCGGCGCGGCACCCTGCGTCTCGCGAATGTCCTCGGACCACTTGGCGTGGTTCTCCACCGGGTCGACCGACAGGCCCATCAGCTTGACGCCGCGCTTGTCGAACTCCGGTTTCAGCCGCGCCAGCGCGCCGAGCTCGGTGGTGCAGACCGGGGTGAAATCCTTCGGATGCGAGAACAAGAGGGCCCAGCTGTCGCCGATCCAGTCGTGGAATTTGATCTTGCCTTCGGTGGTTTGCGCCTCGAAGTCCGGGGCAGTGGAGCCGATCTGGAGAGCCATGGCAGTCCTCAATTCATTGCAGTGGCGGAAATAAATTCTTCTAAACACTATAGGAAATACTGCTCCTCAAGGGAACTGTCTCACGAGAAAGAGAAAAAGATTTCTCTGGAACTCACGGAGCCAACAACTTCTTTTGAGTTCCCGGGCTGCGACGAAACATCCGTGAGACGACCGGTTGCCCAGATTTCGCCATCTGGCGGTCGCAACACGCCGCCCCCTGACGGCCCTCGGCATTGAACCGTGATCGAGGTCACTGCGGCAAATCGGCAACCGATACAAAAACCCACAGCAGCGTTTCGAACCGTTAACCACTCGTTCAGACGCGCGCCGACAAGGTGGGTCAACACAGCAACTGAGAAGAGAACATGGCTACCTCTGCACCAAAAACCATCGGCATCGATGGTCTCGAACCGTCCTCCTGTGAGACCGCTGCTTTCGCGCTCGGCATCGTGCGCGACGGCGTGATCACCGGTGAGGGTCCGACCACCGCGGGACGCGTGCATTTCTCCCGGGTGCTCGATGCCGACGACGTCGCCTGGTGCGTGCGCATCCTCACCGCCGCTGCGGTGAACGATGCCCCGGTGAGCCGTGCCGAAGCCGAGGCCCTGTTCGCGATCGACCAGGCCGCGACCGAACGCAACGATAACGGCCGGTTCGAGGACCTGCTCGCCAAGGCGATTGCGCATCACACCGCCTCCGCATCCGGCCTGCCGGTGCCGCCGCGCAGCGTCGCGCTGGCCGCCGAGACCGACATCGCGAGCTGGGCGCCGGCCAATGCGCGCGGCGTCCGCACCGACGTGCTGGAATGGGTCGCCAAGCAGATGCGCGGCAAGCGCCAGGGCAACCGCGTCCTGAGAGCCATGGTCGCGACGCTCGTCGGCGTCACCGTGCTGCCGCTGGCGCAACTGCCGTCGATGATCGACATCGGGATGTAAGCGCAGCACGCCTCATCCACGAGACCGAGTTCGAGGAGCGCGATGACATCATCGCGCTCTTTTCTTTTCGGCGTATGCGTGGCGTGCGTCGGCTCCTGTAGGCGCAGACCCGCTGCTTGACGAGGCGGACCGGTGGCATTGAAATACTCCGCTGGCGCCGGTGCACCTGCCGTGATTGCGCAGATCGGGGGATATCGTGGAGATCGTGATCCGAAGCCTCGAAGCTTGGCTTTTTGGCTTCGTATGTGCGCTGCCCTACATCTGGAACAGGCGTTACGTTCCGCGGGTGCTCCTGAGCGCGTTCGCGCCGATCCTGTTCCAACTATGGCTGTTGTGGAATCTCAAGGGAGCCTGGTTCGCGGTCGCGCGGGACTTCGCGTTCTCTGGCGATCTTGTGCTGGAAATCTTAGGAGGGATTTGCGCCGCACAGGTGAGGCTTATTCTGGCGCGCTGGGGCTTACAGACCTCGAACGATCGAGGTCTCATCGATCGTTTGCGGAGTTTGCACTCGGTGGTGCTAATGTTGCTGTCGCTCGCTGCTGCTGCCCTGGCGACATACCTCATGCTCGAGTGGACATCCGGGTTCGAATGGCAGCCCTACATCGCGATCGTGATTGCGATCATGTCTGTCGCCATTTGTCTGGCGTGGCTCTATCGGCTCAACACGATCGCGTTTGTCTGGACCGGGGCCGCGGGCGGCTATCTCGGCAGCTTTGTCGCGGCCGTGCATCGCGAATGGGACATCATCACGGCAACTGCGAGTCGCCAGCACTATGATTATGCAATCGAGATGCTCATGATTCCGGAGTACTTCCTATTTGCTGCGGCCGGCGCGCTCGCAGCGGGACTGATGATCGGCTTCTCGTTCGTTGCGCTCAGACTGCAGCGCATGCGGACCACGATAGCTGTCCGTGCGTCTGGCTAGACGAGTGTTTCCTTAGAACCGACGGTGGTTGCTGGGTTGAGCTCTCGCCGTCTCCACGGCTGTCATGCTCCGCGAAGGTGGAGCATCCAGTAGTCCGCGGCAGAAGATATTGAACCGAGACGTCACGGCGTACTGGATCGTCCGCCTTCGCGGACGATGACAGCGGGGGTCTGCACGTCCATATCAATATGGCCAGGACTTTGGAAACGGTCGTCTAGTGCCAATGCGAATTTGCAAGGCGGAAGGAGCCTTTGACCTAGCAAACAAGAATGCCCCGCTTTCACGGGGCACTAAGTCTTTTGGTCTTGGACGGGCGTCGCAACGCCTGACTACTTCGCCGCCGCCTTCTGCTTCGGCGCTTCCTCGTCCAGGCCTACGGTGCGGCCGGGGAAGCCGGCGACGTCGAAATAGCGCTGGGTGCCGACGCGCTGCAGCTTCAGCACGGTCCGCAGGCCGCCGGCGGCCGGGTCCGACTTGATGACGTCCGACGTCGCCTTGGGCGTTGTGCCGTTCGGCATCGCCTCGGTCATGATGCGGCCGATCAGCTTGCCCTTCGGCGCGACCTTGAGGTCGAGCAGCTTCGCCGCGGTGATGCCGACATCGGCATTGCTGACGGGCAGGGGATCGACGAAGCCAGCCTTGAAGTCGGGTCCGATGGCCGCCATGAAGTTGTAGGTGTCGCCGCGGCCGAACGAGCCATGCATGCCCTGGCCCTGGCGCAGCACGGTGTCGGCGACCTCGACCTGGCAGTTGGACGGCTGGTCGCAGTCCGGCGCGACGTAGGAGCGGAAATTGACCACGATCGCCGGGTGCGGCGTCACCGCCTTGCCCTGCAGGTTGATCCGCGACAGCGGCAGCGTGCCGGGAATCTCGCCGAGCTTGTCGTCGACGAAGATGCCGGAGACGTAGTCCTGCGCCAGCAGCGCCTTGACGGTACGGCGGGCGAGCTTCCTGTCGTTGTTGGGCAGATAGATCAGGTCGGAGCCGCCATTCGTGGCGACGACGAGGTCGGGCTTGGCAGGATCCTTGCCGAGCACGCCGTTGCCGGCCTTCGGGTGCTTGCCCTCAGATACGGCCGCGTTCTTGTCGTTGGGATCGAACAGCGGCAGATCGAGCGCCTTGGCGAGGTCGATCGCCAGGAAGCCCATCGGCAGGAAATCCTTCGGCGTGTCGTCGTAGCCGACCTTGGCCGACGGGCTCGTCTTGCTCTCCTTGGAGATGGTCGAGAAGCCGTGGTCGGCCTGGACCATGATGTTGGTCGAGGCGGCAAGCCCGAGATCGTCGAGCGCCTTGCGCAGCGCCGCCAGATTGTCGTCGGCATTCCTGATGCCGGCCATCGAGGTCGGGCCGTTGATGCCCGGCGTGATGGTGTTGAGGCTGTCGCCGTGATTGTGCTGGCTGCCGTCCGGGTCGCGCGACCAGAACACCAGAACGAACGGCTTGTTGCGGGCCTTGAACATCGGCAGCACCGCCTTGGTGGCGACGTCGACCATGTAGGCCTGCTGCGCGACGTTGGCCGAGGTCGTGCCTGGCGTCTTGGCGTCGCCCGCCTTTCCGTTGTCGCCGCGCGACGGCGTCGCCAGCGGCAGGCCGGCCTTGGTCATGGCGTCCTTGACCTCGTCGGTCACCGGCACGCCATTCTTGTTGCCGGTGGAGTCGTCGATCACGATCGAGGAGGTCGCGCCGGGCTTGCAAGGGCAGCCGGTGTGGTCGAACAGATAGGTCGGGCCGAGCTTGCCGATCGCGGCGGTCGAATAACCGGCCTTGCGGGCAAGCTTCAGGATCGTGTCCTCGTTGAGGTAGTCGCCGTTGAAATGCTCGTCGACGTCGCCGAGCACGGCGTCGTTCTCGATGAAGGGCACGACGGTATCGCCGGCCGGCGCCGAGGTGTAGCCCGTGAAGATCGTGTTCGAGAATGTGCCGGTGTCGCCGAGATAATGGCCGGTCGCCATGGCCGAGCCGTTGGCCATCGTGAAGGTCGGAAACAGCGAGTGCGAATTCTTGAAGTTGACGCCCTTGTCGCGGACGGCGGCCATGGCCGGGGCGGTCTCCGGCGTCACCTTGAGCGCACGCAGGCCGTCGGGAATGAACAGGATGAGATTATGGGGGGTGGCGTTCTGCGCAAATGCGGCTCCGGACGACAGCAAGGTCAGTCCGGCGCACAGCAGCACGAGCGGGCGGCGCATTGAAAACTCCTGAAGGCATTCGGCGGAATCGCGGCGTCTCGCCGCAGGGAAGAGCTTTAGTTTTGCCGGGTGACAGTTTTGTTACAAGAGGCTCGGAGGCCGCCGGCAGCGCTCAGGACAGGATTTTCTTGCGGCGGGCTCGTCGGTGGCAGGAACTAGGGTATGGCTTTCTGGTTGTCGGCTCACAATCAACAGGAGCACACCATGCCTGCCGACAAAGACCTCAACGAGCTCTTCCTCGATACCCTCAAGGACATCTACTACGCCGAGAAGCAGATCCTGAAGACGCTGCCGAAAATGGCCAAGGCGGCGCAGTCGGAGAAGCTGGCGGCGGCGTTCGAGAAGCACCACGACGAGACCGAAGGCCAGATCGAGCGGCTCGAGCAGATTTTCGAGCTGATCGGCAAGCCCGCCCGCGGCAAGAAGTGCGATGCGATCGAGGGCATCATCGACGAGGGCAAGGAGATCATGGACGAGTACAAGGGGACACAGGCGCTCGACGCCGGCCTTCTTGCTGCAGCGCAGGCGGTCGAGCACTACGAGATGTCGCGCTATGGCACCCTGAAGGCCTGGGCCCTCAAGCTCAACCTGCCGAAAGCCGCCAAGCTGCTCGACCAGACGCTGAATGAAGAGCGGAAGACCGACGAGACGCTGACCAAGATCGCTGAGACCGCGGTCAACTACGAAGCTGCGGCCTGATCGTCAGGTCGATCGTCGTGACCACAACGCCGCCGCCGGCGTGCCACCAGCGCCGGCGGCGTCGTCACGAGTCGCACCTTTGGAGGCTGGTTGGAGCCTGCCAAGGTGCCGACCTCGATCTTCTCCCGCCGGTTGCGTCTTTCCCTGCGTTCTGACGAAGCAGGGGCTGCAAGTCGGTCGCTGCCTATCGGATGGTTCCGATCCCGGCCAGGATGAGGTCGATGCCGGCAAGAAACTGCTCGCGGTCGTCGTGCTCGCGCAGGTCCGTCGCCACGCGATGGGCGAACGGGTACTTGGCGGAATCGAGCTGCGCCCATTGCGCGGCGACCGATCCGAGGAACGCCGCGCGGTCCGTCTCGCGCGGCAGCAGGCGGGCGTTCGCGGCGTTCTGCCCGGCCACGCCGAGGATGTAGTTCACCAGCGCAGACGCGGCATCGAACAGGGCTCTTTCGGGGACACCGAGCGTCTGGAGCCGTCCGCCGACGCTTTCCACGATCTGCAGCATCGCGGACCGCCACGGTTCACGGAAAAGCTGGGCGCCGACCCACGGGTGGGCGTCGATCGCATCGAACACCCCGAGCGCAACGGCACGGATTGCCTGTCGCGGCTCGGCATCGCCGCCGACACCGGTCATGACGCGGGCAATGACGTCATCGGTGGCCGCTGCGAGCAAGTCGCTCTTGTTGGCGACGTGCCAGTAGATCGCCCCGCTCCCGGTTGCCAGCCGAGCCGCGAGCGCGCGGAAGGTCAGAGCGCTTTCGCCGCCGGCGTCCAGGATCTCGATCGCCGTCTCGACGATCTTCTCCTTCGAGAGCGCGTCCGCGCGCCGTTCCGTCCGTATTGATCTGGTCGCCATGACCATCATCTTGACATGATTGGAACGTTGTTCCAATCCGGTTTTGTGGAACGGTGTTCCAGGCCGATTGAAAGGCAGATGATGACGACACCCGTCACGATCGTCGGTGCGGGCCTCGGTGGCCTCACGCTCGCACGCGTCCTCCATGTCCACGGCGTCCCGGCGACGATCTATGAGGCGGAGCCGTCCGCGGAAGCTCGGACGCAAGGCGGCCAGCTCGATATTCACGAGCACGACGGGCAACGTGCCCTCGCAGACGCCGGCCTCATCGACGCGTTCCGTGCGATCATCCATGACGGCGGCGCGGCTTCGCGCGTGCTCGACCCGCATGGCACGGTGCTGCTAGCACAGGCCGATGACGGTCGACGCCCCGAGGTGTTGCGCGGCGATCTGCGGCGGCTTCTGCTCGATTCCCTTCCAGATGAGACGATCCGGTGGGGCAAGAAGCTGACCGGCGCCGTGCCCCTCGGCGACCACAGGCATGAACTGAGATTCGCGGACGGGTCGAGCGTGGTCACGAGCCTCCTGGTCGGCGCCGACGGCGCCTGGTCGAAGGTTCGGCCGCTGTTGTCGGCCGCCAAGCCGGAATATGTCGGCACGACGTTCATTGAGACCTACCTGCATGACGCCGACCAGCGGCACACCGCGGCGGCCGAGGCGGTCGGCGGCGGCGCATTGTTCGCGCTCGCTCCGGGACAGGGGATCTTCGCCCACCGTGAGACGGGAAGCGTTCTTCACGCCTACGTCGCGCTGAACCGCTCCGCCGCGTGGATCGCCGGCATCGACTTCACGGACGCTGCCGCTGCGACCGCCCGGATCGCGGCCGAGTTCGACGGATGGGCGCCCGCGCTCACCGCGCTGATCACCGACGGCGAAACCCCGCCGGTCCCGCGCATGATCCACACGCTTCCGAACGACCATCGATGGGATCGTGTGCCTGGAGTGACGCTTCTCGGCGATGCCGCGCACCTGGCGCCGCCGGCGGGCGAGGGCGCGAACCTGGCGATGTTCGACGGCGCCGAGCTCGGCAAGGCGATTGCCGCCCACGCCGGCGACATCGAAGCGGCACTCACCGTCTACGAAGAGGCGTTATTCCCGCGCAGCGAATCGGCGGCCGCGGGCGCGCACATGATCCTCAAACTCTGCCTCGGCGACAGCGCGCCATTCGGGCTCGTCGACTTCTTCAACGGAGCCCTGGAGCGGTAGGGGCTCCCACACTCATCAACGTGCCCATCGCGAATCAATCGATGTCAGATCGCTGCCGCCAGCGCCGCGATCAGCGCCGGCGGCGTTGCGACGAGTCCGACCTTCAGGAACTGCCAGGCGGTCACCTCGATCTTCTCGCGCCGCAACGCGGTCAGCCAAAGGATGGTGGCAAGCGAGCCTGTGACCGAGATGTTCGGGCCGAGATCGACCCCGATCAGGATGGCCCGGATGACCTCATGCGGCAGGTGGTCGCTGGCGGCGACCGAGCCGGCGACCAGTCCCACCGGAAGATTGTTGGCAATGTTGTCGGCCACCGCAGTGATCAGGCCGGCCGCCCAGGCCGTACCGACGGGCGAGCCGGCCACGCCCTGATGCAGCCAGGCGCTGAGCTGGCCGATCGCTCCGGCGCGATTCAGACCCTCGACCATCACGAACAGGCCGGCGACCAGGGGCAGCACGCCCCAGGACACACCTTTGATGGTCGGCCAAGGCGATTGCCGGCTGACCAGCAGGATCGCGGTCGCCGTGACGACGCCACAGACGAAGGTCGGCAGGCCGAGTTGCACGTCGAGCGCCGAGGCAGTCAGAAGCACCGCTGCGATGGCGCCGATCCCGAACGCGGCGAGCCGGCCCTCGCGGCTCAGGTGCGGTTTCTCGACATCGGTGCGCAGCGTCTCCTCACGGAGCGCGCGGCGCTGGGTCAGCCATAGCGCGACATAGGTCAGGGCGATCGCGGCCATCGAGGGCAGGGTGAACTGGCGCAGCCATTCGGTGAGATGCGGCATGCGTTCGCCGAACACGACCAGATTGGCCGGATTGGAGATCGGCAGCACGAAGCTCGCGGCATTGGCGATGAAGGCGCAGACGTACAGATAGGGCAGCGGCGAGGCGCCGGCGGCGCGGGTGGCGGCATAGACGGCCGGCGTCAGCACGATCGCGGTGGCATCGTTGGAGAGCAGCACGGTGACCAGGGTGCCGACCGCATAGACCAGCAGGAACAGGAGTTGCGGCGAGCCGCGCGCATGCTCCACCGCATAGGCGGCCAGATAGTCGAACAGGCCCTCGCGGCGCGCCAGCTCGGCAATCAGCATCATGCCGATCAGGAACAGATAGACGTCGACGCCCTTGCGGATGCCGGTGAGCGCTTCAGCGACAGGCAGCAGGCCGAGCGCGACCAGCAGGATCGCGCCGGCGACGGCCCACACGGCCTCGGGCAGCCGGAAGGGGCGGATGATGACGCCAGCGGTGGCGGGAATGATGATGGCGTAGGCGAGCCAGGTATCGTGCAGGGACATGATCAGGGATCGATAGAGCAAATCATTCGGCGGGGATAGCGGGCGAGGGCGCCGCATTCGGGTGCGCGGCCTCTGCTCCACCGGTCTCGGGAAGCAGCAGCCAGCATACGATCACGGCGAGCGCGGCCGCCGCGCCGAGCACCAGGAATGCGGCGTTGTAGCCGCTATGGACGACGACCAGGCCCGCCAGCGCGGTCGACAGCGCCGCGCCAATGCTCTGCGCTGTGATCACAGCGCCCTGGGCGATGTTGAAGCGTCCGGTACCGCGCATCAGGTCCGCGACGATCACCGGCATGATCGCGCCGAAGATGCCGGCGCCGACGCCGTCCAGCAGCTGCACGCCGACCAGCCACGCCTTGTCGTCCGATAGCGTATAGAGCACCGCGCGCAGCGGCAGGATCAGCAGCGCCGCCAGGAAGAACCGCTTGTGGCCCCAGCGGTCGGCGCGGGCGCCGACCAGCAGCGCCATCGGTACCATCACGAGCTGGGCCGCGGCGATGCAGGCCGACATCAGGCTGGTGTCGAGATTCTTGTCCTGCAGCGCCAGCTTCTGGCCGACCAGCGGCAGCATGGCGGCGTTGGCGAGGTGAAACAGCGCGACGCAGACCGCGAAGATCAGCAGCGGACGGCAGGTCAGGAGAATGCTGAGGCCCGAGGGCTGCTCGCCCCGCTTCGGGCGATTGCCCTCCGCCTGATGCGCCAGTCCGCGCGCGACGTCATGGTCGATGGCGCGCTCGGGGATGGCGAGCACGCTGATGAGGCTGCCGGCCGACGTCACCGCCATCAGATAGAACACCGCCGACGGTCCGAGCGCGTAGGCGGCAGCGCCGGCGATGACGGCGCCGACCGTGTTGCCGGCATGGTTGAAGGTCTCGTTGCGGCCGACCCGCGCGGTGAAGGCTTTGGCGCCGACGATCCCGAGCGGCACCGCCGCGATCGCCGGCGCGAAGATCACGCCGGCGGCATTGGCGATGCTCTGCGAGATCGCGACCGGCCAGAAGCTGGTCATGAGAGGTAACAGCAGCGAAGCGGCCGTGACGACGATCGCGGCTGATATCATGACCAGCCGTTTTGCCCTGGTGGCGTCGACCAGCGCGCCGGCGGGCGTCTGCGCGACGATGCCCGCGATCGTCGCGAGCGACATCACGACGCCGATCGAGGCCTCGTCCCATTTCTGCTCGGTCAGGAGATAGATCGCGAGATAAGGGCCGAGCCCGTCACGCACATCGGCCAGGAAGAAATTGATGGTGTCGAGTGCATGGCCGGCGCGGGCCAGGTCCTTGCCGCTATCGAAGTCCGCCATGCCGCCTCGTTGCGCGTGATCCATCGCAACAGCGGTGTACGCCATTTGGTTCCGCAGGGCCCTCGGTGTGACCCACTCCGTCCACGTGGCATTCCGGGGCGCGCGAAGCGCGCACTACCTACTCAGCGCGGCAGCGGCGCCTTCTCGGCCATCGCCTTGCGCAGGATGCGCGACAGCGACTCCACCGAATAGGGCTTCTTGATCAGCTCGAAGCCGTGATGGGCGTTCTCCGCGAGCACGTGGCTGTAGCCGGATGTCAGCACCACCGGCAGGCCGGGATAGCGGTCGCGGATGATGCCGGCGAGCTCCAGGCCGTTGATGCCGGGCATGATGACGTCGGAGAACACGAGGTCGACCGCGAATTCGTCGTTCGCCAGGATTGCCAGCGCATCGGCGGCATTGGCGACGCGGCGCGTCACATAGCCGAGATCCTCGAGCAGCTCGGTCGAGAACTGCCCCACCTCGTCATTGTCCTCGACCACGAGCACGCGGTAGCCGCGCCCGATGGTCGCCGGCTCGATGCGCGCGGAGCCGGCTTCCGTGCCGGATTGCGGAGCCGTGGCCTGCGGCAGATAGATCGTGAAGGTCGCGCCGTCGCCGATGCGGCTGTCGACCGCGATGTCGCCTTCGGACTGCTTGGCGAAGCCGAACGCCTGGCTGAGGCCGAGACCCGTGCCCTTGCCGACCTCCTTGGTGGTGAAGAAGGGTTCGAAGATTGCGTTGAGATGTTGAGGCGCGATGCCGCCCCCGGTGTCGGCGACCGAAATCGCGATGAAGGCACCGGGCCGGGTGCTCTGGCCACGCAAGGCCGGGATGCTCTCGGTCCGCTGCACGCCGATCTTCAGATGTCCTTCACCGTTCATGGCGTCGCGCGCATTGACGGCGAGATTGATGAGCGCGGTCTGGAATTGCGCGACGTCGGCGAGGGTGAACAGCCCGCTGTCCGTGACCGCGAGCTCGATCTGGATGCGGCTGCCGACGAGAGGACGGATCAGTTGCACGACGCTCTCGACCTGCTCGCCAACATTGAACACCTGCGGCGTCAAGGGTTGTCGCCGCGCGAAGGCCAGGAGCTGCGCGGTCAGCTTCGAGGCGCGCTCCACCGTCTCCGAGATCGCATCGACATAGCGCCGGCGCCGCTCCTCGGGAAGATCGCGGCGGCGCAGGAAGTCGGTGGCCGAGCGGATGATGGTGAGCAGGTTGTTGAAGTCGTGTGCGACGCCGCCGGTGAGCTGGCCGATCGCCTCCATCTTCTGCGACTGCCGCAACAGCTCCTCACCCTGGATGCGCTCGGTCACGTCGATCGCCTCGGCGACCGCGCCGGTCACGACATCATGCTGGTCGAACAGCGGCCGCATCGAAAGCTCGAAATGCCGCTGGCCGCTGGCGAAGTCGAGCCGCATCTCGGTCCGAAAGCTCTCGCCGGCGAGAACGCGGGCGAACGCCTTGCGCAGCATCTCGGTCACGCCCGGCGTATGGGTGAACCAGGGCGCATCCCAGAGCGGCTGGCCGATGACGTTCACTTCACCGGCGCGCATGCCGGCGACCGCGATGCGGTTGGCATGCATCACGCGGCCCTCGACGTCGAGGATGGCCTGATACTGATTGCTGGTGTCGAAGATCGCGCGCATGCGCGCTTCATTGGCCTCGAGCTGGGCGGTGCGCTCCCTGATCCGCTCTTCGAGGGTCTCGTTGATGCGGCGCAGCTCGATCTCGGCCTGCTTGGCGGCCGTGACGTCGTGAGCTACGCCGATGAAACCGACATGTTTGCCGTTCGCATCCCAGCGCGGCTGCGATTCCGATCGCAGCCAGCGCCATTCCCCGTCGGCGCGCCGGTAGCGTGCCTCGAGGAAGAACGGCTTCAGCGAGCGCTCTCCCGACTGCTGCTGCTCGAGGATGCGCGGAAGGTCCTCGGGATGCAGCACCTTGCGCCAGTCGAAGGCCAGCGCCTCGTCAGGGGACATGCCGAGGAAATCGATATAGGCGCGATTCACGAAGGAGCGGGTGCGGTCGAGCTTCGTCACCCAGATCGGCACCGGCGCGCTGTCGGCGATCAGCCGGAAGCGTTCCTCGCTCTCGCGCAGCTTGGCTTGCGCCAGCATCTGGTCGGTGACATCGATATGCGCGCCGACCAGACGGATCGCGCGGCCGTTCCAGTCACGCTCGATGCGGGCGATGACGCGGACCCAGCGGATCTCGCCGTCGCTGGGACGGATGATGCGGTATTCGGTGGTGTAGTCCTCCTGCTTACTCTTGACTGCAGCAATGAAGTCCTGCTCGGCCTTGACGCGGTCGTCGGGATGCACGCGTCTGACCCAGTCTTCGTGAGTCTCGTGGACAGCCTCCGGCGGCAGGCCGTGAATGATCAGGTATTCGGGGGAGCGGCGGTTGCGGTAGCCTTCGCGCAGGTCGACCTCGACGCCGCCGACCCGGGCGATCCGCTGGATGCGCGCGAGCTCCGCCTCGCGTTCCTGCAGCGCGCGATAGGCCTCATCGCGATCGCGCGCTATCTCCTCGATATGCTGGCGCAGCGCATCGGCGGCAGCCTCCGGCCTCACTTCGTCTCTGGGCGCATCCGCGCTGTTCATGCTGACCTGCACTGATGTGGCGAGCAGTCGCCCGAGCATTCCATCGCGGGTGTTCGGAAGCGTGGCGACATTGGGACCAAGGAAAGCAAACTGACCAGAGATTATGGCGGGCAAACGCCGGCATGACGTGAACGTGAGGGCAGATAAAAAGTTCCGTGCTCCCGGAACTGACTGTTACTGTCGTGCGTCGTCAGGCCCTGAACACCGCAACACGAAGGTCCACGCTGTGAAGCTCTTCGTCTGTCAGGCCTGCAAGAACATCCTGTATTTCGAGAATCGCAGCTGCGGGCGCTGCGGCCATCAGCTCGCCTTCATGCCGGAGCGCCAGATCCTGTCGGCGATCGAGCCGGCGGAGGAGGGCTTTCGGACGCTCGCCGACCACGGGACGGGGCGCTTCTTCTGCGCCAATGCCGAGCACGACGCCTGCAACTGGCTGCTCGAGATCGGCGAGACTTCGGGCTTCTGCCGCGCCTGCCGGCACAACGGTACGATTCCCAATCTGTCTGATCCCGCGCAACTCGCCGGATGGCGAGAGCTGGAGGTGGCCAAGCACCGGCTGTTCTATTCGCTGATCCGCTGGAAACTCCCTGTGAAGACACGGATCGAGGATCCCGGGCACGGGTTGATCTTCAACTTCCTTGCCGATGACCCCGCCGGTCAGCAGAAGGTCCTGACCGGCCACGACAACGGCCTCATCACCATCGCTCTGGCCGAGGCCGACGATTTCGAGCGCGAGCGGCGCCGGCTCGAAATGGGCGAGCCGTACCGGACCTTGCTCGGTCATTTTCGCCACGAGGTCGGGCACTACTTCTGGGACGTGCTGGTGCGCGATGCCGGCAGGCTCGAGGAATGCCGGGCCATGTTCGGCGACGATACCCAGGACTACGGCGCGGCGCTGAGGCGGCATTACGATCAGGGGCCGCCGGTGGACTGGCAGGACAATTTCGTTTCGGCCTACGCCACCACACATCCGTGGGAGGATTTTGCCGAGACCTGGGCGCACTACCTCCACATCGTCGATACGCTGGAGATGGCCTCCGAGTTCGGTATCGAGATCGATCCGCCCGCCGACCAGATCGGCGGGCTGACGGCGCGCGTCACCTTCGATCCGTACGTCGCGGAGGACTTCGACACCATCGTCAACGCCTGGCTGCCGTTCACCTTTGCGATGAACAGCGTCGCGCGAGCGATGGGCGCGCGGGATCTCTATCCTTTCATCCTGACGCCGCCGGTCATCGGCAAGCTGGGCTTCATCCACCGCCTGGTGCGGCAGGGTGCACAGCAAGAGTCTGTCGCTCTGGCTCCCGAAAAGCCACAGGCCGAGCCGCAGCAGGAAGAGATCGGGGCGGCGTGATCCGCCTTGACTCTTGAGAACATAAAGTGAACATGAAGGCGTGACCGGAGCGAGGACCGTCATCGCGCATGCAGCCCAGATCGCAATCCAAGACCAATGCTCAAGCCGCGGACAGCGAAGACCTCGCGCTGGAGGCCGCCGTGGACGAGGCCATCGCTGCCTGCGAAGGCGATCCGCGGGCGGCCATTCGTGCCCTGATCGTTGCGAACGATTTCCTCGAGACCGAGGTCGGCGAGCTGATGAAGGCGGTGTCGCACGCCTATGCCCGCGGACGTTTCCACAGCTATTCCGGCTGACGGCAGGGGACACGGCTGGCATGCCTCGCCGGACGGCAGGGGCGGAACGAGAGGCGGGTTGCGCGCGGGCGATTTTGGTATAGACGAACCGGTCAAGCTCGCGGTGTTACGCCTGTGCCACGAGCGGGGAGCCCGCCCAAAGGTATCAAGCAAGAAATGTTCAAAACCATTCTGATCGCGAACCGCGGCGAGATCGCCTGCCGGGTCATCAAGACCGCCCGCCGCATGGGAATCCGAACCGTTGCGGTCTATTCGGAAGCCGACCGCGATGCGCTTCATGTCGAGATGGCCGATGACGCCGTGCTGATCGGCCCGCCCGCCGCCGCCGAGAGCTATCTCCTGATCGACCGCATCGTCGAGGCCTGCCGCAAGACCGGCGCCGAGGCGGTGCATCCGGGCTACGGCTTCCTGTCCGAGCGCGAGGCTTTCCCGCGGGCATTGGCCGAGGCCGGCACTGTCTTCATCGGCCCCAATCCCGGCGCCATCGCCGCCATGGGCGACAAGATCGAATCCAAGAAGGCGGCCGCCAAGGCCAAGGTCTCGACCGTGCCCGGCTTCCTCGGCGTCATCGAGGACGACAAGCACGCCGTGCGCATCGCCGACGAGATCGGCTACCCCGTGATGATCAAGGCCTCCGCCGGCGGCGGCGGCAAGGGCATGCGCATCGCGCGTTCGACCGCCGAGGTCGCCGAGGGTTTCAATCTCGCCAAGGCCGAGGCCAAGGCTTCGTTCGGCGACGATCGCGTCTTCATCGAGAAGTTCATCGTCGATCCCCGCCACATCGAGATCCAGGTGCTCGGCGACAAGCATGGCAACGTGATCTATCTCGGCGAGCGCGAATGCTCGATCCAGCGCCGCAACCAGAAGGTCATCGAGGAGGCGCCGTCGCCGCTGCTCGATGAGGAGACGCGGCGCAAGATGGGCGAGCAGGCGGTCGCGCTCGCCAAGGCCGTGAACTACGACTCCGCCGGCACCGTCGAGTTCGTCGCCGGCCAGGACAAGAGCTTCTACTTCCTCGAGATGAACACCCGCCTGCAGGTCGAGCATCCCGTGACCGAGCTCGTCACCGGTATCGATCTCGTCGAGCAGATGATCCGCGTCGCCGCCGGCGAGAAGCTTTCGCTTGCGCAGAAGGACGTGACGCTGACCGGCTGGGCGGTGGAATCGCGCGTCTATGCGGAAGATCCGTTCCGCAGCTTCCTGCCGTCGATCGGCCGCCTCGTGAAGTATCGCCCGCCGGCCGAGAGCAAGGCTGACGGCATCACCGTGCGCAACGACACCGGCGTGCAGGAGGGCGGCGAGATCTCGATCTATTACGATCCGATGATCGCCAAGCTCGTCACCCATGCGGAGTCGCGGGCTGCCGCGATCGAGGCGCAGTCGACCGCGCTCGATGCGTTCTATGTCGATGGCATCCGCCACAACATCCCGTTCCTGTCGGCGCTGATGAACCATCCGCGCTGGCGCGAGGGCCGGCTGTCGACCGGCTTCATCGCCGAGGAGTTTCCCAAGGGCTTTGCCGCGCGTGCGCCGGAAGGCGAGATCGCGCGCCGGCTGGCGGCGGTGGGTGCTGCGATCGACCACGTGCTCGGCGAGCGCAAGCGGCAGATCTCGCAGCAGATGATCGGCCGGCCTGTGAAGCGACAGGGCCGCCGCGCGGTGTGGCTCGGGCGTGACGAGATCCTGCTCGACATCACCAGGGAGAACGGCGCGATCACGGTCCGCTTCGTCGGGGCCGACGGCAAGGTCGGTCCGGCGCATCAGTTGGTGTCGGACTGGAAACCGGGCGATGCGGTCTGGCACGGCACCATCGATGGCGCGGCCATCGCCGTGCAGACGCGCCTCATTGCGAACGGTGTGCGGCTCGCGCATCAGGGCGTCGAAGCGCCGGTCTACGTCTACACGGAAGCCGAGGCGACCGCGGCGCGGCTGATGCCGGTCGTCACCGCAGGTGATAGCGGCAAGAAGCTCCTGTGCCCGATGCCCGGCCTCGTGGTCTCGATCGCCGTGACCGAAGGGCAGGAGGTCAAGGCCGGCGAGACGCTCGCCGTGGTCGAAGCCATGAAGATGCAAAACGTGCTGCGCGCCGAGCAGGACGGTACGGTGAAGAAGATCCACGCGACAGCCGGCGCTACGCTCGCGGTGGACGCGCTGATCCTGGAGTTTGCGTAAGCTCAGAAGTCGACGTCGTTGCGAACGAAGCGACTTTGTCCGCCGAAGCCTGTAGGCGAAGGCGGAAGCAATCCGGGGCTCGGGAGACGACTCCGGATTGCCTGGTCGCGGAGCCTGTCATCGGGCCGCGCTTTGTGCGGACCCGTTGGCTCCTCGCAATGACGGGAGAGAGGAGGCGAGGATGACTTTCCGTGCACGTCGAGAGGCGCTCCGTGCGATCCTCGCCGGCGATCGCTGCATCCATCCGGGATCGGTATACGACGCGATTTCGATCCGGATCGCCGAGGACCTCGGCTTCGAGCTCGGCATGTTCGGCGGCTCGGCTGCTTCGCTCGCCGTGCTCGGCGACCCCGACATCGCGCTGATCACGCTGACGGAGTTGGCCGAGCAGATGCGGCGAATGTCGCGCGCTGCCGCGCTGCCGGTGCTGGTCGATGCCGATCATGGCTACGGCAACGCGATGAACGTGCGCCGCACGGTGCAGGAACTGGAAGCGGCCGGTGCCGCGGGTCTCACCATCGAGGATACCCTGCTGCCGCAGGCTTTCGGCGAAGCGAAGCCGCAACTGATCTCGCTTGCCGAAGGGGTCGGCAAGGTGAAGGCCGCGCTCGATCGCCGCGACGATCCCGCGCTGGCCATCCTGGGACGGACGGGCGCCGTTTCCATCACCTCGCTCGACGACGCGATCGCGCGAGCCAGGGCGTATGAGGCCTGCGGCGTCGACGGCCTGTTCTTCACCGGCATTACCGCGCGCGACCAACTCGATGCGGTCGCGGCGGCGACGACGCTGCCGATCGTGCTCGGCGGCGCGCCGGAGGAGATGTCCGATCTCGGCTATCTCGCCTCGCGCCGTGTCCGCGTCGCGCTACAGGGCCATGCGCCGATCGCCGCGGCGACGCAGGCGGTCTATGAGACGCTGAAGGCGCTCCGCGACGGCGCCTCGCCGAAGCAGCTCAAGGGGCTGCCGTCGGCGGAGCTGACGGCACGCGTGATGCGCGAGGCGGATGTGAAGAAGCGCCTGCGCGATTTTCTGGGGCTCGGATCATGATCGATCGCGCCATCGTCCACGTCTTGGTGCGCGGCCGCGTCCAGGGAGTGGGTTATCGTGCCTGGGTCGAGGACCAGGCCATCCTGAACGGCCTCGAAGGCTGGGTCCGCAACCGCACCGATGGCAGTGTCGAGGCGTTGTTCGCGGGTCCCTCGGACGACGTTGCCGCCGTGTTGGCAGCCTGCCGCGAGGGACCGCCAGCAGCGCATGTCGATGCCGTGATGGAAAACCCGGCGACGGCCGATCAGCTCAAACCGCGCCGGCCGGGCGAGGCGTTCTCCGTGTTGCCGACGCTCTAACGACACGGCGCGCGAGCCCGCCGCTCACCCCGCCGAGATCACCAGCGCCTGGATGCGGCCCTCGATCGGTCCGTTGCCGAACCGGCGCGCCAGCGCGTCGGCGGCCGCCTGCGTCACGGCGGCGAGGCCGGGCGTGCCGCGTGCTTCGATCTCGCCGCGCATCGGTGTGCCCTGGCAAAATGCCGTGGCCGGGTCCCGAGGCGATGCCGCGCGGCTGCGATGCGTCACCGTCTCGATCGCGATGTCGGTGAAGCCCGCTGCGGTCAGATCGGCCTCGATCCGCCCGGCATCGAAATAGCCGTGCGGAGTCCGGATGAAGAACTGCGGCGGGCTTTCGGGGAAGACCTGCTGCAACGTCTCGTGAACGACGTGAGGGATTTCATTCTCCTCGATCCGATCCCAGACGTTGAAGACGAAACGTCCGCCGGGCCTGAGCACGCGGCGGGCCTCCGCATAGCCCTTGACGCGATCGGGGAAGAACATCGCGCCGAACTGACATGCGACGGCATCGAAGCTCGCGTCGGCAAAGGGCAGGGCCAGCGCATCGGCTTGATGAAATGCGATGCGGTCCGCAGCGGCGAGATGGGTCTTCGCCTGCGCGAGCATCGGCTCGTTGAGGTCGGTGGCGGTGATCCGGACCTCCGGCGGCAGTTGAGCATGCAGGGCCCGCGTAACCACGCCGGTGCCCGCCGCCGTCTCCAGCACGTCGCGCGGCAGGTACGCCGCGATGCGCCGCGCGAGGTCCAGCGCATAGGGCACGAAGATCAAGGGGACCATCAGTTGATCGTAGATCTGTGGGATCGATCCAGTGAACGCCTTGTCGGATGCCGTCATGGCTTGCTCCTGTTGCAGAGGGGGCAGGCGGGGAACCGGGCGGTCGGCAGGCGCAAAATGGGCGCCGTAACATCCGTCGGGCCAGCCCCCAGCCCGGTTCAAGAGCGGGTCTCTTGACATTCATCCTCGTACGTCAGATATTTCTGTCATGACAGAATTTACAGGTCATCGAAAACTTCCGCCCGCCGTCGAGCGTTTCATCCTCAACTGGGGCGACATGGGCGACCGGTGGGGCGTGAACCGCTCGGTGAGCCAGATCCACGGGCTGCTGTACCTCGCCGAGAAGCCGATGACGGCGGAGGACATCGCCGACACGCTCGGCATGGCCCGCTCCAATGTCTCGAACTCGCTGAAGGAGCTGCTCGCCTGGGGCTTGATCCGGCGCGTGCCGATCCTCGGCGACCGCCGCGATCATTTCGAGGCCGAGACCGACATCTGGGAGGTCGCACAGCGGATCGCGGCCGGCCGCAAGGAGCGCGAGATCGATCCCGCGATCGCTGCGCTGCGCGCCTGCGTCGCGGAAGCGACCGGCGATCCCGCGATCAGCACGGTCGCAGCCAGGCGGCTGAAAGACATGCTGGCGTTCACCGAGCTGGTCGACCGCTGGTACGTGCAGATGCTGAAGGTGCCGCGGCCGCGTCTCGTCGCGCTGATCAAGCTCGGCGAGAAGATCGCAAATCTGCTGCCGTCGGGAAGATCAAGGTCGTAGATGAGCGGAGGGCGTCATGGTGACCATGGGACATCTCGGACTTTCAACGCCCTCCAACGCCCGGCTTCATGACGATCACAGGTTTCGTGCGCTGTTGTCCGCCGAGGATTGGGGGCGGCTGCCGGTGTCGATCTGGCGCCGCTTCTCCAAGAAACTCGCCGACGGCGCGACCGTCGTCTATGTCGGCGAGGTCGATCAGGCCGAGATCAGTCGTGCCGGCTTCTGGTTCGCGCATCTGGCGCGGCTGATCGGCGGGCCGCTGCCGACGCACGCAGACATCGGTGTGCCGATGATCGTCGCGGTGACGGAGGACGCGGCGAGAGGCGGCCAGATCTGGACGCGCATCTGCGGACGCCCGCATGGCTTCCCGCAGGTGATCCATTCCGCCAAGCGCTTCGCCGGTCCGACGGGGCTCGAGGAATATCTCGGCTGGGGCCTTAGCATGAGCCTGCGCGTCGGCGTCGCCGATGGCGCGCTTCATTTCCATAGCGCCGGCTACACGTTCGACTTCGCGGGCCGGCGCTGGGCGCTGCCGGCATGGCTCACGCCCGGCGACCTCACCGTCACCCATTCAGATCTCGGCAGCGGCGTCTTTCGCTTCTCGCTCGAGATCATCCATCCGCGCTTCGGGCGCATCATCCGCCAGAGCGCAATGTTCCGGGAGTCCGCACCATGACGCCGCTGCTCTGGTCCCTGATTGCGCTTCAGATCGTGATGGGCGTGTTCGACACCGTCTATCACCATGAGTTCACCGAGCGCCTGGCCTGGCGCCCGTCGCAGCTGGGCGAGCTCAAGCTGCACGGCGTCCGCAATATGCTCTATGCGCTGCTGTTCGCCGTCATCGGCTGGTGCGAGGTGCATGGATTGTTCGCAATCCTCGTGCTCGCGGTGCTCGTGGCCGAGATCGGCATCACCCTGACCGATTTCGTCGAGGAGGATCTGACGCGCAAGCTGCCGCCGAGCGAACGCGTGAATCACACGCTGCTCGCCATCAACTACGGCGCGATCCTCATGCTGCTGGTGCCGCTGCTGATCGGCTGGGCGATGCAGCCCTCGGCGATCGTGCTGGCCTTTGCCGGCTTGCTGAGCTGGATTGCGGCTGCCGCCGCGGTTGGCGCTGCCCTGTGCGGCCTGCGCGACTTCACCGCGGCACGGCGCCTTGCGCGGATGTCGCAGCCGGATGCGGCCGGGCTGGTCGCGGCGCTGCCGCCGGCGCAGACCATCCTCATCACCGGCGCGACCGGCTTCATCGGCGCGCGGCTGACGGCCGGTCTCGCCGCGGCCGGTCATCACGTCGTCGCCCTGGTCCGCGACCCGGCCAAGGCCGCAATGTTGCCGGCGCCGCTGACCTTGATCACCAATCTCGATCAGCTCGCGTCCGACACCCGTGTCGACGCGATCGTCAATCTTGCCGGTGAACCGATCGGCAATGCGCCGTGGACCGCGGCCAGGCGCGCGACGATCCTGCAGTCCCGGCTGGCTACGACGGAAGCCGTCTTATCCCTGATTGCGCGGCTCGACCGTAAGCCGAAGGTCTTGGTCAACGGTTCGGCGATCGGCTGGTACGGCCTGTGGCAGGACCAGCCGCTGACCGAATCGGCCAAGTCGCATGGCTGCTTCAGCCATGACCTCTGCGACGCCTGGGAGCAAGCGGCTCGCGGTGCCGAAGCGCACGGCGTCCGCGTCGCACTGCTGAGGATCGGGCTCGTGGTCGGCCGCGACGGCGGCTTCCTGGCGCGGATGCTGACGCCGTTCGAATTCGGCCTCGGCGGGCCATTCGGCTCCGGTCTGCAATGGATGTCCTGGATCGAGCGCGACGATCTCGTTCGGCTGATCGCGCATGTGATCGCGACGGAGGCCATCACCGGGCCGGTCAATGCGACGGCGCCGCTGCCGGTGCGCAATCTCGCCTTCACCGCCGAACTCGCGCGCTGCCTGCGGCGTCCGGCGCTGCTGCGCGTCCCCGCCGGCCTGCTGCGCCGGATCGGCGGCGACTTCGCCGAGGAGCTTTTGCTCGGCGGCCAGCGCGTGGTGCCGAACAAGGCGCTGTCGAGCGGCTTCGTGTTCCGGCATCAGAGCCTGCGTAGCGCGCTCGAAGCCATCCTGTGAGCGGTCGAAAAAAGCGTCACGATTGCTCGGCGCGTGCCATCGTCGCCGATGGCAGCTCGCCGAACGTGGCGCGGTAGTAGCGGGCGAAGTGTCCGGCATTGGCAAAGTTGCAGGCGGCAGCGGCCGCTGCCACCGTGATGTCGGGATCGCCGGAGCGCAGCATCTCGTGGGCGCGCCGCAGGCGCACCGATTTGGCAAAGGCCATCGGCGAATAGCCGCGCACGCGCTCAAACAGACGGAAGATCGAGCGGGCGCTGACGCCGGCTTCGCGCGCCAGGCGCTCGATCGTGATCGGCTCGCGCCAGTTCGCCTCGATATAGTCCTCGAGCCGCTTGACCAGGCCGAAATCCGGCATCGGGGAGGGATCCAGGAGCGTGTCGCGGAAACGATGACGGCTGGCGCAGAGGAAGGCGACATGCACCGCATCCTCCAGCTCGCGATAGACCGCGGCGGGGAACGCCGCATCCTGCTCGTTGAGCTGGGTCGTCAGGAAATCCAGCAGCCGCATCAGGTTGCGGGCCTGCGGATCGGCGGCCGGAATGGCAGGGTCGATCGTAAAGTCGGCGCGCGGCTGCACGCCGACCAGCGCCGTCAGGCGCCGTCGCAGCGCCTGCGGATCGAGCCGCAGAGTCAGTCGCCGATGGCCACCCTGGCACGCCATCTGCCATGGCACGCCGGCCGGCGCGACTGCGAACTGATGCTCATTGACGTCGGTCGCCTCGCCGCGGGCGCAACTGACCGCGCGTCCCTTCAGGGCGATCTGCACTCTCATGAAATCGGCGGCGCGATGGTCGCAGACCATGTCGCAGGTCGTGGTGCCGAACGCGAGGCCGATGGTCTCGAGCTCGATCAGGTTGACGATCGCCTCGAAGCGCTCGGCGTTCCTGAAGTCGACGCGCTCGGCGCCGAGCCGGCGCCCCGCGAGGTCGCGCAGCACGTCGGCGTTCGAGGTTCGGATCAGCGCGTGGCGATGCAATGGTTCGAGGCCGGTCGCGCCGGTCGAGGCCGGGCTCGGCTTTGCTGGGGCGCTGACGAGGTCAGCTGCGGTCAAGAGACGGTTCAAGCCGCTGCTCCTGAACTCCGATTATTAATCCATGCTACATCAGGCTCCGCGGGCGTCAATTACTTCGAGATCGCGGCGCTTCGGAATGCTGCGGCCAGCGTGCGCAAGGCCGCGCGCTTGGCCGCATCGCCCGCCTTCGCATGCAGCATCACCTTGGAGCGGCCGAGCTTGGGCAGGCCGAGATCCGTTCCGACATCGATCAGTCCGCTGGGTGCGATCCGGCGGGCCAGCGGCGCAATCGCAAGTCCGGCCCGCGCGGCGGCCGCAACGGCCGTCACCCCGCCGCCGACGAACGTCTCGCTGAAGCTGATTCGGGCGCGCTCGAGCGCGCGGACCGCGATGCTGCGCACGCCACAGGGCGGCGCGAGCGTGGCGAGCGGCAGCGTGCCGGCCGCCGGCAGACGAAATCTGGGAGCTGCGAACCAGCCGAACTCGTCCGTGATCAACGCCTCGCCACCGCGGCGGCTCGCCTCCTGGCGGACGATCACGGCGTCGAGCTTGCCGGCATCGTAGCGGTCGAGCAGGTCGCGCGAGAAGCCGATGCTGACCGACAGGACGAGGTCCGCCATGGCAGCATGCAACTGCTCGAGCATCGGCACCAGCTCGGGGCCGGCGACGTGATCGCTGATCCCCAGCGACAACAGCGGCCGGGCACGAGGAGCGCCGGTCAGCGCGAGGTCATGTGCGGCAACCAGCGCGCGGGCGTTCTCGGCGAAGGCCGCGCCGTCGGCGGTGAGCCGGACCGCGCGCGGCGAACGCTCGACCAGCCGCTTTCCGAGCAGCGCTTCCAGGCGCTGCAGCTTCAGGCTGACCGCGGCCTGCGTGGTGCCGAGCGTCTCGGCCGCCCGGGTGAAGCTGTGCAGCTCGCTCACCAGCAGAAAGGCGCGGACGGTCGCGATGTCGAGCGTGGCTGTCATATGCGATCGTTATCATTGATATCCATCCCGATAAGATACCAAAATGACAGGCGCGCGGCTAGCTTTGCTGTCGAGGCGCAGTCACGCGCTGGATACCGGGAGCCAACCATGCCGTTGATCAACATCGTCTATGCCAGCCAGCGCCGCTCGCCGTCGCTGAAAAAGGCCATCGCGGACGCCGTCACCGAATTGACGGCGCGGATCCTGCGCAAGGATCCCAAGGTCACCGCCGTCATCGTCTCGGAAGCGGATGCCGCGGACTGGTTCGCCGGCGGCGCCTCGCTGGCGGAGCAGGGGCTTGCCAGCTACTGGATCGACGTTCACGTCAGCGAGGGCACCAACACCAAGGACGAGAAGGCCGCCTATCTGGCCGCGGTGTTCGCGCGCATGGCCGAGCTGATCGGCCCGCTGCATCACGAGACCTACCTTCATGTCGACGAGGTCAAGGCGGATGCCTACGGCTTCGGTGGCTTGAGCCAGGAGCGCCGCTATGTCGCGGCGAAGCTCGACGTGCCGCCGCAGCAGGGCGGCGCGTGAGCTCATGCCGTCTCCGGCTGCGCGACGCTGACGGCGCCGAAGACGCTCTCGAACGCCTGCCGGAACGCGATGTCGACATCGGCGAGCGTCACCGGCAGGCCGAGATCAACCAGGCTGGTGACGCCGTAGCGCGGATCGGTCACGCCGCAGGGCACGATGGCCTGAAAGTGCGACAGGTCCGGCTCGACATTGATGGCGATGCCGTGAAAGGTGACCCAGCGCTTCAGCCGCACGCCGATCGCGGCGATCTTGTCCTCATGGCCCTCGCCCTTGTCGGGCCGTTTGACCCAGACGCCGACGCGATCCTCGCGCCGCTCGCCGCGCACGTTGAAGGCATCGAGGGTGCGGATGATGGTCTCCTCGAGCGCCGCGACATAGGCTCGCACATCCGGCCGGCGCCGCTTGAGGTCGAGCATGACATAGGCCACCCGCTGGCCGGGCCCATGATAGGTGACCTGGCCGCCGCGCCCGGTCGGCACCAGCGGAAAGCGCGGATCGCGCAGGTCTTCGGCCTTGCCCGACGTACCGGAGGTGTAGACCGGCGGGTGCTCGAGCAGCCAGACCATCTCCGCGGCCTCGTGAGCGGCGATCGCGGCCGCCCGCGCCTCCATGAACTCGGTGGCCTGGGCGTAGTCGATCAGCGAATCGGAGATGCGCCACGCCACGGCGTTGCCGGGGGGGCCAGCAAAGGTGGTCAGGTCGAGTGTTTCGCGGCTGTTAACCATTGGCTAACCACAACATGGTGATGTCTGGGCAACGAAAATCCAGTCGTGACTTCGGTGGTCCTGCAGTGTCAACCCTCGATAAAGTGACAGTCGACCTGATGGTCGTTCTCGGCACCTGCTCCATGCCCATCCACCAGGTTCTGCGCCTGTCCCGCGGCGCCATCATCGAGCTGGACGCCACCGAGGCCGACGACGTCAAGGTGCTCGCCAACAATCTGCCGATCGCAAATGGGGTGGTGCTGGTCGACCGCAACCGCATCGCGGTCGAGGTCAAGCAGATGCTGCCGCGCTCGCCGACGCCGACGTCGCGATAGCGCGCCCCGGCCAAGCCAAAACCGTCCACAATCCGGTATTTTAGGGCAGGGCGGGCCTTGTCCCCCCGACATCGATTTGATACACGGGCGCCACTGATCCGGTGCCGCCCTTCCTCTGGCTCCGGCTTCTTCTTCGCGCTCGTGGCGGAATTGGTAGACGCGCTGCCTTGAGGTGGCAGTGGGTAACACCGTGGGGGTTCGAGTCCCTCCGAGCGCACCATCCCTCTCTCCCCAAAACTTCAAATCTGTTTGCGGTTTGTTCCGTCCTCGCGCCCTTTGTTCGGGCGATGGGCTGCGATCCCGCGGCGCGATGGCGTCCGAGTTGTGCCGGTCGTTCCGCCCTCGAGAATGAGAGGGCGCAGGGAATGCCGGGCGCTGGCCGCACCCATGGCCCGCCTGCGAAAAAAATGCAGGCGGCAGGAACCACAGGTTCAGCCGAGACATCCCGGCATTCCCCGCGCGATGGTTTTCACGCTTATGTCGCGATCTCCCCGGTGTCCGGCTCTTTAGCCACCGTCGCCCTCGGGATCATCGCCCGACGACTTGGCGCCAGCATCGGGGCGCCAGGACCACGCGTCTTCACGTCCGCAAACCTGCCGTTCGTCGGCGAGCCCGTGAGCCCGCTGCAGCACGCCTGCGGCCACCGCATCCCCAGACCCCACGTCTCGTGACGATCGCGAAGCGCCCCTCTCGGCGGGTCCAGGATAGCGATACACAAACACGTATTCGGAAAAATAGCAACAAGATTATTTTCTTCAGAAGGTCTGGACGGGGCCAAATCAGCTTGATGACGCTGACGGAGTCCGTCGCGCCGTGCACCCCGACTCCGCCGCACGTGACGCTGCCATGGGGCGGCAAAGCGACGCCGAAGGCGACGCGTGCCCGCCATTGGCGCCAGTGGGGGCGGTGGGCACGGCCCGTGAAAGATCGTGCATGACGCCATCGTGGGATTGTGACGGCAAAGTACGCGTCGCTGGAGGCCTTGGCGCAGGCAAACGATGCCCTTCCGCCGCCGGTGGGATGGAAGAAGAGGCAACCAGCTTGAGACCCGCGGGACGTGCGCCGAGTGGGTCTCTTGCCGTCTGGACGACATAGCATCGTCGGGGCAGAATGACGCCTTCGCAGCGGCGGGGCGCTCGATGTCGAAGACGTTGAAGCAATCATTCTTAGTCGGAAGGGCTCTCTTCCATCATTCGGGTTTCGGCGTATTCAAGCGCAGCAATGCGCCGCGAATTGACAGTCGCAACCGGTATGTGTCTGCATCGGAAGCGGTAGAGCACGCCGAAGCGCTTGGGGAATCATACGCCGTCTACGAATTGGTGATTGCGCCAGACGGACGCGAGCAATTGCGCGGTATAATCGAGCGCTCCGATTTGCCGGTCAGCATCGTGCCATAACGATCAGCGCGAGGGCGGATGGCCTTCCTAACATTAATCGGGATGTTGGTTATCCTGTGGTGCATGATCTGGTTCTTTGTCGGGCTGGGGAACGACAATGCTTGGGGAGGCCGCGACAATTCCCACAACAATACCGGCTGCACGCTGATGATATTTGTCCCGATAGTCATTGGCCTTTTGCTCAAGGCGCTATTTGGGCTTTGAGGCTCTCCACTTGGGTGTGCCCGTTCCGTCGAGTGGTCGCGCATTCGCTCTTGGTTGCTGGACTTGGACCGCTCTAAATGAACAGACGCTGCTCGCGAAAGCGTCTCTCGCTCTAACCAAACAACTGCGATTTTGCGTGTTGTAGTCGTCCTTTGAATGCCAGTACTTTTTCCAGATGAATTGTCCAAATCGAGTTCGGGTCGGCTTTGTAAGGACCGATCGATAGGGTTGGCTTGTCTAATAACAACTTTTGGTCAAGTATCATCCTCCCTCCAGCATATTCCTGAACAACACAAACATCGTAGATGTTATCGCTAGGTCCATTTCGCAGAGGGAACTGAAACGACAAGTTAATTCGATCATCGCTAAATTTCAGGTCGGTGATGTACATTCCCTGACTCATGAAAAGCGAACCGTTTGGTTGTTCGGTAGCCAGTGGATAGGGACAAGAGATACCTCTCTCACCGAGCATGTGACGAAATGTATATGCGTCCCAGATCGTGCGGAAAACAATCGAGTGCAAGTTGTTCGCTAGAGGGAGCTCGCCTTTAACTGCGACTTCGGCCATTCGACGGTCGAGTATATATTCCTTGTTCGAAGCGTCGAGCCAGTGATCGTGATAAATTGCGTTGAAATCCAACGTGTCAAACGCTGCATCGCCGGTCAAAAACTCTTGCGAGCGCTGGACATTACCCGTCGTGAAACACGCGTCCGGGCGACAAAGAATCCGCTGAATTGGGAAGACGAAGCACACTGGGACCGACATCTGATTTGCGAGTCGAAAAGGATCGCATAGGCACTTGATGCCCTCAGTTCTCAAATGAAAACCGTTCTTGGGTCGGAAATAAAATCGCGCGTAGTCATGCGACCCCTGAAAAGCACCTAGCGCTCCTTGATTAGCAACATCATGGAAATTGCTAATCAAGTTGCGAGCGCCGAGAGCGCCACGCTCAACTATACCGACCGCGTTCGTGACGTGGGTTGTGTGAAATAAAAAGTGCGGCCAAAATTCACGCTGCTTGGTGGCCGCAAGCCGCTCAACCTGCTCTTTTATATGTAGCGTTGCTCGGCCTATAGTGAGAGACAAAGCTGATTACCCGGATCATGCGGAACATCAACCGAGTTCATGTCCGCGTTGCGATCTTCGCGCTTGATGTAAAGGCCATGAGCGGGGGTATTCTCACTCCATTCAGGCTTTCTTATTTCCGTAACGCGCACGTAAGGTAACTCTGCCAGAATGGCGAACAAATACGATTTCGCTTTCCGGGAATCATCGCCTGGGAACTGATCGGCGGATACGATCCCTGATTGCAGAGCGCTCCAAGCCCATTCGATATATTCCGGATGTATCTGGCTGGCTCGACCCGGACTCTCGATCAAAATGCCGCCATCGTCGTGCCATTTGGCGCCGAAGAGTGTTCTCCCCTTCAGAGTCGCAAACGTACCAGAGTGAGCATGCATCTGCTCGCGAATGTCCTGCAGAAAATCCTCGAACGAGACTGGAATGCGTTCGAAAGACACTTCCTTATGTTCAGGGATGAAACCCTTCGTCACTTGTCGATCGTGCACATAGACAGGGATTTCCAACTTGCTAAGATATTGCTCCATGATTGGACGAACTTCGGCCCAATCTAGGTTGCCGTTTCCGCAACCGAGGGGAGGGAACGAGATAGACGTGATTCCCATATCGCGGTAAGACGCGGCGAACACTTTAAGTCCATCCTCGATGTACGAAATCTTGGAGGGTTTCTTCCAAGTAGTTTTAGTTGGGAAATTTAGAACCCAATGTGCCTGCGATCGCCACAGATGCAGCTTGCCGATTTCAAACTCATTACGATCGCAAAGGCTCTTATATGCCTTGAACATCGCTGGATATCGCTGCTTGAACTCAAGAGCGATGCCTTTTCCCATTACGCCGACGAGGTTGACCGTATTCACAAGCGTTTGAGCAGGTGAATCGAATAGGCTTGTTCGTACGTATGTTAGCACTCGTTCTCTCCGAATCGGCTTTGCCGATATTCCGATTGACAGTCTATTTTCTTTGCGTGTCGATTCAACGCAGGTGCAGCGCCATGGTCGAATTGTCCCTGTGTTTCGCGTTATCCCGTCGGGGCGATTCTCTTGGTAGCAACAGCTTGACGCGAGAACAAAAATAGAACAACAAGGTAAATGAATAGCGAATGAACGAGGTTCACCGGGCGACAACCGAACAGCGCGCAATGCGAGTTCTCCGCATGCAGCGACGTTGGCGACCTCAGATTTCGTGGTGCATCTGTGATACAAAATGGGATCAATTTGGGCTATTTTAGGCCGGAAAAAGACAAATTACCTCGATATATCAATGGGGAGGTCGTCGATTCGGTTCTCTCCGAGCGCACCATCCCTCTCTCCCCAGACTTCAAATCTGTTTGCGGTTTGTTCCGGCCTCGCGCCTTTCGTTCGGGCGATGGGCTGCGGTCCCGCGGCGCGATGGCGTCCGAGTTGTGCCGATCGTTCCGCCCTCGAGAATGAGAGGGCGCGGGGAATGCCGGGCGCTGGCCGCACCCATGGCCCGCCTGCGAAAAAAATGCAGGCGGCAGGAACCACAGGTTCAGCCGAGACATCCCGGCATTCCCCGCGCGATGGTTTTCACGCTTATGTCGCGATCTCCCCGGTGTCCGGCTCTTTAGCCACCGTCGCCCTCGGGATCATCGCCCGACGACTTGGCGCCAGCATCGGGGCGCCAGGACCACGCGTCTTCACGTCCGCAAACCTGCCGTTCGTCGGCGAGCCCGTGAGCCCGCTGCAGCACGCCTGCGGCCACCGCATCCCCAGACCCCACGTCTCGTGACGATCGCGAAGCGCCCCTCTCGGCGGGTCCAGGATAGCGATACACAAACACGTATTCGGAAAAATAGCAACAAGATTATTTTCTTCAGAAGGTCTGGACGGGGCCAAATCAGCTTGATGACGCTGACGGAGTCCGTCGCGCCGTGCACCCCGACTCCGCCGCACGTGACGCTGCCATGGGACGGCAAAGCGACGCCGAAGGCGACGCGTGCCACCATTGGCGCCAGTCGGGCGGGCGGTGGGCACGGCTCGTGCGAGATCGTGCACGACACCATCGTTGTTGGCGCGCCTTTGCCCGCCCTGCGGCGCCTGCGTGGCGTCATCGCTCAACCATGATCGCCAGATGAGCGGGGGCGTGCCGCGATGCGTTCGCCGAACTAAACGATGCCGCCGTTCGGTCCGGGTTGTTCAAGGCGTCATCTCGAGAGCGACGGCTTCCCTCGCTGTGGCGACCGCGAGGACGCCGGGCTGCCACGAGACCGCACAGTAGAAGCGCGCCTCGTTCATCATGGCGACAACGATCCTTCCGCCCGCAGGTCACGGAATTCAGGTAAGTCGCTGAAAAGGCGCGATAATCGGCGTTCAACCCCGATCCCCTGCGCCTACTACCTTCCGCCTATGAGAGCCGGGCGGAGCTGATGCTGTAATCGCCCCGTTGCTTGCAGCGCGACTGCTCATCTTGGGGCTGGCGCACGCGCCATACGACCACAACAAAGACATAAGCGGAGGGAACTGATGAACTTCACGAGCAGGAGATTCTTGGCTGGCATCTCGACGGTTGCCTTCCTTGTCGCCGGCACGCTGGGCGTCCGCGCCAACGACTCGGCGCTGAAGGCCGCCAGCGAGCCCGGCGCCTGGGCGATGGCCGGGCATGACTACGGCAACACCCGGTTCAGCCCGCTCAAGGAGATCAACACCGAGAACGCCGGCAAGCTGTCGCTGGTCTATTCGTTCTCGCTGGCCTCGCTACGCTCGAACGAGGCCTCGCCGATCGTGATCGGCAACACGCTCTACGTCTCGACGTCGTGGGGGCCGAAATACGTCTATGCGCTGGATGCCGCGACCGGCGCGCGCAAATGGACCTATGAGCCGGACATTCCGGACGATACGCTGCAATATGCCTGCTGCGACGTGAACAGCCGCGGCATCTCGTATGCCGACGGCAAGCTGTTCGTCGGCCGGCTCGACGGCAAGCTGACCGCGCTCGATGCCGCCACCGGCAAGGAGCTGTGGACGTCCAAGGTGGTGGACTACAAGCAGGGCTCGGTGATCACCTCGCCGCCGCTGGTCGTGCGCGACAAGGTCATCACCGGCTTCGGCGGCGGCGAGTACGGCGTGCGCGGCTCGCTGCAGGCCTACGACATCAACTCCGGCAAGATGGTCTGGCAGACCTACACGGTGCCTGCGCCCGGCGAGCCCGGCAGCGAGACCTGGAAGGGTGACACCGGCCTGCATGGTGGCGGCGCGGCCTGGCTGGTCGGCTCCTACGATCCGAAGAGCGACACGGTCTATTGGGGCACCAGCAATCCAGGTCCCTGGAACACCGCCGTGCGCTCGACCGGCAATGGCGATTTCGGCAAGCTGACCAATCTGTATACGGCATCCACGCTGGCGCTCGATCCGAACACCGGCAAGATCAAGTGGCACATCCAGACCACGCCTGCCGATGCCTGGGACTATGACGGCGTCAACGAGGCTATTCTCGCCGATCTCAAGGTTGGCGGTGCGGCTGTCCCGACGCTGATGAAGGCCGACCGCAATGGCTTCTTCTTCGTGGCCAACCGCGAGACCGGCAAGGTGATCTCGGCCGAGAAATACGTCTTCGCCAACTGGGCGCAGAAATGGGACACCTCGACGTTGCGCGCGGTCGAGGATCCGGACAAACGGCCGGGCCCCGGACATCCCGTCAAGGACGTCTGCCCGAACCTGATCGGCGGCAAGAACTGGCAGCCGATGTCGTACAATCCGGACACCGGCCTGGTCTACATCCCGGCGAACAATGTCTGCATGGACTGGTCGGTCAGCGACGTCTCGTACAAGCGCGGCGTGTTCTATCTCGGTGCGGAATTCCCGACCAAGGAAGGCCCCGGCGGGTTCCTCGGTGAGCTCATCGCCTGGGATCCCGTGAACAACAAGAAGGTCTGGTCGATCCAGGAAGACCTTCCGTTCAACGGCGGCACGCTGAGCACCGCCGGCGGCTTGGTATTCTCCGGCAATCTTCACGGCGACTTCCGCGCCATCGACGCCAAGACCGGCAAGATCCTGTGGAAGAGGAATCTCGGCTCCGGCATCGGCGCCGGTCCGGTGACCTATTCGGTCGACGGCAAGCAGTACGTCGCCGTCGTCGTCGGCCGCACCGCCTCGATCCCGGCGTTCCTGGGCGAGATCGGCAAGAAGATGACAAACGCTGCTCCCGAGGGCGGCGCCCTGTTCGTGTTCGCGGTCCAATAACCGCAACGCTCGCGACGGCTGCGCGTGGCCCCGGCCGCGGGGACACGCGCGGCGTTCAGCCGATCCGCATCAAGCGGACGAAGACGGCCGGCCGCGAGACCGAGCCGTACAAACAGATAAACAAGACCTGAGGGATCGAGGATGCGCCTGAATCGCCGTCAGACTGGCTCGAATTGGCGGGCCGCCGCCGAACTGGCAGCAAGCGCGACGGCTCTCGTCGCCTTGGTGGCCTCCACCGTGCTGGCCGCGTCGGCGGCGGGCCTGGCCAACGAGGCGGAGCCGCTGCGGCTTTGTGCGGATCCGACCAATCTTCCGTTTTCGAGCGACAATCCAACGCAGCCGGGATTCTATCTCGAGGTCGGCCAGGAGCTGTCGCGTGAGCTCGGCCGCCCCGTGACGTATGATTGGTACAAATCCTATTTCGGCAAGCGAACCGTGCGCGTGACGCTGCTGGGCAAGCAGTGCGACGCGATGATCGGTCTGCCGCTGTCAGCGGACTTCATGGGACCGGCCGTGATCTTCTCGAAGAAGATCGCGACCGAGACCTACGCGCTCGTCAGCCGCGGAACGTTGGTCGTCCATGGCATCGACGACCTCCGAGGCAAGCGCGTCGCGGTGCAATACCAGACCACGCCGCAAAATCTGCTGGCCCAGCGCGACGACATCGAGAAGGTGACGGTGCTGACACCGGACGAAGGCTTGGCGGCGCTGGCCCACGGCAAGGCCGACATCGCCTTCATCTGGGGTCCGGTTGCAGGCTGGCTGAACAAGACGATCTACCAGAGCAGCTTCCGGATCCAGCCGGTCGAGGGCGACGGTCTGTCCTGGGATGCCGCGATCGGCCTTGCCAAGAGCTCCACGCAATTGCGCGATCAGATCGACGCCGCCCTGCCGCAGCTCGCACCGCGGATCGCCGAGCTGGCGGCCAAATACGGGCTGCCGGGCGAGCCGTCGATCAGGCTCGGCGCCGTGCCGCGCCCGATCAGGCTGGCGTCGACGACTGACCCTGCTCAGCTTCTCCGCCAGCCGGTCGCCGAGGCCGCCGTGATGAGGGTTTCGGACTCGACTGCGAGCGAGTCGAAGTCCGAGGCGGTGACGCTGGGCAAAGAGATCTTCAACGGCACCTGCGCGCATTGTCACGGACCCGACGCCGTGCAGGCGGAACGGCGCATCGACCTGCGACGGCTGCGGACCCGCTACGGCGAGGACATGCGCGACAAATTTTGGACCACCGTGCATGAAGGCCGTCCCTCCAAGGGCATGCCCGCCTGGAAGGAGGTCTTTACCGACGACCAGTTCGAGAGCATCTATACGTTCCTGCTGACCGTGCAGTCGTCAGAAACGGCAAATTGAAGGAGGGGCACCGGCCGACACGATCTGCCGGATCCACCCGGCACGTGCTGGCGGCGAGTGAAGGTCGGACATGACGCGCTTTCTGATCATCGACGATCATCCGCTATTTCGCGAAGCTCTCGGCAATGCGGTGCGTCTGGCGCATCCCGACGCCGAGATCTTCGAGGCGCTGTCGATTGCCGATGCGCTCACCACCCTCGCAATGAAACCCGACATCGACCTGGCGCTGCTCGACCTGACGCTGCCCGATGCCATGGGCTTCTCGGGATTCCAGCGGCTTCGCGCCGCGTATCCGCGGCTTCCGGTCGCGATCGTCTCGAGTGAAGAGGACCAGAACGTCGTGCGCGAGGCGCTTTCGCTCGGCGCGGCCGGCTATCTGCCGAAGTCGACCTCGAAGCGTGAGCTGACGTCCGCGATCGAGCGCGTGCTCAGCGGCTCGATCTCGGTCCCGAAAGACTTCGTGCCCGTCGTCGAGCGCCACGGGAAGGGGTCATCTCGCGCGCTGCAGGCGCGTCTCGAGGAGCTGACGCCACAACAGCTTCGCGTCCTCGACCTGATCAGGCGTGGCTATCAGAACCGGGAAATCGCCAGCGAGCTTCAGCTTGCGGAGTCGACCGTCAAGGCGCACATCACCGAGATCCTGAGAAAACTCCGTCTGTTCAGCCGCAACAAGGCCGTCATCGAGATCGGCAAGATCGCGCTGAACGTGCCGGCCGACCGGCAGGGATCGCGCACCGCTTCGAGTCGAAAGCACCCGTAGCGAATTGTTGCGCCGCACGACTCCACGGCCACCGCAGGCGTGGCGACGTCGATGGCGTCTTGATCGTTGATTGATGCCAACCAACGCGGTATCGCTGATGCTCCGGTTCTGACGTTCCTTCGAAGACGCAGCCCGCACGCTGGTTGAATGTCGGATCCGCGACACTGAATGATCCGGATCTTCGATCCGGCCGGGGGAGGCAGGCACGTGGCTCGATTGCTCATCGTCGAGGACCATCCGCTGTTTCGGGAGGCGCTGGAGAGCGCGATCCGCGCCGCTCTGGCTGATGCCGAGATGCGCGAGGCGACGTCCGTCGACATGGCCGTCGGGCTTCTTTCATCTCCGCCGAGATTCGACCTGATCCTGCTCGACCTCTCGACACCCGGAACGACCGGACTCTCCGGCGTCATCCGCATCCGCAAGACCGCGCCGCGCACACCGATCCTGGTGGTTTCCGCGCATCGGGACCCGGACCTCGTCGCCCATGTTCTCGCGCTGGGTGTCTCCGGCTACATCTCGAAATCGACTTCGAAGCAGCAACTTGCCGACGCGATCAAGGCCGTGCTGCGGGGCGAGGTCCATGTTGAAGGCGGCTCCCTCTGCGCCAGTGCGCGCCGTGGCCGACTTCCTGCTCAGGACCTCCTGAAGCGTCTTCACGAGCTGACGCCGCAGCAACTGCGCGTGCTCGACCTGATCCGCCGCGGACTGCAGAACAAGCAGATCGCCTATGAGCTCGGGATCTGCGAGACGACGGTGAAGGTCCACGTCTCGGAGATCCTGCGCAAGCTTCGCGTCATGAGCAGGACCAAGGCCATCATCGAGATGGAAAAGATCGACTTCGTGAACCTCATCGGCGAGCCGCGCACGCCGGCTCGGGCAAACGGCGCTGAGGCGCTCAAGACAGCAAGAACGACAACAGCGCGCGAAGCTCCGCAGGCCTGACCGGCTTGGTCAAGATCTCGAGCCCGTATTGGCTTGCTTCCCTGGCTGCGTCTTCGGAATAGTCGGCCGTCACGATCATGGCCGCAACATCTCGGCCGAGGAATTGCCTGATGTCCCGGATGGCGGCAAGCCCGCTCTCGTCGCCATCCAGGTGGAGATCCGCGATGATCGTCTCGGGGACCGCCCCGAGCGCACTCAAACGCTGCAAAGCGTCATTCAGCGACGCCGTCGCCACGACGTCGCAGCCCCATTTTTCCAACAGACTGACCATGGCCTCGGCGGTGGCCAGGTCGTTTTCGATCAGCAGGATCTTGGCGCCTTCGAGCCCGCCATAGTCGTGGTCGACGTGATCCGCAGGATGCGGATCCGGCAGTACGGCTGCCGGGTCGGCGCGGTCGAGCTCGAGCTTGAATGTGGACCCATGTCCAACCCGCGAAGCCAGCCCGACCTCATGGTCCAATGCCTTGGCGAAGCGACGGACGATCGACAGGCCCAGCCCGAAGCCGGCTTGATCCTCGGCGCTCGGCTGACCGCGCTGGAATTCGAGAAAGATCGCTTCTTGTTGCGGTTTGGGAATGCCCGGGCCGGTGTCGTGGACCTCGATGCGAACCCGGCCTGCTCCCGGCCCCGGCCGGCATCCCATGACGACGCCGCCTCGCCGCGTGTAGCGCAGAGAGTTGGCGAGGAGGTTCTGCAAGATGCGCCGCAACATCATGGCATCCGAGACCACGGCGATCGAGCACGGACAAATGCGCAGGGACAACCCGCGTTTGGCCGCGATCGGGGCGAATTCGCGTTCGAGCGGCTCGAACAGGGTCGAAAGCAGAACGGGCCTGACATCGGGGCGCAGGGCTCCGGCATCGAGCTTGGCAATCTCCAGCAGGGATCGCAGCAGATCCTCGAGCATGGCCAGCGAATGGTCGACCTGGCCGACCATGGCCGTTCCGCGATCGGACGAGACTTCGTCCGCCAAGGTCGAGAGCGTGAGCCGCGCGGCGTTGAGCGGCTGAAGCAGATCATGCGTAACGGAGATGAGAACCGAGGATTTCAGGGAGCTGGCCGCTTCAGCCTGCTGCTTGGCCCGAAAGAGGTCCTTGTTGGCGGTTTCGATCGAACGCAGCGCATCACGCAGCTGGCGCGTCCGCTCGCGCACCTGCTGATCGAGCGCGATCGCCGTTTCGAACAGCGAGAACGCATTGAACTGCTGGTCCATCGAGCGTTCGACCCGGGACATCAGCGCGGCGTTGATCTTCCTGAGCTTGGCCGCCTCGCGCTGCAGGTCTTCCGGAGACCCCGCGGCGGTCATGGCTGCGCCGCTCCACGTTTGCCGATCGCGACCCCGGTCAGCGTCTGATTGACGTGCATTGAACCGTACTGCTCGCCATAGGTATGGAATCCGACGATCCGGTTGTCGCGATAGAGATCGGACATTTCCCGCGCAAACTGATGCTGCTCTGCGTCAAGACGCCTGAGGATGCACTCGAAACCGATGAAGATCGAGACCTCGCCGATCTCGTCGCGGACCTCGGCCAGCATCTCGCGGGCGGCCGCCACGGAGTTGCGTGACCTCGCCGCCGTCAGCACCATTCCTTCGTCGATCGCGCAGAAGAACCGGAGCGAGCCGTCAGGGCTGACGCGCTGAATCGAGCGCGCGAAATAGGAGCCTCCCACGCGCACCAGGACCGGATGGGCCGCAAACAGGAACGGGTCGAGCTCGGAATCGGCTATTCCGATCGCGCGACAATATTCCTCCGCCGCCGGCTCGGCATTGAGCTGCTTGACGATACGCTGCTCGAGATCGGCCTCCGTCACCACCATCTTGGTCGAGGTCGGCTCGAAATTGTCGCATTTGAACAGCCGGAACGGCAATGACGTCCTGATCAGGATCAGCACGGCCATGTCCGTGTGGGCCTTGCCGTCGTGAAAGACCCAGGTGCGCTCGAACCGCAGACCGTCGCCGGCCGACCCGCCAACCAGGGGAATATTGTCGAGCGAGGCGTAGATCGCCGACATGATCGCCTCTTCGCGCTGGCACATGCCGTCGATCAGGACGAGCCCGAATACGCCGTCGTCGTCGCGACCACCGTGCCGCGACAGGTCCTGCCTCATCTGGTTGCCGAGGCGACGTCCTTCATCGACGCGAAAGCCCGACAACCCGAAGATGGGCTGTGCGAATACCGTGAAATCCTCGGCGGCAAATCCGAGAGCGACGACGCTGTTGTCGTCCCAGCCATCGGGCGACAGCTCTCCGGCCGTCGTACAGCCGTATACGGGGACGTCCGCAAGACGGGTCGTCACCTCCACCATGAACTCGTTTGGATCGTAGTGGGGCGACAGGAAGATCAGCACCATCGCCAACCCCTCGGCCGGCAACTGGCCGCAGATGTCGGCCGCCGCAGCGGCCTCCGTCGCAGCCTTGGACTTTGCAGCAGTCACGCCAGACGGACGCGGGGGCCGAGGATCGGCGTCTCCCATCGGGCACCTCCCAGAACGACACTTTGGTTTGTTGGCGATCGTTCGTTTTTTTAGAAGATTAAGCCAATTGAGCAGCAACGGCAACCGCGCGGCTTGATCCAGGACAAGGACTTGGGCCGGGCTGTCGTCCGATCATCCGCGCGGATCTGCTCACCGCGCCTGGCCCGGGGGGCTGGCCCGCGCCCGCTCCGGATCGAAAAGGGAAAGATTTCGCATGCTCCGCCGCATCGCTCTTGTCGCCGTTCTCGCCTGCCTGGCACCGAGCGCCCGCGCGCTCGACGGAAATCCGGCCGCCGGGAAAAGCATCTTCCAGCGCATCTGCCAGAACTGCCACTCTGCCGAGATCGGCGTCAACAAGGTCGGCCCGAGCCTCTGGAACATCGTTGGACGGCAGCCAGCGGCTGTGCCGGACTACGCCTATTCGGAGAGCATGAAAAAGAACAATGCGCCTTGGACCGCGACGGCACTGGATGCCTATATCGCCGATCCTCGCGGGGACGTTCACGGCGTCAAGATGTATTTCAAAGGATTGGCGGACGCGAAGGAGCGGGCCGACGTCGTCGCCTATCTGTCGACTCTGAAATAGCGTAGCCGGGGAAGCTGGCGACTTTGCCGACGCTGCAGGCCGCGCCGTTGGAAAAGAGCCGCTCACCGATTACGACTGGCATCGTTGGCGCGCTGGCCCAGGGCATCATCGCTATGAGCGGGTTGGGTGTCGGGCCGGCGTTTCTGCAAGCGGTTTCGAGGCTGCGGGTACCAGGCATGTCACGATGAGCTTGGATCACCCTTCTTTCGAAGCGAAAGCTTCAGGGCGGCGCCTCCAATTCGCGAATCCTCGATCCATAGTCGGCCATCATAGAGGCTGGTCAGGTCGCGGGCGATCGCCAGACCGAGCCCAGTGCCGGGCTTCGCGTCGTCAAGTCTCGTGCCCACGTCGAACACGCGCATTCGATGCTCGACTGGAATGCCGGGCCCGTCGTCCTCAACCGTGATCAAGACGGTGCTGTCGAGATCCTCGATCGAAATCACGACGCGGTCACGTGCCCATTTTGCCGCATTGTCGAGCAGGTTGCCGAAGAGTTCGGTCAGATCGTTGGTATCGCAGGCAACGACGACGTCGGTTGCTCCTTCGACTTCGAACCGCCGGTCGTGCCCCGGGCTGAATCGCGAATAGGTATTGATGACGCTCCTCAAGACGTCTGCGACGACCGCAAACGCACCTGCATTGGCGATCGTGGAGGCCTTTGCGCGCGCCGTCTGGTAGTCGATGAGCAGCGCCATTCGCGAGCACTGCTCCGACAAAATCTGAGCGTGGATCTCCTGACCGGACGCTTTCAGCCGTGCTGCCTCCTCGTCGAGAATTGCCAGAGGTGTCTTCAGCGCGTGTGCAAAACTTCCTGCGAGTACGCGAGCGCGATCGACCATGTTGAGATTTGCCGCAATCATTCCGTTCAGCTCGGTGACGAGCGGCATGATTTCCTCCGGCAGGTCCTCAGGCAGCCTTGAGGTCTTGCCGCTACGCACGTCCACGATGGCGCGACTCATGCGCTGGAGCGGCCGCAGGCCGTAAACGACCTGAGCGTAGGCGGTGCCAACCATGGCGAGGGCCATGATACCAAGCGTCGCTATCAGCGTCAGATTGAGGTGCTGCATCTCGTCACTAATCAGTCGCTCGTCTGCACCGACACGGATTTCGACGGGTTGCCCGAGGCGAGACGGCTCGCTGATGTTTCGGACCATGCGCATCGGCCCAGTCGGTCCCTCCACACTAAGCGCCGTGGAGGAGGGCAGGGAACCCTCGCGACTCTGGTCGGGCGTGAATGAAAGGAAAAGGTCATCCTGCAACGACGGCGAGCGCGCGCTTTCGCCGTTCTGCAGGATGACCTGCCAATACATTCCGGACCGGGCAGGGGAGAAACGCGGATCGCTCAGATCGCGGGCGATGAACAGCCGCTGCGTGGCGTCGAGTTCCACGAGATCGGCGAGCTCGCGGGCGTGATCCAGCAGGTCATGATCGAAGTGGGCCTCGACGACACGGCGAATGACGATCGAGAGCCCGAGCCCGCTGGCGAACAAGACGATGGAAATCCAGATCGCGGCGACCGCGAGCATCCGGGCTCGGAAGTTGCGGCTGAACATTGCTCTACCCGAAGCGATATCCCATGCCTCTGACGGTGCGAATGCAGTCACGCCCCAGCTTTCTCCTGAGCCGGGCAATGTAGACTTCGACCGTATTGGAGTCGCGATGGTCGCTGCTCGGATAGATGTGCTCCAGCAGTTCGGTCTGCGACACGATATGATCGGCGCGGCGCATGAGGAGTTCGAGGACGCGCAACTCGAGTGCAGTCAGGTCGACGATCTCCCCGTCCTTCTTGACCAGGCCGGCCGCCGCGTTGAACTCGATCTGCCGGAGGCGGAGCACGGCGTCCGGTCTGCTGGAGACCCGACGGAGCAGCGATTTGACCCGCGCAACGAGCTCCTGCGCCTTGAAGGGCTTTTCGAGATAGTCGTCCGCGCCTGCGTTCAGGCCATTGACACGCTCGACCCAGCCGCTGCGGGCGGACAGGATCAGCACCGGCAGCGTGTGCCCGGTATGACGCCAGCGTTGCAGCACGTCGAGGCCCGAAATGCACGGCAGTCCGAGGTCGAGGACCGCGGCATCATAGGGCTGGCTGTTGCCCAGCATCCAGCCCTGCTTGCCATCGGTGGCGAGATCCGCCTCGAAACCGGCATCGGCCAGGCTTTCCCTGATGCGCTCCGCGTAGATGGGCTCGTCCTCTATGAGCAGAATGCGCATTGCCATTCCTCCGGTTGCCGAACGGGTTCCGACGATGCGGACACGCTGATCGGGCCTCGAACGCTATGGATTGATCCCGAGCTCTCTGGCTGCGTCAGCGATGCGCGTGCGCTCCGGGACGTCCTCCGCAAAGACCGACAGTGCGCGTTGCAGCGACTGTTTCGCCGCCTCGACATCGCCCAGTACCACCCGCGAGCGGATCAACTTGATCCAGCCTTCTGCATCGCGCGGTGATTGCTCGAGTCGGCTCGCAAGGCCATCCACCATGCCCCGGATCATGAGGTTGCGGTCCTGTGTGGACATGCTTTCCGCCTTGCGGATGTCCTCGGCGCGGGGGCCGCGCGGCTCCGTCGGCTCGGTCGCGGAGGTCTTGCCGGAGCGCAGGAGTTCCTGCATGCGCTCGGCGGACAGGTTCGGCCGGGCAGGCGATGGCGAGCCGTCATCCTCTCCGAGCTCGCGACGAAGCGCGCCGAGCCGCTGCTTGAGATCGGGCAGCCACGGCTCGTTCGGATCGGCCTCCGATACGATCGCCGTCCAGTCGGCCATTGCACCCCGTTTGTCTCCCTCCTGTTCTTTCACGACGCCGATGAAGAAGCGGGCGCGCGCGTCCTTGGGATCCAGTTTGAGTGCTTCGTCGAAGTCCGCGCGGGCTTCGGACGTGACGGTGCCGTCCGCGGCCCGCACCAGCGCTTCGCCGCGTGCGCTGCGGTATTCTGCCGAGCCTGGCCGCAGCTCCATTGCGCGCGCATAGGCCTGTGCCGCCTCTGCAAAGCGCTCGATGTTGAACAGCGACCAGCCCAGCAGCCGCCATCCGTCGGCATCCTTGGGATTCCGCTCCAGTCTGGTCTGCACACGCTGGATCATCTCTTCGACCGGCGGCAGTCCGCTGCTCTGCTGCGGTCGGGCGCGACCGTCCTGGCTGGTCATCTGCTCCAGCGAGGCAATGGCCTGGGTGCCGGCGTCGGATCGCGCCTCGCCAACCGACCTCGCCGTGGTGCTGCTGGCGGTCTGGCCCGGTCCGGCCGCGGGGACATCCGGATTTCCGACAACCGCATACAGACCGACGGAGCCGAACACCACCGTCAGCGTGACGACACTGAGCGCAAATTTTCGTTCGGAGCTGGTGAGGGAGGGCGCCGGCGGCTGTTCGGCGGCCGCTGCGGCGAGAATGCGCCGCTTGATCTCGCTGGCCGCGTTCTCGCCATCCGACTTGTCGATCAGGCCGCGTGCGGTTTCGTTCTCGATCTCGCGGAGCTGGTCGTGGTGGACGGCAAGTCCCTGAGCCGAAGCCAACCGTCTCCGCTCGTAGCTGCGGATGAATGGCGTCGATATGAGCACGGCGGCCACGGAAATCATCGCCGTCAGGATCAGCCACAGCATCATGAAAGGCTCCGTCGATCGAGGATCGCCTCGATGGCTTCGAGTTCGTCGGCGCTGAGCGGAGCGACGTGCTCCGCCTCGGGCGCACTCGCATTGGCTGCCGCCCGGCGCACGTAGCGGCCGAAGCCGACGATGGCCGTGAGCAGGGCGAGCAGGGGACCGATCCACAGCGCGATGGTATTCCACTGCAAGGGAGGCTTGAGCAGGACGAAGTTGCCGTAGCGTGCGACCAGGAAGTCCACCGCCTGCCGGTCGCTGTCGCCGGCCTGCAGGCGATCGCGCAGCAGCACCCTCAGATCATGCGCCAATGGAGCGTTCGAGTCGTCAATGCTCTGATTTTGACAAACGACGCAGCGCAGCTCCTGGCCCAGCGCGCGCGCGCGCGCCTCCAGTCCCTCGTCGCGCAACATTTCGTCGGGAAGCACCGCACGAGATGGCGACCATGTCGCCGTCAGCACGAGCGAGCTGACGAGCAGCGCTTCGGCCGCGCGCTTGATCCGCCGGCAGTTCATGACTCGCTCCTGAGTGCCTTCAGCAGAGGTTCGAAATCGTCACGCCATACATCTTCGGTCAGCGGGCCGGGATAGCGGAAGCGGATGCGGCCGGCCCGATCGATCACGAAGGTTTCGGGAACGCCGGTCACGCCAAGATCGATGCCGGCCCGGCCGGACTCATCGGAGCCGACACGGGCATAGGGACTGCCATGCTTGGCAAGCCAACGTTTGCCGTCGTTCCGATCGTCCTTCCAGTTCAGCCCATAGATCGGGATCGCGGAGCTCTCTGCGAGCTTGAGCAGCATGGGATGCTCGACGCGGCATCCGGGGCACCAAGATGCGAAAACGTTGAGCAGGACCACGTCGCCCTGCAGGTCGGTATTGGCAAGACCGCCGCTCTTGCCGTCGAGCGACGCGAGCTGGAAACGCGGCGTCGGCTTGTCGATCAGGGTCGAGGGCATTCGCTGCGGATCGTTGGTCAGGCTGAAAGCCAGTCCAGCGGCCAGTGCGGCGAAAGCCACGAGAGGTATGAGATAGGGGAGGCGCGGCATATCTCGTCCTATTCAGCAGGAACGGCAGTCGGTACGGCCCGCATCGCCCGTCGCGGAGCACCGACACGAAATCTCCGGTCGGCCAGCGAGATGAAGCCGCCGCAAGCCATCATCAGTGCGCCGATCCACACCAGCGGCACCAGAGGGTGATAGTAGCAGCGCACCGCCCACGCTCCCTTGTCGTCGGGATCACCGAGCGTCACGTAGACGTTCCAGATCAGGTTGGTTCGAATACCGGCGGCGGTCGTCTGCTGCTGTCTGACGGGATAGAAGCGGCGCTCGCTGGAGAGCTGCGTGAACGGCTTGCCGTTCCGCGTGATGTCGAACGTGCCACGCTCGGCTTCGTAGTTGGGGCCTGGAAATTTTCCGATCGAGCGCAGCTTAATGTCGTAGCCCGCGAGCTGCAGGCTCTGGCCCGGCCGCAGCATCTGCACCTTCTCGCTGGCCCACGCGGTCATCCCGGTAATGCCTGCGACGGTGACGCCCATTCCCGCATGGGCCAGCACCAGGCCGTAGACCGCGAGCGGGGTGGTGCGCGCGAGGTTGAGCGAGGTCGCCAAGGGGGTCGTCATGCCGAGGCGGACGCGATGAGCCAGCACCATCAGCGAGCCGATCACGAGCCAGACGGCGATGCCGAAGAAGAACGCAACCAGGAAACGCTGTCCGAACGTCGCGACGAGGATCGCGACGGCAATGAATGCCGCAAGTCCCCCGGCCAGGCGGAGTCGTTGCAGGGCCGCAACGAGGAGATCGCGCTTCCATTTCAGAACCGGGCCGATCACCATGGCAAGCAGCAGCGGAACCATGATCGGAACGAACGTCAAGTTGTAGTAGGGAGGACCGACGGAGATCTTGTCGTTTCCGAGCATGTCGACGAGGAGCGGGTAGAACGTGCCGAGAAACACGGTGGCCACGGCTGCCGTGAGCAGCACATTGTTGAGGACGAGGCCGCTCTCGCGGCTGACGGCCGCGAACAGCGCACCGTGCTTCAGGCTTGGGGCTCTGATCGCATACAGCGTCAACGCCCCGCCGGTCGCCACCAGGATGAGCGCCAGGATGAATGCGCCACGCGACGGGTCCTGTGCGAAGGCATGAACGCTGGTGAGCACGCCGGACCTCACCAGGAAAGTCCCGATCAGGCTCAATGAGAAGGTCACGATCCCCAGCAGGATCGTCCAGCTCTGGAGGGCGCTCCGACGTTCGACCACCAGGGCGGAATGCAGGAGCGCAGTCCCCGCAAGCCACGGCATGAAGGAGGCGTTCTCGACGGGGTCCCAGAACCACCAGCCGCCCCAGCCGAGCGTGTAGTACGCCCATGCGCTGCCCAGCGTGATTCCAATCGTGAGAAAGCACCAGGCCGCGAGCACCCACGGTCGGACCCAGCGGGCCCAGCTGGCATCGACCTTTCCCTCGATCAGCGCGGCGACCGAGAACGAGAACGCCATCGAGAAGCCGACGTAACCCAGATACAGAAACGGTGGATGAAAGGCGAGGCCAGGATCCTGCAAAATCGGATTCAGTCCGTTGCCTTCGAGGGGAGCATCGACCAGCCGCGCGAACGGATTCGACGTCGAGACGATGAACGCCAGAAAGCCGAGGCCAATCATGCCGTGCACGCCGAGAACGTTGCTCTGCAGCCGCTCCGGAAGGTTCGTTCCGAACAATGCAACTGCCGCGCCGAACAAGGAGAGGATCAGGACCCACAGCAGCATGGATCCCTCATGGTTTCCCCAGACTCCGGAGACCTTGTAGAGCAGCGGCTTCAGCGTGTGCGAATTCGCTGCGACGACCTGGACTGAAAAGTCGGAGTGGACGAACAGCGACGTCAGGCATGCGAATGCGATCGCGACAAACAGAAACTGGGTCAAGGCAGCGTGACGAACGAAGCCGGCGATCATCGCGGATTGGCGGCGCAGCGCTGCGAACGGAACGATCGACTGCACCAGCGATACGAGGAGCGCGAGAATGAGCGCAAACGATCCGACCTCCGCTGTCATGTGGTATCTCCGACTGCAGCGGATATTCCTGCAGCTAACTATCAAGTGTCTGTGATGCGCCGACAATCAATGCGCCGAATGAGGCATCATTCGTACGGAATGATGATGATCCATCGACGTGCATCGTAGTGTAACTGCAACTCATTCGCACCCGCGGCCGGAGAACGGTATCATCGGGGCGTCTTGGTACTTAGCGTGATATTCAATGAGATATAGCGCGCGAATCATCTGCCGCGCCATCGAGCAGCGAACGCGACGTCGACCGCATGATAGGCAGGGTGGCGAAACGAAATCGTCCGCTATTCCAGAAGCTTGGCGATATCGCCGTGACCGCTGGCAGCGGCGATGTCGGTGGCACGTTCGCGGCGCTTGTTCCTCAACTGCTTTTCGGCACCGGCGGCGAGAAGGCTGTGCGCAATGCCGATATTCCCCTCATGGGCCGCCATCATCAGCGCGCTCATGCCCTGGCCGTTGCGCATGTTCGGGTCGGCCTTGCGCCTGAGAAGCTCACTGACGACATCCGCAAGCCCGGCGCGCGCGGCGAGGATGAGAGCGGTATTTCCGCCTCTTGTCGCGCGTTTCGGGTCGGCCCCATGGTCCAACAGAAGCAGCGAGGCCGCGGCGCTGCGGCCCTCGATGGCATTCAGCAACGGCGTCTTGTCGTCGGTGTCCGCGCGGTTGACGTCCGCACCTGCGCGGATCAGTTGTCCGATCGCGTGCGTATTGCCATTGCCGGCCGCGTGCCAGAGTGCGGTGCGGCCCTGCCCATCGGCGGCGTTGAGGTCGGATCTCTGAACGAGTTGCCGATCGAGCGGGCCATTTGGGCACGACGCGACCGCGATCATGAGTGGGGTCCGGCCGTCTGCCAACGCGGGCAGACTGCCGGAGGCGCCGTCGAGGAGCGCGGCGATAGCGGCGCCGTTGCAGCGGCTGAGCGCCATCAGTAGTGCGGTCGCGCCATCTGCACGCGCTGCAGACGGGTCGGCCGCCTTGGTCAGCAGCAGTCTGATGATGTCTCCATGATCCTTGTCCGCTGCCAGCATCAATGGCGTGTCGCCGCGCCGGTTGCTGGTGTTCGGATTGGCTCCCGAGGCGAGCAGGAGCTCCACCAGCCGAAGATGCCCGGCGGCCGCGGCGATCGCCAGAGGCGTATCGCCGTCCTCGTTGACCGCGTTGACGTCAGCCTTCGCAGCGATGAGCTGGCGCATCGGATCGAACTGGCCGCGCAGGGCGGCGTCGATGATGGCCGGATGGCCGTTTCGCATGGCGGCCTGCGCATCGAGCGTCGGGGGCGGCCTGCGCGCAGCTTCGCGCGCCGGCTCCCCGGCGCGCGGGCGCGCATTTCGGTTGACCATGTCGGCCAGCAACTGCTCGGCGGGCTGATAGCCGGCCGCCGCCGACTTGCGTAGCCAGTCCCGCGCCCGGTCGGGATCGGCCGGCGTTCCACGGCCCGCAAGCCACATCGCTGCGACATTATACTGCGCCTTGACGTGTCCCTTCCTTGCGCTTGCCTCCATCCATTTGAACGCCAGCGTGTCGTCTGCTCTGGTGCCGAGACCGGCGCGGTAAAGTGATGCAAGTCGGTACTGCGCCTCCGGATTGCCGGCGCTGGCGGCGCGCTCGAGCAGCTTCAGTGCGTCCTCGGGATGTCCGGCGCGGATCGCGGCATCGGCCGCCTGGCTCGCGGATGCTTCGGAGCTCACGCCGGCCGGCGTTTCGCCGGCCGGGGCGACCGACGGCACGGTCGAGCCGACGAGACAGATCAGGGGGATGATGACGTGAGAGGACTTAAGCCGTGCCATATTTCGTCTCGACCTCGATACCCATGCTCTTCAGGAATGCGGTGGGCAGAATGCCGCCGACGCACACGATGACGGCATCGTTTCGGATCGTGCTCGTGCTGCCATTGGCATCGATCTCGACGTCGTCACCGCCGATCCGCTTGACTGACGAATTGTAGATGACGCGGAGCCGGCCCGATTGGGCGGCTGCTTCCGTCCGTTGACGGTTCTTCAGCTTGGCGCGACCGAACGACTCGCTGCGATGCGACAGGGTCACCGTCGTTCCAGGCTCATCGGCGATGGAGCATGCGGCTTCCAATGCAGCGTCGCCGCCGCCGACGACGAGCACGTGCTGGCCGCGATACTGCTCGGGGTCGACCAGTCGATAGACGACCTTGGTCTGCTCTTCGCCTGGAGCCTCCAGCTTGCGCGGCGTTCCGCGGCGCCCGATCGCCAGGAGCACGGCATGCGTTCTGTAGCTGCCGCGGTTCGTCCTGACGTCGAAGCCTTCTCCGACTCGGGTGACGGCCTCGACGCGCTCGCCGACGTTCACCTTGAGGCGGGACTTGCGCACGATGCTCATGAAGAAGGCGATCAACTGCTCCTTGCTGAGCTCTCTGAAGTTGAACTTGCCCGCGAGCGGCAGCGTGAAAGGTGCCGTCATCACCAGCTTGCCGCGGGGAAAGTGCGCGACGGTGCCGCCGAGCGAGTCCTGCTCGAGCGTGACGAAGCGCAGCCGATGCTGCAGGCAGGCGAGACTGGCGGAGAGACCGGCCGGACCGCAGCCGACGACCACCACGTCGAGCATATCGGACTTGCCGATGTTCTTGACCTTGCGGACGGAGTCGATCGCCTGGCGTCCCTGCTCGATGGCGTTGCGGACCAGCCCCATCCCGCCGAGCTCTCCGGCGATGAAGATGCCGGGCACGTTGGTCTGGAACGCCTCGTCCACGTTCGGAATGTCGATGCCGCGCGTTTCGGTGCCGAACACCAGCGTGATGGCGTTCACGGGGCACACCGCCTTGCAGGCGCCGTGTCCGATGCAATGCGAAGGCTCGACCAGCGACGCCTTGCCGCCGATCAGGCCGAGAATGTCACCCTCCGGACACGCCCTGACGCATGAGCCACAGCCGATGCACAAGGCAGGATCGATGATGGGATGGAGCGATGCCGGCTCGAGAAGACCGGCGTCCTTGGCGGCCGAGAGCTTCGCGACGCTCTTTATTTCCTTCCGCTTGCGCACGGCCATGTAAGTGGCCCAGACGCCGAGCATTGGCGCGGCGTAGACAATCAGGAGATCGATCGCCATGTCGTCTCTCTCTCTTTCTTACGAACTAACAGCGGAAGATAGAGAGTCGCCGCCCGCGAACTCCGCGTGAGAAGGTTGGATGCGGTGCTAGATGCAAATTCCTCTCAAGAGATGCCGACATAGAAATTCCAGAATGATCTGACGTCTTGGAGACCAGGATTGGATCATTCGTTGAACAGATGCCGTCGGCGGAAATATGGCTCGCACTGATTTCGGACTAATGACGTCGGTGTCGGAAGACGGAGAGGGTTGTTGCAAGTGGTTATCACTAAGTTCTCTCTCGACTGAGATCCGGGGCTCCGCGAACGGGTCTGGCTTCCGCCGATCCGGCATTCGGGATTCACAGGAAACGTCGAGGTCATGAGCAGAGCAGCGGTCGCTCGCGCGAGCGGCAATCCTCTTCGAGGAACCATTCCGGTCGTCATCACGGTCATCGTCCTCGGAGCGATTGCCGTCGGGTGGCTGCAGAAGGAGGAGGAGTATATTACGCCGGGCTCCGGCACCGGATACTGGCTCGGGATCTACGGCAGCGTCGCCATGCTGTCGCTGCTGGCCTATTCGATGCGTAAGCGCTTCAAGTCGCTGCGCGGCATCGGCTCGGTGCCGTTCTGGTTCAGGACCCACATGCTGCTCGGCGTCGTTGGTCCCGTGCTCATCCTATTCCACGCGAATTTCCAACTGGGGGCGCTCAACAGCAACGTGGCATTCTTCACCATGCTGATCGTGGCGATCAGCGGCGTGATCGGCCGTTACATCTATGGCAAGATCCATATGGGCCTCCATGGCGGGAGAGCGCGTGTCAAGGAGCTGCTCGCCGAGGCCGAGGCAATGCGAACGGAGCTCGGTGAGGAGATGCAGGCCGTCTCGTTCGTGTCGCGGGAGCTGGCTGCCTTCAGCAAGGGGCTCGACAACAAGGTGCCGCGAACTGCGCTGGGCAGCCTGCGGACCGGCGCGGTCATCGCAGCGCGGACGAGACGGCTGCGCGCCAATGTGGTTGCGGAAGCGCGCCGGCTCATTCGCGCCGAAGCCAAGCGCGCGCGATGGTCGTGGTCCGAGCGACGGCGTCGCGAGAAGCGAATCGAGGAGGTGGTGCGGCGTTACGCCGCCGCAGTGCGCAAGGCCGCTGAGCTGACGTTCTTCGAACGATTGTTTTCGCTGTGGCATGTGCTTCATCTGCCGCTGTTTTTTCTCATGCTGCTGGCGGGCGTCGTTCATGTCTGGGCCGTCCATCACTATTGACGGAGTTGCGTGATGCGGTGGCGTGTTGCGGTCGTTGTCGCCGTCCTGGCCGGCGTTGCCATGCTATCGGCCGGAGTTCGGGCACAGACGTTGCTGGAAAAGCTGGTCATGCCCGGCCCGCTGGCCGAGAAGCATGCCAAGCTCGAGAGCGAGTGCGGAAAGTGCCACGAAGCCTATACCCGGAAGGCACAGTCGGGCCTCTGCCTCGATTGCCACAAGGAGATTGCCGTCGATCGCAGGCAGCGTGAGCGCCTGCACGGACGCGACCAGGCGGCGCTGAGCCAGGAGTGCAGGCAGTGTCACACCGACCACAAGGGGCGTGGAACCGACATCGTCCAACTCGACAAGGAAACCTTCGACCACGACATGACGAACTACCGGCTGGTCGATGCGCACAAGACCGTGCCTTGTGCGGGATGTCACTTCGCGAAGGTGAAGTTCCGCAACACGCCCTCGACCTGCTTCGAGTGTCACAAGGCGCTCGATCCGCATCGCGGCCGGCTTGGTGAACGCTGCGAGAACTGCCACACGGCGGTGAAATGGCGCGCGACCAAGGAGTTCGACCACACGAAGACCCGGTTTCCCCTCGTGGGCGCCCACAAGTCGGTCGCTTGTGCGACGTGCCACTCCGGCGAGCAATACAAGGATCTGCAGACGTCGTGCGGCTCATGCCACCGTCTTCAGGACGTCCACGGCGGCCGCTTCGGCGACAAGTGCGAGACGTGTCACGATCAGGAGAAATGGAAGACGGTCCGCTTCAATCACGACAAGACCCGCTTCCCGCTGCGAAATGCTCATGCCAAGGTGAAGTGTGAGAGCTGCCATACGGGTGATCTCTATCGGGACAAACTCGCGACGTCATGCGTGTCCTGTCACCGCAAGCAGGATCCGCATCAGGGCAAGCTCGGCGAACGCTGCGAGACGTGCCACAGCGATACGGGCTGGCGGAAGAAGCTCACCTTCGATCACGAGATTACGCGTTTTCCGTTGATAGGTCTGCACAAGTCGGTGCCTTGCGAGGAGTGCCACCGGACGCCGACCTACAAGAATACGCCGATGGCCTGCGAAAGCTGCCACAAGGATTTCCACCAGGGGAAGCTTGGAGGGCGGTGCGCCAGCTGTCACAATCCGAATGGGTGGCGGCTTTGGCGTTTCGATCACGCGCGGCAGACACGATTCCCGCTGGTCGGTGTCCACCAGAAGATCACGTGCGAGGCCTGTCACAAGGCCAAGTCGCCGCCGGATCTGAAGTTGCCGATGGATTGCTTCAGCTGTCATCGCAGCTCGGACGTGCATAATGGCACCTTCGGTCAGACGTGCGAGCGCTGCCATGTCGCAACGGGATGGCGCAACGTTCAGATCAGGAACTGATTCGAACGGCTGCGTTGGCCGCACACGGCGTCTGAGATCGTGTCGAGCTGACATCGGCTCGCAGCGGCTATCAGTTCGCATGCAGATCAATGGCTTGCGTGATGAGCTTGCGGGACCATTGCGCGCGCGCGACGTCAGAAACCTTAACCTCCATTCAGCTTGAGTTCAGCTTGGCCCAGTTTTGGGCCAGCTTTGCGCGTCTCTGGAAGCCCTGTCGTAGGCGTAGCGAAGGCTGCGTGATCTGGCCGATGACTCCGTCGTCGCCCGATCGATGCAGCGCTCGATCAAGGGAGCACGGAGCGTTCCGAGTATTCGGTGGCTGGGGAAGACGTGCCGCCGGGCCGTAGGGAAATCCGCAAGGGTGTCTTGGATTTGTCGGGGCGACCGCCGAGCAGCGGACGCTCAACGGTCTCGGCTGGATTGGGGTCGGCCGGTCTCCGTCGGATGTCCGGCTGGCGATCGAGTCGAGAGTGAAGAGCGGAGTTGGAGTTGAGCAGCTGCTACAGCAAGCTGGGGCTGGTGGCGCGAGCCTCGCACCGTATGGTGCAGTGGCTGCTCGCCTGTATGCTGCTCGCTCTCGTGTTGGCAGGGCATGCTGCCGCGCAGAGCTCATTCGACCATGCCTCGACAGGTTTTCCGCTGACCGGAAGCCATGTCGGGGTGGAGTGCTCGTCCTGTCACGTCGGCGGGCGGTTCAAGGGCACGCAGACGCAGTGCGCCAGTTGCCACAACGGCGCGCAGACGGCGGGCATGTCGGTCAACCACCCGATGTCCACGAGGCGATGTGAGAGCTGCCACCAGACCTCGACATGGAAGGACGTTCGGGCGATCGATCATACCCAGGCGAAGGCGTCATGTACGACCTGCCATAACGGCGTGATGGCACGAGGCAAGTCGAAGAATCACATCACGACGACGGCGCCATGCGATGTGTGCCACAGGTCGACGGCGAGCTTTCGCATCAGAATGAAGATGGACCACGCCGGCATTGTCGCCGGTTGCGCCAACTGCCACAACGGGACGACGGCGCGCGGCAAGTCCAGCAACCATCTCCAGACCAATCTGCCGTGCGAGTCCTGTCACACCAGCACGGCGAGCTTCGGCGGCGCGGCGTTCAAGCACGCGGCGACCGACACCAATTGCGCCACCTGCCACAACGGCAAGACCGCACAGGGCATGACGACGCCGCCGCACATCCCGACCGGGACGCTGCAGTGCTCGAACTGCCACAGCAACACCGCGGCGAGCTTCGC
>NZ_JAUESY010000012.1:0-298153 GCF_032484415.1 Bradyrhizobium sp. SZCCHNS30572 | reverse complement strand
TTTTGCGACAACGCGCCTTTGGCGCGTTGCGCAGACCTCAGCGTCGAGAGGCCAGGACCACACGACTTCGCCGTCCGCGCCGATTGCGCTCGTCTGGCGCAGCCGTCACGTCCATCGCAGCCCACCTCCACGTATCGTGACGACGCGTACGTCCCTCTGCATGAGGCGGGATGACGCGAGAGAACCATATTTTCCGATAAAACGAAAGAAGAATATTTTTCCCGGCAGGACTGGACAGGGGTGATGCACCTGAAGATGCGGACCAATTCGTCTTTGACGCGCACGCCGGACCGGTTCGACCATCAGCGGCGCCTCGCCGGCCGACACCCACGCAAAACGAGTGCAGAGCCCGCATGCCGCTTTTGCGATCTTTGCAAAATGTATCTATAAATTGGCGGCGGACATCGCGAACGGTGGGGAACGGGGCTGTCATGACCAAGTCATTGAAGGTGGCGATTGCCGAAGGCCTGCCCCCCCAGACGCTGTTCAAGCTGCGCTCGATCAAGCGCGCGCTGATGGGGCAGCCGCCCCCGGAACGGCCGCAGGCTGCTCCGGAGCCAGAGCCCCAGCCCGAGCCTCAACCGGCCCCCGCGCCGGTCGTCGAAGCGGTGTCGGAGCCGCGGACGCGGCAGACCGAAGCCCTGGAACGGCTCGACGCCCACAAGATCAGCGCACCGTACCTGTTCTTCGACATCGACGACGTCCTGATCCTCCCCGCCAAGGAGATCGCGCGCACGCTGACCTTGAGCGTGATGTACATCAACAGCGCCGACGTCAAAGGCGATATCGCCGAATTCGGCACCATGGGCGGTTTCACCGCACGCACCCTGGCAAACGCGATGGTGTTCGACCCGCGCTATCAGCCGAACCAGCCGCTGCGCAAGCTGCGCCTGTTCGACAGCTTCGAGGGCCTGCCGGAAATCACGGCGCAGGTCGACCTCGAGTCGCAGCACGTGAAATCGGGCACCTGGTCGAAGGGCGGCTGCCGAATTCTCAGCGCCGCGGATCTGCGGACCATGGTCGAGGCCATCATCCCGCCCAGCCGGGTCGAGATCTATGAGGGCTGGTTCGCCGACACGGTGAAGCTGCTCCCGGAGGACACGCGCTTTGCGCTGATCCATTTCGACGGCGACCTGTATTCGTCAACCATGGACGCGCTGGTGCCGTGCTTCGAACGCGGCTTCATCTCGAAGGGCGCCGTGCTCTGCTTCGACGACTGGAACTGCAACGAGGCCGACCCCGAGGCCGGCGAGCGCAAGGCCTGGGCCGACCTCGTCAGTCGCTTCAACATCGTCGCCAGCCATTCCGGCGACTACTCGATCCAGGGTACCAAGTTCATCATTCATTCCTATCTCGGAATGAAGCCGAGGGCTTGAGCAGCATGCGCTTCGCTTTCATTGCGTCGCGGCCCCATGCGGTCAGAGGGTGAGTGCATGAGTTGTCCCTACACCACGCTGCCCGCGAGCAGCTTCTGGCGGCAGGCCGTTGCCGAGCGCAGCCCATCCGATCTCGATCCTCATCTGACCGCGCGGCTCCGCTTCGGTCCAGATCAGCGCGTCGCCTCGGCCGGCAGTTGCTTCGCGCAGCACATCTCGCGCGCCCTGAAGGAGCGGGGCTACAATTACCATGTCACCGAGCCCGCACCGCCGCATCTGACGCCCGAGCAGGAGGAGCGCTTCGGCTATGGCGTGTTCTCCGCGCGCTACGGCAACATCTACAGCACCTTGCAGCTTCTGCAGTTGCTGCAACGCGCCTTCGGAGCTTTCCGGCCAGCCGATCAGTTCTGGACAAACAGCGACGGCTGGGTGTTCGATCTGCTGCGCCCCCGCATCACGCCGCGCGGCTACGTCTCGATGGTCGAGGCCGAAGTCGATCTGAAGCAGCATTTGCAGGCGGTGCGGCGGCTCTTCGAAACCACCGACATCTTCATCTTCACGCTCGGTCTGACCGAGAGCTGGGTGTCCAAGCTCGACGGCACGGTGTATCCGACCTGTCCGGGGTGCGGCAGCGCCGGCGACTTCGACGATGCCAAATACGCGTTCCACAATCTCTCGGTCATGGAGACCACCGGCTATCTTGCCGAGGCGATCAACCTGATGTCGGCAGCCAATCCGCGCCTGCAGATCATCCTGACGGTCTCGCCGGTCCCGCTTGCGGCCACCATGGAGCCGCGCCACGTGCTGCAGGCCACGACCTATTCCAAGAGCGTGCTGCGCGTCGCCGCGGAGGAGATGGTCCGGCGCTACGACAACGTGCATTACTTCGCATCCTACGAGATCATCACCAATGCGAAGAACGCGGGAGCGTATTTCGCCGACGATGCGCGCTCGGTCACGTCCGAGGGCGTCGCGCGCGCGATGAAGCTGTTCTTCGCGCAGTTCACCGGCGAGGACGCTGGCGCAGAGGTGCGATCCGCACGTGATGACGAACGAACGCAACCGGCGGCTCCTCCGACCGCGCCGCAGATCATCTGCGACGAGGACGAGTTCTACCGCGCACTGGCCGCGAGCCGTAACAACTGAGGACGAGCGGCGGCTGCGGCCGAGCCTGTGATGTGAGGGGACGTATCAGCGTGGACACCGAGCTCGAAGCGGTTCTGCCGGTCTATATCGTCGGCGACAGCCATTCCCTGCCGTATCGGAACATGGTGTTCCGCGAGCGCTGGACCGGCGCCTGGGTGATGGCCCGCACCAAGTACATCCCCGGCGCCACGGCGCGGGAGTTCTACGATCCCGCCACCGGCGAGTTTCATCCCGACTTCATCGCCTTCCTCGAATATGAAGGCCTGGTGCGCAACGGACGCGCGACGCATCTGTCGATGGACGAGGTCGATTTCGCCATTGCCAAGGCGGTCGGCCAGGCCGTGCGGCCGCCGCTGATCATGATCACCGTCGGCGAGATCGACGTTCGTGGTCCGCTCCTGCAACTCCTCAAGGACACCCACGACTTCGTTCCGCCGTTCGCCACGACGCTGCCTCTGCTCGACAGGCCGCTGGTGCCGTGGGATCTCATCGACGAGGCGATCGAGGCCCGGCTCGGGCCGTTCGTCGCCGGGCTCGATCAGCTGGTCAAAGCCGGCTTCAAGCGTGTCTACGTGCAGAGCGTGGTTCCTCCGACCCGGCAGGAAGCGCGCATCCGCGAACTGCAGAACTACGACTGCCCGGTGTCGGTGCGCACCAAGCTGGTCCAGGCGTTCAACTGGAAGCTGGCGCAGAAGGTGCGTTCGGTGAACCTGTTCATGATCGACCGCTGGTCAGACCTGACGGACGGCGATCTGTTGCGTCCGGAGTTCGATTTCGACGGGGTGCATCTGCCGCCGAAGGGCGCCCGTCTCCTGCTCGAGGCGCTGATCGATCACGCGATCGACAGCCGCGGCCTCGTCGCCAATCATCCGCGATACGAACTGTATTATCGAATGGCGTGCGGCCTGGACCCGTTCCAGCCGACCAAGCCGAACGCAGCATGAGGACAGCATGGCCTTGGGATCGATGATCAGCACCGCCAAGCAGCGGCTCAAGGGCGGCGTCAACCAGGCGCTCGGCGCTCTCGGCTACCGCCTGGTGCGGGCCGACACGCTCGACCGCCTGAATGGACATCTCAGTCCTGACGCAGCCCCCGCAGACAAGAACGGCACGGCGCAGCCGCGCCGGCTGACGCTGCTCCCGGCCGCGAATAGCGCCCCGCCGCTGTGCACGGCCCATGCGCCGAAGTTCGATCCGCACAAGACGCCGAGCCAGCTCGCCGACAAGATCGTCGCGTTCCAGCAGAACGGCGTCACGGTGATCAGCACGAATCCGGAAAAGGCGACCATGTTCCGGGAAACCGAGAGCTTCGATCGCGACGTCAGCAATCGCCACTCGGCGTGGGACTGGGCCGGCAACAGCGTCGCCTCCTACACGCAGGATCTGCAGACCGGGATGCCGTCGGCCGCCCTCGTCGACTATCTGCACGCGCTGTTCAGCGGCGGCGATTTCGATTCCTTCTTCCGCGGTGTGCTCGGCTGCCCGGCCAAGGTCGCCAATGTCCGGCTGGTGCGCTCGAAGCCGCATGTGACCGAGGGCGTCGGCCCCCAGGAATGGCATAGCGACCACTGTCCCGCCGGCGTCATTCGCGGCGTGCTCTATCTCTGCGATGTCGACGAGCAGACCGGTCCGTTCCAGTATCGCGACGCCAATTACCGGGAGCACACGGTTCTGGGCAAGACCGGTGATCTGCTGGTGTTCGACGCAACCCGCCTCATGCATCGCGGCAGCCCGCCGTCGCACAAGACACGCTCCGCGATCGATCTGGTATTCATGCCGCGCATGCCCGACGAGGAGATGACGATCATGGTCGCCGGCATGAACCACTGGCCGGCGGACCCGTTCTTCGTCAAGCTGCCGAAGGAGCGGACCGCAGACGTCCACGACGCGCTGGCCGACGGACGCCGGGCTGCCAGCCTCTATTGACGCATGGCCGCCCGCTTGCACCAGGAATGGAGGACGGCTAAGCCAGGAGGCAACTGGTGGGCTAGCGCGCGACGGCGCGCTCACCGCCGATGTCGACCTCTGGGTGGCCATGAGCGGGATCGCTCGGAGATTTCGGATGTTCATCCCGTTGCGGCCGGTGCATGCGGAGCCGGCACCGCCACCGAGCGCGGAATCCCGTCTCGGCGTGACGCCGCCTGTTGGGCGTCGCCAGGCGAACACCCCTGTTCGGCGCAGCATCATGTCTGCGCCATCCCTCAAGGTCGTTTTGCGGTCATCGAACAGCGCCGCGTTGGAGATTTGAATGCTGCAACCGTTGAAGAATGCGCTCGCCACCTCGCTGCCGCCGGACGTGCTGTATTGGATGCGCTCGGTGAAACGGGCGATCCTGTTCCAGCCGCCGCTGCCCTGGCCCTATGGAAACGGCAGCAGCAGCGCCAGCGTGCAGGACAGGCCTCCGGCCGTCGCAATCGCAGCCCCGTCCGCCGACACGGTCGATGACGGACGCATCATCCAGGACATCGCACTGGAGAAATACAGCGCGCGGCAGCTTCCCTCGCCCGGCGCGTATTACAGCTATGCCGACGTGCTGATCCTGCCGGCACAGGAGATCGCCAAGACGCTCACGCTGTGCGTCCAGTACATCAACAGCGCCCATGTGAACGGCGACATCGCGGAGTTCGGCACGATGGGCGGCTTCAGCGCCCGCGCAATCGCCACGTCGATGGTGTTCGACCTGCAGCGCCAGCCGCTCGGCAAGAGCGCGTCCGGGGAAAACCCGTTCCGTATTCTACGCCTGTTCGACAGCTTCGAGGGCCTTCCCGAGATCACCTCGCCGGTCGACCAGGTCGCACCGCACGTCATCTCCGGCGCGTGGGCCAAGGGCGGCTGCAAGGTGCTGGCCGCGCCGCAGTTGAGCGCGCTGATCGGCAAGATCATTCCGCCGCACCGCTTTCAACTCTACGAAGGCTGGTTCGCCGACACCGTGAAGACGCTGCCGCCAGAGACGCGGTTTGCGATGATCCATTTCGACGGCGACCTCTACCAGTCGACCATGGATGCGCTCGTCCCGCTGTTCGAGCGCGGCATGATCTCGACTGGCGCCGTCATCTGCTTCGACGACTGGAACGCCAATCGTGCCATTCCGACCACGGGCGAACGACAGGCCTGGAAGGAGCTGGTCGAGATGTTCGCGATCGAGGCCTCCAACGGCGGCGACTATTCGGTCGGCGGCACTCGCTTCATCATCCACTCCTATCGCGGCATCCCGGCCGATCCGACCTGACGCTGCTCACGGCGGCGGCCGCTGGGCCGGGCCGAGCAGGCTGTCGATGGTGTGGCGCGCCAGGAAGATGGCCCCGGGCACCGTGAGGTGCCCGGGATCGAATGCCGTCAATTGCGAGCCGCCCGGGCCGATCCGGCTGAGACAGCCTTTGTCGTTGCAGAACACGTCGCGCACGGAGATGTAGTCGATGCCGAGCTGACGGGTCAGCGCGCGAAACAGCGCGTCGCGGCCGCGCGTCCATTCGTCGTTGGAGCGGAACAGAGTCCGCTCCGGCAACACGGTTCCGGTCTGCCGGTAGTAGTCGAGCACGTTGTGCGACAGGCCGACGCCCTGCCAACTCGGCGGCGGTCCCATCAGCACGATCTTCGCAATCCCGTTGGCCCTGAGCAGCGCGACCGTGCGCGGCAGATCCTCGCGCAGCACGGACTCGGCGTGGCCCCAGGTCGCGTCGAGGATGACGACGTCCGGCCGGAGACGGCCGATCCGCAACACGACGTCGTCGTTGATGCTCTTGCAGAACGGCCGGGCCTCCAACGTGTAGCCGATCAGCGGCGGGCAGGCGGAGGCCGTATATTGCGCGACGTCATAGCCGCGCTCCGTCGACAGATGCAGCAGCCCGGGATAGAGCGCCGCGCCGTAGGAATCGCCCCAGATCAGCAGCAGCGGCCGGCGCCCCTGCCCGGCGCAGTCGGCGCCGAACGCGGAGGCAGGCTGTAGCAGCAGCAGGCAGCGGCCGCGGCGCCAGTGCGAGGATGTCTCGGAGCCCGAGAGCATGAAGCCCCTGATCTCCGGCGCGAACCGGACCGGCAGGCCGCGCGTGCTCGTCGCCGCGACGCCGATCGGGATCATGGCCGCCATCACGGCCAGCAAAGATCCCGCCCGCCACGCGACGGGCGCGGCTCCGAACCTGATCGGCAGTTCGATGAAGCGATAGGTGAGCCAGGCCAGCACGGCGCTCAGCCCGAGCACCGCGAGCAGGATCCACGCCGGAGCCGCCCCGCCGAACTGCAGCTTGGTGAAGGCGATCAGCGGAAAGTGCCAGAGATAGAGCGGGTAGCTGATCAGGCCGACGAACACCAGTGCGGGCCACGCCAACACACGCTGAACCAGCGTACCGCCGGCCGCAATCAGGGCCATGGTCGCCAGCACGGGCACCGTGGTGCGAATGCCGGGCCAAGGCGAGGCGGCGCTGAACGCGAAGAAGGCGACGGCGATGCCCACCACGCCAACAGCCGCGAGCGCATTGCTGGTGGCCGCATCGATCGGGCGATCGGCGCGCCGGCGCAGCCACACCGCCAGGAGCGAGCCGGCCAGCAGCTCCCAGCCCCGCGTGGTCGGGGAATAGAACGCCCACGCCGCCTCTCTTGCGGGAGTCGACAGGCAGACCACCAGAGAGCCGCACGCGAGCGCGGCCACGATGGCCGCCTTCCGTGACGGCCATCGGGCGATCAGCACGAACATCGCGGGCCAGACGATGTAGTACTGCTCCTCGATGCCAAGCGACCACAGATGCAGCAGCGGGAGACGCTCCGCACCGGGATCGAAATAGCCCACGATCTGCTCGTGCAGCATGAAGTTCTCGATGAAGGCGGCGGCACCCTTGATGTTGGACCCGAGCGCTTCCATCTCGGCGACCGGGAATACGAACCAGGCGATCACGAACGTCGCCAGCACCACGGTGATGAGAGCCGGGAAGATCCGGAGGATGCGGCGGGCGTAGAAGGTCGCGAAACTGAAGCTCTTGTCCGCGCACTGCCGATCGATGATGCCCGTGATCAGATAGCCGGAGATCACGAAGAACACGTCGACGCCGGCAAAACCGCCGGGCAGCAGCCGCGGGAAGGTATGAAAGACGAGCACGGCGACGACGGCGATCGCGCGCAGGCCGTCGATATCGGGACGATAGATCAGCGCGTGCGCCCGGCTGATCGGCCGCTCATGGCGATCCGCTGCGGCCGCATGATCAAGGCTTTCGGTGATCGCCATTCTCACGCATTCCCTGAAACGCTCGCGTCTTTTCCAGAGCGCCGACGAGGTCGCGGGTGAAATCAGCCGCGCCCCTGGCGTCGAGATGGCCGCCGCCATCCCAGCTCGAATAGTCGGTCCGCGCCGGCAGCGCCGTCTCGACGCCGATCGCAGCCGCGATCTCACGAACCTGGGTCAGGCAGCCGTGAAAATTGGGAACGAGGGTCAGGACCACGGGCGCGCCCAGCGATTGCACGAGGTCGCGCGCATTGGCGATCACGTCGGGCGTGGTGTGACAATCGGGATCGCGCGCCATCTTCACGCCCGGATTGCCGTCGGCGAGAAAGCGCGGAAACGTGCTCATGTCGGCCGCGCCGGTGCGATCATCGCGGTCGAAGCGCGGCAGCGGTCCGGATCGCGGGCCGGTGAGCGCCTGGCGCCATGGCCGCGTCACGTCCTCGAACCGCCAGCGCAGATTGCGCCGGATGATCTCGTAGGTCGCGCCGTAGCGACTGAGCTTCGTGCTCGGGATCGGACGGACGTCGGCGCCGAACGCGCGGGTCAGGTTGCGGTGGAAGAAGTTGCCGCCGCCGCCGCCATCGTCGGCGTTCAAGATCCACAGGCGCGGATGGAGGTGATACTTCAGCGCGATCTGCCGCGCGAACTCGCCGCTGGCAACGCCGACGAACGCCATGTTGTAGAACTTCAGGCCGTAGGGCTGCTCCAGGCGCTCGCGCATGACGGTCTCATCGAGCGCAAACGACACCAGGGATGAGCCGAGGATGATGACGTCGGCCTGGCGGGCGTTGTCGATCGACCGGCCGATGCCATGGTAGAACAGATCCTGGTCCTGGATCTCGGTGACGCTGTCGCCGCCGAAATTGCGGTACCATGATCGATCGCCGGCCCTGCTGATCGCGCTGAAATGGTCGCCGCCCTGCGCTGCCAGCCACAGGCTGACACCGCCCAGCATCGCTGCCACCAGTCCAAGCACGCTGGCGAGATAGCGGCCTTCCGCGCGGCCGAGGTCGTCGTTCCCGGCCTCGTATCCGGCGCGACCGCTCTGCTCTGTCCGACGATCCATGGTGGCCCCGGGGCGGACGACGCGGCTATTTATCGAAGCCAGGCAACGCCTCCAGCGCCTGTCTGGCAATGAAGAGGGAGCCGGGGTTAGTCAAATGGCCGCTGTCATACGCGGTCAGGTCCGATCCGTCCGCGCCGATCCGCGCCAGACAGCCGTCATCGTTGCACATCATGCGGCGTGCCGAGATGTACTGGATGCCCACGCGCTGCGCCTGCGCCTCGAGGAACTCGTCCAGCGCCCGCGTCCAATTGTCGTTGGAGCGGAACTTGGTGCGCGCCGGCAGCAGCGAATGCGTCCGGAAATAATAGTCGAGAATGTTCGCCGGCAGGCTTTCGCCGAGCCAGGTCGCCGGCGGCCCGAGCAGGACGATTCTCGGGACATTGAGCTCCTTCAAGGCCGCAACCGTTCTGTCCAGCCCATCGCGCAGGTCGTCCGGACCATAGCTCCAGGTCGAATAGAACACGACGAGATCCGGCTTCAGCTCCGCGATCTTCTGGACGACGAAGTCGTTCGCGCCCTTGCAGAACCGCCGTTCCGGATGGACGAAACCGAGCAGCGGCGGGCAGGCGGAGGCTGTGTATTCCGCGACCTCGAATCCCCGCTCGGCACCGAAATGAGCAAGTCCCGGATAGAGCGAGGCGGCATAGGAGTCGCCCCAGACCAAAATGAGCGGATGGCGGCCGGTGCCGGCGCATTCCGGTGAGAATTCGGACGCGCTCTGATCCGGCTTCAGCAGGCATTTGTCGGCCCGCCAGAAGCGGGCCGTCTCGCTGCCGTCCAGCATGAAGCCGCGAAGCTCGGCGGGAATGCGCGCCGGCAGGCCATTGGTGCGGTCGGCGACCACGCCGACGATGCCCAGCGCGACCATGCCGCCGAGCAGCCCGCCGACCTTGAGCGGCACCAGGCGTCGGCCGAAGCGGATCGGCCGCTCGATGAAGCGGTAGGTGGCCCAGGCCAGCACCAGGCTGGCCACGATGATCGCGAGCATGACCCACACCGGCACCGCGTCGATGAACTGGATGCGCGCATAGGCCATCAGCGGGTAGTGCCAGAGATAAAGCGGATAGCTGATCAGGCCGACGAAGACCGCCGGCGTCGACGACAGCACATACCGATGCACCAGCGTGCCGCTGGTCGCGATCAGGGCGGCCGCGCCCAGCACGGGCAGCAACGTGTGAACGCCCGGATGCGGGGTGAGCCGACCGTAGCGCCAGAACGCGACCACGATCGCGAGCATCGCGGCCAGCGCGATGAGCTCGCGGACGAGCGGGACGTCGATCAGCGGCTGAGGACGAGCCTCCGCACTGCGGCCATTGACCCAGAGCGCCAGTCCCGAGCCGACCAGCAATTCCCAAGCCCGCGTCACCGGCAGATAGAACGCATACTCTGGCGCGCGCGGCTGCACGATCAGGCACGCGACGAACGACGCCGCAGCCAGCGCGACCGTGATCGCCAGGCTCCTGCGCCGCCATGAGCCGATCAGCATCAGCAGCAGCGGCCAGACGATGTAGTATTGCTCCTCGATCGCCAGCGACCACAGATGCAGCAGCGGCTTCTTCTCGGCGGCAAGGTCGAAATAGCCGACCTGCCCGAGCAGGATGAAGTTCTGGATGAAGATGGCGCCACCGGCGATGTTGGTGCCGAGCGACTTCAGCTCGCGCGGCGGCAGGAAGAACCAGGCGATCAGGAAGGTGAGCAGCACCACCGTGATCAGCGCCGGAAAGATGCGGCGGATCCGGCGAGCATAGAAATCGGCGATGCTGAACGTCTTCGACAGCATCTGCTTGTGGATGATTCCGGTGATCAGATAACCGGAAATGACGAAGAAGATGTCGACGCCGTAGAAGCCGCCGGGGACGGCCGCGGGAAACGCGTGGTAGAGAAGGTCCGGCAGCACGGCGACGGCACGCAGGCCGTCGATGTCGGCGCGATAGCCGAGCGGGGTGGCGCGGGCTTCTTCCAGGGTCATGTTCGGTTGGGCGAAGTTCATCGGACCGTTTCGTTTCAGGAGCGATCGAGCAGAGACGCCGCATATTTGTCCAGGAAATAGCGGGACGGCCGTGAATTGCCGAAGAATCCCTGGATGTTCACACATTTTTCCCAGGCATCGTCGACCGGCGGGATGACGGGCGGCGCCCCGGAGGACAGATCCAGCACCTCCCGGGTGGTCTCCAGGATCTCGTCGGCCGAGCTCTCGCCGACCGTGAGGCCGGCAGCCTTGACCGTCTCATAGGTCGGAAACGTCCAGCGCCAGGTCTCGGAGGTGACGTCGCTCAATGACAGCATGCGCCCCTCGCGCGTATGCACGGGCTTGAGCGAGAAGCGCGTATCCTTCGACCATAACAGGCCGACGGAGCTCAGCGCGTTCACCATCGCGGTCGGGATGCCGAAGCTGGTCGCGACATAGGCGAAGCCCGAGGTCGTGCCGATGAACATGCGGGCGCGGCGCATCAGGTGGATGTCCATCTCCGCCACCTGATCCTCGCTTCTCGCGTAGTCGACCACGCGCGGCATATCCGGCAGCGGCGGCGCCTTGCGTCCGCCCATGCGGATCACCCAACCGCCCTGCTGGGCGATGTAGCGGACGGTCTCGAGATAGTTGCCGATGGTGGCACTGCGGATCGACTCGCCCGTGCCGAGGGTCTCGCCGCGCGCCTCGGCGTCGCGCATGTGCAGGCACACGAACCAATCACCGGGCGCAAGCCCCCATTTCCGACGCAGCGACTGGTACAGCAGCTCGGTCCTGTCGTCCGCCTGCATGCGCGCGTCATAGATGTCGCGCAACGGGAAACCCCTGCCTTCGCGCTCCCACTGCTGGAGTGCCATCGCGCCGGCATCGTTCCAGTACATCGTCCGGCCATCCTCGAACTGGAACGCCTGATGCGAGTCACCTAGGAAAGGCGTCAGGCTGGCGAGCTCGTACCAGACACCGGGAGAAACGTTCTCACCCAGGGTGAGCGTCGGACAAATCTCGGAAAACAGCGACAGGAAAGGCTTGTTGGCGATCCGATCCTTGTAGGCGAGCAGGACCGGCTGTCCCTTCCACCACCCCATGCTCCGCATCATCAGGTGCACGTTCAGATGACCATTGTGACCGATCAGCGCGCTCCAATCGGGTGAGAGCAATCTGACATCGCCGAGCTCGGCACCGACCCCGTCGAGCACGCGCTTCAGCTCGGCGGACGGCTTCGGAAGCTGACGGCGAAGGCGACGCTGCGTGTCCAGACCGCGGCTGTACACGAGAGGAACCTTGTCTCCTTCCCCGTTGTGGTAAGTCCTCAGCAGGAGTTCGCGATAAGCATAGAACAGGTAGATGTCGAGACAGACCATGCGGTCGGGCAGATATCTGGGAAGGCTTTCCCAGTACTGCCCGGACGCGTCCAGCTTTCGAAGGACGCCCGTCGAATCGACGAGACCGAGTTCCTGCATCAGGCGAACGATCACCTCGCGGTCGCGGAAGAAATAAGGAATGAATTGCTCGACCGGGACGTCCCTCGGAACGTGATCGAACTCGACACGCCCGCGAAAAGCCCGTTCCTCATATTGAAAGTTGCGATGCTCCAACATCATCCGGACGAAGGTCCGCATCGCCGGCGACCGCTCGGCAACCTGCTGCCAGTCGAGAAAATGAATCTGCGTCAGCAGATCCATCGAGTAGCCGTCACCGACGACGCCCGTTCCGTGCAAGGCGAGCTCGGCGATCGGGCGCTCCCCGTCCCACCTCAACCGGCGGAACAGCGGCAGCGCTTCTTTCCGGTATCCCGCGAGTAGAAGATAGAATGCAACCTCGTTCGGGTAGCGCTCCCAAACAGAGCTGTTGAAGATCCAGGGCAGGTGCCGGCCCAGGAAGGGACCGCAGAAAAAGACGAAGTGGCGGTCCAGGCCCGGATGCTGGAAGAAGTGGCGGAATTGTACCGTCAGCCAAAATCTCGCCCTGAACGGCAACACCGTGAATGCCAGATTGCGCAGAAAATGCCGACCCGGAAGCCGCGCGAGAAGGCGCAACAGAGGATAATATCGGCCGAATGTACGTTCCGCGCGAGTCAGGTCGTGGACCGGAGCGCTGCCGACGGGCCGGCCCTCGGTCGAAATGGTGTCGAGCGGCAAACCGCACCTCCGGCGCAACCTCGGAAACAGCAGGCAACGATTACTGTGAAGGCCCGACCCGATCAACCCGAATCGGGCGAAAGAAGCCGCCACCTCCCGTCGGAAAGCCGCCGTCCTCGCGTGTCGCTGGCGGTGGTCCGCTCAGGTCCCCCTCTCCTGACGGGCGGCGAGCGCCTGGACTGGCGGCCAACCCACGCGCGCTCTATGCTCGTGCCACGCTTGGGCGCGATCCCTGTCCAGTCCGGAAAGCTGGCAGGCCTGTTTCAATGCCGGGCGGTTGTGCTGCCGAAGCAGTGCGCCGGTGAGACCTTCGCTTTCGTCATGGGGCCTTGGAAATGTTCGTCGAGTCCGTCCACTCAAATCCAGCCGGGCATCCCGCGCCACGCCAACGCAGTCGGGTCCAGGCGTTGAAGTCGAACCTCGCCGGCCGTGCCGCGAGGGCGATCGGCTGGTTTCTGAATGCAGCCGGGCAGGAACGGGCGGAATCGTTGAAGGACCTGATCTTCGCCCTGTTGACCTTCAGACAGGCCTTCATGGTGGCGCTCGTCTTCCACCGCTATGCACACCGGAACGAGTTTGACCGGCAATTCCGCTATTTCTGCGGTCCCGACATCGAAAAAGAGATGCAATGGGTGCTCACCCGCGGCCACTCGGGTCAGTACTGCAACGAGCTGATCCTCTTCCTTCTCATGTGCGAGAAGGAGAAGCGCGTTCTGGAGCTGTTTCCCAGAATCGACTGGGACCGGGTCGATGACGAGTTCATGGAGGCGATCGGCAAGCTGACGAAAAAGCTGACATCCGGCTACTTCATGGAGCTGCTGGCGCAGGCCCACACCATCAATTGGACCGCGCTTCGTCCGCAGGACCTGCGCCGGTTTGCCGAGCTGATCAAGATCATGCTGGAGCACCGGAATTTTCGTTTCGAGCAGACGTCCTTCGAAGGACGGCAATACGATGCGCGCCGAGACGGCGACCCCGAGCCGTTCGAAGCCCCGCTCGACCGCTATGTTCCCGACTTCTTCTGCGACAAGGAGCTGATCGAGACCCTCGTCACTCAGCTCGGTCTCCCCCGGCACGACGATATCCTCGCCGCACGCGAGGACCGCGGCCAATACTGGGAGCGCTTTCCCGCCGATCATCCGCAGCGCAAGGTGTTGTCGGAGATCAACCTGTTCTACGCCTATCGCCACCTGCTGCTGACGACATATCACAGCGGCGAGGGCTTCCATGTCCCGCAGGTCTACACCAAGCTGACGGAGACACAGAAGCGGTTGCGCCGTCATCTTCCCGCGCCCAGCCCCGAGCTCAAGGCCCTTCTCAAGAAGCTCGACACCGATCTGTCGGACGTCAGGCTGCTCTCGCCGGACTGGAGCGCGTTGATCGGCCATAACGGCCATCTCAACGTTCATCTGATGATGCGCGAGATGGGGTGGTGGCAGGGCCAGCCGCTGCTCCTGGCCTACAAGGACCGGATCGCCAACAAGCCGTTCCTATCGCTGTTCTCGGAGATCTGTCCGACGCTCACCCTGGGGGAGAACGTCACGGCCGGAGTCTGGCACGAACTCGCCAGCCTCACCCCGTTCATCGGCGACTCCCACCAGGCATTCCGCTTCGAGGACGGACGCGCGGTGTACTGGAACGATGCGGGCTCACTCGCGCTCAAGCAATGGGAGAGCCGGCAGCGAAGCTTTCCGCTGCGCGACATCTACGACCGCCGCCTGCTTTCCGACAACCGCGTCGAGCAGACGTACCAAGACTACCGGCGCAAGTGGGGCATGGCGGACGGCGACTGGTTCGTCTGCCTGCACGTGCGGGATGCCCAGACCCGGAATGATACCGAAGGCGTCGGCGAATCCATCCGCAACGCGTCGCTCGCGAGCTATCTCGATGCCGTCCGCCACATCACCGAATGCGGCGGATGGGTTGTCCGGATGGGCGGTCGCAAGGTGCCGCCGTTCCCGCAAATGGAACGCGTGGTGGACTACGCCCGCAGCGACGACGCGTTTCCGGAGATGGACATTCACTTGATGCGCCGTGCCCGCATGTTCATCGGCACGACCTCCGGCTTCGCCTATGTGGCAAGCAGCTTCGGCATCCCGACTGCGATGGTCAATGCATTGAGCTCGATCGGCCTGCTGTGGTCGACGGACACCCGCTTCGCGCTCAAGCCCGTGCACAGGGCGGATGGCCAGATGCTTTCGCTGCGCGAATGGACCTCGGAAGAGTATCGCTGGGCTTACCCTACCCATGAATCCATGGCGCGTGCCAAACTCGTCGTGAGCGAGAGCAGCTCGGACGAAATCCTGGAAGCCGTGCGCGAGGTGCTCGAAATCTCCGATCCCCGGCGGAAAGGACCCGCCCCCGGCGTGGACGGCAAATGGGAGCGTCACGTCCAGGTGCCGGGCTTCTTCGGCAGTTCACGGCCGAGCAGGTATTTCCTCGAGAAATACGCTCAGGACCTGCTGAGAGAACCGTGAGGACAGCGCGATGCATCAAGCGATGCCGCCCGGACCTGGCGCGCACCTGAGGACGTCGGCCGCGAACAGTAGGGCCGTGCTGTCGGACTAACGTTGTCGCGCCCTGGCGACCTCGGGAAGGCTCCTCTGCGGGGCCGCTCCAGGCACCAAGAATGCGCTTTCGTACTTCGCGAGATAGTGGGCACTGATCGTGCCGCCGCCGTAATAGTGAGGCGGCACAAGCTGCTCCCTCCAGAGCGACAAGAGTTGCTGCGAGGCTGTGTCGGCCGCATGTCCGCAAGCGAGATCGACGACCTCTTCGACGACCGCGAGGATTTCGTCTGACGTGTTGTTCAACGGCTGCGCTCCGTTGCGGCTGAGAACGCAGGCGTCGAACAGGCGCCAGCGCCAAGGCGGCGAGGTGAGCTGCGTCTGGGTCAGCATCTTTCCGTCGGCGAGACGCACCGGCTTCAGCGCAAACCGAACAGCGCTGTTCCACAATTGCGGATCCGTGGTGATGCAATTCACGAGGGCACTTGGAATGCCGAAGCTGATCGCGACATTCGTCAACCCTGAAGTCGTGCCAATGAAGGCTTTGGCATTCCGGATGAGGCAGATGTCCATCAGTTCGGATCTGAACTTGCTCTGAGCATAATCGATTGCACGGTCGAGCGGCGGAAGTCCGGGTGAATTTGGACCACCGAGCTTGATCACCCAGCCGCCCCTGCGGGTGACCGCGTGGATCGCATCGAGGTAGGTCTCGATCGGCGCATTGCGATGGGTCTGGCCGGTGCCGTCGACCTCGGAATAATGGGAACCGTCGCGGGTGTGCAGGCACACGTACCAGTCGTCCGGCTTCATGCCCCAGGATTCGCGCATCCGCCGATAGTCGTCCTGCAATTTCGGCGCCGCCTCGTAGATGCGGTCGTACTCGTCGCGCAAGGGATGCCCGCGGCCATCCCGCTCCCACTGCAGGATGGCAAGCGCCCCGGCTTCCTGCCACGGCACCACGTCGCCGTTCGGCAGTCGAAACACATTGAAGTTCATGCCGTACCAACGCTGCAGCGACAGCAGCTCTTCGCCGAGCGCGTGAGAGACGGTTTCCCCGATCACGACGACATCGGCGAACCTTTCGAACAGCCGAAGAAACGCCCTGTTGGCCACGCAGTTCGGACGGACGACGATCAGCGGTCTTCCCGACCACCACCCCAGGTCGCGCATTCGGAACAGGATGTCCAGCATGCCGAGGTGACCGATCTGGGTCGTCCATTCCTCGGGAAGGACCCGCAATTGCTCCAATGGAATTCCCAACCTGCGCAACAGGTGGCTGGCCTCCGCTGATACGGCTGGCGCCGCCTCGCCGAGCTCCGACTGCGCCGCAAGCGCTCTCGTGAACAGACCGATGCCGATGTCGCCAGAGCCGACATGAGTCACGCGCTGGCCGCTGAAGTTGCAGAGATCGAACAGCCTGCCCGCGGCGCCGCAGGCGAAATCAAGAGGGTTGGGATGATAGTTTCGCGCCGGCCGCGACGCCATGTTCTGATGAGGACGCATGTAGTCGGGAATACCACGGCATGCGTCCGACATGCATTCGACCGCGCGGGCCTCGTTGCCGACCATGATCTCGAGCATGCCCTTGAGAAAGGTGAGATGTATCTCCGATTCCGACCTTGCCCTCAGATCCAGCTGGGAGGCCAGCCGATAGGCCTTGTCGAACTCCCCGAGCTCGAAGAGCGCGCGAATCATCATGTTCGCCAGTTCCGGCGAGCGGGCTGCGAGTTGATCCTGGAGGACCAGATCATAGGCTTCCCAATCGGCCCCGATCCGAAGCAGCAGTTCCGCTGACAGCATTGGAAAGCACCGTCCGAGCAATCCCGAAAACCGCAGGTCCGGATCCTTCGCCAGCAGAGACGCGCAGTAGACCTGATAGGCTCTTTGCAGCAGGCGGCGATCGCGAAGGTCTCCGATCTCGAACAAGGCGAGGATCAGGAAGGCCAGCCGCGGCGGCAGCAGGCGCAGCAGCTTGGCAGTCCCGACGATCAGGATGCGCGCCCATCGCTGCGGCCCCAGCAGAGACCGCTCTCCCCAACGGGCCGATTCGGCTGGCAGAGTCTCCAGTGCGTTGAACAGCTCAAGGAATCCGCGTCTGCGCACTGGGCTCTGCAGAACTAGCGGCTCCTTGAAGCGCTGCATCGGCTACCCCAAATCCGTCTTCGGCTCACGGCCAGGCCCCCGTTCTCGAACATCCAGACCGCCCTGCGGCAGACCAGGAGAAGGCTATGCCGTTTGTCGCCTGTCTCGAATTGGCTTCAGCAATACACGCCGCATGCCTATCGGGCTGTCAAGCCAACCCACGACCAATGAGTATGATGATCCCATGAACCCACTCGGTGACCGGCAACAGCCCTGCCCTGTCGACAATCAGCAGAATTGTCGACCACAGAGCCAGCCGCTCGAGCGCGAGCCGGCCGATTCCCAGCGAGATGAATACGAAAGCCACAAATCCCGCAAGCAAGGCGTTGAGGAGCCCTGCGCCGACCGCAAGAAGAACACAGAAGAGGACCGTGCTCACGCAGACGGTGCGCAAGATCGATCGTAAAACGAGAACCATATCCTTCACGCAGGCGCCCCCTCTTACCAACGTTAGATCTCATGCGGCGGAACAATAGCCGCCAAAGCCCCTGGTCATCATGTGTAGCATCTTCGCTGGAAGACTGCCCAGTCGCACAATCCCCGCTACTGTAGAACAAATATCTACTGGCGTTCTTGACACTGATTCGTCGGTTGAACCGAGAAGGAGTGATGCGAGCGCTCAAAGAGCAATAGTAACGCGAACCATCACAAATGACGCGAGTTCCAGGGTCTGTGCCAAGCCGAACATTTTACGTTGTCATGTTCCCGATTACACTGCTATGGAGGTTGCCTCCAGATGGCAACATCCATAGCAGCCGGCGCGCTGGACGCAGCGGCGAGCCTGAGCGTGTCCATTGATCGAGCGATCCAGCCGAGCCATGTCCACCCGACCACGATCCGGCTGCCGATTGTGCGGTCAGCCGATCTCCCCGCAGGAGCTCCCGCTTGGTGAGCTCCCGGTCTGCAACCGGTTCGCGCGTGAGAGCCATGTCCAGCTTCGGATAACCCTCGACATCGTCGCGTGCGACACGTGTCAGCTCGTCCAGCTCCGCGAGCCTCCACCGCCAGACGTGCTTGTTCCCGAGGTGCCATGGATCCGCTACCGGGAGCCGGAAGGCCATCTCGACGCCCTGGTCGGAGAACTGCTGTCGTTGAAGCCGCGGGCCGGCACCGCCCTTGGGACCGGTCCGTTCGAGGGGCCCCTGCTGGGCAGGTTGCAGGCCCGCGGGCTCACCGCGAGCGCCCTTGCGCTCGGCGCCGCCGGCGCTCCGGGGCGCTATCCCTATCTGGAAACCTGGCAGGCCACCCTCCGTGCCGACCGGCTGGCTGCAGAAGCGACGCAGCTTGGCACTTTCGACATCGTATCGTGCCGCTACATCCTCGAGCACACGCCGGAGCCGGTGCAGGCGCTGCAAGCGCTCAGGGTTCTTCTAAATCCCGATGGCCTGCTGCTGATCGAAGTCCCCGACAGCAGCAAGTTCCTCGCGGCGCGCGACTACTGCTTCCTGTGGGAGGAGCATAGCTGCTACTTCGTCGAGGACACGCTGCGGCGCCTGGCTGAGGTGAGCGGCTATCGCGTTCTGGCCCTGCTTCGCTATCCGGGCGCCCTGGAAGATGCCCTGGTCGCCGTCCTCACCCCGGCCGATATTCCCGCCACTCCGGTGAAGCCCCGCGGACCTTCCAGCCTGTTCCAGGTCTATCGTGACAATTTCGCCCCCGCCCGCGCGCGACTGCGCAGCAAGCTGACGGACCTGGCCGGTCCCGACCGCGACCGGATCGCGCTGTTCGGCATCGGCCATCACGCCATCATGTTCGTCAACGCCTTCGGCCTGGCCGACCTGATCGCGGTGGCCGTCGACGATGATGCGGACAAGACAGGCTTTTTCCCCCCCGGCTTCCGTACACCTGTGGTAGGCTCCCAGCGGCTGCTGGATGACGAGCGGATCAGGCTCTGCCTGTTTGCGATCGCACCGCATATCGAGGGCAAGGTGCGTGAAAAGCTCGCGCCGCTCGCTGCCAGGGGCGTGGAATTCCGCTCGATCTACGCGGCGCTCGACAATTCGATCATGAGGGATCACGCATGACGCTCGTCCAGAAATCCCCCGAGGTATTCCTGGCCGAGGGCCCCATTTCATCGGTGGGCGCGGCCGAGATCAACACCCTGAAGGCCGCGGTGAAGGCCAGCCCGAAGCGGCGGGCCCGCATCAACGCCCATCCGGACGGCGATGACAGCCTGCATGAAATGATCATCGCGATCGATTCCAGCTCCTACATCCGGCCGCACAAGCACCCGGGCAAGAGCGAGGCGTTCCACATCATCGAGGGCGAGGTCGATATCGTGGTGTTCGACGATGACGGCCAGATCGAGCGTGTCGTCGAATTGGGGCCGCCGGGCGGTGCGCGGCCGTTTTACTACCGGATGTCGAACGCGTTCTTCCACACCCTGATCATCCGCAGCGACCTGCTGATCGTGCACGAGATCACCAACGGCCCGTTCCGCCCCGGCGCCAGCGTGTTCGCCGACTTCGCGCCCGAGGACAGCGACGCCGCCGGGGCCGAGGCCTATCAGGCCGATCTCGTCCGGCGTGTCGCCGCACGGCAGGGCGTTGCCGCATGACCAGCCATGCCGTCGTGGTCGGCGGCACCCGCGGCCTCGGCCGCGTGGTCGTCGAACGCTTCCTGGCGCGCGGCTGCGCCGTCAGCGTCGTGTCGCGGCAGCGCCCGGCCGATTTTCCCGATCAGCCCGGCTTGAAGCATTTTTCCGCCGATCTCGAGCGCAGCGAGAGCTTTGCCGGGCTCTGGGGTGAGATCGCCGAGGCCAACGGCCCGGTCCGCTACCTCGTCCTGAGCCAGCGCTTTCGCGGCCAGGGCGATCCCTGGGCCGGGGAAATCCAGGTCGGCCTGACCGCCTCGCGCGACCTGATCGAGGGCTTTTCCGGCCATTTCGCTGACGATGGCGACCGCGCCATCGGCGTGGTCAGCTCGGTCTATGCCGAATTCGTCGGCAGTTCGCAGCCGGTCGGCTACCATGTCGTGAAGGGCGGCCTCAACGCCATGGTCCGGCATTACGCCGCGACGCTCGGCCGGCGCGGCATCCGCGTCAACGCGATCATGCCGCTGACCTATCTGAAGCGCGAATCGCGCATCTTCTATGAGCAGAACGAGAAGCTGATGGAGACCTACCGCAAGCTGGTCCCGCTGGGCCGGCTCGGGACGGCCGAGGAATGCGCCGACGCCCTCGACTTCCTCTGCAGCCCGCGCGCTTCGTTCATCAACGGGCAGAGCCTGTTTCTGGATGGCGGAGTGTCCACAGTCTGGCAAGAAGAGGTCGCCAAGAGCTTCGCCGGCCTGTAAAACCCGCCGCAAATTCCTCTTCGGCCGACCGTCCCGCCTGCGGGATCGCCAACCCAGGATCGACACCTCATGCAGCACGTCAAGCACAAGACCGATTGCCGCCTTTGCGGCTCGACCTCGCTCGATCACGTGCTGCCGATCAGGCCTTCGGCGATCGGCGACGCGTTCGTGACGGCGGACCGGCTGGGCGAGAAGCAGGACCTCTACCCGCTCGACTGCTATCTTTGCCTCGACTGCGGCCATCTGCAGAATCTCGACGTCGTCGATCCCGACATCCTGTTCCGCGACTACACCTACCGCACCTCGGTCTCGCTCGGCCTCGTCGAGCATTTCAAGCGCTATGCGCAATCGGTGGTGTCCTCGCTCGCCATCCCCAAGGGCAGCCTGGTCGCCGAGATGGGCAGCAATGACGGCTCGCTGCTCAAGGCGTTCAAGAACGAGGGCATGCGCGTGCAGGGCATCGACCCCGCCCGCGACATCGCGGCGACCGCCACCAAGGAAGGCGTGCCGACGATCCCGGATTTCTTCACCAGCGCGCTGGCGGCCCGCATCAAGTCGGAGCAGGGCGAAGCCAAGCTGTTCTGCGCCAACAACGTGTTTGCGCATATCGACAACATGTCCGACGTCGTGAAGGGCATCCGCCTCCTGCTCGCCGACGACGGCGCCTTCGTGTTCGAGGTCTCCTACATCGTCGACATGATCGACAACATGGTGTTCGACACGATCTACCACGAGCACGTCTCGCATCACGCGCTGATCCCGCTCGAGACCTTCCTGAACCGGCACGACATGACGCTGTTCCACGTCGAACGCACCGGCACCAAGGGCGGCTCGATCCGCGCCTTTGCGCAGCCGAAATCGACCGGCAAGCGGCCGCGCTCCGCGGAGCTGTCGACGCTGATCGCCGAGGAGGAACGGCGCGGCGTCACCAAGCCGCAGATCTACCGTGACTGGTTCGTCGCCATCGAGAACTGCAAGCGCCGGGTGCTCGCTACTCTCGACGAGGCCATCGCCGCGGGCAAGCTGGTCGCGGCCTACGGCGCCTCGACCACCACCACCACCCTGCTCTACCATTTCGAGCTGGAGAACCGGATCAAGTTCATCGTCGACGACAACCAGCTCAAGCACGGCCGCTTCAGCCCGGGCGCCCACATCCCCGTGCTGCCCTCCAGCGAGCTCGCGACGCGAAAGCCCGACATCGTCGTCGTCCTCGCCTGGATCTATGCGGACCCGATCCTGAAGCGCAACCAGGCCTACCTGGACGCAGGCGGTCGATTCCTGGTGCCGCTGCCGGAGCCGCGGATCGTCGACGCCTCGGGCTCGGTCGCGATCTGAGCCGCGGCGGCGGCCTGAGCTGACCGGTTGACAGTGCCCTCGTAACATGGTCCAGCAAGCCCCGGCGATGGGCCGCCGGCGCGGCGGGGGTCCAACCGCATTCAGCTGGTAAGACAAACACTTACGGCTCTCGCGAGGTACAAGGATGACCACCCTGACCGATGGACAGGTCGAGCGGTTCGTGGTTGCGGATCGGCGTCGCATCTCCTGGGCGCGCTGCCGCGAGGACATCGCGCCTTTCATCACCCGTCACGTCACCTGGCGCGCGCTCGCTGCGGGTGACATCCGATCGAAATACCGCCGCACCATGCTGGGCCCGTGGTGGATCACAGCCACCAACGCGATCACCGCCCTGATCATGGGCACGGTGGCTGGCCGCTTCCTCGGCGCCGACATGAAGACCTACCTGCCCCACTTCATGGTCAGCATGACCATCTGGAGCTTCATCTCGTCCTCGCTCAGCGAGGCCTGCTACACGATGATCAATGCAGGCGGCATGATCAAAGCCGTCGACATGCCGATCCTGATCCATGTCATGCGCATGGTTCAGCGCAACCTGATCATCTTCCTGCACAACATCGCGGTGATCCCGTTCATCTGGCTCGTCTATCCATGGTCGGTCGGGTTCGGAATGGTCCTCGCCATCCTCGGCCTGATGATCGTCTACGTCTTCGTCGTCAGCGCCTCGGTGATCGTCTCGATGATCTGCGTGCGCTATCGCGACGTGCCGCCCGTCATGGCGGCGGTGCTGCAGCTCCTGTTCTTCATCTCTCCGATCATCTGGGAACCGTCGAGTATCCGCGGCGGCGAGCTCATCGTCACGCTCAATCCGATCGCCTATCTCTTGTCGGTCACGCGCGGTCCGCTGATGGGCGACGTTCCCGGCCTTGCGACCTGGGCCGGTGCCATTGGATCGGTCGCGGTCCTGACCGCCGCCATGATCTATATCTACACGCGCTATCGGTCGCGCGTCGTGTATTGGGCCTGACATCATGGCCGGGAGCTCTGGATCCGCCTCGAATGACTCTCATTGAAGCCAAGCAAATCGGCATCGAATTTCCGGTCGCGCCGCCGAACGCACGATCATTCCGGCATCTGGCCATCAAGGCGGCCTCGCGCGTCGGCGGCCGGGTCTCGAAGAGCGACGGCTCGTTCCAGTTCGTCCAGGCGCTCGATGACATCAGCTTCACCCTGAAGCAGGGCGACCGGCTCGGCCTGATCGGCCACAACGGCGCCGGCAAGACCACGCTGATCCGCGTGCTCGCCGGCATCTACGAGCCGACGCGCGGCTCGCTGCGGACCGTAGGGCGTAACGTTCCGATGTTCGACATCGGTCTCGGCATGGACGAAGAGGCCTCGGGCTACGAGAACATTCGCACCCGCGGCCTCATCCTCGGGCTCTCGCCCGAGGAGATCGAGCAGCGCGTGCCCGAGATCGCCGAATTTGCCGAGCTCGGCGACTATCTGGAGCTGCCGATCCGGACCTATTCCTCGGGCATGCTGCTGCGTCTCGTGTTCTCGATCGCAGCCTCGATTCACGGCGACATCATCCTGATGGACGAGTGGATCGCGGTCGGTGACGCGCAGTTCCGCAAGAAGACTCACGGCCGGCTGCAGGACATCACGATGCGCTCGGGAATCGTCGTGCTCGCCACCCATGATCATGGCCTGCTGCGCGACACCTGCAATCTCGGGCTCTATCTCGATGGCGGCCGCGTGCGGGCCTTCGGCGCCCTGGACGACGTTCTGAAAGAGCTGCCCAAGGTTTGAGCGGCCGGGCTCGACAGCATGCGGCAGGAAGCTCGCTGAACCATGACCACGACGCCCGCCCGCGCTGCCTCCCCGACCGTTACGCTGGTCGTCCCGAACTTCAACCACGCCCACTACCTGCCCGAGTCGCTCGGCAGCATCGCGAACCAAACCCGCGCCCCCGACCGCGTCATCATCATCGACGACTGCTCGACGGATGACAGCATCGCGGTCATTTCACGCTTCGTGGCGGAACGGCCGAGCTGGCGACTGATCCGCCACGAGACCAACCAGGGTGTCGTGCGCGGTCAGAACGAGGCCCTGGCGATCGCGGACACCGAATGGATCGGTTTTCTCGGGGCCGACGATGCGCTGCATCCGGCTTATCTCGAAAAGGCGATGGCGCAGGCGACCACCCATCCCGAAGCCGGTCTGGTCTTCGCCTGCTGCGAGATCATCGGCCCTCAGGGACCGTCCGCAAAACGGATGCTGCGGCCGGTGATGCTGCCGGCTTCCGCATCGGCGATGCTGACGCCGGCCGACGTTCGCCACGCGCTGCGTTTTGGCGACAACTACTTTTCGGGCACCACCTCGCTCTACCGCCGCACGGCCTTGCAGGCGCTCGGCGGATTCGACGTCAAGCTCGGCTCGTTCTCGGACGCGTTTCTCGCCCGGCGGCTGGCATTGACCTATGGCTGCTGCTTCATCGCCGAGGCGCTCGGCTACTGGCGCATTCACGGCCAGAACTATTCGACGGCGACCGCAACCGATCCGGCTTCGCTCAACGCCAAGCTCGCGGAGATCGGCGCGCTGATTGCGCAAAGCAGGCTGTTCCCAAAGGGGTATGAGGATGTGTTCGCCCGGCGCAATCGCTTCGGCGCCGCGCGGATGGTACTGGGCGGCGATACGGCAGCGTCGGCCAAGGCAGCGCGCGTATCCGCCTTGCTCGACGGCAATGCGCTCGATACGCACCTGCTTGGGCTGATGTTGAGCCTCGGCGCAAGCGGCCGCCTTGCTGCGCTGGCTTGGATCACCTTGCGGACGCGGCCGATGTCGCTGTCTCGCCTGCTCGCCCAGGCCGCCACGCGACGGGCGATCTTGTCCACCACGCCCGGCTATCGCGCGCCATGACGGTCCGCGCCCCCTTCGGCTCTCTCCGGCGCCGCCTCGGCGCGAAGGCGGCGCCTGCGCCGATCCGCGCGATGCCGACGGCGCAACCATCGCCGCAGGCGCCGCGCAGCCGCTGGTCGCCGCGGACGTGGCTGACGACATCCGCATTTCGTCTCTACGCGTTCCTGAGCGCGCGGCGCCGGCAATTGCTGCCGCTGACCACTCGCGCCGCGAACATCTTCGACAGCAGGCTCATCGTTGCGCCGGCCGGGGCGACGCTGCTCCGGCTGATGGACCGGCAACTGGCAAGGGGATCGCGCCTTGGCCGTTTGCTGGCGCTGACGACCTCGACCACGTTGGCCGCCGCCGCGCAGGTTCATCTGGCCGCAAGCCGCAAGCCGAGCGCGCTGCGTGCGGTGCGGATCTTGAACCTGATCTTCCGCAGCAACGTGCGTGCGCGAGCCGGTGTGGGCGCGCAGGCCTATTTCACCACGCTGGCGCTGTGCAGCGCCTATGACCGGATCGTGCGCGACGTGCCACGGCCCGAGACGATCGACAGCTTCGCGATCAATTTCGCGGTCGGCGTCGCCCACATGTATCGCGACAATCTGCCGGTCGCGGCCCATTTCCTGACAGCGGCTGCGGCCTCCGGCGACGGCAACGCGCTGCGCAAGCTCGGCGCCGTCCACGCCTTGGCCGGCGACCACGTCCGGGCCGCCGCCTGCTTCAGGGCGTCGGTCGCGCGCGATCCCCGCTCGGTGATGGCGCACCAGAACTATGCCGGCGGCTATGATCCGTCGACCTACACGCCGAGCGCCTGGGAGCTGGAGCATGCCGGCGAGCTCCTGATCTACGACAATCTGATCCAGCTCGGCGAGAACTTCTATCACCAGGGCCGTTACGAGGACACGTTCCGCTGCTATCAGGCCGCGCTCGACCATCAGGACGCCTTGGCGGCCAAATGGTCGATTCCCGGCGCGCTGATCGATCGGATTGCCGGCGCCAGCAGCATCTTCGATCCCGCGCTCCCGGTCCGGCTGCTCGGCTACGAATGGGTGACGCTGATCGGCCACATCGGCTTCATCGACTGCCATTTGCGCATGGCCGCGCTCGGCATGCTGCCGCGCGCCAACTACGTCCTGCTTGCTCCGGCGAGCAAGGTGGTCAACCAACCGTTCCTCAGGCTGTTCGCGCCGCATGTCACGATCGTCGAGGACCCCGCTCTCGTCGACGACCTGCTGCCCTATCAGCGGCTGGTCGGCGACCAGTTCATCGCCGTCCGCGGCCAGGACGGCCTGGCCGAGCCATGGGCCCACGCGGCGTCGCGCGCGCAGGTCGCCTGGGCCGAACAGCGGCGGCTGCCGATCGTGAAGGTCCCATCGGAGCTGATGGACACCGGGGCTGCCAGGTTGCGCGCCGCAGGTGTCACCGCGGACTGGTTCGTCGCGATGCACATCCGCGAGGGCGGCTATCATGGCGACGGACCCGGCACCACGCGCCAGCATCGCTCCGCCAATGTCGGCGACTACCTGGACGCCATCGCCGCGATCACCTCACGCGGCGGCGCCGTGGTCAGGCTCGGCGATCGCAGCATGACGCCGCTGCGCGGCATGGCCGGCGTGTTCGACTACGCGCACAGCGACATCAAATCGGCGGAGATGGACCTCTATCTCTGCGCCGCAGCTCGTCTGTTCGTCGGCACGACATCGGGCCTGACCACGGCCGTGCAGGCGCTGGGAACGCCGATGCTGCTGGTCAACTGCATCTCCAACGACTGCCAGTTCTGGCATGACCGCACCGACTTCACCGTGCGGCCGGTCTATGACCGGCGTGGACGGCGCTACCTCTCGCTGCGAGAGACCTACCGCCAGCCGCTGCAGGCGCTGCTGATCGACACCGCCGTGCTGGCCCGTCACGGGCTCGAAATCCACCCCAATACCGCACAGGACATCACGGCAGCCGTCCGCTACAAGCTCGATTGCCTGGACGGAACCGGCATATCCCTGGGTGAGGGAGGCCCGCAGCTCGATCGCTATCGCGCAGCGCTCAGCAGCAACCCCTACAATTTTGGTGCTGCGCTACCGGTCCCCGCGTTCCTGGACCGTCTGCCCGAGCTGCTGCATTGAACGCGTAACCCGGCCTCGGTTCGATCAACGCCCGCGACGGCCATCGCGGGTCGTTTTCCAGTGCTTCGGGGCTCCCGTTAACCTCCGAGCAAGATCGATGCCCTGTAACTTGGGATGGTCGCGATTCGGCTCGGCAGCGCGTCGATACGGTCGAGCCATGCGCCGCTCATGCGATTAGCCGGAACTGAGGCAATGCCCGGAGTGTCCACCTTACAGTCGGTCACGACCTCACCTCCGTACGACGCGGGGGTCCCTCCGCCGTCGAATCCCGTGGAGCTGCCCGACGAGGCGGTCCAGGCCCAGCTCGCGCAGGGCGACTTCGGCGGGATCGGCGCGGTCACCGCGGTGAGCGCCGGCGGACTGACAATCAATCTGCTGTTCGACACGGCGGCGATGAATGCACCGGCAAGCTTTCGCGCCGGCATTCAGCAGGCCGCCGCGATCCTCACCTCGATGATCTCGGATCATATCACCGTCAACATCAAGATCGACTATAGCGGCGTCGGCGGCGGCGCGGCGGCCGGTCCTGACGGCGGCCAGTGGATGAGCTATTCGAGCGTCAGGTCCAACCTGATCAACTATGCCAGCCCAGGCGATACCACCTTCAATGCCCTGCCGGCGGGATCCAGCATCCAGGGACAGTCCTACGTCGCGGTGTGGAATTCGCAGCTGAAGCTGTGGGGCGGCCTCGGCGCCAACGATGCAACCACGGACGACGGCAGCGCGACCTTCGCGACTGACATCAATTCAAACCTGCTGGTCGGCGTGGCGCTGCACGAATTGACGCACGCGTTCGGCCGCGTGCCCTACGGGCCGCAGCCGGACGTGTTCGACCTGTTCCGCTTCTCCAGCCCGGGCGTCCGGCTGATGACCGGCGGCGCGACGGCGGGGACCGCGTATTTCTCGGTCGACGGCGGCTATACGAAGCTCGCGGATTACGGCCAGTCCTCGGACCCCAGCGACTTCCTGAACAGCGGCGTGCAGGGCGGCAACGATCCGTTCAACGAATTCTACACCTACAGCACGCTGCAGACGCTGACGGCCGTGGATCTCAAGCAGATGGACGCGCTCGGCTTCCATCTCGTTTCCGCAACGCCGGTGACGATCGAGGCGCTGGGATCGACCAGCCTGGTGCAGCTCGGACTGAGCTACTTCCTCAATCCGGTCGGCGGCGGTACCGGACCGCAGATCAAGTTCGGCGGCAGCGTCGTCCAGCCCGGACAAATGGGCGGCTGGACCCCGATCGCGGGCGAGACCAGCGGCAGCGGCTATCAGGTCGCCTGGAAGATGTCGGGGGCGGATCTCTACACGGTGTGGAATGTCGACAGCAGCGGCAACTACACCGGCAATGCCATCGGCGCCGTCTCGGGAGGCACGGCTGCATTCGAGGCGTTCGAGACGTCGTTCCATGAGGACTTGAACGGCGACGGCATGATCGGCATTCCCACGACGGTCATCGAGGCCGTGGGATCGACGAGTCTCGTCCAGGCCGGCAACGGCTATTTCCTCAATCCCGTCGGCGGCGGCACCGGCCCGCAGGTCAAGTTCGGCGGCGCCAACCTGGTGGTCGGTCAGCTCGGAGGCTGGACGCCGATCGCAGCCGACGTCGTGGGCAGCGGCTATCAGATCGCCTGGAAGATAGCCGGCGCCGACCTCTACACGGTCTGGAATACCGACAGCAGCGGTGCCTATACGACGAATGCAATCGGCGCGGTCAGCGGGACCAACAGTGCGCTGGAAGCGCTGGAAACCAACCTCCACCAGGACCTGAACGGCGACGGCACGATCGGCATTCCGACCACCGTCATCGAAGCCCTGGGATCGACCAGCCTCGTCCAATCCGGATCCAGCTACTATCTGAACCCGGTCGGCGGCGGCACCGGTCCGCAGGTCACGTTCGGCGGCTCCGTTCTCGTCGTCGGTCAGCTCGGCGGCTGGATGCCGATCGCGGCGGACACCGTCGGTGGCGGCTATCAGATCGCCTGGAAGATGACGGGCGCGGACCTGTATACGGTCTGGAATACCGATAGCAGCGGCGCCTATACGAGCAACGCGATCGGCGCCGTGAACGGCAACAACAGCGCGCTGGAAGCATTGGAGACGAACCTCCATCAGGATCTGAACGGGGATGGCACGATCGGCATCCCCTCGGCCGTGATCGAAGCGCTGGGATCGACGAGCTTGGTGCAATCCGGTTCGACCTACTTCCTCAATCCGGTCGGCGGCGGCACCGGGCCACAGATCGTGTTCGGCGGCAGCGTCGTTACCGTTGGTCAGCTCGGCGGCTGGAACCCGATCGGCGCAGAGAGCTCCGGCGGCGGCTACCTGGTCGCCTGGAAGATGGCGGGAGTCGACCTCTACACGGTCTGGAATACCGACAGCGGCGGCGCTTACGTCAGCAATGCAATCGGCGCCGTTCCGGGCGGCTCGGCGGCGCTGGAGACGCTGGAGACCAGCTTTCATCAGGATCTGAACGGCGACGGCACCATCGGTGTGCCCGCGCACGTCGCGGCGAGCACGCAAGCCGTGACGCTGGCCGGTGGCCCGGACGTGGTCCTGACGGTGCCCGGCAGCTTCGGCGGCTCTCTGATCGGGTTCGGCAGCAGCGGCGATCAGATCGACCTCAACGGCATCGCCTTTCATTCGCTGCAGGCGCATTTCGACGACAGCAGCGGGCTGCTGTCGCTCAGCGACGGCGCGAGCAGCACCTCGTTGCATTTCCTCGGACCGCTGTCGCAGGACAGTTTCCGCTTCGCCAATGACGGCCAGGGCGGCACGATGATCTCGGCGGCCGCGGGTCCGGCGAGCGGCCCCGCTCCGCAGGCCGTCTCCCTGGCAGGACACGACACCTTCGTCTTCGCCGAGCATTTCGGCCAGGTCAGCGTCGCCGACTTCCATCTGGGCAGCGACGCGATCGTCATCAGCCACGACCTTTTCGCAAGTCAGGCGGCGCTGCTGGCGTCGATTCACGACGATGCGGCCGGCAACGCCGTGATCACCGATGCCGCGCAGGACACGATCACCGTCCAGCACGTCACGACGGCAGACCTGCTGAGCCATTTGTCCAGCTTCCACCTGGTCTGATCGGCGCGCCAGCGGTCTTCGGGGCAGGCTGGCGGGAGCGATTCGCTGCAGCGCACGCTCCGATCCCCGCGACTGTCCGGAGCTGCCGCCCCCGAACACAATCGGGGGTTGAAATCGATCGAACAGATCGAACAATGACGTATGGCCGGAGCCGCCATTCTTCGGTACCATTTTATACAAGATCGAGGGGCATCACTGCGCGATGCTTCAATCCCATTTCGCCTGTCGGCCTCGAGGACAGGATCACCATCGCTGCATGCATGCTTTACGAATCTGGCCGTACCGAAGACATTCCTGACCGTTGGCGAGAAGCTGCCGAGTCCCTCATTTTCGATCCTGTTGCTGGCGGCCGTCACGAGTCGCATGTGCAGCAGCCTGCCGCGCCCGCCGAGTACGAATTCAAGCCGGCCTCCGCCATCGCGCAGACGCCGCTTGGCCCGGCCGGGCAGATCGATCCTGCCCCCCCTGCGCCGAGCGCCGATGCTCCGAGCGAGGCGCCCGGCCTCCTCGCGCACGGCGACGGCGAGGCAACGGTGGTCGCACAACTCTTCGACGTGAGCGCGCGGGCCCAGACGTCGGCCCAGGAGACGGCCGAGCTAACGGCTCGGACGGTAGTCGCCGGCTCGACCTGGCAAGTCGCCGAGACGTCCTTCCATCCGGCCCCCGCGATTGCGGGCAACGTCTCCGTCGAACCGGCGTATGCCGGGCCGAGCACCAACGAGAGCGGATTCGTCCTCTCGATCAGCGTCGAGATGTGGTCGAGCGCCAGCGCATCGCTGCAGACATGGTCGTTCAGCAGCCTCGGAAAGCCCGCGACAGCGCAGGCCGGACCGAGCGGCGCGCCCGCGCCGTCGCTTCAGGACGCGGTGACGGAAGCCATCGCCTCGGCGGTCAGTGCACAAGGTGCGACCAGCGCCCAGGTCGTTCAGGCGCTCGGCGGCAACTCCACGGGCGTGACGGGAGCCGGCATCAAGATCGGCGTCCTCTCCAGCAGCTTCAACAATCTCGGCGGCGCCGCTGCGGACGAAGCCAGCGGAGCCTTGCCTTCGGCCTCCAAGATTCAGATCCTCAAGGATATGCCATCGGGCGGGACGGACGAAGGCCGTGCGATGATGCAGGTCATCCACGACATTGCGCCTGACGCCAGTCTCGCCTTCTATACCGCGTTCCAGAGCGAACAGGACTTCGCCGACGGCATCATCGCGCTCGCCAATGCCGGCTGCAAGGTCATCGTCGACGATGTGAGCTATTCGGACGAGCCGTTCTTCCAGAACGGCGTTGTCGCCCAGGCCATTCAGACCGTTCAGGCCATGGGCGTGACCTATGTGACGTCGGCCGGCAACAACGGCAGCACGGCCTATCAGACGTCGTGGACCTCGATCTCCGGCAGCATCGGAGGAATGTACTACGATGGCAATGCGCTGAGCTTCGGCGGCAACATCGCGCAAACCATCACCGTGACCGCGGGCGCCAACCTGCTCGTGCAATGGGACGAGGCTTGGGGTCAAGCCGCATCGCATCTCTCGGTCAACGTGTACCAGAATGGACAATATCTCGGACACGTTCCCAACAGTTATCAGAACCCGTGGATCGGCCTGCATTTCGCGGTCTCCGGCACCTACCAGATCGTCATTGCGGACGTTTCCGGCCCCACGCCATCGACGATCAAGGAGATCCTGGCAGGCAACGGCCTCCCGGTCTCCATCAGCGGCGCCAATATCGGAACTGTCTTCGGTCACGCGATGACCCCGGGGGTCATCACCGTCGGAGCCGTCGATGCCGCCAACACGCCTGCCTTTGGCGCAACACCGGTCTCGGAAAGCTTTTCATCGTCCGGCGCCGGGACCGAGATCCTGTTCGCCAACGACGGCACGCGCCTTACGACGCCGCTCCAGCTCAGCCCAGTCGTGGTCTCCGGCATCGACAACATCTCGACGACCGTCACCGGAATGACCGACTTCTACGGCACCTCCGCAGCCGCACCGAGCGTTGCCGCGATCGCGGCCTTGATCCTGACGGCCAACCCGACGCTGAGCTACGCCAACGTCTCGGAGATCCTGCAGCAGACGGCGGTGCCGATGGCCAATCCGGCGGTCGCCGGCGCGGGTCTCGCCCAGATCAATCCTGCCGTCGGATCGGCCCCCTATTTCGCCAACACCATCGTCGAGGCGCTCGGATCGATCAGCCTCGCCCAGGTCGGCGTCATCTACGATCTCAACACCATCGGTGCGAGCACATCGGTGGCGCTGCGGTTCAACGGCGCCAACGTCGTCGTTCACCAGCTCAGCAACTGGACGCCGATCGGCGTCGAAGCCAATGGAAGCGGCGGCTACGAAGTCGCCTGGACATTCCAGGGGCAGGATCTCTACACCGTCTGGAACGTGGACAGCAGCGGCAACTACATCGGCAACGCGATCGGCGCCGTCTCCGGAAGCTCGTCCGCTTTCGAAACATTCGAGACGGCGTTCCATCAGGATTTGAACGGCGACGGCACGATCGGCATTGTCAGCACGGTCATCGAGGCCGCGGGGGCCACGAGCCTGGTCCAGTCCGGCAACGGCTATTTCCTCAATCCGGTCGCGGGCGGGACAGGACCGCAGATCAGCTTCAACGGCAGCACCGTCAGCCCCGGGCAGCTGGGCGGCTGGACTCCGATCGCTGCAGAGGCCGTCGGCGGCGGCTATCAGATCGCCTGGAAGATGGCGGGCAGCGACCTCTACACCGTCTGGAACGTCGACAGCAGCGGCAACTACACGGGCAACGCCATCGGCGCGGTCAATGGCGCCAGCAGCGCGCTCGAGGCGCTGGAGCCGAACTTTCACCAGGACCTGAACGGCGACGGCACGATCGGCGTTCCGAGCACGGTCATCGAGGCCGCGGGATCGACAAGCCTGGTGCTGGCCGGGTCGAGCTATTTCCTCAATCCCGTCGGCGGCGGCACTGGTCCGCAGATCATGTTCGGCGGCAGCATCGTGACCGTCGGTCAGCTCGGCGGCTGGGCGCCGATCGCCGCGGAGCCGTCCGGCAGCGGCTATGAGATCGCCTGGAAAATGGCGGGCGCCGATCTCTACACCGTCTGGAACACCGACAGCAGCGGCAACTATACCGGCAACGTCATCGGCGCGGTTGCGGGAAGCTCCGCAGCCCTGGAAGCGCTGGAGCCCAGCTTCCACCAGGATCTGAACGGCGACGGCACCATCGGCGCCCCAAGCGTGACACCGAGCGGCAGCGTGATCGAAGCGCTCGGGTCTACCAGCCTGTCGCTGTCGGGCACGACCTACCTGATGGCGCCGGTGTCGGGAGGCACCGCAACGCAGGTCATGTTCGGCGGCAACGTCATCGTTGCCGGCCAGCTCGGCGGCTGGGCGGCGATCGCTGCGGAGGTCTCGGGCGGCGGCTATCAGGTCGCCTGGAAGATGGCCGGCGCCGACCTCTACACGGTCTGGAACACCGATAGCAGCGGCAACTACACCGGCAACGCCATCGGCGCCGTTTCCGGCAGCTCGACGTCCCTTGAAGCCCTCGAGAGCAGCTTCCATCAGGATCTGAATGGCGACGGCACGATCGGGATCCCGACCGTCAGCTCGGTGACGGCGAGCGCAGAGACGGCCACGACGTCGGGTGCGACCGACCTGGTCCTCGCCGCGCCTTCCTTCAGCGGCAATCTCATCGGATTCGGCGGCACCGCCGCTCAGATCGATCTCAAGAGCATCGCATTCACATCGCTTCAGATGCATTTCGACGAGACGAGCGGAATGCTGTCGCTGGGCGACGGGTCCAACAGCGCGTCGCTGCACTTCGTCGGCCCATTGTCGCAGGACAGCTTTCACTTCGCAGCGGACGGCCAGGGCGGCACTCTGATCTCCGGGACCTCGATCTCCGGCGCGGCATCCTCATCGGTGTCGCTGCAGGGACACGACACCTTCGTGTTCGCTGAGCATTTCGGTCAGGTGAACATCGCCGACTTTGCGGTCGGCACCGACAAGATCGTGTTCAGCCAGAGCATCTTCGCGGACCCGTCCACGCTGCAGGCCGCCATCCATGACGACGCCGCGGGCAACGCCGTCATCACCGATCCGGCACTCGACACCATCACGATTCAGCACGTGTCGACGGCCGAGCTGCTGTCTCATCTGTCGAGCTTCCATCTGGTCTGAGACCGGCGGCATTCGAGGCGTCGTCTCCGCCATTCGGCGGGCGAAGGGTGCCCGGCGGGCGGTTTCCGCCCGCCGCAGGACAGATAACGGCTCGCGCGAGGGCCGCTCTTGCCCTATACGGCGCTTCGATCATCCTACACCGTGAGTTTGATGCCCCCGCCCCGCTCCGCTTCGCCGCGCCGCCTGCTCTATGTGGCCAACGAGGATTACGCCTTCCTGATGCATCGCCTGCCGATGGCGCGCGCGGCGCGCGAGGCCGGCTACGAGGTGCATGTCGCGACCAACGTCAATGCCGGCGCCGCCGCGATCGCCGCCGAGCGGTTCGTGCTGCATCCGATCCCGTTCCAACGCGGCGGGCTGTCACCGTCATCAGCCCTGCCCACGATCCGCGCGATCCGCGCCGTCGAGGCTGCGATCAGCCCCGACGTGGTGCATCATTCCGGATTGCAGTCGAGCGTGCTCGGCTCGCTCGCCGCGCTTGGACGCACCACTCCGGTCGTCAACGCCATGACCGGCCTCGGCTATGTGTTCACATCGGCGAGCTGGCGCTCGCGTCTGCTCAAGCAGGGCCTGCTGTGGCTGCTGCCGCAGCTCATGAACCGGACACCGAGCTGCGTGCTGGTCCAGAATCCCGACGATCGAGAGGCGCTTCAAGCCATGGGCGTCCGGGGCGACAAGATCACGCTGATCCCGGGCTCGGGCGTCGACACCGACCGCTTCCAGCCGCTGCCAGAACCGGACGGGCCGATCACCTTCGGCTTCGCAGGACGGCTGCTGACCGACAAGGGCGTCCGCGCCCTGGTCGCCGCGCACCGCATGCTGCGCCAGCAGGGCCGCGACGACCAGTTGCTGATCGCCGGCTCGCCCGATCCGGCCAATCCCGCCTCGGTCTCGGCCGAGGAGGTCGAGGCCTGGCGGAAGGAACCCGGCATCATCCTGCTCGGCCAGATCAAGGACATCACCGAGCTCTGGCGCCGCTGCCACGTCGCCGTGCTGCCGTCGCATCGCGAAGGACTTCCGGTCAGCCTGCTGGAGGCCGCCGCCTGCGCCCGGCCGCTGATCTCCACCAATGCACCCGGCTGCCGCGAGATTGCGATCCACGACCAGACCGGACTCACCGTGCCGGTCGAGGATGCGGCGGCGCTCGCGCAGGCGATGGCGCAGCTGGCGGCGTCGCCCGAGATGCGCGCACGTTATGGCGCGGCGGCCCGTCAACTGGTCGAGGACAAGCTCTCGGCCAGGATCATTGGCCGTTCGGTGGTGGCGCTCTATGATCGCCTCATCTCGGCCGCAGAGGTCTGCGGATGATCGCCGATCCCACCGCGGTCCTTGCCGCCATCGCCGTGCTCGCGGCCGCGATGTGCGCCATCCTGATCGTGCTGTTGCGTCCAGTGCTCCAACGCTACGCGCTGGCGCGGCCGAATGCGCGCTCGTCGCACAAGATCCCGACGCCGCAGGGGGCCGGCATTGCCGTGATCGGCGCCACGATCGTTGTCGGCGGCGCGTTCGCCTCCGTGGCCGGTTTCGCGCCGCTGCTGATGCTGTTCATCGCCGTGCCGATGCTGGCGCTGGTCGGCCTGATCGACGACATCAGGCCGATCCCGGTGCTGCCGCGCCTGGTCCTGCAGGGATTGGCCGTCGGCCTCGTCGTATTCACCGCGCCTGACGATCTCAGGCTGTTTCCGATCCCGCTGGCGGTCGAGCGCACGCTGCTGCTGATCGCCGGCCTGTGGTTCGTCAACCTCGTCAACTTCATGGACGGGCTCGATTTGATGACCGTGGCCGAGGCAGTGCCGATCACGGCGACGCTCGTCCTGTTTGGCCTCTCCGGTGAACTGCCCTGGCCGGCGACCGCCATCGCTGCGGCGCTGGGTGGCGCCATGCTCGGCTTTGCGCCCTTCAACCGTCCCGTCGCAAAGGTCTTTCTCGGGGATGTCGGCAGCCTGCCGATCGGGCTGCTGCTCGGCTGGGGCCTGCTCCATCTTGCCTGGCAGGGCGACGTCGCAGCGGCGCTGCTGCTGCCGCTGTATTATCTGATCGACGCCACTTTCACCCTGTTGCGACGGATGGCACAGCGCGAGCCGTTCTGGGCGGCGCACCGCACGCATTTCTATCAACAGGCCACCGATAACGGCTTCACCGTCTGGCGCGTCGTCAGCGAGGTGTTCATCCTCAACGTCGTGCTTGCGACGCTCGCAGCCATCTCGGTCGCGCAGCGTTCCATGACGGCCGACGCCATCCTGCTCGTCTTCGGTCTCGGCGCCGTCACCTGGGTGCTGAGCCGCTTCTCGCGGCGGCGCCATTGAAGACTCAGGCCGCGCTCGAGCCGAATTCCGGCACCGCATCCTTCAGCACCGACTTGATCGTCACCGGATCATTGCGCGCGATCGCCTGATCGAGCGCCGCGATCCAGGCCTTCAGCGTCGGCATCGGCGGCTCGTTCGGGTTGGCGGCCATGATGCCGGCGACACCGATCTCGACCGGCGGCTCCTCGCTCGCAAACAGGATCTCGTTGAGGCGCTCGCCGGGCCGGATGCCCGTGAACACGATCTCGACGTCGTAGCCCGGCTGCAGGCCGGACAGGCGAATCATGCGTTCGGCCAGTTCGACGATACGGACCGGCTGGCCCATGTTCAGCACATAGACCGAGACGTCCGGGCGCTGCGGCGCCAGCGCATGCGAGGCCGCAGTGATCACGAGATCGCAGGCCTCGCGGATGGTCATGAAATAGCGCACCATGTCCGGGTGTGTCACCGTGACAGGACCGCCCGCCTCGATCTGGGCCTTGAACTTCGGCACCACCGAGCCGTTCGACGCCAAAACGTTGCCGAAGCGCACCGAGATCAGCCGCATCGGCGGCCGTCCCACCGGCCGGTCGGCGAGCTGGCGATCGAGCGCCTGGCAGTACATCTCGGCGAAGCGCTTGGTGAGGCCGAGCATCGACACCGGCTCGATCGCCTTGTCGGTCGAGATCATCACCATGGCCTCGGCCCCTGAGGCCACCGCGGCATCGGCCACGTTGATCGAGCCGAAGATGTTGGTCTTGACGCCCTCGCTCCAGTCGCGCTCGAGGATCGGCACATGCTTCAGGGCGGCGGCATGGAAGACCAGATCCGGCTTGAACTCGCCGATCAGCGCGAACACCCGGTCGCGATCGCGGATGTCGGCGATGCGCCCCTCGACGGCGACGGCAGCCTCGGGATCGGCCGCGAGCACCTCGGTGATCGCGTAGAGCGCCGGCTCGGAATTCTCCAGAATGAGCAGCCGCGCCGCGCCGAATGCCACGACGCGCTGGCAGATCTCGGCCCCGATCGAGCCGCCGCCGCCGGTGACGACCACCGCCTTGCCACGCACCAGCGCTTCGAGACGTCCGTAATCGATCTTCTCGCTCGGCCGCAGCAGGAGGTCCTCGACCGCGACCGGCGCGAGCCTCGGCGCATCGCCGCTCTCCAGCGACGGCAGGCGGCTCACGATCAGGCGCAACCGGCGCGCCCGCATCAGGAAGGTTTCCGGATGACAGTCCGGATCGAACGCCGTCGGCATCATCAGGGCGCGCGCGATCGGCCGGTCGCGGCGGGCGAAGTCGGCCGCGACATCCTCGACATCGTCGATGCCGCCCAGCACCGGCACGCCGCGGATCAACTGCCCCCGGTCGGCGGCCGATGGCGAGAGAATGCCGATCGGCCAGATCCGCTTGACCGCGCCGCTCTCGATGCCGCGCAGCACGACCTCGGCGTCGGCAGCACGGCCGATCAGGAGCGCGGGGGCAGCGTCCTCGGACCGAGCGTGCCGTCGCACCCGCGTGTAGCGGAAGTAGCGATAGGCGAAACGCAGCGCGCTCAACGCAAAGATCTCCAGGAACCAATAGAGAATGATCGTGAGCTTGCCGAAGAAGAAGGTGCCGCGGACGTTCGGCGCAACGATGATGTAGTCGAGAACCAGCAGCGCCAGCGTCAGCACGGTCGCGACGCGGACGATGTTCAGCGCGTCCGGCAGCGAGATGAACCGCCACTTCGTCGTCAGAAGGCTCGAGAAGTAGAAGACGACGAAGCTGAAGGCGATGAAGTACGGCAGGATCTGCAAGAGCAGCGGCACCCGCTCCCAGAAGGTGCTGGCGCCTTCGAAGCGGATATAGAACGCCGCGAACAGCGCGACGACGCTGACCAGGAGGTCATGCGCGGCAATCAGCATATTCCGGTAGGTCAGTTGAGACGGACGCGTCATGGTTCGAGCGTCCCCTGCCCAGCATCAGGCGGCGTCCGCGATCGCCACACCATTCCGCCGGCCACGCCGACGCCGATCACGTACATCCACCCCTCGTGGAAATCGAAGATGTGGGAATTGAACAACGAGGTGAAGATGTTCTGCACGACGACGAGCAGCCCGATCCAGGGCACCAGCCCGTCGCCGCGGAACAACAGAAGGTGCACGGCCCACATCGCGTAGAGAATCACGATCCCGAGCGCCCCCCATTGGACCGCCACGTAGAGCGTCTGATTGTGCGGATTGCTGACGACCTGGCTCGAGGAGAGGTCGCGCGACCCGCTCGCGGCCAGCTCGAACAGATGACGCGTCGAGCCCGAGCCGTGCCCGATCAGCGGCGCGTCGGCCAGGAACCGCAACGACTTGCGCCAGAACTCGAGCCGCTCGCCGATCGACGTCACCGCGCGATCGTTCCTGTAGTCCTGATATTGGCTCGTGAACGTCGCCACCTTGCCCTGCAATTGCGGGGACACGGTCCATGCCGCAAGGCCCAGCGCAAGGGCAACGGCCGCGATCAGCAGGTTGGCACGCCATTTCAAGTGGATCAGCCCGAACACCGCAAGCAGGATCGGGATCGTCACCAGCGCGGTACGCGAGACAACGATGAAGATCATGTTGGCGAGGAACGCGATCATGATCGCAGTGAGCAGGCCGGCCGGAAGGAAGCGGCGGGCGCGCAGCAACTGGGCGATCGGATAGGCCAGCGCCACGGCGCAGAGCGAGAACTCCTGGCCCTGGTCGATGTAGTTCTTCACGAAGATGCCGCGATCGGCATTGGCCTTGAGCGCGAGCGCAGGATTGAACGCGACCGCGGTCGACACCACGACCATCAGCACGCAGGAGGCGAGAAACGCGGTGAAGACCCACAGGCCGCGCTCCGACCGCTGGAAATGGTAGAGCAGCGCGGGCAGCACCAGAAGCTTGGCCGCAGGTCCCACCGCGTAGAACCGCGCGCCCCATGCGACGTCCGACCACAGCGTTCCCACCAGCGCCAGCAGGAACAGCGCGATCGGCGCCAGCGCGATCGGCCGCTTCAGGACCTGCAGCAGACGCTCGACATCGAGAAACGGCACCATCGTGATCAGCATGACGACGCCGAGGATCGACACCAGCGAGGTCGACCACGGCAGCGAGGCCGCCAGCAGAATCGCCACGACATCGACCGTCGTCCGCCACGCCGCCGGATCGCGCCAGCGGCGCGCCAGCAGCGCCGGGCCGGGATGACCTGCCAGCGCGCTCATCGCGCCTCGCTCCGGGCGCGATCGACCAGCGCGGTCGTGCTGTGCCCTTTCAGGATGTCGATCAGGATCACCTCGCCGCCGCCGGCCTCGACGACCTCATGCCCCACCACCTGCTCGCGCGTATAGTCGCCGCCCTTGACCAGGACGCTCGGCCGGACCAGCTCGATCAAGCGGAGCGGCGTGTCCTCGGCGAAGATGGCGACGAGGTCCACCGCCTCGAGCGCGGCCAGGACCTCGGCGCGCGCGCGCTCGTCCTGCACGGGCCGGCTTTCGCCCTTCAGCCGCTTGACGGAGGCATCGCTGTTCAGCCCGACCACGAGCCGGTCGCAGGCGGCGCGCGCCGCGGTCAGCACCTTGACGTGGCCGGGATGCAGAATGTCGAAGCAGCCATTGGTAAAGCCCACGCGCAGGCCCTCTCCCCGCCAGACCTCGACGCGGGCGGCGAGCTCGTCATCGCTCTCGATGATCTTCTCCTCAGCGGCACGATAGGCATGCGGCAGGATCTTTCGGCGCAGCTCGGCCGATGTCACGCTGGCGGTGCCGTGCTTGCTGACGGCCACCGCCGCCGCGGCGCTCGCCATCCGCAACGCATCCGCCCAGGCGGCGCCCGCCGCGAGCGTCGCGGCAAGCACGGCAACAACCGTGTCGCCGGCGCCGGAGACGTCGCGCACCTTCACGGGATAGGCCGGCACGTGAATCGGATCGCCCTCGCGCGGGACCAGCGTCATGCCGCGCTCGCTCTGCGTCACCAGGATCGCCTCGCAGTCCGCGAGATAGATCGCGTCCTGCGCGGCCGCGGCGATCTCCTGTTCGGTCTCGGCGCGGCTGCGGGTCGCTTCCGAAAACTCCTTGCGGTTCGGCGTCAGCACGCTCGCGCCGCGATAGATCGCGAGATTCGCGCTCTTGGGATCGACGATGACGCGCTTGCCGGCCTTGCGCGTCGCGTCGATCACGTTGCGCAACACGCGCGCCGTGAGCACGCCCTTGGCGTAGTCCGACAGCAGCACGATATCGGCCCGCGCGATCAGTGGCAGGATGGCCTCGATCAGCTTCTGCTCGATCTCGCCGGCCGCCGGTGCGGCGCGCTCCCAGTCGGCGCGGAGCATGTGGGTGGAGAAATGCTCGGAGACGAAGCGCACCTTGCGCGTCGTCGGCCGCGAAGGATCACGGACAAGCACGCTCTCGATGCCGCCCTCCTTGGCGAGCTCGGCCTCCAGCTGGTCGCCGGCCGCATCCTGCCCGACGAGACCGACGAAGATGCAGCGGGCGCCGAGCGCGGCGATGTTGCGCGCGACGTTGCCGGCACCGCCGATATTGGTCTCGCTTCGCTGGACCGCGATGACCGGCGCCGGCGCCTCGGGGGAAATCCGCGACACCTCGCCATAGACGAACTCGTCCAGCATCAGGTCGCCGATGCACAGCACCGTCTGGCGGGCGATCGCTTGCGAGAGATCGTCAAAGTCGAACATCAGCGGCAGTCTCGGTGCAATGGTCGGAACCAGATCGTCTAGCGGAAGCGGTCGGCGGAATCGAGATAGTTCCGGATATAGCCAGCGACCGCATCCTCGAGCGACGTGAAGCCGCCGTTGTAGCCGGCCGCCAACAGCCGGTCGACCTTGCTCTGGGTGAAATACTGGTAGCTGCCGCGAATCGCTTCGGGCATGTCGATGTACTCGATCCGCGGCGTCGCACCGAGCGTAGCATAGGCCGCCAGCATCATGTCCTTGAAGCTGCGCGCCTGGCCCGTGCCGACGTTGAACAGGCCCGAGACGGAGGGAGAGGCCAACAGCCACAGCATCACGCGGACGACGTCGTCGACATGGATGAAGTCGCGGCGCTGGTCGCCGTCGGCGATGCCTTCGCGGTGCGACTTGAACAGTTGCAGGGTGTGTCCGGCCTTGATGTCGTCGAAGCGACGGGTCAGCACGCTCATCATCGATCCCTTGTGGTACTCGTTGGGACCGAACACGTTGAAGAACTTCAACCCGGCATATTGCGGCGGCAGCCTCTCGCCGCGCTCGGCGCGCGCAGCCACCGCCATGTCGAACAGATGCTTGCTCCATCCATAGAGATTCATCGGCCGCAACGTCTTCAGCGCCGCCAGCGACGGCTCATCGACGAAGCCCTGCGCGCCGTCGCCATAGGTCGCCGCCGACGAGGCGTAGATGAACGGCGTGGTGTTGGCCGTACACCAGTCGAGCAGGCGCAAGGAACTGCGGAAGTTGCGCTCCATCACGAGATCGCCGTCGACCACCGTGGTCGCGGAGATCGCGCCCATGTGCAGGACGGCCTCGAGCCGGCGACCCTTCAACCAGGCGTCCAGATCGGAAGGCGGCACGACGTCGGCCAGCTGCCGCTTGGCCAGGTTGCGCCACTTGCCCTCGCTGCCGAGCGTGTCACAGACCACGACATCGGTCCGGCCGGCGTCGTTCAGCGCCGCGACCAGATTCGATCCGATAAACCCGGCGCCGCCGGTCACCAGCAACATTCCGCAACCCGTCCTGATCCCGAAAACCCCGGCCCTCGCGTAGCGCATGCGGCGGCAAAGTGTAAGCGCTTTGGTGACGGCCCGCTCGGCCCACTTTACCTGCGGCGGCCGAGCGGCTACCAGCGCGCCTGAGCTAGGCAGACAAAGAATGAATTCGAATTCGGCCAAGGTCGAGGTGGACGCGGCGGACACCAGCCCGATCCTGATCATCCCCTATATGTGGATCGGCGATTTCGTGCGCGGCCACACCGTGGTGCGGGTGCTCAAGGAGCGCTGGCCGAATCGGCCGGTCGACCTGCTGGTGACGTCGCTGTGCGCGCCGCTGGTCGATTACATGCCCGGGGTCCGCTCCGGCATCGTCTGGGACCTGCCGCGCAGCCGGCTGGCGCTCGGCCGGCAATGGCAGCTCGCCGCGATGTTGCGCGAACGTCGCTATCGGACCGCCCTGGTGATGCCGCGGACCTGGAAATCGGCGCTGGCACCGGCGCTGGCCGGCATCCCCGAGCGGGTGGGCTTCGTCGGCGAGGTCCGCTTCGGCCTGCTCAACCGCTGGCGCTGGGGCGAGAAGGCGCTGCCCCGCTTCATCGACAAGAATGCCGCGCTGGCGCTGCCCGACGGGGCGCCGCTGCCGCCGGAATGGCCGGTCCCGCAGCTGCGGGTGCCGCCTGAGGACGTCGCGCGCTGGCGCGAGGCCAATGGCCTGGGGACCCGCCCGGCCGTGGCGCTGGCACCGGGATCGGTGGGTGCCGCCAAGCGCTGGCCCTATTACGGCGACGCGGCCCGGCTGCTGCGCGAGGCCGGCCTCGACGTCTGGGTGGTCGGCGGCCCCGGCGAGAAGGCGCTCGCCGCCGAGATCGTCGCCGCCGGCGGCCCGGACGTCCGCGACCTCACCGGAACCGACCTGCGCAACGGTATCCTGGCCATGGCGACGGCCAGCGTCGCCATCTCCAATGATTCGGGGCTCATGCACATCGCCGCGGCGCTGGGGACGCCGACCATGGGCATCTTCGGTCCGACCAGCCCATACCATTGGGCGCCGCTGAACGGCCTCGCGGCGACGGTCCAGACCAGGACTCATATCCCCTGCCAGCCCTGCCACCGGCCGGTCTGCCGGATGAACGACCACCGCTGCATGCGCGACATTCCGGCGACCGATGTCGCCGCCATCGCCCAGCAGGTCCTTGCCGACGCGGCAATACCGGTCGTGCACCAGCTTGCGAAGCGACACCGCGCCCCATACACCGACCCTGACGTAACCTGAGCCGCCCGCGTGACCCGCGCCCTCAACCCGATCGCCAACCATCTCGCCCGCTCCCGCGCCGCCATGGAACGCGCGGCCGACGATGCCGCGATGCTCGCCAGCGCCGGGCGGATCGCAACGAAAATCATCTCTGCGCTGCGTCGCGGCCACAAGCTGCTGATCGTCGGCAATGGCGGCAGCGCGGCGGACGCGCAGCACATCGCCGCCGAGATCGTCGGCCGCTACAGGCAGGAGCGGCCCGCCTATGCCGCGATCGCGCTGACGACCGATACCTCGGCGCTGACGGCGATCGGCAACGACTACGGCTTCGATCACGTCTTCGCCCGCCAGGTCGAAGGGCTCGGTACACCGGGCGACGTGCTGCTGGCGATCTCGACCTCCGGTCGATCGCCGAGCATCCTCAACGCGCTGCGCAAGGCGCGCGAGCGCGGACTGGTCACGGTCGGCTTCACCGGCGCCAAGGGCCTCCCGATGGGCGAATTGTGTGACGAGCTGCTGGTGGCGCCGAGCGACGACACGCCGCTGATCCAGCAGATCCATCTCGCGACGGCGCATGGCATCTGCGAGATGATCGAGGCGGCGCTGATGCAGGACGAGGGCTAGATGACGACCGCTCAGCTCAAGCCGGCGGCGTTTCTCGACCGCGACGGCGTCATCAATCACGACGACAACTACATCGGCTCGCCGGATCGCATCCGCTGGATGCCGAACGTGGCGCAGGCGATCCGGCGGCTCAACGACTCCGGCTATCACGTGTTCCTGTTCACCAACCAGTCCGGCGTGGCGCGCGGGCTGTTCTCGGAGGATGACGTCACGGACCTGCACGACTGGATGCGGGCCGAGCTCGCGGCGCAGGGGGCTGTGATCGACGACGTCCGCTATTGCCCCTACCACACCGAAGGCTCGGTCGAGCGCTATCTGCGCGAGCATCCCTGGCGCAAGCCGGCGCCCGGCATGATCCTCGACCTGATGCAGCACTGGCCCATCAGGCGCGAGGGCAGCTTCGTGATCGGCGACCGCGCCTCGGACATCGCGGCGGCCGAAGCCGCCGGCCTGCCCGGCTTCCTGTTCGCCGGCGGCGATCTCGATGCGTTCGTCGCCGACATCATCGCTCAGACCAGTTCGCGATAGACGGCTGCGATCTTGTCGGCCTCGGCCTCGAGGCTGAACCTCTCCACCACCCGCTGCCGCGCCCGCGCGCCCATCGCCAGTGCGGCATCCGGATCCCGCATCAACGGCTCGAGCGCTGCGACCAGCGCATCGACGTCGCCGGGCGGGACCAGCACGCCTGTGACGCCATCCTCGACCACGATCTCCGCCGCGCCGGCGCGCGCCGCGACCAGCGCCGCTCCTGCCGCCATTGCCTCGATCAGCGTGAGACCAAAGCCTTCGTTGCGCGAGGTGAAGGCGTAGATCGTGAGACGCTGGTACCAGCGCTGCACGTCGGCGATGTCGAGCTCGCCGGTGATGACGATGCGCTGCTCCAGGCCCGCGGCGGCGATCTGCTTCTTCAGCTCGCTCGCGAACGGCATCTGCTCGGGCGTCACGGCGCCGACCAGCACCGCGGAAAAATCCGGAAAACGCGGCAGCAGCCGGCACATCGCCGCGACGAACACGTCGCTGCCCTTCTGCGCGCGGACGCGGCCGAAGCAGCCGATGGCATATTTGCCCGGCAGTCCGCTCTCGGCGAAGGCCGCGGCGCGATCCGCCGGCGGGGAATACACGTCGGTGTCGACGCCATGCGTCACCACCGTCGCTTCGCGTTTCAGATAGGACGCCGAGATGTCGCTGGTCGCGATGATCGCGTCCATGCGGCGGATCAGCCAGCGCGTGATCCAGCTGTGATGGCGCTGCGCGGCCGAGGTGAACACCAGCTTCAACGGCCAGCCGAGCGCCCGCATGATCACGCCGACGATCATCTCGTCGTTGCGGCGGGCATGCCAGATCAGCGGCCGCCGCCGGCCCCACAATTTGAACAGATCGCTCGCGCGCATCCGCGCGATCCCTTCGGGCGCGTAGGAGCCGAGCCACGCCGCGCGCACCAGCCTCGCCAGCTTCGGCGCCACCATCCGGTTGGTCGCGGTCACGCCGGAATAGCGCCGGTGCAGGTTGGGCACGATCACGTCGAGATCTGCGGCGGAAAACGGCTCGGCTTGCACACTCAACTCCAATTGCAGCGGTTCCCTATACGCAACATTAAGCATCGCCGCCAGTTCGCTATGCACGCAACAGGTCGTTCATTTCGCGGGCGTTAGTCTGCCGGAAACAAACAGGGATCGCGTCAAACAATGACCGTGCTCGTGACCGGCGGCGCCGGCTATATCGGCAGCCACATGGTGCTCGCGCTGGCGGAAGCCGGCGAAAGCGTCGTGGTGATCGACAACCTTTCGAGCGGCTTTTCCGCCTTCGTGCCCGACGGCGTGCCGCTGTTCATCGGCGATGCCGGCGATGAAAATCTCGTCGACGGCGTCATCGGCCAGCACGGCGTCGACAGCATCATCCATCTGGCGGGCTCGGTCGTGGTGCCGGAATCGGTGCGCGATCCGCTGCTCTACTATCGCAACAACACCATGACCACGCGCAGCCTGTTGAATGCGGCGGTCAAGCGCGGCGTCAGCCGCTTCGTGTTCTCCTCGACCGCGGCCGTCTACGGCAATCCGAACGAGGTGCCGGTGCCCGAGAGCGCGCCGACCCGTCCGACCTCGCCCTACGGCACCTCGAAGCTGATGGCCGAGATCATACTGCACGACGTGGCCTCGGCACATGACCTCAACTACGTGGTGCTGCGCTACTTCAACGTCGCCGGCGCCGATCCGTTCGGACGAGCCGGGCTTGCCACCGTCGGCGCGACGCACCTGATGAAGATCGCGATGGAGGTCGCCACCGGCCAGCGCGCCAAGATCGACGTCTACGGCACCGATTATCCGACCCCCGACGGCACCTGCATCCGCGATTTCATCCATGTCTGCGATCTCGCCCAGGTGCACCGCTCCGCGCTGGCCTATCTGCGCGCCGGCGGCAGCTCGGTCACGCTGAATTGTGGGTACGGCCGCGGCTATTCCGTGCTCGAGACCATCGAGGCCGTCCGGCGCGTCTCCGGCCGCGCCATTCCCGTCCAATACGCGCCGCGGCGCCCCGGCGACATCATGAGCATGGTCGCCGACACCAGCCGTCTGAAGGCGCTGCTCGACTGGACGCCGATCTATGACGATCTGGAAACGATCGCCGCCCATGCGCTGGCCTGGGAGGAGAAACTGTTCCTGGAACGCCACAGCGGCACGCTGCAGCGGGCCTCGGCCTAGAATCAACGACTTAGCCGGACGCCGGGGGGCTTGAAAAAGCCGCCCCGAGCGGGCAAGCACTGCTGTCCGCCCGGCGATTTGTCCCGGCGGCCAGGGACCAGAATGGCCGAATTTCCGAAGAAGATCACCGACGATCCCTATGGCGCCGCGATCCTGATCCGCCGCCTCGTGATGGAACAGGGCATCCTCTACTGGCGCCGCTATCTCACCGCCTTCGCGCTGATGGCGGTCTCGGCCGGCGCCAGCGCCGGCGCCGCCTACATCCTCGGCCAGGTCATCAACAAGGCCTATGTCGACAAGAGCATCCCCGGCATCGCGGTGCTCTCCGGCGTCACCGTGCTGCTGCTGTTCGTCAAGGGCGTCTCGACCTACGGCTACGCGGTGATCCTGTCGAAGATCTCGAACGCGATCCTCGCCAACAACCAGCGCGCGCTGTTCGCGAAGCTGATGAGCGAGAGCATCGGCTTCTTCTCCGAGCGGCACTCGTCGGAGTTCCTGGCACGCCTCACCGCCGGCGCCAAGTCCATCACCGACGTCCTGACCATGCTGATCAACGCGATCGGCCGCGACCTGCTGCTCTTGATCAGCATGATCGCCGTGATGGTCGCGCAGGACCCCTGGATGTCGCTGCTCGGCCTCGTCGTCGTGCCGCCGGCCATGCTGGTGCTGCGCAAGCTGGTCAAGCGCATCAAGGGCCTCGCCCACAGCCAGTTCACCGGCAATGCCGACATCCTGGAGACCATGCAGGAATCGCTGCAGGGCATCCGCACCGTCAAGGCGTTCACGCTCGAGGACGCGATGCGCGCGCGCATCGACGAGAACATCGCGGTGGTCGAGCGCAACGCCAACAAGATGGCCCGCGTCTCCAACCGCTCCAACCCGCTGATGGAGATGCTCGGCGGCTTCGCGGTCGCCGGCTGCCTGATGTATGGCGGCTATGCCGTGGTCGCGCTCAACGCCACGCCCGGCCAGTTCTTCTCCTTCATGACCGCCTTCCTGATGGCGACCGAGCCGGCCAAGCGGCTGGCGCGGCTCAACATCGATCTCAACAGCCAGCTCGTCGGCGCCCGCATGCTGCTCGAAGTGGTCGACAGCCCCGCCAGCGAGCAGCCCGACGACGACAAGCCGGCGCTGAAGCTGACGCAGGCCAGGATCGAGCTGCGCGACGTCTCCTTCGCCTATCGCGACAACGAGCCGGTGCTCAACCGCATGAGCTTCACAGCCGAGCCCGGCAAGGTCACCGCGCTGGTCGGCCCGTCCGGGGGCGGCAAGTCGACGGTGCTGGCGCTGCTGCTGCGCTTCTACGAGGCGACCGCGGGCGACATCCTGATCGACGGTCAGTCGATCTCGAACGTGTCGCGCCGCTCCCTGCGCGAGCAGGCCGCCTATGTCGGCCAGGACGTCTATCTGTTCCGCGACTCGATCCGCGCCAACATCGCCTTCGGCAAGCCCGGCGCGACCGAGGCCGAGATCATCGAGGCGGCGAAGGCCGCTTGCGCGCACGACTTCATCATGAGCTTCCCGCTCGGCTACGACACGCCGGTCGGCGAGCACGGCACCCAGCTCTCCGGCGGCCAGCGCCAGCGCATCGCGGTCGCCCGCGCGCTGATCCGCAACGCGCCGATCATCCTGCTCGACGAGGCCACCGCGGCGCTGGATTCCGAATCCGAGCGCCAGGTGCAGGAGGCGATCGAGCATCTCTGCCAGAACCGCACCACCATCGTCATCGCGCATCGCCTGCACACCATCATGAACGCCGACGCCATCCTGGTGGTCGAGGCCGGCGACATCGTCGAGCGCGGCCGGCATGACGATCTGTTGCGCCGTGGCGGCCGCTATGCTTCGTTCTTCCGCCTGCAACAGCGCGACATGGGGCCGAACGTCATCCCCATGACCGCGACGTCCTGACCCGCTTATTTCACCGCACCCGAGATCCATTTCATGAGCGCCTCCACCGTCATCCCGGCCTTCCCGCAGCCTTCGCTTCCCGTCGTCGGCGAAGCCGGCGTCTTTCCGGTCCGCCGCATCTGGTGCGTCGGCCGCAACTATCTCGAGCACATCCGCGAGATGGGCAATGACGAGCGCGACCCGCCGTTCTTCTTTGCGAAGCATGCCGACATGCTGGCGCCGGACGGCGCCGTGATCCCCTACCCGCCGCTGACCACGGACATGCATCACGAGGTCGAGCTGGTGGTCGCGCTGAAGAGCGGCGGCCTCAACATTCCGACCGACAAGGCGCTCGACCACGTCTACGGCTACGCCGTCGGCATCGACCTCACCCGCCGCGACCTGCAGCTCGCCTCCCGCAAGATGCAGCGCCCCTGGGAGGTCGGCAAGTCGTTCGACCATTCCGCGCCCTGCTCGTCGGTGGTGCCCGCGGCCAAGATCGGCCACCCGTCGAAGGGCAAGATCTGGCTGTCGGTCAACGGCACCGAGCGCCAGAGCGGCGACCTCTCCGAGCTGATCTGGAACGTGCCGGAGATCATCTGGAAGCTCTCCCAGCAGGTCGAGCTCGCCGCCGGCGACATCATCATGACCGGCACGCCCGCCGGCGTCGCGGCGGTCGTCCCCGGCGACAAGATCGAATGCGGCGTGGACGGCGTGGGCACGCTGAAGGTCTCGATCGGGCCTGCGGCGGCGTAAGCGGCGCCCACGGTCCCTCGCAACACTTCCAAAAAGGCCGCGCTCTGCGCGGCTTTTTTCGGTCTGGCGCCCGATCGCAGCCAAGCACCGGGGTCACCCTCCCCTGGAGGGGGAGGGTCGCCTCACGAGGAGCGCAGCGACACGTGAGGCGGGGTGGGGTGATCTCTCCGCTCGCACCGGCGTCCGCTGAGAGATCACCCCACCCCGCTCGCCCGCTTCGCGCGCGAGCGACCCTCCCCCTCCAGGGGAGGGTCAGACCTGCTTTGCGACATCATCTGATCCACAATCTCAAACAGCGTTCAGGCTGAGACGAGCATCCACGCTCTCGCGACGCAGTCCGCGCCCTGAACGGCTTTCCTTCATTGAAGCCCAATCGCAGCCGAGGACTGGTTCACCCTCCCCTGGAGGGGGAGGGTCGCCTCACGAGGAGCGAAGCGACACGTGAGGCGGGGTGGGGTGATCTCTCCTCTGGCACCGGTGCGCGTGGAGAGATCACCCCACCCCGCTCGCCCGCTTCGCGCGCGAGCGACCCTCCCCCTCCAGGGGAGGGTGGGCACCGGCCGAGCGGCAACGCTGATCCACAATCTCAAACAGCATCAAGGAAGAGACGAGCACCCACCTTCTCGCGACGCATTCCGCGCCCGAGTGATGCTCCAATTCCCGCCCTCTCCAGATGGAGGGCGCAGGGAAGGCCGGGCGCTGGCCGCGCCCGTGGCCCGCCTCCAGAAAAAAAGCAGGCGGCAGTCACCACAGGTCTGGCCGAACACACCCGGCCTTCCCCGCGCGATGGTTTTAACGGGCTATAGCGCGCTCTTCCTGGTGCACCGGGCTTTCTGGCCACCATCCGCTGCGCAAAGCGAAGCTTTGTCGCAACGTTGATACTAGCGTCGGAGTATCAGAACCACACGCCTTCACCGTCCGCGAGGCAAACGTTCGTCCGTGCTCATCACACGCCGCCGCCCCGCGTCCACCGCTCCCCGCTGCCAACGTCCGTGACGACCGCGAACCGTCCCCTACCGTGCAACGGGATGGGGCGGACCATAATGCTGATTTGGCGAAATTGTCAAGCAGCTCGTATCTTTTTAGAAGAGGTCGGCAGTCCCCTGATGGTGATCCGCACAGCGGACAGTTCTTAGCTCCGTTAGATTCCGCTTAACGAACCATCGCTGCGCCGATAGCGGCCGGGCTTGACGTAGGCAATAACACAATCATCGAGATCTCAACGTCTTGGCCATCCATTTGCCGTTCGCGTCGATTGCGGCAAGGTACCTGAGCCCAGGTGGAGTAGATGCAGAGAAAATTGATAGTGGCGTTGGCAGCAGCACTCGTTGGCGTCTCGGGTGGCACGCCCTCAACCAACGCGCAAGATGCCGGGCGCGCTAACTGTGAAAGCCAACTTTCCACGTTCGTCTTGAAGATCGACAATCTACTGGCGCAGCACCCTCGAGACTTGAATGAAGTTCTTTCGGTCGTGCACCGTCACCTTCCCGCGGAAGGTTGTACGGCCGACGTGGCGTCGAAGGCGATGAAGACTTCGGCGTTCTTCAAGGGAGAGGAACGAAATGACCACAGCATCCAGTTCTCGCTCTTCAATGGGACCTCGGCGGCGCGTGGCGCTGCGGTCCTGCTCGTACTGAACGATTCCGGCCAATGGAGCCCGCCATTTGCGATTTGGCACCCGCCATACCCCTGACCACGGCAGAGTGACCGCGAACGTCCGTTCCGAACCCATCTTTGGAACGCGTAGGGCGGATTAGCCGAAGGCGTAATCCGCCGTCCCTCCGCGGAGAAGAAGCGGCGGATTACGCTCCGCTAATCCGCCCTACTCCCCAATCTCACCGAAACGCCGACACCACGATGGCGCCGACGATCGCCACCGTCAACGTGTACTTCGCCGCATAATACACCGTCCTGTTCCACGCCTTCACCTTCCGCGTGGCCAGATGAAGCTCATACAGCTTGCCGAACACCTTGTTCAGCACGCCGACGTGCTCGCCGTCGACGTTCTGCGTCGCCGAGGCCTTGACGATGTGGTGGCTGACCCAGCGGTTGATGGCGGCGATGAAGCCGAGCTTCATCGGGCGCTCGACGTCGCAGAACAGGATGATGCGGTTGACGTCGGTGGCGTTCTCGGCGCTGTGGATGAAGGTCTCGTCGAACATGAAGGCTTCGCCGTCCCGCCAGACGCAGGGCACGCCGTCGACCAGGATGCGGCACTTGTCGGAGTTCGGCGTGACGAGCCCCAAGTGATAGCGCAGCGAGCCGGCGAAGGGATCGCGGTGGGCGCCGAGCTTGCCGCCGGGCGGCAGCATCGCGAACATCGCGCCATGCACGTTCGGGATGGAGTTCAAAAGCTCGACCGTCTTCGGACACAGCGTACGCGCCGACGGTAGGAAGTCGTCGTACCATTTCAGATAGAAGCGCTTCCAGCCGCTCTTGAAGAACGAGTAGAAGCCCCAGTCGTTGTTGGCGGCGGCGGCGCGGATGAAGCCCTCGTCGAACAGGCGTACCGCTTCCTCGCGGATGGTCTGCCAGTTGTCGGTGAGCCTCGAGAGCTCCGGAAACTGCTCCACCGGGATCACCGGCGTGTTGGGCACAGCCGAGCCGGCATACATCAGCACATTGTAGGGGGCGAGATAGGTGGAGTGGTCGCCGAGCTGGCGGGCGAAGCGCAGCCGCTGCTTGCCGCGGAAGTGGACGTAGATGGTGGCCCCGATCAGGATGTAGAGGCCGATGAGCTGTGGCGCGAAGAGCTGTCTGAGCATGTCCGGGACCCATGATCCGGCCGCTCAGAGCTTGTTGCGCAGATGTGTCGCCTTCTGGGCGAGATCGAAGGGGTGCTCTGATGCCGGCCAAGGGCCTCAATTTAGCCGCAAGCGCGACCGGCCGCATCCCTTCGCACGAGGGTTGTGAACGGGAATCGGGGTTGAAAGTTCTGCGGCGTGACCCGGCTGCAACAGCCGCCGGCCCCGGCTCGCGATCGCGCTAAGCCCGCGTCAGCTCCTGCAGGCCCTTGAAGGTCAGCCGCTTGGGGTCCCGGACGCCGGCCAGATACATGCGGCGGATGAAGGCGGCCACCGCGTCGCGGTCGCAGCCGGTGAGGACGACGATGGCATCCACCGCGGTCTTCTGGGCCTCCATGGGACTGGTCCTCCTGGCAATGCACCCGGCACGCGCAAGCTGTCACGATGCCGATTAACATCGCGTTAACCGTGCGGACGGCCGCCGGTTCCCATGCCGCGATTCCTGCCGCCGCTCCATACGCGAAACCGCGCAGGCCGGAGCGGCCGCCGTCGAGCGCCGCAGGAGCGCCGCCGTCACACCAGGAAGAAGTCCTCCGGCGCCCCGATCAGGCGGTCATCGCCGTGGACCACGAGCTTCCGCCGCATCGGGCGCACCGGCGGCGTGATGACCCGCCGTTCGAGCTCGTTGGCGCCTGGCAACTGGTCGACGAAGCGGACGGCGAAGCCGTCGGGGAAATGCCTGATGACACGGCCGATGCAACTGCCCACCGCCAGCGGCGTGCCGATCTCCGGCTGGATCTCCGCCGAGACCGCGGCGCCGGACATCGAGGCATCAATCACGAAGCACGGGATGCATCTGCCGTCGGCGAGCGTCAGCGCCGAATGCGGCGAGTTCGGCACGAAGCGCGCATCGCGGCGGGAATCGCGGATCGACGGATCCTTCTGCTTCTTCTCCAGCCAGACCAGCTTCTCGGCGAGCTTGGCGCGCTCGGCGCGCGTCATCTCCAGCTCGAGCAGAAAGCCGCCATGCACGGTGTCGCTGATCTCGCCTTCGAACTTGCCGAAGTCGCGGAAATACGAGGTCAGGCGATCGCCGACCTTGCCGACCACGGGCACCTCGAGCAGCGCGCGGAACGGCGACACCCGCGTGGTGCGGCAGGCGAAGGATCGCAGCCGTCCTTCCGGCGAATACCAGTTCGGAAGCGTGTAGGACCCGACCGTCTGAATCCTGACCGCGCGCTGCTTCAGGAATCGAGCAACCGACATTGCACGTCTCCCCTCGAACCCATGATGTCCCCGATGGCCCGGCCCCCGCCGAGGCACGATATGCCTGTTACAATTTCTGCGTGCATTTTCGGTCGAACTAACTCGAAATGGGCAAAGCCGCCATGGCCCGGACCGTGCGCGCAAATTCTTGAGGAAATCTGAATCCGAAACGGAAATCCCGCTCAACGGAATCGTATGTCCAACCCGTTTCTGCTTTCTGAAAATGTCGACCCGTCGGATTACGGTGCGGCGCGGCACTTGTTCGTCCGGGCACGAGCGGCTGATCGCATCAGCCGCGGCGCCATCGCGCCACGACGCACACCGTCTCACGATGAGCGTGCGTTCGCGTCCAACGCGATTAGTCAATGATTCACTCTGACGCGCGGCCACTGAGGCGCAGCTGCAACTCACAATTTCATTCAATCAGATGAGCAACTATCAGCGCGCGCAACCGCGCTGCCAGCAAACAGCTAACACGTTCGTGTCGTTTCGCTATTTGCTCGCTAACAACCTGTTCACCACTTGCGCAATCGGTCCGCACGGCAGCGGCTGCCGCCTATGCTGTTCAATTTCGCATATACTATTGCCGCTTAGTCGTAAGTGAGGGGGACGGCTGTCAGTCGGCTCGCGCGTCGCCCCGGGCGTATGAGTAAGCAAAGTAGTCACGCGTATGATGACCGCACGCATCGTGGTGTTAACCATCGCTCTCGGCGCGGGCGGCGTTGCGGCCTATCTGGTCAGCAATTCCGACGGCCAGCGGCAGGCGCCCGTGGCGCCGGTCGTGCAGTTGCCGACGGTCGAGGTGCTGGTCGCCAAGACCGACATCGGGCTCGGACAGGCGATCAAGCCCGGCGACCTGATCTGGCAGACCTGGCCCGAGGCCGCGAGCAACATCTTCATCCGGCGCGGCGATCGTCCCGAGGCGGCCAATCAGCTGGTCGGCACCATCGCCCGTTCGCCGTTCGTGATCGGCGAGCCGATCCGCGAGCAGAAGCTGGTGAAGGCGGACGGCTCCGGCTTCATGGCGGCGATCCTGCCCGCGGGCATGCGCGCGATCTCCACCGAGATATCGCCCGAGACCGGCGCCGGCGGCTTCATCCTGCCGAACGACCGCGTCGACGTCATCCTGTCGAAGCGCGACAAGAACCCGGACAAGCCCGGCGCCGCCGACTTCGTCAGCTCCGAGATCATTCTCTCCAACGTCCGCGTGCTCGCGATCGACCAGGCGCCGAAGGAGAAGGAAGGCCAGAACACCGTCGTCGGCAAGACGGTGACGCTCGAGCTCAGGCCCGAGCAGGCTGAGACTTTGGCACGCGCGCGACAGGCCGGCTCGCTGGCGCTGGCGCTGCGCAGCATCGCCGACGTGAACGCCGCCGACGGCAACAAGACCGAGACGCAGCAACAGCAGCAGCAGATGGCGCGACGGGGCAGCGCCATCGAGATCATTCGCTATGGGGTCACGAGCTCGCTCACGGCGCAGAAGTGACCGAAAGGACGAGGAAGATGATGGGTGGGCATCAACGCGCAAAATTCGGGACGTGGGTCGTCCGCGCGCTATCGACATCGGCCGTGATCGGGCTTGCGCTCAATCCGGCGCTGACGCCGGTGAAGGCGGCTGACGACAGGCTGGAGACGCCGGTGGTGTCGGTCGGCTCGTCGAAGGTGCGTTTCCTCTCGCTCGGCATCGGCAAGTCGGTGGTCGTCGACTTCCCGCAGGACGTCAAGGACGTGCTGGTCGCCGATCCCAAGGTCGCCAACGCGGTCGTCCGTTCGGCCCGGCGCGCCTACATCATCGGCGCCGCAGTCGGCCAGACCAACGTCGTGTTCTTCGACGGCGAGGGACAGCAGGTCGCGGCCTATGACATCGCGATCAAGCGCGACCTCAACGGCGTGCGCCAGGCGCTGAGCCAGAGCATTCCCGGCGTCAAGATCGACGGCGTCGGCGAAGGCGTGATCCTGACCGGATCGGTGTCGAGCCCGGTCGAGGCGCAGCAGGCCGGCGAGATCGCCGCACGCCTCGTCGGCGGTGCCGACAAGGTGGTCAACTCGATCGTCGTGCGCGGCCGCGATCAGGTGATGCTGAAGGTCAACGTGTCGGAGGTCCGGCGCGAGATCGTCAAGCAGCTCGGCATCGATCTCAGCGCCAGCCTGAACTACGGCACCGCGGTGGTGAACTTCAACAACACGAACCCGTTCACCGCCTATGGCAAGTCGCTGGTCGGCCCCAACGGCCTTTCCGCCACCGGCGGCGGCTTGTCGTCGGTCTCGGCGACGCTGCGCGCCATGGAGACGGCCGGTGTCGTCAAGACGCTCGCCGAGCCAAACCTGACCGCGATCTCCGGCGAATCCGCGACCTTCATCGCGGGCGGCGAATTCCCGATTCCCGGCGGCTATTCCTGCGATCCCACCACGCGGGTCTGCAGCACGTCGATCACCTACAAGAAGTTCGGCATCTCGCTCAACTTCACGCCCGTCGTGCTCGGCGAAGGCCGCATCAGCCTCCGGGTGATGACGGAGGTGTCGGAGCTGTCGAACGACAACGCGATCACGGTGTCCTATGCGCTGACCTCGGCCTCGACCTCGTCGGTGACGATCCCCGCGATCCGCACCCGCCGCGCCGAGACCACGGTCGAGATCCCCTCCGGTGGCTCGATGGCGATGGCCGGCCTGATCCAGAACCAGACCAAGCAGGCGATCAACGGCCTGCCCGGGCTCAACCAGCTGCCGGTGCTCGGCCAGCTGTTCCGCAGCCAGGACTACGTCAACAACGAGACCGAGCTGATGGTGCTGGTGACGCCCTATGTCGTGCGCGCCGTCGCCCAGAAGGAGCTGTCGCGTCCGGACGACGGCTTCGCGCCGGCCACCGACTCGGAGTCGGCGCTGCTCGGCCGCATGAACCGGCTGTACGGCATCGCCGCCAGGGTCGACGCGGCCACGGGGCAGCCGGCCGGCTTCGGCTTCATCATCGACTGAGATTGCGGGACGACGGGGCACGGGGGAACGATCATGTCGGCAACATCCATACCAGACGGCAGGCGCGCGCTGCGCCGGATCGTCGCCATCGCGGGGCTGGCGCTCACGCTCGGCGCCTGCAACACCACCACCGGTGAGGTCGTCGCGACGATCCCGGACGACTACAAGATCCGCCATCCGATCGCGATCGAGGAAGGCCGGCAGTCGACCGTCGTCTTCATCGGCAGCGGCCGCGGCGGCCTGACCTACCAGCAGCGCGTGGATGTCGCGGGGCTCGCGCGCTCATGGCTGCGCGAAGGCACCGGCGGGATCATGGCGGAGGTGCCGACGGGCACGTCGAATGCGCGCGCCGCGGCCGACGCCTACCGCGAGATCCGCGCCGTGCTGACCGCCGGCGGCGTTCCCTCGCACGCGATCACCCTGCGCAACACCATGCCCGACGATCCGCGGCAGCTCGCCGTCATCCGGCTGAGCTATCCGAAGATCGCCGCCGTCGCCGGTCCCTGCGGGCTGTGGCCCGACGACCTCGGGCCGAACTTCAGCAATCCCGGCTACAGCAGCAACCAGCACTATCAGAATTTCGGCTGCGCCACGCAGCGCAACCTCGCTGCGATGATCGACAACCCGGCCGATCTCGAGCAGCCGCGCTCGGAGATGGCCGCCTACACGCCGCGCCGCTCCGCGCTGTTCGAGAAGTACCGCAAGGGCGAGTCGACGGCGGTGGCGTATCCGGAGTCCGACAAGGCCAAGCTCAGCGATACAGGCAAATGATCAACGCGTCCCGTCAGAGCCAGGATGAGCAGCCCGGCCCCACCGGCCCGGCCCTCGACGATCACATCGCGCCGGTCCCGCGCGTCTCGGTGCAGGCATTCTGCGAAACCGACCAGACCTCGGCCGCGATCCTCGCCGCGAGCCAGGACCGCCGGCTCGGCAAGGCGCACATCACGATCAAGGCGGGCGGCATGCCGCGCGCCATCGAGACCTATCATTCGCAGCCGACGCCGAACGTCATCGTGATCGAGACCAGGCCCGGCGGCGACATTCTCGGCGGCCTCGACGATCTCGCCAGCGTCTGCGATCCCGGCACCCGCGTGGTGCTGATCGGCAGCCCGTCCGACGGCGTCGCCTATCGCGAGCTGGTCCGGCGCGGCGTCAACGACTACGTGCTCGGCCCGGTCGAGACCATCGACGTGATCCGCTCGGTCTGCAGCCTGTTCTCGGCCTCGGAGGCCGTCATCACCGGCCGCATCATCGCCGTGGTCGGCGCCAAGGGCGGCGTCGGCGCCTCCACCGTCGCCCACAACGTCGCCTGGAGCATGGCGCGCGACCTGACGCTGGATTCGGTCGTGATCGATCTCGACATGGCGTTCGGCACCGCGGGGCTGGACTACAACCAGGATCCGCTGCAGGGCATCGCCAACGCCGTGTTCCAGCCGGACCGGCCGGATACGGCGCTGATGGAGCGCCTGCTCGCCAAATGCACCGAAAATCTCAACCTGCTCGCCGCGCCCGCGACGCTCGACCGCGTCTATGATTTCGGCGCCGACGCGTTCGACGCGATCTTCGACACCCTGCGCATGACCCAGCAATGCATCGTGCTCGACGTGCCGCACCAATGGTCGGCCTGGACGCGGCATGCGCTGATCAATGCCGACGACATCCTCGTGGTCGCCGAGCCCGATCTGGCGAACCTGCGCAACGCCAAGAACCTGCTCGGCGTGCTCAAGGCCTCGCGTCCCAACGACCGGCCGCCGCTGTACTGCCTGAACCAGGTCGGCATGCCCAAGCGGCCGGAGATCGACCTGAAGCGCTTCGCCAAGACCGTCGAGGCCGAGCCGGTCGCGGTCATCCCGTTCGACTGCAAGCTGTTCGGCACCGCCGCCAACAACGGCCAGATGATCGCGGAGATATCGGGGCTGAGCCGCACGCCAAAACTGTTCCAGGACATCGCGAACCGGCTCACCGGACGGATCGACCACAAGCCGCAGCGCGGCTCGCTGCTGGCGCCGATCGCGAAACTGCTCGGCGCGAAATAGCGCCTGAGATCATGATGCGATTCCAGGGACTCGCATCATGATCTCATCTCCGTGTTTGAGCATGATCTCCGCGCAAACGCCTTTGGCGTTTGTCGCGAGGGAAAACCGGTTTCAACCTTTCCGGATCATGCTCTAGTCGTCGGACCGGCTGAGTGCCCGCGCCAGCGCCTTGTCGGGCTCGCCGGCCACCGGACGGTCGCGACGCGGCGACAGCTCGCGCTGCGCGATCTTGCGGCGCTCCAGGATGCGCTTGACATAGGCGACGCTGGCGCTGGCCTGCTCCGGCGGCAGCCCCGAACGCGCGATGCTCTCGGCCTCGCTCATCCGGCCCTGCAGGCCGACGATGACGGCGAGATTGGTCCGGACCCGCGGGCTGGCATCGGGGTGCGCGCTGGCCTTGCGCAACTGCTCCTCGGCCTTCGGCAGTTCGTTCGAGAGCGCATAGGAGAGACCGAGATTGGACAGCACGGAAGGATCGTCAGGGGCGATCTTCAGCGCCGTCATGTAGTATTGCCGGGCCTCCTCGTTGCGCCCCATCTGGTCGAGCGTGGCGCCCTGCGCCGACAGGATGCGCCAGTCGGGATCCTCGGGCGAATGCGCGCGGCTGAGCACGTCGAACGCCTGCTGGAAATTGCCGTTGTCGGCAAGCGCGCGGCCAAAGGCCGCCAGCAGCGCCTTGTTGCCGGGATTGGCGATCGTCGCCTGCTCGAGCACGGCGACCGCCTGCGAGCGCTGGCCGGTGCCGCGCAGGGCGCTGCCATAGCGCAGCGCCACCTCGGGATCGTTGGGATTGGCGCGGAAGCGCTCGCGGAGCTGGTCGATCTCGGCGCGCGGGTCGGCGGCGGCCGCGCGGCTCTTTTCGGGATTGCCGCCCAGTGCCCCCGTGACCTCGCTGAGATCGGTGGTCTGGCAGGCGCCGAGACCGAGCAGCACGGCCGTGAACGACAGCGCGAACGCGGCCGGCCGGAGCAGAGGGAGAGAGCGAAGGGGCCGCGTACGCATGCAACTGAACTACTTCGGGACCAGATGATCTGCACGCTGGCAGATTAACCCTAAGGTCCCGTTAAGCGGGCGCGGCCGGCCCGCTCAATCGATGAATTCGGCGCCGAACTCGCAGCCGATGCGCCAGGCCAGCCGGCACTTGCGCTGGTGGTCGGGCGCGAAGACGATGGTGAACTGCGGGGGAATCTCGACGAATTCGGCGATCACCTTGACGCCGCCGTCGGAAATATCCGTGACCGTGCAGTCCCGCGGCAGGCTGCCGTTGCCATAGTGAATCTTCGCGATCCTCCTGCACAGCCGACGTTCACTCTTGCGACGGTTCGCCAACATCAACATTTCGACGTCTCACCCACTCAATCGTCCAATCCGGAGACCTCGTTTGTAGCGAGGAAACCTTGGGATCTGGCTAGCGCCAAGCCCGGAAATCCGGCGACCGGATTTGGGTTTCGTTTACCCTCTGCATCCCTCAGCGGACCGGCAGCAGCACACGATCGAAATACGCCGACAGCCTCCCGACGTCGTCGAGCGGCAGGACGTCGGCGACATACTGATCGGGCCGCACGATCACGATGCAGCCCGCGGCGCGATCGATGCCGCGCATCGCAAAGATGTCCTGGCCGCTCTTCAGATCGGCACAGAACATCTTCTCGTAGTCGATAAGACCGTAACGGCCCTTCCGCGGCAGCAGCAGCTCCGGCATTCGTTCGAGCGCGAGTTCGCGATGCCCCTGCTGGAACACCGCGCGCAGATCGATCACGGAGTCGATGTCGGCGCCCACCTGGGTGTGGCGGCGCACGGGCGAGGCCGAATCCTCGCTGAGGAATGTGCACAGGCGGCGGATCGCGGACCCCGGCGCGGCCGGATCCTCCGCGGCCGCGAAAGCGAAGATGCGGAAGCGGCCGTCGGCTTGCACGACATGTCCGAGCTGCGCCGGCTTGGCGTCGCCGAGCCGGATGACCGGCGCCGAGTGAAAGCGCTTGCCGATGACGAAGCCGGTGGCGAGCGGCTGGAAGGTGTCGTCGCCGGTGAGGACGGAGGGCCGATAGTGCGTGGCGGTGCCCGCCGTGTAGCGGCCGTGACGGACGAAATAGTCCTGCGTCTTGGCCGCGTCGGCGCCGCCCTGCTTGGCGGCGGAGGCAAGAATTCCTGACCATTCGCGATCGAAATCGATCAGCTCCTGGGCGATGGCCCGCCGTTCGGCCGAATAGCTGTGCAGGAGCTGCGGCGCGCAACGCCTGCCCAGCACGGCGGCGAGCTTCCAGCCGAGATTGAACGTGTCCTGCATCGACACGTTCATGCCCTGCCCCGCCTTCGGGCTGTGGGTGTGGCAGGCGTCACCGGCGATGAAGACGCGCGGCAGCCGCGTTGCCACCTCGGCCTCCGGCACGTCGTCGAACTTGTCGGTGATGCGCTGGCCGATCTCGTAGACCGACCACCACGCGACCTCCTTCACCTCAAGCGTATACGGCGCGAGAATGCGCTGCGCCTTGGCGATCACCTCGTCGACGGTGATGTTGCGCCCGGCCACGCGCTCGCCGACCTCGAGCTTGGCGAGCTCGACATACAGCCGGACGAGATAGCCGCCCTCGCGCGGGATCACCAGCAGGCTGCCGTCCTTGGCGGACTGGATCAGCGATTTGAAGCGGATGTCGGGAAAATCGGTCACGGCGAGCACGTCCATGACGCCCCAGGCGTGGTTGGCGGAATCCCCGTGCAGTTCGCGGCCGATCGCCTTGCGCACGACGCTGCGCGCGCCATCGCAGCCGACGACGTAGCGCGCGCGCACCGTCTCCACCTGGCCTTCATGCTCCGGGTCTATGCGATCGAAGCTGACGGTCACGCCGTGCGCGTCGACGCCTGCGGCCGGATCGATCCGCAGATCACGCAGTCGCCGCGCGTAGTGCGGCTCGAGCTTCGCGGCCGAACGGCGCATCACGTCCAGGAAGAAATCGTGGACCCGAGCCTGGTTGAGCACGACATGCGGCATCTCCGACAGGCCATCCTCGACGTCCTGCACGCGACCGCTGCGCGCGATATGCTTGCTGTCCTGGTCGCTCGGCTTCCAGAACGTGGTCTCGTTGATCCAGCACGCTTCCCTCAGCACTTTCTCGGCAAAACCATAGGCCTGGAACATCTCCATGGTGCGGCAGGCGATGCCGTCGGCCTGGCCGAGCAGCAGCCGGCCCGGCTTCTGCTCGACGATGCAGGTCCTGATGTCCGGAAAAGCGGAAAGCTGGGCAGCGAGGTTCAACCCGGCGGGGCCACAGCCGACGATGAGGACATCGGCCTCGGGCGGCAGCGGGCCGGTCGCGCCGGCGCTCGCCACACGTTCGGCCGCGTCGAAGATCTCGGGATCGCCCGGCTGGAAGCCGTTGAGATGAAACTGCACGTGACCACCTTCCCTCGCCATTCTTATTGATCAGTATGCTGATCATCAGTATGCTTGTCAAGCTGGTGACAGGAGATTCGAATTGACCGAGATGCGGGACATGCCGGGGCACCTGGCGCGCCGGTTTCAGCAGATCGCCGTGGCGGTGTTCCTGGCGGAGGTGGAAGCGGCCGGCTTCGACCTGACGCCGGTGCAATATGCGGCGCTGGCGGCGATCGCGGCCAACCCGGCCATCGACCAGATCACGCTCGCTGGCCTGATCGCCTATGACCGCACCACGATCACCGGAGTGATCGACCGGCTCGCACAGAAGGGCCTCGTCGTCCGCCGTGCGAGCGCGCGCGACCGCCGGTCACGGGAGCTGTTGATCACCGATGAGGGGAGAAGGACGCTGGAGGCGATCACGCCGGCGGTCGAGGCAGCGCAGCGGCTGATGGTGCGCGGCCTCAGCGAGGCCGAGGCGAAGGAGTTGGTCCGCCTCATGCAGAAGGCGATCGCCGCCGGCAACGATCTCAGCCGCGCGCCGCTGCGGGAGGGGGCGGCGGAGCGGTAAGCCCAAGCAAAACTGCTGGTTGCTTACCCGTCATGCCCCGGACCGGTTCCGGGCATCCGCGTTCTTCCAAGCCCAACGACATCGATGGCCGGATCCAGCCCGGCCATGACGATGTGGAGAGAGCCGCCCCAAGCTGACGTCATAGAGGCGAGCGCCGCTCGTGCCCCCCTGCCCTCACGAATACCGCATCACGCCGTCGTCGACCTTGCCGAAGCGCAGCGAGACGATATCCAGCGCGTAGTTCTGGTACAGCCGCCACGGCCGCTTGGAGCCCTGTTTCGGCAGGTCGGCGACCGCGCGCTGCACATAGCCGGAGCTGAAGCTCAGCGACGGCAGCGGCGTAACGGTGGAATCGTCATTGTGCGGCACGCATTGGCGATAGCCGTGCCGGTCCATGTAGTTCAGGAGACGGCAGACATATTCGCAGGTGAGGTCGCATTTCAGCGTCCACGACGCGTTGGTGTAGCCGAGCGTCGCCGCCAGATTCGGCACGTCGGAATACATCATGCCCTTGTAGTTGAGCGTCTTGGCGAAATCGACGGTGCGGCCATCCACGACGACCTCGATGCCGCCGAGCACCTGCAGCACCAGCCCGGTCGCGGTGACCACGATATCGGCCTCGATTTCGCGGCCGTCGGTGAGGCGCAAGCCGCGCTCGGTGAAGGTCTCGATCCCGGCCGTCACCACCGAGGCGCGCTGCTCGCGAATGGTCTTGAACAGGTCGCCATCCGGCACCAGGCACAACCGCTGGTCCCACGGGTTGTAGCGCGGCGTGAAATGGGTGGCGACGTCGTAATCGGGACCCAGCGCGGCGCGCACCCCGCCCAGGATCAGCTGCTTGACCCGCTGCGGCTTGCGCCGGCTGAGCTGGAAGAAGTACATCCCGAACAGCACGTTGCGCCAGCGGATCAGGTGATAGGCGAGGCCAGCGGGCAGATGCCGGCGCAGCTTGTTGGCGAGCGCGTCCTGCGCCGGGCGCGACACCACATAGGTCGGTGAGCGCTGCAGCATCGTCACATGCGCGGCGGACTTGGCCATCGCCGGCACCAATGTGACCGCGGTCGCGCCGGAGCCGATCACGACGACGCGCTTGCCGGCATAGTCGAGATCCTCCGGCCAGGCCTGCGGATGCACGATGCGGCCCTTGAAATCGGCCATGCCCTTGAAGTCCGGCAGATAGCCCGACTCGTAGCGGTAGTAGCCGGAGCACATGAACAGAAAGCCGCAGGTCATCGACACTGTCTCGACCGTGCCCTGCTCCGTCCGGCGCTCGGCCTCGACGGTCCAGCGTGCGTCCGCGCTCGACCACGACGCGCGCCGGACCCGATGGTTGAACCGGATGTGGCGGTCGATGCCGTTCTCGGTCGCGGTGTCCTGGACGTATTTCAGGATCTGCGGCCCGTCGGCGATCGCCTTCGGATCGGTCCACGGCTTGAACGAATAGCCGAGCGTGTACATGTCGCTGTCGGAGCGGATGCCGGGATAGCGGAACAGGTCCCATGTGCCGCCGATCGCGCCTCGCCCCTCCAGGATCGCGAAGCGCTTGCTCGGGCACTTGTGCTGCAGATGATAGGCGGCGGCGATGCCGGACAGCCCGGCGCCGACGATCAGCACGTCGACATGCTCTGTTGACATGAGGTGTTCCTGGCGTTTCCTGGTGCGGCTTTCTTGCTCTGGCTGCGGACAGTCGCAACCCGGCTCGTCGCTGTCAAATCGCCGGCGCATTCGTCGTCGGTCAACCCTCCTCCGCTATCAGCGGGAAACACCCTCGATACGGATCTGGTGATGAACGCTCCCCACCCGCGCGACGACAGGCCCGGCGACAGCGACAGCCGGGACGGCAGTGGTGCGCCGTCGCAGCGCATCGCCCTGGGCTTTTCGCTGTTCGCAATCGGGCTCGCAGCCTGGTCGCTCTTCCCGAGCTTTCCGGCCGGCCAGCTGATCGCGGTCGTCACCGTCATCCCGCTGGTGGCGCTCATCCTCACCTTGCGCTTTCCCGGGCGGTTCCGCATCGGCCTCGGCTCCGGCTACGGCGCCAATCTCGGCACCGGTTGCATCGTGGCGGCCGGCACGCTTGCCGCGCGCACGCTGTCGGACATCAATCTCGTCGACTGGCTGCCGCTGACAGCCTTCGCGACCGCGGTCGCGATCATTTTCCTCATCGTCGCCGCGCGGTTCGAAACCCAGCTCCGCCGCCGCGGCTGGCGGCTGCTGCTCGCCGCTCTCTTCGTCGCTGCCTATGCGTTCGGGACGCTTGGCCAGTTCAACACCGCGCTCGACCACTCGGCGCCGGCGCTGCTGCGCAGCCGCGTGCTCGCCAAGCATCTCGGCCACAGCCGGCTCGCCACGCATCAGGTGACGCTCGAGCCGTGGGGCCCGTTCGCGCGAGCCACCGATGCCCATGTTGCGCAGGCGCTGTACGAAAGGTTGCAGCCGGGCGACACCGTGTGCCTGCGCCTGGGCGATGGCGCGTTTCGCATGGCGTGGTTCACGGTGGCCGCATGCCGTTGAGACCCGGCGCTGCGGCCGAGACAAGAACGGCCATTTGCGCAGCGCGGCGATGCTGCGTATCGTCGTAGCTTCGTGGCCCGCATGAGCGCAGCGATATGCGGGGCCTCACGCGCCGTCTCGATGAACCCGGACGTCGCTCCGCTCATCCGGGCGATGCGATTGCGAGCCGTTCTGCATGACCGACTTCCTGCCCCGCCCTTTCGCTGTCGATCGTCCCGACGTGCTGGAGCTCGACATCACCGCGCTCGACGCGCGACCCGGCGCGGTGCTGGTGGCGCGCTCGCCGTTCTATCCCGGCGGTGGCGGACAATTGCCGGACCGCGGCACGATCACGTGGAACGGGATCGTCCGCGTCGTCACCGGGTTCGAGCCGACCGCCGACGGCATCTGGCACCTGATCGGTGATGACGCCATCCCGGACGGGGCGATCGAACTGCACGTCGATCCGGCGTTCCGGCAGCGCATGAGCGAGCAGCACACGGTGGCGCATCTCGTCAACAGCGCCGTCTACACCCTGTTCGACGGCGCGCTGCTGACCGGCGTCCGCATGACCGAGACCGACGAGTTCAGCGTCGACTTCGACCTGCCCAAGTTGGCGCCGGAGCAGCTGCGCGCGGTGGAGGACGCGGTCAACGCGGCGATCTCGGACGATCGCCCGGTACGCGCCTTCGACATGCCCTATGACGACGCGCAGGCGACCGCGGGCCTGTTTCGCGCCAAATCGGTCGCCCCGCCGCGCCAGGCCGACGGCCTGATCCGCATCGTCGACATCGACGGCCTCGACCGCCAGGCCTGCGGCGGCACGCACCTGGTCTCGACGGCGCAGGCGCGGCGGATCCGCATTCTCAAGGTCGACAACAAGGGCCGGCAGAACCGGCGGTTGAGGATCGGATTCGTCACGGCTTGAGAATCGCGCGGCTCGCGATGAAACGGCCGGCGTCGCAATGCACATTGTCAAACGCGTATATCATCGCTCGACGTCCGATACGATTGTAACGCAGGCGCGTCCGTGATCCCATGGAAGCTCACGTCTTCCTTGCGTTCCGCAACGTCTCCGAGGGCAACTCACCCATCATCTGGCGGTACTCGCTGGCAAAGCGGCCCAGATTGCCAAAGCCGCATTTGAAGGCGATCGACACGACGCTTGTGTTGGCATCGGGCCGTCGCAGAAGTTCAGATGCCCGCTGAAGTCGGACGCGCTTGGCAAACTGGCCGGGTGATCCGCGTCCCGACTCCGAGAACTCGCGGAAAATCGACCGGACGCTGACCCCCGCGATCGCGGCAATCTTCTCGAGGTCCAGAGGCTCGTCCCAATGTGCCTCGATATAGGACTCGACGGTATCGACAACCATACGGTTGACTCGCTGGGGCGCATTCAGCAGGCGGCTGCTAAAGCTGTGCCGATTTGCAAGCAGGAGCCGGATCATCAAGCTCCGCTCGAGCTCTGCGATGGCTATCGGCGAGTAGTCCGCTCCGAACATCTGCAACTCACCGGCAAGCCTGAAAACGTCCTGGCGGACGAGAGCCATGACAGCAGGATCGGTTGGGCCTTCGTCAAAGGTCAGATTCGTGTCTCTGTCATCGCCGAGCATGGCTCTCAACAGCTGGTGCAGAGGCGCGCTTTCGACCCTGACCACCAGTTGGCAGTAGCCGGCAGGAAATTCGAGATCCAGTCTTGAATCCCCGGATATCAGGGGACTCCAGGCGACGATCGCCTGGTGGCCTCGCGCAGTCCTGTATCCGGCAGTGCCCTGGATCGAGAAGAACTGTCTGTAGATCGTCGATTCCGGAAACGACACCGACGCCGCGCCCGCATATGAGCAGAACGCCAGCCCCGCGGTGCTGAGCCGCGCAAGATTGGCCTCGATGCCGAAGCTGGAGTCGGAGCTGTCGAAACGATCGACGGCGTAGATGCTGAACAAGCGATCGCGCGCGAACTCGCGATCACGCGAGCGAAACAGCGGATATCGATCGAGATATGAGATTTGACCCAAACAGCTCCTCCGCCCGATCGGCATCACCACCTGGTCAACCCTTGTGCAATCGTCAGGCGCGTGAGCACAAGGCCGTGCGTTAGGGCACGTGGCAAGCACGAATTTCATTCAGTTCCACGGTTCGGACAACGTCCCGGCGCGAGGGGGCGTACGATTTTCGCGGTGATAACCGAACACCCCGTATTGTTACGGACAGAATGCGGCCTCGCGGGGCTGGCCGTGGTCTGCGCCGGGTCGTCCAATGGCTCGCTCGGAACAACGGCGTACCAAGCGGCCAAATGCGATGGGTATCGGGGTCATCGGAGCGGCAGCATACGGCCGATCTGTCGGGGATCGGACAAATACTTGGATAATTCGATTCGACTACGATCCGCTCACTCTGGACCAGAGTCGGGCCTCGCGGCGGCGTTTGGCCCCAGCGAACCAAGGTCCTGGAAATCGACAGACGTGCATGTGCCGAAACCCCGGCAGAGCAGACCTAGAGAGGAAAGAGAATGTTCGGCCGCAGACACGCCAAGGGTGACGCACAGGCCATGCTCGACGCGATCAGCCGCTCGCAGGCCGTGATCGAGTTCAACATGGACGGCACGATCATCACGGCAAACAAGAACTTCCTCGATACGCTCGGATACCGGCTGGATGAGATCCAGGGCAAGCATCACAGCATGTTCGTGGCGCCGGCCGAGCGGGACAGCGCGGCCTATCGCGAATTCTGGGCGGCTCTCAACCGCGGCGAATTCCAGGCCGCAGAATTCAAGCGGATCACCAAAGGCGGCGGCGAGGTCTGGATCGAGGCGTCCTACAATCCGGTTCTCGACGGCAACCGCCGACCGGTGAAGGTGGTGAAGTTCGCGACCGACATTACCGCGAAAAAGCTGCGCAGCATGGCGGACGGCTCCAAGATCGCTGCCATCGATCGCGCCCAGGCCGTGATCGAGTTCAAGCTGGACGGAACGGTCGTGACGGCGAACCAGAACTTTTGCGACGTTCTGGGTTATCGGCTCGACGAGATCCAGGGCCGGCATCACAGCATGTTCGTCGAGCCGTCACAGCGCGACAGCGCGGCGTATCGCGAGTTCTGGACGGCCCTCAATCGCGGCGAATATCAAGGCGGCGAATACAAGCGCATCGGCAAGGGAGGCAAGGAGGTCTGGATTCTCGCCACCTACAATCCCATGCTCGATACCGCCGGCAAGCCGTTCGGCGTGGTCAAGTTCGCGACCGACGTCACCGCGCAGAAGCTCAGGAACGCGGATCTGGCCGGCCAGATCGATGCGATCGGCAAGTCGCAGGCTGTGATCGAGTTCAACATGGACGGCACGATCATCACCGCGAATGACAATTTCCTGCATGTGCTCGGCTACACCCTGGCCGAGGTCAAAGGCAAACATCATAGCATGTTCGTGGAGCCTTCGGAGCGCGATGGTGCCGCATATCGCGAGTTTTGGGCCGACCTGAACCGGGGGCAGTATCAGGCGGCGGAATACAAACGCATCGGCAAGGGCGGCAAGGAGGTCTACATCCAGGCCTCGTACAATCCGATCCTCGATCTCAACGGCAAGCCGTTCAAGGTCGTGAAGTATGCGACCGACGTCACCAGGCAGGTGCTGGTGCGCATAGGCAACGAGCGCGTCCGTGCGATGATGGAATCCGTCGCAGCAGGCTCCGAGGAGTTGAACGCGTCTGTGCGGGAGATTTCCGAAGCCATGACCAAGTCCCGCGAGACGGCGATGGGCGCCGTCGGTCAGGTGGCATCCGCCGACGGCCAGGCGCAACGGCTGTCCGAAGCCACGCAGGCGATGAGCGGCATCGTCGAGATGATCAACAACATCACCGGGCAGATCAACCTGCTCGCGCTCAACGCCACCATCGAATCCGCCCGCGCCGGCGAAGCCGGGCGTGGCTTTGCGGTCGTCGCCGCCGAGGTCAAGAACCTCGCCAACCAGGCCAAGCAGGCCACCGACAAGATCGCCCAGGAAATCGAGAACCTCAACGGCATCTCGGGCGACGTCGTGACGGCGCTCAACTCGATCAAGCAGGCGATCAACAGCGTCAGCGAATACGTCACCTCGACGGCGGCGGCGGTGGAAGAGCAGAGCACGGTGACGAACGAGATGTCGTCCAGCATGGCCCGCGCCGCAGCCGAAGCTCAGGCCTTGGCCGCCCGGACCGCGGCTTAGCTGCGCGCGACCAGGGCGGCGAAGCCCGGCGGGCCGCCGCCCCATTAGCGATCGAATGCGGGCGTTCACAAGAAGGCGCTGACGAGAAGACCGTGGCCGACATCATTCATTTTCCTGCCCCCGATTCCTCGCGATTCGTCGAACAGCACGCCGTGGCGGCTTGTCGGGCGCTCCTGCGTCCCCAGACCGAACGCCTCCAGCAAGAGTTGCAGCAGTGGCGCAACGCCTTGGATGAGTTGGATCAGCACATCGGCGCGGCCCCGTCATTCGCCGCGCTGCTGTCTGAGAGCGCAAAGGTGCGCGAGCTCATCTCCGCTGCCGAAAGCGCGCTGGACGCAATCTTCTGAGACCAGGCGGTGATCGCCGCGGCACGGCTGACGGTTGCGCGGCGACGCGCACCGCCAGGATTGCCGCCAACAAGCCAGCGGGACGACAGCAGTCCCGGTCGCCGCCGCAAGGTCACGGCCGATGCAAGATCACGTCGAATCCTTCCTCCGCGGTCGGCGCCACGAAGTATGAAGTGAACAGGTCGAACTCCTCGTCGGTCACGGTGAAGGCGTGGCGGCCTTCTGCGTTGCGCGCGCGCAGCCGTGCCTTGCAGACCTCGTCGGGGACGTCGAGGTGATGCAGCTGGTGCGGCACGCCCGCGGCTTCGAACAGGCCGCGCATCCAGGCCCGGCTCGCCGGCGTGTTGGCGGGGAAGTCGAGCACGACCGAAACGCCGGCCCGCAACAGCGCGACGACGTGCGGCCCCATCACGCTGCGCAGCCGTGACGAATTGCGCACGTAGTCCGCCAGGCTGCTCTGCTCGCCAGGATAGAGCCGCGACAGCCAGTCGTCCTCGGCGACCACGACGGTGGCCGGGCGATGGCCGAGCTCCGCGGTGAGCGTCGATTTGCCGGCAGCGATCTTGCCGCACACGAGGTGCAGCGTCGGTTGGTTGGGAGACACGGATACAGACCTCGCATACGGCGCCGCTTCGGGCGCCAAGAGCATTCACAGGCAATTCTCGCAGGCGGAAGCGCCCGGCCCGACGGATCAGGCCGGGTCGGTAATTCGGCTGCTGACGGCAGCGCCTGCGATGCGAATGCGGAAGGTCATGAGGATATATTTGACAGATGTCGCTGACGGCGTCCAGGCCCGGCCGTCATCCGTCGCGAGACCGCACCGCGATTGAGTTCGACTCGCAAGAATGGCCCGCGCGCATTTCAGTCGGGCCGGCCGCTCGCGAATGAGTTGAACTCACTTCACTGTGGCCGAATTGATCCACTGCGACGGGAGTCGAGCCGGCCGCGTGTCGTCCATTGCCAACCGGATGTCCGCTCCTGTAGGTAGTTGCGAGGGACGGGGGCGTCAGTCGGTGGCTCGTCAAGGGCGTCAACTACAAGGCATCGCATCAGCACGACGTGAGGCGCGCATGCGCTCAGCACGGCGGCGCGCAGCGCTGTCGCGGCTCGGCGGCGCTCTCGTCTGGTTTGCGGCATGGGCCCTGATCTTCCAGTCCGCGCTGGCGCTCTCCGCGATGAGCGCTGCGGTTGCTGCTCCCGATGCCGTCGCCATCATCTGTCAGAGCTCCGTCGACGGTCCGACGTCGGACGACATCGGCACTGCGGCCAAGCAATGCGCGAGTTGTCCGTTCTGTGCGCTCGGGCGCGGCGTCACAGTCCCGCACGTCCCCGCCGTGGCGCGGCCGATGCCGGTGGTCGTGGCGATCCTGATCGAGCGGACAGACCTCGTTGCGGCGCCTCGGCCTGCGCTCGAACTGCCGGTCGCTCGCGGACCACCGGCGGCCCTCTAGGCCGATACTCCAGACATCTCATCCCGTCACGATGCGGCCGGTCTCGTCCGCGCGCGCTGTGGGCTGCCGTCCGGTGGTCGCCGCAGCCGTGCCCGCAGCCGCCTCGTCGCGACATGTTCACGTGGCCACGGCGCGCTCGCAGCCGGGCGCCTCTCCCATTCCTATTCCGAGATCCCCTCATGGACCATTGTTCGACACCCGTCCGGCAGCGGTTGCTCCGCTCAACCACCGTGCTCACATCGCCGGCGCTGCTGGCATTCGCCCTTTCGAGTCCCGTGCTCGCGCAGGACCCATCGCAGGCTCGCTCCGCCGCCACGCTGCCGCAGGTGACGGTCGCTGTCCCGAAGCCCCGCCCGGCCGCCCGAACGGCAGTCCGCCGCAGGGGCGCACATGCGGCGACCAATCCGGCCGGCGCGCCACCGCCGCAGGCGGCCTCATCCGACGGCGTCGGCGCGCCTCCCGGCGCCACTTCGGTTGCACCGGATGACATCCTGGCGAAGCGGGCCACCACGAACGACACGGCTGCGCTGTTTGCGGATGTCCCCGGAGTCAGCCTCTATTCGGCCGGAGGGGTCTCCAGCCTGCCGGCGATCCATGGCCTCGCCGACGACCGCCTGCGCATCAAGGTCGACGGCATGGACACCATCGCCTCGTGTCCCAATCACATGAACCCGGCGCTGTCCTATATCGATCCGGCCCAGGTCGCCGCGGCCAAGGTCTGGGCGGGCATCACGCCCGTGAGCGTCGGCGGCGACTCGATCGGCGGCACCGTCGCCGTCAGCTCGCCGGCGGCCCTGTTCGCGGCGCCGGGGCAGAGCCTGCTGACCAAAGGCAGCATCGGCACGTTCTACCGCAGCAACGGCAACGTGCGCGGCGTCAACCTGTCGGCCACCATGGCCACCGAGAACTACAGCGTCAGCTACAGCGGCGCTGCGGTCAAGGCCGACAACTATACGGCCGGCGGCAACTTCAAGAACTTCACCCTGAGGAGCTCCATCACGCCGGTGCTTCCCCTCGATCAGGTCGGCTCATCCGCCTACGAGACCAGGAATCATCTGATGGGCATCGCCTGGAGCAAGGACGGCCAGCTCATCGAGCTGAAGGCGGGAGTGCAGGAGGTGCCCTATCAGCTCTACCCGAACCAGCGCATGGACATGCTGGGCAACGATGCCTACAGCTTCAACCTGCACCATCTCGGCCGGTTCGACTGGGGCGATCTGGACACCCGCCTCTATCACCAGTCCGTCGATCACTATATGAACTTCGGCGGTGATCGGCTGTTCTCGTATGGCACACTCAGCCCGCCGAACACGACGGGTCCGCGCTATCCGGCCAACGGCATGCCGATGTATACGCGCACCAAGACCAACGGCCTGACCTCCAAGGCCGACATCACGCCGTCGCCCCGCGACGTGGTCCGCGTCGGCGTCGACCTGCAGACCTACCGTCTCGACGACTGGTGGCCGCCGGCCCCCGATTGCGGCGTCGGCAACTGCATCGGCGGCATGGCGCCGCTGACGTTCTGGAACATCAACGGCGGCAAGCGCGACCGAGCCGGCGTGTTCAGCGAGTGGGAGGCGAAGTGGAGCCCGTCCTGGCTGTCGCTGCTGGGCGTGCGGTTCGAACGCGTCGAGTCCGACACCGGACCGGTCGTCGGCTACAACACCAGCACCACGCCGCTGACATCGGGATTCATGTCCGGCATGTACGAGACGAGCTCGGTCGGCTCCCGCGCGGCGTTCAACGCCGTGGATCGCTCGCGAAAGGACAACAATGTCGACCTGACGGCGCTGTTTCGAAACACGCCGAGCGCCCATCTCACCTTCGAGTTCGGCGCGATGCAGAAGACCCGCTCGCCGAATCTCTACGAGCGTTATTCCTGGTCGCGCAACACCATGGCGCTGGAGATGAACAACTTCGTCGGCGACGGCAACGGCTATCTCGGAAACCCCAATCTGAGACCCGAGGTCGCCCATACCGTGAGCTTCACCGGCGCCTGGCACAGCGCCGACCATGAGGCCGAGATCCGGCTCACGCCCTACTACACCCATGTACGCGACTACATCGATGCGGTGCAGTGGAAGGCCGCCACCAACACCGCCGCCGTGCCTGCCGTCGCCAACCAGTTCGTGATCATGAAATACATGAACCAGCAGGCACGGCTGTACGGCTTCGATCTGTCCGGCAAAGCGCCGCTGGGCAGGACGCCGATCGGCGATTTCGGCCTGAAAGGAGTGTTGAGCTATACCAACGGCCGGAATCTCGACACCGGAAGCGGTCTCTACAACATCATGCCGGTCAACGGCAGGCTGACGCTCACGCACCGGCTCGACGGCTGGGACAGCGGCCTCGAGCTGGTGATGGTAGGCCGCAAGTCCGACGTCTCCGTCGCGCGCAACGAGCTCAAGACCCCGGGCTACAGCCTGGTGAACCTGCGCAGCAACTACACCTGGCAGAGGCTGCGCATCAGCTTCGGCGTCGAGAACCTGTTCAACAAGCTCTACTACCTACCGCTCGGCGGCGCCTATATCGGCGAGGGCGCATCGATGTCGTTCAACAAGGAGGCCGGCACCGTCGCTGCCACCGGCGGCGGCGTATCGGGCACCGCGACGATGTGGGGCACCGCCGTTCCCGGCCCCGGACGTTCGTTCTATCTGGGTGCGAACCTGGAATTCTGACGCCGGCATTCGCATCTCGCCCTGTCCCGCCAGCGGGACAGGGCGAGAGCGGGCGCCAGACGACACGGCGTCGCGACGAGCGGCACGAGCGAGACGTAACGTCGCGCATCACGCCGTCTGCGATTCTCGGCCGAAATCGCGGCTCTCACGAACTTGGAAAAGCTCTAAGAGCGATTCCAGCCGCCGCTCCGTTGACACATCGGGGCGGTTGCCGTCTCCACTGATCCCACGATGCATCGTATTTGAATTTGCTCATTGGAGGGATTGATGAGACTGACCATCGCGGCCGTGCTCGGTGCCGCACTCGCCGGCTTCGCCATCTCGCCGGCTCTGGCCGACGGCTACAAGGACTGCACCAAGCTCGACAAGGCCCAGTGGAAGCCGGCCGCCGAGGCGGAAGCCAAGGCCAAGGAAGCGGGCTACGAGGTGCGCCGCTCGAAGATCGAAGGCTCCTGCTACGAGGTCTACGGCGTCAAGGGCGGCAAGCTCCATGAGCTGTTCTACAGCCCGGAGGATCTCAGCCTGAAGCACACGATCGCCAAGTAGTTGGCGCAAGCGTCGTCCAGCGTGCTGGATGACGTGACGTGAGAGCCATGCACGGCACAGCCCCCCGAGCCAGCCTGAAACGCCAGGACACCGCCGACACCGTGCAGGTCTGGGACCTGCCGCTGCGGCTGTGGCACTGGATGCTGGCCGTGCTGGTGCTCATCGCCTGGGTGACGCCGAACGTCCATGACGGCCTGCACCGGATCGCGGGCTACGCGATCCTCGGCTTGCTCGCCTTTCGCCTGATCTGGGGCATTATCGGTACGCGCCATTCGCGCTTCCGCAGTCTCAAGCTCCGGCTGCGCGCGACGCCGGCCTACCTGTGGAATCTGCGGCGCGGCAAGACCGGGCGCTATCTCGGGCTGAATCCCGCGGGCACGGCGATGCAGCTCGCACTGCTGCTTCTGCTCATCGTCTCCGCGATGACCGGCGCGATGCAGGTGACCGTGCGCTTCTTCGGCATCTGGTGGGTCGAGGACACCCACGAGGTGACGTCATATCTCCTGATCCCGCTGGTGGTGCTGCATGTCGCCGGCGTCGTGCTGGTGAGCCGCCTGCAGCGCGAGAATCTCGCCCGCGCCATGCTGACGGGGCGCAAGCTGCTGCGGCGCGGCTCGCGCTGACCGGGCGGCTCAGCCGCGCACGGCGTAGGGCGTCTGCGCCAGACGGTCGGCCCCCACGGCGAGATCGCGCTGCGCATCGGCCAGCGCCTTGCGTTCGCGCTTTTCCTCGGGCAGCGACCAGATCGAGTCCTCGGGCGCGTAGTCCCGGATCAACCTCGTGCCGCCGACGATGATCTCGATGGTGCTCATGACGTCAGCTCCACGAACCAGTTTCAAGAGAGTACGCGGCGCGGCTGGCGGTGGCAACCGAGCGTCAGCCAGAGGCCCTGCGGTCTCCAGCATCTGTCATCGCCGAACGATCGTTCGCGGCGAATCGCGCCACACACGGAACTCACGAGCGTTGCACGCAGGCCACAGTTCTCGCAAAAGCTGCGCGGGCGCGGAGATGCGTTATTGCGCCGGGCCGTCTTGCGCCGAACAATCGCAGGTATCGGATGCCTGACCGCCCCTCACCAGCAGGGGCTCGGATTTTGGGGAGCCCGGATGATGAGCTCGCAGCAGCTTTTGGCGCGTGCGTTGTGTCGGTCCGTTGTCCTGGTAGCTTGTGCGGCGGCATGGCCCGCGGCCGCCGCCGAGATCGAGGCAGCGACGCCGCCCGTCGCCGCGGAGCCGATCGCGACGTCGCCGCAGCCGACCGCAGCCGAGACTGCGCTGACGACCGCGTCGATCACTCCATCGGCTGTCCTGCCGGCGGACGAACAGGCCGCGCCCGGCGCGGCGACCGAACCGCCCCGGCCCACTGTCGCCAGCGCCGACCGCATCGAGATCCTCGACGAGTGCCCCGACATCGATGCCTGCATCGATCGCTATCTGTGGGCGCTGTACGAGCGCGCGCCGAAGCTCGACAAGATCCGCGAGACCGAGCGCCGCGTCGTCACGGTCAAGCGGAAGGGACGCATGGTGAAGGTGACGCGCAGCTTCACCAAGCTCGTCGACAACGACTTCACCTGGAAGGATCCGAAGGCGGCCGAGCGCATCGGCCGCAGCATGATGGAGTATGTGATCGGCGGCATGGACCGCGGCTTCAAGCTGAAGCTGTTCCACACCTTGCATGCCGCCGAGGCCGCAGGGCTCGCGCCCGGCATCACCAGCGGCTTCCGCGACGACTACCGGCAGGAGATCGCGAGCGGCCTGAAGGCCGCCAGCAACCGCTCCTATCACGGCGGCAGCCTGCGCGGCGGCTACGGCCACGGACTCGCGGCCGACATCGTCAGCGTCAACGGCGCGACGCGCGCACAGCGCTGGGTGGCGACCGAGGCGCTGTGGAAATGGGTCGATGCCAACGGCAAGACGTTCGGCATCGGCCGGCCCTATCTCGATCACGACCCGCCGCATGTCGGCCCGGTCGACGGCGAGGAATATGCCAAGCATCGCGCGCCGGCCGTGAAGGTGGCAGCGGCGGAGACGAAGAAGCACAAGCGGATCGCGGCACGGCCTGAGCATCATGCGGCGAAGCGTACGAAGGCGATCCGCGCGTCGGCGCTGGCCTCGCGGCGAACGAGCTGATTGTCACGTTCACCGCAGGTCGCGGCGTTCCGCTGATTTCATAGAGCGCGCCGCGATCTCCGTCATTGCGAGGAGCAAAGCGACGAAGCAATCCAGAGTCCCGTCCACGACTCTGGATTGCTTCGCGGAGCTTGTCATCGGGCCGCGCACCCGCGGGGACAAGGTGGCTCGCAATGCCGATCGGAGGCAGGCGCAGATTCAACTCACAACTACGCCGAAGCAAGCAAAAGGCCGGGGCAATGCCCCGGCCTTCGCCATGTCAGCCGCGCGGTGGGCCGGATATCAGTAGCGGTAGTGGTCCGACTTGAACGGGCCTTCCGGCTTGACGCCGATGTAGGAGGCCTGGTCGGGGCGCAGCTTGGTGAGATTCACGCCGATCTTGGCGAGATGCAGCATCGCCACCTTCTCGTCCAGCGACTTCGGCAGCACGTAGACTTCCTTCTTGTACTTGCCGTCCTTGTTGTTGGCGTAGAGCTCGATCTGGGCCAAGGTCTGGTTGGTGAAGGACGCCGACATCACGAAGGACGGGTGGCCCATCGCATTGCCGAGGTTCACGAGGCGGCCTTCGGACAGCAGGATCATGCGCTTGCCGTCAGGGAAGGTGATCTCGTCGACCTGCGGCTTGATGTTGGTCCACTTCAGGTTCTTCAGCGAGGCGACCTGGATCTCGTTGTCGAAGTGGCCGATGTTGCAGACGATGGCGCGATCCTTCATCGCGCGCATGTGCTCGATGGTGATGATGTCCTTGTTGCCGGTGGCGGTCACGAAGATGTCGGCGCGCGGCGCGGCGTCCTCCATCGTCACCACCTCATAGCCCTCCATTGCCGCCTGCAGCGCACAGATCGGGTCGATCTCGGACACCATGACGCGGCAGCCGGCCTGGCGCAGCGAGGCGGCCGAGCCCTTGCCGACGTCGCCGAAGCCGGCGACCATCGCGACCTTGCCCGACATCATCACGTCGGTACCGCGGCGGATGCCGTCGACCAGCGACTCGCGGCAGCCATAGAGGTTGTCGAACTTCGACTTGGTGACGCTGTCGTTGACGTTGATCGCGGGCCACAGCAGCGTGCCGGCCTTCTGCATGTCGTACAGGCGGTGCACGCCCGTGGTGGTCTCTTCCGAGACGCCCTTGATCGACTTGGCGATCTCGGCGAAGTAGCCCTTCGGCTTCTCCTTGAGCTGCTTCTTCAGCAGCGCGAAGAACACCTCCTCTTCCTCGGACGCCGGCTTGTCGAGGAACGCCGTGTCGCCGTTCTCGGCGCGCAGGCCGAGATGGACATACATGGTGGCGTCGCCACCGTCATCGAGGATCATGTTGGGATGGCCGCCGCCGTGCCAGTCGAACAGCTTGGCGGTGTAGTCCCAATAGTCGACAAGCGTCTCGCCCTTGACGGCGAACACCGGAATTCCGGCGGCGGCGATCGCGGCCGCCGCGTGGTCCTGGGTCGAATAGATGTTGCAGGAGACCCAGCGGATGTCGGCGCCGAGCGCCTTCAGCGTCTCGATCAGCACCGCGGTCTGGATGGTCATGTGCAGCGAGCCTGCGATGCGCGCGCCCTTCAGCGGCTGCTTCGGGCCATACTCCTCGCGCGTCGCCATCAGGCCGGGCATCTCGGTCTCAGCGAGCGAGATCTCCTTGCGTCCGAACTCGGCGAGCGAAATGTCCTTGACGATGTAGTCGTTGAAACCTGGCTTGGCGGTCATGTGGGGTTCCTGTCTGTAAAAGGCGTCATTCCGGGCGCGCGTCAGCGCGAACCCGGAATCCATCACTTCGAGATTCCGGGTTCAGCGCTGTCGCGCGGCCCCGGAATGACGGCACTAAGAGCTACACCGCACGCTTGAGCGCCTCGACGAGGTCGGTCTTCTCCCAGGAGAAGCCGCCCTCATTGTCCGGCGTACGGCCGAAATGGCCGTAGGACGAGGTGCGCGCATAGATCGGGCGATTGAGGTCGAGGTGGGTGCGAATGCCGCGCGGGGTCAGGTCCATCGCCTGAGCGGCCGCCTTCTCGAGCACCTCCTCCGGCACCTTGCCGGTGCCGTGGGTGTCGATATAGATCGACAGCGGCCGCGCCACGCCGATCGCATAGGCGAGCTGCAGGGTGCAGCGGTCGGCGAGACCAGCGGCGACGATGTTCTTTGCGACGTAGCGCGCGGCATAGGCGGCGGAGCGGTCGACCTTGGTCGGATCCTTGCCGGAGAACGCGCCGCCGCCATGCGGGGCAGCACCGCCATAGGTATCGACGATGATCTTGCGGCCGGTCAGACCAGCGTCGCCATCGGGACCGCCGATGTAGAACTTGCCGGTCGGGTTGATGTGCCAGATCGTCTTCGGCGTGATCCAGCCTTCCGGCAGCGCCTTGCGCACATAGGGCTCGACGCGCTCGCGGACCTGCGCCGAAGTCATGTCCTCGACCAGATGCTGGTGCGACACCACGATCTCGCGCACGCCGACCGGCTTGCCGTTCTCATACTGCACGGTGACCTGGCTCTTGGAATCCGGACCGAGCACCTTCTCGACACCGGCGTGGCGGGCTTCCGAGATCAGCCGCAGGATCTTGTGGGCATAGAAGATCGGCGCCGGCATCAAATCCGGCGTTTCATTGGTCGCGTAACCGAACATGATGCCCTGGTCGCCGGCGCCCTCTTCCTTGACTTCGCCGGGCTGCAGCGCGTCGACGCCCTGGGCGATGTCGGCCGACTGCGGATGCAGCAGGATCTCGATATCGCAGGTCTTCCAGTGAAAACCTTCCTGCTCGTAGCCGATGTCCTTGATGGCCTCGCGGACGACGTGCTCGATGTGCTCGTTGGTGACCGAAGCCGGGCCGCGGGTCTCACCGGCGATCACGACCTTGTTGGTGGTGGCGAGCGTCTCGCAGGCGGCGCGGATCTGCCAGGGGTCGATGCCGGCCTTCGGCCCTTCACGGTAGAACAGGTCGACGATCTCGTCGGAAATACGGTCGCAGACCTTGTCCGGGTGGCCTTCGGACACCGACTCCGAGGTGAACAGATATGACGCGCGCATCAAGCAACCCCTTCTTCGCCGCCCACGGCGGTCGTTTGTATTGATCCCTAAGGAATGTCAGTCGCGACGCCGCGAGATGACGTAGGATTCATCGTAGAACCACAGCCCGTTGTGCTTTCGCAGAACCTCTCTGGCGGCGTCGAGCGCGCGGGACGAGTGGGCCACCTCGGTCAGGCGGTCTTCCTCGATCTGCGCGACATACACCGCCGCGTTCCAGGCTGCAAAGGCCGTCGAGGTTCCGATCGCACCGGTGACCTCGTTGGGCAGAGCCTCCATCTCATACCTGAAAATCGAGCGATTGTCCGCATAGGCGTTAAAATTTAAGTCCCGCCCACTGGAGCCGAGCTCGTATTTCACGGCGCGCAATAGCTCATGGCGGCTGACCGAGAAAGGATTTTCTCCCGGCCAGACCGCCTGGATGATGTCCAGGCCCGGATCCTGGCCGTGGGAGTGGATTCCGATCAGCCGGCCGCCCGGCTTCAGCGCCCGCGCCAGCGGTGCGATGATGCGCTTGGCGCGGAAATTGACCGAGGACCGGGCCCGGTAGGGCTGCGAGGCGATGATCAGGTCGAAATTGGCCTCGACCCGACCGGCCCGCGGGATGATGCCGTCGAGCAGGAAGCGGTGATCCTCGCGATACAGCACCAGGGCGATCGGCCGCTCATAGACCGGCATGCCGGTGCGCGGGGAGACGTTGGCGCGCCAGTTCTGCTCCAGAAACGGCTTCAGCGCCGTGATCTGGGCCTCGAAATCCCCGGACGAATCGCCCTGCAGCACGACCTCGTGCCAGATCATCGAGGCGGCTACCGAAGGCGACGCCGGCGTCAGCCAGGGCGCCTCGGCATAGTTCATGTTGGTGAACACGAACACGCTGGCCGGATGCTCGAACAGCCGGTCCGGGACCTTCTCCAGTGTCAGCCTGACATCCTCGAGGCTCAGCTCCTTGCCGGCCACATAGAACGGAATGTGTGGAAAACGGCCGTGCATGGTGCGCAGGACCTTCGACAGCACGGTGCCGTCGCCGACGCCGGCGTCGAACAGCCGCAGCGCCGGCGGCCGCGGATGGATGCTGGCGAGTTCGAGACCGACGCGCTCGGCCACCACCCGCTTCTCGCTGCAGGTGTGCACGAACAGCAGGTATTTCTGACGGTTCTCGAAGAAGCGGAAATTGCTCTTGGGATCGCGCTTTTCGGGCACGACGTCGAGCCGCGGCGGCGGCAGCGTGCCAGTCGAGGCCGCGATATAGGCCTGGATGCGATCCAGCGTGTCGATGGTGATGCGCTTGCCCTCGCGCAGCCGCTGCACGAGCTTGCCGTCGTTCACGGCGCGCCGGCCGAACGTCGATTCCGCCATGTCCGACTGGCGGCAGAACTCCGTGATCTGGGCGAGCAGCTGGTCGTTCTTCATTCGGCTCGACGGGTGGGAAACAGGAGTGGGCAACGCGCCCTTGGCCCAACCTCCTAGCACCATCTGCCCACCATTGGAAAGAGCCTGAACCCGGAACCTTCCGGACGCAACAAACCGGATAGGTTCCCGCCTCTCGTCCCCCACGGTCCGTGCCGATGCGCCGCTCCCTCCTGCTGCTGATACCGCTGCTGGCTGCCCTCTGGGCGTCTCCCGGCCTCGCCCAGTCGAAGTCCCAGCTTGGCGCCCTCTGTACCACCGAGACGACGCCGGCCGACCAGATGATCGCCGCCTGCACCAAGATCATCGCGCTGAAGGTGTTCTCCGGCAGCCAGCTCGCCACGATCTATTTCTGGCGCGCGGTCGGCTGGAACAAGAAGGGCGACTACACCCACGTCATCGCCGATGCCACCGAGGCGCTGCGGCTGCAGCCGGCGCAGGCGATCTACAATCTGCGCGGCTCGGCCTATTACGACAAGGGCGAGTACGAGATCGCGATCGCCGACTTCAACGACGCCATCAAGATCGGCGCGCCGAGCGGCACGCTCTTCCACAACCGCGGCAACGCCTATCGCGGCACCGGCGACTACGCCAGGGCGATTGCCGACTATGACCAGGCGATCAGGCTGACGCCGAAATCCGCGCTGTCCTGGCAGAATCGCGGCATCTCCAAGGAAGCGACCGGCGACCTCGACGGCGCGCTCGGCGACATCAACGAGGCGATCCGGCTCGATCCGGCGCTGGCCTCGCCGCTGATCAACCGCAGCATGATCTGGCGCGCCAAGGGCCATCTCGACCGCGCCGTTGCCGACGCCTCCGAGGCGGTCCGGCTGGCGCAGAATCCGCCGGCCAACGTGATGACACCGCCGGGGAGCGTCGTCATCTCAGCCCACGTGCATCGCGCGCTGGCCTATGAGGCCAAGGGCGAGTTCGATGCGGCCAAGGCGGATTACGCCGCGGCGCTGAAGCCCACCGCATCCGATGCCGGCAGCAAGGCCAGCCAGGCCACCGCCAGGGTGCGGCTGTCGCTGCTGTCGGAGCCGGCGGCGCGCCCCCAGCAGCGGCCGGAATCCCCGGCCCCCTCCTCGGCCGCAGCGGTGCCGACCGGGCAGCGCATGGCGCTGGTCATCGGCAACGGCGCCTACACGCACGTGCAGCCGCTGCCCAATCCGCCGCGCGACGCGCGAGCCATCGCCAGGAGCCTGCGCGACATCGGCTTCACGGTGACGGAGGGCCTCGATCTCGACCGCGCGGCGATGCAGGCGAAGACGCGCGACTTCCTGCGCGAGGCGGCGCGGGCGCAGGTCGCAGTGGTGTTCTATGCCGGCCACGGCGTGCAGATCGACGGCCGCAACTATCTCGTCCCCACCGACATTGCGCCGTCTGCAGGCAGCGACGTGGTCACGGCGATGGTCGACATGGACCAGATCCTGGCCGGGCTCGACGACCAGGTCCGCACCAACATCCTGATCCTCGATGCCTGCCGCAACAATCCGTTCGCCCCGCCGGAGACGGCAGGCGCCGGCCCCGGCCGGGGTCTCAGCGCCAGCGGGCTCGCCGCACCAACCTCGCTCGGTACCGGCGCGACGTCCGGGGCCGGCACGCTGATCGCGTTCGCGACGGCGCCGGGCAAGGTCGCGCTCGACGGCGACGGCGACAACAGCCCGTTCTCGGCGGCGCTGACCCGCCACATCGGCACGCCCGGTCTCGAGGTGCAGCAGATGCTGACGCGCGTTCGCGCCGAGGTCGTGGCCGGCACCAAGAACAAGCAGGTGCCGTGGTCGAACTCCTCGCTGCTCGGTGAGGTCTATCTGGCGGCGAGATAGACCTGCGGCTGGGCAGGCGCTGCTCCAGCCCGACCGTCACGGCCCTCGGGGAGTCAGGTGCAGCATGCCCGAATCCTGATATGCTGCCGCACAATGGAGACGAAGCGTATCGCCGTCGGCCCGCCCAATCGCCGACACGATCCGCCGGCAACAAGCTCGTCTCGAAGGATCAGGGAGGCTCGCATGATCGGTCGTTTCGTTGTTGGACTTGGTCTGTCAGTCGTGCTGGCCGCAGGCCCGGCGCTCGCCGACGATGTCACCGGCGTCTGGCTGCGCGAAAGCGGCGCCTCCAAGGTCAAATTCGCGCCCTGCGGCGGCGCCGTCTGCGGCACGCTGGTCTGGATCAAGGAAGGCACCGACACTCCCGCCAAGGTCGGACAGCGGCTGTTCTCCGGGATGAAGCCGACCGGCCCCAATGCCTGGGCCGGCAGCTACAGCAATCCCGATGACGGCAAGACCTATGATGCCAAGATGACGCTCACCGGCGGCACCCTGACGACCGCCGGTTGCGCCTTTGGCGGCGTCATCTGCCGTTCGTCGACCTGGACGCGGGCGAATTAGAGCTCCGTTTGCGAATTCAGACTACGGTCGGGTCGCATCAAGGCATCGATCGTCCATATGGCAGCAAAGACGCAGGCGCGGCTGGGATTCGTGCTGTTTGCGGTGATTGCCGCAGCAGCCGCGACGTTCGTGCTGGCGCGCCGCTCCGCGACGCCGTCGGGCAGCGACCACCGCACGGTTCGCCAGCTCATCGTCCACTACAATCTGCTGGCACGCCCCGACGACCCGATCGTCGTGCTCGGCGACAGCATCGTCGAGTCGGCGACATTGCCGGCCAGCGCCTGCGGGCATCCGGTCGTCAACGCCGGTCTCGCCGGCGCCGGGACGCGCAGCGACCTGGCCGGCTGGCTCAAGCCCGCACTCGGCCCGAAACGGCCGTTCGCGATCATCGTCTCCCTCGGCGTGAACGATGCGCTGACCGCCAAGTCCGACTCCAGCGAGGCCTTCGCCGGGCGCTACGAGGCCCTGCTGCGCGAGCTGTCAAAGCTCACCACGCGCATCTTCGTCACCGAGTTTCCCTCCGTCGAGGCGCGCGGGCCATTCACGCCAGCCATGGAGAAGGCCGCCATGGCGAGCATCACCGACTATCGCGCCGTGCTGCCGGACCTCGCAAGGCGCACCGGCGCGACCTTCCTGCCCCTGCCGCCGATGGAATCGCCGTTCACGCTCGAAGGCATCCACCTGAATGCCACGGGCTATCGGTCCTGGGACCAGGCGATCCTGCAGGGAACCGAGCAGGCCTGCCGCTGATCCCGCAGGCTGCGAAAACAATCCTTCACTTCGCGCCGGCTAGGATTGGGGCGCACATCCCGTCGAGACGGTTAACGATCACCGCATGGCCCCGCTTCACACATCGACATCGCCTGGGACTCACAAGCTCCTCGGGCTGGAGCTGCTGCGTTTCCTCGCCACGATCTCGGTTCTGCTGTGGCACTACCCGCACTTCGCCTACATCGCCGATGCCCCTGTCGATCTCATCCGCAGCGAGCTGCCGTTCTACAATGTCCTGTTTCCGTTCTATGAGCTCGGCGAATACGGCGTCGTGATCTTCTGGTGCATCTCGGGCTTCATCTTCTTCTGGAAGTACAGCGCGATCATCTCGGATGGCACGGTCGATGGCTGGACCTTCTTCGTCAACCGGCTGTCGCGGCTCTATCCGCTGCATCTCGCAACGCTGCTGCTGGTCGCGGGGCTGCAGGCCCTCTATGTCGCGCAGCACGGCTTCTTCTTCGTCTACCAGAGCAACGACCTCGCTCATTTCGTCGCCCAGCTTTTCATGGCGAGCGACTGGCTGCCGCCGACCGGGATCAGCTTCAACGGCCCGATCTGGTCGGTCTCGATCGAGGTCCTGGTCTATGCGGCGTTCTTCCTGGCGCTGCGTTTCGTCACCACATCGCCGCTCTTGAACCTGGCGATGATCCTGGCCGGCATCGCGAGCGGCACACTGGTCGGCAAGTGTTTCGTGTTCTTCTATGCCGGCGGACTGGCCGCCATGGTGCGGCAGAGCGTCGCCGATGCCCCGTACCGCGCGCGGCTGGAAGCGTTCGCCGCGTGCGCCGTCGTTACAATCCCGCCGGCCCTCTGGCTCTCCGGCGTTGAGCTTGCCGAGCGCTCCGCAGCGCTCCTGCTCGTTTATACACCCATCCTCTTGTTCGTCTGCGCGACGCCCATCACGCTGCCACGGCGCACCGAAGTCCTGCTGCAGGCCGCCGGCAACATGACTTATTCGTGCTACCTGTTGCACTTCCCGATCCAGCTCACGATCGCGCTGGCTTTCGGCGCGCTTGGACGAGCGATCCCCTACGGCAGCCCCTCGTTCTGGGTCGGCTTCATGGGGCTGACCCTGACCGCGGCGTATCTCACCTATTCCGGGTTCGAGGCCCCGGCACAGCGGCTGATCCGCCGTGCGCTGCTGCGCAAAAAAGAAGCGGAGCGGATTGCTCCGGCCCCGCTTCCGCATCACTGATCAGCACACCCGATGTCGAGGCGTGCAGTGTTCACGGCGCGCTTACTTCCCCCAGATCTCCTCCGCGAGCTCGACGCAGAGGCGCAGCTTGGCCCACTGCTCTTCATCGGAGAGGATGTTGCCTTCCTCGGTCGAGGCGAAGCCGCATTGCGGCGACAGCGCGAGCTGGTCGAGCGGGGCGAACTTCGAGGCCTCTTCCAGGCGGCGCTTGATGTCGTCCTTCTTCTCGAGCTCGCCGACCTTCGAGGTCACGAGACCGACGACGACGACCTTGTTGCCCTTGGGCAGGAAGCGCAGCGGCTCGAAGCCGCCGGCGCGCTCGCTGTCATACTCCAGGAAATAGCCGTCGTAATTGGTATTGGCGAGCATGGTCTCGGCGACCGGCTCGTAGCCGCCCGAGGAGATCCAGGTCGAACGGAAATTGCCGCGGCAGACATGCGTGGTGATCGTCATGTCGGCGGGCCGCTCGGCGATCGCGTAGTTGATGATGCGCGAATAGATCTGCTGCAGACCGTCGGGATTGTCGCCGCGCTCGCGCGCCTTCTTGAGCTCGTCCTGCGAGCACAGATAAGCCCAGACCGTATCGTCGAACTGCAGGTAGCGGCAGCCGGCGTCGTAGAAGGCCTTCACGGCCTTGCGATAGGTCTTGCCGAGATCCTCGTAGAAGGCGTCGAGATCGGGATAGACGTCCTTGGAGATCGACTTGCGGCCGCCACGGAAGTGCAGCACCGCCGGTGACGGGATCGTCATCTTCGCCGTGACATGCGCGGTGTCGGCGTGCTTCTTGAGGAAGCGGAAGTGGTCGAGCATCGGATGACTATCCGGGAAGTCGAGCTTGCCGATCACGCGCACCGCGTCATGACGAGTCTGCACGCCGGTGAACTGGATGCCGGTGTCCGGGTGAAACAGCTCGCATCCGGTCAGCTTGGCGAGAAAGTCGAAGTGCCACCAGGAGCGACGGAACTCTCCGTCGGTGGCGAGCTTGAGACCGGTCGAGGCCTGGCGATGCACGACCTTCTCAATCTCCATGTCCTCGATCTTTCGGAGATCGTCGGCCGAGATCTCGCCCTTCTCGAGCTTGGCGCGGGCTTCCTTGATCTTCTGCGGCCGCAAGAGGCTGCCGACTTCGTCGGCGCGGAATGGGGGCTTGGTGCGTTGCATGTGCTCACTCCTTGGAAGGCGTCGATTCGTTGGATAGGGTTGTTGGACCGGCTGCGATCTGTCCTGGCTGGTTACCTGGGCAAAGCGTGATGGACTGGGTCCATCCCCTACCCCGTATCCGGTCGGTATACAATTCTATCGAGGAGAGATCGTGGAGGGGCATGGCGCAATCCATGGCCCGAGCAATGGGCTGACCTACCCTGACCTCGTTCAATGGGGCATCCTGAGGTGAACCCATCAAATCCGCCTCCAGGTGAAGTGCCATCGCGACAACGGCGCTGGCCAGCCTTCCTGCTGTAACGACCGGATCCTGCATACCGGTGTCCACGGCGGCCGCACCATACCGCCGGATCTTCCGGCATGGCCTTCACGCTGACTGCGCGAGCCACACCGTCCCTGCAACCAAGGATGACGCTTCGCCCTGTAGCGTTCAAGCCCGACGATCAGGTCAATGCGCGGCCGCGCTCGCGACGCCGAGGTGCCGCTCCAATGGCGCCGGATCGGCCTTCAAGGCGCTCGACGGCGCGTCATGCACGATGGTGCCACGCTCCAGGATGACGACGCGGTCAGCCAGCGCGAGCAGCTTCTGCGCGTGCTGCTCGACGATCACGGAGCACAGGCCGCCGGCGCGGCTGATGGTGCCGATCGCGGCCAGCAGCTCCTCGACGATGATCGGCGCGAGGCCCTCGGTCGGCTCGTCGAGCAGCAGCACCTTGGGATTCAGGGTGAGCGCGCGGCCGATCGCCAGCATCTGCTGCTCGCCGCCGGAGAGCTGATTGCCGAAATTGTTGCGTCGCTCCTTGAGCCGCGGAAACATCTGGTAGACGCGCTCGATCGACCAGGGTCCCGGCTGCGCCACCGCCGTCATGTTCTCCTCCACCGTGAGCGAGCGGAAGATGTTGCGCTCCTGCGGCACCCAGCCGATGCCGGCGCGGGCGCGCTGGTCGGCGCGAAGAGCCGTGATGTCGGTGCCGGCGAGCGCAAGCTTGCCGGAGAAGCGGCGGGTGACGCCGACGATGGAGTTGATCAACGTGGTCTTGCCAGTGCCGTTGCGGCCGAGCAGCGCCAGCACCTGGCCCTCGGGCAGCTTGAGCGACATGTTCGGCAGCACGACCGCCTGGCCGTAGCCGGCGCGAAGATTTTCAATCGCGAGCAGATCGGTCATCACGCAGCCTCGCCGAGGTAGACCGCCTTGACCTGCGGATCACGCGCAACCTCGTCGGGCGTGCCTTCAACCAGCAGAGCGCCGGAGACCAGGACCGAGATGCGGTCGGCAAAGGAGAAGACGAGGTCCATGTCGTGCTCGATCAGCAGCACCGTGACGTCGCGCGGCAGCGCGGCGACCGCGGCGAGGATGTCCTTGCGCTCGCCCTCGGGCACGCCGGCGGCGGGCTCGTCGAGCAGCAGCACGCGCGGGCGCGCGGCGATCGCAACCGCGATCTCCAGCAGGCGCTGCTTGCCATAGGGCAAGGTCGAGGTACGGTCGTTCATCACGTCGAGCAGCCGGAAGCGCTCGAGCGTCTCGGCGATCTCGGCATTGATGTCGTCGCGCGTGCCCATGCGCCGCCACCAATTGCCGCCGCCGCCGAGCCGCTCGGAGACCGCAAGCCCGATGGTCTCCAACGGCGTCAGGTCGGGATACAGCTGGTTGATCTGGAAGGTGCGCGACAGGCCACGCAGCACGCGCTTGTGCACCGGCAGATCGGTGATGTCCTGGCCTTCGAGCAGGATGCGGCCCGCGCTCGGCTCCAGCACGCCGGTGAGCTGATTGATGACCGTGGTCTTGCCGGCGCCGTTCGGACCGATCAGCGCGTGGCGCGCGCCGGGCGCGATCTGCAGCGACAGGTCGCGGGTGACGTGAAGGCCGCCGAAATGCTTGTCGAGGCCGCGGGTTTCCAATGCGTAGGTCATGGCGCCTCGTTATCGGTGAGGGCCACCGCGGCCTTGCGGCCGGCGATCTGGCGCAGGACGAGGTTGGGCAGCCACAGCGCATAGGCGTGGATGCGGTGGCGGCCGACCAGCACGATGACGACCAGCACCAGGCCGATCCAGAACATCCAATATTGTGGCGTGATCCACTGGAACAGTTCCTGCAACATCCGGAACACCGCCGCGCCGATCAGCCCGCCATAGAGATAGCCGGAGCCGCCGATGACCAGCATCAGAACCAGATCGGCGGAGCGCTCGAACGAGAACACGTCGAGCGAGGCCAGTGCCGTGGTCTGGGTGAACAGCGCCCCGGCAATGCCGGCATAGAACGCGGCTACGGTGTAGATCGCGATCAGGCGCTTGTTGACGGGAATGCCGACGGCGGCGGCGCGCAACGGATTGTTCTTGATCGCGCGCAGCGACAGGCCGAACGGCGAGTGGACGATGGTCCGCGCCAGCAGGAACAGCACGAACAGCACCGCAAGCGAATAGAAGAAGCCGGTCCTGCCGAACATGTCGAAGGCGAACACGCCGAAGATCGGCTGGATGTCGATGCCCTGGAGACCGTCGGTACCGCCGGTGATGTTGGAGAAGCGCTCCGCCAGCGCCTCCATCAACAGCGCGATGCCGAGCGTCACCATCAGCCGCGTCAGGTCGACGCCGCGGATGACCAGGAAGCTGGTGGCGAAGCCAAGCACGGTGGCGGCGAGGCCGGCCACGATCAGCGCCAGCACCGGCTCGTTGATGATGCCGTGCACCGAGAGCAGGCCCGCGCAATAGGCCCCGACGCCGAAGAAGGCGGCGTGGCCGAGCGAGACGATGCCGGCATAGCCGAGGATCAGGTCGAGCGACAGCGCGAACAACGCCAGTCGCAGGATCTCGGTCATGATCAGGTAGCGCGAGGGAAACGCCAGTCCGACCGCCAGCACGACGATCCAGAAGGCGAACTCGCTCCAGTGCCAGCGGCCATGCTGCCTGGCGTGAAATCCGACCTCGGCTTGTGCGTTCGTGGTCATGCGATCCTCACCGCGTCGCCGTGCGACCGAACAGGCCGTTCGGACGCCAGATCAGGATCACGATCATGATGGTGTAGATGACGAAGGGGCCGAGCTTCGGCACGTAGTATTTGCCGGCGACGTCGCCGATGCCGAGCAGCAGCGAGGCCAGGAACGGCCCGGTGATCGAGGACGAGCCGCCCACGGTGACCACGATCAGGAAGTAGATCATGAACTTCAGCGGGAAGTACGGATCGAGGCCGAGGATCTCGGCGCTGAGCGCGCCGCCCAGGCCAGCGAGCCCGCAGCCGAACGCGAAGGTGAAGGCGAACACCTGCGGCACGTTGATGCCGAGGCCGCTCGCCGCGCGGGGATCATCGACGGCGGCGCGCAGTCGGCTGCCGAACCGAGTCTTGGAGAGCACCAGCTGCAGCCCCACCGTGAGCAGCCCGCAGATCACGATGATCATCAGCCGATAGCGGCCGATGCCAACGCCGAAGACGTCGAACTGGCCCTGCAGCACGTCGGGCAGATTGATGAAGATTCGCGAGGAGCCCATGATGTAATCGACCGCGGCCACCGTCATGAAGACGAGCCCGATCGAGAACAGCACCTGGTCGAGATGGCTGCGCGCATAGAGATGCTGATAGAGCGCCCGCTCCAGCAGCGCGCCGATCATGGCGCTCGCGACGAAGGCCAGCGGCAGCGCCGCGAAGAACGGCCATCCCATCCGGTTGACGAGCACGGCGCAGACATAGCCGCCGGCCATGGCGAAGGCGCCATGGGCGAGGTTGACGAAGTTCATCAGGCCGAGCGTCACGGCGAGCCCGCAGGCCAGCACGAACAGCAGCATGCCGTAGGCGACGCCGTCGAACAGGTTGGTGAGGATAGCGGTCATGGAGTCTAGTTTCAGTCCCCGGTCATCCCTTCATCCGAAGGGCATGCATACAACGCTTGCTCGGTCTGCGCCTCTCCCGCTTGCGGGGGAGGTCGGATCGCATCGGAACGATGTGATCCGGGTGGGGGAAATCTCTCCACATGACGCGTGTGCCGTGGGGTGCCCCCTCCCCAGCCCTCCCCCGCGGGCGGGGGAGGGAGCGCACGGTCCTCGCGCGTCCCTCGATGACGCCTATCGCGTCACTTCTTGGCCTTGCCCGGATCCTTGACGGCGTCGAAGGTCTGGAACTCGACGTTGTAGAGCTCGCCGTCGACCTTCTCGACCTTGCGGATGTAGACGTTCTGAACGATGTCGCGCGTCTCCGGATCGATCGAGATGGGACCGCGCGGGCTCTCCCAGGCCATGCCCTTCATCGCAGCAATCAGGGAATCGCCGTCGGTCTTGCCACCGGTCTTCTTCAGCGCCTCGTAGATCAGATGGATGCCGTCGTAGCCGCCGACCGCCATGAAGCCTGGACGGCTGTTGAACGCCTTCTTGTAGGCCGCGACGAACTCCTTGTTCTTCGCCGACGGATGCGCCGCCGAATAGATGTGCGCGGTGACGGCGCCGAGCACGGCGTCGCCCATGTCGTTGAGCAGGTCGTCGTCGGTGACGTCACCCGGTCCGATCACCTTGATGCCGCTCTTGTCGAGGCCGCGCTCGGCATATTGTTTCATGAAGTTGCCGCCCTGGCCGGCCGGCACGAACACGAACATGGCGTCCGGCTTGGCGTCCTTCATGCGCTGCAGGAAGGGAGCGAAGTCGGGGTTCGCCAGCGGAACCTTGATTTCCTCGACGATCTCGCCACCGCCAGCGGTGAAATGCTCCTTGAACGAGGCCAGCGCGTCGTTGCCGGGCGCGTAGTCCGAGGTCAGCGTGGCGACCTTCTTGATGCCGTTCTTGACCGCCCAGTCGCCGATGATGGTGGAGGACTGCGGCAGCGTGAAGCTGGTGCGGACGATGTAGGGCGACTTCTCGGTGATGATGGAGGTGCCGGCCGCCATGACGACTTCCGGGATCTTGCCCTGGGTGGCGAGCGGCGCGGCGGCGAAGGCCGCCGGCGTCACGCCAAAGCCGGCGATCACGTTGACCTTGTCGTTGACGATCAGTTCCTGCGCCAGACGCTTGGTATTGTCGGGCAGCGCCGCGTCGTCCTTGAGGATGACCTGGATCTTCTTGCCGGCGACGGTGTCGCCGTTCTGCTGCATGTACAGCTTGATCGCGTTGTCGATCTGCTTGCCGGTCGACGCCTGGCCGCCGGTCATCGGCACGATCAGGCCGATCTTGAATACGTCTTCGGCCCGCGCCGCACCCGACGCGAGCGCAGCCGCGGCAAGAGCCGCACTGGCGAGCGTCAGTGTCTTGCTTCGCACGAACATTGAAACTACCTCCCTGGTCGGATCAGGACCGCAGCCCCCGGCCATTGTTGTCTTAACCGTGCGATCTCGTTCACGATATCGCGGGCGCATCGCTGCGGACTCGGGACCCCGTTGTCAATGGCGATCATGGGAGGCTTCGTGAACGGTAGGTTTCCGCAACGGACCACCAATCCGTGATTGGTATATTAATACCCAAATCATCGAACGGCCAAATTTTGCCAATTGATGGCAAGTCGTTAGGGTCCAGGCCGCGGGTCGCCCGCAGCACGAAAGGTCACCCATCAATGCCGGCCAGACACCCCCACCGGACCAGACTGTTTCCGGCCGCGATGATGCTTCTCGCCATGGCCGGGCCGATCCTTTCCGGCTGCTCGTCGATCAATGAGAAGGTCGGCGCGGGGATGGGCGATCTGATGCCGCAATGGGCCGGCGGCCTGCCGGCCGACGCGCCACCCCGTCCAGGAACCCCGGAATACGACCGTTTCATGCAGGAGCGCGAGCGGCAGCGGCAGATGCCGGCCGCCGAACGCGACAAGGAGACGCAGTCGAACGCCAACGCGCAGGCGACCGTCCCCGGCCGCTGACGGGCGGTCGCGACATCAATCCATGAAGACGACGGTCTTGCGCCCGTTGAGGATGACGCGATCCTCGAGGTGATAACGGATCGCCCGCGCCAGCACGCGCCGCTCGATGTCGCGGCCCTTGCGCACGAGGTCCTCCGGCGTGTCGCGATGGCTGATGCGCTCGACATCCTGGTCGATGATCGGACCCTCGTCGAGATCCCGGGTCACGTAATGAGCTGTGGCGCCGATCAGCTTGACGCCGCGCTCATAGGCCTGGTGATAGGGTTTTGCGCCCTTGAAGCCCGGCAGGAACGAATGATGGATGTTGATGCAGCGGCCCGACAGGCTCGCCGACATCTCGTCCGACAGAATCTGCATATAGCGCGCCAGCACGACGAGATCGGTCTTCGTCTCATCGACCAGCTTCAGGATCGCCTGTTCCTGGTCGCGCTTGGTGTCCTTGGTCACCGGCATGTGGTGGAACGGGATGTCGCCGAAATCGAGCCCGGCATAGGTCTCGCGCGGATGGTTGGAGACGATGGCGGTCGGAATCATCGCGAGGTCGCGGGTCCGCCAGCGATAGAGGATGTCGACCAGACAATGGTCGAACTTCGACACCAGCAGCATCACCCGGCGCTGCCCGGCGCGGTCGCGCATCTGCCAGTCCATCGCAAAGCGCTCGGCGATCGCGGCGAAGCCGGTCTGCAGCGCCGGCAGGTTGACGGCGAGATCGGCGGCCGTGAACACCACCCGCATGAAGAAGTGACCCGTCTCGAAGTCGCCGAACTGCTGGGCATCGAGAATGTTCTGGCCATTGTGGGCGAGGAAGGTCGAAACGGCCGAGACGATCCCGGGACGATCCGGGCAGGACAGGGTCAGGACATATTGGTGGTTGGACATGGCGATGACGTACCGGGCGGATGATATGAGGGGAATGATGCGGCAGGCTTGGCGCCCGTTCGGGCCCTGCTCTACCACCCTCCGCGCCCTTGCGCCAACGCTCGGCGCGGGGGCAGGATGAACAAAACATCAACTCTCAAACTTCGAGCATCGCCATGGCTGACAGGCTGACCGGCAACCGCATCCTGATCCTGGAAACCCGCGAGGAGGCGCAGTTCTCGCGGCTGCTCGCCGAGCAAGGCGCCGACGTGCTGCAATGTCCGATGTTCACGATCCAGGATGCGCCGGACCCCGCGCCGATCGAGGCCTGGATCCGCCGCTGCATCGAGCGGCCGTTGGATGATCTCGTGCTGATGACCGGCGAGGGCCTCAGGCGGCTGATGACCGTGGTGCGCCGGATCGGCGTCGAGGCCGAGTTCATCGCCGCGCTCGGCAAGGCCCGGAAGTTCACCCGCGGCCCCAAGCCAGGGCGTGCCTTGCGCGAGCTCGGCTTGGAGGCGCAGGTCACCACGGAGAAGCCGACCTCGGAAGGTGTTGCCGAACTACTGGCAAGCTACGACCTCAAGGGCCATCGGCTCGGCCTGCAGCTCTATCCCGACAAAGATCATTCCGCGCTGATCGGTGCAATCAAGGCTGGTGGCGCCGAGGTCGATCCGGTGCTGCCCTATGTCTATGACGCCAAGGCGGCGGATGCGAACATCCTCATCGCGATCGACGAGATGATCGCCGGCCATGTCGATGCGATCGCGCTGACGAGTTCGGGCCAGCCGCGGCGGCTGTTCGACGTCGCCAAGGCGCACGGCGTGGAGGATCGACTGCGGCAGGGCTTGGCGCGTACGCCGATCGCCTCGGTTGGGCCCGTGGTCACGGAGGAGCTGGCTGCGCATGGGCTGGCGCCGTCGATCACGCCAGCGGGCGAGGCCTATTTCATGAAGCCGCTGATCTCGGCGATGGCGACCGCGCTGGGCGCGAAGGCGCAGCGGGTTTGATCGCGCTCCTGGAGAGCCGTCATTGCTTCGGCGCTTCGCGCCTCGCAATGACGGAGAACTAACCCTGCCCTGTCTCGCGCAGGAACGCCTGATAGGCCCGCGCGATGCCGTCCTCCAGCGTCGTCGTCGCGCGCCAGCCGAGCGCGGCGAGGCGCGAGACGTCGAGCAGCTTGCGCGGCGTGCCGTCAGGCCGCGAGGCGTCGAAGCTGATCCGTCCCTGATAGCCGACGGTGGCCGCGACCACGCGCGCGAAATCGGCAATGGTGATGTCCTCACCGGTGCCGATGTTGACCAGCCCGGTGTCCGAATAGGTCTTCATCAGGTGCACGCAGGCATCCGCCATGTCGTCGACATAGAGGAATTCGCGCCGCGGCGTTCCCGTGCCCCAGACGACCACCTCGGGCGCATCGGCGAGCCTGGCCTCGTGGAAGCGGCGGATCAGCGCCGCGACGACGTGGCTGTATTCGGGATGATAGTTGTCGCCCGGACCATAGAGATTGGTCGGCATCACGTTGATGAAGTCGGCGCCGTACTGGCTGCGATAGGCCTCGACCATCTTGATGCCGGCGATCTTGGCGATCGCATAGGGCTCGTTGGTCGGCTCCAGCGGCCCGGTCAGCATGGCGTCCTCGCGCAGTGGCTGCGCGGCAAGCTTCGGATAGATGCAGGAGGAACCGAGAAACATCAGCTTCTCGGCGCCATTCACATGCGCGGCGTGGATGACATTGGCAGCAATGGCAATGTTGTCGTAGATGAACTCGGCGCGCAGCGTGTTGTTGGCGACGATGCCGCCGACCTTCGCCGCAGCAAGGAACACTACCTGCGGCCTGGCGCGCGCGAACCATGCGAACACCGCCGCCTGGTCGCGCAGATCGACCTCGCCACGCGGCACCGTGAGCAACTCGACGCCTTCGCTCGCCAACCGCCGCACCAGCGCGCTGCCGACCATCCCGCGATGGCCGGCGACGAAGACACGCTTGCCGCGGAGATCAAACGGCGTGGCCACTGCTCGCCTCCCGCCGCGCGGCGCACAGATCGCTGGCGACCATCTCCTTGACCAGTTGGGCGAAGCTCGTCCTTGGTTTCCATCCGAGCTTGTCGCGCGCCTTGCTGCAATCGCCGATCAAGAGGTCGACCTCGGTCGGGCGGAAATAGGTCGGGTCGATCCGCACCACCGCCTTGCCGGACTTGGCGTCGATCCCGGTCTCCTCGACCCCCTTGCCGCGCCATTCGATGCGGCGACCGACCTCGGCGAAGGCGAGTTCGACCAGTTCGCGCACCGAATGGGTCTCACCGGTCGCCAGCACGAAATCGTCGGGCGTATCGGCCTGCAGGATGCGATGCATGCCCTCGACATAGTCGCGCGCATGGCCCCAGTCGCGTTTGGCCTCGAGATTGCCGAGATAGATCGTCTCCTCCAGGCCGGTTTCGATGCGGGCGACGCCGCGGGTGATCTTGCGGGTCACGAAGGTCTCGCCACGGATCGGGCTCTCGTGGTTGAACAGGATGCCGTTGCAGGCGAACATCCCGTAGGCCTCGCGATAGTTCACCGTGATCCAGTAGCCGTAGAGCTTGGCGCAGCCATAGGGCGAGCGCGGATAGAACGGCGTGGTCTCCCGTTGCGGGATCTCCTGCACCAGGCCGTACAACTCCGAGGTCGAGGCCTGGTAGAAGCGCGTCTGCTTCTCCATTCCGAGAATGCGAATGGCTTCCAACAAGCGCAGAACCCCGAGCGCGTCGGCATTGGCGGTGTATTCCGGACTCTCGAAGCTGACGCCGACGTGGCTCTGGGCGGCGAGATTGTAGATCTCGTCGGGGCGGATCTGCTGCACCAGCCGGATCAGGTTGGTGGAATCGGTCATGTCGCCGTAGTGCAGCAGGAACGGCACGTTGCCTTCGTGCGGATCCTGGTAGAGATGGTCGATCCGCGCGGTATTGAAGGACGATGACCGCCGCTTGATCCCGTGCACCGTGTAGCCGAGACCGAGCAGATATTCGGCCAGATACGCGCCGTCCTGGCCCGTGACGCCCGTGATCAGCGCCACGCGGCCGCTGCAGTCCTTCCCCGCCATGCTCACTCCAACACCGTCGCGCCCCCTCGGGCCGAAGTTCCCGGCGAGCAGTCCACAGCCGAAGCCGCCGGTCAAGCTCGACGGAAAACAGGCGTTGGATCAATCCCGTATCGGCGCAACGAGAAGCAGGACCTAATCCCCGTAGCAGCGCAGGCGGTCGAGATCGAGCACCGTCACCCCGCCATACTCCACCCGCAGCAGGCCCTCGCGCTCCAGCGTCTTGAGACACTGATTGGCGTTCTGCCGCGACAGGCCCGACAGCGCGCCGATCTCCTCCTGGGTGATCTCCAGATGGCGGGTCGTATTCGGGTAGAGGATCGGATTGAACAGCGAGGCAATGCTGCGGGCGAGCCGCGCCGTCGCATCCAGCGTGCGGCCGACCTCGACGAGGCCAATGAACTGGCCGAGCCGCTCGTTGAGCTGGGTGACGAGGAAGCGGTTGAAGCCGACGCTGTTCTCGAACAGCCGCATGAAGGTCGGCCGCTCCATCAGCGCGACGCGCGTATCGCGCAGCGCCACGACGTCATAGCGGCGCAGCTCGTTCTTCAGCACGCTGCCCTCGCCGAACCAGGCGCCCGCCGACATGCCGGCGAATGTCGTCGCCTTGCCGCCGCGCGACACCGTGCTCATCCGCGCGAGACCGGTGACGATCCCGGTCCAGTAGTCGAATTGATCGCCGCGAAGGAAGATGTGCTCGTTGGCCGCAAACGACCGCTCGACGATGCCGGCCGCAGCCGTGTCGATTTCCTCGGGCTTCAGATGGCGGGACCAGGGCGCGATGCGCAGAAGGGTATCGGGAGAGATCAAGCCGGCATCTCGTCTCGTCGAAGCTCGCGGCGACCATATTGCATCGCAACAATCCTGCAGTGAATATTGCCTGGGAATTGTCAGGCGCAAGACAATTCCTGATAGCGCTTTCCCCTATCGAGGACCACCGTCTTCGACTCGCGCCTCTGGACACCGACGAGGCGCATCGAGATGCGGCAAAATGCGCCCGCCCGGGCGGCCCGTCATTCGTCGGATGGCGCGGAACCGATGCCCGGGATAGGATTGCACCCAATGCGACGAACTCAACGTCGCGCGACACGATGCCTTGAAGAGCGCGCCAAGCGCCGAAGACAGTTCGGGAGGACGACTTGGACTATACGTTGGAAGCGCGCGGAGTGTCGCTGCGTTTCGGTGGGGTGCGAGCCCTGACCGACGTCAGCTTCGGCGTGCGCGAGGGCGAGTTGTTCTCGATCATCGGCCCGAACGGCGCCGGCAAGACCTCGATCGTCAACTGCATCTCCGGCCGCTACAAGCCGACCGAGGGCCGCCTGTTCCATCGCGGCCGCGACATCACCGGCCTGCCACCGAGCGCGCGCGCCAACATCGGCATCGGCCGCACCTTCCAGAACCTCGCGCTGTTCCACCACATGAGCGTGCTCGACAATATCATGGTCGGGCGCCATCACCTGCTGAAGAACAATTTCCTCACCGGCTCTCTGTATTGGCTCACCGGCGCGCGGCGCGAGGAGCTGAAGCATCGCGAGAAGGTCGAGCAGATCATCGACTTTCTCGACCTGCAGTCGGTGCGCAAGGCGCCCGCCGGCACCCTCTCCTACGGTTTGCGCAAGCGCGTCGAACTGGCGCGCGCCATGGCGCTGGAGCCGCATCTGATCCTCCTCGACGAGCCGATGGCCGGCATGAACTTCGAGGAGAAGGAGGACATGGCGCGCTACATCGTCGACCTCAACGAGGAATTCGGCATGACGGTCGTGATGATCGAGCACGACATGGGCGTGGTCATGGACATCTCCCATCGCGTCATGGTGCTCGATTTCGGCCGCAAGATCGCCGAGGGCGACCCGGCCGCCGTGCTCGCCGATCCTCACGTCAAGCGTGCCTATCTCGGCGAGGAGGACGAACTGCTGGTCGATCCCGACGAGGCGCCGTCCATCGCGGAGGACGCGGCATGATGGACTATGCGGGTCGCGTCAAGCAGGCCGACACCTATCCGAAGCTGCTACGGCTGAACGCGAAAGAGCACGGGACGGAGATCGCGCTGCGCGAGAAGAATCTCGGGCTGTGGCGCACCTTCACCTGGGCCGACTACCAGGCGCGCGTGTGCGATTTCGCGCTCGGCATGGTGGAGCTCGGCCTCGGCAAGGACGACGTGATCGGCATCATCGGCGACAACCGGCCGGACTGGGTTGCCGCGGAGGTCGCGACGCATGCGATCCGGGCCATGAGCCTCGGGCTCTATCGGGACGTGCTCGACGACGAGGCCGCCTACCTGCTCAATTACGGCGAGGCGCGACTGGTGTTCGCTGAGGATGAGGAGCAGGTCGACAAGCTGCTCAACCTCGCCGAGCGCGTGCCGGCGCTCAAGCACATCGTCTATTCCGATCCGCGCGGCATGCGCAAATATGACGATCCCAGGCTGCTGCCGGCGGACAAGCTCGCCGAGCTCGGCCGCAACCGGGCGGCGCGCGAGCCCGATCTCTACGACCGCATGGTCGATGCAACCGTCGGCGACGACGTCGCCATCCTCTGCACCACCTCGGGCACGACCTCGCATCCAAAGCTCGCGATGCTCTCGGCCGCGCGCGTGCTCAAGCATTGCGCCACCTATCTCGCCTTCGATCCCAAGGGACCGGAGGACGAATACGTCTCGGTGCTGCCGCTGCCCTGGATCATGGAACAGGTCTATGTGCTCGGCAAAGGTCTGCTCTGCCGGATGAAGGTCAACTTCGTCGAAGAGCCCGATACGATGATGAACGACTTCCGCGAGATCGCGCCGACCTTCGTGCTGTTCGCACCGAGGGTGTGGGAGCAGATCGCGGCCGACGTCCGTGCCGCCGTCATGGACGCCTCGCCGCTGAAGCAGCGGCTGTATCATCTGGGCATGTCGACCGGCCTTGCCGCGCTGGAGAGGGGCCAGCATTCGAGCCTTGCCGACATGCTGCTGTTCCGGGCACTGCGCGACCGGCTCGGCTTCACCCGGTTGCGCTCGGCCGCCACCGGCGGCGCCGCGCTCGGGCCCGACACGTTCAAGTTCTTCCGCGCCATGGGCGTGCCCTTGCGCACGCTCTACGGCCAGACCGAGCTGCTCGGGGCCTACACGCTGCACCCGGCCGACGAGGTCGATCCGGACACGACGGGCGTGCCGATGGCTGAGGACATCGAGATCAAGATCGACCAGCCCGACAGCCAGGGGATCGGCGAGATCCTGGTACGCCATCCGAACATGTTCCTGGGCTACTACAAGGCCCCGGAAGCCTCGGCCGCCGACGTCAAGGACGGCTGGATGCATTCGGGCGACGCCGGCTATTTCAACGAGGCGAAGCAGCTCGTCGTCATCGACCGCATCAAGGATCTCGCCGAGACCGCGCGCGGCGAACGCTTCTCGCCGCAATATATCGAGAACAAGCTGAAGTTCTCGCCGTATATTGCCGAGGCCGTCGTGCTCGGCGCCGGCCGCGAGCATCTCGCCGCGATGATCTGCATCCGCTACTCGATCATCTCGAAATGGGCGGAGAAGAACCGCATCGCGTTCACCACCTACTCCGATCTCGCCTCGCGCAACGAGGTCTACGCGCTGTTGCAGAAGGAGGTCGAGACCGTCAACGCCCACCTGCCGCCGGCGCAGCGCATCGCCCGCTTCCTCCTGCTCTACAAGGAGCTCGACGCCGACGACGGCGAGCTCACACGTACGCGCAAGGTGCGTCGCAGCGTCATCAACGAGAAGTACGCCGATATCATCGACGGCATCTATGGCGGCAAGCCTGCCATCCCCGTCGATACCGTCATCCGCTTCCAGGACGGCACCACCCAGCGCATCCGCACGACGCTGAAGGTGGTGGATCTGGGTGGACATGGCGCCATGGCGGAGGCCGCGGAGTGATGCGCCTTCTGCCACATGAGGTCGTCATGCGCGGGCTTGACCCGCGCATCCATCCTCTTCCGAAAATCTCCTTCGCGATGGATCGCCGGGTCAAGCCCGGCGGTGACGAGTGAGAACGATCATGAACACCGCCTTCCTCATCCAGCTCCTGGTCAACGGCCTCGTCGTCGGAACGCTCTATGGCGTGGTCGCGATGTCGTTCGTGCTGATCTACAAGGCGACCCAGGTCGTCAATTTCGCGCAAGGCGAGCTGCTGCTGATCGGCGCCTGGGTGTGCTGGGCATTGCTGACGAAATATCAGGTGCCGTTCTGGGTCGGCATGCCGCTCACGCTGGTCTTCATGTTCGCGTTCGGCATCGCGATCCAGGTCGTGATCCTCCGTCCGATGATCGGGGAGCCCATCATCTCCGTCATCATGGTCACGATCGGCCTGTCGACCGTGTTCCAGGCGGCGCTGAAATGGATGTTCGGCGTCAACCCCCAGCCGTTCCCGCCAGTGTTCGCCAGCACGTCCGTCGACCTGTTCGGACTTCAAATCCAGACGGTCTACGTCATGAGCCTCGTGGTATCGATCCTGATGATGCTCGGCATGGCTTGGTTCTTCAAGGCCTCCAAATATGGCCTGGCGATGCGGGCGACCGCCTTCGACCAGCAGGTCGCGCAATCGCTCGGCATCTCCGTCAAGAACGTGTTCGCGATGGCCTGGGCCATCTCGGCAACGGTCTCGGCCGTGGCCGGTGTTGTCGTCGCCGTGGTCAACGGCGTCTCCTCCGGCCTGTCGGCCTACGGCATCAAGGTTTTTCCGGCGGCGATCCTCGGCGGCCTCGACTCGGTCGGTGGCGCCGTGCTCGGCGGCATCATCATCGGCCTCCTCGAGAACATCGCGCAGTATGTCGACAGCCAGTATCTGCACTGGGGCAATCTGTACGAGATCGCGCCATTCTACGTGCTGATCATCATCCTGATGATCAAGCCCTACGGCCTGTTCGGCACCAAAGACATCGAGCGGATCTGAATCATGGTTGCGCGCTCCACGATACCCGCCGGCGACTTCCGCACCTCCTACGCGGCCGACACCACGATCTTCCCGACCAGAACCAGCCGCAATTTCGCGATCGCCGGCGTGATCCTCCTGTGCTTCGCGCCGCAGGTGTTCTCCGAATACTGGCTGTCGGTCTCGATCCAGATCGGCATCTTCGCCATCGCCGCACTAGGCCTCAACATCCTGGTCGGCTTCACCGGCCAGATCTCGATCGGACAGGCCGGCTTCTTCCTGCTCGGCGCCTTCACCTCGGCCTATATCAACAACACCTACGCGATCCCGGTGTTCTTCGCGATCGCGCTCGCCGGGGTGATCACAGCACTCGTCGGGCTGATTTTCGGACTTCCGGCGGCGCGGCTGAAGGGTCTCTATCTCGTCATCGCCACCCTCGCCGCGCAATACATCCTGCTCGACTTCTTCTCCCGCGCCGAGTGGTTCTCCGGCGGCTCGGTGCCGGCCTCCGCCAATCCGTTCTCGATCTTCGGCTATACGCTGCGCGGCGACCGGCAATATTTCTACGTCGTGCTGGCCTATGTCGTGGTGTGCTACCTCCTGGTCACCAACCTGATGCGCACCCGCGACGGCCGCGCGCTGATCGCAATCCGCGACCACTATCTCTCGGCCGAGATCATGGGCATCAACCTGACGAAGTACCGGACGCTGTCGTTCGGCCTCGCCGCGTTCTTCGCCGGCATTGCCGGCGCGCTCTACGCGCACTACCAGCTGGTGATCTCGCAGGAAGGCTTTGGCATCGAGCGCTCGATCCTGTTTCTCGCCATGATCATCATCGGCGGCACCGGTTCGATCATGGGCACCCTGATGGGGACAGCATTCGTCGTTCTGCTGCCGGAATCGATGGAATGGCTGAGCCACCACCTCAAGGGCGGCGCGATCGACAAGGCGCTCGCGCTCAACAACAACATCACTTTTTTGCGCGAGATCGCGATCGGCCTGATCATCATCGCCTTCCTGATGTTCGAGCCCGACGGGCTGGCGCATCGCTGGCGCCAGATCAAGACATACTGGAAGCTCTATCCGTTCTCACATTGAACTCAACCAACAGGGACCGGCGACAATCCGGCCCGAACGCATCACAGGAGGAAGCACTATGACGATGAAATCATTGCTCGGCTCGGCGGCGCTGGCGCTGCTCGCAGGCGCCTTCGCCTCAACGGCGCAGGCGCAGCAGATCGCAATCGGACATCTGCAGGATCTCTCGGGCGGCACGTCCGACGTCGGCACGCCCTATGGCCAGGCCGTGATGGACACCTTCGCCTGGGTCAACAAGAACGGCGGCATCGGCGGCAAGCAGCTCGCGGTCGACAGCAACGACTACGGCTACCAGGTGCCGCGCGCGATCGCGCTGTACAAGAAGTGGTCGGCCCCGGACAACAAGGTCGCGGCGATCATGGGCTGGGGCACCGCGGACACCGAGGCGCTGACCGGCTTCCTCGCCAACGACAAGATCCCTGACATGTCCGGCTCCTACGCCGCCGCGCTGACCGACCCTGAAGGCACCAGCGGCAAGGCCAAGGCCGCGCCGTACAACTTCTTCTACGGCCCAAGCTACTCGGACGCACTGCGCGCCGAGCTGACCTGGGCGGCCGAGGACTGGAAGTCGAAGGGCAAGCCCGGCAAGCCGAAATTCGTGCACATGGGCGCCAACCATCCCTATCCCAACGCGCCGAAGGCCGCGGGCGAAGCGCTCGCCACCGAGCTCGGCTTCGAGGTGCTGCCGCCGCTGGTGTTCGCGCTGGCGCCCGGCGACTACAGCGCGCAGTGCCTGAGCCTGAAGAGCTCCGGCGCCAACTACGCCTATCTGGGCAACACCGCGGCCTCCAACATCTCGGTGATGAAGGCCTGCAAGAATGCCGGCGTCGACGTCCAATTCCTGTCCAACGTCTGGGGCATGGACGAGAACGCCGCCAAGACCGCGGGCGATGCCGCCGACGGCGTCGTCTTTCCGCTGCGCACCTCGGTGGCCTGGGGCGGCGATGCGCCGGGCATGAAGACGGTGCAGGAGATCTCCAAGATGTCCGACCCGACCGGCAAGGTCTATCGACCAGTGCACTATGTCGCCGCGGTCTGCTCGTCGCTCTACATGAAGGAGGCGATCGAGTGGGCTGCGAAGAACGGCGGCGCCACCGGCGAGAACGTCGCCAAGGGCTTCTACCAGAAGAAGGACTGGGTGCCCGCAGGGATGGAAGGCGTCTGCAGCCCCTCGACCTGGACCGACAAGGATCACCGCGGCACGATGAAGGTCGACCTCTATCGCGCCAAGGTGACCGGCCCGACCGATGGCGACCTCAACGATCTCATGGCCAAGGGCACGATCAAGCTCGAGAAGGTCAAGACCATCGAGCTGCCGCGCAAGGCGGAATGGGCGGGTTGGTAAGTTGCCAGGCGGCCGCTGAATCAACTCAGCAGCCGCTCCGCACGCCATCGTCATCCCCCGCGAAAGCGGGGGATCCGGTACGCCGCGGCTTCTCCACCGAGCATCGGCGGCTCTGGAATACTGGGCCCCCCGCCTACCGCGGGGGACGACAGTGAGGTGAACGGATATGGTTGAGACCCTCGATAAGCCCAATGCAAATGCGACCGCGAGCGCAGCCCCCCTGCTCTCCGTCCGCAACATCGAGGTCGTCTATGACGACGTCATCCTGGTGCTGCGCGGCCTCAGCCTCGACGTGCCCAAGGGCGCGATCGTTGCGCTGCTCGGCGCCAACGGCGCCGGCAAGTCGACGACGCTGAAGGCGATCTCCGGCCTCTTGAAGACCGAGGACGGCGAGGTCACGCGCGGCGAGATCATGTTCGACGGCACGCGCATCGACGGCATCGATCCGGAGAAGATCGTCCGCCGCGGCATCTTCCAGGTCATGGAGGGCCGCCGCATCGTCTCCGACATGACGTCGCTGGAGAACCTCAAGCTCGGGGCGTTCACGCGATCCGATCGCGAGGTCAACCGTGACATCGAGATGGTGTTCAACTATTTCCCGCGGCTGAAGGAACGCACCGGCCTTGCGGGTTATCTTTCCGGCGGCGAACAGCAGATGCTGGCGATCGGACGGGCGCTGATGGCGCGGCCGAAGATGATCCTGATGGATGAGCCGTCGATGGGCCTGTCGCCGCTACTGGTGAAGGAAGTGTTCGCGATCATCAAGGAGATCAACAGGGATCTCGGCGTCACCATCCTGCTGGTCGAGCAGAACGCGCGCGCGGCGCTGTCGGTGGCCAGCCACGGCTACATCATGGAACAGGGAAAGGTGGTGCTCGACGGCACCGCCGACAGCTTGCGCGACAACGAGGACGTCAAGGAATTCTACCTCGGCGGCGCCGGCGACCAGCGCAAGAGCTTCAAGAACCTGAAGAGCTTCAAGCGGCGGAAGCGGTGGCTGTAGCCGAACTCTCTCCTCGTCATGGTCGGGCTTGACCCGGTCATCCACGCACGAGCCGCAACGACGAACGACGTGGATGCCCGGGACAAGCCCGGGCATGACGACCGCAAGATTCAAGGACTGGGTACGATGACCCACTACGACGCCCTCGAAACCCGTGATCCCGCAGCCCGCGAGCAGGATCTGTTCGGCCGCCTGCCCGACGTGCTGCACGCGGCGATGAAGGCGCCGGCCTATGCCGCGCTGCTGCAGGACATCGATCCCCAGGACATCACGACGCGCGCTGCGCTCGCGCAACTGCCGGTGCTGCGCAAATCCGAGCTGCCTGCCCTGCACAAGGCGGCCCCGCCATTCGGCGGCTTCGTCGCGCAGGCGCCCGGCGCGTTCTCGCGTCTGTTCACGTCGCCGGGGCCGATCTTCGAACCGGAGGCGGCGCACAGCGATCCCTGGCGCGGCGCCCGCGCCCTGTTCGCCTCGGGCTTCCGCAGCGGCGATATCGTGCTCAATACCTTCAGCTATCACCTCACGCCAGGCGGCTTCATCTTCGACGCCTCGGCGCGTGCGCTCGGCTGCGCGGTGATCCCGGCTGGCCCGGGCAACACCGAGGCGCAGTTCGAGCTGATCGAGGCCTATCGCCCGATCGGCTACAGCGGCACGCCCGACTTCCTGAAGATCCTACTCGACAGCGCCGCCAGCGCCGGCCGCGACGTGTCCTCGCTCAAGCGCGCGCTGGTGTCGGGCGCGGCGTTCCCGCCGTCGCTGCAGGCCGAGATCAAGGCGCGCGGCATCGATGCCTATCAGGCGTTCGGCACCGCCGATCTCGGCATCGTCGCCTACGAGACCGCAGCGCGCGACGGCATGGTCGTCAACGAGGACCTGATCTTGGAGATCGTCCGCCCCGGCACCGGCGATCCGGTGGCGCCAGGCGATGTCGGCGAGATCGTCGTCACCTCGCTCGATCGCCACCATCCCTGGATTCGGCTTGCCCTCGGCGACCTCACCGCCGCCCTGCCCGGCACCAGCGCCTGCGGCCGCACCAACATGCGCATCAAGGGCTGGATGGGCCGCGCCGACCAGACGACCAAGATCAAGGGCATGTTCGTGCGCCCCGAGCAGGTCGCCGAGATCGGCAAGCGCCACCCGGAGCTCGGCCGCCTCCGCCTGGTCGTCACCCGCGCCGGCGAGACCGATGCGATGACGCTGAAGGCGGAATGCGCCTCGCCATCAGATGGCCTGCAGGACGCGCTCGCCGCCAGCCTGCGCAACATCACCAAGCTCGGCGGCAGCATCGAGCTGATCGCACCAGGCACGCTGCCCAACGACGGCAAGGTGATCGCCGACGAGCGGTGAAGTCCTCGCGTTGTTCCCGTAGCAGGAAGCCCTGCGCCAGCGGCATGAGCGGGGCGGCCCGCACCACCCGCACGCAATTGTCGCCTCCCGCGCGCTCTCCTATACAGCCATGTCACGTTCTCTCGGAGTTCGTCCGCATGGCCTTTCCGCGCGCGTCCAAAGCCCTGTCCCGCTTCACTGTCCTCGATTTGACGCGGGTGCGCGCCGGCCCGACCTGCGCACGGCAGTTCGCCGATTGGGGCGCCAACGTCATCAAGATCGACGCCATGATGGAGGATGGTGGCGAGGCCCTGGGCGGCCCGCGCCGCGGTTCCGACTTCCAGAACCTGCATCGCAACAAGCGCGCGATGACGCTCAACTTGAAAGACCCAAAGGGCGTCGAGGTGTTCATGCGGCTGGCCAAGCGGGCCGATGTCGTCATCGAGAACTATCGCCCTGATGTGAAGACCAAGCTCGGCATCGACTACGAGGCCGTGCGCAACGTCAATCCGCGCATCGTCTATGGCAGCATCTCCGGTTTCGGCCAGGACGGCCCCTATGCGAAGCGGCCGGGCTTCGATCAGATCGCGCAGGGCATGGGCGGGCTGATGTCGATCACCGGCGCGCCTGGCGAGGGCCCGATGCGCGCGGGCATCCCGATCGCCGATCTCTCCGCAGGCCTGTCCTGCGCGATGGGCATCCTCACCGCACTGCTCGAGCGCGAGGTCTCCGGTGAGGGCCAGTGGGTGCAGACGTCGTTGTTGCAGGCGCAGATCTTCATGCTCGACTTCCAGGCCGCACGCTGGCTGATGGAGAAGGAGGTCGCCCCTCAAGCCGGCAACAACCATCCGACCAGCATTCCGACCGGCGTGTTCAAGACTTCCGACGGCTACATCAACATCGCCGCCACGGGGGGGCGGATCTGGGAGCGGCTGTGCCAGACGCTCGGCGCGCCCGAATGGATCGACAATCCGGACTACGCGACCGCGCCGGCGCGCTCCAAGAACCGCGATGCGCTCAACGCCGAGATCAATGCGCGCACGCTGGCGAAGACGAGCGAGCAATGGGTCGCCGAGCTCAATGCCGCCGGCGTGCCCTGCGGGCCGATCTACGCGATCGATCAGATGTTCGAGGACCCGCAGGTGAAGCATCTCGGCATGGCGCAGCAGGTCGCCAGCGACGACGGCCGCGACATCACGCTGGTGGCGCAGCCCTTCACCTTGTCGCGCACGCCGAGCCGGATGGCGGCACGGCCGCCGGAGTTCGGCGAGCAGACCGAGGAGATCCTCTCCGAGTTCGGCTTCACCGATGGCGAGATCGCCGATCTCCGGCTGCACCGCGTCGTGTGAGCAGGTGCAATATGACCAAGCTGCGGCATCCCGCCGCTGTGGCCCAGATGTCACCACGTTGGAACTTCGACCTGGGCGGGATTGAGGCCAGAGGGAGACCGCGTTAATCTCTTCGCATCAGTTGATCGCGGACCCCTTCGGCCCGCGCGTGTGAGGAGTAGCCTTCCATGAGCGCGACGGAATTGAACGAGTTTCTGACGGCGATGGACATGGTGCGCGACGTCAACGCGGCCGCTCTGAATCACGTCGGCGTTCTGCCGTTCGACGAAACGATGCTCGACAACGAGTCCGACTGGTACCACATGCCGGTTGCGGAGAAGGCCCACTGAGGCTGACTCGCCTCGGGTCCGCGCGCCCGCTGACCTGCATCATCTTTGCTCGAAGCCTTCGTTCCGAAAGCCGGACGGAGGCTTTTTCTTTTCGAGGGCGGCGGGATGAGCTGCAAACTCTGATCCGCCGAACGCAAAAAAAAGCCCGACGCACGCGCCGGGCAAGGTGATCGTCTCGGGAGGAAACATCAGGGCGCGATGACCAGAGATCAGGCACCGCGCGTGAGCAGAACGATATCTGCCCATGAATGGAGCCTATCACCGCTCTGCCTAAAATGCTGTCATCGCAAAGACACAACCTCTGGAGAAGCGCCCGACGGCTTCGAACATCGGTACGATTGTTTTGGTGTTCCCAGCCAAGCCCTATCCACCACAATCCGCAAACCAATTACGGCATGGTCCCAATCAGAAACTCGCAACTGATGCCGATGGTCGTTGGAGCCTCAGCGTGTGGCCTGTTCACCCGCCGCGTTTGGCCGGCTCGGTCCGCGAGGCTGACGCGCAGGGAGAATCTGGGCAATTCAGGTGCTCGTCGCGGTCTATCCGCAGCGTCCGAGGCAGGATCGCTGATGCCACAGCCCATGCTGCACAAGCCCGCCGCATGCGCGCCATTCGGTTGCGGAACGACCACGCACAACCGGAGGCGGAGGCTGGTTCGTATCGAATGTTGCACGACGGTCACAGGCAGCGACGAACTTAGGCCGTCTCGAAATCCACCCAAAAAATCACAGTACCCGCCGAGGCGATCTTGGCTGCGATATGCCGTCTGGCACGATTGGAGGCGCCTGACGGCGCCTGCACGACATGGATTCAATCGCGAAGATGCAAAGGCTGACGTGCTGATCGCAAACCGATCCGGTCCCCATACGGTCTCGCGCTCGAGGCGGTTGTGCTGGTTGTCAGCGGCCGCGCTGGTCACCCCGGTGCTTGCGGCGGCGCCAGCCGTTGCGCAGGCCACCAGAGGCGGCGCCGGCGGCAGCAGCCAGGACACCTTCGCCAATGGCGGCGCCAGCTCGGCCACGGCCGTTGGAAATGTCGGCGCCAATGCACCTATTCCTACCCGAGGCGGCGGCGGTGGCGGCGCCGGCACACTCGGCGGGGCCGGCGGCAGCGATTCGACCGGTGCCGCACCGGGTGGCAGCGGCGGGATCGGTCCGGGCGCCAACGGACTAAGCGGTCAAAGCGGCTTCTCGATTCACAGCGGAGGCGGAGGTGGCGGTGGCGCACATGGCGCCGTCGTAACCACGGACACGAGCAACTCCGCAGCGCTGTCCGGCGGCAATGGTGGACGTGGCGGCGCCACCACCGGGGATTTCGGCGGTGGCGGCGGCGGCGCCGGCGGATACGGGGTGGTCGTCGATGGCAACGGGCTCACCTACAGCAATGGCAGCAGCATCACGGGAGGCAAGGGCGGCAATGGCGGCGCGGCTGCCTCGCTAAATGTCGTCGTGAATGGCTGGGGCGGCAATGGCGGCCAGGGCGGTTACGGTATCTTTCTGACGGGAAGCAGCGTCGTGCTGAACAACGCCGGCACCATCAAAGGCGGTGGCGGCGGAAATGGTGGTGACGCGCCATCCAGCACCCAACCGAATGCGAGTGGCGACGGTGGTAGTGGTGCCGCCGGCGTCGCCTTCGCCGCGGGCGGCACGCTGATCAACTCCGGCACCATCACCGGCGGCGACGCAGGCGTGGCCGGCGCGACGGATACCAGTCACTCCGGCACGGCTGGAACGGCCGGTGCGGGCGTCATCGGCGCCAATCTCGCGATCATCAACAGCGGCACGATCTCGCGCGGTAACGGCTTCGGATTGTTCGCAGCCCCCGCCGCCATCAGCTTCACCGGCGGCAGCAACGTGCTGGAGATCTGGGCGAGCTCGATCATCAATGGCAACGTCGTCGGCACCGGCACCGATACGTTCCGGCTCGGTGGCGCCGCGAACGGCAGCTTCGACGTTTCCACGATCGGCGCGACCGCACAATTCCAGGGCTTCTCGAGTTTCGTGAAGACGGGCACCGCGACCTGGACGCTGGCCGGCACGACGACCGCGGTTACGCCGTGGAGCATCAACCAGGGCGCGCTCGCGGTGTCATCAGATGCCAATCTCGGCGATGCTTCCGGCAGCATGTCGTTCGGTGGCGGCACGCTGCAATATCTCGCCGGCTTCAGCTCCAGCCGGACCGTGACCCTCAATGCCGGCGGCGGCACGTTCGATACCAACGGCAACAACGCGACACTCAGCGGGACGATTTCGGGCACGGGGGGGCTCACCAAGGTCGGCGTAGGCATCCTGACCTTGTCAGGCACCAGCAGCTACACCGGGGCGACGACCATCGACGGCGGCGTGCTCGACGTCGAAGGTGCGATCACGAACACCTCTGGGGTGACCGTGAATGCCGGCGGCACCCTGACGGGTGCGGGTCTCGTCGATCCGCCGATGACGGTCGGCATCAATGCCGGCGGCACGCTGGCGCCGGGCAATGGCACCGCCGGCTCGTCGATGACCATCGTCGGCAATCTCGCCTTCCAGTCCGGTGCGTACTATCTGGTGCAGCTCGATCCGACCACGGCCTCATTCGCGAGCGTCACCGGAACGGCCACCCTCGGCGGCGCCACCGTCAACGCCGTGTTCGGCACCGGCGGCGGTTATATCGACAAGCGCTACACCATCCTGACCACGAGCGGCGGCATCTCGGGCGGCTTCGGATCGGTGGTGAAGACCAACCTGCCCTCCGGCTTCAAGACCAGCCTGAGCTACGACGCCAACAACGTCTATCTCGATCTGATCCTCGCCTTCGCCGTGCCCGGCGGACTCAACGGCAATCAGAAGACGGTCGGCGATACGCTGTCGGCGTTCTTCGATCGCACCGGCGATATTCCCGTCGTGTTCGGCAAGTTGAACCAGGCGGGCCTCACGCAAGCGTCCGGCGAGAGCGCCACCGGCGTGCAACAGACCACGTTCAACGCCATGAGCCAGTTCGCCAGCCTGCTGACCGATCCCTTCGCACAAGGTCAAGCCAGCGGCGGGGGCGCGATCAGCTATGCTGACACATCCCGCAAGCGCACCGATGCTTTCGCGATGCTGACTGACGACAGGCCGGCCGAGTTTGCGCAGCGCTGGAATGTCTGGGCGGCGGGCTTCGGCGGCTCGCAAACGACCAGCGGCAATGCAGTCGTCGGCTCCAACGATACCACCAGCCGCATCGCCGGCACCGCCGTCGGCGCCGACTACCGGATCGCACCGCGCACGATTGCGGGCTTCGCGCTCGGCGGCGGCGGCACCAGCTTCAGCGTCAACGGCCTCGGCTCCGGCCGCTCCGATCTGTTCCAGGCCGGCGCCTATCTGCATCATCATATCGGCCCGAGCTATCTGAGAGCGGCCCTGGCCTATGGCTGGCAGGACGTCACCGCGGATCGCACCGTCACCATCTCCGGTGTCGACCGGCTGCGCGCGACCTATCAAGCCAATGCCTGGATCGGCCGCATCGAGGGCGGCACGCGCTTCGTCGCTCCCATAGGCGGCATCGGCCTGACGCCTTACGCGGCTGCGCAGGTGACGAGCCTGCGCCTACCGGCCTATGTGGAGCAGGCCATCTCCGGCACGTCGACCTTCGCACTGAGCTACACCGGCAAGACCGTCACCGACACACGCACCGAGTTCGGCCTGCGCACCGACAAGTCCTACGCGCTGGCAGACGGCGCCCTCACCTTGCGCGGCCGCCTCGCCTGGGCGCACGACTTCAATCCCGATCGTTCGGTCGCGGCGACGTTCCAGACGCTGCAGGGCGCAAGCTTCGTCGTCAACGGCGCCGCGCAGGCGCGCGACTCCGCGCTGACGACGACCTCGGTCGAGATGAGCTGGCAGAACGGCTGGAGCGCCATGGCGACGTTCGAAGGCGAGTTCTCGAGCGTCACCCGTTCCTATGCCGGCAAGGGCAGCGTGCGCTACTCGTGGTAGGAGCGGCGTAGCCGATCGAGCGCAGGCGTCCAGCTGGCAGGGCACGGGTGATCAGCGACAACCGTACTAAGCCTCGGCCTTCGCGGCCGGCGCTCCCGACTTGCTGAAGGTCGCGATCACACGATCGATCAGCGGCCAGAACAGCAGCACGATCGCCAGCGTCGTGATGGTGCCCACCAGCCCGTTCGCCCAGAACACCTTCATGTTGCCGCCGGAGATGATCATCGACTGCCGGAACGCGTCCTCGGCACGGCTGCCGAGCACCAGCGCCAAGGTGAACGGCGCCAGCGGGATCTTGATCTTCTTGAAGACATAGCCGACGACGCCGAAGCCGAGCATCAGCCAGACGTCGAACATCGCGTTCTGGATCGCGTAGGCGCCGATGGCGCAGGACACCACGATCATCGGCGCCACGGCCGCGAACGGCACGCGCAGGATCGAGGCGAAGATCGGCACGGTGGAAAGCACGAGCACGAGGCCGACGACATTGCCGAGATACATCGAGGCGATCAGGCCCCAGACGAAGTCCTTGTGCTCCACGAACAGCAGCGGGCCGGGATTGAGGCCCCACACCATCAGGCCGCCGAGCAGGATCGCCGCGGTGCCCGAGCCGGGGATGCCGAGCGCCAGCATCGGCAACAGCGCCGCCGTGCCCGAGGCATGCGCTGCGGTCTCAGGCGCGAACACGCCCTCAATGCGTCCCTTGCCAAAACTGTCCGGATTCTTGGAGAATCGCTTGGCGAGGTTGTAGCCCATGAAGGAGGCCGCGATCGCGCCGCCCGGCGTGATGCCGAGCCAGCAGCCGATCACCGAGGAACGCAGCAGGGTCATCCAGTATTTCGGCAGGTCCTTCCAGACGGCGAGCACCGTGCGCAAGGAGATCGCGGCGGCGTGACCGCGCAGCGCCAGGCGTTCCTCCATCGTCAGCAGGATCTCGCTGATGCCGAACAGGCCGATGACCGCGACCAGGAAGTTGATGCCGCGCAACAGATCGGTCGAGCCGAAGGTCATCCGCAACTGACCGGACACGGTGTCCATGCCGACGCCGGCAAGCAGCAGGCCGAGCGCCATCGCAATGACCGTCTTGTGCTTGTCCTCGCGTCCCAAGCCCACGAATGAGCAGAAGGTCAGGAGATACACGGCGAAGAATTCAGGCGGACCGAACTTCAACGCAAACGACGAGATCCAGGGCGCCAGGAAGGTGATCAGCATCACCGCGACCAGCGAGCCGATGAACGACGAGGTGAAGGCGGCCGTCAGCGCCTCCGCCGCCTTGCCCTGCTGCGCCATCGGATAGCCGTCGAAAGTGGTCGCCACCGACCACGCCTCGCCGGGAATGTTGAACAGGATCGAGGTGATGGCGCCGCCGAACAGCGCGCCCCAGTAGATGCAGGACAGCATCACGATGGCCGAGGTCGGGTCCATCGAGAAGGTCAGCGGCAGCAGGATGGCGACGCCGTTGGGCCCTCCCAGCCCGGGCAGCACGCCGACGAAGACGCCGAGCACGAGCCCAACCATCATCAGCAGCAGCGTCTTCCAGGTCAGGAGGACCGCGAACCCGTGCAGCAGCAGACCCAAGGCTTCCATGATTTCATTCCAACTGTTTCCTCGTCATTGCGAGCGCAGCGAAGCAATCCAGAGTCGAGTGCGCAGCCCTGGATTGCGTCGTCGCGTTGCTCCTCGCAATGACGGCGGAGAGACCGGTGTCAGTACCCGAACGCCGCTTCGAGCGGGCCCTTCGGCATGATCACGTCGAACACGACATCGAACGTCACGAACATCACGGCGCTGAACAGGAACGCCGTGAGCAGCGATTTCCAGATCGCGATCTTGCCGACGAGACGCATGAACCCGGCGATGAGCAGGAAGCTCGCGACATAGATGCCGAGAAACTGCATCGCGATGCAGAACAGCAGCGTCGGCACGAACACCGCCATCACACGGCGCAGCTGCGCGCGCGTCACGAAGGTCTCGACCGCTTCTTTGCTCGACAGAAACGCCGCGCCGATCCCGTAAAGGCTGGCGCCGCCGAGGATCACCGACAGATAGAACGGAAAGTAGCCGGGCTCCGGACCGGTCGAGTCCCAGGACGCGCCGGTCCGCCAATTGTCCCAGGCGAGTACGGCCGCGAGCGCGAGCAGCAGCAGCGAGACCGCGACGTCGACGGTCCGGGTGGAGGTGACGGCCGGAGAATTCTCCTCCGGCGCGGTCGGATCGTCGACGGCAATCTCGAGCTCAGCGTTGGACATCGATCCTCCTCATCCCCTCGCCCCGCCCAGCCTCACTTGGCGACGAAGCCGGCTTCCGTCATCAGCTGCTTGTTGAGCGAGCCGTCCTCTTCGAGGAACTGCAGCATGTCCTTGCCGGTGAGGAAGATCGGCTTCAGCGCCTGCTTCTCCATGTAGTCCTTGTACTCCGGTGTCTGCACCAGCTTGCTGAACAGGTCGACGTAGAACTCCTGCTGTTCCTGCGTCACCTTGCCCGGCAGGAACATCGCGCGCAGCATCAGGTATTGCACGTCCAGCCCCTCCTCCTTGCAGGTCGGAATGTCGTTCCAGGACTGCGTCTCCGTGACCTTGGTCGTGTAGGAGATGCGCTCCTTGTCGAACACGCAGAGCGGACGCACCTGGCCGGCGCGCCAGACTTCGAGATTCTCGGAAGGATTGTTGACGTTCGCTTCGGTGTGCCCGCCGACCAGTTGGGTCGCAGCCTCGCCGCCCGACTTGTAGGGCAGATAGGAGAACTTGGCTCCGGTCTTCTTCTCCATGAAGACCGTGAGCACGTGATCTTCGCGCTTGGAGCCGGTGCCGCCCAACTTGAACGGCGAGCTCGACGCCTTGGCAGCCTCGATGAACTCCTTCACCGTCTTGGGGCCGTTGACGTTGTCCCACAGCACGAACTGATCGAGTGCGATCACCGCGACCGGCGACAGCTCGTGCCAGTCGAACGGCAGCTTGGCCGACAGCGGCAGCATGTAGATCAGCGAATAGGCGATCAGGATCTTGTTCGGATCGCCGTCGCTGGACTTCATGTACATCAGGGCTTCGGCGCCCGACGCGCCGCCCTTCAGCGACACGACAACCGGCTGCTTCAGAAGATTGTTCTTCTGAATGGCAGCCTGCATCATCCGCGCCATCTGGTCTGATGCACCGCCGGCGCCTGCGGCGACGACAATCTCGACCGGCTTGGTCGGCTCCCAGCCGGCAAAGGCGGGCGCAGTTGCGAAAAAGGCCGCCGTTGCGGCCGCGATCTTGATGAGTTTGCGCACGTGTTTCTTCCCCGTTCGAAGCGCCAGCTTGCATCCTACCAGGATACTGCTGGCTTATTGTGGTCAGTTCAAGAACACAAGCATGATGCGGCCTCATGTTCCTCGGCATAAGGTCGCAAGCACGGCATTGGACTACTTGCCTTTCCAGTTCGGCGTCCGCTTGTTGAGGAACGCCTCCATGCCCTCGCGGAAATCCTCACTCATATAGGCGCGCAGGATCAAATCCTCGCCCTCGTCCCGCGACAGGGTCCGGCGAATGCGGCGCACCGCCTCCTTGGTCACCTCGAGGGTGATCGGCGCGTGCGAGGCGATGAGCCTCGCGGTCTCCAGCGCGCGTGTCTGCAGCGTCTCGACGTCAGGCACGATCTCGTTGAGCAGACCGAGCGCGAGCGCCTCCGGCGCCTCGACCAACCGTGCCTTGAAGATCAGATCCTTGGTGCGCGCCGGTCCGATCAAGGAGACCACGCGCGAGATGTTCGACATCGACAGGCAGTTGCCGAGCGTGCGCGCGATCGGAAAACCGATACGTGCCGTCTCGGTGCCGATGCGAATGTCGCAGCAGGCGGCAATGCCGGCGCCGCCGCCGGTGCAGGCGCCCGCAATCGCCGCAATCACCGGCACACGGCACAGCTCCAGCGTGCCGAGCACGCGGTCGATCCGCGCCTCGTAGTCGAGCGCATCCTGCGCGGTCTTGAAGGCGCGGAATTGCGAGATATCGGTGCCGGAGGCAAACGCCTTGTCGCCCGCACCGGTCAGGATCAGCGCCTTGATCGACCGATCGGCGTTGATGGCCTCGCAGATCGAGGCCATCCGGTCGTACATCGCGAAGGTCATCGCGTTGCGCGCCTGCGGCCGGTTGAAGGTGATCTTGGCGATGCCGTCGTCGACGGCATAGATCAGATCGTCGGAGCCGGTCACAGGCGCGGTCATCAGGCCACCTTCGGGATTGGCGCCGCCTCGCGCGCCTTCAGGACGTCCATTGCCGCGAGCACGCCACCGGCACGATGCGGCACATTGGCGAGCGCAAGGCCCATCTCGACGCCGGCGAGCGTCCCCATCAGCATCAGGTCGTTGAAATGACCGATGTGGCCGATGCGGAACACCTTGCCCTTGATCTTGTTGAGGCCGGTGCCGAGCGACATGTCGAAGTTTTCCAGCACGGTCTTGCGGAACTGATCGGCGTCATGGCCTTCGGGCATGACCACGCCGGTCAGCGCCGGCGAATGCGCCTGCGGATCGGCGCATTGCGTGTCGAGGCCCCACGCCTTCACGGCGGCGCGCGTCGCAAGGCTGTGGCGGCGGTGGCGGGCGAACACGTTCTCGTGCCCCTCCTCCTCCAGCATCTTCAGCGCCTCGTTGAGGCCCATCAGCAGATTGCAGGCCGGCGTGTACGGGAAGGTGCCGAGCTTGTTGAAGGTGATGATCTCCTGCCAGTCCCAGTAGGAGCGCATGCCGGGATTGGCCTTGGCGGCGGCGAGCGCCTTCTCCGAGACGGCGTTGAAGCCGAGGCCCGGCGGCAGCATCAGGCCCTTCTGCGAGCCCGCAACGGAGACGTCGATGCCCCACGCGTCGTGCTCATACTCCATCGAGCCGAGGCCGGAGATGGTGTCGACCATCAGGAGTGCCGGGTGGCCGGACCGGTCGAGCGCCTTGCGCACCTCGAGCGGCGGCGTTAGGCAGCCGGTCGAGGTCTCGTTGTGCACGACGCAGACGGCCTTGATCTTGTGCGCCTTGTCGTCGACCAGACGCTGCTCGATCGCCGCGATGTCGGCGCCATGACGCCAGTCGCCGGGGATGAAGTCGACGTCGAGCTTGAACTTGTCGGCGATGCCCCGCCACAGCACAGCGAACTGGCCGGTCTCAACCATCAGCACCCTGTCGCCGGGCGCGAGCGCGTTGACGATCGCGGCTTCCCACGCGCCGGTGCCCGACGACGGATAGATGATCACCGGCTGCTTGGTGCGGAAGATGCGCTGGCTGGCCGCCAGCACGGCGAAGCCGAGCTCCGCGAACTCCGGACCGCGATGGTCCAAGGTCGGCATGTCCATCGCGCGCAGCACGCGGTCGGGCACGTTGGTCGGTCCCGGAATCTGAAGAAAATGCCGTCCCGTGTGCACAGTCATTGGCGTCCATCCCCGGTCATTTGGTTGGTGCGCGGACGTGGCATCCCACGCGCTGGCCGCGCTTTTCTCCCGCCAGACCGCTGGCGTCAATAAAGAAGACGCAAGCACCGATCGCTCCGGGCTGACATCCCTCAGATGCACACAAATCCCCTTCTTCTGTGCAGTGCGGCATAGCGGGACGCCCCAGCTTGCTGCACGCGGTTTGGCCTCATTTCACCGCCGCAAGCTGGCGCGGCGCATTGCCCTGCGATGGCTCATCCAGCAGCACCATCGCGGCATCGACACCGCCCGCGCGATGCGGCACGCCGACCGCACGCAGCCCCATCTCGACTCCACTCAGCGCCGCCATCAGGGTCAGCGCATTGCACTCGCCGAGATGGCCGATGCGAAACACCTTGCCCGCGACCTTGGACAGGCCCGAGCCGAGCGACATGTTGTAATTGTCGAGCACGACCTGGCGGAACTGATCGGCGTCATGGCCCGGCGGCATCAGCACGGCGGTCAGCACCGGGGAAAAATCCTTCGGCTCCTGGCACAGCACCTCGAGACCCCAATGCTCGACCGCGGCGCGGGTCGCGGCCGCAAGCCGCTGGTGGCGCGCGAACACCTGGTCGAGTCCCTCCTCGAGCAGCATGGCAATCGCTTCGCGCAGGCCATAGAGCAGGTTCGTCGCCGGGGTATAGGGGAAGAAGCCGTTCGCGTTCAGCTTCAGCATGTCCTCCCAATCCCAGAACGAGCGCGGCATCTTGTTGGCCTTGGCAACAAGGCGCGCCTTGTCCGAGACGGCGTTGAAGCCGAGCCCCGGCGGCAGCATGAAGCCCTTCTGCGAGCAGGACACGGCGACATCGACCTTCCACTCGTCGAAGCGGAAGTCGGCCGAGGCGAGACCGGAGATGGTGTCGACCATCAGCAGCGCCGGATGCTTGGCGCGGTCCATCGCGGCGCGCACCTCACCGATCCGGCTGGTCGCGCCGGTCGAGGTTTCGTTGTGCACGACCATCACCGCCTTGAGCCGATGACCGGCGTCGGCGACCAACGCCTCCTCGATGACGGCAGGGTCGACGCCACGGCGCCAGTCGCCGGGAATGAAGTCGACCTCGATTCCCCACCGCGCCGCCATCTGCCGCCACAGCGTGGCGAAGTGGCCGGTCTCGACCATCAGCACCTTGTCGCCCGGCGACAACGTGTTGACGATGGCAGCCTCCCAGGCGCCGGTGCCCGAAGACGGATAGATGATCACCGGGCTCGTGGTCTTGAAGATCGCCTGCGAGCCGCCGAGCACGGCCTTGCCGAGTTCGGCGAACTCGGCGCTGCGGTGATCGATCACCGGCATGTCCATCGCCCGCAGCACCCGCTCGGGCACCGGACTCGGGCCCGGAATATGCAAGAAATGACGGCCTTGGGGACGGGTCACGACAGAGCTCCGGGCGACGACGGCATTCTGGCACCCATGATTGCATTCAATCCTTCAGCATGCAAGAGCTCAATCGCATGCACGCACGAGGTCGACCACATCTGTAACTACCGCTACAATGCGTAAGATGAATTCCACGATTCCCGATATCGAGACGCCACCCTTGACCGGGCCAAGCGGTCGATCCGTGCCTGCGCGGGACGAAACCTCGCTGCATGACGAGATCCTGGCGCGGCTGCGCGACTACATCGTCGAGGGCCATGTCGCCGACGGCGGACGCCTGTCCGAGCGGCAGCTTTGCGAAATGCTGGGGGTGTCCCGCACCCCCTTGCGCGAAGCGCTCAAGGTGCTCGCAGCCGAGGGGCTGGTCGAGCTGCTGCCCAATCGCGGCGCCCGGGTGCGCCCGCTCAGCGCCGCCGACATCCACGAACTGTTCGACCTGATGGGAGGCCTGGAAGGCCTCGCCGGACGCCTCGCCTGCGAGAAGATTTCAGATGAAGCGATCGCGGAAATCGAGCAATTTCATCATGATATGTACGGATTCTACATGCGGCAGGACATGCAGGGCTATTTCCGCATGAACCAGTTGATCCACCGGGCGATCGTCGACGCCGCCGCCAACACCACCCTTCATGCGACCTATGAGAGCCTGGCGGGCCGCATCCGCCGGGTTCGCTTCTCGGCCAATTTCGCCCGCAAGCGCGAACGCTGGAGCGAGGCCATGCGCGAGCATGAGTTGATCCTCGATGCCCTGCGCCGGCGTGCCGGAAGCGAGTTGTCCGACATCCTGTTCCAGCATCTGCGCAACAAGGGCGCGGCTGCGATCGCGTACTTCGCCGAGAGCCAGCCGCCGCTGGCGGCAGCCAAGCCAGACAAGGTCGAATAACGCCGGGGATTGCGCAAATTTGCATGCAATCAGATTGACGCATTTGCGGAAATGAATGACACCGGGCGGAACAGCGCCCGCCGGACGACAGCCGGGCCCCACCAGGGATCACCATGCCGAACGCCAAAGCCGGTCCGTCCAGGCTCGAACAGAAGCTCCGCGCCGAGATGACAGGCGACGTCTTCTTCGACCGCTTCAACCGCGGCCGCTACGCCACAGACGCCTCGTTCTACCAAGTCATTCCGGCGGGCGTGGTCGTGCCGCGCACGATGGACGAGGCGCTGCGTGCGCTCGCCATCGCCCGCGACGACGGCCGCATCGTCACGCCCCGCGGCGGCGGCACCTCGCAATGCGGCCAGACGGTCAACGAGGGGATCGTCGTCGACTTCTCCAAGCACCTGAACCGCATCGTCTCGCTCGATGTCGAGGGGCGGACCTGCGTGGTCGAGCCGGGCATCGTGCTCGACGACCTCAATCGCCAGCTCAAGAAGCACGGCCTGTGGTTTCCGGTCGACGTCTCCACGGCGTCGCGCGCCACGATCGGCGGCATGGCCGGCAACAATTCCTGCGGCGGCCGCTCGCTGCGCTACGGCACGATGCGCGACAACACCATCGCCATCGACGCCGCGCTGGCCGACGGCACGCTGGCGCATTTCGGCGAGGTGGCGCGAGACCTTCGTGACGTCAGCGCGCCGGAGAGCGCGCGCACGCTGTTTCGCGACATGCTGGCGCTGGGCGAGCGCGAGGCCGCGGAGATCGCCGACAGGTTTCCCAAGGTGCAGCGCCGCGTCGGCGGCTACAATCTCGACGCACTGACGCCGCGCAACGCCGCCAACAACCTGGCGCATCTGCTGGTCGGCTCCGAGGGCACGCTGGCCTTCTCCACCCGGATCGAGCTCAAGCTGTGGCCGCTGATCCGCACCAAGGTGCTCGGCGTCTGTCATTTCGGCAGCTTCTATCAGGCGATGGATGCGGCCCAGCATCTGGTCAAGCTGAAGCCGATCGCGGTCGAGCTGGTCGACCGCACCATGATCGGGCTGGGCCGCGACATCGCGATGTTCCAGCCGGTGATCGCGGCGGCGGTGCGCGGCGATCCCGACGCGATCCTGGTGGTCGAGTTCGCGGAGGAGACGAAGGACGAGAACCTCGCCAAGCTGAAGCAGCTCTCCGAGCTGATGGGTGATCTCGGCTTCTCCTGGAGCAACGAGATCTGCAAATGGGGCGGCGTCGTCGAGATATCAGACCCTGCGCTTCAGACCGCCGTCGCCGACTTCCGCGCCGCCGGCCTCAACGTGATGATGTCGATGAAGGAGGCCGGCAAGCCGGTGTCGTTCGTCGAGGACTGCGCCGTGCCGCTGCCCCACCTCGCCGACTACACCGCGCGGCTCAACGAGGTGTTCGCCAGGCACGGCACGCGCGGCACGATGTACGCGCACGCCTCCGAGGGCTGCCTGCATGTGCGCCCGGTGCTGAACCTGAAGCTGGAGAAGGACGTCAAGGCGATGCGCGCAATCGCCGAGGAAGCTTTCGCCATGGTGCGCGAGTACAAGGGCTCGCATTCCGGCGAGCATGGCGATGGCATCGTGCGCTCGGAATTCCACGAGCAGATGTTTGGCAGCCGCATCGTCGCCGACTTCAAGGAGGTCAAGCAGCGCTTCGATCCGGCGAACGTGCTCAATCCTGGCCGCATCGTCGATCCACCCAGGATGGACGACCGCTCGCTGTTCCGCTATCCGCCGGACTACCGCATCGTCGACGACATCAAGCCGGTGCTCGACTGGTCGGCCTATCCGGGTGCCGCCGGCGGCTTCCAGGGCGCGGTCGAGATGTGCAACAACAACGGCGCCTGCCGCAAGCTCGACGGCGGCGTGATGTGCCCGTCCTATCGCGCCACCCGCGACGAGAAGGATGTCACGCGCGGCCGTGCCAATACCTTGCGGCTCGCGATCTCCGGCCAGCTCGGTCCCGGCGCGCTGTCGTCCGACGAGATGATGGAGACCTTGAAGCTCTGCGTCTCCTGCAAGGCCTGCCGCCGCGAGTGCCCGACCGGCGTTGACATGGCCAAGATGAAGATCGAGGTGCTGGCGGCCCGGGCGACGACGCATGGCCTCACGCTGCGCGACCGGCTCGTCGCCTATCTGCCGCGCTATGCCGATATGGCTGCCCGCATCGCGCCGCTCGTGAACCTGCGCAATCATGTTGCGCCCCTGCGCGTGCTGATGGAGCGCGTTGCGGGCATCAGCGCCAAGCGCAAGCTTCCGGCCTTCCGCACCGACACCTTCCGCGTCGACGCCGACGCGTTCGGTCCGGCTGATGGCCGCGAGGTCGTGCTGTTCGGCGACACCTTCAACCGCGTCTATGAGCGCGAAAATCTCGACGCCGCGCTGCGCGTGCTGATCGCCGGCGGCTATCGCGTCTACGTGCCCAAGCCGGCCGATGGCGGCCGCGCCCTGTGCTGCGGCCGCACCTTCCTCTCCGCCGGCCTCGTCGACGAGGCCCAGTCCGAGCTGCAGCGCCTGGTCGAGACCTACGCGCCGTTCGCCTCGCGCGGCGTGCCGATCATTGGCCTCGAGCCAAGCTGTCTGCTGACGCTGCGCGACGAACTGCTGTCGCTGCGCAACGACGCCACCGCGAAAACGATCAGCGCACACGCGCTGCTGCTGGAAGAGTTTCTGGCGCGCGAGGCCGAGAGCGGCAGGCTGGCGCTGCCGCTCGCCCCCCTGCCCGGTAAGGCCTTGTTGCACGGCCATTGCCATCAGAAATCCTTCGCCGCTTTCAAGCCTGTCGAGCAGGTGCTCCGACTCATTCCGGAGCTCACGGTCGAGACCATCGAATCCTCCTGCTGCGGCATGGCCGGCGCGTTCGGCTATGGCGCGGAGACCTACGAGGTCTCGCAGCAGATGGCGGAGGCGTCGCTGCTGCCCGCCGTGCGCAACGCCGACGCCGCAACGTTCATCGTTGCCGACGGCACCTCCTGCCGCCACCAGATCCAGGACGGCGCCGCCCGCGGTGCCGTTCACGCCGCGCAGCTCCTGGCGATGAGCCTGGAGCGGGCGCAAGCATCAACGTAGGTCACGAGAGACCGGACGCCGCGGAGCGCGACCTCAATGTTCGTCATTGCGAGGAGCGTAGCGACGAAGCAATCCAGACCTTTTCTTTCGTCCTGGATTGCTTCGCTTCGCTCGCAATGACGGATGATAGAGCCGACTTTTCATCACAAATCGCAAAGGACACCGACATGGCCGATCTCAAGCTCGACGCCGCTCGCAAGATTCTGGATGCCACGCTCGCGAAGGGCATCGAGAAGAAGCTCAAGCCGCTCGCCGTGATGGTGCTCGACGCCCGCGGCTGCCTGAAGGCGGCCGCCGCCCAGGACGGCACCAGCCTGATGCGGGCCGAGGTCGCGCATGGCAAGGCTTATGGCGCGCTGGCGCTCGGCCTCGGCTCCCGCGCCCTGTTCCAGCGCGCCCAGGAGCAGGCCTATTTCATCGACGCCGTGAACACGCTGGCCCAGGGCCGCATGGTCCCGGTGCCCGGCGGCGTGCTGATCATGGACGGCACGACGCTCGTCGGCGCCGTCGGCGTCTCCGGCGACAGCTCCGACAATGACGAGATCTGCGCCGTCGCCGGTATCGAGGCCGCCGGCCTCAAGGCCAATCCGGGCTGAGCTCCGGTCGCACCTGCAAAGCTCAGCGAGCTTTTCCGTCCCACAATCTCGAGGGGGCTGGCCGCCCTCTCGAAGCCTGATCGATCATGCGTCGAATTCCACGGCTCAGATCGCGGCTGACGGAGAATTCATTCGGCCGGCTTGACCGGCCCGAAACATTGCCGGCTGCTGCACGTTTGTACGACGGGGCGCGTGGAGAACCGGACATGCCTCGCAGACGAGCTCGCACCATCATCATCACTGGCGCCTCCGCCGGCGTCGGCCGTGCCATCGCGAACCGCTTCGGCGAGGCCGGCGATCGCATCGGCCTGATCGCGCGCGATGAGCATGCGCTGCGCGACGTCCAGCGCGAGCTGCAGGCGCGGTTTGCCCATGCCGAATACGAGGCCGTCGATGTCGCCGATGCGCAGGCCCTGTTCGACGCTGCCGAGCGGCTCGAGCAGCGCCTGGGTCCGGTCGACATCTGGATCAATGACGCCATGGAAACGGTGTTCTCGACCGTGGCCGACATCACACCGGAGGAATTCCGCCGCGTCACCGAGGTGACCTATCTCGGTTTCGTGCACGGCACGATGGCGGCGCTGCGATCGATGCGCCGACGCGGCGAAGGCCGCATCATCCAGATCGGTTCGGCGCTCGCCTATCGCGGCATTCCGCTACAGGCGGCCTATTGCGGCGCCAAACATGCGATCCGGGGCTTCACCGACTCGCTGCGGGCCGAGCTGATGCACGAGCGCTCAGGCATCACGCTCTGCATCGTCGATCTGCCCGCGGTGAACACACCGCAATTCGACTGGGCTCGCGCGCACCTTGCGCATACGCCACGGCCAATGGGCCGGCCGGTGGAGCCTGAGGTGATCGCTGACGCCGTCTATCGCGTTGCCGATGGCGGCTTCCGCGAATATTGGATCGGCTGGCCGACGCTGCTGACCATCCTCGGCAACGCCATCGCCCCGGCTTTGCTCGACCGCTACCTCGCCGCCAAGGCGATCGCCGGGCAGCAGACCGACGTGCCGCTGGTGCCCGACCGCACCGACAATCTCGATCACCCGGTTACACGCCTGCACCGTACCCGCGGCTCGTTCAGCCGTGGCGCGGCCCTGCACGCGATGCTCGTGCCCGGCGATGTGGCCCGCGCCGCGACCGTCGCAATCGGGGCCGCTGTCTTCTTTGCGCTGGGAGCGACGCTGAGCCGGCGGGGGAGGCGCTAGGCCGCGCGTTGCAACGCGGTGCTTGCGTGACACCGGCGAGATGCGCTTTTCTGCTCCGCGCTATCCATTCCCGTCCGGAGCGCCTGCATGACCATCGAAAGCATCAGCGCGATCACCATTGCCACCCATGACATGGCCCGCGCGGTCGCCTTCTATCGCGCGCTCGGCTTCGACGACATCCCGTATGGCGGCGCCGACACCCCGTTCACGACCTTCCGAGTCGGCGCGGGCTATCTCAACCTGATCGCTATGCCGGAGGACAAGCAGTGGAGCTGGTGGGGCCGCATCATCTTTCATGTCTCGGACGTCGACGCCGTCTACGCCAAGGCGCTGGCCGCCGGCTTCTCGCCCTCCACCACGCCGCGCGACGCCGAATGGGGCGAGCGCTACTTCCATCTCACCGATCCCGACGGTCACGAATTGAGCTTCGCGCGGCCGCTCGACAAATGAGCTAGCCGAGCTCGAAAGTGGTGACGCCGAACAGCCGCTCGATGCGTAGTGGCGCGATCGGGCGGGTGTACATGCGCGCGGTCTCGAACACCGGCTTCAGCCCGAGACTCTCCGCCAGCGCCACCGCCTCCGGGTTGATCGCCGGCACATCGAGGAAGACCTCGGAGTCGCCGATCTCGCTCAGCAGCGCCGAGACGATGGCCTCGGCATCGGCCCGGCTGTGCGCGACCAGCGGACCGATCTTAGAGCCGGTGCGGCACGGCCGGATCACGCCCCAGGCGGCAAGCGCGCCATCACGGATGACAGCGCGGCCGACATGGCCGGGGGCTCCGATCCAGGCCTGCAGGAACGCGCGGCGCGACGCCGGAAACACAGCCGCGTCGGAGGCCTCGATGTCGGCCAGCGGCACGTCGCTCAGCGCAACGAAGTCCGATCGCGCAGCAGCGGGCAGCACCGTAGCGGCCTTCCCACTGTAGCGGACATTGGCATAGGCATATTTGAAGCCGGACTTTCGATAATTGTCCTGCTGCGCGACGACACCGTCGAGGCCGACGACACGCGATCCCGCATGCGCCATCGCAGCCTGCCAGAGCCGCAGGCCATAGCCATGCCCGCGCAGATCAGGACGTACGATGTAGAAGCCCAGAAACGCGAAGCGTCCGTCGTAGTTGACGCAGGACACCGTCGCGACCGGCACACCGTCACGTTCGGCGATGAGAAATCCCTGCGGATCGACCACGGAAAAGCACGCGGCATCGGACAGGCCGGGATTCCAGCCCTCGGCCGCCGCCCAGTCGATGGCCAGCGGAATCTCTTCCGGCCGCATCGGCCGGATGAGAAGACCGTCGGTTGCAATTGGGCCACTTTGCATCATCTCACAACGCTAGCGCCAACTGCCGTCCTTCGCAGCAACAAAGATGCCCTTGGGCGGGAATATTGCGATCGTTGCGCACAACGCTGCGCAGGGCTAACGTTCATCTCCCATGATACGACGAAACGCACAAACCGATCGCATGCGCCCTCGGTGGCTGACATGGATGCTGCGTGGCCTCATGGCCAGTGCCGCATTGCTCGCGACGGGGTCAGCTTTCATCGCCATCTTCAATCCACCGGCCGCCGTTCTATTTCTTTCAATACTCACCTCGCCGCTGTTCATGAATACACGGCCACCTCCGATGTTCGAGAACGACGTTGCGGACTCCTGGCTCAAATCAGTGGAGAGCGGAAAACGGCTCACGGCCCACCTTCAGGCGGAATTCCCATCCGGAACACCAGCCGCGATGTTGACAGCAACGCTGCTGAAGCAAGGATTCGAACCGTTCCCGGATTGCGTCCGCGACGGACATATCGTGGTGCGGCTGGGAGAGATTCATGCACCATGCCGAACGTCCGAGACCGCCAATGTCCATTTCTATCGATGGGGCAATCCAGCCTGTGTGCAGACGATCGACGTGACCTGGAAGTCAGACGATGCAGGAGCGATCACAGAGGTGACAGCAAGCCATCATGACGCCTGCCTGTGAACGCGGAAGTCAGTCCATTCCCTGCTTATGAGTTCTCAGCCCTATGACTGCGACGATCGGATCAGCTAATCCGACGGGGCCTGCCTCTGGTGGCGACCGGCTGCCAGCCATCGACATCCTCCGGGGCCTCGCCCTCTTTGGCGTCATGGCCATCAACGTCGTATTTGAGTTCCGTATCTCGATCTTCCAGCAATTTCTGCCGACGCCGAGAGCGCACGAAGCGGGCACGACCTTCTTCGCCGGATCGTCATCACCGGAGACGGTCAAGCTTTTGTGGGCCATCGTCGGAGACTCGCCCTTCAATCGCGCCATCGAAGATGGTCTCGCGCGCGCCGTCTCCATGAAGGCGCTTGCCCTGTTCTCGCTGCTGTTCGGCATCGGGCTGGCCATGCAGTTCGACCGGATCGCTCCGGAGCGACGTATCCCCCTGCTGCTCCGGCGGCTGCTCGTCCTGCTCGCGATCGGCATTTTGCACCTGACGCTGCTGTGGAATGGTGACATCCTGACCGAATATGCGCTTGCCGGACTGCTCGTGCTGCCGTTCCTGTTCGCGCCAAGCTGGCTGGTGATCGCGAGCAGCCTCACCCTGCTCGGGCTGTACTTCACCAGCTGGCTTATTCCCGTGCTGCCGCTACTAAGCTCCTCCTGGATGATGCAGCATGTTGTCGATGCCAATCGCATCTATGCCAACGGCAACTTCTCGCAGATCCTGGTGTTCCGGCTGTCCGAAATCAGCGCCATCGCGCCGCTGCATTTGTGGATCTTTCCGCGCACGCTCGGACTTTTCCTCGCCGGCATCGTCATCTGGCGATCCGGCCTTCTGCGCGATATGCCGCATCACCGCGTCATGCTGCTGCTGACGGCCCTGGCCGCACTCGCTGTCACGATCGACGCCGGCGCATCGCTTGCGACTGTGAGCCTGGCGCTTGCCTATGGTGCGCTGATCCTTTCGGCTGCAAGCACCATCTGGGGCGCCCGCCTGCTCGGCTGGGCGGCTCTCGTCGGCCGGATGGCCTTCACCAACTATCTCATGCAGTCCGTCATCTTCGGCGTCGTGTTCTACGGCTATGGCCTCGGCCTGTTCGGCCGGCTCAGCGTCTCGCTCGCACTTGGCATCGGCGTGGTCGTCTATGTGCTCCAGGTGATCGCGAGCTGGTGCTGGCTGGGGCTGTTTCAGTTCGGCCCCATCGAATGGCTGTGGCGCAGCCTGATGTACAACAAGCTGCAGCCGATGCGGCTTCGGCCGCACTCCTGACACGACTTTGCCCGTCGGGTTACTATGTCGCACCCCGGTGGGTGTTGTCTTGTCGGGCAAATCAGCTGCACATTTCACGGCGTCGCGGCTTACGAGAGGGGCGCCTCGCGATCGTCACAAGCGTTGGGCCGGTGATGCGATGGCCGTCGCGGCATCAGGCGCGTTTGCGCAAGACGACTGGTGGCGTGGCGGACGGCGAAATCGTGTGGTCCTGACATCCCGACGCTGATGTCAACTCGCGACGAGGCTTTGCTTCGCGCGGGGATGGTGGCCAGAAAGCCCGGCGCACCAGGGAGATCACGTATAAGCCGTAAGCCCGTCGCGCAGGGAAGGCCGGTAGTTGCGGCCAAACCTGTGGTCACTGCCGCCTGCTTTTCTTCCTGCAGGCGGGCATGGGGGCGGCGAGCGCCCGGCCTTCCCTGCGCCCTCTTCGTTCAGAGGGCGAAATCTGACGCAAGACTCGGACGCGAAGCGTCGCGAGATCGCGGATCCATGTATCACCCTATGTGGACAAATATTGTTGGAGCAAAGAACCTTTCCACCCCTCCACTGTCATCGCCCGCGAAAGCCGGCTATCCAGTATTCCAGAGGCCGTGGTCATCGAACCGGGAGGCCTCGGCGTACTGGATGCTCCGCCTTCGCGGAGCATGACAGCGGCAACAACAGAGCCGCCGTCACACACTCTACCCGCAGCGAGCTACTTCCCCGGCCACACCGGCTTGCGCTTCTCGGCAAACGCCCTCAGGCCCTCCTTGGCATCCTCGGTCATCGCCAGCAGCGCGATCTGGCTTTCGAGATAGGCGATGGACTCGTCGAACGACATCGAGGCGATGGCGCGCATGGCGTATTTGCCGCGGCGGATGGCGGTCGGCGACTTGTCGACGAGACGGCCGATCAGCCAGTCCATCTTGCCGTCGAGCTCGGCGGCGGGAACGACATGGTTGAGCAGCCCGGCAGCCTGTGCAGTCTTGGCGTCGAACGGCTCGCCCGTGAGCGCCCATTCGTTGACGAGACGCGGCGGCGCGATACTCTGCAAGAGGCTCAGGACCTGCATCGGGAACACGCCGACCTTCACCTCCGGCAGGCCGAAGACGACGTGATCGGCTGCGACCGCCATGTCGGTCATACACAGCAAGCCCATGCCGCCGGCCATACAGACGCCGCCGACGCGCGCAATCGCCGGCTTGGTGGAATTCTGCGACAGCCGGAGCAAGTCCGCGTAATCGACATTCGGGCGGGAGAAATCCATCGCGAAGGCCGCGCCGGAGTTCTGCAGGTCGGCGCCGGCGCAGAACGCCTTGTCTCCTGCGCCGGTCAGCACGATCACGCGCACCTCGGGATCGTCATGCGCCGTGCGATAGCCGCGCGAGATCCCGGCGATCACGTCGCCATTCAGCGCGTTGCGCTTCTCCGGACGATTGATGGTGATCCAGAGGGCCTGCCCGCGCTTGTCGAGAATCACGCTGTCGTCGGTCATCGCCTTGCCTGTCGCTTGATGTCGGATGCGAGATTGTCGCGGGATAGCTGCCGCGGGCAAGGAAAACTTGCGTCAAGAGGCCGCGCGGCGGCCGATCTCGGCGATGACCCCGTGCAGCAGCGGACGCACCGGCTCGAACTGGCCAGTGCGCAGGAACGCGATGGTCTGCCGGAACGACGTCGGATGCACCAGCAGGCCCATGTGCGACGCCTTGATGGTGGTGTGGTCCGTCATCCCGGCGAGCTTGCAGCTCTCGACGGAGACGCGGCCGTCGTTCGGCCACGGCAGCAGGAACAGCCCGGCGATCGGATCGAGGAAGCGGTTGCCGGCGATCACGCCGATCTCGTAGTCGGCGGGTGGCAGAGAGGCGAGCGTGACGTCCTTCGTGGTCACCAATTGCAGGCCGGCTGGACCGAAATAAGCGCGATAGAGCCCGACGTTCTGCAGCCGGTCGGCAAGCTCGCTGCCGCCATTGGGCGTTCCCAACATGACGACACGGCCGAGCCGCGCCGGCCGATGCTTCGCAATCGCGACCCGTGCCAGCAGCCCGCCCATCGAGTGGGTGACGAAGTGGATCGGACCGTCGATCCTGGCTGTGAAATCGGCGATCGCCGGGCGGATGTCGTCGGCAAGAAACTCGAGCGGTTTCTTGCGGCTTTCATAGTCGAGGTTCAGCGTCGCAAAACCTGCGCGCTGCAACCGCTTTTCCAGTGGACGCAGCATCAATGATCGGCCGGCGATGCCATGCAGCAGCACAACCCCCGCGCCGCGGGGGCCACTGTGCTGAGAACGCCGGCGCAGCGATGCGATCACGCGACTTCCCGCTCCTCCGGCTCGCGCTCCGTCGTAGCGGTTGCCGCACTCGCCTCGGCAAGTGCCTTGGCGCCGACATAGTCGGTCTTGCCGGAACCGAGCAGCGGGATCTTGTCGACCACCATCACGACGGCCGGCACCGCAAGCTCCGGCGCACCTTGGCCTTTGGCCTGGCGCTGCATCGCGGAGCGTTCGGCATCCTTCTGCGTCGTGATCAGCACGATGCGCTCGCCCTTGCGCTGATCGGGGATCGACACCGCGACCGAAGCCGCCTGCGGCCACAAGGTCGCGGCGATCTGCTCGACCACCGTCAGCGACACCATCTCACCGGCGATCTTGGCAAAGCGCTTGGCGCGGCCCTTGATCGTGATGAAGCCCTGCGCGTCGATGGTGACGATGTCGCCGGTGTCGTGCCAGCCCTCCGGCAGCGCCTCGAGCACGCCGGGATTTTCGGCCCTGACATAGCCGAGCATGACATTGGGCCCCCGGACCGAAAGCCGCCCGCCCTCCTCGATGCCCGGCACCTTGTCGAGCCGGTACTCCATCAGCGGCGACAGGCGCCCGACGGTGCCGACCCGGTTGGCCATCGGCGTGTTCATCGCCAGCACCGGCGCGGTCTCGGTGACGCCATAGCCTTCGAGCAGGCGGATGCCATAACGCTCCATATAGATCTGCCGTGTCCGATCCTTGACCGGCTCGGCGCCGGCGATGACCAGCCGCAGCGTGCGGAAATCATAGGCATGAGCGGAGCGTGCGTAACCAGTCAGGAAGGTGTCGGTGCCGAACAAGATCGTGGCGCCAGTCTGATAGATCAGTTCGGGCACGATCCGGTAATGCAGCGGCGACGGGTACATATAGATCGGAATGCCCGCCAACATGGGCATCATCATGCCGCCGGTGAGGCCGAAGGAGTGGAACACCGGCAAAACATTGAACACAAGATCGTTAGCGTTGGCATCGACCCTCGCCAATGCCTGGGCGGCGTTCGCGAGAATATTGCGATGGGACAGGACGACGCCCTTTGGCGTGCCTTCGGAGCCGGACGTGAACAGAATCACGGCGGGGTGGTCGGCATTGCGGGCGACGCGCGGCCTGGTGCCGTCGATCATTCCCTTGATCTTGTCGGCCAGGCTGACCGAGGCCTTGACGTCCTCAAGATAGACCAGACGGGCCTGCCCCTCGATCGCCGCGATCAGCTTGTCGAGCTTGCCCTTCTCGATGAACGCGCGCGACGTCAGCACCGTCGCGACCTGCGCCGCCTTCATCGCCGCCAGCACGTTCACCGGGCCGGCGGAGAAGTTCAGCATGGCCGGCACGCGGCCGATCGACTGCAGTGCCATGAACACCACGGCGACGCCGGCGGAGTTCGGCAGCAACAGGCCGATGTTCTCGCCCACCATCGTGCCCTGCTCGAGCTTGCGGCTGAGCACCTGCGAGCCAAGCAGCAGCTTGCGATAGGTCAGCTTGGTGCCGAGCGGATCCTCGATCATCACCTTGCCGGTGTCGTGGTCGCGATGGGCATGGGCGAGCGCCTCGAACAGTGTCCGATCCAGCATGGCGTTCTTGACCATGGCTTCGATCATCACGTCCTGCAGCGCAGCGCCAGCCGCGTTGCGGCGGGTCTTGCCCTTGAGAGCTGCATCGATGGTGAGCTTCACCGGCGGCAGGATCGTCACCGTCACCTTGGGAAACCACGAGCGCTTGATCTGGCCATCCTTGAGATAGCTGAGATGCGAGCGCTGCGCGCCCTCGATGCGGACGGGCACCACGACGGCATCGGCCTTGTCGGCGATCATCGCGGTGCCGTCATAGACCTTCATCAGCGAGCCCGACACCGTGATGCGGCCCTCCGGGAAGATCACCACCGGTTCCTGGCTGGCGACCAGCTTGATCAGGTCGCGCGCGCCGAGCGGCTTGGTCGGGTCGATCGTGATGTGGCTCACCAGTTTCAGGAAGATCTTCGCCCACCAGGCCTTGGAGATCCCGGTGTCGACGGCAAAGGTGGTATCGATCGGCAGCACCGCGTGGAGCAGCGGACCGTCGATCAGGCTGACATGGTTCGGCGCGATCAGCATGCGGGTGCCGACCGGCGGCAGGTTCTCCAGCCCACGCACCTCAGTGCGGAACAGCGCGCGGAACAGCATCGCGCCGAAGTCGCGCACGCCCTCCCTGCCCCATTTGGTGAGCACGAACCAGACGGCGCCGAAGTTCGCCAAGGCCAGACCGAAGAAGATCCAGGCGATCGAGACGCCTGCAGCCTGCAGGCCAGCCACGCCCAGCGAGCCGACCACCATGAAAGCGGCCTGCAGCACGTTGCCGGCGGCGATGACCCGGGCGCGCTCGGTGGGCTCCGACCACGCCTGCACAGCGGCGAACGCAGGAACCACGAAGAGGCCGCCGCCGAAGGCGAACAAGGCGAAATCGAACAGCATGCGCGAGCCTGACCAGGAGCCGATGAATCCCAGCGGCGTGATTCCCTTCGCGATCTCCGTCGTGCCGATCGCCCAGGACAAGTCGAGGCCGAGCACGCCCATGATGATGGCGCCGATCGGCACCAGCGCGAGGTTCGGCCTGACGTGGCTAAGATGCGCGGCGAACAGCGAGCCGATCGCGATGCCGACCGCAAAGATGGCGAGACACAGGGTGACGACGCCCTCGGTACCGCCGACGACGTCCTTGACCAGGGCCGGCAGCAGCGACAGCACGACGGCACCCACCAGCCAGAACCAGGACACGATCACCATGCCGTCCCACAGTCGGGGCGCGGCATGTAACGACTTCAGAAGGTGCAAGGTCGAGGTCCAGGGGTTGGCTGTGATCCGCAGATCCGGCGCGGACGGCACCGTGTGCGGGATGCGCGAGGCGGAGGCCCAGGAGATGACGGCAAGGCCGATCACCGCGAGAGCGACCCAGCCCATGTGCGAGGAGCCGGAGACAAGCTGGCCGCCGGCGATGGTGCCAATCAGGATGGCCATGAAGGTCGCACCTTCCACTAGCGCATTGCCGGTGGCGAGCTCGCCGACCGTCAGCTGGTCCGGCAGCATGGCGTATTTCACCGGGCCGAACAGCGCGGCGATGACACCGAACATGCCGAGGGCGACGAACAGCAGCGGGATCGAATGCATGAAGAAACCCAGCGCCGCGAAGCCGGCAGCGAATATCTCGGCGAACTTCAGCCTGCGCGCGACGATGCCCTTGACGTACCTGTCGGCCAACTCGCCGCCGAGTCCCGAAAGAATGAAGAATGGGAAGATGAACACCGCACCGGCCACGGTCACCAGCGCATCGCCATGCACGGCCATGGCGCCATAGAGCAGCATGATGACGAGCGCATTCTTCAGGACGTTGTCGTTCAGCGCCGAGGAGAATTGCGCCCAGAACAGCGGGGCAAAACGGCGCGACGACATCAACTGCTTGATCATGGTCGTTTCCTGGTGTGCTGCGGCGGCTCGGCCGCAAGGATGGCAAGAGTCTTGAAGGTTGGTGATGAAATGAGGTGGTGCCGGTGATGCACCCTGTTAGACGCGGTCATGCGGTCTGCCGTTCTGTTGTCGGCCGCCGACCAGCACGAAGAGTAGCCCGAAGGTCGTGTGCAAAAGGCTTATCCAGACCGAGGGCAGCTGGACGGAGGTTATGGGACGCGAGGACATGGTGACCGCTTCCTTGCGTATGAGCCGGGGATTTGAGCCGTGATCAACTCAGCTCACTCAGGTAGTGGAAGCGGCCGAACAGGCCACCGCGGCGAGGCCGGCGTCCCTCGCGAGCAGCTGCGCGAAAAAGCCGGTCTCCGGGCACCCGCCTTGCGCGCCGCGCGGCCAGCAGGCCGGCAACGTCACAGGCGTTGGCGATGCGCTCAACGCGTGCCGCCACAAGGTGAGACGCAGCCCGAGCCAAACCGTTCAGCAACGGCTGGAGATCGACGACGGGAAAAAGCTGCGGACCGCGAAAGCTGAGAACCTGCATGGGATTACTCCTCTAATTTTGAGCAACGCTCAAAATTCATATCTCAAAAATGAGCGCCGCTCAAGAAAATTCGATAAGGCGGAGCGATTGGGTAAACGAAGTCTTCCCGGCCGCGGCCAGTACACCAAGCAGGGCATCAAGCCATTGATTATAAAAAAATATTTCCGATGACCCGCCTAGGTCGGCGTCACCCGGCCGATTTGCGCAGCCAGACCTTGTTGTCGTGAAAGGCCGCGCCCCCGATCGGCGCGACGGTGTCGGCAGCGGTGAGCACGTTGATGCCCCGCCCCCCGACATGGGCGCGATTGGGATGGATGGATTCGGCGATCAGCACCCCGCGCCGGACTCCGTCGAACAGCCGGGCCGCAAGCGAGGTCTGGCCACGCTCGTTGCCGAGCGTGACGATATCGCCGTCGACGATGCCGAGCGGGGCTGCATCGAGCGGATGGATCATGACGGAGGGTCCCCCTTCCCGCGCCTGCGACGATGGCGTCTCGTTGAAGGAGGTGTTGAGGAACGAGCGCGCGGGGCTGGTCGCAAGCCGAAACGGATGCTGCTGATCGACCTCTTCGGTCACCGCCCAATGGTCGGGCAACGACGGCATGCGTTCAGGATTGCCCATGACGCGGCCGAATGGTGGATGCGCCCAGTCGGCCTTGAAGTGAAATTTCCCGTCGCTGTGCGCGAAGCCGTCGAGATAGTGCGAGGTGCGGAAGTCCGGCTGAAGGTCGCGCCAGACATCGGCCTCGAGCCCGGCGATATCGCCATGGCCGCTCTTCTTCAACGTCGCATCGATCAGCTCGCGCGGCGACATCTCGAAGCCCGGATGCACCGCCCGCAGCCGGCGCGCCAGGCCCTGCAGCACCTCATGATTGGACCGGCACTCGCCGGGCGGGTCGATCAGCTTCGGTCCGATCGAAATGTGCTGATGGCCGCCGCCGTAATAGAGATCGTCATGCTCCATGAACATCGTGGCGGGCAGCACGATATCCGCCATCTGCGCCGTCTCGGTCATGAACTGCTCGTGGACCGCGACGAAAAGATCCTCGCGCGCAAATCCGTTGCGAACCAGCTCCTGCTCGGGCGCCACCGTCATCGGATTGGTGTTCTGGATCAGCATCGCCTTGACCGGCGGACCGCCGCACAACGCTGCTCGATCCCCGGTGAGGATACGCCCGATCTGCGACTGATCGAGAAAGCGGGTGGAATGATCGACAGCATCATGGCCCTCGATGATCGTTTCATCGAAATGCCACAGCGCCGCGTTGTTGAAGAAGGCTCCGCCTCCCTCATACTGCCAGGCGCCGGTCACCGCGGGAATGCACGATGCCGCATGCATCTGCGCCGCGCCGTTCCTGCTGCGGGTGAAACCATAACCCAGTCGGAAGAAGGTCCGCTTCGTCTCTCCGACCAGACGGGCGAACGCCTCGATTTCGGCCACGGGAACGCCAGAGATTTGCGATGCCCATTGCGGCGTCCGGGTCTCCAGATGCGCTTCGAGTTCGGCAGGACAATCCGTGTACGTCTCCATATAGGCGCGGTCGGCATAGCCATCGCGAAACAGCACGTGCATCACGCCGCAGGCAAATGCGCCGTCGGTCCCAGGTCGCAGGATGACCTTGATGTCGGCCTGCTTCATGGTCTCATTGTCGTAGACATCGATCGCCGCGATCTTGGCGCCTCGTTCCTTCCGGGCGCGCGCCGCATGAGTCATGACATTGACCTGCGTGTTCACCGGGTTCGTGCCCCAGATCACGACCAGATCCGAGAGCGCCATCTCCCGCGGATCGACGCCGGCAATCTTCCCGGTGCCGATGGCAAAGCCGATGCGCGCGACATTGGCGCAGATCGTCGAGTAGAACCGCGAGTACTTCTTCACATGGGTGAGACGGTTGAGGCCATCGCGCATCACGAGACCCATCGTGCCCGCGTAATAATACGGCCAGACCGACTGAGCGCCAAAGTCGCGCTCCACCTGGAGAAACCGCTCGGCGATCACGTCCAACGCCTCGTCCCAGGTGATGCGTGCAAATTGCCCTGAGCCTTTCGGGCCGACGCGACGCATCGGATGCATCAGCCTCTCAGGATGATGAATCCGCTCGGCATATCTCGCGACCTTGGCGCAAACCACGCCAGCCGTATAGGTCTGCCGTTTCGAGCCGCGAACGCGGCCGATCGTCTTCCGATCGAGCACTTCGACGTCGAGCGCGCAGGCCGACGGACAATCGTGCGGGCAGGTAGAATGGCGGATATCGACCCGAGTCTGCTGGTTCATGCCCGATTGGTAGCATCAAAGAATGCATCCGCCGAGAGCATTCGCGAGGCATTCGCACGAACGAGATTCGTGCGTGTCTGCTCCACCGCAGATTTGCTTCTGGATGTGGACAAGTCGCCGCCGACAACGGCCGATCCGGCGTTAGGGGCGAGATGAAGACGGCAAGAAAAGACGATAGGCTCTGTTGCGTGCTCGTGGTTGCTGCCTGCGTACAGCGCAGTGCACCATCGCGAGTCCTCAGCTGACGGCAATTTCGATTGCAAAGCCAGTTTCATATATTAATATATCAGCTGAGGAAACGAAGATGTCCGGTCGACCCCCGAGGAAATTGGCCGCAGCGCCACGGCCCGTGGTCGCCCGCATGCGCCGCAATGGTCGCCCCCGCGGCGCGACAGCAGCGTCACGCATCTACACCGATCTCAGGTCCGAACTCGTGTCGCTCGTGCGCCTGCCGGGCGAACCGATTTCGGAAGCGCAGATCGCGACGGCCTATGGCGTCAGCAGGACACCGGTCCGCGAGGCCATTCTGAAACTCGCGGACGAAGGGCTGGTCGAGATATTTCCGCAGTCCGGCATCTTCGTCTCGCGCATTCCGGTCGCAGCACTCCCCGAGACCATCATCATCCGAAAGTCTCTCGAAGAGACGACCGCACGGATGGCGGCCGAGCATGCGACATCGAGCCAGTTGCTCAACCTGCATGCGACCCTCGAACGTCAGCGCGAGGCCTGCGCCGCAAAGGATCGCGAAGCCTTCCACCAGGCGGACGAGATGTTTCACGCTGGCATCGCCGAGGTCGCCGGCTATCCCGGGATCTGGAAGCTGATCGTTCAGGTCAAGGTTCACGTCGACCGCTATCGTCGACTGACCCTGCCGCAGATCGGACGGATGGCCGAAGTGATCGCAGAGCACGAACCAATTCTCCAGGCCATCGAACGGCGCGATCCGGATCGTGCCAGGGCTGCCATGGCGAGTCATCTGGAACGCCTGCTCGACGACATCTCTGAAATTCAGACCAAGAATCCGGAGTATTTCGATCAACCAGGCTAACGAGATGATCGCATCGAACCTTGCGGCGACACGATCATTCCGTCGGAGAGACGCCATGAAAAGACGCGATTTCATCAGACTGAGCGTGGGCTTTGCGGGCGTTGCAACGCTGCCGCCGATCTCGGCCGCCCTTGCGCAATCGAAGGCGGTGTTCAAGGCATCCGACGTTCAGCCGCCGGGTTATCCGACGGTTGCAGCAACAGAAAACCTCGGCAAGAAGCTTGCAGCGGCAACCAACGGCAGGCTGTTGATCCAGATGTATCCCTCCGCTCAGCTCGGCGGCGAGAAAGAGACTATCGAGCAGACCCAGATCGGGGCGATCCAGATACTGCGGGTCAGCGCCGGCGCGCTCGGCCCGATCGTCGACGACGTCAACGTCGTCAACATGCCCTTCCTGTTCAAGAGCATCGAACATTCTGAAAAGATGATGGACGGTCCGATCGGTCAGGACCTTCTGGACCGCGTCAGCGCCAATGCCAGCGCAAATCTCGTCGCACTCTGCTGGATGAATTCTGGCGCGCGCAGCATCTACAACACCAAGAAGCCCATCAGGACGGTCGAGGACGTCAAGGGGCTGAAGATCCGCGTGATCGGCAATCCCATCTTCATCGACATGATGAACGCGCTCGGCGGCAACGGCGTCGCGATGGGCTACGATCAGGTCTTCAGCGCGCTGCAGACCGGCGTGATCGACGGGGCCGAAAACAATCCGCCGAGCTACGTCTCCAGCAATCATTACACGGCCGCGAAGTACTATTCGCTCACCCAGCATCTCGTCATTCCGGAAATCCTCGTGTTCTCGAAGCGGTCCTGGGCAAACCTGTCGACCGACGACCAGACCTTGATCAAGAAGTTCGCGCGCGAAGCGCAGATGGAGGAGCGCGAACTCTGGAAGGCCTACGAGCGGGAAGCGATTGAGAAGGCCAAGGCCGGTGGCTCCGAGATCGTCGAAATCGCCAACAAGGCGCCGTTCCAGAAGGCCGTGAAGCCGGTCTGGGACAAATACGGTCCGAAGTACCAAGAAATGATCAAGCGCATTCAGGACATCGCATAGACCGCACGCTCGGTTCGGACGATCAGGAGGCTTACGATGGCCGGACTCTATCGCCGGGCGATGGATGCACTGTATCCCGCTTGCGTCATCGTGGGCGTAACGGCGCTCGTGCTGATCTCAGCCGTCATCCCTTGGGCGGTCTTCACCCGCTACGTCCTGAACGGCGCCGCTTCCTGGCCCGAGGCGATGGCCGTCCTGTTGTGCTGGTGCCACCAAGCCCTAACGCCGTCCTTCACGCGCTCGCGACCGGCGGGACGATCTCGATCAGCGCGCTGTTCATGGCGGGTGGTGTATTCCCGGGGCCGCTGCTCGGCTTCTCGCTGATCCTGCTCTGCATCGTGATCGCCTATCGCGAGGGCCATCCCCCACGGCCAGCGGGTCCGGCCAAGGATTTGGTCGTCCGCCGCCCCCCCGAAATCCAGCTCGCCGCCGGCGAGATACGGCCATCATCGGCTAGGTAGGACGCCGGAAAATGCCTCGCCGCCCCTACTCGTCTTCGTCTTGACCAGCCTCCGCCAATCCGCGTAGCGGCTCGGGGTTCAGAAGCACGATCGCCCCGTGCTCGAGGCGGACCCAGTCCCGCGCGGCCCATGCACGCAACTGCTTGTTGATGCTCTCCCGCGTCATGCCGACCATTTCGCTGATCTCTTGCTGCGTGATGGCAATGGTGCGGCTCGCGGCATCCAGCTTGCGCTTGTCGGTCAGGCCGAGCAGCGCACTGGCAAGGCGGCGGGGAAGATCCTGAAGGATGACCTGCTCGACCTGGTCGCTGGTCCAGCGCAGCCGATCGCAAAGCAGCTCGATGAACTTCATTGCCAGCACCGGCTGGCTCTTTACGAACGGCAGGAATTCGCGCCGATCGATGACCAGGATCTCGCAGTTCGTATTGGCCGTTGCATCGGCTGTACGTTCTCGTCCGTCGAGCACGGCGACTTCGCCGAATATCTCGCCGGCGCTGATCAGGTTCAGGATAGCATTGCGGCCGTCGGGCGACGAGACACTGATTTTGACGGTGCCACTGATCACGGCATACAAGCTCGAGCCGGGATCGCCTTTTGAGAAGATGGTTGCACCGCGCTTGAGCGATGTCGGCTTGGCGTAGCGGCAGAGCTGATCGACCGCATCAGCCTCGAGTTCACGAAAAATCGGATGCTGACGCAGCACCGACAGCTTGCCGTTGTTGGTAGGTCGGACGCTCGCCCGCTTTTCCTCAGCCACACCGCATCTCCCAGGCGTCCGAATACCGCCGCCCAAGGGAGAGGTCCAAAGCCGGTGGCCAAAGCCCCGCGAATGTCAGGGGACTATGGACACGCCTACAGCCACCAGCAAAGACGATCCCTCAGACTTGCGACCACCGATCCTCGATTTCATTGCACCTCGGAATACGGCAGATCGGCGGATTGTCCAGGAAAATGCGGCGAACGCTCAACGGCAAAGCCATGTGCCAATCGACGCCGGAGGCGTTTCCGCCGCAGATACGGGCCCGGCATACATTGTGCAGCGCGTGGGAATCGTCCAGCCGCCCCGTCGGACCAGCAGCGCTACTCTTCTGAGCGCAAGATGCCGCAGTCCAAGGGCAGCCTGTACCTCACACCCGATGCCTTGTCTGTGAATCAGCCCAAAGCAGGACCGCGGCGAACCCGACAAAGACCCCCACAACTGCAAAGCTGACCAACATAGCGTCGAGCGGCATGTCTCTCTCCCCTGTTCGAGTTTGAGATACAGTTCCCTACCGGCTGCGCGACAGTCCTTGATCCAGATCAATGCAATGCGGATTTCGCCAACGATGTCAGGCAGCAGCCATTGCTTCGGCTCGTGCCGAGTCCCGAAGCGAGACGCCCCCGGGCAGGATCGCGATGATGCCCTCCCGTTCGAGCTTCGTGAACGTTCGACTGACGGTCTCGATGGTGAGCCCGAGATAGTCAGCGATATCCTGCCGACTCATCGGCAACGGTACCATGTTAGAGGGCCCCCGAAGCTCCACCAGCCGATCCCTCCAGCCAACGAGGAATGTCGCGACCTTCTCCTCGGCGGATCGGCGCCCAAGAAGTACCATGTGATCACGCGCCTGATTCAGCTCCTGCACGGCCAGTTCGTTCATCCGGCGCAGCAGATTCGGCTTGTCCTCGGCAAAGCGTCCGAACGGTCCCTTCGCGAACTGGCAGACGGTGACGGGACCGATCGCGTCAGCCGAAAATCCGTGCCGTTCCTCCGTCGTCATGCCGACGAAGTCACCGGGGAGCGCAAATCCGACGATCTGCCTGCGTCCGTCGGGGAGAAGCTTGTAGAGCCTCATTACCCCATCCAATAAATTGTAGAAGCAGGACGACGTGTCTTCCTGCGCGAAAACCGTCTCGCAGGTCGCAAAATGCGCTCGGCGGCTGAGGTGCTCGAATTCGCGCATTTCGAACTGGTCGAGCGACGCACAGACACTGAATCCCCGCACGGCACAATCGGCACAGGCCTGCCCGTGGAAATCGATTGCAACAAGAGACGTCTTCATACGGGGGCTCCGGTGGGCCAAGCGCAAAGAGAATGATTGCATTCTAACGGACGCTCGAAGTTCCGATTGATTCAAATCAAACGAACCAACAATCCGGGCCCTATCGTGGCCGCCACTCCCAACCAATGGATATCGTGAATGCAGCGGCTTGTTCTGTGCCACCTTCTCGCCGCGATTGCGTTAGCGACCCCGTCATACGCGACGTCGACGGCGCAGCAACGCGGACAGGCTTTCGCGAAGGCCCACTGCGCACGATGCCACGCCATTGGTCGAACGGGAGATAGCCCGTTCGAACCGGCTCCTCCGTTCCGAAGCCTCCATCTCCGCTACCCGATCGAATCTTTGGGCGAAGCGCTCGCGGAGGGGATCATGACTGGTCACCCGGCCATGCCCCAATTCCAGCTTGCGCCGCCGCAGATCCACGATCTGCTCTCGTATTTGAAGAGCTTGGAATAGCCCGATCGATTCAGAGCGCCTGTATCGTCCAGGTCAGAATCGATTTGGCAATCCGGCCGAAGGCCTCATCGAAGGCGGACACGGCATCAGCAGGATCAAGCCGGGCAACGGGCTGGCTTTCGCCAAACAGCCGAGACGCGATGGCCTTGCCGTTCTTGTCGACGAGGCGAGCCGACAGGCCAATTTCCACCGCGGCGGTATCGCCATTGATCCGGAAACGGCGGACATCGATCAGCAGCTGAAAATCCGGCTGGCCCAGATCGGATGTCCGCAGCGGAGCGTGGGCCACATCGTAGTTCTCGAAGGCATCGATCAGACGTGATTGCAGCAACTTGGGGATGCTGTCAGCCCACAGGAAATCACCGAACCCGGGGTAGTCCTTTGTGGGCGTGAACAGCATGCGCTGAGTCTGCAGCATCGCCACGGCCGTGGGCTCAGGTATCGAGAGCTGACCCTTGATGGTCTTGTTGACCGGCCCCAGTTCTCTTGGCGCGCTCAGATCATAGGTGACTTTCTGTGCTGGAGCACCGCCTCCCGTCATTTTCTCCAGACCCGAGACGATTCCATCGAGCTTGCCGGTATTCCGCGCGAGGCCGTCCGAGAATGTCTTGAGGTTAGCGATCGTATCTTTGAGCGGCCCGGCATTCTCCGCAAGAACTGCGTCGACACGCCGCAGGGCGTCCCGGGCGGCCTGCGTCATGCTTTGTCCGGCGCCTGGTTCTGCAATCAAGGTCGATACGGCACTCGCCGCTCCTGCAGACGCGCCGCCCTCCAGCGCGATCACCGGCACTCCGGTCAGCCCCTGAAATTCCAACCCTACTTTGGTGTCGGCGCGCACCGGGGTCGTCGACGCCACGGAAATCGTTGCGTTGACCCGACGCGGATCGTTCGGCGCCAGACCGAGCTCAGTCACCTCGCCGACCCGGATTCCGTTGAACAGAACGGCAGCCCCGACCAGCAGGCCGGGCACCGAGCCCTCGAACTGCACGTGATAGGTCGTGCGAGGCCCGAGTCCTCCGGTGTTGTTGAGCCAGTAAACGAAGCCAAAGATCGCGACGATGGCCGCCAGCACGAAGCCGCCGATGACAGCGAAGGGCGCACGGGTTTCCATCTTTCAACTCGCTTTTGGTTGCAGCATCTGGGATCGCTTGCCGTGAAAATAGGCTTTGACCCATGGATGTTCTGATCGGAGGAGGTCGCTCATAGGACCAATCGCCACGATCCTGCCATCGGCCAACGCAGCGACACGGTCGCAGACCGTGTTGAGGCTGGCGAGGTCATGGGTCACCATGAACACCGTCAATCCCAACGTCAGCTGGAGCGTCTTGATCAGGGCGTCGAAGTCGCCGGCGGAGATCGGATCGAGGCCGGAGGTCGGCTCATCAAGAAATACGATCGCCGGATCGAGAGCGAGGGCGCGCGCCAGCGCGGCGCGCTTCGTCATGCCGCCGGATAGCTCGGCTGGGAATTTATCACCGTCCTCTGCGCGAAGGCCGACCATTTCGAGCTTGGCTATCGCGATCTCATCCATCAACTCCTGCGACATCTGCAGGCTCTCGCGCAGCGGAAACTGTACGTTCTGTTTGACCGTCAGTGACGAGAACAGAGCACCCTGCTGAAACAGAATTCCCCAGCGCTTCGCTGCAGCCTGCGTCGTCCGCTCCTCGGCGCCCCCAACGGTTGTCCCCATGACCTCAATGGTCCCGCTGCGCCGAGGAATGAGTCCGATGATCGTCCGCATCAGGACGGATTTTCCGCCGCCTGACGCGCCAACCAACCCGAGAATCTCACCGCGACGAACGTCGAGCGAAAGATTGTTCAGAACGAGCTGCCGGCCGAACCCGACAACGAGATCGGTCACGCGGATCGCGCTGGACACGCCAAGATCATCCATCGCTACATTCCAATGGACGCAAAAAACACGGCGAAAAGACCATCGAGCACGATGACCAGGAAAATGGATTTCACCACGGATGTCGTAGTCTGTTGCCCCAGCGATTCGGCACTACCTTTCACACGAAGTCCCTCACTGCAGGCAACAATGCCGATCACCAGGGCCATGAACGGCGCCTTCAATATTCCCACTTCGAAGTGCGTCACCGAGATGGCATCGTGTAGCCGGGCGATGAAGATTGCCGGTCCCATGCCGCCATAGAGCTGGGCCACCAGCCCTCCTCCATACAGGCCAGCCATCGAGCCGATGAAGGCGAGAATTGGCAAGGTCAAGATCAACGCAACGATACGGGGCAGAATCAGCACCTCGACAGGGTCAAGTCCCATCGTCACCAGCGCGTCGATCTCCTCGCGCATCTTCATCGATCCAAGCTCGGCCGTGTAGGCGCTTCCCGACCGCCCTGCCACCATGATCGCGACGATCAGAACGCCAAGCTCGCGCAGGACCAGAATTCCGACCATGTCGACGACGTAAGACTCGGCACCGAAACGTCGAAAATGGAAGATCCCCTGCTGGGCGATGATGGCGCCGATCAGGAATGTGATCAACACCACGATTGGAATGGCCTGCCACCCGATGCGGTACATCTGATAGACGAGGGAGGTCACGCGCAGAGATTGAGGCCGGCGCAGCGTGCGCAGCAGCGCAAAGAACAGCGCGGCCAACATGTCCAGAAACACCTTGATGTCCTGGGCGGCCCCCAGACTCGAACGACCGACGTCGGTGAGTTTGGCGAGGATCGGGTTAAGTCTCGGTGCCGGCTCGACGACTCGTCGATTGACCTGCCGGACCTCCTCGACGAGGCCGATGTAGTTTTCTGCTACCCCGATCATCTCGACCCGACGATCGCCCGCAGCAGCCCGGCGGCCGAGCTTCTCAAGCAACCAAGCACCGACGGTATCGATTTCGCTGACGGCCCCAAGATCGAGCTTCACGGCGGTCGCGCTGTTGATGCTGTTGCCGACAGAGCTGGTCAAGCTCTCGAGCTCTGCCACGTTCAGGGACACCCATGATCCGCTCGGACGAAGCTCGAGCACATCCTCCGTCGTCGCCGCGGTCAGTCCCGGATGAGCACGCAATTGGATGTCTCCCTCAGTCGGCGTGCCGAGGCACACCCGTTCCTAAATCGCGCCGATCTGCCTCGCTTGATCTGCGTCAATCCCGTCAGCGCAACGGGTTGAGCGAAATCAAGCATCGTGCCGAGCTACGTTCTACAGTGATTTTGACGCAAGGACAAAACATGGCCATCGACCCGACGCCCCTCCGGACCGAGCTGGAGAGCCTGACGCGAGAGCTAAGCCAGCTGTTGCGGGGCGCGGGTACGCCGCGTGACAACCCGGACGCGCAACCAGCCGCCGGAATGCTCGCTGCAGCGATCGAGGCGCTAGACATGCGTCTAAGCGAGACAGACGTTCAGGTGGAACGAATGATCAGGGATCGTCCGATCGTGGCGACGGCTTCGGCCTTCGCCCTCGGGCTTGCCGTTGGCCTCCTGCTGCGGAGAACTTAAGTGGATACCGAAAATGTCGTTAAACATTTACGCCTTCTCTGGCGGACGGACCGGGTCATTGCCGACATCAGGCTTCGGCACTTGCTCGTCGGGCTTGGCCTCCGGGCCTTTGCGGCGCTGATCGCCGTCTTTGGCCTCCTGATGTTCGAGCTGGCGGCCTATCTTGCATTGGTCCAGGTCACCTCCGCGGTCGTGGCAGCCGCGGCACTCGGAGCCTGCAATATCGCGATTGCGGCGATCCTGCTGATCATCGCATCCCGTGCACCGTCCGGCCGGGAACTCGAACTAGCCAACGAGATTCACTCCTCGGCAATGGACTCGCTGCAATTGGAAGCACGAGCTTTGCAGTCCCGAATCTCGAGCGTGGTCAACCATCCGCTCAACAGCCTCATTCCGCTGCTCATCGTTCCCATTGCGACGATGATCATCAGAACTCTCCGCTCGCATGGCGCTTCCGAAGGCGAGGCGGCGAGTCCGCCGTCCAATGACGACCACCATCCGACCTGAACCGATGGACCGGGTGAGAGGACACCGAAGATCTGAGCTTAGAGCCTGAGTTTGACATTGCAAAGGTCGCGCTCGGTTGGATCGGTTTTGACCTCGAAACCGAGATTCCTACACATCTCCAGCATGACGACATTCTCCTGCAGGACGTCGCCGGAGATCATCTTCAGGCCCTCCGACTTGGCGTATTCGATGATCAGCTGCATCAATGCCCAGCCGAGTCCGCGTCCCTTGAGATCCGACCGCAACAGGATCGCGTATTCCCCGCTCTCGTAAACCGAGTCGGAGTGAATCCTCACGACGCCGACCAGTTCGTTTGTCGCTTCATCGAGAGCTACAAAAGCCATCGCGCGCGCATAGTCGAGCTGCGTCAGGCGCGCGATGAACTCGTGCGTGAACTCCTTCATTGGGGCAAAGAATCGAAGACGCAGGTCCTCCGCAGTGACATGCTTGAGGAACTCATGAATGGTTGGCTCATCCTCGGGTCGGATCGGCCGCGCAAGGATCCGCCAGCCGTCCTTGACCTGGAGATGCCGTTCCCATTGGCTCGGATAGGGCCGAACGGCGAAATTCGACGGACCAGAGCCTTTGAATTTCGGCGGAACCCTGCCGACGGCGACGCGCGCATCGACGGCCATGACGCCGCTCTCGTCGGCGAGCAGCGGATTGATGTCGAGTTCGCGAATCTCGGGAACATCTGCTGCAAGCTGCGCAAGCTTGACCAGCACCAGTGCGACTGCATCGGGCTTGACCGCTGGGACATCACGATAGGCGCGCAGCAATCGTGAGACGCGCGTCCGCTCGATGAGGTTTCGCGCCAGATGGAGATCGAGCGGAGGCAGACCGAGCGCCTTGTCGTTGATGATCTCGACGGCGGTACCGCCTCTGCCGAACACGATCACGGTTCCGAAGGTCGGATCGTCGGCAATGCCCATGATCAGCTCCCTCGCCTTGGCGCGGACGATCATGGCTTGCACGATCACGCCGGAAATCCGTGCGTCGGGCCGAACGGCCTTCGCGCGGGCCATGATCTCGTTCGCGGCGTTACGCACGGCCTCGGCCGTAGTGAGATTGAGCACGACACCGCCGACGTCGGATTTGTGAATGATATCTCTCGACAAGATCTTGAGCACGACAGTTGTGCCTTGAGCGAACAACTGCTCCGCATATCCGACCGCCTCGTCGACCGAGGACGCAGCGAACGTCGGCACCATCGCAATATCATAGGCCTCCAGCAGGCGACTGATCTCGACCGGATCGAGCCAGGTCCGCCCGTCGGCGAGGGCTGTCGCTACAATTCTGCGGGCTGCCTCGACGTCGGGCGCAAAAGAGCTCGGCATGGCCGGCGGCACAGCGGCAAGCGATTCGACCACCTCCCGATGACGAACGAGATGCATGAAGCCGCGAACGGCGTCATCCTCCGTTGGGTAGTTCGGAATTCCTGCCCCGCTCAAGGTCTCGATGACCGACTGCTCCGCACCGACCCATGCCGCCAGAACCGGCTTTGCCCAGCGCCGGTGCTGCTTTCGATAGGTACTGACGAACTCGGTGACAGCCGTGGCAATGGCGCTCGCGGATGCAATCGCGGTCTGAACGTTCATGACGAGAATTGCATCGTTCGCTCGATCGGCGAGCAGCGCCTCGAGCGCGAGCGTGTAGCGTGCGGCATCGGCATCGCCGACGATGTCGACCGGGTTGGATCCGGACCAGGTCGGCGGCAGGATGGCGTCGAGTTTGTCGTGGACGACCGGCGAGAGTGCGGCAGGCACGCCTCCGAGCTCGACCAGTCGATCCACGGCGAGCACGCCGATCCCGCCGCCATTCGTGAGAATGGCGAGCCTCTTGCCCATGGGCGACTCCACCCGCCCCAGCGTTTCGGCGCAGTCGAACAACTCGCGCAGATCGGAGACCCGCAGAACGCCGGCCCGGCGAAAAGCCGCATCGTAGACGGCATCCGCTCCCGCCAGCGCGCCCGTATGTGTCGCGGCAGCTTGCGCACCGACGGCACCGCGGCCCGATTTCACGACCACAACCGGCTTGACCCTTGCCGCCGCTCGCGCCGCGGACATGAACTTTCGAGCGTCCTTGACGGCTTCGATGTAGAGCAGGATCGCGCGGGTCCCACCGTCCAGCGCGAAGTGGTCCAGTAGATCTGCGAGATCGACGTCCAACTGATCGCCGATCGAGACGATTCCAGAAAACCCAACACCGCGCTGAGCAGCCCAATCTACCATCCCCGCCGCGATAGCGCCGGACTGTGAAATGAGCGCCAGGCTGCCTGCAACCGGCATGTGCGCCGAAAAGCTCGCATTGAGCTTGATGGTCGGCATCATGATGCCGAGACAGTTCGGCCCAATGAGACGCATGCCGTATTTCTGCGCTGCCTTCTCGGCCTGGTCAGCGAGCGACCCCTCTCCATGCCCGAGACCCGAGGTAATGATCAGAGCCCCTGCCGTCCCCAACGCGCCTGCGCGATGAATGAGATCCGGGATCGAAGGGGGTGGCGTCGTGATCACCACAAGTTCCGGCACAAACGCCAATTCGGCGAGACTGCCAACGGCTGCGATGTTGGATATTTCCCGATAGCGGGAATTGACCAGGCCAAGCTTGCCCTCGAACCGCGCCTTGACGATATTGTCGAGAATGGCCTTCCCTACCGAGTTCGGTCGCGGACTCCCTCCGATCAGAGCGATGGAGCGAGGCAAAAGCAGGTTCCGCAATCGGTAGGTCGACATTTGCACGTCCAACATCAGTTGGTGAAAGGCGGGTGAATCCCGGAGATTGATCTTAGTTTCAATCCGCAGCGGGTCTAGCGCGACTTATCATCCCAGCATAGTGACGGATGCAATACCGCTCCGTTCCCCGACCGCACCTGCCGGCTCTGCTCGGTAGGCCGCAGTATTCGAACCAAGTCCTTGATGAGCATCAAACGATTGCCGGGCTGATTATCTTATTACCCTGCAAATTCGTCCGGGAGGCATCTCCGATGCGAGCGATGGTTCTGCGAAAGCCTGGAGCGCCTCTGCAGCCCGAGACACTCGCGGACCCCGATCCTGGTCCCGGTGAGATCCGCGTCAAGGTCAGGGCATGCGGTGTGTGTCGCACTGACCTGCATGTGTTCGACGGTGAGCTTCCCGACATCCGGTATCCGATCATCCCCGGACACGAGATCGTCGGTCATGTCGATCAGATTGGTCCTGGTGTGACGACGCACAGGCTCGGCGAGCGGGTCGGAATTCCATGGCTGGGGCATACATGCGGCCACTGCACGTTCTGCGCACTTGGTATGGAAAATCTCTGCGACCAGCCGACGTTTACCGGCTATACGCGCGATGGCGGCTATGCGACCCACACCGTCGTCGACGCAAATTATGCGTTCCCGCTCGGAGGTCTGGAGGACGACATCGCCACCGCACCGCTGTTGTGCGCCGGCCTGATCGGCTGGCGATCCCTGGTCATGGCAGGGAACGCCGAGAGGCTTGGCATCTACGGATTCGGCGCGGCCGGTCACATCGTTGCCCAGGTGGCCCGCTGGCAGGGGCGCCAGATCTATGCGTTCACCCGCGAGCACGACGAGGCTGCGCAGGATTTGGCGCGCCAACTTGGCGCCACATGGGCCGGAGCGGCGGGCCAGCGTCCCGATGTTGCTCTGGACGCGGCCGTCATCTACGCGCCGGCTGGCGAGCTTGTTCCGGCCGCTCTGCGGGCTGTTCGGAAGGGCGGCCGGGTGGTCTGCGCAGGTATCCATATGAGCGACATTCCGACGTTCCCGTATTCCCTCCTCTGGGGAGAACGCCAGGTGGTGTCCGTCGCCAACCTGACGCGGCAAGACGGTCTCGATTTCCTGCGAGTCGCGCAGCAGGCTCAAATACGGACCCATACGACGCCCTATCCGCTGTCCGACGCAAATGACGTTCTGGCTCGCCTGAGGCGGGGTGACGTCGTCGGCGCGGCGGTGCTCATCCCGGACTTTTGAATTGAACGCGGCAACACCGCCCATGGCATCACCATCCGATCAGGAACTGGTCTTCTCCTTCTTGGGCAATACCGCCCGACATCCAGGTGTCCGCCGGATCGACACGCACGCGGCTTCCGTGTTTCTGATCGGCGACCGCGCCCTGAAGATCAAGCGCGCCGTTCGGCTGCCATTTCTGGACTATTCGACGCTCGATCGGCGTAAGGCCGCGTGTGTAAAGGAAATGGAGATCAATCACCCGTTTGCTCCGGACATCTATCTGCGTGTCGTCGCCATCACCAAGGCGCCCGACGGGTCATTCGATGTCGGTGGATCCGGCACTCCGGTCGAATATGCCGTCGAGATGCGTCGCTTCGATGACAGCCAGACGCTTGATCATCTTTCTCGCCGCCAGCAGTTGGACGTCGGATTGGGCGAGCGTCTGGCAGAGACGATCGCAGCGTCGCATGCAGTCGCCGTTCGGAGCTCCTCCAATCTGTGGACGGAGTCCATTCCAATCTGGATCGACGCATTCGTCGCCAGCTTTCGGACAGTCTCGCGATTTGGCGAAACGGAGGTCGAAGAACTCCGCGTCCTTTGCCACTCGGCCTTCGCGCGGCTCCGCCCCCTGCTCGAGCAACGTGCAAAGGACGGGCACGTGAAACGCTGCCATGGCGACCTCCATCTGGCCAACATTGTCCTCATTGACGACAAGCCGGTGCTGTTCGACGCCATCGAGTTCGACGACCGAATAGCCACGATCGACGTCCTGTACGACCTCGCCTTTCCACTGATGGACCTCTTGCACTTCGCGCAGCCGGTCGCTGCAAGCCACCTCTTGAACCGCTACCTCTCGACCGCAGCGCCCGACCAGACCGAAGGATTGGCTGCTCTGCCTCTGTTCATGGCGATCCGGGCCGCCATCCGTGCACAAGTCTTTGTCGCAAGGTTCGACCGCCTTGATGCTGAACACTCGGACGCAGATCGCTCCGCAACGATCGAGACCGCAGAGAGCTACTTTCAACTCGCGCGCAGCCTGATTCGGCCGGCGGAGCCGAGGATGATCGCGGTCGGAGGCCTGTCGGGAACGGGGAAATCTGCGCTCGCCCGGGCTCTCGCTCCTCTCTTGGTTCCTCCACCGGGAGCAATCGTGTTGCGCAGCGATGTGCTGCGCAAGCAACTGTCTGGCGTGAAGGAAACCGAACGCCTCCCAGCTGAGGCCTATACGCCGGAATCGAGTGCACGAGTCTATCGAGAGTTGACGACGCGGGCCAGCCGCGTGCTCTCACAAGGTTTCACGGTGATCATCGACGCCGTGTTTGCACGTTCGGATGAACGGCAGGAGAGCCATGATCTCGCGAAACGGCTGAAGGTGCCCTTTGCCGGCCTCTTCCTCGTTGCAGATTTGCGCAGCCGGCAGGAGCGGATTCACCATCGAGTCGCCGATGCGTCCGATGCAACGGTCGGGGTTGCCGAGGATCAGGAACACTACGATATCGGTGGTCTCGATTGGCTCCAGGTCGATGCGTCAGGCACGGCTGAGACGACATTGGACCGAAGCCTTTCATTGCTCCGGGCCAGCGCCTAAGCCCGACGGGATGGTGCTCCTTGGCCGCAACATGCGGCGATCACGTGTGCACGTAGTCGCCCGGCGCGTCTCCGAGATCATTCGAACGATCTGTCCCGAGTTGCGGCGGCGCGCCCGGCGCTCCCGACTGCTGTCCGAGCCATGCTGTCCAGGCCGGCCACCACGATCCCTCCAGCTTTGGAGAGCTGCTCTGCCACTCGTCCGGCCCGAGATAAGGAGCGTCGGCAGCCTTGGTCCGCATCTGATGGGAGCGCCCCTGCTCGCCCGGCGGCGACACGATGCCGGCATTGTGGCCGCCGCTCGCGAGCACGAAAGTGACGTCAGCATCAACCTCGTAATGGACCTTGTACGTCGATTTCCAAGGCGCAACGTGATCACGCAGCGTCCCGACGACGAACATCGGCGTGTGGATATCGGAGAGCGAAACAGGCTTCCCCTCGACCCGATACCGCCCCTCGGCGAGATCGTTGTTCAGGAAGAGCTTGCGCAGATATTCGGAGTGCATCCGATACGGCAGCCGCGTCGCATCTGCGTTCCATGCCATCAAGTCGCTCGGGTTTGCGCGCTCGCCGAGAAGATAGTCGCGCGAGACACGAGACCAGATCAGATCGTTGGAGCGCAGCAATTGAAATGCGCCCGCCATCTGGGTGGTATCGAGATATCCACGCTCCCACATCATGTCTTCGAGAAAGGCGACCTGGCTTTCATTGATGAAGAGCGTCAGCTCTCCCGCTTCCGTGAAATCGGTCTGGGCCGCAAACAGCGTGATTGTCTTCAGACGCTGGTCGCCATCCCGTGCCATGGCTGCCGCCGTGATCGAAAGAAGCGTTCCCCCGAGACAATAGCCTGCGGCATGGACCGGCGTATTCGGAATGATCGTTCCGATCATGTCCAGGGCAGCCATGACGCCCAGCGAGCGGTAGTCGTCAAACGCAAGATCCCGGTCTTCCGCTCCGGGGTTTCGCCAGGAGATCATGAAAACCGTAAAGCCCTGGTCGGTCAGGTATCGGACCAGCGAATTGTGCGGCGACAGATCCAGGATGTAATACTTCATGATCCAAGCCGGTACGATCAGGACCGGCTCTGGTCGCACCTTCTCGGTCGTCGGCATGTATTGAATCAGCTCAATCAACTGATTGCGAAGCACAACCTTGCCCGGTGCGGTCGCGACAGTCTTGCCGACGACGAACTCACCATTGCTCGATATCTTTCCCGGCTGCATCACCTGCATGATATCGGCGAGCCAGTTCTGCCAGCCGAAGATCAGGTTCTCGCCACCGCTTTGAAACGTCCTTTCCAGAACTTCCGGGTTGGTCGCTGCAAAGTTCGATGGCGCTAAAATGTCGAGCAGTTGACGAATTGAAAAGTCGACGACGGCTTCGTTGGCGGGGTCGACACCACGAATGCCGGTGGTCGCCTTGTGCCACCAATCTTCTCCAAGCAGGAACGCCTGGGCGAACAAGTTGAACGGTTGGGCCGTCCATTGCGGCTTGGAAAAGCGATGATCGTTGGCCTGCGGCCTGATCAGATCCCAAGGACCGCGATTGGGATCCGCAAAATGCAATGACCGTTCGGCAACCAGCTTCGCGCCGTTCCAGGCGTCTCGGACGATCTCGATTTGACGCTGAGGCGCAGCCGCCAGATGGCACACCCAATCCAGATACGCCATCGACAGAGCAGCCGGCGATATCCCCGCGGTGAGTCGAGCCAGCATCGCGCTGAACGCCTTGTCCAGCTCGTGGTCCTCGCGCCGAAATGCCCCGGAGCCCGCGTCGGCTTCCTGACAGAGCGACCTTGCGTTCGATGTAGCGAGCCCCCCCGCCGGCTTCAAAGAGGTCTCTACGGAGACAACGGCCTTGCTCCGGTCGTTGTCGGTTATTCTCTCACGCTCCCGCGCCTCGAGACGCGACACACCCGCACTCTTCAGTTTCGCCACCGTTGCCCCATAAGATTCACGCTGGCATCAATCAGGCGTTGCCCGTGCTTGAAGAGTCGATCGCAATCCCGCCTGACGAAATCAATCTGATGCCGTCCACATTCCTGAACCATCGCCTGGATTCCCATCACGGAATGCACGCCAGCCAGCTTCGACACGAACTCGGCCAGCAGATGCGTCTCCGTACGCGCGCGATCCAGCACTTCGTTGCTGGCAAACAGAACCTCCTCCATGACGATCTGCTGCGAACCAACTAGCAGCTCAAGTGCGTGCTTGTTGGAGAGAGCGACACGTTCGGACAGTTCGGCCGTTTCGTCGGCCAGGATCTTGGTCCCGGAGAACTCGGACATGGGCACCTCTCCTCTCGCTGGATCAGAATGCTTTATAGCTGCAATTCAATGCCAAGACCTTGAGCTGCGTCAATGACGGCGGCGGCACCTCCTTTGACCTGCGTCAATTCAAGACCGTCGCAGCGGGTTACTTTTTCTTAGCCTTTGACATTGGAGTTCGCCATGCGCGCCCATCAGATCATGACCCGTCCCGTCATCACTGTGACCCCTGACACTTCCATCGTGGATGCGGCAAATATCATGCTTCAACGGCACGTCAGCGGCCTTCCAGTGGTCGACCCCGGCGGAAAGCTGGTGGGCGTCGTCTCGGAAGGCGATTTCATTCGCCGAACGGAGATCGGCACTGGGCGAAAGCGCGGCCGTTGGCTGCGATTCATTCTCGGGCCCGGAAAGTCGGCCGCCGACTTCGTCCACGAGCATGGTCGCAAAGTGTCAGAGGTGATGACCAAGTCTCCCTTGACGATCACCGAAGACGCCGCGCTGGCTGAGATCGTGGAACTGATGGAAAAGAACCACGTGAAGCGGTTGCCCGTGGTCAAGGGAGACCGGGTGATCGGCATCGTGTCACGGGCGAACCTGCTGCAAGCGGTTGCCGCGCTCGGGCGGCAGGTTCCAGATCCAACGGCCGACGACGATCACATCCGCAACCGCGTGATCGACGCCCTCGAGAAGAACGACTGGTGCCCGTTCGGATTGTCCGTCATCGTCAAGGACGGTATCGTTCATCTGAGCGGCGTCATTACCGAAGAGCGGTCGCGGCAGGCGGCGATCGTTGCCACCGAGAACATCTCTGGCGTCAAGAAGGTGCATGATCATCTGTGCTGGGTCGACACCATGTCGGGCATGTATCTGAACTCACCGGAAGACGATGAGATGGCCAAAGCCGGCTGATGGCTGCTGAGGACGCTGCCGCTCTTCTTCCGTGTCTGGCACCAGTGACGATGCCTTAGGCTCCCGGATCGTTGCGTCCGAACGCCCCTACCTGACGCAGGGCTTCGATCTCCTGCTCGGTGTACCGAAGCCTGTCGCGCAGAATTGCGGCCGTATGCTCTCCCAGCCGCGGCGCCGCCGTGGGCTCGACGGTCGGTGTGAGCTTCATGGTGATTGCCGGCTCGACGTTGGGTATCGAGCCTGCCGTCGGGTGCGGAATACGACAGGTGCGGTCGCGCATCCGGACCTCGGCCGCGTTGAACGCCTGCTCGACCGTTCGAACGTGTCCAACCGGAACTCCAGCCTGGTTCATCCGAGATATCCAGACATCCATCCGTTCCGCGGCAAGGATGTCGGCGATGAGGCCGCGCAGTTGCGCACGGTTGACCCATCTCGCTCTTCGCGTGGCAAAGCGAGGATCGCTCAGGAGATCCGGACGACCAAGTACCTCCGTTGCCAACCGGCGGTAGAGTCGATCGTTGGCACATGCGATGTAGAGCGGGCCATCTGACGCTTCAAAGACGCCGACCGTCGGAGAGTCGTTCGGCGAATTGCCCGTTCGCGTGGGGTTCACGCCGCTCATCAAATACGCCATTCCGGAGAAGCCCGTCATCGCCAAGGCGATGTCGAACAGCGCCACTTCGACGTGCTGCCCGCGACCGAGCCGCTGCCGGGCGGCAAGTGCCAGCAGGATGGCATTGCAGGCGGACATGCCGGTGGCCAGATCAACGATCGGAGGACCGGTCCGCACCGGCGGACCGTCGGCGAAACCGTTGAGGGACATGAACCCGCTTTCCGCCTGGGTGATTGGATCGAACCCTGATCGCCACGCGAATGGACCTGAGCGTCCGTAGGCCGAGATCGAGCAATAGATCAGCCCGGGATTGGTGCTGGACAGTGTTTGATAGTCCAGCCCGAACCTCTCCATGACGGACGACGAGAAATTCTCCACGACGATGTCGGCCTTGGCGATCAGCGCACGAGCGACGTCTCTGGCCTGCGGTATCGTGAGATCCAACACCATACCGCGCTTGTTCCGGTTGAGGCTGAGGAACGCCGCGCTCTCTCCGCCGAGCTCGGCGTGTTCGTATGCGCGGGTATCGTCTCCCGTGAGCGGCTGCTCGATCTTGATCACCTCGGCGCCGAAATCGGCCAGCGTCTGTGTACACGCCGGCCCTGCGACAACGCGCGTGAAGTCGATCACCAGCAGACCCGCCAGCGCGGTTGGCGCGTCAGGCGGCCGTGGCGCACGCTCTGGCAGGGTGACCTCGGCCGGCATCCCAGAGTCCTTCCCGCTGCTTTGATCGTCTGAAGCGATCTTCCGTTAACTGCCGGGCGCGGCTTGTCTCCAACGTCCGACAACGCATGGTTAGCTCAACGACAGCCGCAAAAAAAGCCCGGGTCGGAGCTGTCGGACCGGCTTAATTCTGCTGCAGCGCAATGCAATCTGCATGAGGCGTCGGTCGACAGCTCACCGGCCGATCATCTTGCGCCAATAGAGCGAGTTCCCCCAGGCCCAGGGCCGGCCCGGTTGGAACAACACATATCCGCACCGAATGAAATTGTTCGCGGAGACGATGTTGCAGGTCGTGTCCGAAACGATGCAATCCAGGCCCGAGCGACGCGCGCGCAGTTCGATCGCACGCATCAGCCGCCGCTGCAGGCCGTAACCACAGCGCTCTTGGAGAACACCAACCCTCGAAAGATAGGCTATGCCTTTGCCGAGGGATGACGGCACCATTCCTGCAAAGGCGACGGGCCGTCCGAGCTCGGTCGATATCCACCATTGTCCGCTCTCGAAATCGGGCAGAGGCGCGCAATCGAGGAATGTGCGCGCATGGAGCTCCTTCAAGGTGTCGAGGACGTCAGGCTCGCAAGCGTCGACCTCCCTGATGCGGAAGCGGCGGCCTCGCCGTGAGATCCTGGCTGGCACGGCATCACCTTCCGAGCACGACTTTGATGCCGAGCCAGATCGCACCGATCAGACCGGTCGCGATGACCGTGATGACGGCCTTGAACGTATAGCTCTGAGCCTGCTCCACGCTCTTGCGCCAGCGCCGCAGGTGCTGGAAATCGGCTCTCATTTCGGTGATCGTCTTCGACATGGTCAAGTCCGGTATCATGGATGGTGAATGCGAGGTTGGTGATCGTCACGAGATCGCATCGGCGGCTGCGATCATCACCAGGCCGATCAGGGCGAGCGCGATGAGATAGGCGGTCATCTTCCTCTCTCTCCTGGGCGAAGGAAAAGTGCGGCAGATCGCAGCCGAACGCGCGATCGTTTCAGGCGCGAACCCTATCCCTCGGCTCAAGCAAGGGACCGCTGCGGGCGGAGCGACGGTCGCCACGCCCACGCGCCGGCCCGTTCGCGCGGGCCAGCGAGTAACCGGATGTTCGAAGTTGTCTTCGCGCCGGCGCGCGATGAATTGCCGGCGATCATGGTCGACAGCCGATGCCGGCCTGCGCTGCTCACGTCAAATGCCCGCGGACAACCCGGCATCATATTTTCGGAAAATTCGATAATAACACTATGCCGGTGATTTGCCCGACGTGTCAAATTTGATCGAAATGCAGCAGTCAGGCCTTGCGATTTCGATAACCGCCGCTCCAAATCCGGTCCGAGCGAACAAAAAGCCCGCTGCCGAGTTCGCGGCGCGGGCTCTATGATTTCTTCGACGATGGCAAAATGCGCCTGATTTGCCCGACGTGTCAAGCGCAGATAGTTGCGCCGGCCGGCAACGCAACTTCAGCCCGTCGGGCGCGGCCGGCGGAGGAGATCTTCCGATGTATGTCGTTGCGGTCGTGCTCGCCGGCTTGTCCGCCCTGTTCTATGTGGCGAGCCAGCACCAGCTCGGAGCGGTCGGCGCCGATGTCTGTCAATATGGCAGCCTGTTCTGCGACAAGCCGCACTACATGATGACGGGCGCGTTGCTGGCCGCCCTCTGGGGCAAGTTCGTGAGCATGCGCTGACACGAGCCGGCGCGAAGCTTCGATCAACCCGTCAGTTCTTGATCGCGTAGAGCGGCGTTCTCACCGTCAGCTGGTAGACCGGCTTCGGCGCCCAGGCGATCTGCGCGGTGATGCCGAACAGCCGGTTGTCGTCATCGTCCATGCGGTCGAGATCCAGCCTGACCAGCGGCTGCGTGTAGGGCGCGATCGGCGTGACAGCAAGCAGCTGCGCACCGCCGAACGACTGGAGGCCGACGCGCGCGGAGACCTTCCAGTTGTTCTCCCACTGATAGAAGCCGCCGACATAGCCCGCCGTCGTGCTGCCGACATGCGCTAGCACTGAGTCGACCTCGACATGGGTATATTGAACGCCGGCGAGCCAGCCTTTCATCTCATCCGGATCGAGCGCGTATTTGGCTTCGATGACGGTGTTGAACGAGGTCGTCGCCAACGGCGCGTCCGGCACCGACCGGGTCAGCGTCGACTGCAAGGTGAGCGTCGGAAGCGCGCCGCCGTTCTGCTGATAGACATCGGCCTGGAAGCCGAGGAACCAGCTCGTGACCGCCACGTCGGACCAGCCGGACAGGCCGTTGTACGACGTGCTGCCGGTGAAGCCCGCGTAGAGCGACAACGCGTCGCCGAGATCGACCGTGAGCGGGACGTCGACGCCAAGGCCCTGGTTGGTCGGAGCCGACAGTTGCGGCCGTCCTGGCAAGGCTGGACGGTCGAGCAGCTTGCGCAAGGTCGCGAGCTGCGACAGCGTCCCGAACAGGGAGGTGTCGCCAAGGCCCGTCGACAATGCTCCGCCGGGCACATAGGCGTAGTTCGTGCGGAAATCGATGTAGACGTTGGCAAGGCCCGGCGCCGGCGCGTCCGCCTCATCGTCCTTGGCAAGGGCGCCGCCGCTCGTCACCAGCGCCGCGCCCGAGACAAGAGCGAATATCCGCCGCTGCGCCCGACCGCCACGCAGCCGCCATTTCTCGTCTGCCATGAGACTTCCCCCGGTGACCGAAAATACGCCGGTCCGGCGCGATCCTTCAAGTGCGGATCGCGCGAGGCCCACCATGGTCAGGGGAAAGCTGCCGCGGTTCTCATGCCGACGACGCCGGCTTCGCGCCTGCGGCTCGCGCGGCCATGACCTGCCGCAGCACGCGCGACAGCTCGTCGACCGAGTAAGGCTTCTGGATCAGGCTGAATCCGTGGCGGTCGCCGTCGGCGAGGACATGGCTGTAGCCGCTGTTGAGCACGATCGGGATCATCGGCAGCCGCCGGCGGATTTCCTGGCCGAGCGTCACCCCGTCCATGCCGGGCATCACGACGTCGCTGAGCACGAGATCGAAGCTCTCGGGATCCTCGTCGATCATCCGCAGCGCATCCGTTCCGCTGCGCGCGAGCACCGTTCGGTAGCCGAGATCCTCGAGCAACTGCGTGGAGAACTCGCCGATTTCCGGATTGTCCTCGACGACCAGCACATTCCAGCGCGCGGCGAGCTGTTCGGGACCCTGCTCGCTCCGCTCGCGCGGTCCCAGCGGCTTGTGCGTCAGCGGGAGCAACAATGTCAGCTTCGTGCCCTTGCCGAGCTCACTGTCGACCAGCACCCGTCCGCCGGACTGATGAACGAAGCCGTAGACCTGAGACAGGCCGAGGCCGGTGCCGCGCCCAACGCCCTTGGTGGTGAAAAACGGCTCGAAGATCCGGTCGATCTGATCCGGAGGAATGCCGGATCCGGTGTCGCTGACGGCGATGGAGACGAACGACGACTGCCCGGACTGACCGTCCTCTCGGACGATCTCGCCGCGAATGGTCAGGACGCCCTGCCCCTCCATCGCATCACGCGCATTGGCGACGAGGTTCACGAGCGCCGTCTCGAACTGATTGATGTCGACGTCGACCGGAAGCGGCCGCAATGCGAGGTCGAGTTCGATCACGGCCGGCGCTCCGAGGACGGTCTGCAGCATCTCTTCGATCCGCTCGATATGCCCCGCGGCATCGAAGACGCGGCGCTCCATCGGCGTCCGCCGCGCGAAAGCGAGCAACTGTCCGGTGAGCTTGGCGGCGCGATCCGCCGTGTCCGAGATCGCATCCACGTAGCGCCGCATGCGCTCCGGGGACAGCTGGCGCCGGCGCAACAGGTCGGCCGACGACCGGATCACGGTCAGCAGATTGTTGAAGTCGTGCGCGACGCCGCCGGTGAGCTGGCCGATCGCCTCCATCTTCTGGGCCTGGCGGAATGCCTCCTCCGCCGTGCGCCGTTCGGTCAGCTCGACCGCCTCGGGCACGATGGCGGCCACCTGTCCGGTCTCGTCCCGCACCGGCCGCATCTGGAAGTCGAACCAGCGCGAGCCGCCGACCGGCAGTTCGAGCTGCAGCTCCTGGCGCGCCCCGTCGCCGCGAGCGACGGCGTCGACCAGGGATCTGATCACCTCGGGCATGCCGGGCGTACCCGCAAACCACGGCGTCTCCCAGAATGGCAGCCCTGCGACCTCGTGCAGCGGCGCAGCGATCGCTTCGAGCGAGGTCGCATTGGCGTCCAGAAGCGTCCCATCGGACGAGAGCAGCGCTTGGAACGTGTAGCTCGCCTCGAAGATCGTCCGCAGCCGCGCCTCCTTGGCCTGCAGCTCCGCGGTACGCTCGGAGACCTGCGTTTCCAGACGCTCGTTCAGCTCACGCAGCGCGATCTCGGCCTCGTGCCGCACCCGCGACAGATCGATATTGGCGCGCACCCGCGCCAGCAGCTCGCGCGCGCTGAACGGCTTGGTGAGATAGTCGCTCGCCCCGGCATCAAGCCCCTCGACCTTGGCCTCCTCTCCGGCGCGCGCCGACAGCATGACCACAGGAATGTCGCGAAGCTGCGCATCGCTACGCAGCGCTTTCAGCAGGCCGAAGCCGTCGAGCCCCGGCATCATGACGTCGGTCAGCACGAGATCGGGGCGGCGCTGTCGGACGGCCTCCAGGGCCGCCATGCCATCGCTGACCGCCTCCACGTCATAATCCTCGCCGAGCAGACGGCGGACGTAGTCGCGCATATCAGGATTGTCGTCCGCGAGCACCACGCGATCACGGGCCGATGCCGTCGCGGAGCGAACTCCCAGGTCGTCGGATGATGACGGGTGAGGAAGCTCGAACGGCACACCGCCGTTCAACCACCCGAGCGCCTCCTCGATGTAGGCTTCGGCACGGACGTTGGTAACGGCCAGGACACGGGAAGGTCCGATCTGGCCCGCTGGCAGATGCGCCGAGCCTAGCGGAATTCGCACGGTGAAAACCGAGCCGCGACCGAGCTCGCTGTCTACAGCGATCTCCCCTCCATGAAGCCTCACCAGCTCCTGCACGAGAGCGAGACCGATGCCGCTGCCCTCGAAGGATCGGCCGCGCGCGCCTTCGATGCGACGGAACCGTTCGAACAGGTGCGGCAGTTCACTGGGCGGGATGCCGGTGCCGGTGTCGCGAACCCTGAGCTCGGCATGATTGCCGTCAGTGGACAAGCCGATCGACACCGCGATTTCACCTTCGAAGGTGAACTTGAACGCATTCGACACCAGATTGAGAACGATCTTCTCCCACATGTCGCGGTCGACATACACCGGCTCGGACAGGGGCGTTGGGTCGATGGTGAGGCGCAGGCCGGCAGGATCCGTCGCCGAGCGGAAGTTGGACACGAGCTCGGCCGTGAAAACCGCAAGATCGATCGGCTCGAAGTGCGCGGTCATGCGGCCGGCCTCGATGCGCGAAAAGTCGAGCAGAGTGTTCACGAGCTTCAACAGGCGAATGCCGTTGCGGTGGATCAGGCTGAGGACGGATCGCGCGTCGGAGGTGAGTTGGGCCTCGTCGCGGCCGAGCAGGTCTTCCAGCGGGCTCAACATCAGCGTCAGCGGCGTGCGAAACTCGTGGCTGATGTTGGAAAAGAACGTCGTCTTGGCGCGGTCGATTTCGGCCAGCGCTTCCGCCCGACGGCGCTCTGCCTGATAGGCCCCGCCATTGCTGACGGCCGCTGCAATCTGCCCCGCGACGAGGTTCAGGAAGCGGGCATAGCTCTCGTCGTAGAGACGGAACGGATTGAGACCTGCGATGAGGAATCCGCCCCGTCCGGCTTCCCCCGACGCGGGCAGCGGAAGCACAACGGCGTGCTGTGGCGGCTGACGCCATCCGCCGGTCGGAAAACTGAGGCCGAACCGCCGCGGAAGGTCACGAACCAGCACCGCATCCTGCAGCTTCAGCGCTTCAGCCAGAGGCCACGTTCCCTCCGGCTGAATTCTCAGCCTCGGCTGAACGGCAGGATGATCGCGGTCGATGCCGGTCAGGGCCTCCAGTCGCGCCGCCTCGCCGTCCGGGTCGGTCATGTAGATCATTGCGAACGGCAGGTCGCGCGACTCCCGCGCCAAGGCGTCCGCGCAGCTTGCGCAGGCCTGATCGATGCTGCGGGCCCCGGCCCCGGCATTTGCCAGTTCGCGCAGCAACGAGAGCTGGCGCTCGCTGATCACGCGCTGAGTGTCATCGGTGTTCGCGCAGAAGATTCCTCCGGGTGATCCATCGTCGTCCGGAATGGGACTGTAGGAAAATGTGTAGTACGTCTCCTCGGGAAAGCCGTTGCGCTCCATGATCAGGAGTTGCGCCTCGACATAGGTGCCCTGATCACCGCCGCCGGCCTTGGCCAGCAACGGACCGATGTCCTCCCAGATCTCGTGCCAGACTGCAGAGATCGGTCGGCCGAGAGCCCACGGATGTTTGCCGCCGATGATGGTCTTGTAAGCATCGTTGTAGAGATAGATCAGCTCCCTGCCCCAACCGATCCAGATCGGCTGTTGGGATGTCAACATGATCCTGACGGCCGTCTTCAGGCTCTGCGGCCAACGCGCCGGCGGTCCGATCGAGGTGCTCTCCCAATCGAACCGCAACATCAGTCCGGCCAGCTCACTGCCTCCGGAAAAAAGCCTCTCGCGCTCGGCCATGCCGAGCTCCTGATCGTGCCCTGTTTGTCGCTGGTCCGGCACGCGCTCCCCCTGGTCGAAATCCGACGTGATCTGGAACGCTGGTAATCTCCTCCGGTTCCGGAGCCGGGAACAAAAAGGGGTCGTGCGACTTCGAGAGACATACACCGCCGGGGGAGCGCTGCCATGGCCACGACCATTGCATCTGAACCGAACAAGCCGAAACGGTCGCTCTGGAGCGTATTCCGGCTGTTGGGTCCAGGTCTCGTGACCGGTGCCGCCGACGACGATCCGTCGGGAATAGCGACGTACTCCCAGGCCGGCGCGCAGTTCGGCTACGGGCTGTTGTGGACGGTCTTTCTGACAGCGCCTTTCATGATCGCGATCCAGCTGGTGAGCGCGCGCATTGGCCGTGTCACCGGCAAAGGGCTGGCGGCCAACATCACCGCGCTTGCGCCACGCGGCATCGTCTTCGGCCTCGTCGCGCTCCTGGTCGGCGCCAACACCTTCAACATCGCAGCCGACATTGCGGCGATGGCGGAGTCGCTGTCGCTGGTGATCGGCGGTCTCAATCATGAGCACGCGCTGATCTTCGCCGCCGGCTCGACGCTGCTCCAAGTATTCCTGCCCTACCGCCGCTACGCACCCTTCATCAAGGTGCTGACCCTCAGCCTGTTCGCCTACGTCGCGACCGCCTTGATGGTCAAAGTGCCCTGGAGCACGGCGCTGCTCGCGGCGGTTTGGCCCAGCTTCTCGACGGAGGCCAACTATCTGCTGACGGTGGTGGCTGTGCTCGGCACCACCATCAGCCCCTACCTGTTCTTCTGGCAGGCCTCGCAGGAGGTCGAGGAGATGAACCAGGGCAAGGTCGACCGTCCCTTGCGCGAGCTGTCGAAGAAGGACCACCCCGACCTCCGACGGATCAGGATCGACACCACGATCGGCATGATCTTCTCGAACGCGATCGCGTTCTTCATCATCGTGACGACCGCCACGGTGCTGCACGCGCATGGCATCACCAGGATCGACTCGGCGACGCAGGCCGCCGAAGCCCTGCGCCCGCTCGCGGGCGACTTCACCTTCCTGTTGTTCGCGCTCGGCATCATCGGGACCGGTATGCTGGCGATCCCGGTGCTGGCGGGCTCGGCGGCATACGCCGTCGCCGAGATCTTCGGCTGGCACGCGACCCTGGAGGCCAAGCCAGACGAGGCGGTCGGCTTCTACAGCATCATCGCTGCCGCCACGATCATCGGCTTCGGGCTCGGCTTCACCGGCATCGACCCGATCCACATGCTGGTGTGGAGCGCCGTGCTCAACGGCATCGCCGCCGTGCCGATCATGGCGATGATGATGGTGATCGTGTCCAATGCCAGACTGATGGGCCGCTTCCGCGGACGGACCTGGCTGATCGCCCTGGGGTGGATGGGGACAGGTATCATGGCCATCGCCGTGCTGGCGCTGCTTTGGTCATTCGTCACGGGCCGCGCCTAGCGGCCATCGCATTTCCCTCTGCGTGGGCTGCAACGCAGTTGCACAACGTCATTGGTGCAATGCGGAACGTAAACTGTGTTAACAGTCCCGTTCCCGCCATCCCGCCGCGATTGATGCCGATCAACGTCGGGCGCGCTCCGGTATGGCGGTGCTCGAACAAAGGACCTCGGAGACTGCCTTGACCCAGCCGCAACGCATGAGCGCATCGACGCTACCCCCCTATTCTCCGCGCGGACTCGCGCTGCTGCGCGATCCGCTGCTCAACAAGGGCACCGGCTTTACCGAGCAGGAGCGCGATGCGCTCGGCCTGCGCGGCTTCCTGCCCGCCGGGGTCATGTCGATGCAGGCCCAGGCCGAGCGGATCCTGGTCAATCTTCGCAGCCTGTCCAGCGACCTCGAGAAGTACGTGGCACTGAACGCACTGCATGACCGCAACGAAGCGCTGTTCTTCCGGGTGGTCTGCGACAACATCGACGAGATCCAGCCGCTGATCTACACGCCGACCGTCGGCCTCGCCTGCCAGAAATTCGGCCTGATCTTCCAGCGTCCGCGCGGCCTGTTCATCTCGGCCAACGACCGCGGCCGGATCGCGGAGATCCTCGCCAACTGGCCGTATCGCGCCAAGCTCATCGTCGTCACCGACGGCGAGCGCATACTGGGCCTCGGCGATCTCGGCGCCAACGGCATGGGCATTCCGGTCGGCAAGCTGTCGCTGTACTCGGCCTGCGCCGGCATCCATCCGGAAGAGTGCCTGCCCGTCATGCTCGATGTCGGCACCAACAACGAAGAGCTTCTGGCCGACCCCTACTACATTGGGCTGCGCCAGAAGCGCCTTACGGGCGAAGCCTACGACACGTTCGTCGACGAGTTCATGACCGCGGCCCGCGCCGCCTTCCCGGGCGTGCTGATCCAGTTCGAGGACTTCGCCAACCACGCCGCATTCAAGCTGCTGCACAAATATCGCGACGACGCCTGCGTCTTCAACGACGACATCCAGGGCACGGCGGCGGTGGCGCTTGCCGGCCTGTTTTCGGCGCTGCGCATCACCGGCGGCAAGCTCCGCGACCAGACGGTGCTGTTCCTCGGGGCCGGCGAGGCGGCCACCGGCATCGCGGATCTCGTCGTCTCCGCCATGATGGCCGAGGGCCTGTCCGAAGCAGAGGCGCTGCGGCGCAACTGGCTGACGGACTCGCGCGGCCTCGTCATCAAGGGGCGAGAGAACCTGCACGGCCACAAGCTGCGCTATGCGCACGACCAGGCGCCGATCGCAGACTTCCTGACCGCGATCAGGACGCTGAAGCCGACCGCGATCATCGGCGTGGCGGCCGTCGGCGGCGCCTTCACGCCAGAAGTGCTGCAGGCCATGGCCGAACTGAACGAGCGACCCATCATCTTCGCGCTCTCCAACCCGACCTCGAAGGCGGAATGCTCCGCGGAGTCGGCCTATCGCTATACCCAGGGCCGCGCGCTGTTCGCCTGCGGCAGCCCCTACGATCCGGTCAAGCTCGACGGCAAGACCTTCGTGCCGCGCCAGGGCAACAACTCCTACATCTTTCCCGGCGTCGGCCTGGGTGCCATCGCCAGCGGCGCGCGGCTGGTGACCGACGAGATGTTCATGGCCGCCGCGCATACCCTGGCGAACTGCGTCACCGGCGCCGATCTTGAGCAGGGCAGCCTTTACCCGGCGCTGCCGCGCATCCGCGAGGTGTCTGCCCATATCGGCGCCGCGGTGGCCGGCGTTGCCTATCAGAACGGGCTCGCCACAGGGCCTGCGCCGAACGATCTGCTCGGCTTCGTCGAGTCGAAGATGTACGGCGCCCGCTACTGAGCCCGAGATCGCGGATGCCTCGGGCTCACCGAGGTCGAGTGAGGAGGCATCCGCTCTATTGATCCGGAACGATCGCATTGCTCGGCGTCGGCCGGTCCGTGATCTGCTGACCGAACAGGCTGGCGACCAGTTCGACGGCGACGCGCGCGGTCTTGCCGCGCTCGTCGAGGAACGGGTTGAGCTCGACGATGTCGACCGAACGGACCAGGCCGGAATCGTGCAGCATCTCCATGATGAGATGCGCCTCGCGATAGGTCGCGCCGCCCGGTACGGTCGTGCCGACGCCGGGGGCGACCTCGGGATCGAGGAAGTCGACATCGAAGCTCACATGCAGGACGCCGTTCCGCGCACGAACCTTGTCGAGGATCCGGCGCATCAGCACGCCGACGCCGAATTCGTCGATGGCGCGCATGTCGGCGATGCTGATACGCCGGAGACGCAGCAGTTCCTTTTCCGCTCTGTCGATCGAGCGGATGCCGAACAGCTCCAACTGATCTGGGGTGATGGACGTGCGTGCCTCGTCGCCGAGCAGACCATCGAGACCCGGCTCGCCGCACAAGAACGCGGCGGACATGCCGTGCATGTTCGCCGTGATGGTGGTTTCAGGCGTGTTGTAGTCGGCATGTGCGTCGAGCCAGAGCACGAACAGCTCCCGCCCGATCTCGCGGCAATGGCGCGCGATCCCGTTCACAGACCCCATCGACAGCGAATGGTCGCCGCCGAGGAACACCGGGATGGCGCCGGTCTGCGCCAGCTCTTGACTGCGACGCGCCAGCACCCGCGACCAGCGCTGGATCTGGCGATAGTGCTTGGCCTTCATCGGGGGCTCGTCAACCTGCTCCGTGATGTCGGCGATGCCGACATCGCCGTAGTCGGTGACGTCGAGCCCGAGGCTTTCCAGCACGGTGACGAGACCTGCGGTGCGCAGCGCAGCAGGCCCCATCAGCGTACCGCGGACCGACGCGCCGAGATCGATCGGCGCACCAAGGACGGCGATGCGATGTGGCGCTGTAAGGTCTGGAGAAGCCAAGACGGAATCCTTTCATCGACGGCCGGTCGCCCAGCGTAGCGCGATTTTGCACCGCATGCTTCGCCAGCGACGTCTCGGTCCATGGGAACCAATCGCATCAGCCGGCATTTTCAGGAGCATTACATTCGCCCTCGGCCGAATCGCGTCGGCACGGGGGTGCCAATCCGACGAGCCGCGGCAAGAAGGCAACGACAGTGAACAGCGAAACGTTCGAAACACCTCCACAGCCGGGCGTTGCCGAACGCGCGCTCGACACCGCGACGGACATGTCACACACACTCGGCGAGGTGGTGGGCACGCTGGGAGCGGCCGTCGACCGACTGAGCGAAGCGGCAAGGGCCGCGCGGCGGCCGGGGACCGCCCTGTCGACCATCAGCGCGATCACCCGCGAGGCGCCGCTCGCGAGCCTGTTCGTCGCCTTCCTGCTCGGGGTCACCGTCGCACGCCGGCGTTGAGGAGCGGTGGTCAGAACAGCCGCGGCCCGCGCCGGTCGAGCTGTGATTCCCATGTCAGCAGCGTGGCCGCGATGGTCATGATCGCGATCCCGGCGACACTGATCAGCAGCTGCATCGCCAACCCGCTCGCCACGTCGGTCAGAATGACCTGGCCGAGGAAGGCCAGCAGCACACCCTGGCAATAGATCGGGAGCGAGTTCTCGCCGCACCTGATCATGGCCGTCATCAGCGGACGAATCGGCCCCTTCCAGTCCCGCGGCGCCAGCCGCGACACCACGAAGGCAAGCGCCAGGAAGTGCAAGAGCCGCACCGGCGCCAGGTGGCTCTTGTAGATCGGATAGATCAGGCCGTTGATGGCCGACGGGATCAGGTTCTCGAGACTCTTGAACTCCCAGCTGAGCGCCATCAACAGGCTGAACGCGAGATAGGTGATCGCCACGATCAACAGCGCTCGCGAGTCGAGGAGCGGACGCAGGCGCGTGGTGCCGGCACAGCCGTACCAGGCGCCGATCACGAACAGGAACTGCCAGGCGAACGGATTGAAATAAAGTTCGCCGCTCGGCCACGCCGGCACCTGCCAGCTGAACAGCTGAACCATCATGTAGAGCAGGAATGAAAGCACCAGCGTCAACGTCGCGCTGGTGATCATCAGCCACAGGATGACGGGAAAGCAGATGTGCAGGATTGCGAACGTCAGCAGGATGTCGGTGTTGACGGGCGCGAATTGCAGCAGCGCCACATGCACCAGCGTGGGCCCGGGCTCGCGAAAGAAGAAGCCGGTGTTGGTCTCGTCGACGAAGCGCGTGCCGCCGCCGATCACCCAGACCAGCGCCGCATAGGCGAGCAGCAGCACCAGGAACGCCGCATAGATCTCCCAGGCGCGCCGCAGCGCCCGCACCACCGTGGTCGCCCAGCCCTGCTTCGGCAGCGCTCCGCCATAGGCGAGCATGCAGGTGTAGCCGGAGACGAAGACGAACACCTCGGAGGTGTCGCTGAAGCCGTAGTTGCGCAGCGTCAGCCACGCCAGCGAATTGTCCGGAACATGATCGATGAAGATGAACCAAAGGGCGAGCCCCCGGAACGCGTCGACCCGGAGGTCACGACCTCCGTTGCCGTTACCGGCTGCCACGCTATCTGTCTTCGCCAGTTCTTGATCATCGGCAAGCAAGATGGACCTCGTCTCGGGATGGCGGACTAACATCGACTCCGGCATGTCGTGCCTTGATATCTCCTGCCGGCCATCGATCGGAACTCGAATCCGCCACACGCGTCGTCCGCCCTTCTGGCAGATTTCGGGCCCTTGAACGCAGCCCCCGTCTGCGTCTTCAGGCTGCCCCGCGATTTCCGCCGATTGTGCACGGCCGATATCCGCACCGGAAAAGTGTGCACGGAAGCCGGGCACCTGCGGAACATTGTCGGCATGGTGGTGTTAACCCTCTAACCACCGCGGAGCTGGCAATTGTTCCAGTCCCGTATTTGCCCGGATTGATTGTAGATTGGTTAGACATTGACTTTGAGTGGAAGTGTTGACAGGGGGGGTTCCGTGATCCACCGAGGTGTTCAATATACCGTCGTGGCGACTGCTGAACCGGACATTTGGGAATGGCGGTACGAGTTTGGCGATCAGATCAAGACCGGACGCACCCAGACCAGACTCGCTGCGCTCGCAGCGCGGCGCGTGAAGTCGAAGATCGATGCGGCCCTCCGTGCGGCCCAGACGGGTTCCGTGTCCACGGTAAACGTTGCCGAACGGATCGGCAGGGCGAAGGCCGCATCGCATAGCCTGACCTGACATTCTGTCCTCCGGCAGTCCGGCACGCGCCGGTCGCCTCATCGTCTGTTGAGACAGATCAAGGCATCGATGCCGGCATTTGTCATGTTTAGATGATGGAAACTCTCGTTTTTCGCTGCTCCCAGACGGGATCGAACGTTCAGATCGACTTGGCCGCACCGGTTCTTGCCGACCAGTTCGATGCCTATGAGGCGGCCGCATGCCCAGCATGTGGCGGTACGCATCTCGTCAACAGGCTGAGCGGAAAGATGCTGAGCGACAGGGAGGGCTCGACATGTCCTACGTTGCGGAAGAGTTGACGATCACCGCCTCGACCGACGTGTCTCGCCCGGCCGATATGTCTTGGCTGCGCCGCGCGACCGCGCTCCTGAAGGCAATCGTCAGCCGGATCGACCTGTCCCACTTTCCCAAATCATGCTGTAATTGACGTCGAGATTCATCGACGTGCCGCGCGTGCCTGCGAGACGGAGCCGCCAAGATCGCTCCTCTCCGGGGCGAAACATTCCTTCGTGAGCCACCCGCCGTCACTCCGGCGAGGTATGCCACCACCCAACAGACAAAGATCAGGAGTTCCTTGATGCACGCCTCGGTGATGAGAGTTATGGCGATCGCGATCGCGGCTGCGGCATCGACACCGGCCTGGGCCGCCGATCCGGATCACGGCGGAGATCTGGCCCGTCGCTGGTGCGCCTCGTGCCACCTCATCGAGGGGACGCAGAAGCAGGCCAGCGCGGACGTTCCCTCCTTCGCCCAGATTGCTCAGAGAACGGATTTCACGCCGGAGAAGGTCGCGTTTTTCCTGCTCGACCCGCATCCGAAGATGCCAAGCTTCCCGCTCAACCGGCTGGAGGCAGCCGACATCGCCGCCTATATCGGCAGCCTGCGAAAATAGGGCTGGGCTCTTTCGCCCGTCTCGTCCGCTCGCATCCATTCGGCGGCAGCACTGCCGCCGAGTTCCGTCCATGCAGACCGTCGCTCCTGCGACGGCGAGGCTCGCGCTTCAGCTCTTGGGCTCGGTCGCCTTGCTCGCGGCCGACATGATGCTCGCCGTGATCGTCTTCATGTGTTCACCGGCGTTGGTGAACTGGCTGCGCAGGAACTCGGACTGGATCCGCATCGCCTCCTCGAGCTCGGTGGCGTGAACGAGCTTTCGAGCGTGCTCGAAGGCCGTCTTGATGTTCTGCTCGGTAAGAGTGAGCGCCTGCTTGGACATGTCGGCGGCAGGCCCGGGAACTGTGCCGATCGACTTGCCGGCTGCGTCGAAGAACATCTCGAATGCTTTTTCAGCCTGCGAGATGGTCTTTTCGGCCAGGTCCCGCAGTTCAGCGGGCACTTCCAGTTTGGTTTGGGTCATCGTTGCTTCCTCCACGACAGATCCAACTACCACATCCGACTCCCTGCGTCGCCGTACAAATGGATGCGGAGGAAAGCCGCCAGCGGCTGTCAGAATGCGGCTATACGTTGACGCGCAATCTGCAAAGCGTATTCGATCGAAGCGAGGTGACGATCATAGATCCGTCGCGCGCGCTCGTCCGCAACAGGCCCGAGAGCTCTCGCGCATGCTGCAGGGCAAGATCGAGGAGGAGGACAGTTTTTCTCGCATCCTCCCTGACGCTGAATGCACCGACTCGCACGGTGTCCATGAGGCCAGCACCGGCCACCACAACCACCGCCTTCTGCTCAGCGCTCGCAAAGGCGGCCTCAGGAGAGAGTGTCCTCGTGCGAAAGGGAACGATGTTGGTCATTGGCCTTTCCCCTCGGCGGAGGCGGATCTGCATCAAATTTTCAGCATTATACACGTGGCCTTTTACGGAAGGCTTTGAGCGCTCGCATAAGGCATGGCCGCACCGGCCTCAAAGCGAGCGGCGGGATTGACCCGAAAGCAAAGGAAAGGACGCCGAGTCCGGCGAGTCTTGTCAGCCCCGGTTGCGGCAAGCGCCGCTCAGCCCGAGAAGCGGCGCCGATACTCCGACGGCGACACACCGAGATGCCGCAGGAACGCCCGCCGCATGCGCTCGTCGTCGCCAAAGCCCGCCCGTTTGGCGATTTCGACCACGTTTTCGATCTGGCGGCTTTCGAGTAGGAGGCGCGCCGTCTCGACCCTGAGCGCCTCGACTCCCTGTGCCGGGGTCATGCCGGTGCGGCTGACATAGGTGCGCGCAAAGGTGCGCGGCGTCATGCCGGCTCGCGCGGCCAGCGCCTCGACCCGCAAGTCGCTGGCGATGTTCTCGATGATCCAGGCATGCAGCGCACTGAACCGACCCTCGACGTCGGACGCCTGCGCCGCCAGGACGGTCGAAAACTGACTCTGGCCACCAGGACGTTTCAGAAAGACGACGAGCCGGCGCGCCACGTCGAGCGCGATCGTATGGCCGAAATCCTCCTCGATCATCGCCAGCGCGAGATCGATGCCGGCGCTCACGCCTGCGGATGACCAGACCCGGCCATCCTGCACAAAGATCGCGTCGGGCTCGACCTTCACGTTCGGAAAACTGTCCTGCAGACGGGGGCAGTAGCGCCAATGTGTCGCGGCCCGCCTGCCCTCCAGCGCGCCGACCCAGGCCAGCGCAAAGGCGCCCAGGCAGACGGATGCGATGCGCCGGGCACCGGGGAGCACCTGGCCGATCCACTGCATCACCATCTCGTCCTGCCGCAGCTTCCAGATGCCGGGCCCCCCCGGGATCAGCAGCGTATCGACCTCCTCAGGCTTCAGGGACGAGAGTGGCGCAGTGTCGATCATCAGGCCGACATCGGTCGGCACCAGTCCGCCCTCCTTGGACACGTAGCTCAGCGCATAGCCCGGCCCTGGCAGCTCGATCTCGCTGAGTTCGGCGAACACCTGCGCCGGGCCGGAAACGTCGAGCAACGTCACTCCGGGAAAGGCAAAGATGGCGAGCCGCCTTTCGGCACTATCTCGACGCACCGCAGCACGCCGGGGAGAGTTGGCAGAATTCGAGGGCATATTGTCCTTTAAGCCATCGGAGGACCGCCTGTATAGCTCGACCTTGCAGTGGTGGAGTTCACGCGATGTCGCGCAATTTGGACGGTCGATACAGGACCATCGCCTCGCCCTGGGACGACTACACCGTCTACAGCTTTTCCGACGCGTCGGAGATCGAGCTGCCTGATCGGCAGCCGATCATGGATGCAATGAATTCGATCATTGCCATTAACTGGAAAGCAATCGAACCGCATTGGACCGCGGCCTCGTCGCCATTCACCGGCAAATACGGCCTCGTTCTGGTCTACGATCACGTCGGACTGGTCGCGTTCTCAGTCTATCGCGTGATGACCATCGCGCAGCGGCCGGCCATTTATCGCAGTGGGACCGAAGTATTACCCGCACATCAGGGTCGTGGCCTGTATGGGTTCTTTACGTCGCAGATCCTCAAGCATCACGGCTCGGCCACACCCGGCGAAGAAATTCTTTACGGATGGCGTACGCGCAACCCGATCGTGTGGGCTGCCAACGCCAAGATCTGCGAGAGAGTCGCGCCGTCGCTGCTCGATGAGACGGCGGATGCCGAGTTGCAGGCCGCCTGCGTCGAGATGTGCGCGACGATCTATCCGGGCAAGCCGCTCGAGGTGCCCCGCATGATCATGCGCGGCGCCTACGGACACATCCAGCACATCAGGCAAGACTATCACGGCAGGGCCTCGCTGGTCGAGACCGCGATGTCGCGGATCATCCCGGATTCCGCCGACGCCCTGTTCTCCGTCGGCTATGCGAGGGTGTGATGGCGGCGCTCGGACAACAAGCGGTCGCATCCTCTCCGCTCCGGTTCCTCGATCGCGCCTATGTTGCGTGGGGTACGGTCGCGCTCGCCTACGCCGTCGCCTTCCTGCAGCGGATGTCGCCGCAGACCGTGGGCCTCGACTTCATGCGCGACTTCGGCACCGACGCCTCCGGCGTCGCGATGCTCGCCTCCAGCTACTTCTGGGGCTACACCTTGATGCAGATCCCCGCGGGCGTTCTGGTCGACCGCTACGGTGTGAAGCGCGTCGTGCTGTGCAGCATGACGGCGTCGGTGCTCGGCAGTGCCGCCTTCGCCCTGTCGCCCACCCTGCTCGACGTCTTCGTCGCGCGCGTGGTCGTGGCCTGCGGCGACGCGCTGGTGTTCACGGCGCTGCTGAAGCTCGTCGCGCAGAGCTTTTCCGACCAGCGTTTCGGCTTGATGTCCGGCATCTCCCAGGTGTCGGGCTATGTCGGCGGCGTCCTCGCCACGACCCCGCTCGCCGCTGCGGTCAGCGGCTTCGGCTGGCGCGCCTGCTTTCTCTTCATCGCCTGCGTCGGCGTCGCGAACTTTGCCTGCGCGTTCGCGACCTTGAAATCGGCACCGGCGAACTACACCAGCCGGACGTTGAAGAGCGTCCTGGTCACAAGCTGGCATGCGCTCGGATCGGCCGCGACCTGGGGCTGCGCCATGAGCTTCGCTGCCCATTTCGCGGTCGTGACCACGCTCGCCGGGGTATGGGGCATCCCGATGGTCGCGCATTATTTCGGCATCTCGCCTTCGGCGGCCGGCGGTCCCCTGCTCGCTTTCATGGTCGGCAACGCCATCGGATCGATCTTTCTCGGCCATGCCGCGGACCGGATGCAGTCGCTCAATGCAGCTCTGATCTCCATCACCTTGCTGCGCATGCTGCTCGTCGTGATGCTGTTGCCGGCACTGGCGCACAGCTTCGGCTTCTTCTATGTCGGCGCGGTGTTCGCCGTGCTCGGTCTGGTGGCCGGGGGCACCGTGCCGCTGATCCTGAAAAGCACCAAGCATCTCTACACGGCGGAGCGCATCGGCGTCGGCGCATCGATCAATACGACGGCCGCCGGCATTTTTGCCGGACTGGCTCAGCCGGTGATCGCCTTTGCCATGGCGAGTGCGAGCGGCCTCAACCCCGACATCGGATCAAGCCTGCGCAGTGCCGCCAGCGATTCCGGCTACGCAGCCCTGATCGAAATTCTCGTTCTGATGTCGCTTCCTGGACTCCTTGGGCCGCTGATGATGAGGCGCAAATTGATACTTCGTACTTAAGCATAAGAACAGAGAGGGTCAGTATGTCGCGTTTGTATTTGAGAAGGGACGAAGCCCGATCCGGCCATCAGGCCGGCACCTGGCAAAGTGTCCTGTTTTCGGAATTCGAGGCTCAGATGAGCAGCGAAGCAAGACCCTTTCCGTGCGTATTCGGCGTCGCGGGCTATCGTCACGATCAGCTTCGTTATCTGTTTCTCGACCCCATCGACATCGACGTGCTCGGCCAGCAGCTCGCCTTGTTCGTCTCGGAGAGCCGCTCGCACGGACCCAACACCTCGCTGGTGCTGTTCACGCGCCCGCGCCCGGTCCAGACCATCAACTCTTACTACAAGAAGTTCTGGCACATCCTCGATCAGCTGGCGCGCGTCGACAGCCAGCCGTGGCCCGCCGAAATTCCCGAGACCGTCGATCATCCGATGTGGGAGTTTTCGTTTGCCGGTGAGCCGATCTTCGTCGTCTGCAGCACGCCCGCGCATGTGATGCGGCAAAGCCGCCGCTCGAGCGCATTCATGCTGACCTTCCAGCCGCGCTGGGTGTTCGAACGGATGCTCGGCACGGAGGAGGCGGCCGCCAAGGCCTTCGGCGAGGTGCGCAAACGGCTGGTCCCGTTCGACACGACGGCGCCTTCGCCCCAGCTCGGACGCTACGGCAATCCGGAGGGCCGGGAGTTCAAACAGTACTTCCTCTACGACGACAACCAGCCGCCGCCGGCCTGTCCCTTCCACAAGCTGGCGCAGACCAAGCCATCGTCCATTGCAGACAAGGAGCAGGCCGCATGACCCAGATCATCGCTGGAACGAAGACCAGCTTCGCGATCGATCCCGACATCCTAGCGCTGTTGCCGACGCAGGGCTGCATCGAGCTGCAGCACGATGCGGCCGGCAAGGTTCACGCCTTCCATACCCACCCCGTCGACGAAATCCTCGTCGTGATCCAGGGACGACTCACGTTTCGTTGGGAAGGTGGCGAGCGCATCTGCACGGCTGGCGACAAGATTCTGCTGCCGGCCGGGACGCTGCACGAATCGGAAGCGCTGGATGATGCAATCTATGCGATTGCGACGCGACCCCCCGCAACCATTGCATGCAATCGGGAGGGATGAGCTCAGGACAGAGGGCGATCGGTCTCCGAAAGGGACTCCGCGGTCAACCGCTCAACCATCTCGATCACCTCGATGCGCTGGCCCGGAGCCAGCTTCAGGAATGCCTTCAGCAGACGAAGGCTTTCCAAGGCTTCGCTCGATGGGGCTCCGAGCTTCGTGTGCAGCTCCGCGATGAATGTTGAATTCTTCATCTCGCACCTTTGGCAGGAAACAGTAATGCCAGTCCTTAGCAAACGTGAAGGCCTTGCACGCAAGGTAGATACTGCAGCAATCGAGGCTGAAAGTCTCGGTCTGACGACTGCGACCCTGATCCTCAGGATGGCCCGCCTGGAAATCGACCGTGCGGAACCCGACGAGGTTGAAAGTATGCCAGCGAACAACTCTTGCAGCAAGCCGAACTGACCGGTTGGTTGATTTCGGCGTCACAATTTGAGCCTTCTGGCAGTTTCCGGCTGACGATACCAGTGGAAACGGTCGTTTACCGAACGAGGCGGGGGGATTACGGCAGCGGTAAGCTTGTCCTCCACATTAGAGGTCTTCTATAGTTTGCTTGGGGGGAAGAATGGGTTGCGGATCTCGCTCGGGATCCGTGCCCACTCCCGCGACACAGCGGCTGCAGGAAGACCATGCGCACTTATTATTTCGATATGAAGGATGGCATTCCGACCAGAGACCGGACCGGCCTGGAATTTGCGACGAGTGCAGGGGCGATCGAGCACAGCCGGGATTTGGCCCGGCGCCTCCGGCGCGACCCGCGCATCACCGACCGCAGGCTGTCCATCGTCGTCGTCGACGAATCTGGCGCGGAGGTTCACCGCGAGCCGGTTTATCCGGCTGCAGTGAAAGCCAGCCTGTCCTGATTTCTTCATAGGCGTGCCGGCAGTGACTGCGCGCTGACTGCTTTTTCTACTTTTCGTAGAGGAAACGAAAAGCCGAACAACTCTTGAGTGTGCATATCGGGCACGCGATCGGGCCGCTTCCGCAGCAAGAGCACCTTGAGGGCTAGACGCCCCGCCGGTCCACTCCACCGGCTCTCCCCTTCCCTCGGCCGCCAACGAACGCCGCCGCTGCGCCACCGAGGGCCTATTGCTGCTTCTCCCAGAACGAGAGCAGGCCCTGGGAGGCCGAGCCGCCGATCACGCAAGGGATGCCGACGGCGACCTGCCCCAGCGCGGCGGCCGAGACACAACCGAGCGCAAGGGCGCCGACGCCGAGCTGTCCCCAGAAATCCATGTTGCGCCGGGCGTCAGAGCCCCTGGTCTTCAGCTCCTCGACGGCGGCGACGGCATCCTTGCGGACGGCGCCGAGCTGCACCGTATCGGCGGCCTCAACCACCTCCCTGAGCGGCTCCTTGACCGGTCCCGACTGCCGCGCCAGCTCCTCCCGGAGATAGTCGCGCAGGCTGGCATCGCGCACCGAATAGCTGGCAAGCGTATAGCGCGCCATGCTGCCGATCGTCAGCTTGTCGACCGTGTCGCGGCTCTTCGACCACGGCAGCATCTGCACGATGCGCTGGATCGGTACGCGCGAGCCGGTTGCGAAGTAATAACCCCAGAGGATGTCGAGCAGATCCTGGTGGGTCGCGTAGCTGAGCCGCGTGTCGAGCTTGCGCTCCTCCTTCTTGAACGGATTCTGCGTCAATGCGCCACGCAGCTTGTCCATCACGCCAGGCTTCGTTTCCTCCAAGGGGATGTCCATCAAGGTCGGCTGTGCGCCGCTCAGATAGCCGTCGATCATCACGCGGCGGCCCGGCATCTTCGGCGCGACCCTGCGCATGAGATTGCGCCAATCCGGCAGACCCGAATAAGCGATGGCACGCACGACCACCCACTCCTCCTCGGGAGGCACGGGAAAGAAGCTGTTGACGAGTTGTTCGGCCTTGGCGGGATTGGAGCCGATCGCCCCCGCGATGAAGCCGAGATAGATGCCCGCGTTCTCCGGCTCCTTGAACGTCTGCGAATGAAACAGCACCCGGACCGCCGCCGGCACATGGGCGTAGTCGGGTTTGGTGCGATAGTTGTAGATCCAATTCTGGACGACACCGAGCGACGCGCGTGGGTCGATCTCTGGGACGACCGCAGCAGCAAGGGCTGATTGAACGAAAGTGCAAGCGATGAGGGCCAAGGCGATCGCGCGCATGGTCTGCTCCCGACAAACGTTCGCCGCATCAGCATCTGCTGGCGCGTACGGATGAGGACGATGCTGCACGTCGTTTGAATCGACTCTGCGTCGATTCTGCGGCCGCGCCCAGTTCCCTGCTGGCCACCCTTCGCAGGCGTGATCGCAGGCCCCCGAGTCTCCACGGCCTCGACATGATTTGGCCGCCCACCGGCTTTTGCATCCCGGCATGACGAGCAGGCAGATGCGCGCATGTTGACCCAAAACAGCCGTCACCGCGGAGACAGCAGATCGCGACACGTCGCATTGATCGTTGCGACGCTGTCGGTGCTGACGTCCGCGCCGCCGGCGGTGGCGGGCGAAGCCCTTGCAGTACAGGGCAATCGGCGCGTCGATGCCGACACCGTGCGATCCTATTTTCGCGCTGACGCCAACGGGCGCTACGACGCCGCCGCGCTCGACGCCGGCTTGAAGGCGCTGGTTGCAAGCGGACTGTTCGACGACGTGAAGATCAGCCGCGCCGACGGACGGACCGTGGTCCGCGTCTCGGAAGCAAAAGTGCTCGATCGCGTCGCCTTCGAAGGTAACAAGAAGGTGAAGGATGCGGAGCTTACGGGCGCGGTGCTATCAAAGCCGCGAGCCGGCCTGCAACGCGCAACTGTCCAGGGCGACGTCGCCCGCATCATCCAGGCGTATCATCGTGCGGGACGCGACGACGTCCGCGTCGTCCCGGAGATCATCGATCGCGGCAACGACCGCGTCGATCTCGTCTTCACCATCACCGAAGGCAGGAAGACGCCGGTCAGGGCGATCAACTTCACGGGCAACCGCGCCTATGGCGCCCGACAATTGCACGCGGTGATCAAGACCTCGGCCACCAACGTGCTGAGCTTCGTGACCGGCGGCAACGTCTACGACGCAGATCGCGTCAACGAGGACCGCGAGCTGCTGCGGCGATATTACCGTGACCACGGCTACGCCGATGCCGAGGTCACGAACGTGAGCGTCGACTATGACGCGGCAAATGGCGGCTACAACCTCACCTTTGCGATCGAGGAAGGCGGACTCTATAAATTCGCCGCAGTCGACGTCTCCTGCAACGTGCAGGGGCTGGCCTGCGACCGCCTGCGCACATTGTTGCTGACGCAGCAGGGCGACACCTTCGACCAGAGCAAGATCGACAAGACCTCGGACGTCCTGGCGGCCGAACTTGGCAAGCTCGGCTTTCCGTTTGCGCAGGTCGAGCCCAGGATCGATCGGCATGCGCAGGATCGGCAGGCCGACGTCACCTTCCAGATCGAGCAGGGACGGCGCAGCTATGTCGAGCGCATCGAGATCCACGGCAACACGCGCACGCATGACGACGTGATTCGACGCGAGTTCGACGTCAGCGAGGGCGACGCCTACAACCGGACGCTGATCGACCGCGCCGAACGTCGCCTGCGCAACCTCAACTACTTCAAGACCGTCAAGATCTCGACGCGGCCGGGCTCGGCCAGGGATCGCGTGGTGCTGGATGTCGAGGCAGTCGATCAGGCGACCGGGGACTTCAACGTCTCCGGCGGCTATTCGTCCACGGACGGATTGCTCGCCGAGGTGAAGATCGGTGACCGCAACGTACTCGGCACCGGCAACACTGCGCAGGCCACTTTCACCTACGGGCAGTTCGCGCGAGGCGCCAGCCTGTCCTTCACCTCGCCCTACGCCCTCGGCCGAACGACACCCGGCATGGAGCTGTTCGCGCGACAGAGCATGGTCAGCACATTCCAATCGTTCGGCAGCAACACCTATGGCGGTGCCCTCACCCTGGGCATGCCGGTCAGCGAGCAGACTGCCATGCTGTGGCGCTATTCGCTCTACGACCAAAGGGTGGTGCTCGCGCCGGGAATCTCGCCGGCGGCGGTGTCCCTGCCGGTTCGCCAGGCGGTCGCAGCCGGACGGCAGACGGTGTCCTCGCTCGGCAATACCGTCACCTACAGTTCGCTCGACAACAACAAGGTGCCGACCAGCGGCATTCGTTCGCAGTTGACGCAGGATCTCGCCGGTCTCGGCGGCGACGTTCGCTTCTTACGGACCACGGGCGACGTCCGCTATTATCGGTCGATCAACAGCGACCTGACCGGCATGGTGCGCGCGCAAGGCGGCTATATCACCGGATGGGGCGGCCAGCAGGCGCCGCTGCTCAACAGCTTCTTCGGCGGTCCCACCATGGTGCGCGGCTTCGCGCCGGGCGGCTTCGGACCGCGCGATCTGACGCCGGGATCGACGATGGACAATGTCGGCGGCAGCCTGTTTTGGGCGACCACGGCGGAGCTGCAGGGCAACATTCCCGGATTGCCGCAGGAATACGGCCTGCGTGCATCGGCCTTCGTCGACGCCGGAACCGTGTTCGGCTATCGCGGCCCGACCCAGAATGTCCAAGTGGCGAACAGGAACGTGCTGCGCTCCTCGGTCGGCGTCGGCATGACCTGGGCATCGCCGTTCGGACCGCTCACGGTCGACTATGCGGTCCCGATCAGCAAGGCGGCGTACGACGTCGTGCAGCCGCTCCGTTTCAGCGCCGGCGGCTTCTGAGCCGACACCGCAACATGGACGGAGCGCCGCGTCACGTCAGTACGGTCAGTACGGACTGTAGTAGTAACCGGGCGGGCCGTAATACGGACGAACATAATATGGCCGCGGTGCGTAGTACACCCGCGGCGGCCCGTAATAGACGGGTCCGGGATAATAGCCGGGTCCATAGTAATAATAGTCGTCGTGCTGCGCGGCGATTGCGCCGATGGTGCCGATCATTGCACCCATGATGGCCAAGCCGGCGGCCGGATTGCCCCTGTAGACGCGGCGATAGCGCCGACGAGCGCTGAGATCGGTCAAATCGCCGGATGTCGCCGTCGCGACCGCCGACTTGTTGGCCGGACCCGCCGCCCCCGCATGGGCTGGCGCCGGCGCGCTCGCCACCGCGGCGATGGCCGCGACGGCCGCAATCGCGATTTTTCCACCGGCCGAAGGAGATCGATATTTCCCGCTGAACATGGCATCACCCTTCACTTCACTCGTTCCCAAATACGACATGCCCGGGCGTGCAGCTTGACCTGTGTCAACTCAGGACCAACCCGGCCGTCCGGCGGCACGTACGCATCCCGCAATCGTGCTTAGACGCGACGTCACGCCCCCTGGTTCAGCCCACCGCCGCATCGATTTCTTCGAACCGACGGCCCCCCGTCGGGAACCAATGGCTGCACGCCGACGCCGTCCATCATGCCGTCGGCAACAGGAGTCCTCATGCCTTCCAGACTGACACGCCCATTCTTCAGCGCCGTCGCCACGCTGGCGCTCACCGCTTCGATGGCGAGCGCCGGTGACAGCGCGACCTCGCTGTTCAAGGTGGTGACCGTCAAGGACGAGATCGTCATCGGTCTCAATAGCGACGAGCTGGCGACGATCGGCGGCAGCGATGCCAGCGCCGTTGCGCGCGCACTGGCGCAGAAAGGCGACCTCTCAGCCTGGCAGTACAACGTTCATCGCGGCCCGAACGGCGAGCTGCAGATGGCACCTTCGGCCAAGATCGGTCTGCTGTCGCATGCCTCGCTGCGCGTCGAGCCCTACAGCACCACTTATGTCGTGACGCCGCATCCCTGAGGGAAAACGATTGTCCGACCGGCGCTCGTACCCGTCGACGACGGAACGAGTGCCGGTCGTACCGGCCGTTAGCTCTCGCCCCGATGGCCCGATCGCACGGCCCCATCGCATTTCCTGGAGACCCTGTCGGTGGACAACCCGTAGACCACGGCCAGCCGGTCCAGGCACTCCTTGAAGCGCCGGGCAAAATAATCATTCCAGCGCTGGCTGGCGAGCCCCCGCTTGTGTCCGACCTGCTCCATGGTCAGGCCGTGCACCAGGACGTCATGGGTGATCGCCGCGCCGTCGGCGCCGAGCTCGCGCTCGGCGCGGTTGAGCCGCAGCACCGCCTGCCTCTGGCCTTCGGTGACCGGCTCACGCCCGCGGGCGCCGTCGACGTGCTCGCGCGAGGGATCGACCGCCTGCGGGCCTCGCTCGGCCCGCTCCCAATCGTTCTGGAACGCCCGTCCGGCCCGGTATTGGGCGTCATCCAGCTGCTTGTGCGCGTGCAGCCGGCCGAGCGGGTCGCTGCGGACCGATCGCAACGCGACGATCTTATCGCCGGGCTCGAGCGCCAGCGGATCGTCGATCTCCACGGGAATCACGTCTGCATTTCGCGGCAGGTCGTGAGCTCTCCGGTCGTGGGTCTTGGACATGCGATGGGGCTTGCTGCGTCTGGGGCGCACCATGTCTCGTCTCCGGAAAATGGATGGGGTCGGTTCGGGTCGGGTTTGCCGCGCTCTACGCGGCGGCAACCAGCCGCAGGATCAAAGGGCCGGCGGAGCGCACGGCGGCCTCCTCGGGCGGAAGCCGCGTGAGATGGTAGTGCGGCGTGCAGTAGCAGGAGCCGGGCTGGCGCGGATGACCACAAAAGGTGATGGGATCGTCGTCCCGGTCACCGCCATAGGGGTAGCGGCAATCGTTGCGCTCGAGCTGGTCCAGGGACAGCAGGCGCGGGCTGATGCCGACGCAACGCAGCTTGACGGCCGCGGCGGGCTTCGCCGGGGACGGCATCGGCCGCACCGCCGCGTCGGCGCCTCGCCGTCCGGTTCGGGGCGCCGCGGACATCGACCGGGGCGCGGATCGCGCGGCTTTCGGCCCGCCCGGCGCGGCCAGCCCGATCCGCTTGCCGCGGCCAAGCGTCGCGTTCCGCGTATAGGCGGTTCCGAACTGCGCATTGAGGGCGCGCGCGATCTCGGCATAGGACCGCCCCTGGGCATGAAGCTCGCACAGCATCTTGGAATGCTGGTCTGGCCAATCTGTGGATTGCATTCTCGCCTCTTCCTTCTGGGTCGGGGCCGCCGGATCCGCCGGCTCACCCGACGGCCAAATCTTCCGATATTCCGAAGAAAAAGTCAAGCTTGAGTTCTGATTATTCGAAACATATAATCCCTTCCGAGATTCGCAAAAGAGGTCAAAGCCATGTTGGACGTTGCCATGATCGAGCGTGCACTCGAGAAGCCGGGAAAGACGAAAGGAGGGTTGGCCCGCGCCATGGGCGTGCGGCCGGGCGCGGTCTCCGAGATCCTCGGCGGCCAGCGCCTGATCAAGGCGGCCGAGATTCCGCTCATCACGGAATATCTGGAGCTCAATTCCGTCCCCATCATGGGGCGGGTCGGCGCCGGCTCGGTGATCGAGCCGGATTACGAGCAGGTGCCCGTCGAGGGCCTCGGCGAGGTCGCCCTGCCCTTCCCGATCTCCGAGGAGACCATCGCCTTCGAGGTCACGGGCGATTCGATGCTGCCGAAATACGAGAATGGCGACGTGATCGTGGTCTACCGCGAGCAGCGGCACCCGCTGTCGAGCTTCTACGGCGAGGAGGCGGTGGTACGCCTCAAGTCCGGCGAGCGCTACCTGAAGACGATTGAACGCGGCAAATCGCCGTCCGTGGTCAATCTGAAGAGCTTCAACGCCAAGCCGATCGTGGGGGTCAAGCTGGACTGGATCGGCGAGATCTTCGTCACCCTGCCACGCGGCCAGATCTCGCGGATCCGCGCCAAGGCGGCCGCCAAGTCGCGCGCCCGCGCGGCGAACAAGTAAGACTCGACGCCGGATGCAGGGGGAACGCCGCGGCGTTCTCCCTGCATCCCGCCTCCAAGGGAGGGTAGGCCCCGCGCCTGTGGCGCCGTCGTGATCAACAATTCTGAGCGACATATGGGGATGTGCGTCCTTAGCCTCGCGGCGCCCAGGCGTCCGAGTGATACAGTGGTCTCACCCTCTTCAAACGAGAGGGTGCAGGGAAGGCCGGACCTCGACTGAGGCCCGTGGCCCGCCTGCTCAAAAAACGCAGGCGGCAGGTACCACAGGTCCAGCCGGAACGATCCGGCCCTCCCTGCGCGATGGTTTTCACGGCTGCTTCGCGTTCTCCCCGGTGCGCCGGGCTTGTTGGTCACCGTCACCCACGCGGCGCTGTCAGCGCCGGCGCAGGCTTGATACCGGCATCGGGGTATCAGGACCACGCGACTTGACCGTACGAGCCGGTGTTGTTCGTCGGCGCGAATGACCACGCTGCAAACCGGCTCGCCCATCACTCCCCGCCTCCACGTGTCGTGACGACCGCGATACGCCCCTCTCCATGAGGCGGGATGCGCGTAGACAATCATGAATTCTGAAAAAGAGAAAGAAGAATCTTTCGGCCCGGCGGGCCAGACCGGGGCAATGCGTTGAAGCCTCGCCCAAAACAAGCGTTTCCGCACACGTCGTCTGCAGGCGATCGAAGGCCATGAACGGACCATCGTGCGGGCGCATCGACCCTGATTCGCCCGACGGGCGTGACGCCTTGCCACCAGCCGCGCCCGGCGCCCGGATCAGTCCTCGACCCGCAGCTCATCGCGATGGACGTAGCAGTCGGCATTCGGAGGCGGCGGTGGGACAGGCTGGTCTTCCGCTATCTCGGCTCCAAGCGGTGACCCGCCCCGACGATCCACGGGCCGCCAGCGAGCGGACCCGCTGTGCCATCGCCTCATCGCCGACGTCCGGCCGGCGTTGACGACGTCGCGCAAGCGGATTGATCCCGATCAACGACCAGGCGCCGCGCCGGAGCAAACTCATCTTCAACCTGTGGCTGCACAGGCAGGACATGGGGGAAACGCCATCATGGGAAACGCCATGCGGAGATATCTTCTTGCTTTTACCTTGGTGATCGCCGCACTCGGCTTCACGTCGTCGGCGCGTGCGGGATGCTGGCCGAACGAAAACTTCCACCTCGTGTGCTGGCTGGACACCTATGGAACGGCGTGCGAAGCGCACCACGCGCTGACCAGCGTCAGAGCCGTGCTGTATCCAGAGCCGCGCTACTCGTACTATGAATTCGAGGTTTCGCACTGGTGGACGGCCCACAAGACCGTGGCCTGTCCGCCGAATCAAAAGACGACGTTCAGCGGTGTCTGGGACCGGGAAACCGGAAAGGCGGAGGAAACGGCGACCACCGGCATTTCGTCGGTGACGAGGCGCGTCTATTGCAGCAACAATCCCTGGACGGGCCAGGGGCCGCCGACGGTGCCGATCTGCTCATATCCGGCCGATGATCCGAACGTGGGACTGCCCGTCACCTCGGCGATGCTCACGCAAAGCCAGCGAGACGATCTGCTTCGCGTTCAGGAGCCGTTGCATACCCGTTGCCAGCAGATCAAGCCACTCGAGGACGAGGTGTCGTGGCTGAACGGTCGCCCCATCGTCGAGGTGGTCGCGTCCCATCATGAATATCAGAAGCTCGAATGGCATCTGTGGTTCATGGACTTCGGCGAGTTCGGACCGTGGCATGAGGTCGCGGCACCGAAGCCGAAGGGCCCTTTGATCTGGAAGGGCACGACCTATACCGAGCGCCGCATTGCGACATCGAGGCACAGATATTGGCTGAACAAGCCCGGCCGCTGGAAGGTGGTTGCGAAGCCGAAGCCGACCGCGGCGGCGGCGCAGGCGATCCCGATCAGCGTGACCACCGAATGTCCCGGCGCGACGTTCAACGTGCAGTGATGGGCGATGACGCGGTCCTCATGGCGTGCGGGAACATGCTTCCGCACGCCACGTCACATCGCCTGGACTATCTCTGCGCTGATACCGGCGTGGTCGCGGCCGCGCAGGCTGGGGATGGAGTCGGTGAGACGAGGGTGGACCGAATCAGTCTTGACAAAATTCTGATTTAAAGAAATAATGGAGCGATCACAGTCAGCCGAAGGCGAACCGGCGCTCCATGCAGTATTTCGTCGTGATGATCGACTACGGCCGGCGCGGACGCGAGGCCGTGGTCGATCCTGAGATGACCCGGCGCGACGTCGTTGCGCGCATCGCGTCGGGGGAATATTCGAACGTCAGCTTCATCCACGAGATCGTCGACCGGTCGGTTGCCGACGTCACGGCCGACATCATGTCCGAAGCCGCCCTGCCCGAGATCGATGGGCGGGACGCCGACCTGCAGGCCGCCCGGTCCGATCACCTCCGCGACCTGCGCAAGCACGAGCGGGTTTGACCCGGCTGCGCCGGCCCTATCGGGATCTCGCGACCGGAGGACGCGCCAGATCAGACCAGAAAGACCGTCGAGCCGGTCGTCTTGCGTGCCGCGAGATCGGCGTGAGCCCGGGCCGCCTCCTTGAGCGGATAGGTCTGGTTGACCTCGATCTTCACCGCGCCAGATTTGACCACGTCGAACAGCTCGTTGGCCATCGCGACCAGGCTCTCGCGCTTGGCGGCGTAGGTGAACAGCGTCGGCCGGGTCACGAACAGCGAGCCCTTCTGGGCGAGCAGCCCGAGATTGAGCGGATCGACCGTGCCGGAGGACTGGCCGAACAGCACGGCGTAGCCGAGCGGCGCGAGGCAATCGAGCGATTTCAGGAACGTGTCCTTGCCGACGGAATCATAGACCACGGGCACCTTCTTGCCGCCGGTGATCTCGCCGACGCGCGCGACGAAGTCCTCCCGCGTATAGATGATGGTGTGCTCGCAGCCGTGGGCCTTGGCCAGCTGCGCCTTGTCATCGCTGGATACGGTGCCGATGACGTGAACGCCGAGATGCTTGGCCCACTGGCTGAGGATGAGGCCGACGCCGCCGGCGGCGGCATGCAGCAGGATGGTCTCGCCCGCCTTGACGCGGTAGGTCTGCCGGATCAGGTACTGGGCGGTCAGGCCCTTGAGCATCATGGCAGCGGCGGTCTTGTCGTCGATCTCGTCGGGCAGTTTCAACAGCAGCGCGGCCGGCATCAGCCGCGCCTCTGAATAGGCGCCGAGCGGCGACGAGCCGTAGGCGACCCGGTCGCCCACCTTCAGGTCCGTCACCCCTTCGCCCAGTTCCTCGATCACACCCGCGCCCTCGCTGCCCAGTCCGCTCGGAAGCTGGACCGGATAGAGCCCGGAACGATTGTAGATGTCGATGAAGTTGAGCCCGACCGCCGTGTGGCGGATACGCGCCTCGCCGGGGCCGGGCTTGCCGACCTCGATCTGCTCCCAAGCGAGAACCTCGGGACCGCCGGTCTTGTGGAAACGAATGGCGTTCGTCATGGGTTATCCTCCCTGTCGGATCGCGCGACGCTGCGCCGCTCGGCCGCGCGCCGGCCCCCCTTGCGGGCCGTTCGAGCTTTGTTTTTCCGCGACCGAACCTCGGTCATCCGTAGCCGCTGTCGGCTCGGTTTGGCAATCGGCTTTGCCAGCCGGCACAGGAACAACGTTCACCGTTCCAGCGTTCATCGGCCATAGCGTGGAGTCCGAGCCCATGCCGCCCAAACGACGCAGCGCAGTAGTCAATCCGGCCATGCTGATCGAGCTGGCCTGCCACACCTTGATGGGCATCGCCATGGGGCTCGGCTTCGCCTTCGGGCTGACCCAACTGGATGCGTTCGGCATCTCGACCCTGATCGCCCACAGTGTCGATCCGCACGCGACGCTCGTGATCTTCGTCGGTGTATTGACGCTGTCCTTTGCTGTCGGCGCAACGCTGACAGGATTCGTATTCACGATGATGGAGGAGAGATAGACCCGACGCGCGCCCAGCTTGTCATATGCGCGTCGCGCAAACCATGCAGATGGACGGCAGGTTCGACCGGCGCGGAGATGACGAAATGGCCGGACTGCTCGGTGCAGGCGATCCGCGGCTTCGCGAGGCCCGCCTCGGATCTGTGGGCGATGTTACACCGTTGGGCGCGCGGCCCTCATGAACGGCTGGCTAGCTCTGTTCGCGGCCGGAGCTCTCGAGATCATCTGGGCGCTTGGCCTGAAGCATTCCGACGGCCTGACGCGCTTCTGGCCCAGCGTCGCCACCGTGATCGCCATTCTGCTCAGCTTCGCGATGATGTCGCTCGCGCTGCGCTCACTGCCGTTTGGCACCGCCTATGCGGTATGGACCGGGATCGGCGCGGCCGGGAGCATCCTCGCCGGTATGATCCTCTACAGCGAGCCGGCGGACCCGACACGGCTGATCTGCCTCACGCTGATCATCACCGGCATGATCGGGTTGAAGCTGAACTCGCCGGTCTGACACCATCGACGACCTCCGGCAGGAGCGCGACAGCTCGACGCTGCCGAACACGACCAGGGCGAGCACAAACGGCAACAGGTGATAGAGCGCGCGGAAGATCAGCAGCGCCGCCAGCAGGCGCTCCTGGTCAACGCCGCCCAGGCCCAGCAGGATCGTTGCGTCGAACAGGCCGATGCCGGCTGGGGCATGGCTGGCAAATCCAAGCAAGGTCGCGGCAATGAAGACCGCCATCAGCCGCGCGAGGTCGATGCCGAGTTCCGGCGGCATGAGGACGTACATTGCCAGCGCCGCGGCGCTGAGCTCGAACAGGCCGACCACGATCTGCAGCAGCACAGCGGGCCCGGACGGCAGTCGAACGGGCCAGCGCGCACTTCGCCGCCCGGGCCAGCTCCACACGACGAAGGCGGCAACGGCGCAAAGCAGTGCCGCGGCAACGAGACGGTTGATCGCCGGCGGCCAATATTCCATCCATCCGAAGGCATCCGGATCGATCATCAAGCTCAGGCCGAGCGCGGTGAGATTTCCGAGCCAGAAGGTCAGGCCGGTCAGGAAGCTGATATTGGCAATGTCGATCGCACCGAGCCGGTACGGCGCGTAGATCCGATATCGCACCAGCGGCGAGACCAGCGCGACCGCACCGATGCCGTGCGCGATCGGGTAGCTCGTGAAGCTGCCGAGCGCGGCGGCGCGATAGGGAATGTCCCGGCGACCGATCGTCCGCAACGCGAACAGGTCGTAGAGCGTGAGGCTGGCGTAGGAGAGGACGATGAACGCCAGCGCCATCGCGATCAGATGAAGGTCCGTGGCCTCGACGATCGACAGAACATGAGCAAGGTCGAGCTTCTTGATGGCGCGTGCCAGGACATACACGGCCGCAGCTGCAATCGAGAGGCTCAAGGCCAGTCCGCCCAGACTGCGCAACCAGATTCTGCGGTTCGATCGCAGCGGCGGAACGTCGGTCAGGTCAGCCATTCAACGTGGTTCGCTTCAAACATGCGCCGGCCGATTCGAGCAGGACGATGGCGCCGTTTGACACACCGATGTGACAGCGGCGTTACCGTTGTGCGCTGCCCACATGGCTTAATTATCTGTTAACGACGGACGATCGTTCACCGCTACCAACACGGCGAGCTGCAATGCAGCACCACATTCGCGATCATTCAAATTTGAATTAATCGCGGGCGGGTTCGAGCGTAATGACGTGGACCGTATCAGTACGGATGCATGAAGGTCGCATCTTCGTCACGCGGACTTTCTAAGACGAGTGCCGGACGTCAACATTCGAGGCAGCATGAACGCGGAATTCGAACACGAACTCACGCCGGACCAATGGGAGACGCTGAAGGCGCTTCGCATTCCCGCGCGTGAACGCCGCAGGCTGAACGGCATGATTGTCGACGAGCTCACTGCATTTGGACTCGCCTCCATCGACAATGGCGCGGCAACACTCACAATGGCCGGCCGCAAGGTGCTCGTCAGGGGATCCTCACGCCTGCTCGATGTCGCAGCCTGATCTTTAGGAGCGCGGCCTCCCCTTTTTTGAAGAGCCGCGCTCCGAATTCACCACATCGATTTCCGCGCACGCTCGGGCCACTCGCGATCGTACGCCGCGCCGTCGATGTCGTTGGCCGTCATCGCCGCAAGGATCTGTCCCGGCGTCGGCAGTTGCTGCGGGTCGACCCGCTTGTCCGGGTTCCAGAGATCGGCACGAACGATCGCGCGCGCACATTGGAAGTAGATCTCTTCCACCGTCATGACCAGGACGGAGCGCGGCAGCTTGCCTTCCATCCGGAACGACTCCAACAGATCGGGAGCGGTCGACAGGTGACCGTGCCCGTTCACACGCAGCGTGTTGCCCGATCCCGGAATCAGGAACAGCAGTGCGATCCGCGGATCGCGCACGACGTTGCGCAAGGAATCCACGCGATTGTTGCCGCGGCGATCCGGCATCATCAGCGTCTTGTCGTCATGGATGCGGATGAAGCCGGGAAGATCGCCGCGCGGCGAACAGTCGAGACCTTCGGGACCACACGTCGCCAGCGCCACGAAAGGCGACTTCTCGATCATGATCCGGTAGTGCGGCGTCACGCGATCAGCCACCTTCGCCGTCGATGCCAGCCCCGTCTCGCCATAGATCGCCTCGAGCTGCTCAATCGTGGTGATGATCGACATGGCCGCTTCCTCCCTCGGATCCGATCGGTTCTGCGTCGATCGGTCGCTTGATGATGTCCGCCAGCCTGTGACCGTGCGGCTCGGGATCGCCGACATTGACGATCGTGACGTCCGCCGCGGTGTCTTCGCTCACCGCCCGGTGAAGACGCTCACCGATATCGCCGTCACTCGGACGGTGCCGCTTGCCGAGCCGTTCGGCGAGAACATCCGCCGGCGCAGTGATGGCGACGACGATGACGTCGGCATAGTCCCGGCGCGCGGCGGGAATGATCGTTCGCGAGACGTTCACGACCACGATGCGGCCGGCCAGGATGTCATTCTTGATCGCGCGCGGCACGCCGTAGTCGTGTCCGTGGGCCTCCCAATGCAGCGCGAACTCACCGGCGCTGAGCGCCTCACGAAAAGCGGACGCGCTCATCTCGAGATTATCCTCGAAAGCCGAGGCCTCGCGCGTGACGATCCGCCGCGGAAAAACGATCCGGTCGTCGCCAGCGCATTCGCGGCGCGCCACATTGAGCAAGGTGTCCTTGCCCGCGCCGCTCGGCCCGACCACCAGGATCAGGCGGCCGGGACCGAGCTTCGCGGGCGTCTTCGCCGATGCAACCTCGGTTTCGCTCATGCCACCCGCTGTCCTTCCCGCCAGACGCTGCGCACGACCGACAACTGGCCCGCGACATGGACGCGGATCAGGTCCGCACGCTTGCCCACCGCGATCTCGCCGCGATCATGCAGGCCGACGGCGTCCGCAGGGGCCTTGGTGACGGTGCGGACGGCCGCCGCAAGACCGATGGACGGCACCCGCTGCGGCAATTGCAGCGCGCCCATCAGCAGGCTCGACGGGACGTAGTCCGACGACAGAATGTCGAGCAGGCCCTCGCGCGCCAGGTCCACGGCGGCGATATTGCCGGAGTGAGACCCGCCGCGCACCACGTTCGGAGCGCCCATCAGAATGCTGATGCCCGCCTGGTGAAGGCCCCGCGCGGCTTCCATCGTGGTTGGAAACTCCGCGACCGCGATGCCGTCCTTGATTGCATCGGCGACGTTCTCCTCCGTCGTGTCATCGTGACTGGCCAGGGGCACGTCATGGGTCTTCGCCAGTGCAACGATGTCGCGCATGTTCGGCGCCGCATAGGCCTGCTGATAGGCGAAGCGGCGTGCGAACATCACGTCGAGCTCCGCATCCGTCTTGCCGCCGCTTTTGCCGCGATAATAGTCGCGCAGCTTGCCTTCGTCGCGAAACTGGCGCTGCCCGGGCGTATGATCCATCAGCGACATCAGCCGCACATCCGGACGCCCCGCCAGTTGCCGCGCCTCCTCGACCACGGTCGGCATCGGCACCTCGCAGCGCAGATGCAGGAAGTGATCGGACCGCAGCAGCCCGCCGTCGCGCGCCGTCGCGATCGCTTCCGCGAGCACATTGGCCTGGCCGTCGACGCCCTCGGCGCCCTCCTCGCTCCACACCCGCAGCGAATCCAGCACCGTCGTGATGCCCGCGGTCGCAAGTTGCCCGTCATAGGAAATGACCGCAGCAACGGGATCCCAATAGACCTTGGGGCGGGGCACGAAATGCGCCTCGAGGTGATCGGTGTGCAGTTCGACCAGCCCGGGCATCAGCAGGTCGCCGCCGGCATCCAGGCTGCCGGCCGGCGCCGCCCCCTCGCCCAGTTCCGCGATCAGGCCTCCGGCGATCGCCACCCAGCCCTGCTCGACGACCCGGTCGGCGAGGACCAGCCTGGCATTGCCTATCACGATATCGGACATGTTCGCGCTCATCTGCAATGTGTACCTCATGCCGCCGCAGCGAATGTCGTGACGTCGACCGTACGATCCGCAATCTGCGCACGGATATCGTCATCATGCACGATCGCGAGCATCGCCACCCCGTCCTTCTTCTTCGCCGCAATCAGGTCGACCACGACCGCACGGTTCGCCGCATCGAGCGACGCGGTCGGCTCATCGAGCAGCAGCACCGGGACGTCGGAGATGAAGCCGCGAGCGATGTTGACCCGCTGCTGCTCGCCGCCCGAGAAGGTCGATGGCGGCAGCGACCACAGCCGCTCGGGAATGTTCAGCCGCCGCAGCAGTCCTCCCGCCCGCACCCTCGCATCGTCGCGCGGCAGGCCGGCCGCGAGCAGCGGCTCGGCAACGACATCGAGCGCAGGGACACGCGGCACCGCGCGCAGGAACTGACTGACATAACCGATGGTCTGCCGCCTCGCATGGAGGACAAGGCGCGGCTCGGCGCCGGCGAGATCGGTCATCTCGCCGAGGTGCCGGACGCCGATGCGTCCGCCATCGCAACGGTAGTTGCCGAAGATCATCTTCAGGATCGACGACTTGCCGGCACCCGACGGTCCCGACAACACGACGCATTCGCCGGCCTTGACCTGGAACGACACGCCGCGCACCACGGGCAGCGATATGCCGCCCTGCAGATGCATGGTGAAGGTCTTCTCTGCACTTTCGACATCGATCATCACGGTCATCGCATTGGGCTCATTGCATCATGGCCGCAGGATCGAGGATACGAGTAGCTGCGTGTAAGGCTCGCGCGGATCGTCGAGCACCTGGTCGGTGAGGCCGGTCTCGATCACCCGCCCCTCCTTCATGACCATCACACGATGAGACAGCAACCGCGCCACGGCCAGATCGTGGGTCACGACGATGGCGGCGAGGCCGAGCTCGTTGACGAGGCTGCGCATCAGATCGAGCAGGCGCGCCTGCACGGACACGTCGAGTCCTCCGGTCGGCTCATCCATGAACACGAGCCTGGGCTCGGTCACGAGATTGCGCGCGATCTGCAGCCTCTGCCGCATGCCGCCGGAATAGGTCCGCGGCGCATCGTCGATGCGGGCAACGTCGATCTCCACGCGCGCGAGCCAGGACGAGGCGGTCTGCCTGATCTGACCGTAGTGATTCCAGCCGACCGCCATCAGCCGCTCGCCGACATTGGCGCCGGCGGAGACCGCCATGCGCAGGCCTTGCGTCGGGTCCTGATGGACATAGCCCCAATCGGTGCGGAACAGAAAACGGCGCTCCGCCTCGCCAAGGCCGGCAAGATCGCGCAGCACCCCGTCCCGCATCCGATAGGACACGCGGCCCAACGTCGGAGCCAGTTGCGCCGACAGCATCTGCAGGAGTGTCGATTTGCCCGAGCCGGACTCGCCGACGATGGCGAGCACCTCGCCGGGATAGAGCACGAAGGAGACGTCGCGGCAGGCTGCCAACCGGCCGTAGCTCTTCGCAAGCCCTTCCGCGACGAGCAGCGGCTGATCGGACGCGCTGATCATCTCAGCCATGGGCGCTCTCCTTGTGCGGGGCGGCGCTCTGCTCGCCACGATGTCCGGACGCCTGGCGGCCCTCGCAGTAATCGGTGTCGGAGCAGACGAACATGCGGCTGCCCTTGTCGTCGGTCACGATCTCGTCCAGGTAGGAATCCTCCGCGCCGCACAGCGCGCAGGGTGCATCGAACTTGTAGCGCGTGAACGGATGGTCCTCGAAATCCAGCGAGACGACCGGCGTATAGGGCGGAATGGCATAGATTCGCTTCTCGCGTCCCGCACCGAACAATTGCAGCGCCGGGCAATTGTCCATCTTGGGATTGTCAAACTTCGGCGTCGGCGACGGATCCATCACGTAGCGCGCATTGACCTTGACCGGATAGGCGTAGGACGTCGCGATGTGACCGAAGCGTGCGATGTCCTCATAGAGCTTGACGTGCATCAGGCCATATTCGGCCAGCGCATGCATGCGGCGGGTCTCGGTCTCGCGCGGCTCGAGAAAGCGCAACGGCTCCGGGATCGGCACCTGATAGACCAGCACCTGCCCCTCGTGAAGCGGCGCCTCGGGAATGCGATGCCGGGTCTGGATCACGCTCGCCTCTTCCGTCGACGTCGTGGTCGCGACGCCCGCGGTCTTGGCGAAGAACTTGCGAATCGAGATCGCATTTGTCGTATCGTCCGATCCCTGATCGATGACCTTGAGCACGTCGTCGGGACCGAGAATGGCGGCGGTGACCTGCACACCGCCGGTGCCCCAGCCATAGGGCATCGGCATCTCGCGGCTCGCGAACGGCACCTGATAGCCGGGAATCGCGATCGCCTTCAGGATGGCGCGACGGATCATCCGCTTGGTCTGCTCGTCGAGATAGGCGAAATTGTAGGTCGGCGCGTTCATTCCGCAGCTTCCTTCAATTCGGGAACGGCATTGGCCTCGGCGAACTCCTGGCGCAGCTTGCGCAGCAGTCCGAGCTCGGACTGGAAGTCGACATAATGCGGCAGCTTCAGATGCTCGACGAACCCGGTCGCCTGCACGTTGTCGGAGTGCGACATCACGAACTCCTCATCCTGCGCCGGCGCGACCATGTCCTCGCCGAGCTCGCGCGCCCGCAAGGCGCGGTCGACCAGCGCCATCGACATCGTCTTGCGCTCGCTCTGCCCGAAGGCGAGGCCATAACCGCGCGTGAAGCACGGCGGCTCGGTCGCCGACCCCTTGAACTGGTTCACCATCTGGCATTCGGTCAGCTCGATCGATCCGAGCGGCACCGCAAAGCCGATCTCCTCGGCCAAGAACTCGACCTCGACTTCGCCGAAGCGGATTTCGCCGGCGAAGGGATGGTTGCGGCCGTAGCCGCGCTGGGTCGAGTAGCCGAGCGCGAGCAGAAAGCCCTCATCACCGCGTGCGAGATTCTGCAACCGCAGATCACGATCCGCGGGAAAGCCTAGGGGATCGCGGGTGAGATCGCCGACCGGCGCGCCAACATCGGCTTGCGGCGACGGCTCGATCAGCCCGTCCTGGCCGAGAATATCGGTGACACGCGGCGTCGGCGCATTCGGCGCCTCGGCACGGGCCGGCGGCTCCGGCTCGGCGGCGGCCGCCAACTGCGGATCGAGCAGCCGATGCGTATAGTCGAAGGTCGGCCCGAGCACCTGGCCGCCCGGAATGTCCTTGAAGGTCGACGAGACGCGCCGCTGCACCCGCATCGCACCGGTGTCGACCGGCTCGGTCGCACCGAAGCGCGGCAGGGTCGCGCGGAAGGCACGCACCAGGAAGATCGCCTCGATCAGATCACCGCGTGCCTGCTTGATTGCGAGCGACGCGAGCTCGCGGTCGTACAGCGAGCCCTCGGTCATCACGCGATCGACGGCAAGCCCCAACTGCTCGGAGATCTGCGCCAGCGAAAGTTCGGGCACATCGCGATCACCCCGGCGTTCATGCGCCAGCAGCCGGTGCGCGTTCTCGATGGCGCGCTCGCCACCCTTGACGGCAACATACATGCCTCACTCTCCTGCGGAAACGAGTCGGGTCGTTCGCGGGATGGCGACGATGGACGAGCCATCGACCAGCACCACATCGACACCACGCGGAAACAGCTTCTCATTGATCGACAGCCGCTCGAACAGATCGGCGGGCGCGACCGTTGCACGGAACGATGTCGTCCCGTCGATGCCAGGACCGCGCAGCTTGAACGCCGGCCCTCCGGACAAGCTCGGCACCTGCAGGATCAGCGTCGTCGAGCGATCAGGGTATTCAGCACTGCCGAGCGCGAATGAATCCAGATCAGGCAGCGCTTCGGCGTCCGCCGCCACCGCAAAGCAAGCGAGCGCGGCATCGGCGACGATCGGCGCCCCGGTGTGAAACTTGAGCCAGGCGCCGACCTCGGGCGTGCCGGCGAGCGGCGCATCGAGCCAGATCGGCGTATCGTGATCGAACAAGGTCAACGCGATCGCGGCAGCACCAGGCATCAACGACGACGGCCGGCCGACATTGCCCTCGACCTGCCGCACATTGCCCGGACGCGCCATGGCCTCCATGACGGTACGGAAGGTCGATTGCGCGGACAGGACATTGTCGGCGAAACCAGGCTGCAGATCGGAAGCGGCAGCAGCCATCAGCTTTCTCCTCGCACCATCGTATAGAAATCGACACGCGTGGCCGCAGCCTCCTCCGCTCGATGCTCCCGCGATGCGCGCATCAGCTCCTGCAGCGGCGCGACCACCTGAGTCTCGATCGATCGCGCATGGCTCGACGACTGGATCATCGCGTCACACAGCGCCATCAGACGCGCCTTCCCGGCGTCTCGTCCGAGCACATAGCCGAACCCGACCTCGCCGCTCTCCAGCCGTACCGCGGCGCGCGACACCGTCGCTTCGCCGACATTGAACGGCGCACCATCACCGCCGATCCGGCCCCGCAGCATCACGAGACCATTCTCCGCCGGACGCAGGTCGCGATACTCAGGCAGCGCCAGTCCGTCGAGCCTGACGCGGATGTCCTCATGCGAGGCATGCGCCAATACCCGCATCGCCGTCCTGCGCCGGTCCTGCATCGCGGTCTCGCCCTCCATCGTCACCTCGAACTTGCTATCGCGAAGTTGTCTATGTTAATAGACAACTTCGTAACGAAGCGCCATGACTGTTTGATGACATGGGCGTGATTTTCAGGTCGCGCAGCGGAGAACCGCAGATGAGCATGCAGGGCGCCGACTCGGGCGTGGCACTGTGGCGCCGGGTGGCCGACGGCATCGAGCGCGACATCGCCGACGGCCGCTTCGCGGCCGGCACCCGCCTGCCCGGCGAGACCGAGATCGCCGAAACCTACCGCGTCAACCGTCATACGGTGCGTCGCGCGCTCGCGACCTTGGCCGAGCGCGGCCTCGTGCGCGCCGAGCGCGGCAGCGGCACTTATGTCGAAGCGCCTCGTCTGTCATATCCCCTGAGATCGCGAACCAGGTTCTCCGAGATCGTGGGCGCCGGCGGGCGCGAGCCGCGCGGACAGTTGATCGCAGCGTCCGAAGAGTCGGCGACGCGCGAACTCGCGCACGCGCTCCGACTGAAGACGGGGGCGCCGCTGGTCCGAATCGAGGCACTGCGTCTTGCCGACAAGACCCCCATCTGCGTCAGCACGTCCTGGCTGTCGTCCGAGCGATTTCCCGAGGCCGGCCACATCTTCGCATCGCTCCGCTCGATGACGGCGCTGCTTGCGCATTACGGCATTCGCGACTATCGCCGCGGCGCGACCAGGATCACGGCGGCCATCGCCGACGCGAGCGACGCCGCACGGCTCGACCTCGCGCTGGGCCGTCCGGTGCTGGTGGTCGACAGCACCGACATCGATGCCGATGGGACGCCGCTGGTCAGCAAGCGCTCGCGCTTCGCGGCGGAGCGCGTGACGTTCGAGGTCGAGAGCTAGACCAGACCCCGCCGCCTCGCTTCGTTCTTGCGCCCTCAGTCGATGAGCGTGCCGTCCTGATTGAAGAACGGATGCGGCCCGTTGAAAATCCCGATCGGCACCTGATGCGTGACGACCGTTCCAAATCCCGGTCCTGGAAACCAGGCATGAAGGTGAAAGGCCGGTGGCTCGATCCGGAAGGATGGCGGGCGAAGCTCGGCCAGGTCGAGCGCGACGGCATGGTTCGGTGCCGGGCAGATCGTGCAGGGGATGCCCGCAAACCGGGTCAGCGTCGCGCGATGAACGTGACCGCACCCGATCAGTTGCACCCGCGGATGGCGCGTGAGGACGGCCGCGAGATCGTCGGCGTTGCGCAGGTTCTGCCGGTCCATGTGCCAGATGCCAGTGGCGAACGGCGGGTGGTGCAGAAACAGCAGGGCCGGCCTTTCGCTGGATCCGGACAGCGCGGCGTCGAGCCATTGCAGACTCGCTTCATCGAGCTCGCCATGCGGATGGCCGGGCACGCTGGAATCGAGCAGAAGCAGATCGAGATCGGCCAACTCCACGCACCGGTTCAGCGGACCGGTGGGCTGACCATGCAGAGCGTCCGGAAACGCCGCGCGCATCAGCTCGCGTGAATCGTGATTGCCGGGCACGGCGACGAATGGAGTTTCGAGCTCGGCGAGAAGATCCTTGAGATGATCGTACTCGGCCGACAACGGCGTATCGACGAGATCGCCGGAGATCACCACCAGATCGAGCTTCGGCTCGAACCGGTTGAGCTCCGTGATGCAACGGGTCAACGCGCGCGCCGTATCGACGCGGCGGTAGGCGAGCCGGCCGGGCGCCTTGATGTGCAGGTCGGATATCTGGGCGATGACGACGGGGCTCTTGGTCATCAGCAGATCAGCCTTTCTCCGGCAACAGCCGAATGGAGTCCGGTGCAATCCGCAGGCCGATCCGCTCTCCCGCAGCGACCCTGATCGAATTCGGCGCGTCCACGGTCAGTGCAATTGAGGCGGCGTCGCGGACGATGATCCGCTGCCGGTCGCCGACAAAGCGGACGCTGTCGACGACGCCAGTCAGACTCGATGCCGCGGCATCGACGATCCCGATCGTTTCCGGCCGAACCATCGCCACCGCCAGGTTACGTGGACCGGGATCGGCGATCGGCTGCCGACCTCCCGGCAGAACGAGCTGGGCGCCGTCGATCGGCGCCTCGATGATGTTGGCCGCGCCGACGAACTCCGCGACGAATCGATCGGCGGGCGAGAAATAGATCTCGCGCGGCGTCCCGATCTGGGCGATGGCGCCCTTGCGCATCACGACGATGCGGTCGCCGAGCTCCATGGCTTCGGCCTGGTCATGCGTGACGTAGATTGCCGTGATTCCGAGCGTTCGCAACAGGCCGTTGAGCTCGCCGCGCAACCGCTCGCGGAGCGCTGCGTCCAAGGCGGTGAGCGGCTCGTCGAGCAGCAGCACGCTCGGCCGGATGGCGACCGCGCGCGCGAGCGCGACGCGCTGGCGCTGACCGCCCGAGAGCTGATCGATGCGCCGATCTTCGAGGCCGGCGAGGTTGGTCAGCGCGACCAGCTCGGCGACCCGCGCGGCGCGCTCCGGCTTGGGCACGCCGCGGATCTTGAGCCCGTAGCCGATATTGTCCGCGACGGTCATGTTGGGGAACAGCGCGTAGGATTGAAACACCATGCCGACATTGCGTTTCTCGATCGGCTGCCTCGTCAGATCCTTGCCGCCGAAAAGCACGCGCCCGCCCGCATCGGGTGTTTCGAGCCCGGCCACGATCCGCAGCAGCGTGGTCTTGCCGCAGCCGGACGGCCCCAACAGCACCAGCGTCTCGCTCTGCGCGATGTCGAGCGTGGCGCGCGCAAGCGCGCAGGTCCCGTCGGCAAAGGTCTTGCCGCAATTCTCCACCTTGAGGGCGGCTCCATGCCGGGTCATCGTGCTCACCTCAGGCTTCCTCTCTCGCCGATCCATTGCATGGCCACCAGCAGCGGGATGATCATGACGAAGAAGATCAGCGTGTAGGCGGACGCGACCTCGAGCCGCATCGATGCGTAGCTGTCGGCGAGGCCGACGGGCAATGTCTTGGTCAGCGGCGTATGCAACATCCAGGTCAGGTTGAACTCTCCGAGAGATAGTGTCACCACCATGAGGCTGCCCGCCAGGATGCCGGGCGCGGCGTTGGGAACGATGACGTCGATGAAGCGGCGCCATGGCGCGGCTCCGACCGATGCGGCACCTTCGTCGAGCGACTTCACGTCGATCGTCGAGAACACGGCCATGACGGACCGCACCATGAATGGCATCGTAAAGATCACATGGCCGGCGAGGATGAACAGCCATGAGCGGCGGAAGCTTCCCGCCCCGCCATAGGTGAGCAACAGCGCGAGCGCGATGGCGAGCCCGGGAATCGCGAGCGGCAAGGTGATGATCTCCTCGACCAGCCGCGCCAGCCGTCCGCCGCGAACGTACAGCGCATAGGCAGCGGGAACACCGACCACGAGCGTGACCGCCAGCGTGCCCAGCGCGATCAGGATCGATGCCATGATCGTGCCCGCGTAGAGCTCCCAGACCTGGGCCACCCACTGCAGCGTCACGCCGGATTGAATGCCGCGGAAGTAGTTGACGGTCACGCCCGCGGCGATCGAAAGGCCGGCCGGCACGGCCAGGAAGGCGGCGACCAGCAGTGTGAACAGCAGTTGAAGAATGAAGATGGCTCTGTCGCGCACGTGCCTACCCTGCCGCTGCCACCGAGCTGCCGGCGAAGGAGCGCGCCAATGCGAGCATCAGCCAGGTCATCAGGCCAAGGCCGACCGAGAGCGCCGCCGAGGTGGCCAGGTTTCCGGCCAGCGTGAACTCCGTGTAGATCAGCATCGGCAACACGTCGATGTTCGTGGCCAAGGTGAATGCCGTTCCGAACGCGCCCATCGCCGTCGCGAACGCGATTGCGCCGGATGCGATCAGCGCCGGGGTCAGTGCCGGCAGAATCACGTCGCGCAGCACGGCCCAGGGGCTTGCGCCGAGCGAGCGCGCGGCCTCCTCCAGCCCCGGGTCCAGCTTCTGCGCGGCAGCCATGATCGTGAGGATCACCCGCGGAATCGAGAAATAGAGATAGCCGAGGAACAGCCCGTAGATCGAATAGGCGAATACGAGCTTGTCGCCGGTGAGCCGGGACGAGACCTCGCCGATCAGCCCCTGACGGCCAGCCAGAAGGATGATCATGAAGCCGACCACAACGCCCGGAAAAGCGAGCGGAAACGTCAGGATCGCAACCAGGATCGCGCGGCCCGGAAACCGGTGACGCTGCAGAAACAGGCCGGCGATCGTCGCGATGATCAGGGTCGCGATCGTGGTGGCCGCCGCCAGCGCCAGCGTGTTGAGGAGAGTCGTGCGGTAGCGCGGTTCGAGAATGATCGCGAGATATTCGGTCAGACCGTGCGGTCCCTCGGCGCCGGTCGCGAGCAGCCTCGCCATCGGCAACAGGAAGAATGCCGCGGTGACGGCTGCCAGGGGCAGCAGGCAGAGCCGGACGAAGGATTTGTGCGACATGTGATCAAGTGCACCTCCGCCGGATCGTCTCCGGCGGAGGCGCGGTGCTCCTTCAGCGGACTTCGGACAGATAGCGATCGACGAAGCCCTTCTGCGCAGCTTCCATATCGCCCCAGTTCACGCTCTTGGCGCGGGCGTAGTCGCTGTCCGGCAGGAACTTGTTCTTCACCGAGTCCGGCAGCTCGATCGGGCGCGCCGGACGCAGATAGGCATTGGTCCAGATCGCCTGGCCCTTGTCGGAGAGCAGATAGTCGATCACCTTCTTCGCCTTGTCCTTGTCGGGCGCGTTCTTCACAAGGCCGACGACATAGGGAAAGACCACCGAGCCTTCGCAGGGAATCACGAACTCGAAATTGCCCTTCTCGGTATATTTCGCGCGGTAGGCGTTGAAGTCGTAGTCGAACAGGATCGGGATCTCGCCCGAGACGACACGCGCATAGGACGTCTGCTTCGGCACGATCGGATCGTTCTTGCGCAGATCCTTGAAGAACGTAAGGGCTGGCTCGAAATTGGCCTGCGAACCGCCGAGCGCGAGGTTGACGGCAACCGCGCCGACATAGCCGACGGCCGCAGAGCTCGGATCGAGGTAGCCCACCATGCCCTTGTAGTCGGGTTTGAGCAGGTCCTTCCAGCAGGCCGGAACGGGCTTGCCGCCGAGCGCGTCCTTGTTCACGAACAGGCCGAGCGTGCCGGAGTGGATCGTGGTCCAGTAGCCGTCCGCATCCTTCAGGCCGGCGGGGACCTGATCCCAGTTTGCGGGCTTGTAGGCCTCCAGCGCGTCCTGCGTCTTTGCCTTCATGCCGAAGGTGACGCCGAAATAGCCGATGTCGCCGACCGGATTGCTCTTCTCGGCGAGGATCTGCGCCAGCGCCTGGCCGGAGTTCTTGTTGTCGTGTGGAATGTCGTAGCCGAGATCGGTCTTGATCGCCTTGAGCATCGAGGCCCAGTCGGCCCATTCCGGCGGGCAGTTGTAGCAGATGACGTCCGCGGCCTTGGCCGGCTGCCATGATGCGGCAACACATAGCGCGAGCAGCGCGAGAACGAGGCGAGTGAGCTTCATGAAGACGGACTCCGTATGTCCTGGCATGGCAGCCAGTTCCGGAGCTTCCCCTAAAGGCGGCACATGAAGGATTTGCGACAGTCGGTGCAGCACACACAGCCGGCACCGCATCCTGATCGTTCGTAAGCGAACGATCGCAACCTTCGGATGCCGCTCCGGTCAGGCGATGGCGCGGCGGCCGATGATCGCAAAGCGCAGCTTGCCTGAGATCCAGTCGATCACAGCCACCGCCACGAGGATCATCAGGATCAGGAACGACACCTTCTGCCATTCCAGCACGCGGATCTGCTCCGCCAGCTGCAGCCCGATGCCTCCCGCGCCGACGATGCCGATGATCGTCGCGGAGCGCGTGTTGGATTCGATGAAGTAGAGCACCTGGCCGGCAATCACGGGAAGAACCTGCGGCAGAAGGCCGAAGCGGATCTCATGCAGCGGGCTGCCGCCGGCAGCGCGAACGCCCTCGACCTGCCGCCGGTCGGCGCTCTCCATCGCCTCCGAGAACAGCTTGCCGAGCGCTCCGAAATCCGAGACCGCAATCGCCAGCACTCCGGCGAACGGCCCGAGGCCGACGACATTGATCCAGACCAGCGCCCAGATCAGTGTGTCGACGCCACGAATGGTGTCGAACAGGCGACGCACCGGAAAACGGAAGATCGCCGACGGGATGATATTCCTGGCTGCAAGCAGGCTGACCGGAAGAGCGAACACGGCCGCCAAGGTGGTGCCGAGCACCGCGATCGAGAGCGTCTCGCCGAGCGCCTTGAGATAAATCGGAAGCGATGAGCCGGGATCCGGCGGCAGCATCATCCGCGCGATCCAGCCGAGCTGGCCGAGGCCGGACAGCATCCGCGACGGCGAGAAGTCGAGATCGACCAGACCGAAGACGAAGATCGCCACGGCCAACGCCAGCACGAGCGGCGTTGCAAGGCGTGCGGACAACGGCCGATTGAAGATCTGCGGATAGCGCTCGGCGAGCTGCTTCGGGTCGGGTGAGCCGGAGATACTCATGTGCGGGCCTCCGAGCCGAACAGGCGGCCGCGCAGCCAGCCGGTACCGATGTCGATCAGGAACACGGTGACCACGATCATGACAAGAATGGCGCTGACGTCGGAATAGTAGAACTTGCGGATCGCGACCACGAGCTCCTGGCCGATGCCGCCGGCACCGACGAAGCCCATCACGGACGCCTCGCGCACGTTGATCTCGAACCGCAGCAGCGTGTAGCTGGAGAAGCCGGCGATGACCTGGGGCAGCACGGCAAAGCGCATGCAGGACAGCCAGCTCGCGCCGGTGGCGCGCACGCCCTCGACCGGCTTCATGTCGGCGTTTTCGACGACCTCGGAGAACAGCTTGCCGAGCGCACCGCTCGAATGAAGGGCGATGGCGAGGACGCCCGGGATCGGCCCAAGCCCGAAAGCAATGACGAAGATCAGGGCGAACACGACGCTCGGAACGGTGCGGGCGAATTCCAGGAGCCGGCGCACCGTGAAGCGGATCCACGGCGCGGGCGAGGTGTTCTCGGCGGCGAGGAAGTTGAGACCGAATGCGACGAGCATTCCGGTCATCGTGCCGACGTAGCTGATCAGCAGCGTCTCTGCCAGAAGCTTGATCCACTTCTTGAAGCCCCAGAACCATTCGGGCAGATTGGTCCAGACCCGCTGCCCGTCGTCGAGCGTGAAGATGCGATCGAAGTAGCTGATGAAGTTGCCGAAGTAGGTATAGAACGTCCGCGGATTGACCTCGGCACCGATGGCCGCGGCGAAGAGCACCGCCAGGAATACCATGGCGGACAGGGCAAGACGCAAACGGCGGCGCGAAACGGCCCGCCGATAGGTCTCGTTCAGAGCCGCAAGCTGCTGGCTCGGAAGGATCGAAACGGCAACAGCCATCGGCTTCGTGCTGCTCTTGGTTCGGACGTGCGAGGGATTCTTCAACGGACGAGCCGGGCCCCACGAGACCCGGCTCACCATCGATGGATCGTCGATCAGGACGCCTTCTTGCGCAGGCTGTCGACGAATTTGATCAGGTCGATCGTGCCATCCCAGTCCTTCGTCGTGGCAGGGTGGAAGCCCTTCTTCTGGCCGTCGGAGAGACGGTCGAAGGCGGCCTTGTCCTTGATCGGCGCATCGAAGAAGGCCTTGGCGATCGCCGATTTCAGATCGGCCGGCAGGTCGGTGTTGTAGGCGTAGGGGCCGTTGATGATCGGCGCCGACTTGTGAATGATGCGGAAGTCGTCCTTCTTCATCGGCGAACCGTCAGCGTTCTTCAGCATGCCCTTGGTCAGCATCTGCGCCAGCGTCGAGTCGTTGTCGCTCGTCCATTGGTTGGCCGCGATGTCGACAGTCCCCTGCGACAGGGCCAGCACCGCGTTCTCGTGGCTGCCGGTGAAGACAACCTTGCCAAAATACGTCTCGGCGTCGGTCACGCCCATCTTGTTGAGCTCGAAGCGGGGCACGTTGTTGCCCGACGTTGAGTTCGGATCGACGAGGCCGAGATTCTTGCCCTTGAGGTCTTCGACCTTCCGGTACGGGCTGCTCGCCTTGACGAAGAACACCGAATAGTAGCCGGTGCTGCCGTCGGAGTTGATGTCGTTGGCGAAGGCATCGGTCTTGACCCCGGTGAGCCGGGCGCGGGCGAACGAGGCCGAACCGTAGCTCGCGATGTGGATGTTGCCGGCGCGCTGGCCTTCGATCACGGCCGCATAATCGTTGGCGATGCGCAGCGTCACCTTCACGCCCAGCTCTTTCGAGAGATAGTTCACGAAAGGCGTCCAGCGCTCGGTGACACCCGAGGCGTTCTCTGCCGGGACCACGGCGAAGGTCAGCTCAGGATACTTCGCCTTCCAGTCCTCGGCTGACGCCGAGGCCGTGAAAGCCAGCGCAGCGACGCCCGCCAGAACGATGCGACGATTGATCATAACATGCCCTCTTGTTGCAGTAAGTAACAGGTCTCGCCCCCGCGCCATGCGGAAGCTCGAGCTTGCAGAAATCCGCGTCTCAGGCCACGGCCGCTTCGCCGAGTACCGGCACCGTTGCCGCCGGTGCCGGATGGATCGAACCCATCACCTCGTCCGCCTCGAGATCGTAGAGTTCACGTGCGATCTGCGCCGTCAGCGCCGACGGCACGTCGTCGAACACGATCCGTCCGGTCGCCATGCCGATCAGGCGATCGCAATAGCTGCGCGCCAGATCGAGCGAATGCAGATTGCAGACGACGGTGATGCCGAAATGCTTGTTGATGCGCAGCAACGCGTCCATCACGATCTTGGTGTTACGGGGATCGAGCGAGGCGATCGGCTCGTCTGCGAGAATGATCTCGGGGTTCTGCACCATCGCGCGCGCGATCGCGACGCGCTGCTGCTGCCCGCCCGAGAGCTGATCGGCGCGCTGCGCGGCGAGGGAGGCCATGTCGAACTGCTCGAGCGCCGACAGCGCCATGGCGACATCCTCCGCTGGCCAGAGCTGCGCCAGCGAGCGCCACGACGGGATTTCGGCCAGTCGCCCCATCAGCACGTTCGTCAGCACGTCCAATCGGCCGACCAGATTGAACTGCTGGAAGATCATCGCCGAGCGCGCGCGCCACTGCCGCAGGTCACGGCCGCGCAGCGCCGTCACGTCGAGATCCTTGAAGAGGATGCGGCCGCCGCTCACCGGGCTCAGGCGATTGATGGACCGCAGCAGGGTCGACTTGCCGGCGCCGGAACGCCCGATCACGCCGACGAAGCTGCCCGGTGCAACAGAGAAGGATGCATTGTCGACTGCGGCTTTCATGCCAAAACGGCACGTCAGGCCATCCACCACCAGCATTGAATTCTCCAGACGCCTCGCTTTGGCCTATCGCTAACGTCTGGATTCTACGGTTATGTGACAGCGACACTGCGGCGCCACATCCGTCCACACGCTGGCCGCAGTCATGCAGATGTCACGCCTCTGTCATAAGGGAGATCCAACACCCTCACAGGCGTAGAGACAGGACGCGAGATGGCCGGCAAGTCGCTTTCGATTGAACCTACCGTTGACCCTTCGGCCAAGCTCCAGGACGTGACGCTCGGCGCCTATTGCGAGATAGGCGCCCGCACCATCCTGCAGGAGGTGACGATGGGCGACTACTCCTATGTGGTCAACGATTCCCAGATCACCTACACGAGGATCGGGAAGTTCTGCTCGATCGCGGCGATGACCCGGATCAATCCGGGCAACCACCCGATGCAGCGGGCGACGCAGGCCCATTTCACCTATCGCGCCAGCGCCTATTTCCCAGGAGAGCCGGACGATGCGGAGTTCTTCGCCTGGCGGAGAGAGCATCATGTCCAGATCGGACACGATGTCTGGATCGGCCATGGCGCGATCGTGCTGCCGGGCCGCAACATCGGCACCGGCGCGGTCGTGGCGGCCGGCGCCATCGTCACCAAGGACGTTGCGGCCTATACCATCGTCGCCGGCAATCCGGCGCGCCCGATCAAGCGCCGGTTTCCGCGCGAGGTCGAGCAGCGGCTGCTGGATCTGGCGTGGTGGGATTGGAATCACGAGGCGCTGCGCGCGGCGCTGCCGGATTTCCGCAAGCTCGCGATCACCGCGTTTCTCGACAAATACGAGGCTGCCCTCGACGCACGCGTCTCGGTGCGGCAGAGTGCCGCCCCATGACCGATATCTCCATCTCGCGAGGCCGCTGCCTCGTCGATACCGACTTCGTCGACACCTCCTTGATCATATCCGGCGGCGTGATCGCCGGCATCGGGACACCGGGACGCCGGTCGGGTCTCGAACTCGATGCGGAGGGGCTCACCGTGCTTCCCGGCATCGTCGACATTCATGGTGATGCGTTCGAGCGCCAGATGATGCCGCGCGCCGGGGTCGATTTCCCGACAGACGTTGCGCTGATCGACAGCGACCGCCAGGCCATCAGCAATGGCATCACCACGGTCTTTCACGCGACGACCTGGTCATGGGAGCCGGGCCTGCGCAGCGCCGACAATGCGCGGCGCCTGCTCGAATCGATCGAAGCGCTGCGCCCGCGGCTCGCAGCCGACACGCGCTTTCATCTGCGTCACGAGACCTTCAATCTCGACGATGAGGAGGAGATCGGCCGGTGGCTCGCCGACCGGCGCGTTGACCTGTTCGCCTTCAACGATCACATGGATTCGACGGTGGCGAGTCTGGACAAGCCGCACAAGCGCCAGCGCATGGTCGACCGCACCGGCCTGCCCGGCGCGGAGTTCGACCGGTTGGTCGCGCGCATCGCCGCTCGCGCCGACGCCGTTCCGGCCTCGATCGCGCGGCTGGCCGAGATCGCACGCAAGGCTGGTGTCCGCATGCTGTCGCATGACGACAACAGCCCGGCCATGCGCAAGGCGTTTCGCAGCCAGGGAGTGACCATCGCAGAGTTTCCGGTCAATGAGGAGACCGCGCGCGAGGCCGCTCAAGGGGACGACGCGATCGTATTCGGCGCGCCCAACGTCGTCCGTGGCGGCAGCCATACCGGGTGGACGAAGGCCAGCGACATGATCGCCAAGGGCCTCTGCTCGGTGCTGGCCTCCGACTACTACTATCCAGCGCCGCTGCTGGCAGCGTACCGGCTTGCGGCCGACGGCGTTCTTCCGCTGGCGCGCGCCTGGGATCTGATCTCGGGCAGCCCTGCACGCGCAGCCGGGCTGGCGGACCGCGGCACGCTCGCCGAGGGCCGCCGCGCCGATATCATTCTGGTCGACGACCGCGTGCCGTTGCGCCCCCATGTCGTCGCCGTGATCGCGTCCGGCCGGCTGGTCTATCTCACCGAGACCGACCGGCTGAACGCCCGGCCGGCGCGTGCCATGGCGGCGGAGTAGCGAACCATGGCCAATCTTCTGCGCTATGCGATCTATTATGCTCCACCAGCGACGGCGGATCTGGCGGAATTCGGCGCGAGCCTGCTCGGATACGACGCGTGGAGCGGCGATGACCGCAGCTTTCCGAGCGAGATCGTCCGCGCGGTTCCAGACTGGGCTGAGCTGACCGCAGACCCGCGCAAATACGGCTTTCACGCGACCTTGAAGGCTCCGTTCGAGCTGTCCGATGCGGAGAACGAAGCCGCGCTCCGCAGCGCCTGTGCCGCGTTCGCGGCCACGCCGCGAGCCGTCCCGGCCATCCGTCCGATCGTGGACGCGATCAGCGGCTTCATCGCGATGATCCCCGGCGAGCCGTCGCCGGCGCTGCAACAGCTCGCGGCCGATTGTGTCCAGGCCTTTGAGCCATTTCGCGCTCCGATGACGGCCGACGACCGTGCTCGGCGCAAGCCGGATCTGCTGACACCACGGCAGCGCGATCATCTCGATCGTTGGGGTTATCCCTATGTCATGGAGGATTTCCGCTTCCACATGACGCTGACCTGCCGGCTGTCCGACGAACGGCGCCGGCCGATCCTGATGATGCTGCAGGAGAGATTCGCGGCACTGTCACTGACAAAGCTCCGGATCGACAGGATTGTGCTGTTCCGCCAGGCCAATGCCCACGAACGTTTCCGCATCATCGGAGACTGGCCGCTCACGGTCGTCCAGGGGGGATAGCGGCGTCAGTTCGGCATGGCCTGCATAGTGCGGCGGCGCCTCGCGGTCGAAGACCGAGAGTGGCGGCGAGATGTCGGCGCGCTCCCGCGGCAGGGCTCCCCATCCTGCCGCGAGCGCGGCTGAGGTCGCGAGAAATCGTCGATCGATCGACAGGCTCGCGCTTGCATTTGGTGCCGAGACAGTTTCGCTCATGGTGATGAACTCCTCCCAGGCCGATGAAAATCTGCGAGGAGACTATGGTCAGGTCATCGCGCAGCAAGGCGAAATAACAGACGCGATCTGCCGAAAAGCTGACAACACTGTGCGCCGTGCGACACCTTGCACCGTGCCGCGCCGTGATCTGCCGACGGCTTGTCGCCTTCATGCCGCTTAGCGAGTCGCCGTGGTCAAACGTGCATCGCGACGAAGGCGATAATGTCAATTTTGCCACTTCGGCCGCACAAAGAAATTGCACGTCGGGCGTCGTCGAGACCGTCAACACGACGTCGCATGGCGCTTCGACCAAGCGGATATCAACCTCATTTTGCCGTGGCGACGACGCGCGCGCTCCGGCTGTCGTCGCTCGATGTCCGATCGCAATGTCACGAAGCCGACTCTCCAAGCCAGCTCCATCCAAAAGCTCCCCATCGCCACGGCCTCGCACTCGCAGCATGTTGCCGCCAAGTGTCGGGTTTTCGACAATCCACTGATACTAAAAACGAATGGCATATCGCTTGCAATGCACAATGCGCCTCGCTATTGCAGCGCAATAATTTTCTTGGAGTGCCCCAATGCTCGGAATCGGAAGCAAGCTGCCATCGTTTGAAATCGTCGGCGTGAAACCCGGCTTTCATCTTCAGGAAGAGAAGGGCGAGAGCGCCTTCGAGACGCTGACCGAGACCAGCTTCCCTGGAAAATGGAAGATCATCTTCTTCTATCCGAAGGATTTCACCTTCGTCTGCCCGACCGAGATCGCCGAGTTCGCGCGCCTGGCGAAGGACTTCGCGGACCGCGATGCCGTCGTGCTCGGCGGCTCGACCGACAACGAGTTCTGCAAGCTCGCCTGGCGCCGCGACCACAAGGATCTGCACAAGCTGCCGATCTGGCAATTCGCCGACACCAAGGGCGCATTGGTCGACGGCCTCGGCGTCCGCTCGCCCGACGGTGTCGCCTATCGCTACACCTTCATCGTCGATCCCGACAACACCATCCAGCACGTCTATGCGACCAACCTGAATGTCGGCCGCGCTCCGAAGGATACGCTGCGCGTCCTCGACGCGCTGCAGACCGACGAGCTCTGCCCGTGCAACCGCGAAGTCGGCGGCGAGACCCTGAAGGTCGCCTGATCGTGTCGATCGAGCAGCTGAAGGACCAGATCCCGGACTTCGCCAAGGACGTCAGGCTCAATCTGTCGTCCATGGCCTCCGACGAGACGCTGTCGCCGCAGGCCAAATATGGCCTGCTCGTCGCCTGCGCGATTGCGACTCGCAATCCGAGCGTCGTTGCGGCCTTCGAATCGGTTGCGGCCGCGCAGCTGTCGCCCGCCGCTTTGGCGGCGGCGAAATCGGCCGCCGCGATCATGGCCATGAACAACGTCTACTACCGCTTCGTGCACCTTGCCTCGAACAAGGAGTACGCGACGATGCCGGCCCGGCTGCGGATGAACGTCATCGCCAACCCCGGCGTCGCCAAGGCCGATTTCGAGCTGTGGTCGCTCGCGGTGTCCGCCATCAACGGCTGCGGCACGTGCATCGATTCGCACGAGAAGGTCCTGCAGGATGCGGGCGTGCCCGCGGCCACGATCCAGACCGCCGTGCGCTTTGCCGCCATCATCCAGTCGGTTGCCGTTGCGATCGAAGCCGCTGGTGTGTCCGTCGCGCTGGCGGCGGAATAAGAATCGATCGGATATGTGAATGCGGCCGGCATTGTCCGGCCGCATTTGTTTTTCGCCATTTCTCGCCTGAGTTGCAGAATTTCCCGGCGCGCCTGCAACTCCTCGGTCCGCTAAGCCCCTGACCTCGCGGCAAAGTCGAGATGGCTGCGGCATCCTGATACTCCAACCGATCTTTCCGCAAAGCGCAGAACTCGCCCCCGATCTCGCGCATTGCGCGTAATCACCGATGCGGCGCGCCGGGAAATTTCCATCAAATAGCCTTACCTACTCACCCTTCCCGACAAGAACATTGATCAGCTTAGGGACCAAGCAACATCGATTGTGACCAGGGCGCGCGAAAACAATGGCGTGCATGTCGGAAGGAAACCGGACCTGTCGGTCTCGACGGAAGCGTTGATGCAATGTCCCCGATGTCGCATCATGTGCGCTTCGGTTGGACCGCGCGCGCCCGACGTCCTGAAGCTATCTCCCACGACCCGTTCGTCGGAGACAGGAGGCTAGTGATGAGTGCTCCAGATCAGAACGATCCGGCGAAACCAGCGCCGCCCTGGGCGAACGAAGAGCTCCGCAGATATGCGCCGCGCCGCCGCCAGACGGAGGCCGGCCCGACGGCATTCGATCCGCCCGCCGACGGCATCCCCCTGCCGCATCATCTGGTCTCCCGGCCAAGCTCCCTGCCGGCCCGGCCAGCGGCCCTTGACCTCGACGATGAGGAGGCCCACCGCGCCTGGAGCGCGAAGCTCGATCCCGTGGTGATGCCCCTGCCGCCGGAGGATCCGGACAAATCGTTGCGGCTGAGCAGCATCATCAAGATCGGTGCCGCCGTCGGCATCGCGGCCTCCATCGCCATGATGGTGGTCAACATGGTCTCCTTCGACAACGGCGCAGCGACACCGGGTGGCAAGAGCCCGATCATGCCGACCGCCGTGCTGGAAAGCCTGGCCCAGATCGATCCTGCGGAAGCCAAGGTCGCCCAGGACGACCCGCCACAGACGGTCGCCGCGCTCGCGGCTCCCAGCGGTACAGAACTGGCGCTGCGGCCATGGCCCTCGACGCCGACGTCGCCAGCGCCAGCCGCGGCAGCACCGGCGGTCTCGCCCCCCTCCGCTGCGCTCCCGATGGCCTCGCCTCGCCCGACCGTTCCGCTGCCGCGAGACGAGGTCGATGCGCTGATGAAGCGCGGACGCGACCTGCTCGCCGCGGGCGACGTCGCCAGCGCGCGCCTGATCCTGACGCGGCTTTCCGACGCCGGAATTGCGGACGCCTCCCTTCTGCTCGCGCGCACCTATGACCCGGCCGAACTGACGAAATCGCGGTTGCTCGGTGCTGTTCCCGACGCAGCCAAGGCGCGTGCCTGGTATCTCAGGGCTGCGGAGCAAGGATCGCCGGAAGCCAGCCGACGCATCTCGGCTGCGCGCTAACGCATACATCTCGGAGCGCTCGAGACGCGACCCGGACCGCTCCCTGCGAGACGGTCGGCCGCGATCTGCTGCGCCCAAGAACCAAATATCGATGGGAGGACTGATGATGCACGGCATCCATGCTGCAGTTCGCGCCTGCTTGGCCGCCAGATGGAGCCGACATCGCAAACCGCGGGATGCAAAGAACAGCCACCCTCGAGCAGCCGCATGCCTCGCCCTGGCTCTGTCCGCTCCGCTGGCGCTGACCGGACATCAAGCGGTCGCCGCGGACAACGAGATCCGCATCGGCAACACCATGCCCTATAGCGGCCCGGCTCTCGCCTATGGCGTCATCGGCAAGACGATCGCGGCCTACTTCAATAAGATCAATGCCGAGGGCGGCATCAACGGCCGGCGCGTCAACTTCATTTCCTACGACGACGGCTATGCGCCGCAGAGGACGGTCGAGATGACCCGCAAGCTCGTCGAGGAGGACAACGTCCTCCTGATGTTCGCCAGCCTGGGCACGGCTCCCAACCTTGCGGTCCGCCCTTATCTCAACGCCAACAAAGTCCCGCAATTGTTCGTGGCATCAGGCTCCTCGCAATGGGACCAGCCGCACGACTTTCCGTGGACCATGGGCTTTCAGCCGAGCTACCAGGCCGAGGCGCACGTCTATGCCCAGTACCTGCTGGAGACCCACAGCCGCGGCAAGATCGCGATTCTTTATCAGGACGATGATTTCGGCAAAGATTACGTCAAGGGATTGAAGGACGGCCTGGGTGGCAAGCTTCCGATCGTGGCGGAAGCCGCCTACAAGGTGACGGACGCCAACGTCAATCAGCAGATCGCCACGTTGAAGGCATCCGGCGCCGACGTCTTTTTCGACGTGACTACGCCCAAATTCGCCGTGATGGCGATCCGCCGCGCGGCCGAGCTCGGCTGGCGTCCGGACCACATCATCTCGACGGTCTCGGAATCGGTCTCCGCCGTGATGCAGCCGGCCGGCCTGCAGAATGCCGAAGGCATCTTGTCCGCGGGCTATTACTACGAGGGCGAGGAGGCCGCGGCCGCAGGCGATCCATCCTACCGCGAATGGTCCGCATTCATGGACCGCTATTTGCCCGACGTACCGAGAAGCAATGGTCTTGCGACCTTCGGCTACCTCGCGGCAAACGCGATGGTCGCAGTGTTGCGGAGTTGCGGCGACGACCTGTCGCGCGACAACATCATGAAGCAGGCGGCATCCCTGAAGAGCCTCAAATTGCCGATGCTGACGCCCGGCATCACCGTCAACACCAGCCCCCATGATCACGCGCCGCTGGAGCAGATGCAGATGATGCAGTTCACCGGCGGCAAGTGGCAGCGCTTCGGTCCGGTCCGGAGCGGTATCGATCCCGGCAGCGTCAGCGATTCCTTTAAGACCATCTTCCGTTACGGCACGGCGAAGCGCGATCTGGCCAACCAGCTGAATGCCAATACCGTCACGCTGATGACCGGCTCGTTCGGCAGCACCTACGCCAATATGGGCGCGGACCTCGCATCCGCGCTCGACAAGGGGACGGAGTTGCGCATCCTTCCCGTGATCGGCCGCGGCTCGGTGCAATCGGTCGCCGACATCCTGCTGCTGCGCGGCGTCGACGCCGGCATCATCCGCAAGGACACCCTGGCCTTTCTCGAGCGCAAGGACTTCGCCAACAACATCCGCGAACAACTGGTCTATGTCACCAAGCTGTTCAACGAGGAGATGCACGTGCTGGCGCCGAGATCGATCGCCAGCCTGAGCGAGCTCGACGGCAAGACCATCGCCGTCGACCTGCCCGACGGCGGCACCTTCGTCACCTCGATCAACGTGTTCGAGCGCCTCGGCATCAGGCCGCATCTGCTCTATATCGAGCCGCGACTGGCGCTGGACATGCTGCGCAAGGGCGACATCGACGCGATCATCACGGTCGAGGGCAAGCCGGTGCAATGGCTGAGCCAGGTCAACGATCCCAATCTGCATCTCGTGCCCGTCGACTACGACAAGGCTCTGCACGACGACTATCTGCCGGCGCAATTGTCCGCCGAGGACTATCCGAACCTCGTCGGCGCCTCGGCGCCGGTGAACACGATCGCGGCCGAGGCCGTACTGGCGTCGTTCAACTGGCCGGCGGGCAGCGACCGTCACCGCCGGCTGTCTCTGCTGGTCGAAGCCTTCTTCAGCAACATGCAGACGCTGCAACGGCCGCCTTATCATCCGAAATGGCAGGAGGTGGCGCCGCTGGCGCCGATCGCCGGCTGGACACGGTTCAAGACGGCACAGGACTGGCTCGATCGCAATACGCCGCCTCCCCAGATGCTGGGGGCCAACGCGCAGGCCAATGATCTGCAGGCGAGCGGCGTTTCGGCCGATCCGCGGCTGTTCCGTGAGTTCATGGAATGGCGAGCCAACCGACAGAAGCGCGCCGCTCCGCGGCACCCACAGTAGCCGGGTCGTGCGGTCAAGCCGCGGCCGAGGCAGGGCTGATCCGCACCTGCACGTCGCAGGGACACGCGAGGTAGGGCGCCGAGGTGACCAGCACGTCCGCCCCCGCCGCAGCATAGGCTGCGGCGTTCTGCGCATTCACGCCACCCGCGGCCGCAATGATCGGTCGCCGCGGCAGCGCCGCGCTGATGGCGATACGCTCCGTCAGCGCAGCGATCTCGGCAGGCGGAAATTTCTCGGCCTGGATGACGTCGAAGCCGGCCACGGCTGCGGCGACGGCCTGCTCGACCGTGGTGACCTCGATCACGAGCCGCTTCTCCGGCGCGCTCCGCCGCAACCGCTCGGCGACATCGGCAAGCGGCGCATCGCCGAGAAACGCCCGGTGTTCCGGAAACACCAGCACCGACTCCGACAGGCCGAGCCGATGCATCACCGCGCCACCCGCCTTCACCGCGGCAACGGCGAACGGCTTGGTTCCGGGGACGTTCTTGCGCGTGCAGGCGACCACAATGCCAGGCCTGATCGCGCGCGCCGCGTCGACGATCGCAGCCGCCCCGGTGGCGACGCCTGACCAGATCTCGATGAGCGTCTGCGCCACCTTCCAGCTCCGCAACAGGCCGGCCGCCGTGCCCTCTGCACGGAGGATCGGAGCCCCCTCCTCCAGCACCATTCCGCTGCCGGCGAACAATTCGACATGGCAGCCCGTGAGCTCGATCAAGGCCGCCGCGTCCTCGGCCAGGGCCAATACCATGCGGCCGCGCGCAGCGAAGTGCATCAGGCCCGGCTCGGCGCCGATCCCGAGCGTCTCCGTCGTCAGGTCGCCATAGGGGACATCGTCGCGGAGCAGCGCTTCCAGATCATGGTGCGTAGCGGTGGTCGGCGCGCGCGACATCTGCTCTTTCTCCACAGGCTGCATCCTCTATATAAACCCTGGTCGCCGCCCGCCCCCGATCGCCAGGCCCCGCATGATCCCGCACGATCTTCCTGCTTCCGCCGAGCCCAATCAGCCCCGTCTCGCCGCCATTCTCTACGGACCGGGCGACGACGCCGATGCCTTGCTGGACGCCTTTGCCCAGGAGCTGCTGCAACGGGGCGTCCGCGTCGGCGGCATCGTTCAGCGCAATACGAGAGACGAAGTCGGCAAGAAAAGCGGAATGGACGTGATCGATCTCGCCAATGGCGACACGATCTCGATCTGTCAGGACCTCGGCACCGGATCGACAGCCTGCAAGCTCGACACCGCTGGCCTTGCCGAAGCCGGCATGGCCGTTCACCGCGCCATCGCGGCCCATGCCGACCTCATCGTGATCAACAAGTTCTCCAAGCAGGAGGCTTCCGGAAGCGGGTTGCGCGGCGAGCTGGCCGACGCAATCACGTCGGGGATTCCGGTGCTGACGGCCGTGCCGCAGAAATGCATCGACGACTGGCGGACCTTTGCGGGCGATTTCGGCACGCTGCTCCAGCCGTCGCTTTCCGCGATGGAAACCTGGTGGCTCGACCTGCGCGCGCGACAGGCGTCGCGCGGCTGATCGGCGCAGCAATTCGGCGCCACGCTCCTATTTGCCGATCATCACATCCGACGACTTGATGACGGCGGAGACGCTGTCGCCGACGGCAAGCGCGAGTTCGTCCACCGCCTCGTTGGTGATCGCCGAGAAGACTGTCAGTCCCGGGGCGAGCTCCACCTTGACGTGGGCGGTGGTCGTTCCCTTTTCAACCGAGATGATTCGTCCCGGCAAGACATTTCGCGCGCTCAGCTTCACGTGCTGTTCCTCATCCGTTGCAGCCTCGTTGCTGCCGCTCAATGTAAACAGAACGCGTGCCAGAACTCAATGACCTATATCAAACACAATACAGGATTGATGATCCGGCGCTGCGTTTGCGGCACCCCGTCGACCGGCATGATCTGACGGCATCAGCCGAACTTGAACAGCACGCCATAGCCGCCGCGCGGATAGCTCCACTCGATGTCGCCGCTGGCCTCGCCGATGACCCGGCAGGTGCCGCATTCGATGCAGCCGTCGACCGTGATCTCGACCTGGCCCTTGTCGTTGAGTTCGTAGCAGCGTGCCGGGCAGGCCTTGAGAAGCGCCTTCAACTGCGGCGTCGGCGTGGTATGCGGACGGACCTTGATATGGGCCCGGCCGGGGTCGACCTGATAGCGATTATAGAACAGCTTGTCTTCGACCCTGACTGCGACGTCCGTGCTCATGTCTGATCTCCCTCGCCTGAGCTGTTTCGTTCATTCACCAATCATCGCCACGCCCGAGCAAACCTGAAGGCGTCACCGAACAGGCCGGTCCATGACCTTGCATTCACGAAGGAGCGCACGGTGCTGCTTTCCTTCTCCTTCTTCGGCGTGCCGTCGACGCGCACGAAGTTCTGCATCGCCTTGGAGACGAGCTGCGGATAGGTCAGGAAGAAGTTCTGCGACTGGTTGTGCAGCAGCGCCGGCATGTCCTTGTATTTCTTCAGGTCCTTGATGACGAAGGAGTCCTCCAGCATCTTCTTGTAGAGCGCGAGGTTCTCCTTGGTCATCGGATCGCGGCGCGACTTCACCTGGAAGATCGCCTCGGCGGCGATGCGGCCGGAGGTCATCGCGAGATTGGAGCCCTCGCGATGAATCGCATTGTTGAGCTGTGCGGCGTCGCCGACCACCACCCAGCCGTCGCCGCAGAGTTCGGGAATCGCGTTGTAGCCGCCCTCGGGAATCAGGTGCGCCGAGTACTCCTTGACTTCCGACCCCTCGATCAGCGGCGCCACCGACGGATGCTGCTTGAACCGCTCGAGCAGGCCGTAGGGCGTCTCGCCGGTCTTCTGGAAGTCGGAGACGAGGCAGCCGATGCCGAGCGAAATGCACTCCTTGTTGGAATAGATGAAGCCCATGCCGGTCATGCCGCGGGAAATCGTGCCGACGGCCTCGATGACGGCCCCTTCGTCGCCCTTCAGGTTGAAGCGCGCCTCGATCGTTTCGCGCGGCAGGAAGTGCATCTCCTTGACCGCGAGAGCGACGTTCTCCGGCTTCGGCCGCTCGCGCAGGCCGGCGCGGGTTCCGAGCAGGCCGTTGACGCCCTCGGCCAGCACGACGACGTCGGCATGGATCTCACCATCGCGCCGATCGGTTCTGACGCCGATCACCTTGCCATAGGCATCCTGCGCGAGCTCGGTCACGGTGGTCTCGCACAGCACGGTGGCGCCAGCCTCCTTGACCTTGGACGAGAACCATTTGTCGAACTGGGCGCGGATGATCGTGTAACGGTTCGGCTTTTCCTCGTTGAAGTCGTCCGACTTGTAGTGCAGGCCGACATGCGACTTGTCGTCGAGCATCCAGAAGCGCTGCTCGACCAGATGGCGTTCCAGCGGCGCTTCCTCGCGGAAGTCCGGAATCAGCTTCTCCAGCATGTCGGCGTAGAGGATCGCGCCCTGCACGTTCTTGGAGCCGGAATACTCGCCGCGCTCGAGCTGCAGCACCTTCATGCCGCGCTTGGCCATGGTCAGCGCAGCCGCATTACCGGCCATGCCGGCACCCACGACGATCGCGTCGAAACGTTCCTCGATCATTGCCCTGCTCCCTCTCTGGTGCCTAGCTTGCGATGCGATCGCGCGAATGCGGCGACAGACGCGCGCGGAATGCCTCCGTCAGCGCGGGCAGCAGCCGGATCGCATCGGTGACGATGCCGACATGCGCGAAGTCGAAGATCGGCGCGTTCTTGTCGGTGTTGATGGCAACGATCAGGTCGGCGCCCTCGACACCGACCCGATGCTGGATCGCGCCGGAGATGCCCGCGGCGATGTAGAGCTTGGGCCGAATGGTCTTGCCGGTCTGGCCGATCTGGCGATCCGAGGTCACCCAGCCCTTCTGCACCAGCGGCCGCGAGCAGCCGAAGTCGGCGCCGAGCACCGCGGCGAGCCCCTTGACGAGCTGGAAGTTCTCCGGCGAGCCAAGCCCGAGCCCGCCCGCCACGACGATGTCGGCATAGGCGAGATTGGACTTGGCGGAATCGCGATCCGGAATGAAGGACAGCACCTTGGTGACGATGTCCTCCTCGACGAGACCGAGCTTGTGCTCGATGATGCGACTGGCGGGTTTCTCGACGCGGTCCGGCATCGGCATCACGCGCGGGCGGACGGTGGCCATCTGCGGCCGATAGTTCAGCGTGTAGATCGTGCAGAGCAGCGAGCCGCCGAAGGTCGGACGCGTCGCGGCCAGCGAGCCGTCGGCATCGACGTCGAGCTCGGTGCAGTCGGCGGTCAGACCCGTGAGCAGCGTTGTCGCGACGGAGCCGGCGAGGTCGCGGCCGAGCGTGGTGGCGCCGAGCAGCAGGATCTCCGGCTTGAAGGTGTTGACGACGTCGGTCAGCGCCTTGGTGTAGGCTTCGTTGCGATAGTCGGTGAGAACGCCGTCCGCGACGATGTAGGCGAGATCGGCGCCATAGCAGAACGACTCCGCGGCAGCGTGCTGCACGGCTTCTCCGGGAGGACCGATCACGACGGCCGCGAGATCGACCTTCAGCTTGTCGGCGAGCTTGCGTCCGGCGCCCATCAGCTCCCAGGATACCGGGTGGACCTGGCCGCGCTCCTGCTCGATGAACACCCAGACGTGCTTGTAGGCCTTGAAATGCTCGGGCAGCTCCTTCTTGGTCGCGGCGCGACCGGCTGCGGCGGGCGGTGCTTTGGTGGGTTCGCTCATGGTCGTCGTCCCTTGGTCCGTCAAAAGCCGTTTGGATCAGAAGCCGTGCGCTGACGTCGTCAGCTCGGCTTCGAGCTTCGGCTGCCGCTTGAACAATTCCTCGATCAGCGCGTCGGCCGGCGCGCGGTTCGAGAAGTCGACCATGGTTGCCTTCTCCGCCCGGGCCGACGGCGCGAAGACCCGCTTCACGATGGTCGGCGAGCCCTTCAAGCCGCACTTCGAGATGTCCTCGACGCCGGCGTCCTTGGCGCTCCAGGTGACGATCTGAGCGCGCGCCGCACGGAGCGCATCGGCCATGGCGCCGCGGCGGATCTCGTTGGTCGCCTCCAGCATCGTCACCAGGCACGGCAGCTTGGTCTTCAGCACTTGAACGCCCCCCTCGGAGCGGCGCTCGGCTTCGATGGTGCGCGCGACAGGATCGACCTCGCGGATCTTCGCCACGTAGGTCAGCTGCAGCAGGCCCAGCCGCTTGGCGATGCCCGGGCCGACCTGGGCGGTATCGCCGTCGATCGTCTGCTTGCCGGTGAACACGATGTCGGGCGCGCCAAAGGTCTCGCTGACCTTGCGAATGGCTGTCGCCAGCGCATAGGTGGTTGCCAGCGTATCGGCGCCAGCGAAGAAGCGATCGGTCAGCAGCACGGCGCGGTCGGCGCCGTAGGTCAGCGCCCGGCGCAGCGAGTCCTCGGCGGACGGCGGTCCCATGGTCAGCACCGTCACTTCGCCGCCGAACTTGTCGCGCAGTTGCAGCGCCGCCTCGAGCGCAAACAGGTCGTAAGGGTTGATGATGGTCGGCACACCCTGGCGCATGATGGTGTTGGTCACCGGATGAACGCGGATCTGCGCGGAGTCCGGAACCTGCTTGATGCAGACGACGATATGCATGCGATCACTCCGGGTGTGTAGTCCTGCGATCAGGACAGCAATTGTCGTACCAGTTTCGGCCGCGATGATTATTGGCACGGATTCAACACCTTGGCGCATGAACCCGATCTGCTTCTGAAAACTCGCCGACGAGGTCCGACACGTCGCAAGCAACACGCGTCGGGAATGCGACAGGAACTTGAAAGCGCACGGCTCGCTTGAACGCAGAAGCGCCGCCAGTCGTGCTGGCGGCGCTGGTGGGAGCGATCGTCAGTTCATGCGCTACTTGAGCGTCGTCAGCGACACGAACGGCTTTGGAGCCGGCTTCGGCGGCGCCACCGCCTCCTTGAGCACCTTGAACACCCGCTGATCGAGCGGCGTCGAGACGAGGAAGTCCTGATAGGCCTGCTCCAGGAACGATTTGCAGCGGGCTGCGACGTCCTCACTGGAAACGCCGGAGAAGTCCTCGCTGACGAGGTACTGCCCCATCCGGCGGAGGATATGCAGCCGGCAGACGTTGAGCACCTTGGGATCGTAGTCGACACCGAGCAGCTTGAAGAACTCCTCGGCCGCGGAGGTCTTCTTCAGTTCGTCCAGAACGTTCGGCGTTGCCGCAGTCATTGCTTTGCTCCTTGACTCGAAATCGGATCAACCTCGCAGAGAGAGGTCGGCGCCGGAGGCGGCGGTCCCTGACGCATCCTCTGCCTGGTGTGAGCGAGCTGCGCCTCGAGGAATTCGATCCGGTCCAGCATCACGGAAAGGGCTTCACCGACCGGATCAGGCATCAAATGATGGTCCAGATCGATCCGTCCGACGGTCCGCCGATGGGTGAACTCAGGCCGCACCACCTTGGCGGGGATCCCGACCACCGTGACGTCGGGCGGCGTGCTCTGGATGACGACGGAGTTGGCACCGACGCGGGTCCGCGGACCGATGGTGATCGGTCCGAGAATCTTGGCGCCGGCGCCGACGACGACACCGCTGTCCAGCGTCGGATGCCGCTTGCCTGGCGACCACGACGTACCTCCCAGGGTGACGCCGTGATACAACGTGACATCGTCGCCGACCTCCGCGGTCTCGCCGATCACGACGCAGGCGCCATGATCGATGAAGAAGCGGCGGCCGATTTCGGCGCCCGGATGAATGTCGACATTCGACAGGAAACGTCCGAGCCACGACAACAAGCGCGCCGGAAAACGCCAGCCGCGGATCCACAGCCGATGCGCCAGGCGGTGCCAGATCAGCGCGTGAATGCCGGGATAGGTCAGCAGTGTCTCGATTTCGCTGCGCGCCGCCGGATCGCGCGAGCGGACACACGCAATGTCCTCGCGGATCAGGCGAAGCAGCGAAGGCCGGCTCGCCTCGACGACGATCGGCTCTGCAATGGGGGTATCGACGATGTCGCTCATGATCAGGCAAAGCTCGCCAGCGGGTGATCGCAGACTTCGCGCCAGATGGCCGCAACGGCCTCCTTCGGCACCGGCCCCTTGTGAGCGACGGCATGCCTGCGCACCCGCGCCAGGATGCGCTGGGCCTGGTCGGCGCTCGCCGGCAGCCGCAAATCCGACAGCAACGAGGTGATCGCCGACAGCCCGGAATGCTTCCCGATCACGATCCGATTGGAGCGGCCGAACAGTACCGGATCGAGCGCCTGGTAGGTGCGCTGATCCTTCAGCAGGCCGTCGACGTGAATGCCGGATTCATGGGTGAAGACGTGCTCGCCAACGATGGCCTTGTTGAGTGGAATGGCGCGTGCCGCGGCGGCCGCCACGACATTGGCGACGTGATCGAGCTCGGCCAGCACGATGCCGGTCTCGCGCCGGTAGAGCTGCCGCAGCGCGACCGCGACCTCTTCCAGCGGGGCATTGCCGGCACGCTCGCCGAGGCCGATCACGGTGACCGACGCATGGGTCGCGCCCGCCTTGACCGCCGCCAGCGTGTTGGCGGTGGCAAGACCGAGATCGTCATGGCCGTGAAACTCGATCTCCAGGTCCGTGGTCGCACGCAAGGCGCCGACCAGGGCTGACGTCGCGTCGGGATCGAGCACGCTCAGTGTATCGGCGACGCGGAAGCGTCGGGCACCGAGCGACTTCGCGGTCGCGATCACCTCGGCGAGAAAGCCGACATCGGCGCGCGACGAATCCTCACCGCCGACGGCAACGGCCAGTCCGCGGCTTCGCGCATAGCCGACCACGCGCTTGAGCAGCTCCAGCGCGGCGCTGCGGCTGCCGCCGAGCTTGGCGGCGATCTGCACGTCGGATGTCGGGATGGAGACATTCACCATCGAGACGCCGGCCGCGATCGCCGCATCGACATCCGCCTCGCGCATCCGGCACCAGCCGATGATGGTCGCGGGCAGACCGGCCTCGACGATCGCCCTGATCGCCGCGATCTCGTCGGCCCCCATCGCCGGCGTGCCGGCCTCGATCTCGGGAACGCCGGCACGGGCGAGCGCACGAGCGATCGCGACCTTCTCGCCGAGGGCGAAGGCGACGCCCGGCGCCTGTTCGCCGTCGCGGAGCGTGGTATCGTTGAGGATGACCCGGGGCATCGGGCTCCCCGAGGCTGTGCCCCCGTGGGCAGAGCCGGCATCTCGGGCATTCCTAGACCCGCGCTGTCCGGAGACGTCTGGCATTCACTCGCTCCGTCGCAACCTGTGTGCGGCCGCCAGAAGCACGACGCTCCGTTGCGGCCTGCCATTCACTCAGCAACGGCCATGCCACCGCCGGACACCACGCCAACCAATTGAATATCTGATTGTTTTTCCAACGCCCCGAATTGTCGGATTCGTAACAGCGTCGGACATCGAACGTCGAACGTCGACGCAGAGAGACATGCCCGCGCAGCGCCTGGACCGCGTGGCGACCTGCGCTGCCGTCAGGCGTGACGCCTGCGGCGCAGATGAATGACGATGTCGATCCGCTCCATGCCATAACCCGGCAGCGGCTCGGGCATCTGCTCGAACGCGACCTGTCCGGGCACATCGACGAGCGCGCCTTCGTCCTCGTAGAAGAAGTGCGGGTGCACGGTCGTATTGGTGTCGAAGAACGATTTCGAGCCGTCCACGCCAATTTGGCGCAGCAGGCCCAGCTCCACGAACTGGTTGAGCGTGTTGTAGATGGTGGCCTGCGAGATCTTCATGCCCGAAGCAACGGCTGCGGCATAGAGCGCGTCGGCGGTGATGTGGCGGTCACCGCCGCCGAACAGAATCCGGCTCAGTTGCTGACGCTGCTGGGTGGGGCGCAACCCGGCCCGGCGCAGCGCGTCCTCGCATCGACGCATCAGGATCTCGCCAGCTTCGCAGGTCTCCGCCTGAGGACAACGTCCGCCGTCGGAGTTGCACGGGGATCCAAGCTGGCTGTCCATCAACATCGTCACGGTCCTCGAACTCACATCGCGGCGCCCGCCGCCTCCCGCAGCGCCACCTCGCGCCGCCGTTCGGCCATCCGGCTCTCGCCGCTCTCCTCGCCGAAGCAGAGCTGGAAGTCGTTGCACTGGGTACAGACCGGCGTCGTGCACATCACGAAGCCATCATCCTCGCACAGCATGCGGTAGAAGAAGCGCTTCCAGCGCATGTTGCTGGTGTTGCGGCTCGCCAACGGCGCGAAGTGGCGCATCAGCAGACGCGACAATTCGGAGCGCTCGCGTAGGCCCAGGTCTTCCCAGAGATGGTTGGGCTCCATCGCGCGACGCGCCACCATGGCCGCGAGCCAGCGGCCGACCTCGCCGTCCGTGGAGCGCTGCGCGGTGAGCAGATCGCGCACCATCGTGATTTCGTCCTCGTCCGGCGCGGCCACGGCCCCGGTGATCGGCAGCCATGAGGAGTCGATCGAGGCTGCCGGAAACAACTGCGCCAGCAGTGCGATCAGTTCGACGGTCGAAAGCCCCGCGCGCTCCGCCAGCGCGCCATGCTCCATCGCTGAAACGGCGAGAACCGATGCGATGACGTGACGATCGAAACCGATGTCACTGTCGATCAGCGCCTCGTCGGGATCGACGCCGGTCAGTAGGCGGTAAATCTGGCGGCCGTGATGCCGCGCGTTCTCTTCGCAGGAGCCGTTGCGCGGCGACGGTTGCAGGCCGGCAGCGACGGACTCTGACACGCCCACGATTGCGATGGTCATAGCTTGATCCCCTGCCGCGCGCCGACGGGACATGCGATGAGGTACCGGCCTTCCGACGGGAGGAAGGCCGGTACCAAGACTGCTTAAGCCGTTGCGGCGAGTTCGGCGGCAGTCTTTCCGATCTGGGTTTCGTCGACGGCTTTCATGATGCCGTGCTCCATCAGCATGTCCTCGAGCTCGTCCATCGTGATCGGGGTCGGGATGATGCCCTTGCCGCCGTTGTTGTGGATCTTCTGCGCCAGCGAGCGGTAGTGCCCGGCCTGGACCGAATCCGGCGCATATTCCAGCACGGTCATGCGGCGCAGCTCGGCGTGCTGCACGATGTTGTCGCGCGGCACGAAGTAGATCAGCTGGGTGCCGAGCTTCTTGGCGAGAGCCTCCGCCAGCTCCAGCTCCTTGTCGGTCTGACGCTCGTTGCAGACCAGGCCGCCCAGGCGCACGCCGCCGGAATTCGCATATTTCAGAATGCCCTTGGAGATGTTGTTGGCGGCATACATCGCCATCATCTCGCCGGACATCACGATGTAGATCTCCTGCGCCTTGTTCTCACGGATCGGCATCGCGAAGCCGCCGCACACGACGTCGCCGAGCACGTCGTAGGACACGTAGTCGATGTCCTCGTAGGCGCCGTTCTCCTCCAGGAAGTTGATCGAGGTGATGACGCCGCGGCCGGCGCAGCCGACGCCCGGCTCCGGACCGCCGGACTCGACGCAGCGGATGTCGCGATAGCCGACCTTCATGACCTCCTCGATCTCGAGGTCCTCGACGCTGCCCGCGGCAGCGGCCAGGCTCAGGATCGTGTCCTGCGCCTTGGCGTGCAGGATCAGGCGGGTCGAATCCGCCTTGGGGTCGCAGCCGACGATCAGGATCCGATGACCCATCTCGGCGAGCGCCGCGAGCGTGTTCTGCGACGTCGTCGATTTGCCGATGCCGCCCTTGCCGTAGAATGCGATTTGTCGAAGTGATGACATTCTGCTCTCCATCAACCGATTGCCAATGTCGCGCCCGCGCTGCTCGCGAGGCGTGACCGCGTCCTCTGTGTGTCCGAACCGGCAGACGGGTTGTTGGGAAGGAGAGCATCGCTCGTCCGGAGCGTCGGCGTGCACTCAGCCCTCAACCATTGCCTGAACCCGGTTTTGCAACGGCTGTGCCAGCACGCGCACAGGGCCAAAACGATCATGTTTTAAAGGAGATGCGGAGCAATCCGGGCGCGATTGCGAGTTGTTGCAAACCCGACATCGGAATGCTTCGCAAGATGCGACGACGCGCGGCGCTGTCCGAAACGACACAACAGCGGTAGCTTTTCAGCCGGGCGGTGCCCGGAACGAGATTTGCTAGATCCCCTCTGCAGCCCTGCGGCACAGACGCTGACAACGTTGAGGAGGATGCAATGCAGATCGGAGTGGAGACGGCCAAGGCAGTGGACCAGCGGCGCGTGTTCGTGATCGACGACGACGAGATCACGCGCGCGGCCCTGCAGTTCATGTTGCACGATGAAATCGAGACCCACGAATTGGCGACGCCGGAGGAGGCGTACGAGAAGGGCGTCGACTGGCTGGCACCGAACGTGGTGCTGCTCGGGGTTTCCTTCCTGAAGCAACGCGGCCCCGAGCTCGTCCGCGAGATCCTGGCGAAGTTCAAGGGCGTGCGCATTCTGATCGTGACCGCCAAGGCCGACGAGGCGATCGCGATCGAAGGTCTCAAGGCCGGCGCGCATGGCGCCGTGGTCAAGCCGCTCACGATCGAGGCGGTGCGCAAGAAGGTCGACACCATTCTCGGCCGCGCCGGCGGCGCGCAGCTGGTCCAGCTCGGCGGTGCCTGACGTGACGACCGTCGTCTTCTACGAGAAGCCGGGCTGCGGCACCAACGCCCGGCAGAAGCTGATGCTGACGCGAGCAGGCCACGATGTCATCGCCAGGAACCTCTTGACCGAACCCTGGACGGGCGAGCGGCTGCGCACATATTTCGCCGGGACCCCCGTCTGGGCCTGGTTCAATCCGGCCTCGCCGCGCGTGAGATCGGGAGAGATCGAGCCAGAGACGATCGAAGCCGTCGCGGCCATCGACCTGATGCTCGAGGATCCGCTGCTGATCCGCCGGCCATTGATCGAAGCCGGCGGCCGGTGCTGCGCCGGCTTCGATCGTGAACCCGTCATCTCGCTGCTTCGGCAGGGCGACGGTCTGGAGGATGTCCAGGGCTGCACGCGTCCGGATGGGTCGACACCTTGTCCGGAGCCGCGTTGAGCGGCTCCGTTCTGCAAGCTCAGCGCTTCAACACCATGACCAGGCGATCGACACGCTTGCCCTGCTTGAAGTGGGATTCGACGATCTCGTCGATATCCTCCGGCTTGGTCGGTCGATACCAGACGCCGTCCGGATAGACCACCATCATGGGTCCGGCGCTGCAGAAGCCGAAGCAGCCGGCGGCGGTGACGCCGATATCCGTCAGCCGCTGCGCCTCGATGGTCTTGGTCAGCCGGTCCCACAGCGGCTGCACGCCGAGCCCGCCGCAGCTGCCGCGCGGATGCCCGGGCGGGCGCTGCGTCAGGCAGACGAAGGCGTGATGTTTGTAGAGCTGCGGAATCTCGAATGCGTCATCCGCCTCGGCGACATTGGCATCGCTCATGACGCAGACGCCTTGATGCCCTTGTCGGCGAGCAGGGTCGCGAGCTCACCGGCCTGGAACATCTCGCGCACGATGTCGCAGCCGCCGACGAATTCGCCCTTCACATAGAGCTGCGGAATGGTCGGCCAGTTGGAGAACTCCTTGATGCCCTCGCGGATGAAGGGATCGGCGAGCACGTTGACGCTCTCGTAAGCCACGTCGAGCTTGGCCAGGATCTGTGCCACCGCGGCGGAGAAGCCGCATTGCGGCGCCGCCGGCACGCCCTTCATGAACAGCACGATGTCATTGCTGTCGATCAGCTTCTGAATGCGTTCGGATGTCGACATAGACTGGATCCTTTCCCTGAATGCGACCGATCAGCCCGGCCGCAACGATCATTTCGGCAATGACGTCTCGAGCGCCAGCGCATGCAGCACGCCGCCCATCTGACCCTTGAGAGCCGAATAGACCATCTGATGCTGTTGCACCCGGCTCTTCCCGGCGAAAGCCTGTGAGGTGACGCGCGCCGAATAATGGTCGCCATCGCCCGCCAGATCCTCGATCACGACGACGGCATCCGGGAACGCCTCCTTGATCAGACGCTCGATGTCCGTTGCTGCCATCGCCATCGCTGCCACTCCCGCTGGATTGATGAAGGCCTCATGCAAGCTCCGAACCAGTGATTTGCTCGCCGCAATCGCCGTCTCGCCGGCATCTGACGACGCGTCCACGCCAATTCGCCAAGCGTTGCGTCGTCTTTGCGACATCGGCCGCGGCGGAGCGAAGAGGCGACGTGCAAAATCCAACATCGGCCCGCTCTTCCGCCCGCCTCCTGCCGGCTCCGGCGCTGCTGCACCCGCGCGAAAACGGTCCGCGTCTTGCAATGATTTGATCGAGGTCAATGCAGATGCTCGAACTCGTCAGCGAACCCGACACGATCAACTTCGGCGATCTGCCGCAAGAGATCGATGCGCTTTTGCAACAGGGCGTGGCGGCGTATCGCCGCGACCACGCGCAGGCGGATCGGCTGTTTCGCCAGGCGCTGGCGACCGCTCCGCAGCAGCTTCCGACCTACTTCTGTCTGTACAAGATTCACACCTATCAAGGCCATCTCGACGAGGCAGAGGCGGTCGCCGAGCTGGGCCTTGCGGAAGCGGCGCGCCAGGCCGGCTGGCCACGGGATTGGCGGCACTGGACGCCGCATGATCCGCTGCCGGATGGCGCCGGCCGCTTCGCGCTCTACACGCTGAAGGCCCTCGCCTTCATCCATCTGCGCAAGACTGATTCCGACGGAGCAGCCGAAATGCTCGCGGCGCTGCGGCGACTCGATCCCACCGGCGCCGTCGGATGGCCGGTCGTCGCCGCGCTGGCCGAGGGGCTCGGTTCGGAATGAGGCGACGCCATGCATGAGCGAAACATGACTCGAATTCCAACGACCATCCCCCGGTGCGAACCAGAATCATGAGAGGAACCAACGCATGATGACCATGCACGCCCCGCCCCCTCCTTCCCCGGCGCAGAACGCCGTAGCGACCGGCTCCCAGAGTGCAGCCGAGAGCGTGATTGCAGCGTTGCGAACGGTCTATGACCCGGAGATTCCGGTGAACGTCTACGATCTCGGGCTGGTCTATCGAATCGCGCACGAGGGCGGCGGCGCGGTCGAGATCGACATGACCCTGACGGCGCCCGGCTGTCCGGTCGCAAGCGAGATCGTCCGAATGGTGGAGGACGCCGTACAGGCCGTCGACGGTGTGGTGTCGGTCAAGGTCACCCTTGTCTTCGAGCCGCCATGGGACAAGTCGCGCATGTCCGAAGAGACCGCCCTGGAGCTGGGTTTGTTGTAACGCGCGCCAACCGCGCAACGGAAGCAGGAGCATCACATGCCTACGGCGAGCACGATCAAGCTGACCGCCAGCGACGGCCATACCTTTCAGGCGTTTCGTGCCGATCCCGCCGACGCGCCAAAGGGGGCGATCGTCGTCCTGCCGGACGGCGCCGACGCTGCCGGCAAACTACGCAAGGTCGCCGATACTTTCGCCGCGAGCGGCTATGTCGTGATCGCGCCGGAGCTGTCGCCTCCCACCGCGATCGAAGCGGCAACGGAGGGCGAGCCGGCCGAGAGCGTGCCGGATCCGGCCGCACCGCTGCTCGCCGAGATCCAGTCAACGGTCGACAGCGTCAAGGACTGCGGCAAGGTGGCGGTGGTCGGCTTCGGCGCCGGGGGCGGTCTCGCCTATGACGCGGCCAACCGCGTCTCCGGCGTGGCCTGCGCAGTGAGCTACTACGCGACCGGTGTCGTCAACGCGGCCGGCGCCAAGCGCAAGATTCCGACGCTGCTCCATTTCGGCGAGGCCGACATCGTCGTGCCGTTCGCGGAGGTGACCATGTTCCGCGCCTATCATCCCGAGGTCAGCGCGTTCTCCTATCCGAATGCCGCGCATGCGTTCGACGGTGACGGCGAGACCTATGATGAATCTGCAGCTGCGCTGGCACATGACCGGACCCTGGCGTGGATCTCGCAATATGTCGTCGGGCAGCCGCCGATCACGCTGAAGAACGCCGGCGCCTATGCGCTCGCCAAGACCGACAAGAAAAAGAAGAAGAAAGCCGACGACGACATGGGACCGCTGGCCGATTGACAATCCGATGGAGTGAGAGCACCGCGATGCTGCCGACCACCATCCTGATCGACGAGCGGCCACGTTGCGTCGTGCGCCCCAACGACACCAAGGATCTCAACCGCTTCATCCGCAACGGCAAGCCTTTTCTGCTTGCCGAGGTGCCGGACGGCAGAATCACGCATCGCAATGCCAGCGAGGTCGAGATGATGCAATGGCAGAACGCCCTGGCGCTACACCGCGCCTGGGGTGGCGACGACGAGACCTTCTTCGGCGTGCCGTTGTATTAGTTGGATTGCGTAAGGTCGGCAAAGGCGCCACGGACGGCAGTGAATTGCACCATCGGAAGATCGCCATGCCCACCTTTCTGGTCCATCTTTTTCTGGTCCATCTTGCAGGCGAGACCGCCGGTGGGCGCGTTTCGCTTGGTCCAGCCTACGCGTCACGCCCTCTCCGTCATTGCGAGCGCAGCGAAGCAATCCAGGGTAACGCGGGCGACTCTGGATTGCTTCGTCGCCTTCGTCTCCTCGCAATGACGTCACCGCAGGCTCACGGCCGCGCGGCCCGAGCATCGTGCGGGTTGCCGGCGTGGTTGCGCATCCAGTCGGCGAGCTTGGTCATGGCGGCGTCGACATCCTGACGGGCCTTGACGTCGCTGACAGTCTCCTCGAGCGCGCCGCGCATGCACAGCAGCCAGGCGTCGCGCTCGGCATTGCCGATGGCAAAGCCCATGTGACGCTGGCGCAGCCGCGGATGGCCCTTCTCGGGCGAATAAAGCTTGGGGCCGCCCAGCCATTCGGAGAGATAGCGCTTCAGGATGTGCTTGATCGGCCCGAGATTGCGGCCGTGCATGTCGCGGATGCCCTTGGCCTCCGGCAGCGTATCCATTCGGTGGTAGAAGGATTCGACGAGACGGTCCACGACAACCGCTCCGCCGATCCGCTCATAGGGGGTCGCGACCGGCCCTGCGTCCGGAGTTCCGGTCTCTGAAGTCCCAGCGTCCGCCATCCGACCAGTCCGCCCTCTACTCATCCAAGCTCGGCTGCAGGATCACCTCGGCCGGAGCGCCCGGGCCCTGCTCGTCCACAAGCTGAAGCGCATCGACACGCGACAATCCGCCGCCGCTGTCCATCAGCACGATAGCGTCCTTCGGCATGCTTGCAAGAGCCTCGATCAGCTTGGCGACAGTCACGAGGCCTCCTTCACCGACGCATCCTGACCGGCGATGGGCGCGCCGGTCTCGTCAAAATTCAGCGTCACCGGATCCTCGTCGAGCATGACGATCTCGGCCCGGCTCAACGCCCCGCTGGCATGGTAGCTGTAGCTGTGCGTGAGCTCGATCTCGCCATAGACGATCTTTTCGAATCCGGTCAGCACGCCCGCGGCATCGAAATAGCCGCCGATGAACGTGTTGCGGTTCGACAGCTGCTCCGGCGCAATCGCAGTCACCAGCCGCAGCGGCAGCTTGACGCCCGTGTAGGAGACGAAGAATCGGCACGCCTGTCCCGCATCGGTGCTCATGCTGCCGACCGTGTCACGAGACAGCCGCTGTCTTCAGGGCCTCGATCTGCTCACGAGCCACCTTGAACACGCCGCGGCCGCCGGCGAAGGTCTGATAGGCCTTCATGCCGATGGCCTCGCTGAGCTTGTCGAACCACTGCTGCGGCGTCAGCCCGACCGGCCGCTCGCTGATCTCGGCGACCGTGCCATCATTGGCAAAGCGGACATGAAGCGTCAATTTGTCCATGTGATCCTCCTGTTACAGACCCGAGCCGAAGCCCAGAAGCTCGATCTTGACGTTCTCGGTGCCGAGGATCGTCGCCTGGCAGGCGAGCCGCGACTTCGAGCCGACGCCGACGATGGTGTCGAGCTTCTCGTTCTCGAGCTTGGTGACCTTCGACACGCCCTTGCGTCCCTCCTGCAGGAAGATGTGGCAGGAGCCGCACTTTGCCTGGCCCTCGCATTTGTGCGGGATCTCGACCTCGGCGCCGAGCAGCGCTGCCAGAATGGTGGTGCCCTCGCCCACCTCGATCGTCTTGCCGGAGGGCATTACCGTCAATGTCGCCACTTGGATTCTCCTTTTCGGTTTGAACTTAGAACTTCTCAGTAGATCGCGGCGCCCGCCCCGACATTGACCGAGGCGTCCTTCATGGTCGCGACGATGAAGGCGATCTGATCCGTGGCGAGATGAACGTGGAACGGCAGGGCCACCACACGATCGGCGACCTTCTCGGTCACGAGATAATCGCCTCGGCGATAGCCCATGTCGAAATAATGCCGCTGCAGATGCAGGGGATTCGAATAGGCCACGGCCTCGACCTGTTCGACCCTGAGATCCTCGACGATCGAATCCCGGCTCGACTTCGAGAACCGCGTGCCCAGATGCACCTGGTAGAGAAACCAGTTCACCTCGGTGACATCGGGCCCGACATAGGGGTCCTTGATGCCCTCGAACGACTGCACCTCGCTGTAATAGATCTGCTCGATCAGCTTGCGCCGCTCGAGGATCTCGTCGATCCGCCGCAATTGCGCCAACCCGAGCGCGGCGGTCACGTCGCTCATCACCGCCTGGTGCGACGCGCTGCTGCTGACCACGACCGATGCGCGCTCGTCGAGCCGGTGCGAACGGTGCCGACGCACGGCCACAGCGATGTCGACGTCGTCGGTGACGACCATGCCACCCTCACCACAGGTGAGCGCGAAAGGCTGCGAGAAATCGAACACCGCGGCCGCACCGAATGTACCGACCAGCGCCCCCTTATATTTCGAGCCGATGGCCTCGGTCGAATCCTCGATGACAGGCAGATTGCGGGTCTTCGCGATCGCCTGCAGCTCCGACCATTTGGCCGGATGGCCGTTGGTGTTGCCGGCCAGGATCGCCTTTGTCCGCTCCGTGATGCGCGCCTCGATCTTGCTCGGCGCCAGCGTGCCCGAGTAGTAATCTATATCCGCAAACACCGGCTTGGCGCCGACAATGCTGATGGCATGCGCGATCTCGCGGAACGAATACGACGACGTGATCACCTCGTCGCCCGATCCGATGCCCATCGCTTTCAGGACCAGGACCAGGCCAAGCGTTCCGCTCGGGACGGCAATGGCGTATCTGCGCCCGAGATAGCTTGCGAATGCCGCCTCGAACTCCTCGACCAGCGGACCGCAGGACAGCCGCGGCGAGCGCAGCGCCGCGTCCACGGCGGCAATCTCCGCCGTGGTAATGTCGGGATCAGAGAGCGGAATGAAGCTCGCCTCGACCGGCGTAAGCTCCGCTTCATCCTGCTCCTGCCGATCGGCGTCATGCACCAGATAGGGCTTGGTCATGCTCAGCTCCGCTTGGCCAGGATCAGGCCGGTGGCTTTGGCAAGGTCATCGGTCACACCCGCGCAGTGGTCGCTGGCGTCGAGCAGATGCAGGTCGAATGCCGGATAGCTGCGGAACGGCGCTTCCGTGACATCGGACGCGTCACAACGTGTCAGTACCAGCCTTGGAAAGCGGCGGCGCAGCTCGCCGAAGGCCGCGCTGCCGGCGTCGGGTCGCTCGAGGACCTGCGCGATCTCATTCAATTCCTGTTCGGCCAATGCCACGTCACCCGTCCTCTTCGCTCTACTGCCAGAAGATCCGCTCAGGGTCCGCGTTCAGCTCGTCGACCGCCGCGGTCAACCGCCGATGCAGACTGTGCAGCTCCCACGTCCCCTGCGCGTGATCTCTCCAGAACAGCTTCCACATCGCATTCGCGGGATCATGGCGCAGCAGCGCGACGTCGATCACCCCGCCGTCCTTGTCGATGTTGCGCGAGCAGCAAGGACTGCGGACGTGATAACCCTCGTCGACCGGCGACACCGTCGGCTCGACATAGCGGTAGCGCTTGCGTGACTTCAGCGCGCGCGCGATCCGCTTGCGATCCAACTCGTTGGGATGCGCGGGCAGGACAAAGCTGGGCTTGAGCGCGGTTGCAGCCATCGTGGATCATCGCACCTCAACCGGGACGATCTCCTCTTCGAGACAGCCCACGACGAGCTGCTCGCCGAACTCGACGAGATAGATCGGCATGTTCGCCTCGGTGTGGGTGCCGACCTGGACGATCTCACCCATATCGCCGACTCCGACCAGCTTGGCTTCGGCCGGCGCGTTCGGGAACGAGCCGTCATTGACGAGGTCGATCAGCGCCTTGACACGCTGGCCCCATTGATATTTCGGCAGGCGTGGCTCGATCATGATCTGTATGCTCCCGGCAGTGGCAGCTCGTCCTCGGTCTCCCCGCGGGGCACGGTGGATTCGAGCTCCTTGCGTTTCATGCCGACGCGGTTCCCGCTTTCGAGAAACTCGACGCCGTAGATGTAGAACTGCTGCAGGAAGGTTCCGATCGAGACGACGTAGCCGATCTCGCCCTTCTTCGCGAGGATCTCGCCGATTTCCTTGCCTGCGTAGGTGCCGTCGTTGCGGATCGTGCGCTTGGCCTTGACCTTCTCGCCGAACGTGAAGTACGGCGGCGCCGACAACTCCACGACCTCGCTGTCACGAACGATGTTGCTCATGCCGGTTTCTCCATGGCAGCTCCGAAGCGGTTCGCGAGCCGGTCGCGCGCCATCTCCTGCACCAGCGGGTCCTCGTCGCGCGCAAGCTCCGCGAGTTCACTGAGCGCGATCCGGCTCGCAACCTCGTGACGCACCCGCCAGTCGGCGTCCTTGCGCATCGCGGTGAGGAGATCCGGCGCGAGGCGCTCGGCGATCTCGAGCCGCACCCGTGGATCTGGGTCACTGATCATGCCGAGCAGCCAGTCGCTGGGGATGCGCCGCGCGACGACGCGGCGTACCTCGGCCTCCGGGTCCCCCATCATGCGGCCAAGCACGGACGGCACGATACGGCGCGCCACGACCAGGCGGACGTAATAGTCGTCGTCCATCATCATCGGCATCAGGTCTTCCGGATCGAGCACGGTCGCGATTCGAATGCGGACCTCGCGATGCGGATCATGGCGCAGCCGGAGCACCAGCCGCTTCGGCAACCGCCGCGCGGCGTTCCAGCGCACCGTCTCCTCGGGATCGTCGAGCAGCGGAGGCAGAAAGAACGGGCTGGCATGCTTCGCCGCGATAGCCCGCACCTCGAAATGCGGATGCTTGACGTAGCCGTTGGCGAGCGCCGGATTCCAGTTGAAGAAGCGGTCGATGCGGCGGGCGTAGCGGTCGTGCACGCAGGCGTGCCGAAGGCGACAGCCGCCGGATGCGTTGAGCTGCGCGTGCTCGCAGCCCTTACAGCTGATGTCGTTGCCCTGCCAGTCGATGGCCTCGTCGATGTCGTCATTCATCGTCGAGCTCCACCCGGTCGACCACCTCGAGCAGGACGCGTGCGCCGATCTTATCGCTGGGATCGAGCTCGAGCAGCTTTTGCACCGCGAGCCGTCCCTCGACGAGATTGCCGAGGCGCATCTGCAAATAGGCGTATCCCTTCAAGGTGAACATGAAGAAGCGCGGCAGCATGTTGTCATAACTGCCGAACTCGGCATGACCGGCGCGAACGTCGCGCCAGTGCGGCGGCAAGCAGTTTTCGGCGGCCGCCTTGGCGAGGCATCGCTTGGCGATGCGCAGCGCGTCGGCGAGCCGTCCCTTGTAGAAATAGAACCGGTAGAAGCCGATCAGGACCGCTGCATGCCCAGGCGCCAGCGCTTCCGCCTCTTTCAGGTGCGTCTCCGCGACCTCGTCGAGATGATAGCTCTGGCCCGCCTGCCACAGATGATACTCGGCCTCCTCCGGCAGGCCGCCGCCGAGCAGCGCGTCGGCGAGCAACGCGTCCTCGATGGCGGTCTGAGAGCTGGGCCGGGCATCGGTGGGCATGGCGAGCTGTCCTAGTGCTCCAGCGCCTTCAAGGCGTGGGTCGAGCACGAAACCTGCTTCGGATCGTGAAACACGAGGCCGGTCTGCGTCGCAGTATCCGCGAAGTCGATGGTCACACCGTCGAGCAGCAAGCGGCTTTCCGCTGGCAGAAACAGCCTGACACCGTCGCGCTCGACCACGGCATCACCGGGCTGCGGCGTGGCGAGCACGCTGATATCGGCCGCAAGGCCGGAGCAGCCGCCGGGCGACACCGCGAGACGGAAGCCGGAGCCCGCGGTACCGTCGGTTCGCAGCATCATTCGCATGAATTTCTGCGCGGCAGGCGTGAGGGTGAAGTTCATCTCGGTCTCCCTCAAGCCGGCGGCTGGTAGCGCGGGAACGAATTGTCGATCACGCAGGTGTTGTCGACCGGGCAGACCGCCGCGCATTGCGGCTCGTCGAAATGGCCGATGCATTCTGTGCACTTCTTCGGATCGATCACGAAGGTGCCGTTCTTCTCCGAGATCGCCACGTTCGGACATTCGGGTTCACAGGCCGAGCAGCTCGTGCACTGCGAGGCAATGATCTTCAAGGTCATCAAAGGCTCCTGTCGAAGGGGCCCGGCGACGCAACAGCGTCGCCGGGGTCTGGTGTCACGCCGCCGAAATCAGGGCGCCCTGGCGAATTTCGGCGTCACCGCGCACGACGTGCTGGATTTCGCCGCTGTTCACCTTGTCGAGGTAGTCCTTGAACCAGGCGATCGCGGACTTCTCGATGAACTCGTGGGCGAACTGATCGACCGGCTCGATGCCCGCGGCCTGCAGGTCGCTCTTCGGGCAGCCGCCGATCTTGGCCACGAACACCGCATGGCAGTCGTTGATGGCGCGGATGACGGTCTCCAGGCTGTCCTCGTCGCCATAGCCGCCCTGGCAGTACAGGTCGACGCGGCGGTGACCGACGAACTTGGCACCGGCGGTGGAGAGCTCGTAGACCTGGAACTCCTTGGCGTGGCCGAAATGCTCGTTGATCAGGCCCGAACCCTTGGTCGCGACCGCGACGAGCAGCTTGATGTCGCTCGACTGGCCGGCGAGCGAGGCAAGCTCCTCCTGCCGGGCGACGACCTTGGCGACGCGCTCGCTCTCGACCGCCTCCTGGTACGCCTTGCGGCTGTCGATGTCGTAGTTCACCTCCATGGCCATGATCTTGTCGGTGGTGAATTCGGCCGAGCGATCCTCACCGAGCAGGCCCACGGCGTCGGCGCGGCACTGGCGGCAATGCCGCATCATGTTCATCTCGCCTTCGCACTCGTCCTGCAGCGCCTTCAGCTCCTGCGCGGTCGGACCGCGCTGGCCGGTCAAACCGAACACGGTGCCGTGCTCCGGCGACGAGATCAGCGGCATGATGTTGTGCAGGAACGCGCCGCGCGACTTCACCGCCTTGTTGACCTCGACGAGGTGCTTGTCGTTGACCCCTGGGATCATCACCGAGTTGACCTTGCAGAGGATGCCGCGCTCGGTCAGCATCTCCAGGCCCTGTAACTGGCGGTCGGTGAGCAGCTTGGCCGCCTCGACGCCGGTATAGCGCTTGTGCTTCCAGAACACCCAGGGATAGATCTTGGCGCCGATCTCGGGATCGACCATGTTGATGGTGATCGTGACGTGGTCGACGTTGAAGCCGGCGATGGTGTCGACGTGGTCGGGCAGCGCGAGACCGTTGGTCGACAGGCAGAGCTTGATGTCCGGGGCGGTCCGGGCGATCAGCTCGAAGGTCTTGAACGTCTTCTCCGGATTGGCGAGCGGATCGCCGGGACCGGCGATCCCGAGCACGGTCATCTGCGGAATGGTCGAGGCAACGGCGAGCACCTTCTTGGCCGCCTGCTCCGGCGACAGCTTTTCGCTGACGACGCCCGGACGCGACTCGTTGGCGCAGTCGTATTTGCGGTTGCAGTAGTTACACTGGATGTTGCAGGCGGGCGCGACGGCGACGTGCATGCGCGCGTAGTGATGATGCGCCTCCTCGCTGTAGCAGGGATGGTTCTTCACCTTCTCCCAGATCTCCGGCGGCAGGTCGTTCTCGCCGGCGCCCGAGCCACAGCTCGCCTTGCCGCTGCCGCCCGAGGTGCCGCAACCCTTGTGTTCCGCGATGGTCTGCATCACCGAGCTCAGCTTGTCGCCGTCCGGTATCGTCGCCTGTTCGTGCTGCACTGACGCGTCCATGTCCGCTCCTTAACGTTGCTGGCGAGCCGCAAACCGCCTTGGGCTAGGGTTCAGCAACTCGCGTGCCACGCCGCGGACAAGATCATTTCGTCAGACTATCAACGCCTTAGCCAAATCATCGCGCCTGTCGCCTTGCCAACATGCGAAAGGCTCTCGTTTCGGGCGTTGTTAGAAACGTTACAGACTCGAATTGGGACACAGGACGAACGGCAAAGCAGCGCAGCTTGCGGCCGCGCTGTTCGATTTCCGGTGTCGTGGTTTCGCTCAGCCGCCGATGATGATCTCGGTCGCGCGGGCCAGCGGAATCGCGATCGGCGTCAACCGCTCGGCGATGAAGAACTTCAGCTCGTTCTTCGACAATGAGTCGGGCTCGACCAGGACGTAGTGATCGGCGCCGGAGCGCTTGATGACCTGGCGGCCATAGGTGCGCAGCAACTGGTCGTTGAAGCGGCAGCCGATGAACAGGAAGGTGCGGTCGGTGCGCCGGTCCTTGACCGTGTCGGGTATCGGTGTCTGGATATCGATGTCGGTCAGCACCTCGACATAGTCGGCGTCGGTGATCAGGAAGTTCCTGGCCGGCGTGATCCCGCCATGTGGCTTGTAGAGCAGCGTAGTCCAGCTTGCGGCCTTCTCACGATCGCTCTCGGCGCCCGCGGCGTCGTAGAAGCGATACCAGCGGTCCTCGCCGATTCCGGCCCGCGTGATGCCCTGCACCTCGCCCCAATCGCCGCGCCCGGCGAGCGCGGCTCGCATTGCGCCGTCATACCAACTGTCGACGATCATCGGCAGCGGCAGCGACGCCAGATGCTGCTGCAGCGGTGTCGGTGCAACGGGCGCGGCAAAGGCTTCGGCCATCAGCGCCGTCACCGTCGAGCGGTGGCGCGTGCTCTCGATGTGCTGGGCTGAAGCCCACGCATTGCCCTTGGCTCGGCGCGGCAGCGCCACTTTGGTGCCGAAGAACGCGGCCAGCGCTTCGGGATTCATCGGCACCGTGGCGCCGGACTGCTCCGACACGGCGGGACCGAGGAACGGGACGACCTTGCCGGCCTTCAGTCCGGCGACGACGTCCTTGAGCAGGGCCTCGGCATCGGCCTGCTTGACGATGTCGATATGAGGAAGTGGCGCATTCATCACTCGTCCCCTTCGCCACCGCGCTTGCGCGCATTGATCGTGATCGGCAGCCGCGTGTCGGCAGCCATCTGCGGCAGTTCGAGGACCCATCCGTTGGCGATGCGGATCCAGCCGCCCCACAAGGACTCGTGCTCCGACTCGACGATGGGCTCCTCGAGATCCTTTTTGGGGACGTAGATCGACAGGCCCGTTTCCGGCGAGCGGCGGATCATGACTTTCATTGCGTGAGCTCCGTAGGGCGAAGGGCGTCCGCCGATGGCGATTGACGATGCTGCAGCCAGGCCGGCGAGGTCTCGCGCAGCCGGCCGACGATGTCGGGCAGGATCTGCAGCATGCGATCGATGTCGTCGTCCGTGGTGTCGCGCGACAGCGAGAACCGGACAGCCCCGCGCAGCAGGTCCGGCGGCACGTTCATCGCGCGGAGCACGTGCGACGGCTCCATCGAGCCGGAGGCGCAGGCCGAGCCGAGCGAGGCGGCGATACCGGCTTGGTTCAGCCGCATGACGATCGGCTCGCCCTCGAGATGCTGGAAGGCGATGTTGGAGGTGTTCGGCAGCCGCGCAGCGAGGTCGCCGAGCACGACGCAATGGCCGACGCTCTGGAGGATGCCCTGCTCCAGCCGGTCGCGCAGCGCGCGGACGCGGCCCTGCTCGTCCGCGAGATGCTTTGCCGCCAGCTCGGCCGCCTTGCCGAGCCCGATGATGCCCGGCACGTTCTCGGTGCCGCCGCGCCGGCGGCGCTCCTGCGGGCCGCCGCGCAGCAGCGGCGCGAACGGTGTGCCCTTCCGAACATAAAGCGCACCGATGCCCTTGGGGCCGTGCAGCTTGTGGCCGGACAACGACAGCATGTCGACGCCAGCGGATTTCAGATCGATCGCGATCTTGCCGACCGCCTGCACGGCGTCGGTGTGGAACAGCGCGCCGGCCTCATGCGCGAGCCTGGCCAGATCGGACACCGGAAACAGCGTGCCGGTTTCGTTGTTGGCCCACATCACCGAGGCGATCGCCGTGCGCGGGCCGAGCGCGCGCTTGTAAGCCTCGAGATCGAGCCGGCCGGCCGCATCGACGCCGATCAAATGCACCGTGAGGCCGCGCTTGCCGCTGAGATACTCGACGAGCGACAGGATTGCGGGATGCTCCACCGCCGTCGTGACGATCTCGTCGCGACCGTCCTGCGTCTCAAGCGCCGACAGCAGCGCGGTGTTGTCGGATTCCGTCCCACCGGAGGTAAAGACGATCTCGTGGTCGAAGGCGGCGCCCAGCAGCGCCTGCAGGCTCTTGCGCGCCTGCCTCACGGCGCCCGCGACCTCGCTGCCGAAGGCATGCGAGGACGAAGCATTGCCGAACTGGTCCGTAAAGAACGGCAACATCGCCGCGACGACCTCCGGATCGGCTCGTGTCGTCGCGTTGTTGTCGAGATAGACCGGACGCAAGGCCGCTCCTTAATGCCGCGCCTTGGCTGCGCCGGCCACCGGAACGAGGCGGACGAATTCGCCGAGCTTCTCGATCATGCGCGCCTGGATGCCCTCCAGCGTCGCGCTGGCGAGCTTGCAGAAGATGCAGGCGCCGGCGAGCTTGACCATGATCTTGTTGCCGTCAATCTCGACGAGCTCGCAATCGCCGCCGTCGCGCTTGAGGTTCGGACGGACCTCCTCGATCACGGCCCGGATGATCCGCTCGCGCTCGCTCATCTGCGACGGCGCTTCGACGATGCCCTGGGATTCGACCAGCATGGTTTCACTTCTCGCGTGTTGGATGATCGAGCGAAGACTCAAGCGAACGACTTGCCGCAGCCGCAGCTCGACTTGGCATTCGGGTTCTCGAAGGTGAAGCCGGAGCCCTCGAGCGCGATGACGAAATCGATCGTCGTGCCTTCGAGATATTCGAGGCTCTTGTGATCGACGAGCACGCGCACACCCTCGCGCTCGATCACGGTGTCCTCCGGCTCGCTGCCGCTGACGAGGCCCATGTTGTATTTGAGCCCGGCACAGCCGCCGGCTTCGACCATGATCCTGAGGCCGTCGACCGGCTTGTCGGAGGTCGTGATCGCGTTGCGGACCGCATTGATGGCGCTGTCGGTCAGGTTGATCATCATCGTCTCGCCTTTCCCATTCGGCTGTTGTGAACGGAATTGGCAAGTCTCATGCCATGCAGCAATCGCCTGAAAGACCTCAACTTTTCATGTTGTCGCTGTGGCGTTTCCGACGCGTGTCGGCTTTCCGACAGGCGCTGTTCACGCCGTGTCGCGCGGGCGTCGGCGCGATGTCGGGGCGCAAACCCGACAATCGACTGGCGCGAGAGGCAAAAGAACCAAGCAAATCAAGCTGCAACACACACCGGCAGACAATTTGCATCACGCCCCTTTCGACCGCGCCGTGCGGCGAACGGCTGACAAGGACATGCGAGGGGATTGCTGATGACGACATTGGAGAAGACGGTTGCGATCGAGACCACCGCGCTCGCGCAGCTCGACAAGGAAGGGCGGCTGCTGAACGCCGTTCTCAAGGCGCCGACCACCAAGCCGGGACGGTTCGGCTTCCGCGGCGATATCGCGCTGAAGTTCCAGACCCAGGTTGCGGACGAGAAGCGTCCGCCGGACTTCTCGATCGAGCAGGTGCTGACGATCGCGCAGGACGGCGCATCGACGATCCCGGTGCTCGTCGGCTACATCCACTCGCTGGCCTATCTCGAGACCGCGGCCGAGGTGCTCAAGGGCCTGCTGACGCCGGACGGCAAGTACTTCATGTTCTGCAACAACATCGATCTGCTGGCGAAGTACCGCATCAAGATCGACGACATCACCTTCTACGTGCTGCCTTGCGACGAATCCACGGTCTGGAAGGAGATGCTGGAGCTGCTGTCGATCGACAAGAACGACATCAAGAAGCTCGATACCGCCGGCAAGCTCGACTACGTGCTCGACGCCGCCAAGGACTTCAGCGAGAACTACGATCTCGTGCCCTACGCGGATGCACTGGCCAGGATGGAGCCGGTCAAGAACCGCAACGAGAACCGGCCAGTCTGAGACCGTCCGTTTCTTCAAATTCAAGATGAAGTCCCGGCAGTTTCCGTCGGGACTTCACCGCGATCGCCGCCTCAGCCGTCCTCACACTGCAGGCCGGTCTCACCCTCTTCCTCGTCATCCTCGACCAGGGTCACGCCGGTCACGCAGATGTCGCCATCCAGCACGCTCAGCGCGACCGGCGTCAGGCTCTCGCCCCTGCACGGGCCATCGACGCAGAGCCCGGTACCGATCTCGAACAGCGAGCCGTGCTTGCCGCAGAGGATGCGAAGGCCGTTGCCGTCCAGGAACTGATTGCGCTCCCAGTCGAGATTGACCTTGTCGTGCGGGCACATGTTCAGATAGCCGAACACCTGCTTGCCCCAGCGGATCACGAAGATCGGCCACGGGCGGTGGCTGCCGTCCTCCGCGACGATCATGAGCTGGAAGCCCATGGCGCGGCGGCTCGGAATGTCGTTGAAGCTGCAGATGGCGTAGGCGACGTCGGTCGTCATGTCGGGCCTCATCGATGTCTGGCGCATCTCCGACACGGCCGCTTCGGCGCAGCAGGAGCGACGGTCGGCTCGCTTGCGAGCCGCGTTGCAAGATTCGCGCAACTCCGCCTGTCCGCCTCGCCTTCTTTGCTGCTGCGATAGACTGGCACAGAACTTGAAAATTTCTCCTGCAAAGGCGCCTCTTTGTAAGGAGATCGACATGAACGTGGCACTGGAATTCGTCGAGAGCTCGCTCGACGACATCAAGGCGGCATTGGAGGGCGGCACGCTGACGGTCTACTCGGTGGCGCGTCCGATCACCGCGGACAAGCCGGTCGACCGCAGCGGCGTGCTCGCGACCTTCACGTTCGGCTCGCCCGCCTTCGGCGCCGCGGTGGATGGCCTCGAGCAGCCGAACTTCGTCGCGACGTCCGTGCCGGCGGCCACCGTCGGCACGCCCGGCTTTGCGCGGGCGCGCAAGGCGGACGGTACTACCGTCGCCGATTTCTCCGCCGGCCCAGGCGAGCGCGAAATCAAGTTCACCGAAGTGTCGTGCTCGCCCGGCGCGCCGGTCACGGTCGCGACCTTCAAGATCGTCGCCGAAGGCGGCTGGCCGGAGCGTCCGGAATACTACGACACCCATCCACGCCCGGGCTATCCGATGCCGAAGACGCTCTGACGCCCGCAAGCGCGTCAGTCATCCTGTTGGCTCTTCAAATCGCGAGCGCATGCATGAGCACGGATCCCTCGAGCACCCTGGTCAGCTCCGACTGGCTGGCACAACATCTTTCCGATCCCGCCACCAAGATCCTCGACTGCACCTGGCACCATCCGAGCACCAACCTGGACGGCCGTACGCAATACCGCGGCCGGCACCTGCCGGGCTCAGTGCATTTCGATATCGACCAGGTCGCCGACAAGTCCAACCCGCTGCCGCACATGCTGCCGTCAGCGGGCGATTTCGCCCACAAGGTCGGGCTGCTCGGCATCAGCAATGCCGATCGCGTCGTCGTCTACGACCGTCACTATGGCGGCTCGGCCGCGGGCCGCGTGTGGTGGATGTTCCGCGTATTCGGGCACGACAACGTCGCCCTGCTCGACGGCGGCTTCGGCAAATGGACCAAGGAGAAGAGGCCGGCGGAGATGACGCCGGTGCGCCCGGTGCCGGCGAGCTTCACGGCCAGCTTCCAGCCCGGCCTGGTCGCGACCTCGGCCGACGTGCGTCGCCTGCTGCAGGCCGGCGGCCAACTCATCGATGCGCGCGGGCCCGGCAAGTTCGACGGCACGCAGGCAGACGTGTTCACCTTCAAGCGCCAGGGCCACATTCCAGGTGCCATCAACCTGCCCTGGGCCGATCTGGTCGATCCGGACTCCGGCGTGCTGCTGGCGCCCGACGCGCTCACCGCACGCTTTACGGCCGCGGGCGTCGATCTGAACAAGCCGATCGTTACCACCTGCGCCTCGGGCATCACCTCCTGCATGCTGGCGTTGGCGCTCTACCGGCTCGGCGTTCCGAACGCCGCCGTCTACGACGGCGCTTGGGCGGAATGGAGCCAGCTCGACGACACGCCGGTCGCGGCGTGATTTCAACGACGGGAGCACGAGCATGGCAAAGACTCTGGTCAAGACCACGCAGGACGGCCGCAAGGTCGAGGTGATTGGCCTCGCCATCTGCCTCGAAGGCGAGCTCGAGGCTTTCGAGCTGGTCGAGGTCAAGCTGCATCCGAACCGGCGCAAGATCTGGGAGGCCGCGCCCGACGCGACTCACATGGCCGGCCGCATCACTTTGACCAAGGACGAGGCAGCGATCGTCGAGAGCGCGTTCGCCGCCGCCCACGCCGAGATTCTCGCCAACCCCGCCGCGATCAACGAGCGCTTCCGGATCGCGGCGATGTGGAAGGCCAGGGAACAGGGGATCGAGTAAAAGTCCCCGCTTTCGGCCTGGCCCTCATCTCTCGACCGTCATTCCGGGGCGCGCGAAGCGCGCGCCCCGGAATGACGAGCGGATAGATCGTGGCCAACACAAGTCTCCGTCATCGCGAACGCAGCGACGCGATCCAGGGCGGCACAAGGAACTCTGGATTGCTTCGTCGCCTGCGGCTCCTCGCAATGACGGCAGTGGCAAGATCTACTGAAAGATCCGCCCGCGGTAGCGATAGCTGCCCTCATCGTCGACATCGAACAGTTCGCCGATATCGGGATGCTTCACCGGCTCCCCGGAAGCGTCCGCCACCAGGTTCTGCTCAGGCACATAGGCGATGTAGCTGCTCTCGCCGCATTCGGCGAGCAGATAGTAGAATGGCTGCTCCTTGTCGAGCCTGGCGTCCATGGTGATGGCGCGCCAGCCCTCTTCCTCGGAGAACGACAGGTCGACATCGAACACGACGCCGCGCAGATCGTAGACGCGGTGCCGAGTCACCTGGCCGATCGTGAATTTCGCCTCCATCCGCATCATGGCAGCACGCTCGACAATCTCAGGCCGCCGGCGAATGGGTCTGGCAGTTGGTCGGGCAGACCCGGGCGCAGGCGCCGCAGCCGATGCAAGCGCCGGTGTCGTTCATGACCATGATCTTCTTCTCGACCTCGTCATCCTCGTCGTCGTCGAGCTCGACGAACTCGCCCTCGTCGTTGATGCCCTTCAGGGTCATGACCTCGCGGCCACACACCTTGTAGCAGCGGCCGCAGCCGATGCACTTGGCCGGATCGATGGCGACCAGATAGTCCGGCCGCCAGTCGCGACCGTCACGGGTTGCGTTGGACATGATGACGGATCCTCAAATCGGGCTTACGCGGTTTCGAGCTTCTTCAGCTCGGCCCGCTTCTTCTCCAGCTCGGCGAACGCGTCATGCGCCTTCTGCGCCGTCGGCAGGATCTGGTCCCAGTTGATGGGCAGTTCCTCCGACAGGTCGTGCAGGTTCATCTTGGCATCCATGGCGCGTGCCGACAGCTTCTTGATCTCGGCCTTCAGGGTATCCAGGTCGCTCATCTCTCTCATCCTCGCCGTTCAGTAGTTCGCGACGTCCTTGAACTTCTCGATCATCTCGACGCCGGCCTTGACGAACTTGTCGCCTTCGTCGGCCAGCTTGCCGAGATTGTCGAAGCCGAACCGGTGCACGTCCCGCAGCTGCTTGTTGACGACGATCAGCCGGCCGCCGATCAGCACCATGCGGCCGAAGCCCTCGTGACTCATCTTCAGCATCGGCGAGATCATGACGCCGGTGGCCTTCTCGATCGACAGCGCGACCGCATTGAAGAACAGCTCCAGCCGCCAGATCGTCTCCGGATCGGGATCGCCGATGATCGGCAGCGCCCGCCGCTTCTCCTTGTCCAGGATGTAGGGCTCGAGCAGGTCGATGTCCTTCTTGCCTTCCCATGCGCCATGGGTGTCCTGGGCGCGCCACACCTTGATCAGCTCCTTGACGAAGGGCCGCTGCTCGGCGGGGATGGTTTCGACGGCTACCGCGGTATCGGACATGGTGGTTTCCTCATTCCTCGAAATCGAGCGCGCGTTCCTGGCCCTTGGCCAGCGCCTTGCGCAGCCAGGGCGGCGGCGTGCCCTTGAGCACCGCCTGCAGCTTGCCGAGCAGATCGGTGATCTCCTCGGGCTGGGTGACCTTCATCGGATGGATGTTGTTGGCGACGACGCGCGCGGCGCCGGAGCCGCCGATCGCGGCGACATAGAGGATCGCGCAATCCTTGATCGCCTCGATCTTCGGCGCCAGCTTGTCCTCGTTGCCATCCTCCTTGAGATCGCCGTCGAACTCGACCTTCTCGATGAAGCGGTAGCCCTCGGGATCGAGATCGTAGATCGCGATGTTCTTGGCCCAGCCGAAATGGGCGTCGACGCGCTTCAGATCCTGGGTAGCGAATGCGACTTTCATGTCGTCGGTCCTTTCTCCTGAAACGTCAATGCAGTGGCGCCACGACGGCGGTGTCGATCGATGCCTGTTCGAGGTCCTTCCAGGGATCGAGCCAGGTGTCGGGCGTCGGCTGATGGTTGTCCTCGCGATCGGCGATGATCAGATTGGCGAGCGCAAAGATCAGATCGCGCGTGCCGCGATAGCCGACCGTCAGGAGATGCCCTGCCCCGAGCCGATCGAACATCGGAAAGCCGATCCGGTAGAACGGGATCTTGAGGCGGGCGGCGGCCTGGCGGCCGTGCGAATGCGTGAGCATCAAGCCGCAGTCGCGCTCCTTTGCCAAGTTTTCGAGATCCTCGAGATCGCCGATCAGCACTTCATCGCAGGGCATCCGCTCGAGCACCGGCGACTGCGTCGTGGTGACCGCCACCGACACATGCGCGCCCATGTCGTGCAGCATGCTCGCGACGTCGAACAACAGATCCGGCTCGGCGCCAACAGCGAGCTTGCGGCCGCCAATGTGGAAATGCGCATCCAGCATCGCGTCTGCGAGCTGGCCGCGCTGCCGGCGATATTTCGCCGGCACCGGGCGTCCCGAGATCTCGCTGAGGAACGTCATGAACTCGTCGTTCGGCAGCAGCCCGCAGAGCCGCTCGAACAGCCGATACGGCACGCCGGTCCTGGCCTGCATCGCTTCCGCCGCTCGCTTCATTTGCGCCCCGATCGCGATCGTCCAGGACGCGCTGCCCATGGTCGCAATCTCTTCCAGGCCGATGCCGCCGATCGTTGTCGGCGTGAACTCGTCGGGGATGTGGCCGTCGAGCGAGCCGCCGATGTCCGGCAGGAACGACGGCTCCAGACCGAAATCCTCGATGATGGTGCGCAGCTCCTCGATATCCCCCGGCGTCAGATGGCAGCCCGGCAGCACGTTGACCCGCGCCGGGTCGCGACGGGTCGAGGTCGGCTTGTCGACGAGCACCTCGACCATCTTGGCGACGGTCTTGTCCCAACCGTCCTGGAACGCGTCCTTGAAGTCCGGCGTCGAGACATAGACCAGCGGATAGGTCGCAAGCTCCGGATGTTTCTCGCGGATCAGCCTGATGTAGCCGTCGACGTCGTCGCCCTTGGTCTCGGTGACGCCGGTCGAGCAGATGCCGATGATCTCCGGCTTTTGTCGCTTGTAGATGTTGAGGATCGCCTGCTCGACATTCTCATAGCCGCCGAGCACGGTGGCGACCTCGCTCATCGCCGTCGTCTGCATCGGCACCGCTTCCTTGAAGTGGCGCACGAACAAGGTCAGGCCGAACGAGGTGCAGCCCTGCGAACCATGCAGCAGCGGCATCGCGCCGCGCAGGCCGAGGAAGGCGAACGAGCCGCCGATCGGCTGGCTCATCTTGAGCGGATTGACCGCGCAGGCCTTCTTTCCAATGGTGACCTTGGCCATGAGCGCCGCCCTACTCCGCCGCCTGCAGCAGCTCGGCCGGCGCCTTGAACGTCGCCAGGATGTCCTCGACCCGCCCGGCGCAGGCGCCGCAGCCGCCCGAGGCGTTGGTGTGCTCGCGAACGCCGGCGACATCGGCGAGGCCATGGGCCTTGATCGCGTCCTCGATGGTGCCGAGATCGACCGACTTGCAGTGGCAGATCTTCTTGGCGCGTCGCGCGGCTTCCGCGGCGACCGGATCGGCCGCCAGCGCCGCCGCTTCTGCATTGACCTGGGCAATCGCCCTGGCCTGCCAGTTGCTGTCGGCCTGCTCCCAGGGCGCCCGCTTGCGCAGCTGCTCCCACATCGGGTTGTAGATCGCCTTGTCGATCTCCGCGACCAGCTTCACCATCCCGATATAGCCCATAAAGGCGTGGGAGCGCTCCTGGTTGATGTCGAGCCAGGGCATCGCCGCCTTCAGCGCCACGAATTGCGACTTGCCGCCCGAGAGCATGATGTCGGCCTTGGCGTCCTTGAGCATCTTGTACATTTCGCGCGGCGCCATATCGTCGATCATGTGCGCGTCCTGGCCCATCAGCTCCTTGATGCGCTCCTTGTCCTCCTTGGTGGACTTCTTGACGGAGGTGCCGACCAGCTCCATGCCGGCCTCCTGCAGCGCCGCTACGACTGACCACGACTTCACGCCGCCGGTGATCAGCAGCACCTTCTTGCCGGTGAGCCGCTTCTTGAACGGCTCGATCGCCGCCCAGGCCTTGGCCTCCTCGCGCGCGATCACCGCCTCGGTGCGGTCCAGCAGATCGGCCGGCGCGCCGCGCTCGACCAGGAGGCGCGCGATCTCGCGCAACGAGTCCGAGGAGTCCTGGATGCCGTAGAACGATCCCTCGAAGAACGGAATGCCGTAGCGTTCCTCCATCTTGCGGGCGACGTTGATCATCGCCTTGGAGCACACCATCATCGCGGCGCGGGCGCGGTGCGACGAGGCGACGTCCTTGTAGCGGCCGTCGCCGGAGATGCAGGCGGAGATGCGGATGCCGAGTTCGTCGAACAGCGGCTTCACCTGCCAGAGCTCGCCGGAGAGATTGTATTCGCCGATGATGTTGAGGTCGTAGGGCGTTGTGACCTCCGGCTCGACGGTGCCGATGACGTGGTCGAGCAGCGCCTCGCCGGCGAGCTTGTTGCCGAGATTCTTCGGGCCGACGAAGCCGGGCGAGTTGACGGGGATGCAGGGCTTGCCAAATTTGGCCGAGGCCGCCTTGCAGACGGCATTGATGTCGTCGCCGGTCATGGCGGGCACGCACGTCTGGTAGACGAAGACCGCCGGCGGATCGTACTTCTCGATGATTTCCTTGATCGCCTTGTACAGCCGCTTCTCGCCGCCGAACACGACGTCGGTCTCGTTGATGTCGGTGGTGAACCCGGTGCGCCAGATCTGCGAGCCCGACGAGGCCGCGCCGCGGTTGTCCCAGGAATTCCCCTCGCAGGCGATCGGCCCGTGCACGAGATGCGCGACGTCGGTCATCGGCTGCAGGGCGACCTTGGCGCCGTCGAACGCGCAGCCACCGGCCGCACCGCCCGGCTGAAGCTGCTTGGTACAGCCCTTCTTGCGCTCGGCCTCGGACTTGTTGGCGTTCTTGCCGCAACCCGGCTCGTTGAAGACGTTCTGGATCGTGGCAGACAGCGAGCTCATCGGCTTCTCCTGTTGACGGACCTTCTGCGCGTCTTTTGGCCGAGGAGGCTCAGGCTTTCAGTGCCTTCCCCATGAGCCTCGTCGTCCAGATCGAGACGCGGCGGCCCTTAAGGGACCGCCGCGCGCCGTGTCCTAGCGGATGATGTCGAAGCTGTAGTCCGACTTGGCGGGCACGTTGGTGTTGCGGTCGATCTCGTCGAAGATCTTATCGAGGATCGTGACCAGCACGTTCAGACCGCCTTGATAGCCCCACACCGGATAGCGGTGCTTGTGGTGACGATCGAAGATCGGGAAGCCGATGCGGATCAGCGGCGTGCCGGTGTCGCGCTCGAGATACTTGCCGTAGGTATTGCCGATCAGGAAATCGACCGGCTCGGTGAACAGCAGCGAGCGCATGTGCCAGAGATCCTTGCCGGGATACACTTGGCAGTTCTTGCCGAACGGCGAGGAGTCGAACACCGCCTGGACCTTCTCGGCCCAGTCCTTGTTGCCGTTGGTGGCGAGCACGTGGGTCGGCTCGGCGCCGAGCTCGAGCAGGAACGCTGCGAGCCCGAGGCAGAGATCCGGATCGCCGTAGATCGCGAACTTCTTGCCGTGGATGTGAGCGCTGGAGTCGGCGATCGCGTCGACCAGGCGGCCACGCTCGAGCGCGAGCTGCTCCGGAATCTCCTTGCCGGTGATGCGTGACAGCGCCATCACAAAGGCGTCGGTGCCGGTCACGCCGACCGGATGGTTGAAGGAGACGACCTCCTGACCGTGGTTCTTGATGAACGGCAGGGTCTTCTCGGTGCAGAAGTGCTGCATCGAGATCGTCGCCTTGGCGTGAATCGCGTTGGCCGCGTCCTCCAGCGTAGTGCCGCCATCATACATACGGAACTCGCCGTCGGTCGGCGTGTCGAACACGTTCGAATTGTCGCCGAGGATCGTGTACTCGATCCCCATCGCCTCGAAGATGTGCTTCACTTCCTTAATGTTGCCGACGGTGTAGCCATCGAAACCGCCGATGAAGTTGATCTTCTCGTTGGGAACGCGCTCCAGCTTCGGCGCGGTGCCGGCCTTGCCGTCCCAGAAGTGCTCGAGAATGCCCTTCATTGCATTGTCGTAGCCGGTGACATGGCTGCCGACGAAGGCAGGCGTATGGGCGAAAGGCACATCGAACTCGGCGGGAACCGAGCCCTTCTCCTTGGAGGTCTTGATGAAGGCGTTGAGGTCGTCGCCGATGACTTCCGCCATGCAGGTGGTGGAGACCGCGATCATCGACGGCTTGTACATGTTGTAGGCGTTCGCAAGGCCGTCGATCATGTTGTTGAGGCCGCCGAAGACGGCTGCGTCCTCGGTCATCGACGACGACACGCAGGAGCTCGGCTCCTTGAAGTGGCGCGACAGATGGCTGCGATAATAGGCAACGCAGCCCTGCGAGCCGTGCACGAACGGCAGCGTCTTTTCGAAGCCGACGGCAACGAACACGGCGCCGAGCGGCTGGCAGGCCTTCGCCGGGTTGACGGTCAGCGCCTCGCGGGCGAAATTCTTCTCGCGATATTCGGGTGTCTTGGCCCATTCGCGGATGCGCTCGACCTCGGCGGGATCGCGCGGATTCTCGAACATCTTCTTCTTGTTCGCCAGCATCTGCTGGTATTCGGGACCACGGAAAAGCTCGAAGTGATCGAGCACATGTTCGGCACTCTGCGTCATGGGATAACCCTCTCTATGTTCCTGTGTCGATCAGGGAGCACTGGCTCTCCGCCGAAGGAGAGCCAGGCCGTGGGTGGTGGTGCTTACTCGGCCGCCTGAAGCAACGGCTTGGGCGCCTGCTTCCAGGGCGCCTTGGCCATCTTCCAGACCGGCGAGTTGATGGCCATGTCCATGTCGCGGGCGAAGATCGCGAACCCGTCATAGCCATGGTAGGGACCCGAGTAGTCCCAGGAATGCATCTGGCGGAACGGCACGCCCATCTTCTGGAACACGTACTTTTCCTTGATGCCCGAGCCGACCAGGTCCGGCTGGACCTTCTCGACGAACTTCTCGAACTCGTAGCCGGTGACGTCGTCGTAGATCAGCGTGCCATCCTTGACGTAGTGCTGGGCGGTGCGCTGATAGTCGTCGTTGTGGCCGAACTCATAGCCGGTTCCGACGACCTCCATGCCGAGATCCTCGTAGGCGCCGATCACGTGGCGCGGACGCAGACCGCCGACGAACAGCATCACGGTCTTGCCTTCGAGGCGCGGCCGATACTTGGCGATCACGGCGTCCATCAGGGGCTGGTACTTGGCGATGACCCGCTCGGCACCTTCCTTGATCTTGTCGTCGAAATAGCTGGCGATCTTGCGCAGCGATTCGGCGATCTTGCTCGGTCCGAAGAAGTTGTATTCGCACCACGGAATACCGTACTTCTCTTCCATGTGGCGCGAGATGTAGTTCATCGAGCGGTAGCAGTGCAGCACGTTGAGCTTCGCCTTCGGCGTCGCCTCGAGCTCTGCCAGCGAGCCGTCGCCCGACCACTGGGCGATCACGCGCAGGCCCATCTCCTCGAGCAGGATCCGGGACGACCAGGCGTCGCCGCCGATGTTGTAGTCGCCGATGATCGCGACGTCGTAGGCCGACGGCTCGAAGCGCGGCGCGGCATCGGCCGGGAGCTTGTCGAACACCCAGTCCCGGATGGCGTCGTTGGCGATATGGTGACCCAAGGACTGGGAGACGCCGCGGAAGCCTTCGCAACGCACGGGGACGATGGTCTTGCCGTCATACTCCTTCGACTTGACCTTGGAGACCGCCTCGATGTCGTCGCCGATCAGGCCAATCGGGCATTCCGACTGCACGGTGATGCCGTTGTTCAGCGGGAACAGCTCCTGGATCTCGTCCATGATCTTGGCGAGCTTCTTGTCACCGCCGAAGACGATGTCCTTCTCCTGGAAGTCGGAGGTGAACTGCATCGTCACGAAGGTGTCGATGCCGGTCGTCCCGATGTAGTAGTTGCGGCGCGCCGCCCAGGAGTACTGGCCGCAGCCGACCGGGCCATGGCTGATGTGGATCATGTCCTTGATTGGGCCCCACACCACGCCCTTCGATCCGGCGTAGGCGCAACCGCGGATGGTCATGACGCCGGGGATCGACTTGATGTTCGACTTGACGCCGCAATCCGACTTGCCGTTCTCATGCACGTTGAGATGCTTGGCGCGGCGCTTGGCGGTCTTTTCCGGATAGACCTTCAGGACCTCGGCGATCAGTTCCTTGTTGCGCGCCTTGATCTCGGCGACGCTTTGTTTCTCGGTGACGCTCATCTGGCTTTCCTCGATGATCGGTTGCGGAGGTGATCCGGCCCTTGGAGATGAAGGGCCGGAGCACCGGTGGCGGTTACGCCGTTGCGGCGAGCTCGGCGGCAGTCTTTCCGATCTGGGTCTCGTCGACGGCCTTCATGATGCCGTGCTCCATCAGCATGTCCTCGAGCTCGTCCATCGTGATCGGGGTCGGGATGATGCCCTTGCCGCCGTTGTTGTGGATCTTCTGCGCCAGCGAGCGGTAGTGCCCGGCCTGGACCGAATCCGGCGCATATTCCAGCACGGTCATGCGGCGCAGCTCGGCGTGCTGCACGATGTTGTCGCGCGGCACGAAGTAGATCAGCTGGGTGCCGAGCTTCTTGGCGAGAGCCTCCGCCAGCTCCAGCTCCTTGTCGGTCTGACGCTCGTTGCAGACCAGGCCGCCCAGGCGCACGCCGCCGGAATTCGCATATTTCAGAATGCCCTTGGAGATGTTGTTGGCGGCATACATCGCCATCATCTCGCCGGACATCACGATGTAGATCTCCTGCGCCTTGTTCTCACGGATCGGCATCGCGAAGCCGCCGCACACGACGTCGCCGAGCACGTCGTAGGACACGTAGTCGATGTCCTCGTAGGCGCCGTTCTCCTCCAGGAAGTTGATCGAGGTGATGACGCCGCGGCCGGCGCAGCCGACGCCCGGCTCCGGACCGCCGGACTCGACGCAGCGGATGTCGCGATAGCCGACCTTCATGACCTCCTCGATCTCGAGGTCCTCGACGCTGCCCGCGGCAGCGGCCAGGCTCAGGATCGTGTCCTGCGCCTTGGCGTGCAGGATCAGGCGGGTCGAATCCGCCTTGGGGTCGCAGCCGACGATCAGGATCCGATGACCCATCTCGGCGAGCGCCGCGAGCGTGTTCTGCGACGTCGTCGATTTGCCGATGCCGCCCTTGCCGTAGAATGCGATTTGTCGAAGTGATGACATTCTGCTCTCCATCAACCGATTGCCAATGTCCCGCATGCGCCTTGCATCGCGAGACCGCGTCCTCTCTCCAGAACCGGCAGACGGGTTATTGGGAAGGAGAGCATCGCTCGTCCGAAGCGTCGGCGTGCACTCAGCCCTCAACCATTGCCTGAGCCCAGTTTTGCAACGGCTGTGCCAGAGCTTTGGAATCGTTAAAAAGGCCATGTTTTGAAAGAGATGCGGCCAAGCTCGGCGCTAGGATGGACTTGTTGCAAATCCGACATCGGGGGATTTCACCCGACGCTCCCGCGCCGTGCTGTCCGAAACGACACATGCCGCCGCGGCTCCGAGCGGCGCTTCCGTAGAGAACACCGCGGAGCGCTCGCGTGGGGCCGGTCAGGAGCGGCGGTACGGAGTTTGCTTGATGCAGATCAAACCCGCTTTCGAACGGGCCAGCAGGAGTACTTTTGATGGCGAGCAAGGCGCGCGTCTTTGTCATTGAAGCCGATCAGGTGATCCGCTCGGCGCTGGGCTACATTCTCAGTGAGCGTCACGAGACCTTCACCTTCGCGGAGACCGCCGACGCTTTGACCAAGGCGGCACGGACCTCGCCCGACGCCGTCCTCATCGGGATGAGCATCCTGGAGGACGACGGCGCCGAGACGGTCGGCATGCTCGCCCGGAAGATGCATCAGGCCGGCATCATCGTGGTCGCGGGATCGACCCGGTCGCCGCTCGCGCTGGCCGGCCTACGGCAGGGCGCGGAAGCCATCATCGCCAAGCCGATCACCTTCGACGGCGTCACGCACGCGGTCGATTCCGTGCTGGCGCGGCGCGGCAGCGAGCCGGACATGACGGCATAGCTGGCCGCCGCATCTACGGAGATCTGCCGATGACGAGGAGAGGATGATGTTGAGGACGACCCAGACTGCGACGCCGGGGATACCGGACATCGAGGACATCGTCGAGAATTTCGCGCTGCTCGACGACTGGGACGACCGCTACCGCTACGTGATCGAGCTCGGCCGCGGCCTGCCGCCGCTGTCTGACATCGACCGCAATGATGGCAACAAGGTGCAGGGCTGCACCAGCCAGGTCTGGCTCGCCACCGCCGTGCGGCACGACGCCGCAGCGCCGGTGCTGCATTTCGTCGGCGACAGCGACGCGCACATCGTGCGTGGCCTGGTCGCGATCCTCCTGGCGATGGTCTCCGGCCGCACCGCGCCGGACGTTCTCGCCGCCGATCCGATCGCCCTGTTCGAGAAGCTGGGCCTGCGCGAGCATCTCACGCCCCAGCGCTCCAACGGCTTCCGCTCGATGGTCAGCCGCATCAAGGCGGATGCGCAGGCGGCGCTGGCGTCGGCGGCATAGGTTTTGATTTGTTGCTTTGATGAAGCCGCTAAAGCGCGGCACATTCAGTCTTCGCCTCTCCCCGCGTGCGGGGAGAGGCCTGATTGCATCGAAGATGCAATCAGGGTGAGGGGGACTCTCCGCAAGTCTGGTGCGTGTGGAGAGTCCCCCTCACCCCAACCCTCTCCCGCACGCGGCGCGAGGGAGCGCACCGCCAGCTTGGCGAATGCTCGATTCCGACTCGCCAGATGCGAGTCAGTAGGAACTCTGCCAGGACGGCGCGAGTGCTCTTAAGAGAAAAACTCCTGTGCCTTCTTCAGCGCACGTACCAGCACATCCACCTCTTCGCGCGTGTTGTACATCGCGAACGACGCGCGGCAGGTTGCGGTGACGCCAAAACGCTCCAGCAGCGGCATGGCGCAATGGGTGCCGGCGCGGACCGCGACGCCGGAGCGGTCGATGACGGTGGCGAAGTCGTGGGCGTGGGCGCCCTGCATCTCGAACGAGACGATGGCGCCCTTGTCGGCGGCGTTGCCGATGATGCGCAGCGAGTTGATTTCGCGCAGCTGCTCGGTGGCGTAGGTGACGAGATCATGCTCATGCGCCGCGATGCGCTGCTTGCCGATCGAGGCAACGTAGTCGATCGCGGCGCCCAGCCCGGCGGCCTCCACGATCGGCGGCGTGCCCGCCTCGAAGCGGTGCGGCGGATCGCCATAGGTGACCCAGTCCCGCGAGACCTCGCGGATCATCTCGCCGCCGCCGTTGAACGGCGGCATCGCTGCCAGCAGCTCGCGCTTGCCGTAGAGCGCGCCGATGCCGGTGGGGCCGTAGATCTTGTGGCCGGTGATGCAGTAGAAATCCGCATCGAGATCGCTAACGTCGACCTCCATGTGCACGGCCGCCTGCGAACCGTCGACCAGCACGGGAATGCCGCGCGCATGCGCGATGCGGATGACCTTCTTGACCGGGACGACGGTGCCGAGCACGTTCGACATCTGCGTCATCGCCACCATCCTGGTGCGCGGCGTCAGCAGCTTCTCGAATTCGTCGAGCAGGAAGTTGCCGTCGTCGTCGACGGGAGCCCATTTGATCACCGCGCCCTGGCGCTCCCGGAGGAAATGCCAGGGAATGATGTTGGCGTGGTGCTCCATGATCGACAGCACGATCTCGTCGCCCGGACCGATCCGCTCGCGGCCGAAGGTCTGCGCCACCAGATTGACCGCCTCGGTGGCGCCGCGCGTGAAGATGATCTGCTCCGGACTTTCGGCATTGAGGAACGCCGCGACCTTGGCGCGGGCGCCCTCATAGGCCTCGGTCGCGGCGTTCGCGAGATAATGCAGCCCCCGATGCACGTTGGCGTATTCGGACGTATAAACCTGGTTCATCCGGTCGAGCACCGCCTGCGGCTTCTGCGCGGACGCGGCGTTGTCGAGATAGACCAGCGGCTTGCCGTGGACCTGCATGCCGAGGATCGGGAAATCCGCGCGGATGCGGCCAACGTCGTAGCCGCTTCCCTGCACCGCTGCATGCATCACCTACTCCCGTTGTCCGAGCCAGCCCAGCATCGCCTCCGTCAGCGCCGCCCGCACGCTCTCATTGGCGGCGCCCTCGATGATCTCGCCGACGAAGGCCTGGATCAGCAGCGCCTTGGCTTCCTTCGGCGGAATGCCGCGCGCCATCAGATAGAACAGCAGGCCGTCGTCGATCGCGCCGGTCGTGGTGCCGTGGCCGCACTGCACGTCGTCGGCGAAGATCTCGAGCTCCGGCTTGCTGTCGGCTTCGGCCTCGTCGGACAACAGCAGCGCCCGTGACATCATCTTGGCGTCGGTCTTCTGCGCGCCGGGGCTGACCGTGATCTTGCCCTGGAACACCGCGCGCGCGGTGTCGCCGACGACGGCCTTGAAGGTCTCGCGGCTCTGGCAGTTTTCCGCGGCATGCTCGATCGCGAGCGTCGTGTCGGCATGCTGGGTGCCCGACAGCAGCGTTCCGCCGCGGATATCCGCAACAGTGCCCTCACCCGCGATGTGCACGAACAGCTGATTGCGCACAAGGCTGCCGCCGGCGACGAAGCCGAGCTGATTGAAGGTCGCTCGCGCGCCGATATTCGCGAGCAGCGAGGAGACGTGCAGCGCGCTGTTGCCCTCCCGGGTCACCTTGACATGGTCGATCCGCGCCTCGTCGCCGACGACGAGCTGCATCGCGGTGTTGACCTGATATTCGCTGCCGTCGGGCCCCTGATGCGACTCGACGATGGTGGCGCTGGCCCCAGTTCCGATATTGACCAGCGACCGCGTGTACATCGAGGTTGCGACCCAGTTCGTCGTGACGAACGCGACGTGGATTGGCCGGCTCAGCGCCGTGCCCGGCGCCACCAGGATCACGACGCCATTGGCAGCCAGCGCGGTGTTGAGCGCCAGCGCCGGATCGTCGTCCGGCACGACCGGACCGAGCCGCTGCGACAGCAGCGGCTTGTCGGCCGCGAGCGCGTCGGCCATCGGCTGGATGGTGAGGCCGGGCTCGAGATCGGCGAGGTCGGACAGCTCGGGCACGAAGGCACCGTCAACGATCATCAGCTTGCGGAAGCCGGTGCCCGCGAACAGGTCGCTCGCCTCGCGCGCCTTGGTCTTGGCGGCGTCATCGGGCAGTGAGGCCAGCCGCTTGGCCTCCTTCATCTGCGTGCGCAGATCGGTGTAGCGCCAGGCCTCGACGCGCCGATGCGGCAGGCCGACCGCGTTGAAGCGGTCAAAAGCGGCGGCGCGCACCGCCGTGATCTCCTCGCCGCCCGGCAGATAACGGCGGGCGCCCTGGTACAGATCGGCCAGCCCGAGCTCGGCCTTGGTCTTGCGGATCGCGACGCCCATGCTCATGCTCCGCCCTACGCCGCTTCGCTCTGATACTGGGCGTAACCGGTCGCCTCGAGCTCGCGCGCGAGGTCCGCGGTCCCGGTGCGGACGATGCGGCCCGCCGCGAAGACGTGAACGATGTCGGGCACGATGTAGTCGAGCAGCCGCTGATAGTGGGTGATGACGATCATGCCCCGCTCGGCCGAGCGCAGCGCATTGACGCCGCTGGCGACGACCTTCAGGGCGTCGATGTCGAGACCGGAGTCAGTCTCGTCGAGCACGCAGAGCGAGGGCTGCAGCAGCGCCATCTGCAGGGTCTCGTTGCGCTTCTTCTCGCCGCCGGAGAAGCCGACATTGAGCGGCCGCTTCAGCATGTCGGCGTCAATGTTGAGCGTCTTGGCGATCTCGCGCACGCGCTTGATAAGATCCGGCGACGACAGCTCCTCTTCGCCGCGCGCCTTGCGCTGGGCGTTGAAGGCGGCCCGCAGGAACGTCAAGGTCGCGACACCCGGGATCTCCAGCGGATATTGGAACGCCAGGAACACGCCCTTGGCGGCGCGCTCATCGGCCTCCATTGCCAAGAGGTCCTCGCCGTTGAGATAGACCTCACCGGCGGTGACCTCGTAGCCGGGCTTGCCGGCGAGCACGTAGGACAGCGTCGACTTGCCGGCACCGTTCGGCCCCATGATGGCGTGGATCTCGCCCTTGTTCACGGTCAGGTCCAGGCCCTGGATGATCTTGCGCCCCCCGGAGATCTCGGCATGGAGCCCCTTGATTTCGAGCAAGGCCGTCATCGAACACTCCTTGTGATGTTGTTGCCGCGCGACGCCGTCATCCAACCGAACCTTCGAGCGAGATCGAGATCAGCTTCTGCGCCTCGACCGCGAACTCCATCGGCAGCTGCTGCAGCACGTCCTTGACGAAGCCGTTGACGACGAGCCCAACCGCCTCTTCCTGCGACAGACCGCGCTGGATGCAGTAGAACAGCACGTCCTCGGAGATCTTGGACGTCGTCGCCTCGTGCTCGAACACCGCCGACGAGTTCTTGGCCTCGATGTAGGGCACGGTGTGCGCGCCGCATTTGTCGCCGATCAGCAGCGAATCGCAGGCGGTGAAGTTGCGGGCGCCAGAGGCCTTGCGATGAGCGCTGACGAGGCCGCGATAGGTGTTCTGCGACTTTCCGGCGGCGATGCCCTTGGAGATGATCCGGCTCGACGTGTTCTTGCCGAGATGGATCATCTTGGTGCCGCTGTCGACCTGCTGGAAGCCGTTGGAGATCGCAATCGAGTAGAACTCGCCGCTGGAATTGTCGCCGCGCAGGATGCAGCTCGGATACTTCCAAGTAATCGCGGAGCCGGTCTCGACCTGGGTCCAGGAGATCTTCGAATTGGTGCCGCGGCAGTCGCCGCGCTTGGTGACGAAATTGTAGATGCCGCCGACGCCCTCCGAATTGCCAGGGTACCAGTTCTGCACCGTCGAGTACTTGATCTCGGCATCATCCAGCGCGACCAGCTCGACGACGGCGGCGTGCAGCTGGTTCTCGTCGCGCTGGGGTGCCGTGCAGCCTTCGAGATAGGAGACGTAGGCGCCCTTGTCGGCGATGATCAGCGTCCGCTCGAACTGGCCGGTGTTGCGCTCGTTGATGCGGAAATACGTGGACAGCTCCATCGGGCAGCGGACGCCCGGCGGGATGTAGACGAACGAGCCGTCCGAGAACACCGCCGAGTTCAGCGTCGCGAAATAATTGTCGGTCGTCGGCACGACCGTTCCGAGATATTTCTGCACCAGGTCCGGATGCTCGCGCAGCGCCTCGGAGATTGGCATGAAGATCACGCCGGCCTTCTTCAGCTCCTCCTTGAAGGTCGTCGCCACCGAGACCGAATCGAACACGGCATCGACCGCGATCTTGCTGCGCGGCGTGGCCGCCTCGCCATCGGCGTCGGCTTCCGCGCCTCCAGCCGGGCGCTCGACGCCTTCGAGGATCTCGACCTCGCGCAGGGGAATGCCGAGCTTCTCGTAGGTCTTGAGGATCTCCGGGTCGATCTCGTCGAGCGAGGCCACCTTCTTCTTCGGCTTCGGCGCCGCGTAGTAATAGAGATCCTGATAGTCGATCTTCGGGTATCCGACACGCGCCCAGCTCGGCTCCGTCATGGTCAGCCAGCGGCGATACGCCTCCAGCCGCCATTCCAGCATCCAGGCCGGCTCGTTCTTCTTGGCCGAGATGAAGCGGATGGTGTCTTCCGACAGCCCCTTCGGAGCCTTCTCGGATTCGATGACGGTCTCGAACCCGTAGCGATATTGATCGACGTCGATGCCCTTGACCCGATCAATGGTCTCCTGAACCGCTGCCATCTCTCACTCCGCTTGCAATGTTTCCGCCGCGGCCCGCGTCAAGCGGGGACGCAGGTGTCCGGCACCGGACAGACGGCGGCGCATTGCGGCGCATCGAAGTGGCCCTCGCACTCCGTGCACTTCTTCGGATCGATGATGTACATGTCGTTCTTGAGCCGAATGGCCGCATTCGGGCACTCGAACTCGCAGGCCCCGCAGACCGTGCATTGTGAGGCGATGATCTTGTAGGCCATGTGCAGCTCCCCGCGATCCGTGCGACATCGAGCGATGTCATTCGCGCGATATCTTTCAAGCGCCGTGCCAGAGAGCATTTGGTTGATTTCTAAGGAGGATTCTAAACGTCGCAGGTCGCGGCGAGCTGTCGCTCTCCCGACAGCATGTCGCAAGTGCGACAGGGCGGGAGCAGCGTGTCGTCGGAGTCGAGGTCTCACTGCGCAATTGTCCGATGTCACCTCGCGCGCGAACGCCGGTCGTGACCCAGGTCGCTCCTCCGTCATTCCGGGGCGTGCGCAGCACGAGCCCGGAATCCACCGTGCGGCAGATCGCGCGGCGAAATGGATTCCGGCTCGTCGCGCTTCGCGCGTGCGTCGCCCCGGAATGACGGAGGAGATTGGGGCAACGCCGGAGCGTCAAAGTCCAAACGAAGAAGGGCGCGCTACTGCGCGCCCTTCGATCCCATCAAGCCGCGCCGCTCAGAACCGCTTGACCTCGATGTTGTGCTTCTTCAGCGCGTAGCCGATCTGACGCGGCGTGAGGCCGAGCAGGCGGGCGGCCTTGGCCTGGACCCAGCCGGACCGCTCCATCGCCTGCACGATTCGGTCGCGCTCCGGCACGGCGCCGCCCTCCGAACTATCGGAATACTCGCCGTCATCGGCATCGATCGCCGGCAACTCGACGGGAGCCTCGACCGGCGCCGAGGTCCGCGGCAGGATCGGCAGCGGCACGATCGGCTGGCCGCGCGGCGGCGGCGGGGTCACCGTGTTGCCCTTCCACAGGATCGCCGACATGCACTCGTTGCGGCTGCAGGCGAAGTCGTCCATACCGATCGCCGAGCCCGTCGCCATGGTCGCGGTCCGTTGCACGCAGTTCTCCAGCTCGCGCACGTTGCCGGGGAAGCCGCAATGCATCAGCACCTCGATCGCGCTGACGTCGAACGTCAGATCGCGCTCGTTCTCGCAATTGAAGCGGCGCAGGAACTCGCGCGCCAGCTGCGGAATGTCGCTGCGACGCTCGCGCAGCGGCGGCAGTTTGATGGGCACCACGCTGATCCGGTAGTAGAGGTCGGCGCGGAACTCGTTGCGCGACACCGCCTCCTCGAGGTTGCGGTTGGTGGCGGTGACGATGCGGACATCGACCTTGATGGTCTGGTTGCCGCCGACGCGCTCGAACTCCTGCTCCTGCAACACCCGCAAGAGCTTGGCCTGGAACGCCGGCGAGATCTCGCCGATCTCGTCGAGGAACAAGGTGCCCTTGTCGGCCAGCTCGAAGCGGCCTTTGCGCGCGTTGATCGCACCGGTGAAGGCGCCCTTCTCGTGGCCGAACAGCTCCGACTCCAGCACCGTCTCCGGCAATGCGGCGCAGTTGATCTTGATGAACGGCCGCTTCGCGCGATTGGACAGTTCATGGATCGCCTTCGCCACCAGCTCCTTGCCGGTGCCGGATTCGCCCCGCAACAGCACCGGCGCATTCGACTTGGCGACGACGTTGATCTTTTCCAACAGTGCGCGCAGCGCCGGGCTGTCGCCGACGATGCCGTCGACCAGCACCTTCTTGCGATCCTTCGGCGCCGGCTTCAGCTCCGACAGCTCCTTCTGCAGCCGGTGGCTTTCCGCCATCAGCCGCTCGCGGTCCCGCGCGACGACCCGATGAAGCTTGATGGTCTGGCCGATCAGGTTGGCGACCATGGTCAGAAAGCGGACGTCGGAATCGAGCCGGAACACGGCGCGGCCGTCCCAGACACGGTCGATCGTCAGCGTGCCGACGACGCGCTGGTCGATGCGGATGGGAACGCCGAGGAAGGAGACGCGGGTGTCGGCGCAGGCGCCGAGCGTGACCGCGTCGGCGGCGCTGAAGGCGGGATGATCGGCGACGTTCTCCGCGATCAGCGGCACGGCGGTGGCGACGATCTGGTCGATCGCCTTCTGCGGCAGACGTTCGCGATAGCGCTGATCGCTGCCTTCGCTCCACCCGGCCCCGACTGCGAGATCGGGAATGCCGTCATCGGCGAGCAGCGACACCACGCCGTGGCGCATCTGCATGAAGGACTGCAGCAGGTTGACGACGTTGGCGAGGGTGATCTCCAGCCGCGTCGGCGCGGCGAGGATTTTCGAGATTTCGAAAATTCCGGTCAGCGCGATCTCGCTGAGCGGGATCGGCACGGCGTTGGACCTGACGTCCTGAGCTTCGACCTGACGTGTTTCCGTTTGGACCATGGTCGCTTCTCTGATCGTCACGAACGCCTTGGTGAAGCCGCCCGTGATTGTAGGTGTTCTAACATCCTCCCTTAACTGCAGATGATTGTCGTGCCTAACTTTGCTGCATTGCCGCAGAAGTAGTGTGCAACGGACAGGCCAGAAAAGCTGCAGGCTTTCATGATGTTAACAAATTAGTTTACACCCGTCGCGATGCGTGCATTGCACGTCCGCACGGGCGGCAAAACGGTGCGCCTGACGATTTCGCGTTGTCTACTCGACACCTGATAGCTGCGCATCCGCCGGCCTGTTTGCGACCGGATCGCAACGGACGACACCTGAACACCAACTTTCCACTTGCGGCCCGCCGCTCGTCTCCTTGCGGCCAGCCAAGGCATGACGCGTTCACATCCGCGTGTCGGCCGCGCGCGGCGGTGATCAACCTAGAGGTGCTGCCCCCCATTGATCTGAATCTCCTCGCCGGTCACGTAGCTCGCCGCATCCGAGCACAGGAAGAACAGCACCTTGGCGACCTCTTCCGGCGCGCCGATCCGGCGCATCGGAATCAGCGGCGAGAACCGCGCCTCGGTCTCCGGCGACACCATCTCGGTCTTGATCTCGCCTGGGGCGATGGCGTTGACGCGGATGCCATGCGGCGCGAAATCGTGCGCCATCTCGCGGGTCAGGCAGGCGAGCGCCGCCTTCGAGGTCGCATAGGCAGTGCCCGCAAACGGATGGACGCGGGTGCCGACGATCGACGTCACGTTGACGACCGCGCCCTGCCCGCGCTTCAGCTCCTCGAACAGCCCGCGCGCGAGCAGGATCGGTCCGAGAAAGTTGACGTGAAAGACGGTCATCCAGGTCTCGACCGAGGTCGCGAGCGAATCCAGCCGGCCACCGTCCTCGGCCTTCGGCGAGATCGCCGCATTGTTGATCAAGGCATGCAGCGGCGCGCCGTCGAGCCGCTGCTTGATGTCGGCAATCGCACGCGGGATCGCCTTGCGATCGCTGAGATCGACCTGGACGTGGTTGTCGGGACCGGCGTCCCACGGACAGCGGCCGCCGTCGAACGGCTGGCGCGAGCAGGTGATGATGCGCCAGCCGGCGTCGGAGAAAAGCTTTGCGGTCGCATGACCGATGCCGCGCGAGCCGCCGGTCAGCACGAGCGTTTTCTGCTCGGCGCGCGCGGGCCGCTCGGCGGCCGCCACGTCTCGATGGAACGGGCACGCCGCGATGGTCTGAGCCGCCTCCATGACGGGTTCGCGGACGTCCTGGTCGAGATCGAGGCTCACCTCATCCGTCCTGATCCTGCGCCGCAACGCCACCAGGACGCCGGCTGCCAAGCTTCGGCTGCTGCCTTTACCTCAGACGTGATCTGGGCGCAGGCTCCGTAACGATCGGAAATACCAGGGGTATCGCCATGCGCCGGTTGTGCAGATTCCGGGCCAGCGAAAACGGCGGGCAAAGCAGCTTTTCCTGTCGGGTTCGCGACAGATTGGCGGGTTCTGGACACATCCAGCGTCGGCTTTTGTGCCGCGTCCTTTGCAGGACCTTCACAGAGCGATCGTTTTCAGAACGATGCCTGATGGTCCAACTCTTGCTCGACGGATCTGATCATTCGAACTGGAAGACCGCTTGTCAGTCGCACGACCGACAGCCACGAGACGCCAACACCGTATGGACCAGGACATGGGGACGAATGCAGTGCGCTTCGCCGTGGTCCTCGGGACCAACGATGTCGCGTCGGCGATCGGCGTGCATCTGCATCGTGCGGGCTTCTGCGTGGTGCTGTCGCATGATCCCAATCCGCCGGTCATGCGCCGTAAGATGGCGTTTCACGACGCCCTGTTCGGCGACACGGTCCGCATCGAGAACGTGACGGGCGAGCGCATCGAGAGCACGATGGAGGTGTTCAAGGCGCTCGGCAATCCCCGGCACGTCCTTGTCACTCCACTCGGGTTGCTCGATCTCCTGCCGGTCCGTACCATCGACGTCCTGATCGACGCGCGGATGCAGCGGCGCGCGGTGACCCCGAATTTGCGCGGCATGACGCGGCTCTCGATCGGCATCGGTCCGGGCTTCTCGCCATCAGCCAATTGCGATATCGCAATCGAGACCCGGCCGGGCCGGCTCGGCCAGATCGTGCGCGAGGGCTGGACGCTGGCAGCGGATGAAGTCGGCGCGCTCGTCGGTGTCGAGCGCCTGGTGCATTCGCCGCATGAGGGCCGATGGCATACCCCGATCGAGATCGGCACGCGCATCTACAAGGGCTTCGTGATCGGCCATCTCTCCGGCGCACCGGTCACGGCCCCCTATGACGGCATCCTGCGCGGCATCGTCCGCGACGGCAGCGACGTGCCGGCCGGCGTCGCGCTCGCCGAGATCGATGCCCGCGGCCGTCATGCGCAGTGGACCGGGATCGATGCGCAGGGACAGGCGCTCGCCCAGGCGACGTTGGCCGCAATACGGCTGCACGCCGCGAACCGCATCGGGACGACCGCAAGCGTGCCCGCGCATCAGGTCGCTTCGAACGATTCTGACTAGCCCGCGCCGTGCGCGCCGACCTTGGCATCCCGGTTGCTTATCGTTTGCAGGAGCGAGCAACAGCCATGATCATCTGTTCCTGCAACGTCATCAGCGACACGGCCATTCGCGACATCGTCACGGCGGCCGACATCGTCTTCGGCTCGCCGGCGCAAGTGTATGATTGTCTCGGCTGCACGGTCCAATGCGGCCTCTGCTCGCGCTCGGTGAAGCGGATTCTCGACGAGCGACAGGGTGATACGGCCGCTGCGGCGGTGTGGCCGGTGCAGGCCGAGCCCGCGCCGTGCGCGATGATGTCCGCCGCGTAGCACCGGCATGCGTATGACGTGCCGACGCACGGACTTGTCGGATGTCGGACAAATGCGACAGCAGACGATGTGCACTGGTCCTCAGATGACCGGCTTGCCGCCGGTGACGGCGACCGTCGTCCCCGACGTGTAGCTCGACAGGGGATCGGCGAGCATCACATAGGCGGTGGCCAGCTCGGCCGGCTGGCCGGGGCGCTTCATCGGCACCTGCTGGCCAAACGTCTTCACCTTTTCCTCCGGCATGGTCGAGGGGATCAATGGCGTCCAGATCGGACCAGGCGCCACCGCGTTGGCGCGGATGCCCTTATCGGCCAGCATCTGGGCGAGACCCGCGGTGAAGTTCTGGATCGCGCCCTTGGTGGTGGCGTAGGCGAGCAGCGTCGGATTGGGCATGTCGGAATTGACCGAGGCCGTGTTGACGATCGCGCTCCCCGGCTTCATATGCGGCACGGCCGCCTTGGCGAGATAGAACATCGCATGGATGTTGGTGCGGAACGTCATCTCCCATTCTTCGTCCGAGATGTCGCCGACGTCGCTGAACGTCGCCTGATGGGCGGCGTTGTTGACGAGAATGTCGACGCCACCGAGCTCATCGACGGCGCGCCGGATGATGGCCCTGCAATGCGCGGGGTCCTGGATGTCGCCGGGCATCAGCACCGCCTTGCGGCCCTCCTTCTCGACCAGCGCTTTCACCTCCCTGGCATCATCGTGCTCCTGCAGGTAGGCGATCAGGATGTCGGCGCCCTCGCGCGCATAGGCGATCGCGACCGCACGGCCGATGCCGCTGTCGCCGCCGGTGATGACGGCCTTCTTGCCGGTCAGTTTTCCCGAGCCCTTGTAGCTGGCCTCGCCATGGTCGGGCCGCGGCTGCATCGCCGCGGTCGTTCCCGGCATGGCCTGTGACTGCGGCGGAAACGGCGGTTTGGGATGATGATCGGACATCTTGATCTCCTGCAGGTTGCTGCAGCTTCAATCGCAGCGCCGGGGCGGCGTTCCTGCCGCCGCGGCGCGCGGATCGCGCGGAACGTGAGCACACCGCGCGCATTGCCCTGATGCGAACAGCGAGAGGATCAGGCGATGGCAAAAGACCTCCCCATCAACGGACGCGAGCCCGACCGCTCGGAGGACGACATCCAGCGCGATCAGCTCGGCCCGCGCGGCGTGCCGGGCGCGAAGGATCCGGCGAAGATGACGCCGCAGCGCGACAAGAAGACGCCGGATGATGTCGATCCGGGTCACACCGCGTGACGGCACGGGTCCCCGTCAACGGAGAGACGCCTTCATCTCGGCGTTGTTCATCTCATCCTTGCTGAGGCGATACGGACCATGGTCCCGGCTGCGGCCGGCCCCTCCCTCCTTCCCTTGAAGGGCAGAGAGAGGCAGCGCTGCGGCTCGCAACGACGGCCGGGTTGAACGAGGCCTTCCTCGACACTGCCGGAGTTCATCGATCGCGCGAGAGCGGCCACCTCCGCCCACCTCAATGCGTTTTGCTCTCGCCCCACTTCTCGAGGTCCTTCGCCGCTTCCGAGCGCTGCTCCTTCTCGGGCTTCTCGGCCCAGGGCTTGTCGGTCTGCTTCATCGAGCCCCAGTCGCTTTCCTGGCGCGGATCGTCCTTCGGCGTTTCCTTGCTCATCAGTTCGTCCTTTTTTCTGCTCGCACTCACCCCGGCAGGATCGTCGGCGGCGGCGCCGTCGCCTCGTCGTGAAGCTCGCTCATCTCGCCGATCTCACGCTCGGCCTGATACCAGAACTCATCCTCGCGGCCGTCAGGCCGGCCGGCCTGCTCCCAGAGCTGGTGAGCGCGCCTGCGAATCCTCTCCTGAAGTTCAGTGTCGCTGGTCCGGTCCATGGTTCTCCCTCGCATGAGGCTGCGTCGGCGGCGTGACCTTGCGTGGCAATCATCCGAACGAGACGAAGTTCCAAGGCACGGCGCGCACGGGCGATCCGCCGCAGCGGCGCGGCGAGAGAACGCGGCGCACCGCCTCTTCAGCTCAGATTGCCCGGCATGAAGCAGCGGATGGAAGTGCCGAGCGATCCCTTGATCGGCCACACCATGGTGCGCCCGGCACGGTTGGGCTCCGTGATGACGGCATCGTCCGGCACGACGATCCATTGACCGTCGAGCCGCACCCGGTAATGCGTGCCTTCGAGGTCCCAATCCGGATCGGACACCGCGAAGCCGTCGGCGTCCGAACAGCACGGGCCGCGACCGCTTCTGAGGCTGTCGAACCAGCCCTTGAGTGGCGAGTTGGCGTAGCGGCCGTCGTCACGCGCGACGGCATTGTGGAACGACAGCGCGGCCAGCAAGGCTGCGCCGCTCAGCATAGGCAAGGTTCTGGACATCTGATCACCGCGAGCTGCCGGCGCGTGCTCCGGATTGCGGCTCACGCCCATCGCAAGTAGCTCGTTGAATGCGCCGTCCGATCGTTGGTTCCTAGCCCACGGCTCACGCTGCATCCGCCGGCACCATGGCCTCGATCGTGACGCCCGTGCCGGTAGAAGCCACCGTGAGGGTGCCGCCGAGCGCCAGCAGCCGCTCGCGCATGCCGGTGAGGCCGAATCCGAGCTTGTGCTCCGGGCTGAACCCGCGGCCGTCGTCGCGGACGCGCACCCGCGTGTAGCTGCGGCGATGACCGGCCGTGGTCTGCTGCAGCGGCTCGATGGTGACGTCGACCGTGGTGGCCTCGGCGTGGCGGAACACGTTGGTCAGCGCTTCCTGCACCACCCGGTAGATCGTCAGCTCCGCCGTCTCATTGCTGCGCGCGACCGTGTCGGTGAACCTGGTCTCGATCGCGACCTCGGGCCGCGACTCCCGCCACAGCCGCACCAATGCGCCGAGCGCTTCGCGCAGGCCCAGCTCGGCGAGACCGACGGGCCGCAGCCGCTCGAGGATGCGGCGGTTGAACTGCTGCACGGCGTTGACCTGGTCGAGGATCGCCTGGCCGTGCCGGCGCATCGCCGCGACGTCGAGCGTCGCAGCGTCCGGCAATCGCATCAGCGCGCTGGCATGGGCGCGCAGCGCGAACAGATGCGGCCCGAACTCGTCGTGCAGCTCGCGCGCGATCTCCTTGCGCTCGTGGTCCTGCAGCGACACCGTGCGCTCGGCCAGGCGGCGCTTCTCCTCCACCGCCTCACCGAGCGCGCCGGCGAGATGGTTGAGCTTGGCGCAGAGCGCCGCGAGCTCGGGCGCGCCGCCCGGCTTGACGCGGGTATCGTAGGCGCCGGCCTCGATCTGGCTCATCGCGTCCGACAGATCCGAAAGCGGCGCCAGCGCGCGACCGACCACGAGCATGGTGATCGCAAACAGCGCCAGCCCGACCAGCGAGCCGACGACGAGCTGGGTGACGATGCCGTCCCAGATTTCCGCGATCTCGTCGTCGGGGTGCGACGTGATCACCAGCGTTTCGCTCCGCCCCGCGACGATGACCGGCATGCTCACCGAGGTCTTGTCGGGATGCACCAGTGCGATGAACCATGCCGGCGCCGCGCGGCCGACGCCCGGAGAGGGCGGGGTCTGCACCGGCATGCCCTGCCGTCTCACGCTGACGTGACGAAGCTGTCGGAGATCGCCGACGATCCGATCGAGGCGCGCGCTCGGATCCGGCGCGTCGTTGACCTCGTCCATGATGGTCTCGACAAAGGCCCGCGTCAGGCGGATGACGCTCTGGTCCTCCGCCAGCACGCGCGGCGCCGCCTCCAGCACGAGACGGCCGATGTTGATGGCGAGGCCCAGCGTCAGCAGCAGCGCCAGCAGCACGTTGATGCGGGTCCGCAACGACCAATTCTGCCACATTCTCTCCGCCTCACGGCCACCGTGTTTCATGCGCACTCACATTGACAGACAAATCCGCCGGCGATCTAATTGCAACATCATGCAATATCGCGCAGCATGCATCCATGATGCATCGCAACAATGACGCGAGTTGGAAGTCCGGGACCCCAAGGCCATGCGCGTACTGATCGTCGATGACCATCCCATTGTGGCATCAGGCTGCCGGGCCCTGCTCTCGACCGATCCGGACCTCGAGCTGCTCGAAGCCGCCGATGCCGAGAGCGGCGAAGCCAGCTTCATCGCGCGCCGGCCGGACGTCTGCGTCGTCGACATCAACCTGCCGACCGTCTCCGGCTTCGAGCTCGCGCGGCGCATCCTCGCCCACGATGCCAATGCCCGGCTGATCATGTTCAGCATGAACGACGATCCGGTGTTCGCCGCGCGCGCCATCGACATCGGCGCCAAGGGCTACGTCTCGAAGAGCGGTGATCCGAACGATCTCGCCGAGGCGATCCGCGAGGTCGCCCGCGGCGGCAGCTATCTGCCGCCTGCGATCGCGCGCAGCATCGCCTTCGCGGGCGCCGCGGTCGCGCAGAGCCCGCTGGCGAAACTGACCTCGCGGGAGCTCGAGATCCTTCGCCTGCTCAGCGCCGGCAAGAGCCTGTCGGAGATTGCCTGGCTGATCCACTCGTCCTACAAGACCGTCGCCAACACCTCCTCGATCATCCGCCAGAAGCTCGGCGTGCGAACATCCGGCGAGTTGGTGCGTTTGGCGATCGAGAACGGCGTCGCTTGACTCGTCCCGATTGAACGACGCAGCCTGACACGCGTTGGCGGCACGCGCGCCAGCGGCCCGACATCATTGCCGAACAGGTGATCCCATGACCCTCACGACCGTCTCCCAGAACAAGTCCCATGGCGGCGTCCAGGGCGTCTACCGCCACGCCAGCCAGGAGACCAAGACCGAGATGACGTTCTCGGTGTTCGTGCCGCCGCATGCCGACGGCGCGAAGCTGCCGGTCGTCTGGTATCTCTCCGGCCTGACCTGCACCCACGCCAACGTCACCGAGAAGGGCGAGTTTCGTGCCGCCTGCGCCGAGCTCGGCCTGGTCTTCGTGGCGCCCGACACCTCGCCGCGCGGCGACGGCGTGCCGGGCGATCCCAACAATGCCTATGATTTCGGCCTCGGTGCCGGCTTCTATGTCGACGCGACCGAGGCGCCGTTCGCGAAGAACTACCGGATGTGGAGCTACGTCACCGAGGAGCTGCCGAGCGTGGTCGCGGCGAACTTCCCGGTCGATCCGCGCCGCCAGTCGGTGATGGGCCACTCGATGGGCGGCCATGGCGCGCTCACGGTGGCGCTGCGCAACCCGGACCGCTACCGCGCGGCCAGCGCGTTCTCGCCGATCGTCGCGCCCTCGCAGGTGCCGTGGGGCGAGAAGGCCTTGGGCGGCTATCTCGGCGCCGACAAGGCGGCGTGGCGCAAGCACGACGCGGTGGCGCTGATCGAGGACGGCGCGCGCGTCTCCGACCTGCTGGTCGATGTCGGCACCGCCGATCAGTTCCTGACGCAGCAGTTGCGCCCGGAGCTGCTCAAGGCGGCCTGCGACAAGGCCCACATCCCGCTGCTGCTGCGCAAGCAGGAGGGCTACGACCACAGCTACTACTTCATCTCGACCTATATGGCCGATCATCTGCGCTGGCACGCGGCGCGGCTCGCACGCTGATATCAGCCGCGGACGTGATTTGCCCGACGGGTGCGATGACGCGCCCGTCGAGGCGATCTTGTCGTGCCCGGTGCCCGGATTCCACGTGCGCGACGACGGGGATTTCGCTCGGCGCCACAAGGCGATCCCAGTATCCAGCCCGGCGGCAACAAAAATTTCACTTTCGTTTTTCCGGAAATCGTGATTGTTTAGCGCCATCCCGCCTCGTCGAGAGGGCGTATCGCGGTCGTCACGAACGTGGAGGTGGGATGCGGTGGACGCCGGCGGCGCGCAGCATGCTCAGGGCATCACATGCCCCGTGAGAGCGTGCGGACGAACGCGTCACGGCGTACGGCCAAGTCGCGTGGTCCTGGCATCCCGATGCCGATGCCTCCGCGGCGGCGCGCTCACAGCCTGTCGTCGCGCACGGTGACCAGAACGCCCGGCGCACCGGGGAGAACGCGAAGCAACCGTTAAGACCATCCGCGCAGGGAGGGCCGGGATGTCCCAGCCGAACCTGTGGTACCTGCCGCCTGCATTTCTTGTCGCAGGCGGGCCATGGGGGCGGCAGGCTCCCGGCCTTCCCTGCGCCTCTTGTTTTCCAAGGGGCGACCGGCACGCAAAGCTCGGGCGTCATCCGCCGCGAGAATGCACCGTCATATCTCGTCGGCTACTGCGCCTGCGGCGCACCGTAGTTCGGCGCCAGCAGGCGGTTGCGGACCAGCCAAGCCATGGTGCGCGTCCAGGATTCGTCGGTGTTGCCGCGCATATCCGCAGTCATCGCCGCGACCGGCTTGCCGGTGTGAACGTCGCGCAGATAGATGTTCATGTTGAGGATGAGATTGGAGACCTTCTGCACCGTCCCGGTGATGGCGAGATCGGCGCCGATGTCGCCCGCGAGCTTGACGTCGCAGCCGCCGCAAGCCTGCAGATTGCTGTGGTGCGCCGCATCGTTGACGGGAGCGATGTCGAGCACGCGAAAACGTCCGGAGTCCTGCAGCGCCGCGCGCAGTTGCTCCGCCGCATGCGCCAGCCTGTTCTGCTCGTCCTGGCGCGGGCCCTGCACCTCGCCCTGCAGGCTCGTGTCGATCAGCTCGAAGTCGAACACCGCCACCTTGGTCGGCTCGGCATGCACTGATGTCGCAGACATCAGGATCAGGAACGCGGGGAGAACGGCAGGTTTCAAGGTCGTGATCCGAAATGACGCGACAGCGGCCAAAAGTGGGGTTGAAAGCTAGGCCAATTCGTTCATCTTGCAAGACGAAACCTCGCCGGACAAGGACGAGGGAACAATGGGAGGACGTGTGGTCCTGGGAGTTCTGGCCCGATCTCTGATGGGCGCGATCGGCCTCATCGCCGCCGCAATTGCCGCCAGCGCGGCGGATCCGGTCGACATCGCGATCGGCTATCTCGGCCGCGCGAGCGTGCCGCAGACCTTGTCGCCGCTCGACCAGCCTGCGGCCGATGATGGCGTGGCCGGCGCGAGGCTCGCGATCGAGGACAACAACACCACCGGCAAGTTCCTCAACCAGCGCTTCACTTTGATCGACCGCCGCGTCAAGGATGACGAGGACGCCGCGCAGGCCGCCAATGAGCTCGCCGGCAAGACGGGATTCGTCCTCGTGGACCTGCCGGCGGATGCGGTGCTGAAGGTCGCAGATGCGTTGCGGGGCCGCGGCGTCACCCTGCTCAATGTCGGCGCCACCGACGACCGCCTGCGTGAGCAGGACTGCCGCGCCAACGTCATCCATGTCGCACCGACGCGCTCGATGCTCGCCGACGGCCTGGCGCAATATCTGGTCTGGAAGCAGTGGAAGCGCTGGCTGCTCGTCACCGGCTCGCACGACAACGACAGACTGTTCGCCGACGCGCTGCGCCGCGCCGCCACCCGCTTCGGCGCCAAGATCGTCGAGGAGCGGACCTTCGAGGACACCGGCGGCGCGCGCCGCACCGACAGCGGCGTGACCTTGATCCAGCGCCAGATGCCGGTGTTCACGCAGAAGGCGCCGGCCTATGACGTGCTGGTCACCGCCGACGAGAGCGAGGTGTTCGCCAACTATCTGCCCTACCGCACCTGGGATCCGCGCCCGGTCGCGGGCTCCGCCGGCCTGCGGCCGACGAGCTGGGATCCGGCGCAGGACCAGTGGGGGGCGACGCAGTTGCAGAACCGCTTCATGAAGCTCGCCTCGCGCCGCATGCACGCCTTGGACATGCAGGCCTGGATGGCCGTGCGCATGGTCGGCGAGGCCGCCTCGCGCACCAACTCCGGCGACGCCAAGACGATGGCCGACTACCTCAAGGGCCCGAACTTCACCATCGCCGCCTTCAAGGGCACCCGCCTCTCCCTGCGCGACTGGAACCTGCAATTGCGCCAGCCGATCCTTCTGGCCGACGGCCGCATGATCGTCTCGGTCTCGCCGCAGGAGGGCTTCCTGCACCAGGTCTCCGAACTCGACACCCTCGGTGTCGACCGCCCCGAAACCAAGTGCAAGCTGCAATGATGTCGGATCGAACCATGCTGATGAGAATGCCTAGTCCGACATGCCGGGCCGACATGCGTGCTGGTGTGGAGCCTTCCGCACACGCGCGTCCCGAAGGGCGATCGCAGCTTTGCAAGCGCTTCGGCACAGCAGTCAGCCTGCTCATCGCCGCACTCGTCATGGCCCATGCAGCCCCCGCCTCCGCCTACGTCGCCTTCGTCTCCAACGAGAAGGGCAACACCGTCTCCGTCATCGACACCGACACCTGGACGGTCACCAAGACCATCAAGGTCGGCCAGCGGCCGCGCGGGATCGCGTTCACGCGCGACGGCAAGTTCGTGATGGTGGCAGTCGGCGACGACGACACCATCCAGGTGATCGATGCCAAGAAGATGGAGGTGGTGGATACCCTGCCCTCCGGCCCCGATCCCGAATTGTTCGCGCAGGACGCCGCCGGCAAGACGCTCTATGTCGCCAACGAGAACGACAACACGGTCACGGTGCTCGACCTCGAGAAGCGCGTCCGCATCGGCGACGTCCAGGTCGGCGTCGAGCCGGAGGGCATGATGCTCAGTCCGGACGGCAAGATCCTGATCTGCACCTCCGAAACCACCAACATGGCGCATTTCATCGACACGGCGACCCGCAAGATCGTCGCCAACGTGCTGGTCGATGCGCGGCCGCGCTTTGCCGAGTTCAAGAGCGACGGCTCGGAGCTGTGGGTCTCGGCCGAGATTGGCGGCACCGTCTCGATCATCGACCCCGCCAAGCGCGAGGTCACCGGCAAGATCAAGTTCGCCGTGCCCGGCCTGCGCAGCGAGGCGATCCAGCCGGTCGGAATCGCCCTGACCAAGGACGGCAAGACCGGCTTCGTCGCGCTCGGCCCCGCCAATCGCGTCGCCATCGTCGACGGCACCACCCACGAGGTGAAGAAATATCTCCTGGTCGGCCAGCGCGTCTGGCACATGGAGTTCACGCCGGATGAGAAATATCTTCTGGTCACCAACGGCGTCTCCAACGATGTCTCGGTGATCGATGTCGCCGCGCAGAAGGTGATCAAGACCATCCAGGTCGGCGAGCTGCCCTGGGGCATCACGATTGCACAACCATGACGACGCAGAACGCACCCGCTCTCGACGCCACAGGCGCCACCCCGCAGCCGGCCTCCGACCAGGTGCCGGCGCTGTCGGTCGCCGGCGTCAGCCATTCCTACGGCGCACGCAAGGCGCTCAACGACGTCAGCTTCGCCGTCCGGCCCGCGAGCTTCACCGCCCTGCTCGGTCTCAACGGCGCCGGCAAGAGCACGCTGTTCTCGCTCATCACGCGGCTGTTCGCGGTGCAGACCGGCCAGATCGGCATTTTCGGCCATGACATCGGCCGCACGCCGGGCGAGGCGCTGCGGCTGCTCGGCGTCGTGTTCCAGCCGCGCACGCTCGATCTCGATCTGTCGCTGACGCAGAACCTGCTCTACCACGCCGCGCTGCACGGCATCTCGCGCCGCGAGGCCCGCGCGCGCAGCGAGGAGCTGCTGGCGCGCATCGGCCTCGCCGACCGCGCCGGCAGCAAGGTGCGCGACCTCTCCGGCGGCCAGATGCGCCGGCTGGAGATTGCTCGCGCCCTGCTGCACCGGCCGCGCCTCTTGCTGCTCGACGAGGCCACCGTCGGCCTCGACGTCAAGGCCCGCGCCGACATCGTCGGCCATGTCCGTCAGCTCGTCGCCGAGCAGGGCATCGGCGTGCTCTGGGCGACGCATCTGTTCGACGAGATCGCGGCGACCGACGATCTCGTGGTGCTGCATCAGGGCCGCGTGCTGGCGCGCGGGCCCGTCCCGCAGGTCATCGCCGAGGCCGGTGCGACCGACGTCAACGCGGCGTTCGCGCGGCTGACGACCCAGGCCAGTCCGGCGCGGAGCTCCGAGCCATGACCGTCACCACCGTGCACGCGCCCACACCCACACGCAGCGGCTTTTCGGCCGGCGAATACATCACCTGCCTCACCGGCATCGTCTGGCGCGAGGGCCTGCGCTTCCTGCATCAGCGCGAGCGCTTCGTCTCGGCGCTGGTACGGCCGCTGGTCTGGCTGTTCATCTTCGCCGCCGGCTTCCGCCAGGTGCTGGGCATCTCGATCATCCCGCCCTACGAGACCTATATCCCCTACGAGGTCTATATCGCGCCCGGCCTGATGGCGATGATCCAGTTGTTCAACGGCATGCAGTCGTCGCTGTCGATGGTCTACGACCGCGAGATGGGCAACATGCGCACCTTGCTGGTGAGCCCGCTGCCGCGCGGCTATCTGCTGTTCTGCAAGCTGCTCGCCGGCACCGCCGTCTCGGTGCTGCAAGTCTATGCGTTTCTCGCCATCGCCTGGTTCTGGGACATCACCCCGCCGCCGATGGGCTATCTGACGGTGCTGCCGGCGCTGATCCTGTCCGGCCTGATGCTCGGCGCGCTGGGCATGCTGATTTCCTCCGGCATCAAGCAGCTCGAGAATTTCGCCGGCGTCATGAACTTCGTGATCTTCCCGATGTTCTTCGCCTCATCGGCGCTCTACCCGCTCTGGCGGGTCGAGGAAGGCAGTCCCTGGCTGGCTTATCTCTGCGAAGCCAATCCCTTCACCCACGCGGTCGAGCTCATCCGCTTCGCGCTATATGGCAAGCTGAACTGGGTTTCGCTCGCGGTGGTCGGCGGCTGCACCGCCGTCTTCATGATCGGCGCGATCCTGGCCTACGATCCGTCGCGGGGGTTTGTCAGGCGCGGTCCCGGAGGCGAGGCATGAGGTTCAGAACGACACTGGCGGCCGTCGCCATCGCTGCGTCGGCAGGTGCTGCGCAGGCCGCCGATCCGCGCTATCCGGATTGGCCCTGCCCGCAGGCCAAGGTGCCGGAGATCTCGATCGCCGCCGTGTGGTCCGGCCCGCCGATCGACGATGTCGGCGCGAGCTGGAAGGAGGATGCGAAGGTGGCCGAGCTCGTCGCCAAGCTTGCCGCGCGCCGTATCCCGCTGGAGCAGGCCCAGAAGGACATCGCCGATTTTCTCACCGGTACGGCCGAGGAGAAGATACGCAAGGGCAAGCTGCTGTTCGCCGGGCTGTTCGACACGCTGAACGCGCAGCGGACATCGGTGATGAACGGCCTCGAGCGCGTCATGCGCAAGCAGCGCGAGGCCGTCGACAAGGTGCGCGGCGACACCATCGCCCTGCAGGAGATGCACAGCGGCCCCAACCCGGATCAGGCCAAGGTCGAGGAGATGACCAACCAGTTGAACTGGGAGACGCGCATCTTCGAGGACCGGCGTCGCGTGATGAAGTTCGTCTGCGAGGTCCCGACCGCGATCGACCAGCGCCTGTTCGCCCTGGCGCGCGAGATCCAGCAGGACATGGAGTAGCTGATTTGATGCGCTACCGCCGCCCTCTCCGCTCACTCCTCAGGCCGCGGCTCGGGCTGCGTCTGCTGCAGCGGCAGGTCGGCGCGGCTCCAGGCGTCGGTCCCGTCCGGATACCACGCGACATTGCGGTAGCCATAGGTCAGCGCGCGCTTGGCGGCATTCCACGACATCCAGCAGTCCTCGAGGCAGTAGAACACGAGCAGACGACTCAAATCGCCCTCGGAAGCGCGGGCAAGGCCGCGCTTCAGATAGTCCTCGGTCTGGGGCGCCAGCACCCCGTAGCCGGTGTCGGGCAGCCAGATGCTGCCGGGAATGTCCAGGCGCGGCTGCTCGCGCCACACCGTGCCGGCCGGCAGGTTCTTCGGCTTGGGCGGCCGCGGCAACACATCGACGAAGACGGCGGACTTCGCGCGCCAGATCGCCTCGGTCTCCCGCGTCGACAGCACGCGCGCCCCGCTCAGGGTCGTCGGCACCGGCGCGCGATAGTTCTCGGTGCGATAGCTGTCCGGCTCCGGCACGAGATCATCGGCCCGCACCGCCACGGCGATCAGCAGCACGCCTGCCAATGCCGCAGCGCTGAGCCGACCGATCATGGCTTCGCCGCAGCCTCGGCGGTGATCAGATGATTGCTCTCGTCCAGCAGCGGCACCCCGAAGTCCAGCAGGATCTTGTTGATCTCCCCCTGGTTCTCCTGGATCAGCTTGTTGAGCTGACGGCGCCAGTTCTGGTCCGCGCCACGGACACCCATGGCGATGCGATAGATCAGCTTCGGCCCGCTGGTCTCCTTCACCAGCGGCGTGACATGCAGTTGCGGGCTCGCCTGCTTGGCATAGTAGCCGGCCATCGGCCCCCACAGCACGCCGGCATCGATCTCGCCGGACTTCAGATCGTTGATCATCGCCTCTGCCGAGGAATCGACGCGGGTGTCGATCATCAGCGGATAGGGCTTTGCGGTCGGCATCAGCCCGGCCAGCGCCATGTTGGTTGCCGGCGGCGTGCCCGCCACGATGCCGATGTGCCTGCCCTTGAGCTTGGCATCCTCCAGCGTCGTCACATCGGCAAGATCGGAGCCCGGCTTGGTCACGATCGCATAGGCCGTCCGGTAATAGGGACTGGTGCTCTGCACCAGGTCGTCCCCTTGGGGAAAGCCCATGATCACGTCGCAACGGTGCGAGCCCAGCGTCATGCGCACGAATCCGGTGGCCTGCGGAAAGAATGTATAGTCGACCTTCTTGTGCAGCTTGGCGGCAAAGAGCTCGGCCAGCTTGTTCTCGAAGCCGTCGCCCTTCTCGTTCGAGAACGGCAGGTTGCGCGGATCGGCGCAGACCCTGAGCACCTTGGGATCGACCAGCTCGATCGACAGGTCCAGGCCATCATTGCTCTGCGCGAAAGCGGTGGCCGGTCCGAGCAGAGTGAGCCCCGCGGCAACGGCCAGCGAGCAGGCAAGGTTGTGACGCTTCGTCATCCGTATTTCCATCCCTATCGAACGCATCGCGGTATTTTTGAAAATGCTAGGCCGCCGGCCGCTCCGGTGCAACAGCCGCCGTCATCGCGAAGAGTTGACCCATTGCTGCACCGCAACGTCCATCGCCTGACGCACACCTCTCACGCGAGCAAGGCAAGCCGATGGTGAGACAACTGATCATCGCGATCACTGCCTGGGGGGCGCTGGCGCTCGGCAGCGGCGCTCTTGCCATGCCGCCGGAACTCGAGGTCAGCGAGATCGCGCCCGGCGTGTTCGTTCACATCGGCCAGACCGCGCTGATGAACGCGGCGAACGAGGGCGCCATCGCCAATGTCGGTTTCATCGTCGGCAACGACGCGGTCGCCGTGATCGACACCGGCGGCAGCGTCCGCGAAGGCCGCGCGCTGCTGGCAGCGGTCCGCGCCCGTACCGCCAAGCCCGTGCGCTACGTCATCAACACTCACGCCCATCCGGATCACGCATTCGGCAACGCGGCATTCGAGGGCGACGGCACGCGCTTCGTCGGCGCCAAGAACCTGCCGCGCGCGCTTGCAATGCGCGGACCGCACTACATCGAGGCGTTCCGGCGCCTGATGGGCGCCGAGCTGATCGACGAGGTCCGTCTCGTCCCCCCGTCGATCCTCGTGGACGACGAGATGATGCTCGACCTCGGCGGCCGTACCCTCACGCTCAAGGCCTGGAGTACCGCTCATAGCGACTGCGACCTGTCCGTCTATGATGACCGCAGCCGGACCTTGTTCGCCGGCGATCTCGTATTCCTGCGTCACATCCCGGTGATGGATGGCAGCCTGCGCGGCTGGATCGCCGACATGGCCGCGCTCGCGACCATCCCGGCCGAGCGCGTCGTTCCCGGCCATGGCCCTGTCAGCCCGTGGCCACTGGCGCTCAGTGACGAGCGTCGCTACCTCGATACATTGGCCCACGACGTTCGCGGGCTGATCAAGGCAGGCAGGCCGATCGCGGACGCCGCTGGGGCCGCGGGATCGGAGCGCGGCAAATGGGAGCTGTTCGACGACTACAATGCCCGCAACGCAACGGCGGCATTCTCGGAAATGGAATGGGAATGAGGGCGGCAACGCGCTATGATTGTTAATTCACCCGACTGCCCGAGGAGGATTGCGCCATGATCCGGCTCCACCTGCCGTCCACCCTGCTTCTCGGGGCCTGCCTCGCGTTTGCGTTCGCACCTGCGAAGGCCGCTGATGGTTACGATCCCTGGCCGGGACTGGTCCAGGACATCTTCAACAACAAGGCGATGCAGGACGGCACCAATGTGCTGTCGATCGAGATGCCGACGCGCGCCGAGGATGCCTCGGTCGTTCCGGTCACCCTGCGCAGCAAGCTGTCGCCCGCCGACGAGCGCCGTATCAAGACCATCACGCTGGTGATCGACCAGAATCCCGCGCCGATGGCGGCCAAGTTCACGCTTGGCGCGGACGCCAATGTGACCGCGATCTCGACGCGGGTCCGCGTCAACAACTACACGGATGTGCATGCCGTGGCCGAGCTGACGGATGGTCAGCTCTATGTGGTCAAGACCTTCGTCAAGGCGTCCGGAGGCTGCTCGGCGCCGGCGGCGAAGAATCCGGACGAGGCCAAGGCGCGCATCGGCCAGATGCGCTACCGGCAGTTCACGCAAAGCAGCGACGGCGCCACGAGCGGCATCCGCGAAGCGCAGGTCATGGTCGGGCATCCCAACAATTCCGGGCTCCAGATGGATCAGGTGACGCAGCTCTACATTCCGGCCTTCTTCATCGACCGGCTGACACTGTCGCAGGACGGCAGTCTGGTGCTGTCGGTCGAAGGCGGCATCTCGATCTCTGAGGATCCCAACATCCGCTTCACCTACGTGTCGAACGGTGCCAAGCAATTCCATGCGGAGGCGAAGGATACGCAGGGCCACGTGTTCGAGCACGATTGGCCGGCCGACGGTTCAGGAACTTGATGCGGCAGAGCGGCAGCGCTTCAGAAGCATCTCACTTCGGCTTCGGCCTGCGCCCGGCGGAGATCGTTCAGCGCGTTGGCGGCCTGCTCGGACGTGCGGAACTGGGTGCCGAGATTGCTGTGCACCTGGGACATGCTGAGGACGGTCTCGGCCGTGACGTAGCGCTCATAGGGAATGATCGAAGCGATCACGTCGATCGAGCAGGAGCACTGCGCGATCGCCTCCCTGGTCTCGCCATTCGCCTTCATGCAGCCGAACACATATTCGGCCCGCGCCGAGGTCGGATAGTCGTTGAGCTCCTCGGCACGAGCCGGCCCGCACAGCGCAATCGTGGCAATGAGAGTGGCGACAATCGGTCCTACCGGAACAGCACTACGCATCACAGTCCTCCGCGGCATCGCAGCCGAAGCTATGCTAAGGGAATGAGGCTGAAAAGAACACCTCTCGAGAAAATGCAGACGGGCTCATGACGCAGATCGGTCGTTTGTTGATGGCGATTGTCGCCTGCGCCCTGCTGCCGGTCACGGCATGCTGCGCCGCCGAGACCGTCAAGGTTGCGGTGCAAAAGACCGGCACCTTCGCCTGGGAGCTGGCCGTGATCCGCGCCCGCCAGCTCGACAAGCAGGCGGATATCGCGATCGATGCGGTCGAGCTCGCGAGCCCGGAGGCCGGCAAGATCGCGCTGCGGGCCGGCAACGCCGACATCATGGTGTCGGACTGGCTGTGGGTATCGCGCGAGCGTGCGCTCGGCGCCAAGCTCACCTTCTATCCCTATTCGAGCGCGCTCGGCGCGGTGATGGTGCCGGCGACCTCACCGATCAAGACGCTTGCCGATCTGAAGGGACGCAAGCTCGCGGTGGCCGGCGGCCCGCTCGACAAGAGCTGGCTGCTGCTCCAGGCCACGCTCAAGCGCGACGGCGTCGATCTGAAATCGCAGGCGACCATCACCTACGGCGCGCCGCCGCTGCTGGCCGCCAAGCTGGCCGACGGCGAGATGGATGCGGGCTTGAACTACTGGAATTTCTGCGCGGCGCTGGAGGCCAAGGGCTTCCGCCGGCTTGCTGGCGTCGAGGACCTGCTGCCGCCGTTCGGCGCCAAGGGCCGCACCGCGATGATCGGCTACGTCTTCGACGAGGACTGGGCCGCCAAGCATCGCGATCTCGTGACACGCTTCCTGTCCGTCACGGCCAAGGCCAAGGAGATCCTGGCGACGTCGGATGCCGACTGGCAGACGATCGCGCCGCTGACCGGCGCGCCTGACGAGGCGACGTTGCGCGCCTATCGCGACCGCTATCGCGAGGGCATTCCGCACCGGCCGATCGCCGAGGAAGAGGCCGACGCCCGCATCCTCTACGACGTGCTGGCTTCGATCGGCGGCCGCGATCTGGTCGGCCCGTCTCCGGAGCTCAGTCCCGGCACCTACTACAGGGCGGATGCGAGGGATTAGTGCTGCGCTTGTTGTCCTTTGCGCTTCTGCTGGCCACCTGGTGGATTGCCGCGGCTGTCGCCGGCAGCGCCAAGCTGCCATTGCCATCGGCCGTGCTTGCGGTTGCGGTGACGGAAGCGCGGTCCGGCGCGCTGTTTCTGCATCTCGGCGCAACGCTCGCCCGCGTCGCCCTCGCCTTCACTCTGTCGATGGCACTCGGCTCGGCGATCGGCTTTTTGATGGGGCGCAGCCAGCTCGCCAACCGCCTCGGCGATCCCTGGCTGATCCTGCTGCTCAATCTGCCCGCGCTGGTGGTGATCGTGCTCGCCTATATCTGGGCTGGTCTCACCGAGGTCGCTGCGATCGCGGCGATCGCGATCAACAAGCTGCCGACCGCCGTCGTCACCTTGCGCGAAGGCGCCCGCGCGCTCGATCCATCGCTCGACGAGATGGCCAAGGTGTTTGCCTTTTCGCGCGGACGCATCCTCCGCCACGTCCTGCTGCCGCAGCTTGCGCCCTATATTGCGGCGGCCGCGCGCTCCGGCCTGTCATTGGTGTGGAAGATCGTGCTGGTCGCCGAGTTGCTCGGGAGGCCCAACGGCATCGGCTTCGAGATCGGCGTCGCCTTCCAGCTGTTCGACATTCCGTTGCTGCTCGCCTACTCGCTCAGCTTTGCTGCCGTGGTGCTGGTGATCGAGGCCGTTATCGTCCAGCCGTTCGAGCAGCGTGCATCGAGGTGGCGGCTCCGTGCGGCTTGAGGTCGATATCAGGTCCAAGAGCTACACCAGCGCCGCCAATGGCAAGCGCCAGGAGGTGATTGCTGGCATTGCCTTTTCGCTGGAGCGGGGCGAGGTCGGCGTCGTCGTCGGCCCCTCCGGCTGCGGCAAGAGCACGATGCTGCGGATCCTCGCCGGTCTGGACAACGACTATCAGGGCCATGTATCGCGGCCCGAGGGAGCCCGGCTGGCAATGGTGTTCCAGGAGCCGCGGCTGCTGCCGTGGCGATCCGTCGAGGCCAACGTCCGGCTGGCAGCGCCCGGTGTCGCGGAGGACAGGCTGGCCGCCATCTTCGGCGTGCTCGAGCTCGAGGGACATCGCAGCCATTTTCCAGGCGAGTTGTCGCTCGGCCTCGCCCGCCGTGTCGCGCTGGCGCGCGCCTTTGCGGTCGAGCCGGATTTCCTGATTCTCGACGAGCCGCTGGCTTCGCTCGACGACGCGCTCGCCGCGCGGCTGCGCGAGGAGATCGCGACGCTCGTGGCCTCGCGCCCCATGATCACGCTGCTGGTCACCCACAGCATGGACGACGCGGCACGGCTCGGCGACCGGATCTTCCTGCTGTCCTCACGCCCTGCCCGTCTGCTTCATTCAGTCCCGATCGACCTGCCGCGCGCGCAGCGCAACAACGACGTGGTCGCGGTAATCAAGGCCGATGTGGCGCGACTGGATTTTTCCGTGTCATAGTCATGGCAAAGGACATCGGACCCCAGGGAAAACGCCATGAGACGCGCATCCGCCGTGACGGCGATCATTCTGTTCGGCATCCCGCTCGCGGCCGCCGCACAAAGCAAAGGCATCCGGCTCTGGAATCTGACCACCGCAACGATGACCGGCTTTCAGCTCTCGCCGGCCGGCCAGAACAATTGGGGACCGAATCAGACGCTGAACGACAAGGACAAGGAGCTCGATCACGACGAACGGCTGAAGCTCACTGGAGTCGAGCCTGGGCGCTACGACGCCAAGGTGAGCTATGCCGGCGAGCGGCAGTGCATCGTTCGCGGCCTCGAGATCAAGGCCGACGCCGTGGTTTCGGTCGCCGACAAGGACCTCGAGGAGTGCACGAAGTAAGCAGCCAGCGTGCCGACGGCCAAGCCGGCCTCAGGCCTTGTCGTTGCTGTGGGGATATTCGCAGCGCCATCGCACTGCAGTCCATTTCGGGTGCTCGCCGATCCACTGGGCGATGTAGGGCGGCGCCTTCATCGCGCATTGCTGCAGCGAGGCACCGCCATCCGCGAAAACGAGATGCTGCTCCTCGCAGGTGGCCGGAGACAGGACTGCGCAGACGGTGATGACGAGATCGATGGAGCTCATGGCTCGTTGTCCTTCGATAAGCCTGAAACAGCTTATCTGAAACTACGACATCCGGCTGCATCAGTTTCTCCTCGCGCAACAAATTATGCAGAACCAAGGCTGGAACGACTATCCCTGGGCGAAGCCGCCCCTGACGCTTGATCCGAACCGGCAGATCGGCTGCAATGGAAGCGGTCGATCGACCTCAAAAGAGCGAATGCGGAGGAAGCAGATGCCCAAGGTTCTCGTACTCTACAAGACCCCCAAGAGCGCCGAGGCGTTCGACAAACACTATATGAACGTCCATGTGCCGCTGGCGAAGAAGATTCCCGGTCTGAAGAGCTACGATATCAGCCGGGGCCCGGTGAATGGGCCGGCGGGAGCCACCAACATCCACCTCGTTGCCACCCTGATATTCGATTCGATGCAGGCGCTGCAGGCGGGAATGGGCTCTGCCGAAGGCAAGGCGGCGGCGGGCGATCTGCCCAACTTCGCCGATGGCGGCGTCGACCTGTATATCTTCGACACGCAGGACGTTTGATCGTCACCAACGTTCGGCGGTGTGCCCGTCATACCCGATCGGCCGAGAGGCCGGTCGCCGGGACGATCTCGCGGACCGTCCATCGAATGGATCCGCCAAGCCAGTCAGAAGCGAATTGCGCTCCTCGTGGCTTGGCAGATCGCTACGCGTTACTTGCGCGCAGCACAGGCGTACATGTTGATTTCCATGCCAACCGGCACTTCGACGATCTTCGGTGTCTTCCAGGCCATTTCAAGCTCCCAAGTTCGACTATCATTGACTGACGCATTGCTCGCGCCAACATCGAAGCTAGGACCGCATCGGGGGGAACGCAAGACTCCATAACCGTGGAGCATTTCCCCAGCGGTTGTCGATCGATTGAACGAAACAAAATCCAGCCGCCTGGCTGGACGCCGTTCCGCCTCAATCCTCGTAGGACGTTGCCCCTGAGCGGGACGGCATCTTCCCTCACGCACCGCCCGGCTGCACGTAGCAGAACACATACCGATTGCGGCTCAGGAAGATGATGCCGTGCCCCGTCGGATTTCCCCTGTCCCACTTCAGCTTGTGATCGGGGACCTCGATCTCGGTACCGACATCGATATGCGGGCGGCCACGCGGCTCATCGGGACGGTCATCGGTAATGATGACATAGGTCTTGCCGTCGCGGACATGGATCTCATCGGCAAAGTAGGCGTCGGCCTCACCGCAGCACGATGCCGTCGGCACGTCGGGCTGCATCAGCGCCTCGTACCATTGACGCAATGCAGGATCGACCGCTCCCCACTGACCGAGATCACGCGCACTCGCACTCACCCAAAGGCAACAAAGCATGCCGAGCCAAAGGATGGTTCGTCTCATCCGCCTACTCCTCTGTTATCCCGGCATGATGCGGCGAAGCAATGTTTGTGCCGCAACGCAACATCGGAGCGGTGCGATCATGCCGACCCAGATCCGCGAGCAGAGACAACGGGGATCGGCTGCTCTGTCCCGATCGAACGAGGACGGCTTCCCGATGCGCAGAGGGCGGTTGCCACCTTTTCGTATTGACGGTTCCCGATTTCGAGCGGAGTGTTGTGCCCGCAGCGTCAGGATAGGCGCGCATAAAAATCTCGGAGGAAATGAATGAAGCGGATCGCGCTGGCCGCAGGCCTCGCTATTTTTGCATCACATGGTGCAAGCGCGCAGAGCGCCGATCAGTTGGTCAAGGGTGCAACTGATACGGCGAACGTTCTCAACTACGGCATGGGCTACAATCTGCAGCGGTTCAGCCCGCTCACCCAGATCAACAAGGACACCGCCAAGAACCTGGTGCCGGTCTGGAACTACAGTTTCGCCGATGACCGCAGTGAGGAGTCGCAGCCGCTGGTGTACCAGGGCGTGCTCTACGTCACGACCCACAATGCGACGATGGCCGTCGACGCCAAGACCGGCAAGCAGATCTGGAAAAGCAAGATCGACTATCCCGCCGAGACGCCGCGCGTGGTCTGTTGCGGCATCATCAATCGCGGCGCCGCGCTGTACGACGGCAAGGTGTTCCGGACCACGCTCGATGCCAACGTGATTGCGCTTGATGCCAAGACCGGCAAGGAGCTGTGGCGTCAGAAGGCCGCTGACATCAAGGAAGGCTACTCGATGACCGTCGCGCCGCTGGTCGCCGACGGCGTCGTGCTGACTGGCATCTCCGGCGCCGAGTTCGGCACCCGGGGCTTCATCGATGGTTGGGATCCGGCGACGGGCAAGCATTTGTGGCGCACACACACGGTCCCAAGCCCGGATGAACCCGGCGGCGACACCTGGAAGGGCGACACCTGGAAGCTGGGCGGCGGCTCGACCTGGATCACCGGCTCCTACGATCCCGAGCAGAACACCGTGTTCTGGGGCGTCGGTAATCCCGGACCGTTCAACGCGGCGGTGCGCCCGGGCGACAACCTCTACACCTGCTCGGTGCTCGCGCTCGATCCGAAGACCGGCAAAATGAAGTGGCACTTCCAGTTCTCGCCGAACAATCCGTTCGACTACGACGCGGTCGCGGAGATGGTGCTCGCCGACATGAACGTCGAGGGTAAGCAGACCAAGGTGCTGATGAACGCCAACCGCAATGGCTTCTTCTATGTGCTCGATCGCACCAATGGGAAGCTGCTCGCGGCCAACCCCTATGTGAAGGTGAACTGGGCCTCCAGCATCGACCTGAAGACGGGCAAGCCGGTCGAGACCGATGTGACGCGCGATGCCCGCGAGGGCAAGAAGGTCACGGTCTATCCGTCGATTCTCGGCGGCAAGAACTGGGAGCCGATGTCGTTCAATCCGCAAACCGGGTTGGCCTACGCCAACACGCTCGTGTTCGGCGGCCACTACAAGACCGAGCCTGCGACCTACAAGGCCGGCGAGTGGTACCTGGGCATGGACCTGACGGATCTGTGGGATTGGCCGGAAGGGCCGCGCGGTCAGCTCAAGGCCATCGATCCGATGACCGGCAAGACCAAGTGGGAGCAGCCGAGCGACATCCCGCGCTTCTCCGGCGTGCTGTCCACGGCAGGCGGCGTGGTGTTCTCGGGCAAGCTGACCGGCGAATTCGAGGCTTTCGACGCCGACAGCGGCAAGAAGCTGTGGCAGTTCCAGACCGGCTCCGGCATCGAAGGCCAGCCCGTCACCTGGCAGCAGGATGGCGTGCAGTATGTCGCCGTCACCTCAGGCTACGGCGGCGTCTACTCACTGTTCTCCGGTGACGAGCGCCTCGCCAACGTTCCGGCAGGCGGCTCGCTGTGGGTCTTCGCGGTCAAGAACTGAGTGCGGATTGCCCGTGAGACAGAACATGTTCATGAAAGCGGCGGCGGCCTTCGCCGCCGTCGTGGCGATGTCGGCCGTCCTGTCGACGACTGCCCTCGCCCAACAACAAGATGGCAGCGCCGCACATAGCCAGGTGGACATCGGCAAGACGACGTTCGCTCAGAAGTGCTCGCACTGCCACGGCCCCAACATGGTGAACTCCGGCACGGTGACGCCCGACCTGCGTCGGTTTCCCGATGACCAGCCTCGTTTCGTCACCACGGTGAAGCAGGGCAAGAACGGTCGCATGCCGCCCTGGGGCGACATTCTCAGCGATGACGAGATCACCGCGCTGTGGGCCTATGTCTCGAGCCGGAGAGCGCAGTGATGCGCCATCTCTGCCGTTGGCTGACTGCCTTGATGATCTCGACAGTGTCGTCAGCCGCCTTAGCCGCTGACGACGTGCTGCGCATCTGCCTTGACGAAAATCTTCCGCCGCTCTCGGTCCATCATCGTGGCAAGCCCGGCAACGGTTTCGACGTCCTGCTCGGTCAGGCAATCGCCGACCGCCTTGGCAGAAAGCTCGAGATCCAGTGGTACGAAAGCAAATTGGACGAAGATTCCAGTCCAGCGCTGGAGGCGAACGCACTGCTCTCGGACGGACGCTGCTCGCTGCTCGGCAGCTATGCGTTCACCCAGGACGGATTGGTCGCGCCCGGCGTCAAGACAGCCAAGCTGCCGGACTTCGATGGCGCCACCCGCGACGACCGCCGCCGCCGCGTTCCGCTCGGCACGCTGATGCCGAGCAAGCCATACATGTTCTCAACACTGACCGTCGTTCTCGGACCTTCCGCGAAACAGCGCCCGATTACCGACATCGGCGACCTGGCAGGGCTGCGGCTGGCAATCGAGAGCGGCACGTTGGCGGATGCAATCCTGATGACGTTCGACAAGGGACGGCTGATCGACGACATCACGCATTTGATTCCCACGCGGGATGATCTGCTCGGGGCGCTCGAACAGGGCAAGTTCGATGCGACCCTGCTCGATGGCAGACGTTTCGATGCGTATCGGGCGGCTCATCCCGACACCAGGCTCGGCGGGTCGGGCTACAGCTATCCGATCGGCGTGAACCGCGGTTATGTCGGGCTGACCAGTTCGGCCGAACTCATCGCATCGGTCGACAAGGCCTTGACGGAACTCGACGCTTCCGGGGCCCTGGCGAATCTCGGTCGGTCCGCCGGACTGACCTACCTTCCACCGCGCGAGCCGGTGATTCTCGGTGATGCATTCCAGAGGATCATCCGGAGCGGCGCACGCTAGCGCGGCTACCTCACGACCGCTCAGCGGGCCGCAGTCTTATGAACCGACGACGGCACGACGCCGAAATATTTGCGGAAGACACGGCTGAAGTGCGACGAACTCGAAAAACCCCACGAGAACGCGACATCAGTGATGGTCTTGCCGCTCTGCGTCTCCAGTTCCTGCCGGCAATGCTGAAGCCGGGCCCGCCAGATGTAGTCGCTGACCGTCATGCCACGGTCGCTGAACACCATGTGAAGGTAGCGCTTGGTGCACCCCAGAGCCGCCGAAATCTGATCGATGCACAGATCGGGATCGCGCAGATGCTCGCGGATGAAGGCTTGAGCGCGGATATAGACCGCCTCAGGTCCCGCCCGATCCAGCATTCGATCGGCTTCACGCAGCGGCAAGAGCAACAGATCGATGAGCGATTCGGCGACGCTGACGGCCGAGTTGGGCGAAAGCCGGGTCGCCTCATCGAACGCGGCATGGGTGACATCATGCGCAATCCGACCGGTCCCGCTCCGCGCAGACAGCTTGTATGCAGGCATCTTTTCCGACCGGAAGCCGCGCTCCTGCAATAGCTCCTTCGGCACGATCACGACGTCATGGCGGGTCAGCGCGGGGCTGATGATGGTGTGCGGTAACGAGACGTCATAGGCGAGACAATCGCCCGGGCCGATCTCGATCTGGCGGCCATCCTGCTCGAAATAGGACGTTCCATAGGTCTGGAACAAGATCTTGATGTAGGGATGTGCGGCCTTTTGCGCACGCGCATAGGTATGCGCAATACGGTGCTGGCTGGCCTCGATCTGGCAGAGCTTCAGGCGCGACACCGTCGTGAAATTGATGCGCCCCTCGAACGAGGCCCCCTCCAGCGGATCGACATCGAAACGTCCGCACAGGTCGGTCAGTGCATCTGACCAACGCTGGATCTGGCTCTTCGGTGAGAATCCCGAAGTATTAAGCGAGCGGATCGTGTCGGACATGTTTCATCCACCGATTCATGATCGAAACGCAACGGGTCCGCCGCCGGACGGCGAACGAGACTGTAGCAAGATTGCTCCCATTTTAAGGCCGCGACTTTCGCGGCGCACTTCGTTCCATAACTTCCCTCGCATGATCCTCCGCCTTCGTCTCTGTAAGGTCAAGGGAAACGTCAACCTTCGGTGGAACCGCGGTGCTGTAAATTGATGCTCCGCAGCAAGAATGGCGCTCATGTTGCGGACCAGCAAAGCAAAATCTCCTTCAAAAACTTCTATTCGCTTCACTCTTGAGCAAGCTCTTTTCTCTTTTGGGCAAGTTTCCCGGTCAGGAAGTGGATAATCAATGATGCCGAAAACGAATACTGGGCCGCGTGCTGCGGAACCTCAGTTGAACCCGGGAGGAAAGACGATGCGAAGAGTGCTACTCGCAACATGTCTGACGTCAGTCGCGGCGCTTGCCGCGGGTGGCGCGTGGGCCAGTGAAGAGCTGGTCAAGATGTCGGCCAACCCGAAGGACTGGGTGATGCCGGCGGGAGACTACGCCAATACGCGTTACTCCAAGCTCAATCAGATCAACGCTCAGAACGTCGGCAAGCTGCAGGTCGCGTGGACCTTCTCCACCGGCGTGCTGCGCGGCCACGAAGGCGGACCGCTCATCATCGGCAACTTGATGTATGTGCATACGCCGTTCCCGAACAAGGTGTATGCGCTCGATCTCGCGCAGGACAACAAGATCGTCTGGAAGTACGAGCCCAAGCAGGATCCGAACGTCATTCCGGTGATGTGCTGCGACACCGTCAACCGCGGCGTCGCCTATGGGGACGGCAAGATCTTCCTGCATCAGGCCGACGACAAGCTGGTGGCGATCGACGCCAAGACCGGCCAGCACGTCTGGACCGCCGTCAATGGCGATCCGAGCAAGGGACAGACCGGAACCTCGGCTCCGCTCGTGGTGAAGGACAAGGTGTTGGTCGGCACGTCCGGCGGCGAGTTCGGCGTCCAGTGCAGCATGACCGCTTACGATATCAAGAGCGGCAAGCAGGTCTGGAAGGCGTACTCCGAAGGTCCGGATGACCAGATCCTGTTCGACGCCAACACCACGGCGCTCGGCAAGCCGGTCGGCAAGGACTCGAGCCTGAAGACCTGGCAAGGCGATCAGTGGAAGACCGGCGGCGGCTGCACCTGGGGCTGGATCTCCTACGATCCGCAGCTCGACATGGTCTATTACGGGTCGGGCAATCCCTCGACTTGGAATCCGAAGCAGCGTCCCGGCGACAACAAGTGGTCGATGACGATCTTCGCCCGCCATGCCGACACCGGCGTCGCGAAGTGGGTCTATCAGATGACGCCCCACGACGAGTGGGACTATGACGGCGTCAACGAGATGATCCTGTCCGACCAGTCCATCAACGGCCAGCCGCGCAAGCTGCTCACGCACTTCGATCGTAACGGCCTCGGCTATACGCTCGACCGTGCCACGGGCGAGCTGCTCGTTGCCGAGAAGTTCGACCCGAAGGTGAACTGGACCACCGGCGTCGACATGGACAAGAACTCTGCAACCTACGGCCGTCCCAAGGTCGTCGATCAGTACTCGACCGACAAGCAGGGTGAGGACGTCAACACCAAGGGCATCTGCCCGGCGGCGCTGGGCACCAAGGACGAGCAGCCGGCGGCCTACTCGCCGGATACGCAACTGTTCTACGTGCCCACCAACCATGTCTGCATGGACTACGAGCCCTTCAAGGTGAGCTACACCGCAGGTCAGCCCTATGTCGGCGCAACCCTGTCGATGTATCCGCCGGCGGGTGAGACCCATATGGGCAACTTCATCGCCTGGGACGGCAAGACCGGCAAGATCGCCTGGTCGAACAAGGAGCCGTTCTCGGTGTGGTCTGGTGCGCTCGCGACGGCTGGCGGCGTGGTGTTCTACGGAACGCTCGAAGGCTACCTCAAGGCGGTCGATGCCAAGACGGGCAAGGAGCTCTACAAGTTCAAGACCCCGTCCGGCATCATCGGCAACGTCACGACCTACGAGGCAGGCGGCAAGCAGTATGTCGCCGTGCTCTCGGGTGTCGGTGGCTGGGCCGGCATCGGTCTCGCGGCGGGCCTGACGGATCCGACCGCCGGTCTCGGTGCGGTCGGCGGCTACGCAGCGCTGAGCAACTACACCGCCCTGGGCGGCGCGCTCACCGTGTTCTCGCTCCCGCAGCAGTGAGCTAGGCACCTGCTTCCGGCGCATGGATCTCGTCCATGCGCCGGTTCGCCTGCCCCAGAAAATTAAGGGAAGACGCCCTTGCGTAGAATCTGTTTTGCGGTCGCCACGGCTCTGTTCCTGGCAACCGGCGGGATGACTGTCGCCGAAAATGCCTGGGCGGAAAGTCCGGGAGATCCTGCGGCCGTCAAGTCCGAGGACGGGAAGTACTTCGATAAGGATGGCAATCCGACCTACAAGGTGGGCGCCGACGGATCGGTCGACTGGTACACCTACTCGGGATACCGCCGCTATCATTCCGAATGCCACGTCTGCCACGGGCCCGACGGCATGGGATCGACTTATGCGCCTGCGCTGAAGGACTCGGTCAAGACCATGAGCTACGGCGATTTCATCGGTGTCATCGCCAGCGGCCGCAAGAATGTCAGCACGTCCCAGGAGAACGTCATGCCGGCTTTCGGCGACAATCCGAACGTGGCCTGCTACATGGACGACCTCTACATCTACCTGCGCGCCCGCGGCAATGACGCGGTAGGACGCGTTCGCCCGGCCAAGCACGAGGACAAACCGCCAGCCTATACGGAAGCGGAGAACTCCTGCATGGGCAAGAAATGACTGACGACGGGGACCGCGCCTGAACAGTTTCCCTGGGCAGCGTCGCGGGCTCAAGAGAATGAAAGAGGAGTTTGAGACATGAAGACGCGCGCCGCGGTCGCTTTCGAAGCCAAGAAGCCGCTGGAGATCGTCGAGGTTGACCTCGAAGGGCCGAAGGCCGGCGAGGTGCTGGTAGAAATCAAGGCTACCGGCATCTGCCACACCGATGCCTACACGCTCGACGGTTTCGACAGCGAGGGCATCTTCCCCTCGATCCTCGGCCATGAGGGCGCCGGCATCGTGCGCGAGGTCGGCCCGGGCGTGACCTCGGTCAAGCCCGGCGACCACGTCATTCCGCTCTACACACCGGAATGCCGCCAGTGCAAGAGCTGCCTCAGCCGCAAGACCAATCTCTGCACCGCGATCCGCGCCACGCAGGGCAAGGGCCTGATGCCCGACGGCACGTCGCGCTTCAGCTACAAGGGCCAGGCCATCTACCACTACATGGGCTGCTCGACCTTCTCCAACTTCACCGTGCTGCCGGAGATCGCGGTCGCGAAGATTCGCGAGGACGCGCCCTTCGACAAGAGCTGCTATATCGGCTGCGGCGTCACCACCGGCGTCGGCGCGGTCGTCAACACGGCCAAGGTCACGCCCGGCTCGAACGTCATCGTCTTCGGCCTCGGCGGCATCGGCCTCAACGTGCTCCAGGGCGCGCGGATGGCGGGCGCCGACAAGATCGTCGGCGTCGACGTCAATGACAGCAAGGAGGAATGGGGCCGCCGCTTCGGCATGACCCATTTCGTCAACCCGAAGAAGGTGACCGGCGACATCGTCCAGCACCTGGTCGCGCTGACCGACGGCGGTGCCGACTACACCTTCGACTGCACCGGCAATACCACGGTGATGCGCCAGGCGCTGGAAGCCTGCCATCGCGGCTGGGGCGAATCGATCATCATCGGTGTCGCCGAGGCCGGCAAGGAGATCGCGACCCGCCCATTCCAGCTCGTCACCGGACGCGTCTGGAAGGGCACGGCGTTCGGCGGCGCGCGCGGGCGCACCGACGTTCCCAAGATCGTCGACTGGTACATGAACGGGAAGATCGAAATCGACCCGATGATCACCCACACGCTCAAGCTCGAAGACATCAACAAGGGCTTCGACCTGATGCATGAGGGCAAATCGATCCGTTCCGTCGTCGTGTTCTGACCCCAAGCACGCAAAACTGAGGAGGATTGCGCCATGACTGTCCACATCCATCCGTCCGTCGATAACGGCGTCAAACAGGGAAGCGGCCATTTCGCCGGCGGCACGCTGGTCTGCAAATGCCACGACCGGCCGGTCAAGGTCGGCATCAAGGGCGATGTCGCGCATAACCACGCGTGCGGCTGCACCAAATGCTGGAAGCCCTCCGGCGCGACCTTCTCGGTCGTTGCCGTCGTGCCGCGGCAGAACGTCACGGTGCTGGAGAACGGCGACAAGCTCAAGATCGTCGATCCCTCCGCCGTCATCCAGCGCTATGCCTGCACCGGCTGCGGCACGCATATGTATGGCCGCATCGAGAACACGGGCCACCCGTTCTACGGCCTCGACTTCATTCACCCCGAGCTGTTCCAGGAGCAGGGTTCGGCCGCGCCGGGCTTTGCGGCCTTCGTCTCCTCGGTGATCGAGTCGGGCGTGAAGCCGGAACAGATGGGCGAGATTCGGGCGCGATTGAAGGAGCTGGGGCTCGAGCCCTATGACTGCCTGTCGCCGGCCCTGATGGATGCGATTGCCACCCACGTGGCGAAAGCAAAGGCGGCCTGACGGCCGCCACGGACCAAGCGTACAACTGAAGCGTTCCTTCCTGAAGACTTGGTGCCTCGCCTGCCCCACGCCGGCGAGGCATTCTTTTTTTGTCGCCGCTTTGGTCAGGCGGCCGCCATTGTCGTCGGCGCATCGCCCATTGTTCCGTATTTGCATTGCAGCGGGCTGCACGCGCAGCGCTCGTCTGCTCTGACACCACACGCGCCTGTGTAGACCGATGCCTGTCCCGGTCTGCTATCATCAGTAGTCTTCCGACAACTCTCAATTGATCCGGCGCGTGCACGTAAGGACATGTGGTCCCGCGCGCGTCCACCAACGATCAGAACCAGCGACCATTGGTCCGACAGAGCGAGGGCGAACATGATCAAGGTGAAAATCAACGGACAGGAGCAGAGCTGGGATGGCGATCCGAGCCTGCCGCTGCTGTGGTATCTGCGCGACGAGCTGGGTTTGACCGGAACGAAATACGGGTGCGGCGCAGCGCTGTGCGGCGCCTGCACCGTGATGGTCGACAAGGAAGCGGCGCGCGCCTGCATCACCGCAGTGTCGGATGTCGCGGGACGAGAGGTCACCACCATCGAAGGTCTGCATCCGACCGGAGATCATCCGGTGCAGAAGGCATGGCGGCAGGTCAACGTGCCGCAATGCGGCTTCTGCCAGGCCGGACAGATCATGCAAGCGGCCGCACTCTTGAACGAGAATCCCAAACCGTCGCATGACCAGATCAGGGATGCGATGGCCGGCAACATCTGCCGCTGCGGCTGCTATCAGCGCATCGAGAATGCGGTCCATCTGGCCTCGACGGGGGTGTGATCATGAACATCATCGCAAATCCCGACATCGCAAAGTCCGCGTCTCGCCGCGGCTTCGAGCGGCATCTCAAGGTCGAGAACGTCTCGCGCCGTACCATCCTGCAGACGCTGGGCCTCGCGGGCGGGTTCGTGCTCGCGGCTCCCTTGCTGTCGCGCCCGGCGTTTGCCGCCTATGAAACCGGCGCCGGCAAGATGCCGCACGGCACCGTGGTCGATCCTAAGGTTTTCGTTTCGATCGCCCCCGACGGCATCGTGTCGATCCTCGCCCACCGCTCCGAGATGGGCACAGGCGTGCGTACCAGCCTGCCGCTGATCGTGGCGGAGGAGATGGAAGCCGACTGGTCGCGCGTGCGCGTCGTGCAGGCCCCCGGCGACGAGGTGAAGTTCGGCAACCAGGATACCGACGGTTCGCGCAGCACGCGGCATTATCTGCTGCCGATGCGACAGATCGGCGCCATGGCGCGGGCGATGCTCGAAGCCGCGGCGGCCCAGCGCCTCGGCGTGCCGCCGAGCGAAGTGAAAGCCGTCAATCATGAGGTCGTGCACAGCGCCAGCGGCCGCCGCCTCGGCTTCGGCGAGCTCGCGGCCGATGCCGCCAGTCTGCCGGTGCCTGCGGTTGACACCGTGCAGCTGAAATCGCCGAAGGACTTCCGCTATCTCGGCAAGGGTCAGGTCAGCATCGTCGATCTGCACGACATCACCGTCGGCAAGGCGCGCTACGGCTCCGATGTCCGCCTACCCGGCATGAAATACGCAGTTATCGCCCGGCCGCCGGTGACCGGCGGCAAGGTCAAGTCGTTCGATCCGGCCGAGGCGCTGAAGGTGCCCGGCGTCGAGCAGGTGATCGAGGTCAAGGGCTGGCCCTGGCCGTCGAAGTTCCAGCCGCTTGGCGGCGTCGCGGTGATCGCGCGCAACACCGGCGCCGCGATCAAGGGCCGCGACGTGCTCAAGGTCGAGTGGGACGACGGCGCCAACGCGAGCTACGACTCTGTCGCCTATCGGGCCGAGCTCGAGGCCGCCGCGCGCCAGCCGGGCCTCGTCGTACGCGAGGAAGGCGACGTCGAGGCCGCGCTGAAGTCGGCCGACAAGGTGATCACCGGCGAGTACTACCTGCCGCATTTCGCCCATGCCAGCATGGAGCCGCCGGTCGCGGTCGCCGACGTCAAGGGCGACAAGGCCGAGATCTGGGCGCCTGTGCAGAGCCCCGGCGGCACGCACGAGGATGTCGCCAAGACGCTGCAGATCCCGCCGGAGAACGTCACCGTCAACGTCACCCTGCTCGGCGGCGGGTTCGGGCGGAAGTCAAAATGCGACTTCGCGCTCGAGGCTGCCCTGCTGTCGAAGACGCTGGGCGCACCGGTCAAGGTGCAGTGGACACGCGATGACGACCTCCATCACGATTTCCTGCACACCGTGTCGGTGGAGCGCATCGAAGCCGGGCTCGACAAGAGCGGCAAGGTGGTGGCCTGGCGCCACCGCAGCGTCGCGCCGACCATCCTGTCGACCTTCGCGGCGGGCGCCGATCATGCCGCGCCGTTCGAGCTCGGCATGGGCCTCGTCGACATGCCGTTCGAGATCGCCAACATCCAATGTGAGAATCCCGCCGCCAAGGCGATGACCCGCATCGGCTGGTTCCGCTCGGTCTCGAACATCCCGCGCGCCTTCGCCGTGCAGTCGATGGTCGGCGAGATTGCCCACGCGACCGGCCGCGACCAGAAGGACACGCTGCTCGATCTGATCGGCACTCCGCGCGTCCTGAAGCTCGCCTCGGTGAAGGATCTCTGGAACTACGGCGAGCCCTACGAGAGCTATCCGATCGACACCGGCCGGCTGCGCCGCGTCGTCGAGTTCGTGGCCGAGAAGGGCAATTGGGGCCGCTCGGTGCCCAAGGGCCACGGCCTCGGCATCGCCGCGCATCGCAGCTTCGTCAGCTACATCGCCACCATCGTGGAGGTGTCGGTCGACGACAAGGGCAAGCTCGTGGTGCATCAGGTCGACACCGCGATCGACTGCGGCACCTTCGTCAACCCCGAGCGCATCGCCTCGCAGCTCGAAGGCGCCGCGATCATGGGGCTGAGCCTCGCCAAATATGGCGAGATCAGCTTCAAGAATGGCCGGGTGCAGCAGCGCAACTTCGACGACCATCCGGTGGTCCGAATCGACGAGGCGCCGCTGGTCACCAACGTGCACATCGTGCCCGTTGATGCCGACACGCCGCCGAGCGGCGTCGGAGAGCCGGGCGTGCCGCCATTCGCGCCGGCGCTCGCCAACGCGATCTTTGCCGCCACCGGCAAGCGCCTGCGCGCATTGCCGATCGGCAATCAGCTCGCGACCTGAACTTGCAGCAATCAGCAGATCATCGGCCGGAGCGATCCGGCCGATGATCACGCCAGAAGAAGCAGGATCAGTCAGCGCCCGTAGCGCACCGAGGCATAGCGGCCGATCACGGCGGACGGCGAGGTTTGCATCACCGCGCTCGAGACCGGCGTCACCGGCACCTTCCGCCTCACCGTGCGCAAGGACATGGACATCACCTGGCCGTTCGCCGAGAACGCCACCCACCTGATGTCGATCGGCCTCGACGAGGATCTCGATGACGCCGCCAAGCAGGCGGTGCGCGAGATGGTCAAGCACGTCTGCGCCCGCACCAACCTGTCGCGCAACCAAGCCTACATGCTGTGCTCGCTGGCCGGCAATCTGCGCGTCACCCAGCTGGTCGACGGCAACAAGGGCATCCACATGCTGCTGCCGAAATCCTATCTGTAGGCCCTCCTCTACCGGTTCACGAAGTGGTCGTGCGCGGTCAGCACGACCTGGCCGTTGGCATCGACCGCCTGGAAGGTGACATCGGCATCCACAGACTCGGGCATGGTCAGCGTCACCCGCAGCGCCTCCGAGCCGTCCGGCTCGACCTCGATCGCATCCGCCGCCGCATGGCCGACGATGGCGAGCGCCGCATCGATGCCGCTGATGCCGAGCCTGAAGCTCTGCACGGCGGACGACTTGTTGAGCAGCTTCACCGTGTAGCCGTTGCGCACCGAGCCATCCGACAGCCGCACCGACATCGGATCGCGATCGTGCTGCACCGACAGCACGGCGGTGGTCTTCGTGACGAACGAAACCGCGATCACGCCGGCCACAGCGACGCAGGCGAGCGCGAGGCCGATCGTCTTCGGCCGCACCAGCCGTGAGACACGCGGCTCGCCGACACGGCCACGCTCGATGTTGCGCCAGCTCTCGTAGTCGATCAGGCCGCGCGGACGGTCGAGCTTGGCCATCACGCCGTCGCAGGCATCGACGCAGAGGCCGCAATTGATGCAGGCGAAGCTCGGCCCCTGGCGGATGTCGATGCCGATCGGGCAGACGGCGACGCAGGCGCCACAATCGACGCAATCGCCGGCCGGCAGCCCCTGCGACCGCGCCTCGGCGGCCTTCTTCGCCGACATCCGGGTCTCGCCGCGATAATCGCGATAGTTCACCGTGAAGGCTTCCGTATCCCAGATCGCGCCTTGAAGACGCGGCCACGGGCACATGAAGGTGCAGACCTGCTCGCGCGCGAAACCGGCGAGGCCATAGGTCGTGCCGGCGAACACCAAGGTCCAGGTCAGCGCGGTCGCCGACATCTCGCCATGCAGGACATCGCGCACCAGCTCCGGCGCATCGGTGAAGTAGAAGATCAAGGTGCCGCCGGTGCCGAGCGCGATCGCCATCCACAGCGCGTGCTTGGTGGCGATCTGTGCGATACGCCGCGCCGTCAGCGGCGCGCCGACGTTCTTCAGCCGCTGCCGGCGGTCGCCCTCGACGAGGCGCTCGACCAGCAGGAACAGATCGGTCCACACCGTCTGCGGACAGGCGAAGCCGCACCACAGGCGGCCGGCCAGCGCGTTGACCAGGACGAGGATGAACGTCGCCAGTAGCATCGCCGCAGTGATGAGATAGAGATCCTGCGGCCAGATCTCGGCGGGGCCAAGATAGAGCTTTCCGTGGGCGAAATCGAGCAGCACGGCCTGGTCCGGCGCATTCGGCCCGCGGTTCCAGCGCACGAACGGCGTGATGTAGTAGACGGCGAGCGTCAGAACGAGAATCAGCCATTTCAGCCGCCGGATTGGCCCCTTGACGCCCTGCGGAACCACCGGGCCGCCAGCGCTGCGCAACGACCGTGCCGGGCCGCGGGCCTGACCCTGGCCCCTGCTTTGGCCCTGGCCCTGCGCCATGCGCCGCGTCTTGGCGTGATCGATCTCGATGGTGATGGCCACGGCTGCCCTCGTTCGCTCGGCTGATGCAGGGCAACGATAGGCGGCGGTGCCGGGCGGCTCTTTGTCGGGCCACAAACTTGCGAACGGCTGGCAGCGCCTGTTTGCGCGGGAACAACGATAGTTCCCGTCCGGCAGGCGATGAGAGGCGCGGCGCCGCGAGCGCCACGGCGGCAGTCGCAGCATCCGGAGGGATGGCTGCGGCTGCCGCGCTTGTTGGATAGCGCGCGTAGCGACGCTCGCTGCTCGCCTCTCCCCGCGCGCGGGGAGAAGGAGCGTATCGGTATTGCGGCGGCGAATTCCGTTCCGATCGGCAGCGTCAACGTGCTGCACACGACGTGTGATCCAGCCCCTCTCTCAAACAATCTTGATCGACATGTCCGGCAGGCCCTCGAGCTTGCACAAGAGCACGTCGCCCTTGACGACCGGGCCGACATTCTCCGGCGTGCCGGAATAGATGATGTCGCCGGCCTTCAGCTCGAACGCCTCGGACAGTTTCGCGATCTGCTCGGCGACGCTCCAGATCATCTTGGTGAGGTCGGAGTTCTGCCGGACCGTGCCGTTGACCGCGAGCGAGATCGCGCCCTTGGTGAAGTGGCCGACCTTCGCCACCGGATGGATCGGGCCGAGCACGGCGGCATGATCGAAACTCTTGCCGATCTCCCATGGCTTCTTCTCGGCGGCCATGCCGTTCTGCAGGTCACGGCGGGTCATGTCGAGGCCGAGCGCGTAGCCATAGACATGATCGAGCGCGGACTCGGCGGGAACGTTGGTGCCGCCGGATTTCAGCGCCGCGACCAGTTCGACCTCGTGATGATAGTTCTTGGTCAGCGACGGATAAGGATGATCGGCGACCTCGCCGATCGCGACGTTCTGGATCGCGTCGGTCGGCTTCTGGAAGAAGAACGGCGGCTCGCGGTTCGGATCGGAGCCGCGCTCGATGGCATGCGCCGCGTAGTTGCGCCCGATGCAGTAGATGCGGCGGACGGGGAACACGCCCTGCTCGCCGGCGATCGGAATGGTGGTCTCCGGCACGGCGAAGATCGGCTTCGGCCCGGCCTGTGCAGCGGCAGGGTAGGTGTCCGTCATGATCGCAGCCGCTGCCGCGGCGCTGCCGGCGACGAGGAGATCGCGGCGTGAGGTGTCTGCCATGGGGTTCCTCCTGGATCAGCCGTTGCGGCCGGCTGATTTGTTGGTGGTGGCGCGCCAGCATCGGCGCCCCGCTCAACTGATAAGCATATCCAGTATGCCAGCGCCACCATGCGCGCACGCGCCGTCGCCCTCGCAGCGCAACACGCGCCCGAAGCGATGCTCGAGACCCTCGCCGGAAACGCGAGGGCGCAGGGAAGGCCGGACCTCGACTGAGGCCCGTGGCCCGCCTGCGGAAAAATGCAGGCGGCAGGAACCACAGGTTCAGCCGGACAGACCGGCGGATTCAATTGGTCGTCGCAACACTCGATGAGGAGGTTGCGATGGGCATTCGAAAGAAACGGTCAACGCGGGGC
>NZ_JAUESY010000011.1:0-352402 GCF_032484415.1 Bradyrhizobium sp. SZCCHNS30572 | reverse complement strand
GTTCGCGCATCTCAAGCGCATTCTCAAGCTCGATCGCCTGCGACTAAGAGGGCCGAACGGCGCACGCGACGAGTTCACCCTCGCGGCAGCCGCTCAGAACCTTCGTAAGATGGCCAAGCTGATCCCAATGCCCGCACCGACGCCTGCGTGAACCCCACCAAGCCATCTCATCCAAGAAACAGCAGTTGTTCACGACGAAACTGTCGCCTACTTTTTCAACGGAATCGGCCCAACGCGGACTTTTCAGCCGACGCCGGCGACGTCGGCTCGCAGACATTAACTGGAAAAGGCCGGTGAAGGGACCAAGGAATCAAGCTCAGCTCGCGGGAACGACCGCGCGGTCCGTCAGCCAACCCAAGCCCTCTCCCGTCGTCGTCCGCGGCTTGTACTCGCAGCCGATCCAGCCGGGGTAGCCGATCGCGTCGAGATGGCGGAACAGGAAGGCGTAGTTGATCTCGCCGGTGCCGGGCTCGTGGCGGCCCGGATTGTCGGCGAGCTGGATGTGGGCGATGCGGGCGAGATGCTTCTGCATCGTGCGGGCGAGATCGCCCTCCATGATCTGCATGTGGTAGATGTCGTACTGGACGAACAGATTGTCGGACTCGACCTCCGAGATCAGCTGAAGCGCTTGTGCCGTGCGGTTGAGGACAAAGCCGGGAATGTCGAGCGTGTTGATCGGCTCGATCAGCAGCTTGATCCCCTGCGCCTTCAGCGCGGTCGCGGCGAAGCGCAGGTTGCGGACCAGCACCTGGTTGAGCTCGCGCGGATCGGCATCTTCGGGCGCGATGCCGACGAGGCAGTTGAGCTGGCGGCAATCCAGCGCCTTCGCATACTCGATCGCACGACGCACCCCGTCGCGGAATTCGTCGACGCGATCCGGCAGGATGGCGATGCCGCGCTCGCCCGCGGCCCAATTGCCGGCGGGCAGATTGTGCAGCACCTGCGTCAGCCCGTGGCGCGCGAGCTGCTCGCGCAGCTCGGCCTTGTCGAAATCATACGGGAACAGATATTCGACGCCGCCGAAGCCGGCCGCCTTGGCGGCGGCGAAGCGGTCGAGGAACGGCAGCTCGTTGAACAGCATCGTGAGGTTGGCGGCAAAGCGCGGCATGTCATGGGTCCTCGACTGAGTGCGATGGCTGCGGTCAAGCCGGCTGCAAGGTGCGCGCCGGCTCGGCCGGCGTCTCGTCGACCGGCAGATCGAGCACCTCCTCGAACTCCACGACGTTGTCGATCTCGGTACCCATCGCGATGTTGGTGACGCGTTCGAGCACGAACTCGACCACGACAGGCACCTGGTATTCCGCCATCCATTCGCGCGCGGTCGCGAACGCAGCCTGCGCCTGGCGCGGGTCGGTGACGCGGATCGCCTTGCAGCCGAGGCCCTGCGCGACCGCGACGTGGTCGACGCCATAGCCGCCGACCTCCGGCGCGTTGATGTTCTCGAACGAGAGCTGCACCTGATAGTCCATCGAGAAGCCGCGTTGCGCCTGGCGTATGAGGCCGAGATAGGCATTGTTCACGACGACGTGGATGTAAGGCAGGTTGAACTGCGCGCCGACCGCGAGCTCCTCGATCAGGAACTGGAAGTCGTAGTCGCCGGAGAGCGCGACGATCTCGCGCCTGGGATCGGCGGCGCGGACGCCGAGCGCGGCCGGCAGGGTCCAGCCGAGCGGCCCCGCCTGCCCCGCATTGATCCAGTGGCGCGGATGGTTGACGCTGAGGAACTGCGCGCCGCCGATCTGCGACAGGCCGATGACGCTGACATAGCAGGTGTCGCGGCCGAACGCCTTGTTCATCTCATGATAGACGCGCTGCGGCTTGATCGGCACCTGATCGAAATCGCTGCGCCGGAGCATCGTGCGCTTGCGATCCTGGCACGCCGCCGGCCACGCCTGCCGTTCGCGCAGTCTGCCCGCCTTGCGCCACTCGCGTGCGACGGTGATGAACAGCTCGAGCGCCGCCTTGGCGTCCGAAACGATGCCGAGATCGGGATTGAACACGCGGCCGATCTGGGTCGGCTCGATGTCGACATGCACGAAGCTGCGCCCCTTGGTGTAGGTCTCGAGCGATCCGGTGTGGCGGTTGGCCCAGCGGTTGCCGATGCCGAGCACGAAATCGGACTCCAGGAAATTGGCGTTGCCATAGCGATGGCTGGTCTGCAGGCCGACCATGCCGGCCATCAGCACGTGATCGTCAGGAATGGCGCCCCACCCCATCAAGGTCGGCACGACAGGCACGTTGACGGTCTCGGCGAAGGTGACGAGCAGATCGCTGGCATCGGCGTTGATGATGCCGCCGCCGGCGACGATCAGCGGGCGCTCCGCGGCATTGAGCATCTCCAGCGCCTTCTCGATCTGCTTGCGGCTCGCCGCGGGCTTGTAGACCGGCAGCGGCGTGTATGTCTCGTCGTCGAACTCGATCTCGGCGAGCTGCACGTCGAGCGGCAGGTCGATCAGCACCGGTCCCGGGCGGCCGGAGCGCATGATGTGGAAAGCCTGGCTGAACACGCGCGGGACGAGGCCGGGCTCGCGCACCGTCACCGCCCATTTGGTCACGGGCTTGGCGATCTGCTCGATGTCGACGGCCTGGAAATCCTCCTTGTGGAGCCGCGCGCGCGGCGCCTGGCCGGTGATGCAGAGGATTGGAATGGAGTCTGCGATCGCCGAATAGAGCCCGGTGATCATGTCGGTGCCGGCCGGGCCCGAGGTGCCGATGCACACGCCGATGTTGCCGGCCTTGGCGCGGGTGTAGCCCTCGGCCATGTGCGAGGCGCCCTCGACGTGGCGGGCGAGAATGTGGCGGATCGAGCCGCGCCGTTGCAGCGCGGAATACAGCGGATTGATCGCCGCGCCAGGAACGCCGAAGGCGCAGTCAACGCCTTCCTTCTCCAAGATTCGCACCGCAGCATCGATCGCCCGCATCTTCGCCATCTCGCGCTTCCTCTTTTGGTTGATGCGCGAGGATCGCTGCTGACGGCTGCGATCTCAATTCAGTCGTCGATTTTTCCCACGATGCGGCACGCTCGGCAAAACACGGGTGGCCTCAGTTAGTTAGGACGACAAACAGCTGACATGTCCTAACAGCATGACGGTTCGATGGTGCTATTCGAACAGCGGCGCAAGCTCCATCTGCGGCACCAGCACGAGGCCCTTGTCGGTGATACGAATTTCCGGAATGACCGATAGAGGAATCAAATTGAAGCCCATGTAGGGAATGGTGCAGCCGGCTTCCGCCCATTCCTTCTTGAGCAGCTTCACCTCCTCGGCGACCTCGGTGACGCGCTTGTCCGACAACAGGCCGGCGATCGGCAATGGAACCATCGCCCGCACCTTGCCGTCGGCCACGACGCAGACGCCGCCCTGCTGCGCGCCGATCGCGGCGACGGCGGCCTGCATGTCGGCCTCGTTGGTGCCGGCGACGATGATGTTGTGGCTGTCATGGCCGACGCTGGAGGCGACGGCGCCGCGCTTGAGGCCGAAGTCCTTCAAGAGCCCGTGCGCGACATTGCCGGCCGACTTGCCGTGGCGCTCGATCACGGCGACGAAGCAGAGACCGTAGCGCGCAAACAGCGTCTCCCAATCGTTGGCCGGCTCGATCGCGACCTTGTCGTGGATCAGCGTGATGCCGGGCAGCGCCGTCTTGATCGCATTGACGGTGCAGGCCTTGGTGGGCAGCTCCGGCGTCAGCGTCACCTTGGCCGGCAGCTTCACCGTGGCATAGGCCGCCTTCGGGTACTGATAGCGCTGCGACAGCGCCTGATCGAGACGCGGCGTGATCTTGCCTTTGTCCACCACCAGCTCGCCGCCATACCAGGTCGATTGCGGCTTCAGGCCGTCGTCGAGCAGCACCAGATCGGCGCGGCGGCCACCGCCGAGACCGCCGATCTCGCCATCCATCGCAAAGCGCGTCGCGCCGTGCAGCGAGCCCATCGACCACGCCTGCTCCGGCGACATCCCCGCCTTCACCGCCTCGCGCACCACCCAGTCGAGGCCGAACAGCATGAGATCATCGGCATCGCGATCGTCGGTGCACACGGCGGTGCGCTTGTGCGAGGCGCCGAGCTCGGTGACGGTGCGGATCGCCTGCGGCAGGCTGTGCCACGGCGTCGTCGGCGGACCACCGCGCAGAAAGATCCAGACGCCGGCATCGAGCAGGTCGTCGGCGATGTCGCGGTCGATCGCCTCATGCGTATCGGTGACGCCGCTCGCGGCATAGGCCGCGACGAACTCGCGGCCATAGACATGCCCGGACACCGGCCGTCCGCGCTGCAAAGCCGCCGCAAGGATGGCATGGCTGCGCTCGTCGCCCATGCAGACCGGCACGAAATCCATCTTCTCGCCGAGCGCGACCGCCTCCGGCCAGCGATCGAACAGGCCGGCGATCTTGTCCGGCGTGAGATCGCCGCCCGCCGTCTCCAGCGCCGCCGAGGTCGCCGGCACGGTCGAGGGCACGGTGAGGAAGATCGACAGCGGCGCCTGCCGCGCATCCTCCAGCATCGCCTCAACGCCGGCGACGTCCATGACGTTGCCGATCTCGTGGCTGTCGCAGAAGATCGTCGTGGTGCCGTTGAGCAGCGCAGCCTCGGCATAGGCGCAGGCCGTCACCATCGAGGATTCGATGTGGATGTGCGGATCGACCAGCCCCGGCGCGATGATGCCGCCGGCCGCGTCGTAGATGGCGAAGCCGCCGGGAAGCGCCTTGTGGGCGCCGGCCGGCTTCACCGCGGCCACGCGCCCGCCGGTGATCCACAGCTCGCGGCCGGGGAGAATGCGCTCCGAATAGGTCAACAGCACACGCGCCCCGGTGATCACGAGATCCGGCGCGACACGGCCGGAGGCGACGTCGGCGAGGCGCCGCGTCATACTGTGCAAAGGGGCGACCGAGAAGCGGGTGAGTTTGGACATGGCACAACTCGCTGGACGTGTTCGGGTGATCCGCCACGATGCTCACGTGCGGCGCGCCCGACTGCAAGTCCAAATAGGCCATCTCCCCGATCACGGTTTGGGCAGCTGGGCGAGGCCTGCCCTCCCCTCGCTACCGCTGCGCCGACCGTAGGCCTTCTTCAATCGAAGCATTCTCATCTTCGAGGAATGAAGCACTTCCTCAGTTAGGTCCTAGTGTCGACCCTTAGAATATTGTACTGCTCCTTAGCGCTCGCCGCGTCGCTGCCAATCTGGGTCAAAGTTTCCAAGAATTGGTTGAACGATGCCCCCGCAGGAAGATGAGCAAGAGCCGCATTCTGTTCAATAATTGCATCAAGCAAACCGACGTAATCAGAACGGCGCGCGACAAATGCTTCGCGCTCATCGAGATAGGACTTGTATTCTGCTGCGAACAAGAGCGTCGGCGACCTAGTCTCGCCTGCAGTGTTCTCAATCAAGCCCTTTCGTTCAAGATAAGACGGAGGCATAGAGGGGTTGTATTCACGATAGAAGAACAAGCGGTCTAGCGCGCAAGACTCCCACTCCTTGAACGCCTGCGCTTCGTCATCCGTCAAGTCCTTCAACAATGCTTTGGATAAGACCTTCTCTCTTGCCTTCTTCAAAGGCTCTTCCGCGAAGGCCGCGGTCTTTATGACAGCAACTTGGAATGCGTATTGGTCGCCAATTTGCGCGAGACCAACAGCATCATTCATGACCTTTAGCACTAGAGCAAATTCGCTCGGAACAAACCCTTGATATGCCGCAATCAATTTCTTCAGATTTGCGTATGCCTTGACACGCTCATCCCGGGCTTTGGTGAGCGCCGACAAAGCTTCTCCGTACGCTACGATCGTTTCGAAGTCCGCGTACTTGTTGCGGAGGTACTCTAATTTCTTCTTCTTTACCGCCGCAATTACTACGGCTTGTTCGCGCGCAATTTTTGGCGTGATATCGGTGTACACGGTCACCTTTTTATAGTCGGCGCTATCTGGACCGCACGAGTAGGTGCCGTACGATATGAATTCCAGCTCAGCATTTTTGCGCGCGATATTGCGCCGCAATGCTCCCTGAAGGTCGATGTCAGCTCCGAGTTGCGATCGCAGCCGATCGGAAGCCGTCTGCGAATTTGTTAGCTGCTCCGCTAAACCGGCGCAGCCAGACAGAAATATCAGCGGTGCAATAAAAACGAGACGCATGCCCTCCCCCCTTAAAAGAGCAATTGTGGTCAAGTAATTAGCGCAACACCAAGTTGATTATCTATGTTTGTTCAACTTATCCCCACAATTTCGCTGGGATGATTTTCGCCCTTGCGATTGGGCCCGACTAGATCACCCCAAATTCATGGCCCCGATTCTGAATAGACTTTCGGCTTAGTTAGTGACTTCCTTTCCCCCATATGCCGAATTTTTGGCCATACTCCGGAGTGACGACGAGGATTGTCGACACGATGTGGGCTCAGTCATCGGCCTGTCGACCCTCATTGCCGCTGGACGGCAGCCCCACCGAGCGCCGCTGTCAACTCCGCGGCAATATCCCGCACCATGCCCCCGACCACCGGCACCCGCTCCTCCGTCAACCGGCTCGCCAGGCCGGACACCGAGATCGCGGCCAGCGGCTCGCGGCAGGAATCGTGAACGACGGCGGCGATGCAGCGCAGGCCGAGGCGGGCTTCCTCGTCGTCGACGGCGTAGCCCTGGCGGCGGATGGTCTCGAGCTCGCGGAACAGGTCGCTGGCGCGGATGATCGATTTCTCGGTCAGGCGCGGCATGCCCTGGCGGTGGATGATGCCGTTGACGTCGTCATCGGAATAGGTCGCGAGCACCGCCTTGCCCATGCCGGAGGCGACCATGGCGAGGCGGCCCCCGACCTTGGTCAGCGAGCGCATGATCTCGCGGCTGTCCAGCCGCAGCAGCACCATCAGCGATTCATCGTCGACGACGGCGAGATTGGCGGTCTCGCGCGACTGGTCGCGCAGCCTTCGCAGATAGGGAATCGCCAGCGCGACGAAATTGCGCCGACGGGTGAAGGTCGCGCCGACGGCAAAGCTCTGCGCGCCGACGTGCCATTTCGATTCCATGCGGTCGAACTGGACGAAGCGGCGCTTCTCGAGCGTGGTCAGCAGGCGATGAACGGTCGAGGTCGAAAGCCCGGCACGGACGGCGAGATCGCTGAGGCGATAGCCTTCGTCGTCTTCGGCGAGAATCTCCAGGATCTGGAGCGCGCGGCCGACGGATTGCACGCCGCCGTCGCGGGGTTCGGCCGCAGCATCCGCGCGTGGCTCGATCGTCTTGCGACGGATCACGTGGCGCCTCTCTGCACCGCCCTCGCGGGCGGCGCCGTTGTCGGACGGACGGATCTTGCTTCGTCACGCTATCAAAGAAAGTGCCGCCCCGGCGAGACGCCGGAGCGGCATTCGCATCGATTTGACTTAGAGCAGGCCCGCGCCGCGCGCCCACTTGTACTTGGCGCCGAGCACCTCGACCGGCAGCTCGGTCGAATAGGCATAGGCCGGGATGCCGTTCTGGTAGAGATATTCGGCGGCCTCCTCGACCTCGACGTCGCCGGCGAGCGAGACGACGATCGGCTTGACGAAGCCCTTGGCCTCCATCTCCTTCTTCACCTCGACCATGTTGCGGGCGAACACCATCGGCGGGGTCACGATCGTGTGCCAGTAGCCGAGGATCAGCGCGTGGATGCGGTCGTCCGACAGGCCGAGCTTGACCGTGTTCACATAGGTGATCGGCGGCTCGCCGCCGGTGATGTCGACCGGGTTGCCGGCGGCACCGAACGGCGGGATGAACTTGCGGAAGGCGGCATCGAGGTCGGCCGGCATGGTCATCAGCGACAGGCCGTTGTCGACGACGGCGTCGGAGAGCAGCACGCCCGAGCCGCCGGCGCCGGTGATGATGAGGACGTTCTCACCCTTCGGCGTCGGCAGCACCGGCACGCCACGGGCAAACTCGAGCAGCTGGCGCAGCGAGCGGGCGCGGATGACGCCGGACTGCTTCAGCACGTCCTCATAGATCTTGTCGTTGCCGGCGAGCGCGCCGGTGTGCGACGAGGCGGCCTTCGCGCCGGCCGAGGTGCGGCCGGCCTTGAGCACGATGACCGGCTTCTTCTTGGAGACGCGCTTGGCGGCTTCCGCAAAGGCACGGCCGTCCTTGAGGTCCTCGCAGTGCTGCGCGATCAGGTTGGTGTTCGGGTCCTGCTCGAAGAAGGCGAGCAGATCGTCCTCGTCGATATCCGACTTGTTGCCGAGGCCCACGATGGCCGACACACCCATTTTCGCCGAGCGCGAAAAACCGATGATGGCCATGCCGATGCCACCCGACTGCGACGACAGCGCCGCGTGGCCCTTGACGTCGTAGGCGGTGCAGAAGGTCGCGCAGAGATTGGCCGGCGTGTAGTAGAAGCCGTAGATGTTCGGCCCCATCAGGCGGACATTGTACTTCTTGCCGATCTCGACGATCTCGGCCTGCAGCTCGGGCTCATTGGCCTCGGCAAAGCCCGACGGAATCAGCACCGCGCCGGGGATCTGCTTCTCGCCGCATTCGGTCAGCGCGCCGGCGACGAACTTGGCGGGGATCGCGAACACCGCGGTGTCGATCACGCCGGGCACGTCCTTGACGCTCTTGTAGGCCTTGTAGCCGAGGATCTCGGAGGCCTTCGGGTGGATCGGGTAGATCTGGCCCTTGTAGCCGCCGTTGATCAGGTTCTTCATCACCGAGTTGCCGATCTTGCCGTCCTCGGCGGAGGCGCCGATCACGGCGACCGCCTGCGGCTTCATGATGCGGTTCATCGCGGTGACGATTTCCTCGTTCGAGCGCGGCGCCGGACGGGGCTTGTAGTCGAAATCGACGACGATGCGGACGTCGGCCGCAATCGCGCCGGTCTTGGTCGCGAACACCGGATTGAGGTCGAGCTCGACGATTTCAGGGAAATCGCTGACCAGCTTCGACACCTTGACGATGACGTCCGCCAGCGCCTCGCGGCTGACGGCATCGCCGCCGCGCACGCCCTTCAACATTTCGTGGGCCTGGATGCCGTCGAGCATCGACAGCGCGTCTTCCTTGGTCGCGGGGGCGAGGCGGAATGTCACATCCTTCAGCACCTCGACCAGCACGCCGCCGAGGCCGAAGGCCACCAGCTTGCCGAACGAACCGTCGGTGATCGAACCGACGATCACCTCGGTACCGCCGGTAAGCATCTGCTGCACCTGGATGCCTTCGATCTTGGCGTCGGCCTTGTACTTCTTCGCATTCGCGAGAATGGTCTCATACGCTGTCTTCGCATCGTCGGCGGTCTTGACGCCGACAATGACGCCGCCGGCTTCCGTCTTATGCAGAATGTCCGGCGAAACGATCTTCATCACGACCGGAAAACCCATGTCGCCCGCGAGCTTGGCCGCTTCGGCCGCGGACTTCGCCAGGCCCTCCTTCGGCACCGGAATGCCGTAGGCGTCGCACACGATCTTGCCTTCGGGCGCGGTGAGGCTGGTGCGTTTATCCGCCTTCACACGATCGAGAACGTCTCGGATCGTGGCCTTGGCATTCGGGATGGCGTCAGACATCGGGGCTTCCTCCTGGGGATTGCTGGTCGTTTATGGCATTTGGTATGCCAGACGCAAACTTTGTCAAGCGCGACGAAGATGTGGACACGCTGAAAAAGCTCGCAGCTTGACATCCTGGCATCTGGTATGCCAAAAAACTTGGACGCAAAATGCTGTAAACAAGCATCTCCCAAGGAGAGGAGACGGTCTTGTCTACAGAAAAAACGAACAAGGCATTGCCCATCATGGCCGAGGCCGACATCGCGATCGCTCGCATCGCCCCGGAGACGAGCTTCAAGAATAAGGCCTATGAGGCCTTGAAAGAAGCCATTCTGAAGATGGACATCTACGCCTCGCCCGAGCCTGTCATGCTCGACGAGCGCGCTCTCTCCGAGCGCCTCGGTGTCAGCCGCACGCCCATTCGCGAAGCGATCGCGATGCTGGAGCAGGACGGCTTCGTGAAGACCGTGCCGCGCCGTGGCATCGTCGTGGTGCGCCGGACCAAGAGCGAGATCGTCGACATGATCCGCGCCTGGGCGGCGCTGGAGAGCATGGCGGCGCGGCTGATCACCACGATCGCGCGCAAGAAGGACATCAGCGCGCTGCGCGACTACTTCAAGGACTTCGGCAAGGACCGTCCGCCGCAGGAGCATATCGAGGAATATTCCAAGGCGAACATCGCGTTTCATCAGGCGCTGATCTCGCTGTCGGAGTCGCCGGTGCTGGTCGACATGACCAACGACATCCTGCTGCACGTGCGCGGCTATCGCCAGCTCACGATCGGGCGCACCGATCGTATCGCGGCCTCCCTGCCCGAGCATCTCGCGATCATCGAGGCGCTGGAGGAACGCAACACCGAGCTCGCCGAGAAGCGGGCCCGTGATCATACGCTGGGCCTTGCGACCTATGTCGAAACGCACGGCCAGGAACTATTCAGCTGACAGGTTCAAACAGAAGAAGACGCCGCAAAGCGCCTTCGTAGACGACCAGGGAGAGAGGCGCATGGCGCAGACTGCTGTTAAGACCGAGGCACCGGACACGCACGAGGAGCTCACGGACGGTTTTCATCTCGTCATCGACGCGATGAAGCTGAACGGGATCGACACGATCTACAACGTGCCGGGCATTCCGATCACCGATCTCGGTCGCATGGCGCAGGCTGAAGGCATCCGCGTGCTCTCCTTCCGTCACGAGCAGAACGCCGGCTACGCCGCCGCGATCGCCGGCTTCCTCACCAAGAAGCCGGGCGTCTGCCTCACCGTCTCCGCTCCCGGCTTTCTCAACGGCCTCACTGCGCTCGCGCATGCGACGACGAACTGCTTCCCGATGATCCTGGTCTCGGGCTCCTCGGAGCGCGAGATCGTCGACCTGCAGCAGGGCGACTATGAAGAGATGGATCAGCTCGCGATCGCCAAGCCGCTGTGCAAGGCGGCGTTCCGCGTGCTGCACGCGCAGGACATCGGCATCGGCTTCGCCCGCGCGATCCGCGCCGCCGTCTCGGGCCGTCCGGGCGGCGTCTATCTCGACCTGCCGGCAAAGCTGTTCGGCCAGGTGATGAACGCGCAAGCCGGCGCGGCCTCGCTGGTCAAGGTGATCGATCCGGCCCCGGCGCAGATCCCCTCCCCCGACTCGGTGAAGCGCGCGCTCGATCTGTTGAAGAACGCGAAACGCCCGCTGATCATCCTCGGCAAGGGGGCGGCCTACGCGCAGGCCGACGAGGCGATCAAGACCTTCGTCGAGAAGAGCGGCGTGCCGTTCCTGCCGATGAGCATGGCCAAGGGCCTCCTGCCCGACCTGCATCCGCAGTGCGCCGGCGCGGCGCGCTCGACCGTGCTGAAGGACTCCGACGTCGTCATGCTGATCGGCGCCCGCCTCAACTGGCTGTTGTCGCACGGCAAGGGCAAGAGCTGGGGCGAACAGCCGAAGAAGTTCATCCAGGTCGACATCGAGCCGAAGGAGATGGACTCCAACGTCGAGATCGCGGCCCCCGTGGTCGGCGACATCGGCTCGGTCGTCACGGCTTTCAGCGAGGCGATGGGCAGCAACTGGCCCAAGGCTTCGGTCGAGTGGCTGAGCGCGGTGCAGAAGAAGCGCGAGGACAACGTCGCCAAGATGGCGCCGCGGCTGATGAACAACAACTCGCCGATGGACTATCACGGCGCGCTCGGCGTGCTCCGCACCATCATCAAGGAGCGTCCGGACGCGGTCCTGGTCAACGAGGGCGCCAACACGCTCGACCTCGCCCGCGGCGTCATCGACATGTACCAGCCGCGCAAGCGGCTCGACGTCGGCACCTGGGGCGTCATGGGCATCGGCATGGGCTCGGCCATCGCCGCCGCGGTCGAGACCGGTAAGCCGGTGCTGGCGATCGAGGGCGACAGCGCCTTCGGCTTCTCCGGCATGGAGGTCGAGACGATCTGTCGCTACAATCTTCCGATCTGCGTCGTTATCTTCAACAATGACGGCATCTATCGCGGCACCGATCAGAACGCGGCGGGCGACGACCCGGCGACCACCGTGTTCGTCAAGGGCGCGCGCTATGACAAGATGATGGAGGCCTTCGGCGGCGTTGGCGTCAACGCGACCTCGCCAGACGAGCTGAAGCGCGCCGTCAACGACGCGATGGATTCCGGCAAGCCGACCTTGATCAACGCCGTGATCGATCCTGCTGCGGGATCCGAGAGCGGCCGTATCGGCAACCTCAATCCGCAGAGCGTGCTGACGAAGAAGAAGTAAAGGCCACCCGCAAGGACATCAGATGCCCGCTGTCGCGGGATGACCAATCGTTACGGAGAGCAAGACATGACCAAGGCGCTCGAGGGCGTTCGCATTCTCGATTTCACCCACGTCCAGTCCGGACCGACCTGCACGCAGCTGCTGGCCTGGTTCGGCGCCGACGTGATCAAGGTCGAGCGGCCGGGCGTGGGTGATATCACCCGCGGCCAGCTTCAGGACATTCCCAACGTGGACAGCCTCTATTTCACGATGCTGAACCACAACAAGCGGTCGATCACGCTCGACACCAAGAACCCCAAGGGCAAGGAGGTTCTGACCGAGCTGATCAAGAAGTGCGACGTGCTGGTCGAGAATTTCGGCCCCGGCGTGCTCGATCGCATGGGCTTCCCCTGGGAGAAGATCCAGGCGATCAACCCGAAGATGATCGTCGCCTCGATCAAGGGCTTCGGCCCTGGTCCCTACGAGGACTGCAAGGTCTATGAGAACGTCGCGCAGTGCACCGGCGGCGCCGCCTCGACCACCGGCTTCCGTGACGGCCTGCCGCTGGTCACCGGCGCGCAGATCGGCGATTCCGGCACCGGCCTGCACCTGGCGCTCGGCATCGTCACCGCGCTCTATCAGCGCACCCACACCGGCCGTGGCCAGCGCGTCACCGCCGCGATGCAGGACGGCGTCTTGAACCTCTGCCGCGTCAAGCTGCGCGACCAGCAGCGCCTCGAGCACGGCCCGCTGAAGGAATACAGCCAGTTCGGCGAAGGCGTGCCGTTCGGCGACGCCGTGCCGCGCGCCGGCAATGATTCCGGCGGCGGCCAGCCCGGTCGCATCCTGAAGTGCAAGGGCTGGGAAACCGACCCGAACGCCTACATCTACTTCATCACCCAGGCCCCGGTCTGGGAGAAGATCTGCGACGTGATCGGCGAGCCGACCTGGAAGACCGACCCGAACTACGCCAAGCCCGCCGCCCGCCTGCCGCGCCTGAACGAGATCTTCGGCCGCATCGAGCAGTGGACCATGACCAAGACCAAGTTCGAGGCCATGGACATCTTGAACGAGTTCGACATCCCCTGCGGCCCGATCCTGTCGATGAAGGAGATCGCCGAGGACGAGTCGCTGCGCAAGACCGGCACTCTGGTCGAGGTCGACCACCCGACCCGCGGCAAGTATCTCTCGGTCGGTAACCCGATCAAGCTGTCGGACAGCCCGGCCGACGTCACGCGCTCGCCGCTGCTCGGCGAGCACACCGACGAGATCCTGCGCCAGGTGCTGGGCTTCAGCGACCATCAGGTCGCCGAGATCCACGACTCCGGCGCACTCGATCCGCCGCGCAAGGAAGCTGCTGAGTAAGCGGCAACGCAGCACCAAGGCAGGAGCGGCGCGAGCGCCGCAGCACCTACCTCCCACCGACATCAAGCCGCCGGCATCGCCCGGCGGCTTTTTGATTCCCGCCCACCGAGACTTGACCTCTCCTGGCACGCTTCTGCGAAGGATATCGCCCGCTGCCCTACTTGTCGCGCTGAGATCCACCCAAATCCCAGTCGGGCCGAACCTCTTGGTCTCTTGCGCGGCGATAAGCTGGCACCGGGTCGCCGGGTCGCGTCACCGCCAGCGCCGATAGTCGCTTGAGAGCTTTCTCGCGAACGCGCGCTGACAAATCAGACTGCGATAAACGTTGGAGTTTCTCGGCTGCCTCGGGCGTACCGATATCATGCAGCGCCCAGATGCACTTGATTGCCAGGGATTCATTGTCGTTGTAGGCGAGATAATCATGCTTGCACAACGCGGTCCGATACAGGCAGTCAATGGTGACCGGCAAACGCAAATCTTGAAGGGCGCCGGCTATGTCTTCGTGACTGTGGTGCCAATCTTCTCCCATCAGCTTGCACAGCAACTGAGCCCATTGCCGCGAGAGACCAAACCGAAATGCGAGGATGAGCGCAACTCTGAGGTTATCGGTCGACCTCTCTGTCAAACTCTCCTCAAGCTCGACGCGAACGATCTCGGGCGTAGTTCGCGGATTTGCGCCGAATTGCGCGATGAAGGATTCCTCCGAGAGGCCTCCTTGCACAAGGTCCCAAATGAGGCGCCTTTTCGGGACGTCCATATCCGGCTCCAACGTCCAACGCTTCCAGTTCGATCGACCAGCTGAGGACAACAATAGTTGTCGATCTTAGCTAGATAGATTTGCAATGTCGACGCGAGCGTCTGGACGACGCCTGTCCCAGTCGTAGAGAATTCGACGGCTTAGGACCCTGGCTGTGTGAAAACGCTGCGCGGCTGTTATGATTCTCCAGTGATTCTTTTGGGGGAATCGATGAGGCGCTTCGTTGAAGAGGCGGATCGTGGGCAATGGACGCTGTTGCCTGAATGCCTCGATGATTTCATTGACGAGAGCAACCCCGTTCGCGTGATCGACGCATTTGTCGAAGCGCTCGATTTGTCTGAGATGGGTTTTGAAGGGGTGGAGCCGGCAGCCACCGGTCGGCCGTCGTACCACCCCTCGGTTCTCCTGAAGCTTTACATCTACGGCTATCTGAACCGGGTGCAGTCGAGCCGGCGGCTCGAACGGGAGGCCGGCCGCAATCTCGAGGTGATGTGGCTGCTGGGTCGGCTCGCGCCTGATCACAAGACCATCGCCGACTTCCGTAAAGACAACGGCCTGGCGCTTCGCATGGTCTGTGCGCGCTTTGTCGAACTCTGCCGTGGGATGGGCCTTCTGGCGACGGCGAGCGTCGCCATCGATGGCAGCAAGTTCAAAGCCGTGAACAACCGAGACAAGAACTTCACACGGGCAAAGGTCCAACGGCGGCGTGCTCAGCTGGAGGAGAGCGTCGCGCGTTATCTGAGCCAACTTGACACGGCCGACCGCCAGGAGCCGACAGAGGCGCTGGCTGCGAAGGTGACGAGACTTGCCGAGAAGCTCACGAAGCTGAAGGAGGAAATGGGCAAGCTTGCCGCGTATGAGAAGCAGATGCTTGCGTCGTCCGATCAGCAAATCTCTCTGACCGATCCCGACAGCCGCTCGATGGCAACGAGCGGCCGCGGCTCCGGCGTTGTCGGCTACAATGTACAGGTCGCCGTGGACACCGAGCACCATCTGATTGTGACGCACGAGGTCACGAACAGCGGTTCAGATCGCGCCCAACTTGCTAACATGGCCAAACAGGCAAAGGCCGTTCTCAAGAGCGAGACGCTCGACGCTGTAGCCGATCGCGGCTACTTCAATAGCCCAGAGATCCTCGCGTGCCACGAGGCCGGAATCACGGTGACGCTGCCCAAGCCGCAGACGTCAAATGCTAAGTCGGAGGGACGCTTCGGTAAGCAGGACTTTGTCTATTTGCCAGAACAGGATGCCTATCGCTGCCCAGCTGGAGAGCGATTACCGTATCGCTATACAAACGAAGAAGACGGCAAGGTGTTGCGGCGCTACTGGACCACAGCCTGTCAAACCTGTTCGCTCAAATCCCAGTGCACGCCGGGGCCGGAGCGGCGGATTACACGGTGGGAGCACGAGCATCTGCTTGAGGCAGTGCAGCAGCGCCTTGACGCAAACCCGGAAGCGATGCGCCAGCGGCGCGAGACGGTCGAACATCCGTTCGGCACGATGAAGGCCCGTATGGGAGCGACGCACTTCCTCACTAAATCGCTCCCAAAAGTAGCCGCCGAGAAGGCCCTATCGGTTCTGGCCTACAACCTCACACGGGTCATGAACATCGTCGGGGTCAAGCCGTTGATCGCGGCAATCACAGCCTGAGAAACGCCCGCGTCCTCGTGGTCAGGACGGACGTCCGCAAGGCCGTTTTTACACGACCAAGACCCGGAGCGGACATCCTGAGGCAGTTGCGCGAGGTTGCCCAGATGAACGCGTACGATCCGAGTTTCACGACGATCTTGGAGATTTCTTCATCCAGATCGAATGGTCGGACGTTACGGTCAACGAAACGATTGAAGCGTTGCAGACGATCGGGGCCGACGAGCATGGGCGTTTGCTCGCACCTATAGTCTGAACCCAGATTGTTCATCTGTACTCAGCGACCCTGAAAAAACCCGTCATTATGGGTACGCCACTTTTTATCCGACAGCCACAAGTAGTCCTGATCAGGCATGAGGGGCACGGCTTTCACGATCTCTCTGGAAATCGGAAGAAAGAAGCTCGACCGATCCTGCGTCACCTTGAGCGATTTGATCGGCACGACGATGCTTTCCTTTCCCGTTGTAAAAAAGCCGCCAGAAGCGACGATCGCGTAATCTCGGCCATCTTTCGTGCCAAAAACGATATTTCTAACCTCGCCTACGATCTTGTCGTCGGAACTGCGGACTTCCGCGCCGATCATTTCGTCCGTCCTCAAGCCGGGGGTGAGTTCATCAATCCTTGAAAGCGGCTTTGCGCCCTTTTTGTCACGACTGCCCAGCGCCGCTCCGCGTTTAGCTCTCGGCTCCCGCGCTGCGTTTTGTTTATCGGCATCTTCCTCGTCATTATCGCCCAACGAGCCCATTGGCGGCCCGGCTATCAATTCACGGATATTTGCTAGAAGACGCTCACAGTCCTCCTGACGCCCGTAGGATCGGAGCGTGAATGCAGCATCCCGCAAACTTCTTAGATCGCGTACCGACTGACTATTGGCGGGACCACGCAGCTTGGGATTCTGTTGTATAGCTTCTTCCAGCTTGGCGTCGGCGATCTCACACTCTGCCTCAGCGCTTGTGGCTCCAATGGTTGCCAGAAAGATGGTCACTATCAGCGCTTGCAACTTCATCATTTTGTTGATCCGATTATCGGTAATATTCTTATGCGCTCAGTTCTCGAATCTGTTCAACAGTCTTGCGAACCGGATCGACGGAATGGCTCAAGCTTTCGCGATGATTGAGCTTAGCGGCACATCCAGCGAGTAGATCAAGCCGGCTGGCTCGTAAGAAAGCTGCACCTGGCCATGGAGCTGCTGACCGAGGGATTGCATCATGCGCGTCCCAAAGCTGCTGCGCGTGGGCGGCCGAACGGGCGGACCTCCTCGTTCCGTCCAAGTCAGGCAAAGCCGCTGCTTTTCCTCATCTATCTTCCAGGCGACCTCCACGCTGCCAGCGGAGGTCGACAGTGCGCCAAATTTTATGGTGTTGGTGCAAAGTTCATTGAGCGTCATTGCGAGGGCAATAACGGCACTGGAGGCCACCTTGATATCTGGCCCATTGAAATGGAAACGTCTGTTTCCTTGACTGTCAAAGGGCTCGGTTGCGCCGCTCACGGTGCGGGTAAGGCTGGCATTCGACCAACTGACTTGCATCAGCAAATCATGGGCGCGCGATAGCGCCAGCAACCGGCCTTCCATAGCCTTCTGCCCGTGCTCGATGCTGGTTGTGGTCCGAAAGCTTTGCGACGCGATGGCACTGACGGTTGCGAGGTTGTTCTTTATGCGATGATGGAGTTCGCCCACGATCAGCTTCTGCAACTTGTCTGCTGCATCGCGCTGCTCTGCATCGATAGAAGACTGCATGAGCAAGGCCTTGGCATCGATGTTGGCCTGCTCAAGTAATAAGCGAAGGCTATCATTCTCTGCGGAGAGCGCGGCCTCTTGTGCGGATATTCGCTTAAGTTCGATTGCTTCCGGGCTGTAACCGTTCTTATCTGTCGGCAACAGGGACGCGTCTGGAATCGTCGTCAGTGCGCCCGCACCGACCATCGCCTGCAGTTCGGTGATCATCTGGCCATTGCTTAGCGGCTTGCCAAAGAAGCGGCTGTCCTGAGGCCTATCTGCGTCGGAAGGCTCAACTTGGCCGGAAACCAAAATGATCTTGATGGCCGGCCAGCGGTCGTGGACCGCGTGAGCAAGCTTGAGCCCATCCATGCTGCCGGGCATCTGAATATCGGTAAAGAGGAGCGATATGTCAGAGCGTGATTCGAGAATAGAGAGCGCCTCGTCGGCATCGACGGCCTGCACGGGAGAGAACCCGGCATCTTCCACAATATCCACCGCCCGCATACGCAGCATCATTTCGTCCTCGACAACGAGGACTCTTGGTACTTCAGGTAAATCGGAGGTCATGCATACCCTGGAAAAGAGGAAGATGAGTGCGTTTCACGGCATCGTCATGAGTTCGCGTCGGCCGGGCCGACACTTCTGCGAAGCCCCAGTTCGCAAGCTGGCACTTTTCTGGCCATTGTCTTCAGGCGCGCGACGAACCATCGTATGCTGGACGATGATAGCTTTCGGCGCCTTAGCGGCCGGCCGTTACCAGACGAGCTTGCACGATTGTTTGGCTTGAACTCATGTTTTGCAGACAGGATGTAGTGAAGTGAGGCCACGTCTGCGCTGAGCAGTTTGCGGACGCCGTTCTCACTGCCAGCCGGTCTCCCTTGGCTAACGCGGCGACCTCGCTCGCTTCGAGCTTTGGTGCAAAGCCAAGCAAGGCAACTGTCAGCGCTCCCAGAAGCGCGAAAATGCCGAGGGCTGTGAATGATCTTTTCATTGTGGTTTGCTGCCCCAGGTCGTCTCGATCTATCCACTCCGGAGATCATGGATGACAACAGCCATAACGAGAAATTGTTCCAGTTCCGCAATCCTCGCGTCGACGACTGGATTGCCTATAATTTGCCGATTGGCGCGCGTGAGGCCGTCAATTGGGGAGGCCCGGAGTCGCGGACGCGGTGCTCACTTCCGAAAAGCCCCTCGGCGTGGCGGAACAGATGCGAAGGGCGGCTAAAGCTAGCAACGCGGACGAGGCGATTGCCATCCTAGAAACGCGCCCGGATATTCATGTCGTCTTTACCGATATCCAGATGGCCGGATCGATGGATGGGCTGAAGCTCGCGCACTTTGTGCGTGGTCGCTGGCCCGATCAAGATCATCGCGACTTCAGGACATCATGCGTTCAAAGAAGCCGATTACCGGAGGGAAGCAGATTTCTGCCTAAGCCTTATGGCTCTGACAGCATCTCCTCGATACTCCGGGAGCTAACCTCTCAAGCTTTGTAGTTTCCATTTAAGGAATTGTCTTGTTCCAGAGTCGAGTTGTGTATTTGGAACACGCTACGCTCGGAGCTCTGCACCGGCGCTCCCAATTCACCGCGCAACCAGCCCTCTACCGTTCGAGATTTCATTGGATCGACGAATCCGATTACCCGCTGATGAATTTCCTCACACGCGGGGCATTTGAACGTTCGGATACCAAGACCAGACGAACCGGGCGTGATACGCGCCAAGATTGTGGGTCTCCGGCACTTAGGACATGGTGGCTCGTAAAACAGGCTCATGACGTACTCCCTCGCATCAGACGTGAACGCGATGCTCCCAGTCACCGGATAGATGCCCGCGACTGACCGGTGGGAATAGCTTTTACCCTCGCACTCCAACATGCTGATCAATACAGATCACCTCTCAGAAAAGTTAACCGGTGGAAATCCGCCAAGAGGGGGACAAACGGCCAGCCGCGCGATCACCGCCTACGGCTGACGATCGGGCCTGTATCGGCATGTCCGGTATTAGGGACGCAGCGGACGTGACACAGTCGCCGGAGGTTCGACCGCTTGTGGACCCATCTGAGACATTTCGCTAGCATCCCACATTGTAGTAGCGAAGGCCCCTTCCAGAGTTCTGCTTTGAACCGACACGATGGTCTTCCCTCAGCTTGAGGGCAGGCATGAGGCTGCGAAAATTCCCGATCCCATACCTGGAGGCGGGGCGTTGGCCCGCGTTCTCATCGTAGGCGTTTGACTCAAATCAAATAGAACCCGCCTTAGGCTCATAGGGTTTTGCATGGTGGGCTGTCGCGAGGTTCTTTCCAAAACTCTATCGGTGAAGAGTTCATGTCCAGGCGCGTACCTCCTGTCGAAAACCGTGGTCGATCCATTCGGTTCTGGTTGGGGTTGCTCCTCGTGGTCTGCACGGTTCCGGCAATGCTGGTCGCCGGCTACCTGATCACCGACTCGTATATTGCGGCACGCGACAATGCAGAACGCAATACCGTGGCCACAACACGCGCGCTGATGCAGGCGGTCGACCGCGAGCTGCTCAGCGTCCAGTCGAGCTTGCGGGTGCTTGCAAAGTCACCCTACCTGCAGTCCGGTGATCTTGCTGCCTTTCACGAGCACTCGCGCGAACTGCTGCAGTGGCTGACAGGCAATGTAATTGTCATCGCGGACGCGGCCGGACAACTCCTGGTCAGCACGATGGTCCCCTACGGTCAGCCGTTGCCCAGAACCAGCATCCCAGGCCTGGTCCGCACCATCTTCGAGTCCGGCCGACCTGCGATTTCCGATTTTTATATCGGAGCCACATCGAGACAGCCTCAAATCGCCGTCGGTGTGCCCGTGTTTCGGGACGGGAAGGTCGCGTATGCGCTTGTGATGGGCATTCTTCCCGCGAATGTTGCCGTAATCTTGGAGCGGCAGAAGATACCGGAGGGCTGGATCGTGGCGATCCTCGACACCGGCGGGACTATCGTCGCCCGGACCAAAGATCCGGAACTGTTCAGTGACGATCATCGACATCAATCAGGCGATCCTTGCCATGGAGGGAGTGCTGGAGCAGTCGCTGGGCACAATCGGCAAGCTGATCTTCAACCTCGCATCGGAGGCTTGGCCCGTACGCGGCGACGCAACCCAACTGGAGATGGCGATCATCAACCTGGTCGTCAATGCGCGCGATGCCATGACCGCGGAAGGCACCGTGCAAATATCGACGATGAATAGGACGCTGCACGGCGAGCTCGACAATCTCTCGGGCGATTACGTGGCAGTCGCGGTTTCCGACACGGGCTCGGGCATGCCGCCTGAAATCCTCGCGGTTGCATTCGAGCCCTTGTTCACGACCAAAGAGCCGGGCAAAGGCACCGGGCTCGGTCTCGCCAGCGTTTATAGATTTGCCAAACAATGCGGCGGTGTCGCGGTGATCGAGAGTGAGCTCCGCAAGGGAACCACGGTCACGATCTATCTGCCGCGTGCGCGCAACGACGCAACGACTGATAGCGGTGACTCGCGGCTCGGCCAGGCCGCCGACCTGGGCGACGTGAAGTGACGTGCTTGGCCCATTTCGGGCCCAGAGGTCATTGATTGCGACGGTGTCGTTGAGAGCCACAGCAGACATCTGCCGAAGATGCGACAGCCTCTTCGTATCCGGCGGCCGGCCAGGCCGCATCCCGCAAGGGGTGGGAGGACTCGTAGTGGTCAAAGCAAGTTGATCCGATCTGCTTCATCCCCCGACATCCACGCCGCCATGCGCATACTCTGGTAACATGAGTTCGCCCGGCGAATCGTGGTCACAACCGTCCTACAACGTGCCAGGTTGCGATGGCCGTCCTCCAGCTCTTTCGAGGTTGAACGCTTACCTGCCGAAAATTCCGCCCACCACGCGGTGCATCGCACCGCCGATCGCGCCGATGGGACCTCCGACATTGCGCTGATGTCGCGCGCGTCCCGTGCTGCGACGGGCTTGGCGGTCGGATTTGGCAGCCTCGGCGGCCGCGTCCATCAGGACCTTGTGCTGGGCGGCATTGAGGAAGCCGGTCGTGGGGTAGCCGCGCTCCTCCTGCCAATGGGCGAGGGCGGCGCGGGTCTGTTCGTCGAACGTCCCGTTGATCTTGGTGCCGAACCCGAGCCTGGTCAGCCCTCGTTGCACCGCGCGACGCTTCGCCTTGGTGAGGCCGATCTGGTTCTCGGCCTGCTGATTGGCGTCCTGGGCAGCGATCACGGTATCGGCGGGTGCCGACGCTTCACGAGGTGTGCTGCTCAGACCAGCGTGAGCGACCTGCGCGCTTCCGGCGATCGCTAGGAGGGACAGTGCCAGGATCAAGGCGCGCATGGCCTTTCCTTCGCCGATGATACGTTTCTAGAAGAGATACAGCGCGCCGAACTGAACGATCAACATCCGGTCATGCCGCTCCGTGCGATTGCAGGGTAACTGCGGCCCGGGCGGCACGGTTCCCTGGCCCCGCGCCATTGTTCCCTCGCGTTGCACGCGGAGCACGCGATCGGAGCGCACCTGGGAGGTGTCCAGCAGTGGCCGCGATCCCCGGATCGTCGTGGGCGAGCCAGCCGCGGCAGGCAAGCCGTCGCATAGCCGCGAATGCGTATCTAATTACCCTTCAACTGCTCAGAGCTCCCCATTGGGCGGCTCTTTCTGCATGCGAAGTCAAATTTCGATTGAAAATCCAAATCGTCACATTCCTGCTGCATCGCAAAACGCTCATACCGCCATGCAATATAATCCGTTGTATCTGGCATCTGGTATACGTAAATTCTCCTCAGTCAGAACGTCATACCGCCTCACTGAAGGAGACAAACCATGGCCAAGACCGTCGCCCTCCCCCTCGTCCAGCCCGTGTCGCTGTTCGGCCGCCTGCTGGCGACCCTCGACCGCGTGCTGATGACCAGCGCCCGCGCCGCCAACCGCAACGGCGACCTGCCCTATTTCGGCCTCTGAGGCTCGGCGCGCTTCGCGCGCGCAGGCAACCCTCGAAGCCCAACCAAGAGCCCCGGATCTCCGGGGCTTTTGCTTTTGCGCCCCCCCACGCGACCTGCGACATATTGGCCCCGTGGGCGTCCCACCCGATCTCCTCAATTGCGGTCGGTCACCTCTTCATACCAAAATCAAATCGGTCGATTTGCTGCGGATGCTCCTCTTGCTGCCTGATCCCGGCTGCCAACACAACTTTTGGCTGCATGGGCATGGCAAGGAAGTCCGGGGCTGGCGACGGCCTGAAGCTGGTCACGGTGGGGATGACACCGGCGGGCTCGACAGGTCGGTGGTTCGATTGGGCACAGCGGCCGGAAGAAGCCGTGCGCTCTCGGGAATGAAGGGGAGAAAGCGTCGATGAAGCGTTCCGTGCGCGTGGCCGTTATGGCTGGCATCGCCCTGATGGCAGGGCATATCCCGGCTCTGGCGGGATGGGAGCCTGTCCGGCCCGTCGAGTTCATCGTTCCGGCTGGCACCGGCGGCGGTGCCGATCAGATGGCCCGGACGATCCAGGGCATCGTCACCAAGCACAACCTGATGAAGCAGCCGCTGGTCGTGATCAACAAGTCCGGTGGCGCCGGCGGCGAAGGCTTCCTCGACGTCAAGGCGTCGGCCGGCAATCCCCACAAGATCATCATCACGCTGTCGAACCTGTTCACGACCCCGCTCGCGACCGGCATTCCGTTCAACTGGAAGGACCTCACTCCCGTCGCGATGCTGGCGCTCGACGAGTTCGTGCTCTGGGTCAATGCCGAGAAGCCCTACATCACCGCCAAGGACTACGTCGATGCGGTCAAGCAGGCCGGCGGCACCCTCAAGATGGGCGGCACCGGCTCGAAGCAGGAAGACCAGATCATCACGGTAGCCATGGAGAAGGCGACCGGCGCGAAGTTCACCTACATCCCCTACAAGGGCGGTGGCGAAGTGGCCGTCCAACTGGTCGGCAACCACATCGATTCCACCGTCAACAATCCGATCGAGGCGGTGGCGCAGTGGCGCGGCGGCAAGGTCAGGCCGCTCTGCGTGTTCGACGACAAGCCGATGGGCTTTGACGAGCCGATCACCGACGGCAAGGCCTGGAAGGACATCCCGACCTGCAAGTCGCAGGGGCTCGACATCGAATATCTGATGCTGCGCGGCATCTTCATGTCGCCGCGGGCCACCAAGGACCAGATCGAATACTACGTCGACCTGTTCAGGAAGGTGCGAGAGACGCCGGAATGGCAGGACTTCATGAAGACCGGCGCCTTCAACACCACCTTCATGACCGGTGCGGACTACGCGAAGTGGGTCGAGACCGAAGAGAAGCGGCACGAGCTCCTGATGAAGGAAGCCGGCTTCCTGGCCTCGAACTGAGCGGCTCGCATGAGAAGTCACGATGGATCGGCCGGCCCCAGCCATAAGGCGGTCGAGGCCGGCGTCACGCTCGCCATCGCGCTGTTCGGGATCATCGTGATCATCGGCAGCGTGAAGGCGGGGATCAATTGGGGCGCCGAGGGACCGCGGGCGGGGTTCTTCCCGTTCTACGTCGGCCTGCTCATCGTCGCGGCCAGCGCGATGAATGTCCGCAACACGCTGCGCGAGGACGACGGCCGTGTCTTCGCCGAATGGGGCCAGCTCCGCCAGGTCATGAGCGTAGTGGTGCCGACGGCGATCTATGTCGGCGCCCTGCCCTTCATTGGCCTCTACCTCGCGTCCATGATCTTCATCGCCTGGTTCATGCGGTGGCTCGGCAAATATGGCTGGCTCACGGTGGCAGCGGTCGCCATCGGCATGCCGGTCGTGACCTATCTGATCTTCGAGCGCTGGTTCATGGTCCCCCTCCCCAAGGGGCCGATCGAGGATTGGCTCGGACTCTAACAAGAAAGCTCATCCGCTGAGGGTTGCAGGACCAAGCTGGCATGGAAGAACTCGCCAATCTGTTTCACGGCTTCGCAGTCGCCCTCCAACCGTTCAACATCATGGTGATGATCCTCGGCATCGTGCTCGGGGTGATCATCGGCGTGCTGCCGGGACTGGGCGGCGCCAACGGCGTCGCGATCCTGCTGCCGCTGACCTTCAGCATGCCGCCGACCTCGGCGATCATCATGCTGTCCTGCATCTATTGGGGCGCGCTGTTCGGCGGCGCCATCACCTCGATCCTGTTCAACATCCCCGGCGAACCATGGTCGGTCGCCACCACCTTCGACGGCTACCCGATGGCGCAGCAGGGCAAGGCGGGCGAGGCGCTCACGGCAGCGTTCACCTCGTCCTTCGTCGGCGCGCTGTTCGCGGTCATCATGATCACGCTGATCGCGCCGCTGGTCGCTGGCTTCGCGCTTCAGTTCGGCCCGGCCGAGAAATTCGCCGTCTATTTTCTCGCCTTCTGCAGCTTCGTCGGCCTGAGCAAGGAGCCGCCCTTCAAGACGATCGCGGCGATGATGATCGGCTTCGCGCTCGCGGCCGTCGGCCTGGATTCCATCACCGGCCAGCTCCGCCTCACCTTCGGCGTCACTGAACTGCTCAACGGCTTCGACTTCCTGATCGCCGTGATCGGCCTGTTCGGCATCGGCGAGATCCTGCTGACGATGGAGGAAGGCCTGAGTTTCCGCGGCGGCAATGCGCAGATCAATCTGCGTGTCGTGCTGCACACCTGGAAGGAGATGCCGGCCTATTGGGTCACGTCGCTGCGCTCCTGCCTGATCGGCTGCTGGATGGGCATCACCCCCGCCGGCGCCACGCCGGCCTCGTTCATGAGCTACGGCATCGCCAAGCGCCTCTCCAAGCGCGGCAAGAATTTCGGCCATGGCGAGATCGAAGGCGTCGTCGCTCCGGAGACGGCAGCCCATGCGGCGGGCACGGCGGCGCTGCTGCCGATGCTGTCGCTCGGCGTGCCCGGCTCCCCCACGGCGGCGGTGCTGCTCGGCGGCCTCTTGATCTGGGGCCTGCAGCCCGGCCCGATGCTGTTCGTCGAGCAGAAGGAATTCGTCTGGGGCCTGATCGCCTCGATGTATCTCGGCAACCTCGCCGGCCTGCTCGTCGTGCTGACCTGCGTCCCGGTCTTCGCGGCGATCCTGCGCATTCCCTTCAGCATCATCGCACCGCTCATCCTCGTGCTCTGTGCCATCGGCGCCTATTCGGTGCACTCGAGCACGTTCGACGTGGTGCTGATGCTGGTGTTCGGCGTGCTCGGCTATCTGTTCAAGAAGTGCGGCTATCCGCTCGCGCCGCTGGTGCTCGCCATCGTGCTCGGCGACAAGGCCGAGGAGGCCTTCCGGCAGTCACTGCTGGGATCCCAGGGATCGCTCGCGATCTTCTTCTCCAACGGGCTGGTCGGCGCCATCATGGCGCTCGGGTTGATCGCGCTGTTCTGGTCGGCGATCCAGCAGGGCTACAACCGGTTGCGGGCGCTCGCCGCATAAACTCGCCCTTGCTCCAATAGTTGAACTACAAATATCCTCTGCTGCGTCGTATTGTCGCTGCAACGATTTGCCTTGCTTCTGCAGGCTTTTTTCATCGATCGCTGGCCTAGCAGCGGGCACGGGCTCGATGAATCCGCTTGTTTATTGGCATATCATATACCAAACTCCGCATAGCTGTTAGGACAAGAATAGACAGCCTGGAGGAAACATGACGGACTTGGCTCACGCGGGGGCGCCCGCATCTGCAAGAGTAAGCGACGCCTATCGCTGGACGCAGCTCGCGGTTGGCGTCCTGGCGATGGTGATGATCGCCAACTATCAATATGGCTGGACCTTCTTCGTCCCAGATATCGCCAAGACCTTCGGCTGGGATCGCGCGTCGATCCAGTGGGCCTTCACCCTGTTCGTGCTGTTCGAAACCTGGCTCGTGCCGGTCGAGGGCTGGTTCGTCGACAAATACGGCCCGCGCATCGTCGTGCTCGTCGGCGGCGTGCTCTGCGCGATCGGCTGGATGATCAACGCCTACGCCACCTCGCTCAACGGCTACTATCTCGGCATGATCATCGCGGGCATCGGCGCCGGCGGCGTCTACGGCACCTGCGTCGGCAACGCGCTGAAATGGTTTCCCGACAAGCGCGGCCTCGCGGCCGGCATCACCGCGGCCGGCTTCGGCGCCGGCTCGGCGCTCACCGTCGCGCCGATCCAGGCCATGATCCGCGACTCCGGCTTCCAGACCACCTTCCTGTATTTCGGTCTCGGCCAGGGCATCATCATCGTCATCCTCGCCTTCTTCCTGTTCGCGCCCAAGGAAGGCCAGGTGCCCGCGGTCACTCAGAACACCAACCTCGTCCAGAGCCGCCGCAACTACAACCCGACCGAAGTGATCCGTCAGCCGATCTTCTGGCTGATGTACTTCATGTTCGTGATCGTCGGCGCCGGCGGCCTGATGGTGACGGCCAACCTCAAGCCGATCGCCGGCGACTGGAAGGTCGACAACATTCCGGTGACGCTGATCGGCATGACCATGACGGCGGTGACGTTCGCAGCGACCATCGACCGCGTTCTGAACGGCCTGACGCGTCCGTTCTTCGGCTGGATCTCGGACATGATCGGCCGCGAGAACACGATGTTCATCGCCTTCGGCATGGAAGGCATCGGCATCTGGGCGCTGTACATGCTCGGCCACGATCCGGTGTGGTTCGTGATCCTGTCCGGCTTCGTGTTCTTCGCCTGGGGCGAGATCTACTCGCTGTTCCCCTCAACCTGCACCGACACGTTCGGCACCAAGTTCGCCACCACCAATGCCGGCCTGCTGTACACAGCCAAGGGCACGGCAGCGCTGCTGGTGCCGATCGCGAACTACATGCAGCAGTCATCAGGCAATTGGGACCGCGTCTTCATCATCGCGGCCGGCGCCAACATCCTGGCATCGATCCTCGCGATCGCGGTGCTCAAGCCCTGGCGGAGGGTCGTGGTGCAGAAATCGACGCTCTGACGCGCCCCTTCGCGCTGCAACAAAAATAAAAAAGGACGCTTCCAGATTGACGACGCTCGGCATTTTGCCGAGCGTTTTCTTTTGCTTGGCGGACGATTTCGCTCTCGTTGCAAAGCAACATGTCGCACCCTGTGTCGCAGGCCATATTGCAGACTGGAATATATTATACCAGAATGACTTCGTGCGCAGACGAGGAGCGCGCTCGCAGCGGCATCCTCCAAGAGAGCGCGTTAGGGAGGACACATGGTTTCCAGCACAGAGGCGACACCGCCTGTCCAGGCACAGTCCAGCGGCTTCCGCTGGCTCCAGCTCGCGATGGGCATCATCTGCATGGCGATGATCGCCAACCTGCAATATGGCTGGACACTGTTCGTCGATCCGATCGACGCGAAGTTTCACTGGGGTCGCACGGCGATCCAGCTGGCCTTCACGATCTTCGTCGTCACCGAAACCTGGCTCGTGCCGGTCGAGGCCTGGTTCGTCGACAAATACGGCCCGCGCCTCGTCATCATGTTCGGTGCCGTCATGATCTCGCTGGCATGGGTGCTGAACTCCTACGCCGACTCGCTCACCCTGCTCTACGCCGGCGCCGTCATCGGCGGCATCGGCGCCGGTGCGGTCTACGGCACCTGCGTCGGCAATGCGCTGAAATGGTTTCCCGACCGCCGCGGCCTCGCCGCCGGCGCCACCGCGGCCGGCTTCGGCGCGGGCGCCGCGCTCACCGTCGTGCCGATCGCCAGCATGATCGCCTCAAGCGGCTATCAGAGCGCCTTCTTCACCTTCGGCATCGGCCAGGGCCTGATCGTGTTCGTGCTCGCGATCTTCCTGCGGCCGCCGACCCACGCCGCGCCTGCGCGCAAGAAGCAGCTCAACCTGCCGCAGAGCAAGATCGACTACACGCCGCCGCAGGTGCTGCGCACGCCGATCTTCTGGATCATGTATCTGGTGTTCGTGATGGTGGCCTCCGGCGGCCTGATGACCGCCGCCCAGATCGCCCCGATCGCGCACGACTTCAAGATCGCCAACGAGCCGGTGTCGCTCGCCGGCTTCCAGATGGCAGCGCTGACGTTTGCGATCTCGCTCGACCGCATCTTCGACGGCTTCGGCCGTCCGGTGTTCGGCTGGATCTCGGATACGATCGGCCGCGAGCACACCATGTTCATCGCCTTTGGCACCGCCGCTTTGATGCTGCTGACGCTGGCGAATTACGGCCACAACCCGATCGTGTTCGTGCTCGCGACCGCGGTCTATTTCGGCGTGTTCGGCGAGATCTACAGCCTGTTCCCGGCGACCTCGGGCGATACGTTCGGCAGCAAATATGCCGCGACCAACAACGGCATGCTCTACACCGCGAAGGGCACCGCCTCGCTCCTGGTCCCGCTCGCGAGCCTCGTCTCCGCCAAGTATGGCTGGCAGGCCGTGTTCGTGATCGGCGTTGCGCTGAACGCGACGGCGGCGCTGATGGCGCTGTTCGTGATCAAGCCGCTGCGCCGCGCCTTCATCCTCGGCAAGGAGGCGGCGGTCACCCAGCCTGCGGCGCAGGACGTTCGCACCACGGCGTAAATCACCCGCTTCTTCCCGCGACTGCAGGAGGCGCATCCCGATGCGCCTCCTTTTCTTTTTTCTTTTGGCGCGCCGTGCATGCCAGATGCCAATCCGAGCATACATTTGACAGCATCGCTGACCTTATTTTCCAGGCATCTGCCCAGAAAACATCAAGATCCCAATTGACTTCTGGCATAACGTATACCAGACTTCCTTCTGTTCAAGACAACAAACGGGAGGGTGCCATGAAAGTCGGAGACATCCTGCGCAACAAGACGGCGCGCGTGATCACGGTGCGAATGAATGAGACCGTCGGCGTCGCGGCGCAGTTGATGCGCGCCAGCAATGTCAGCGCCCTCGTCGTGAAGGACGTCGTCCGCACGGAAGGCAACACCGCCGCCGGCATGTTCACCGAGCGCGACGTGGTGCGCGCCATCGCCGAGCACGGCGCCGCCGGCGTCACCATGAAGGTCTCGCAGTTGATCTCGCCGCAGCGGCTGATCTCCTGCAGCACTGAGGACACGCTCGAGCACGTGCGGCATCTGATGAACGTGCATCACATCCGCCACCTCCCGGTCATCGTCGACTTCGCGCTCGCCGGCGTCATCAGCATGCGCGACGTCTCCAGCGCCTTCGACGAAGCGGAAGCTCCGGTCGCCGCCTGACGCGTCCAGCCCGGTCAGCGGAACCGGTTCATCCCCCAGGGAGTCTTGTCGGAGCAGCGCGCCGCCTGTTAGGCGGTGCGCTGAGAACAGCGGCACAGTAAGGTCGCCGCTCATTCTGACCGACAGGATTCCTCGCGATGAAAGCCTATGTCTACGGCGCCCAGGGCGCCGCGATCACCGATATCGCCAAGCCCACGCCGAAGGGCACGCAGGTCCTGGTCCGCGTGCGCGCCTGCGGCCTCAATCGCGCCGATCTCGGCATGACCAAGGGGCATGTGCATGGCGCCGCCGGCGGCGTCGGAACGGTGCTCGGCATGGAATGGGCCGGCGAGGTCGCCGAGCTCGGTCCCGACGCCAAGGGCGTGAAGATCGGCGCCAAGGTGATGGGCTCGGGCAGCGCCGCGTTCGCCGAATACACCCTCGCCGACCACGGCCGTCTGTTCCACGCGCCGTCGAACATGAATTTCGACGAGGCCGCCACGCTGCCGATCGCGTTGACCACGATGCACAACGCCGTCGTTACCAACGGCGCTTTGCAGCCGGGCCAGCGCGTGCTGGTGCAGGGTGCGAGCTCCGGCGTCGGCCTGATGGCGATGCAGATCGCCAAGCTCAAGGGCGCCTCGCTGGTGGTGGGCTCCTCGACCGATGCGATGCGCCGCGGACGGCTCAACGAGTTCGGCGCCGATCTCGCCATCGACTCCAGCGATCCCGCCTGGGTCGATCAGGTGCTGCAGGCGACCAACGGCGAGGGCGTCGATCTGATCATCGACCAGGTGTCCGGCAAGGTCGCCAATCAGAACCTCGCCGCGACCAAGGTCCTCGGCCGCATCGTCAATGTCGGCCGGCTCGGCGGCACCCATGCCGACTTCAACTTCGACCTGCACGCGGCGCGCCGCATCACCTACGTCGGCGTCACCTTCCGCACCCGTTCGATCGAGGAGATCCGTACGATCTTCGACGAGGTGAAAAAGGACATCTGGAGTGCGGTCGAGCAGCGCACGCTGCGGCTGCCGATCGACCGCGTCTTCGCCTTCGACGACATTGGCGCGGCGTTCGCGCACATGGAGGCGAACAAGCATCTCGGCAAGATCGTGGTGACCTTGTGAACGCAACCTTCTGAGATTTAGAAGCACTCGAAACAGCGCGCGGTCCGCGCCCATGGACCGCGCGATCCCGGCTTTCATGGTGCGGCCTCGGCTGCTACATCCGCCGCCATGAGAGACGCCGCCTCCCATGTCGATTCCGGGAAAACCCGTGTCGCCGCGATCTCGATCGCGGCGAGCGCCAGCATGGCCGCGGCGAAGTTCATCGTCGGCGTCCTGATCGGCAGCCTCGCGCTCGTCTCCGAGGCCCTGCACAGCGCCGTCGACGTCGTCGCCACCGTGATCACCTGGATGGTGGTTCGGGTATCGGACCGGCCGGCCGACGACGAGCATCATTACGGCCATGGCAAGCTGGAGAGCCTGTCGGCGCTCGGCGTCATCGCCCTGCTCTACGTGCTGGCCGGCGGCGTGCTGGTGGAATCCGTCAGCCGGCTGCGCGAGGCGGCGCCGCCGCCGTCGCTGTCGGCGATTCCGTTCGTGGTGCTGCTGGTCGACATCGCCGTCAACTTCTGGCGCGCCCGCGCGCTGCACCGCGCCGCGCACGAGACCCACAGCCAGGCGCTCGCCGCCGACGCACTGCATTTCGCCTCCGACGTGCTCGGCTCGATTGCCGTCATCGGCGGCCTGGTCCTCACCGCGTTCGGGTTCTGGTGGGGGGATTCCGCCGCCGCGGTCGCGGTCGCCCTGATGATCTCGGTGCTCGGCCTGCGGCTGGCGCGCTCCACCGTAGAAACACTGCTCGACCGTGCACCAGAGGGCGCGGCCGAAAAGGCGCGCGCCGCGATCCGTTCGATCAACGGCGTCGTCGATGTCGAGCGGCTGCGGGTCCGGCTCGTCGGCGCAACGCATTTTGTCGACGCCACGGTGCAGGTGCCGCGCACCTACCCGATCGACCGTGTGCACGAGATCAAGCGCGATGCGCAGGCCGCGGTCGATGCCAGCCTGTCCGGCGCCGACGTCACCTTCACGACGGTGCCGGTCGCGCTCAGCAACGAGAGCGTGCGCGAGCGCATCATGGTGATCGCGCGCAATTCCGGCCTCGCGATCCATCACGTCACCGTCCACGACGTCGGCGGCCGCCTGATCGTCGCGATCGACCTCGAGGTCGACGGCGACATGAGCCTGTTCGCGGCGCATGCGATCGCGCACGAGCTGGAACGCAGCATCCGCGACGAATTCGGCGCCGACGTCGAGGTCGACACCCATATCGAGCCGCTCGAACCCGAGCTGCCATTCGGCGTCGACGCGCCGGCGCAGCGGATCGCCGAGATCGCCGCCGCCCTGCAGCGTCTCGCCGCCGAGACCGACATGTACGACGTGCACAATGTCCGCGTCCGCAACACCGAGGCCGGCGAGATCGTCAACTTCCACTGCCGCGCGGCGCCGTCGATGAGCGTGCTGAAGGTGCACGACAATGTCGACCACATCGAGCGCGGGGTGCGTCGCGCCTTCCCGAGCGTCAAGCGCGTCATCAGTCACGCCGAGCCGCCGCACGGCTGAAGCCTGAACGTCATGCTGCGTTCCCGCTTCGGACTCACTCTGCCGGCTTTTCGCCATGGCAATTCCGCATTGGATAAGATTTATTAGCTTTTGCCAAATCGTTGACTCTCGACAGCCCGAGAAATCTGGATTCAAATCAACTTGATTCGGAAGCGGCTGGGGCTCTTTCGAAATTCGGGTATCCAAGAAGTTTCGGGGGTCTACAGCATGGCGCGTGCGCATGCCGCGAACGCGTGCGTCCAATCTTCTGATTCCATCAAGGGGTTGGCGCAATCGATCGCGAAACCGGCCTATCAAAGGCTGCTGACTGCTGAGCCGGTATTGCGTCGTGCTGTCCCTACTTTGATCATCGCCTTTCTCGTCACCATCTGTCTCGGCGCCTTCGTCCAGGTGCTCGACCAGAGCCGTCAGAAGCGCGGCGCGACCAAGCGCGACCTGGCCGCGATCTCCGACCTGCTCGCCGACCGTATCGGTCATCTGGCGACGCGCCCGGACCGCATCGCCCACATCGAGCATCTGCAGAGCCTGCTGCCCGACCTGATCCCCGCCTGGGGAGCGGCGGCCGGACGCCACGTGATCGTCACCGGCGCCGACCACCGCATCCTGGCCCGGGTTCCGGTCGACGCCGCGCTCGGCGAGAACGACCGCATCCTCGATCTGATCTCGACCGCGCAGCTCTTGGCCACGCCCGGCCTGCAGGGCGCGGTCACCGAGATCACCTTGCCGAACGGCCGTCCGGCCTTCGCAGTGTCGCAGTTGATCAAGGCGCTGCCCGGCCGCGTCGTCGTGATCCAGGAGAAGCTCGAGCCGATCTGGGGCTCGGACGCCGCGCTCTCGGTGACCCTGTCGGCGACGACGGGCTTCGTCGTGCTGATCCTGGGCTTCGCCTTCCACTGGCAGTCGACCCGCGCCCGCGAGGGCGACCTGATCAACGACGCCGTGCGCGGCCGCATCGACACCGCGCTCAATCGCGGCCGCTGCGGGCTGTGGGACTGGGACCTGTCGCGCGGGCGCATCTTCTGGTCGAACTCGATGTTCGCGATGCTCGGCCTGGAGAACCGCACCGACCTCCTCACCTTCGGCGAGGTCAACGCGCTGGTGAACTCGGACGACATCGACCTGTTCGAGATCGCCGACCAGCTCGTCGCCGGCGACATCCACCAGATCGACCAGAGCTTCCGGATGCGCCACACCGAGGGCCACTGGATCTGGCTGCGGGTTCGCTGCGAGCTCAGCCAGGGCACCTCAGATTCCGGCCTGCACCTGATCGGCATCGCGGTCGACGTCACCGAGCAGAAGAGCCTGGTCGAGAAGACCGTCGAGGCCGACCTGCGCCTGCGCGACGCGATCGAGACGATCTCGGAAGCCTTCGTGCTGTGGGACGCCAACAACCGGCTGGTGCTGTGCAACTCGCACTTCCAGAAGCTGCACAAGCTGCCGGACTCCGCCGTGATCCCCGGCACCTCCTATGAGACCGTCATCGAGGTCGGCAAGATGCCGGAGATCCGCACCCGGCTGCACGACCACAGCCAGCAGGCGCCGGGCGGCCGTACCTTCGAGGCGCAGCTCGACGACGGCAGCTGGCTGCACATCTCCGAGCGCCGCACCAAGGACGGCGGCTACGTCTCGGTCGGCACCGACATCACCCGCATCAAGGAGCACGAGCAGAAGCTCGTCGACAACGACCTGCGCCTGCGCGCCACGGTCATCGACTTGCAGCGCTCGCAGAGCGCGCTGGAACGCCAGGCGATCGAGCTCGCCGACCTCGCCGAGAAGTACTCGCAGGAAAAGACCCGCGCCGAGGAAGCCAACCAGACCAAGTCGAAATTCCTCGCCAATATGAGCCACGAGCTGCGCACGCCGCTCAACGCCATCATCGGCTTCTCCGAGATCATGGGCAGCGGCATGTTCGGCTCGCTCGGCTCGGAAAAGTACCAGGAGTACTGCCACGACATCCTGACCTCGGGTCAATATCTGCTCGAGGTGATCAACGACATCCTCGACATGTCGAAGATCGAGGCCGGCCGCATGAAGCTCGACATGGAGCCGCTCGACCTCGCCAAGACGCTGGCGGAATCGCTGCGCGTCGTCTCCGGTCGCGCCTTGGACAAGAGCCTCGTGCTCGACGCCGACATCGGAGGCAGCATCCCGGTCGTCGCCGACCGTCGCGCCACCAAGCAGATCATGGTCAACCTGCTGTCGAACGCGGTGAAGTTCACCCCGGAGGGCGGCCGTGTCACGATGCGGAGCCGCGTGTTCGAGGACAAGGTCGTGCTCATCATCGCCGACACCGGCATCGGCATCCCTGCGCATTCGCTGGCGCGCCTCGGCCGACCGTTCGAGCAGGTCGAGAGCCAGATGACCAAGACTTATCACGGCTCCGGGCTCGGCCTCGCCATCGCCCGCTCGCTGGCCCAGTTGCACGGCGGCTCGATGCGGCTGCGCTCGCGGCTGGAGCACGGCACCGTCGTGCGCGTGACCCTGCCCCGCGACGCGTACAAGGCCACGGCGAGCATCTCGGTCGCGGCGTGAGCGCGGCGGCCGTACTGCCGTAGCGTGGGCACTTTGCCCACCCTACGGCAACATCATCAAATCGGACTCACATCTCAAAGAGATTGCACTTCAGGATCAGGCCCCACAGGCATGACAGCGCTCTCGCGTGACGGATGATGCCCGACGCATGCGATCGGCTTGCCCTTCGGACATGCAACGCCGACGCAGGCGGATGACGGCATCATGACGTCGCTTCGTGCCTAGTCAGCAACATTGGCGGAACGTGGTATTGACGCACCTGCACGTCAGCAACTAAGGCAGTTGCTCCAAGATCTGGAGTACCGCGCGTGATCATTGCCTTCATCGTTGCCGCCTTCGCCTATCGCTTTGCCATGCTGGGCGTCTCGATCCGCAACGAAAAACGGCTGCGCGCCGACGGCGCAACCGAATACGGCGCATCCGTGTCGCGCTGGTTGGCCATCGCACATGTCGCTTTCTATCTCGCCGCGACGGCCGAGGGCCTCGTCCGGGATGCGCCGCTCGACGCCGTCAGCATCATCGGGTTCGTGATCTATCTGTTCGGCGCGGTGATGCTGCTTGTGGTGTCGCAATTGCTCGGCCGCCTCTGGACCGTCAAGCTGATGCTCGCGCGCGACCACGCGCTGGTGACCCATCCGCTGTTCCGGATCGTGCGCCACCCGAACTACTTCCTCAACATCCTGCCCGAGCTGATCGGCTACGCGCTGACCCTGCACGCCTATCTCACGCTCGTGGCCGGCCTGATCATCTATGCCGTGCCACTGACCTTGCGGATCCGGCAGGAGGAGAAGATCATGCGGGAGCAATTTGCGGCGTACTGAGCGGAGCTAGCCGCTCCGCGAGTTCGCCGCGCGGACCGCAACTTTCACCAAGTCCGACGCTCGACGCCCGTGCAAGGGTTCGGTGACCATCATCGTACCCAAGGGAGCATCGCGATGCTGAAGCGGATCTGGCACGGCTGGACCAGGGCGGCGGATGCCGATGCCTATGAGGACCTGCTGCGGTCAACGATCTTTCCAGGGATCATCGATCGGGAAATCGAGGGATTTCTGAGCATCGAGCTGCTGCGCAGGCCGCTCGAAGACGAGGTCGAATTCGTGACGATCATGACCTTCGCCGATCAGACGGCGGTGGTTCGCTTTGCGGGTCCGGCGCATGACACGGCGGTGGTGCCGCCCGCGGCGCGGAAGCTGCTCAGCCGCTATGACGGCCATGCCGGGCATTATGAGCTGAAGACCACGCGCCACGCGCAAGGTCAGGGTTCCGCGACCGCATGAGAGCCCGAAGTCTGCCGATGATGCCAGCAAGGTCGGTGACGACGCCGACCGTCGCCACGGAAGCAACCTGGATGGCGACGCTGCGCTCGCAATGACGAGAGGAGACCGTGTACGCCATCATGGCGAGCGCAGCGAAGCAAGCCTGGGCCATTGTTCACCGCCGGTGCTGAGGCGCTGGGCCAGCGGCAACTCCGCGGACGCGCGCCTCACGCCTGCAGGCTGGGCGCGACCTCGCGGGCGATCTGGACCAGCGCCGCGATCAGCGGGGTCATCGGGTCACGCTGCGGGATGACCAGGCCGATCTGGTAGTTGATGACGGGATCGACGATCGGGATCGAGCGCACCTTGTCGGCGAGGCCGAGCGTTTCGGCGAGCTTGGCCGGCATCACGCTGGCCCAGCGGCCGGTCTTGACATGGGTGTACAGCACCAGCAGCGAGTTCGACGTCAGCGTTGGCGTCACCTCGTTGCCGGCGGCCTTCAGAGCGCGGTCGATGATGCGGCGGTTCTGCATGTCCGGGGTCAGGAGGCACAGCGGCACCTGCCCGACCTCCTGCCAGGTCACCTGATCGCGATCGCCGAACATCGCGTCGGGCGCGGTCAGCAGCCGGTAGCTCTCGTTGTAGAGCGGGATGGTGCGGACACGGCCGATCGGCTCGTTCTCGATGTAGGTCAGCCCGGCATCGACCTCCAGGTTCTCCAGCAGCCCCAGCACGTCGGCCGACGTGCACGACATGATGCGGAACCGGACCTCCGGATGCTTGGCGCGGAACGGCGTCGTCAGCGACGCCACCATGCCGAGCACCGTCGGCACCGCCGCGATCCGGATCTCGCCCGATAGCTTGTCCTTGAGCCCGTTGATCTCCTGGCGCATCGCGCGGAAGTCGCCGACGATGCGGCGCGCCCAGTCGAGCGTGCGCTCACCCTCCGGCGTAAAGCCCTGGAACCTGGAACCGCGCTGCACCAGCATAACGCCGAGGATCTCCTCGAGCTGCTTGATGCTGGTCGACATCGTCGGCTGGGTCACGCCGCAGGCCTCGGCCGCTCGGCCGAAATGACGCTCCTTGGCCAGCGCCAGCAGCAGTTCGAGCTTGTCAATCAAGAGGTCGGCCTTCCAGCGGTTGAAGGGCCCAGTTCCGCACGTTTTCGGCGGTGCGGGCCACGGAGAAACCTATCACGGCGCGGCGGGCCCGGACACGGTAAAACGCGGCCGCAAGCCGGTCGCGCGAAGGCCTGTTTTTCGTCAACTTCTAGCTATCTCTCGATTGCGTTTCGCTATCGCAGCACGGGACTGCTTTATTGATATCTTGAGCAATTCCAATTTGGATGTGCGAAACGCTTGCAACGCAGAATCGGGATCAGGATGACGCCGGTGTACGAGACGTGGGACGCGGCGCGCGGCGCCGAAATCATCGCCCAACATAGCGGGATGGAGGGAGCAACCTTGCCCATCCTCCATGCGTTGCAGGAGACGTTCGGCCATGTGCCGGAGGATGCCATTCCGATGATCGCATCCGCTCTGAACCTCTCGCGCGCCGAGGTTTACGGCGTGTTCACGTTCTACCATGATTTCCGGGCCAAGAAGGCCGGTCGTCACGTGCTGAAGCTGTGCCGCGCCGAGGCCTGCCAGGCCGCCGGCGGCGATGCGCTCGCGGCGCGCGCCGAAGCGAAGCTCGGCATCTCCATCGGCAACACCACGGCCGATGAGCGCGTCACGCTCGAGCCGATCTACTGTCTCGGCCTGTGCGCAACCGCGCCGTCGGCCATGCTCGATGGCCGCCTGGTCGGCCGGCTCGACGAAGCCCGGATCGATGCTCTCGTCTCGGAGGCCCAGCGATGAGCGTGCGTCTTTTTGTCCCGTGTGATGCCGGCGCCCTCGCCGTCGGCGCCGATGAGGTTGCCCACGCGCTGCACAAGGCGGCGCTGGAGCGGAAGGTCGATATTGAAGTCGTACGCAACGGCTCGCGTGGGTTGTACTGGCTCGAGCCGCTGGTCGAACTGGAGACGGCGCAGGGCCGGTTCGGCTTCGGACCGGTGACGGCAGACGACGTGCCGTCCCTGCTCGATGCGATCGTCGCCGACAAGCCGCACAAGCTCTCGCTCGGCCTGACCGAGGAGATCCCGTGGCTGAAGCGGCAGACCCGCCTCACCTTCGCCCGCTGCGGCATCATCGATCCGCTGTCGCTCGACGACTACCGCGCCCATGGCGGCTACAAGGGCCTGACCCGCGCTCTGACGCTGACGCCCGATGCTGTGATCTCCGAGGTCACGACCTCGGGCCTGCGCGGCCGCGGCGGCGCAGGCTTCCCGACCGGCATCAAATGGAAGACGGTGGCGCAGACCGCGGCCGACCGCAAATACGTCATCTGCAACGCCGACGAGGGCGACAGCGGCACCTTCGCCGACCGCATGCTGATGGAAGGCGATCCCTTCGTCCTGATCGAAGGCATGACCATCTGCGGCATCGCGGTGGGCGCCACCAAGGGCTACATCTACACGCGCTCGGAATATCCGCACGCGATCGCGACCATGACCAAGGCGATCGACATCGCCAGGAAGGCCGGCCTGCTCGGCAGCAACGTCGCGGGCTCGAACTACAATTTCGAGCTGGAGGTGCGCACCGGCGCCGGCGCCTATGTCTGCGGCGAAGAGACCGCGCTGATGGAGAGCCTCGAGGGCAAGCGCGGCATCGTCCGCGCCAAGCCGCCGCTGCCCGCCCATCATGGCCTGTTCGGCAAGCCGACCGTCGTCAACAACCTGTTGTCGTTCGCCGCCATCCCCTTCATCCTCGACGAGGGCGCCAAGGCCTATGCCGATTTCGGCATGGGCCGCTCGCGCGGCACGATGCCGATCCAGATCGCCGGCAACGTCAAGTTCGGCGGCCTGTTCGAGACCGCGTTCGGCATCACGCTGGGCGAGCTGGTCGACGACATCGGCGGCGGCACCTTCACCGGCCGCCCGGTCCGTGCGGTGCAGGTCGGAGGCCCGCTCGGCGCCTACTTCCCCCGCGCCCTGTTCGACACGCCGTTCGACTACGAGGCGTTCGCCGCCAAGGACGGCCTGATCGGCCATGGCGGCATCGTCGTGTTCGACGACAGCGTCGACATGTCGAAGCAGGCCCGCTTCGCGATGGAGTTCTGCGCCATCGAATCCTGCGGCAAGTGCACGCCGTGCCGTATCGGCTCGACGCGCGGCGCCGAGACCATCGACAAGATCCGCCGCGGCGAGCGCGTCGCCGAGAACATCGCCCTGGTCGAAGACCTCTGCGGCACTATGAAGCTCGGATCGCTCTGTGCACTCGGCGGCTTCACGCCCTACCCTGTGCTCTCGGCGCTGAAGCACTTCCGCGAAGATTTCGGCCCCCAGCAGCCGCGCTTGCAGGCTGCGGAATAAGATATCGGGAACAAGGACACCGACCATGTCGCTCATCCACGAAACCGATTACGGCACACCGCTCTCCAAGTCCGAAAAGATGGTCACGCTCACCATCGACGGCCAGAGCATCACCGTTCCCGAGGGCACCTCGATCATGCGCGCGGCCATGGAGGCCGGAACGCAGATCCCGAAGCTGTGCGCGACCGACATGGTCGACGCGTTCGGCTCGTGTCGCCTCTGCCTCGTCGAGGTCGAAGGCCGCGCCGGCACCCCGGCCTCCTGCACCACGCCGGTGGCCGCGGGCCTCGTCGTCCACACCCAGACCGAGCGGCTGAAGAAGCTGCGCAAGGGCGTGATGGAGCTCTACATCTCCGACCATCCGCTCGACTGTCTGACCTGCGCTGCCAATGGCGATTGCGAGCTGCAGGACATGGCCGGCGCCGTCGGCCTGCGCGACGTGCGCTACGGCTATCAGGGCGACAACCACGTGTTCGCCGACGCCTGCGGCGAAGCCAATCCGGCCTGGCTGCCGAAGGACGAGTCGAACCCGTATTTCACCTACGATCCCTCCAAGTGCATCGTCTGCTCGCGCTGCGTCCGCGCCTGCGAGGAAGTGCAAGGCACGTTCGCGCTGACCATCTCCGGCCGCGGCTTCGACAGCCGGGTGTCGCCGGGCATGAGCGAGAGCTTCCTCGGTTCGGAATGCGTGTCGTGCGGCGCTTGCGTACAGGCCTGCCCGACCGCGACCCTGACCGAGAAGAGCGTGATCGAGATCGGCCAGCCGGAGCATTCGGCGGTCACCACCTGCGCCTATTGCGGCGTCGGCTGCGCCTTCAAGGCGGAGATGCGCGGCGAGGAAGTCGTGCGCATGGTGCCGTACAAGGATGGCAAGGCCAATCGCGGCCATTCCTGCGTCAAGGGCCGCTTCGCCTATGGCTATGCGACCCACAAGGAACGCATCCTCAAGCCGATGATCCGCGAGACCATCGACCAGCCCTGGCGCGAGGTCTCCTATGACGAGGCCTTCAAGTTCGCCGCCGACAAGCTGCGCGGCATCCAGGCCAAATACGGCCGCGACTCGATCGGCGGCATCACCTCGTCCCGCTGCACCAACGAAGAAACCTATCTGGTGCAGAAGCTGATCCGCGCCGGCTTCGGCAACAACAATGTCGACACCTGCGCCCGCGTCTGCCACTCGCCGACCGGCTACGGCCTTGCCACCACCTTCGGCACCTCCGCCGGCACGCAGGACTTCGACTCGGTCGAGGACAGCGACGTCATCATGGTGATCGGCGCCAACCCGACCGATGCGCATCCGGTGTTCGGCTCGCGCATGAAGAAGCGGCTGCGTCAGGGCGCCAAGCTGATCGTCGTCGATCCGCGCAAGATCGACCTCGTGAAGTCGGCGCACGTCAAGGCCGACTATCATCTGCCGCTGCTGCCCGGCACCAATGTCGCGATCCTGACTGCGCTGGCCCATGTGATCGTCACCGAAGGCCTCGTCAACGAGACCTTCGTGCGCGAGCGCTGCGACTGGAGCGAGTTCCAGGACTGGGCCGAGTTCGTCGCGCTGGAGAAGAACAGCCCCGAGGCGATCGCCAGCATTTCCGGCGTGGACCCGGAAGCGATCCGCGGCGCGGCCCGGCTCTACGCCAAGGGCGGCAACGGCGCGATCTACTACGGCCTCGGCGTGACCGAGCACAGCCAGGGCTCGACCACGGTGATCGCGATCGCCAACCTCGCGATGGCGACCGGCAATATCGGCCGCCGCGGCGTCGGCGTGAACCCGCTGCGCGGCCAGAACAACGTGCAGGGCTCGTGCGACATGGGCTCGTTCCCGCATGAGCTGCCGGGCTACCGCCACATCTCGGGCGACGCGGTGCGCGACCAGTTCGAGGCGATGTGGAACGTCAAGCTCAACCCTGAGCCGGGCCTGCGCATCCCGAACATGTTCGACTCCGCGATCGAAGGCACCTTCATGGGCCTCTACGTGCAGGGCGAGGACATCCTGCAGTCGGATCCCAACACCACGCATGTGGTGCAGGCGCTGTCGTCGATGGAATGCGTCATCGTGCAGGACCTGTTCCTGAACGAGACCGCCAACTACGCCCACGTGTTCCTGCCGGGCTCGACCTTCCTCGAGAAGGACGGCACCTTCACCAACGCCGAGCGCCGCATCCAGCGGGTGCGCAAGGTGATGACCCCGCTCAACGGCATGGCCGACTGGGAGGTGACGATCGGTCTCGCCAAGGCGATGGGCTTCGAGATGAAGTACAATCACCCGTCCGAGATCATGGACGAGATCGCGGCGCTGACGCCGACCTTCGCCGGCGTCTCCTATCAGAAGCTCGAGGAGATGGGATCGGTGCAGTGGCCCTGCAACGAGAAGAATCCCGAGGGTTCGCCGATCATGCATGTCGACGGCTTCGTCCGCGGCAAGGGCAAGTTCGTGGTCACGGAGTATGTCGCGACCGACGAGCGCACCGGCCCGCGCTTCCCGCTCCTGCTCACCACGGGGCGCATCCTGTCGCAGTACAATGTCGGCGCCCAGACGCGGCGCACCGAGAACGTGGTGTGGCATGGCGAGGACGTGCTGGAGATCCATCCGCACGATGCCGAGCAGCGCGGCATCCGCGACGGCGACTGGGTGCGGCTGACCAGCCGCGCCGGCGAGACCACGCTGCACGCGCTGATCTCCGAGCGCGTCGCCCCCGGCGTGGTCTACACCACCTTCCACCATCCGCTGACCCAGGCCAACGTCATCACCACGGACTATTCGGACTGGGCCACCAACTGTCCGGAGTACAAGGTCACGGCAGTGCAGGTGTCGCAGTCCAACGGACCGTCGGACTGGCAGAAAGCCTATGACGAGCAGGCCCGCAACTCGCGCCGCATCGCCCCGGTCGTGGAGGCAGCGGAGTAGCATGACCGATGCAGTGCGCATCGCGGATCGTCTGGTCTGGCGCGACGGAGCCCTCACCGAGGGCCACCGCCGCGTGCCGGAGGAGACCGCGGTCGCACTGACCTACAATGGCGGCACCCAGGCCGTCATGATGGCGACGCCGCAAGACCTCCGCGACTTCGCCATCGGCTTCAGCCTGAACGAAGGTCTCGTCACGAGCCGCGACGACATCATCTCGCTCGACGTCGTCGAGCTGGATGACGGCATCGAGCTCAGGATGTGGCTGCCCGACGCGCAGGCCGAACGCTTGGCCGAGCGCCGCCGCAACATCGCCGGCCCCACCGGCTGCGGCCTGTGCGGCATCGATTCGATCAGCGAAGCGGTGCGGCCGGCGGCGCATGTCCCGGACGGCCGGCGTTTCGCTCCGCGCGACGTCATGGCGGCGCTTGAGGCCATCGAGCCGCTGCAGAAGCTCAATCACGAGACCCGCGCGGTGCATGCCGCGGCGTTCTGGACTCCCGCGCGCGGCATCGTCGGCTTGCGCGAGGATGTCGGCCGCCACAACGCGCTCGACAAGCTCGCTGGCCACCTCGCGCAAACGCGCTGTGCGGCGAGCGAGGGCATCGTGATCCTGACGAGCCGCGTCTCGGTCGAACTGGTGCAGAAGGCTGCTGCCATGGGCGCACCCATCATGGTCGCGGTCTCCGCCCCGACCGCGCTCGCCATTCGCATGGCCGAGGCCGCCGGCATCACGCTGATTGCGGTGGCCCGCAACGACGGCTTCGAAATCTTCACCCATCCCGAACGGATCGTCGCGAGCGCCGAGACCGGCGCGCGATCAACACAGACGGACAACACCCATGTCGCATAACCCCTCCGAGCGCCTCGTCTACATGGCCAACCAGATCGGCAAGTTCTTCCAGAGCCAGGGGCAGGAGAAGGAGGTCGCCGGCGTCGCCGAGCACATCAAGAAGTTCTGGGATCCGCGCATGCTCAAGACGATCTATGCGCACCACGACGCCGGCGGCGCGGGCCTCGACCCGGCGGTGAAGGAAGCGATCGGCCGGCTGAAAGATGCCGCGGTCGCCAAGGAAAAGGCATAGGCGGCCGGCCGTCCTACCGCGCGGCTGGTCGGGTCATCCCTCCACGAGTGCGGTGAACACGCGCCGCACTTCGGTCTGCGTTTCGCGCAGCCGCGCCTCGAGCGCCGAGAAATCCGGCGCGTCGCCCGCCCGGGCCATCACCCGCAGCAGGTCCTCGCCGGCCTGATCCGGCTTGAACTTGTCGCTGACGCACAGCCGCACGATCTGCGTCAGATCGTGATACAGCCGCGCGGCCTGACGCAGGATCACGGCTTCAGCGCGCGGCAGCACGCCGAGCCGCTCGGCATTGTCGAGCACCGCAAGCGTGCTGACATCGAGAATCTCCGGCGTCGTCGCGGCATGGACGAGCTGCAGATATTGCGCGACGAAGTCGATGTCGACCATGCCGCCGGCGGCGTGCTTGAGGTCCCACAGATCGGCCTCGCCCTTCTCGGCCGCGATCGCGCGGCGCATGTCGGCGACGTCGCGCGCGATCGCGCTCCTGTCGCGCGGACACTGCAGCGCGGCCTGGATGATCTCCTCAATCCGGGCCCGAAACGCCGGCGACGCCGAGATCACCCGTGCCCGCGTCAGCGCCATGTGCTCCCAGGTCCACGCCTCCTGCTCCTGGTAATGCGCAAAGGAGTCGATGTGCGAGGCCAGCGGGCCGGCGCGGCCCGACGGCCGCAGCCGCATGTCGATATCGTAGAGCACGCCGTAATTGGTGCGCGAGGTGAAGGCCGAGATCAGCCGCTGGGTGAAGCGCGCGAAGTAGTGCGCGCCCTGCAGCGAGCGCTCGCCGTCGGAATCCGGCGCATCGCCGTCGAAGTCGTAGAGCAGGATCAGGTCGAGATCGGACGAAGCCGTCATTTCGCGCGCGCCGAGCCGCCCCATCGCGACGATCGCGGTCTCCTGGCCCTTGATGCGGCCGTGCTGGGCGGCGAAGCGCTCCGTCACGAGATCATGCACGGTGTGCACGATGCCCTCGGCGACGTCGGCGAAGGCGGTGCCGGCCTGCTGCGCCGACACCGTGCCGGAGAGGATGCGCGTGCCGATTAGGAACAGGCTCTCCTGGCCGAACAGCCTGAGACGATCGAGAAACTCCTCATAGGTCCCGGCATCCTTTAGCGTCGACGCCAGCCGCTCTGACAATTCGCGCCGGTCGGGGATCGCGCCGAAGAAGCGCGGATCGATCAGGCCGTCCATCAGCCGCGGCTGCCGCGCCAGCATGTCGCCGAGCCGGGGCGCCGCCCCGAGCACGAGCGCGACGAGCGCCACGAGATCGCGGTTCTGCCCGAGCAGGGTGATCAGGCGGCCGCCGAGTTGCAGCGCCTGCAGGAAGCGGTCGAAGGCCACGACGGCGCGATCCGGCTCGTCGGCATGCGCGAGGCCATCGATCAGCGCGGGCAGGAAATCGGTGAACGCGGTGCGCGTCGCATCCGTGCGGAACACGCGGTACTCGCCCGCCAGCCATTGCTGCAGGGTCTTGGCGACCATCACCGGATCGCGGAAGCCCAATCCGGCAAGATGCTCCATCAGGCGCGGCTCGTCGGGACCGGCGCCGTAGTTCACCGCCGGCAGGCTGACGGTGCCGGTGGGATCGCCCTCGAACAGCCTGGCGTAATGTCCCTGCACGACGTCGAGATGGAACAGCAGATCGGTCGCGAACCGCTCGCGGCTGTCGTAGCCGAAGAAGCATGCGAAGCGGCTCACGCCCTCGACATCGTCGGGCAGGCTGTGGATCTGCTCGTCCGCCATCATCTGCAGCCGGTGCTCGACCCTGCGCAGGAACTCATAAGCCGTGGTGAGCTCGTCGCGCGCCTGCTCCGTGATCCACTTGCTGGCGGTGAGCACGTCGAGCGCCTGCAAAGTCGGACGGACGCGCAGCTCGGGATGACGGCCGCCGGCGATCAACTGCTGAGTCTGGGCAAAGAACTCGATCTCGCGGATGCCGCCGCGCCCGACCTTGACGTTGTGGCCTTCGACCGCGATCTCGCTGTGGCCGCGATAGACCTGCATCTGCCGCTTCATGTCGTGGACGTCGGTCAGCGCCTGGAAGTCGAGATGCTTGCGCCATACGAACGGCGACAGCTCCGCCAGCATCGCCTCGCCCGCGACGACGTCGCCGGCACAGACCCGCGCCTTGATCATCGCGGCGCGTTCCCAGGTGCGGCCCTCGCGCTCGTAGTAATGCAGCGCTGCCTCGGTCGACATCGCCACCTGCGTCGAGGCCGGATCCGGCCGCAGCCGGAGATCGACGCGGAACACATAGCCGTCCGCGGTGCGGCTCTGCAGCAGCCGCGCCATCGCTTGCGTCACGCGGACGAAGAACGGCTGCGGCTCGATGTCGCGCGCCAGCGAGTTGATCTCGGGATCGAAGAACACGATCAGGTCGATGTCGCTCGAATAGTTGAGCTCGCCCGCCCCCATCTTGCCCATCGCGAGCACGAACAGGCCGCTGCCCTGCTCCGGATCGTCGGCATCGACGGGCGCGAGCCGGCCGCGCACCGTCTCCAGGCGCAGCAGATACCGCAGCGCCATCTGCACCGAGGACACCGCGACGTCGGTCAGCCCCGCCGTCACCTGCATAACCGGCCAGACGCCGCCGATGTCGCACAGCGCGATCAAGAGCGCCGCCTCGGATTTCAGCCGCCGCAGCAGGCTCATCACCTCGGCTTCGCTGGAAGCGGCAAACACCTCGCGCCCGGTGCGGGCGATCAGCTCGGCGAGATGCGCCTGCGGCTCGCTGCGCAAGAGACGGTCCAGGCGATGGCCGTCGGCGCGGACGAGATCGAACAGATAGGGCGAGCACTCGGCAATCCCGAGCAGGATGGTTCGCGGCCAGCCGTCGGCGAGCAGCTGGTGGAGCGAGGCGGCCAAGGACGGCTCGAGCTCGGCGAGCCACTCGTGGAGGCGCTGTTCGGCTTTGTCGGGCGCACGGACATGTGGGCCGGCAACGAAACGTTCGGCCAGCATCTGCCCGTCCGCGTTTCCCGGCGCGGATGAGATCATGCGGCCTTCTGTGGCACATCCTGCGCCGGCGCCGCAAGCTTCGCGGGCACGCCGGCACCAGCCGGCAGCACCAGCGTCGCGATCAGCCCCGGCTTGGCATCGGCGAGCCGGAGTTCGCCGCCATGCAGGGTCGCGACGGCGGACGCCAAGCTGAGACCGAGGCCGGAACCCGGCAAGGTGCGGCTCGCCTCCAGCCGCACGAAACGCTCGACGGCGCGCTTGCGCTCGGCCTCGGGAATGCCCTCGCCATGATCGGTCACGCTGAGCAGCACCTGTCCGCCCTCGCGCCGCGCCTCGATCAGGATCTCGCGGCTATCAGCGGCGGCGGCGGCATCGAGCGGCAGCGCCGCCGGCTTGCCGTATTTGATCGCGTTCTCGACGAGATTGGCGAGCGCCTGGCTGATCAGCTCGCGATTGCCATGCACCGGCGCGGCCGCGGCCTTGACCCGCAAGGTCATCTCATTGTCCTCGGCCAGCGGCTCGTACAATTCGTGGATGCCGCCGGCGACCTCGGCCGCATCGAACTCGACCATGTCGCCGCGCGCCTGCCCGGACTCCGCCCGCGCGATCATCAAGAGCGCGTTGAAGGTGCGGATCAGGCCGTCGGATTCCTCGATCGTCCGCTCCAGCGCCGCGCGATATTCGTCCTCGGAGCGCGACTTCGCCAGCGCCTCCTCGGCGCGGTTGCGCAACCGCGTCAGCGGCGTCTTGAGATCATGCGCGATATTGTCGGAGACCTCCTTGAGGCCAGTCATCAGCGCCTCGATGCGCTCCAGCATCGCGTTGAGATTTTCCGCCAGGCGATCGAGCTCGTCGCCGCTGCGCCCGACCGGCAGACGGCCGGAGAGATCGCCATCCATGATCCGCCGCGTGGTGCCGGTCATGGCATCGATCCGGTGCAGCACGCGCCGCGCGACAAAGATGCCGCCGCCGATGCCGAGCACCACCACGACCAGCACTGACCATTGCGCCGCCTTGGCGACGATGCCGAACAGGCGGCGGCGCTCCTCGAGATCGCGGCCGATCAAAAGCCGAAAGCCGCTGGAGAGCTGCGTGACATAGACCAGCGCGCGATGGCTGTGCTCGGTGCTGTCGTCGAGCCGCCGGTAGAACGTCTCCGACCAGCCGGACGAGCCCATCACGCCCGGCGCCAGCGAGCCGACATTGCCGGCGATCGCCTGCCCGGTCGGCGTGGTGATGAGATAGAGATTGGCGCCCGGCCGCAGCGCGCGGCTCTCGATCGCGCCGACGATTCCGCGCAGGCCCCAGCGGGCGAAGATGTCGGTCATCTCGCTGATCTCGGAGGTGACCGTGGTCGAGATCTGCTCGGTGATGAGCCGGCGGGTGTTCCAGGCGAAATAGCCGAGCAGCGAGGCGGCGAACAGCGCAAACAACAGCAGATAGACCAGCGTCAGCCGGAACGCCGTGGTGCGGATCAGCTTACCGAAGGCCGTCACGGATCATGTACCCCGCGCCGCGGATGGTGTGGAGCAGCGGGCGGTCGAACCCCTTGTCGATCTTGGAGCGCAGCCGCGAGATGTGGACGTCGATCACGTTGGTCTGCGGATCGAAATGATAATCCCAGACGTTCTCCAGGAGCATCGTGCGCGTCACCACCTGCCCCGCATGTTTCATGAGATATTCGAGCAGGCGGAACTCGCGCGGCTGCAGGGTCAGCTCGTCCTTGCCGCGTGCGACGCGATGCGACAGGCGATCGAGCTCGAGATCGCCGACCTTGTAGGTGGTCTCCTCGGCCGGGCCGCCATGGCGGCGCGACAGCACCTCGACGCGGGCGAGCAGCTCGGCGAAGGCATAGGGCTTCGGCAGATAATCGTCGCCGCCGGCGCGCAGGCCCTTGATGCGGTCATCGACCTGGCCGAGCGCCGACAGAATGAGCACGGGCGTCCGGTTGCCCTTGTCGCGCAGCGCGCCGATCAGCGACAGGCCGTCGCGCTTGGGCAGCATGCGGTCGACCACCAGCACGTCGTAATCCCCGCTGTCGGCCATGGCGAGCCCCTCCTCGCCGTCGCTGGCGAGGTCTGCGACATGTCCGACCTCGCGGAACGCCTTGACCAGATAGTCGGCGGACTCGCGGTCGTCTTCGATGATCAGGAGGCGCATTGCGGAAACGGGGGCGGCGGTCACGGTTCGATGTCCATCTACATGGACCGGCCGCCGTTTCCGTGCAAGGCGGCATGGGCCCGGGGTTGATCGGCAGCAAAGTGGGCGGTGAGGCTGGGGGACCTCACCGCCCGAGTTCCTTCCGACGGAGGGGGGCGTTGTCCAACGGAAGGTTTGCGGGAGCGGAACTTGAAGCCCGCCCCCAGGAAGAGCCACCGGCGCGGGGGCACATGCCGGCGGTCTCCCATCTCGTAAGGGCCTTCTCGTGAGGGCCTTGGCCCTCGCTCAGCCCTTGGCCAGCGGCACCGCGACGAAGCGCGACTGCCCGCCGCTCTTCACACGCATCAGCACGCTGTTCTTGTTGTCGGCCTTGGCGGCGTTGATCGCTTCGCGCACGTCACCAGCCGAGGTCACCGACTTGCCCGCGACCTCCAGGATGACGTCGCCTTCCTTGAAGCCGCGATCGGCGGCCGCGCTCTTCGGATCGACCTCGGTGACGACGACGCCGTCCTTGCCGGCGCCGGCGACGCTCGACGCGGGCGCCACGGTCATGCCGAGCTTCGGCACGTCGGCGCCGCGGGTCGGGCTCGCATTGTCGCCGCCGGTGTCGGCCTTGGCCTCGATCGTGTTCGGCAGCTTGCCGAGCGTCAGGTTGATGGTCTTGTCCTCGCCCTTGTGCAGGACGTTGAGCTTGACCGAGGCGCCCGGCGCGATGCCGCCGATGGTGCGGGCGAGCTCACGCGCGTCCTTGACCGGCTCGCCGTTGACCGCGGTGATGACGTCGCCGGACTGGATGCCCGCCTTCGCCGCCGGACCGTTGGCCTGGGGCTCGGCGACCAGCGCGCCCTCGGCCTTCTTCATGCCGAGGCTGTCGGCGATGTCCTGCGTCACCGGCTGGATCTGCACGCCGATCCAGCCGCGGCTGACCGAGCCGTTGTCCTTGAGCTGCGCCACCACGCTCTTCACCGTCGAGGCGGGGATCGAGAACGCGATGCCGACGCTGCCGCCGGAGGGCGAGTAGATCGCGGTGTTGACGCCGACGACGTTGCCGTCGACATCGAACGCCGGACCGCCGGAGTTGCCCTTGTTCACGGGCGCGTCGATCTGGATGAAATCGTCATACGGGCCGTTGCCGATGTCGCGGCCGACCGCCGAGACGATGCCGGCCGTCACCGTGCCGCCGAGGCCGAACGGATTGCCGACCGCCAGCACCCAGTCGCCGATGCGCGGCTTGCCGTCGGCGAGCTTGGCGAACGGGAAGTTCGTGCTGCCCTCGACCTTGATCAGCGCCAGATCCGTGCGCGGGTCGGTGCCGATCACCTTGGCGCTGTAGGTCTTGCCGTCGTCGGTCGTCACTTCGACCTTGTTGGCGCCGTCGACCACGTGGTTGTTGGTCACGGCGTAGCCGTCGGCGGAGATGAAGAAGCCGGAGCCCTGCCCGGTCACGGCACGACCGCCACCGCGGCCGCCGCGACCCGGCATGCCGGGAATGCCGTTCTCACCGCCGAAGCGGCGGAAGAAGCGCTCCATCGGCGAGCCCGGCTGGAACGGCGTATCGTCGTCGCTGTCGTCCTTGGCGACCTTCTCCGCGATGTTGACCTTGACCGAAATCACCGACGGCTTCACCCGCTCCACGATGTCGGCAAAGCCGACCGGGCGCGCGACCTTGCTGACCTCGTTGGCGACCTGCGCGTGCGCCGAGGTCGAGAACAGATCGACCGGCGCCCCCTGCGGCGACAGGCCATAGGCGGCGACGCCGAGGCCCGCGACCACGGAGGCCATCAGCGCGAACTTGCGCGCCGAGAACAGCCCGCGCCGGGGCTGGCGATAGGACGGAAGGGAGGACAGGTCGGTCGGACGGTCAGTCATACGGTTTTCTCCGCAAGCGATTTTGGTCAAGGTCTAAAACTTGGGTCCCGGGCTGTGCGCCCCGTTCGCCAGTGAAGATGGGGGCTGCCGCCTTACGGCGTGCTGGCTGCGGCGTTAAACTTCTGTAATGGACGGACACGAACACTGCGGCGGAATGGCGCAGATGGTGGAGCGAGGCGGAAAAGCCTTGCGAGACCAGGCGCTTGCCCACGTCCCGGCCGCCCCGTAGCGGCCATCATTTTGGCCGGTCCGACCAAAGTCGTAACCCCCGTAGGGCGGGTTGGCCGCAGGCGTAACCCGCCGCCTTTCCAACAGCCCCGATCCAGCCGCCGCACATCCGCCCGCACCGGAGCCAGCCCCCGGCGGATGACGCTTTCGCTCATCCGCCCTACCCGTCCGGTGCGCTCGCAATGACGCCCGGAGCAACTATCCTGATCCCCACTATCAAACAGCATGTGGAGAAAACTAACCGCGAGTCGAGCCTCCACATCCTCGCGACGCGTCCCGCGCCCGAGTCATGCCCTTCAAACTCGCACCCTCACGTAGAGGGCACAGGGAAGGCCGGGCGCTGGCCGCGCCCGTGGCCCGCCTGCGGAAAAAAATGCAGGCGGCAGGTACCACAGGTCTGGCCGAACACGCCCGGCCCTCCCTGTGCGATGGTGTTAACGCTTATACGTGATCTCCCCGGGGACCGGCTCATTGACCCCGTCACCGGCGGATCATCACCACCGGCTTGGCCGCAGCATCGGGCGACCAGGACCACACGATTTCACGTCCGCAGTCCGCCGTTCGTCGGCGAGGCCAAAACCCCGCTTGCGGCCGCCCGCGTCCATCGCATTCCGCATCCGACGTCCGTGACGATCGCGATACGCCCCCTCAGTGGAACGGAACGTGGTGGAGGATACGGGTGATTTGGGGGAGAACGCAAGGTGATTTTTATTTTTTCGAACCAGAAATCTTTTTTTCCGAATCTTACGCTGTTTTGGGGACGGGATTCTCGTAGGCCTCGCGAATGGACTTTTCCCCGCACAAGCTCGCACAAACTCCTTTTCAGTTGAAACATTGAAATATTACAATCAAAATTACTGACCGCCGAAAGATACCAACACCGATGTTTAAGGCAGATCAATTCGTCCTGCCACGAGGTAGATGAATGAACGATTTCGGACGTCCCTTTAGTCCTTACGATGACCTACCGGATGATCCTGAGGAGGCGTTTCTGCGCCTTGAGGCCTTCTTCAATTCGGAGTGTAAGCGCCGCCTTGAAGCCGCAAACAACGATGACCGACTGGATATCATCTACGTTGATTATATAGCTCAAGTAGTAGCGGCAATTAATGCCCTTGGACTGGAAGGCCAGTTCAAGACGGAAGTACCGTCAATTCAAGACGTAGAGTACAATACCTACCTGAACTTCAACAAAGATGTGATGCACTACCGGACCATACTTCTCATCAGGAGGAGTCAACGCCAACAGGGCTATTCGGTACGCTTTGACGAGAACGTTAGACGGAAGATCCATCACCACCTAGATCAGGTACTAGAGATTTTCAGAAGACTTGAGATTGAAGACAACAAACGCGAGAAGTTGATATCCCGACTGAATGACCTCCAAAGCGAGGTGGACCAGCCCAGGACTGGCTTCGATCGCTTCGCAGCTCTCTCTATGGAAGTTTCCGGGGTCGTCGGCGAGGTATTAGAGCGATCGAGAATTATAGAACTGCTTGATGCAGTTGGCCGGCTGTTCTACGGAGCGCAAACTGACAAGCAAAAGCAGCTACCGCCGCCCAAAGAATCTAAACGAATTGAACCACCCCGCCCCAAAATTGAGCCGCCAAAACGATCAGATTTGGATGACGATATTCCATTCTAAGCTCTTGAGCGGCGCCCGGCTCTTGAGCGGCGCCCGCAAGCGTAGTCCGGATGAGCGCAGCGATATCCTGGATCATCGCTGAAGCTCATTTGAACCCGGATGTTGTTGCGCTTCTCCGGGCTTAGGTGACTGTCGCGCGCGCAGCCTCTACATCCACCGCCGTCGTCCCAGCGTTCGCCGGAACGACAGGGGAGGACCGGGTGGCAGAATCGCTTCATCGCGCACGACGAGCGTTGAAGGTAGGGCTGGAGACGGCTTCGCGTCGACGGCGATGCGTAGGGCAGCTTAGCCGGAGGCGTAAGCCGCCGCGCGGCGGTCTCCGTGGCAATGGCGGATTACGCTGCGCTAATCCGCCCTACGGGTTTGGTGCCGGAGCTACACACTGGACTCCCCTCACGCCGCCTGCAACGACCCCAGGAACCGGCTCACTTCCCGCTTCAACCGCCCGCTCTCCGCCGACAACGACCGTGCCGCCGCCAGCACCTGCGACGACGCCGAGCCTGTCTCCGAGGCCCCCCGCTGCACGTCGTCGATGTTCCGTGAGACGCGCTGGGTGCCGTTGGCGGCGTGCTGGACATTGCGGGAGATCTCTTGCGTCGCGGCGCCCTGCTCTTCCACGGCGGCGGAGACGGCGGCCGAGATTTCCGACAGGCGGCCGATGGTGTTGCCGATCTCCTTGATCGAGCCGACCGACTCCTCGGTGGCTGCCTGGATGCCGGAGACCTGCTGGGCGATCTCGCCGGTGGCTTTCGCCGTCTGCTCGGCCAGCGCCTTGACCTCAGCGGCGACCACCGCGAAGCCGCGGCCGGCCTCGCCGGCGCGCGCCGCCTCGATGGTGGCGTTGAGCGCCAAGAGGTTGGTCTGGCCGGCGATGCTACTGATCAGCTCGAGCACGTCGCCGATGCGCGTGGCGGCCTTCGACAGGGTGCCGACGCGCTCATTGGTGCGGTTGGCCTGCGCCACCGCCTCGCTGGCGATGCGCGCGGATTCCTGCACTTGGCGGGAGATCTCGCTGACCGAGGACGACAGCTGCTCGGCGGCTGAGGCCACCGTCTGCACGTTGGATGAGGCCTCCTGCGAGGCAACCGCGACCTCCGTCGACAGGTCCTGGGCGCGCGAGGCCGTGCTGGTCAAGGTGCCGGCGGAGGCCTCGAGCTCGCTCGAAGCGTGGGACACCGCATCGACGATCTCGCCGACGGCCTGCTCGAACTGGCGCGCGAGCTTCGCCATGTCGTCCCGGCGCTGCTGCTCCTGCCGCGCTTCGGCGTCCGCATGCTCGGCGCGCAGACGCTCGGTCTCGGCCATGCTGTCCTTGAACACCTGGATCGCCGTCGCCATGGCGCCGATCTCGTCACTGGCGCCGCGGCCGGGAATTTCGACGGCGACGTCGCCGCTTGCGAGCCGCCCCATCGCCCGCGTCATCGCCCCCAGCGGGCCGACGATGCTGCGCGCGATCAGGACCGCGACGAGGCAGCCGAACAGGATGGCGGCGGCGCCGACCAGCATCTGCAGCGAGATGGTGCTGTCGATGGCGCCCTCGGCGCGCGCGCGAGAAGCGTGATAGTCGGCATTCACGCCCGTTTCGGCGGCCTTGAGCGTGTCGATGCTCCGGGCGATCAGCGGCTCGATCGCGTTGGCGTAGATGTCCTCGGACTTCAGTGCGGCGGCGGCGGTGGCCTCGAACGCGGTCTTGTTCAGCTCCAGCGAGGCCTTCACCGGCGCGATCGCGGCCAGCACGCCCGCCGGCGGCGACGCGCTCTCCAGCGTGGCGAGCCGCTGCTCGACATTGTCGACGCCGGCGCGGAAGGCGGAGGCGGACTTGGTGTCGCGCAGCGCCAGGAAGCGCCAGGTCGCGATGCGGACGAGCTGCAGGCGGGAGTCGATGTCGGCGACCGCGGTCATGACCTCCGGTTCTTTCGAGATGCGCGCCGCGATCGACAGCTTGGCGGCCTTGGCGGCGAGGTCCTCGCCGCCCGGCAGCAGCGCGGCGCGGCCGCTCTTCACCTGCTTGACGGCCTCGCTGAGCGCGGCGCGCTGGGCCTGCATCTGCGCGATCTCGCCAGTGAGATCGCCATAGAGCCTGCGCCGCTCCGCCGACAGCGGGCCGGCGGTGGCCGCCTGCAGCAGCGCCGTCGCCGCCGCCTCGCGCTCGGCCGCCTCCTTGAGCGCCGGCTCGTTGGCGTCGTGGATGTAGCGCAGGTTGGCTCGCTGGATCGCCTGCAGATGGTTGGAGATCTGCAGGATGCGCGCGGTCGCGTCCGACAGCGCCGACATGCTCGCGACCTGGTCGCGCACGGCCCACAGGTTCCACACCGCCACGGCCGCCATCACAGCGCCGGCGACGATGAGCGCCGCAAAGCCGGCGTAGAGACGCCCCCTGATCTTCAAGCTCATCATGTCCTCGTCCGCTCCCCCAAGAGCGGCAGGCGGGCGAACTGACGTCGCCACGCGCCTGCCCCGCAGCATCGGCCGCCTGGCTGGCGACTCACAGCTATGCTGTATGCACGATGGGGGATATTTACTAATAGCGGGTTAGACGGCCGCGGCTCGCAGCTGCCGGTGTGACCCGAGCGGCCTCCACCAACTCCGATGTCGTCCCTGCGAACGCAGGGACCCATACTCCGCGGCGGTTGTCGTGAAACAAGACTGGTCCGACATCCCGCACAACAGCATCTCCCTGTGGCTATGGGTCCCTGCGTTCGCAGGGACGACAGCGGAGGGCTGGGCGACGGCTTCGCGTCATGGCGGGGACGACGCTCTCGCCGCCGTCATTCCGGGGCGCGCGTGAGCGCGAGCCCGGAATCCATAGCCACGACTCGCAGTTGGTGGAGCAATACGCCGAAACGGCCCGTCGCCACCACAACCGCTCGTGGTTATGGATTCCGGGCTCATTCGCGTGCCGCGAATGCCCCGGAATGACGGCGGAGATGATGGCTGGCTGTTGTCGTGCGGCGCTAGCCGCCCGATCAGCTTGCCTTCACGCTCACGATGAACGCATCGACCTCGCGCTTCAGCGTCTCGGCCTGTTGCGACAGCTCGCCGGCGGCGTCGCGGGCCTCAGAGGCGAGGCGGCCGGTTTCGGCCGAGGTCGAACTGATCTGGGCGATGTGGTTGGAGACGTCGAGGGTGCCACGGGCGGCTTCCTGGACGCTGCGGGAGATGTCCTGGGTGGCGTTGCGCTGCTGCGAGGTGTCGACCTCGATGCCGGACATGATGGCGCTGATCTCGCTGAGCGTGGTCGAGATGCCGTCGATGGCGCCGCGGGTCTCGGCGGTGATGCCCTGGATGCTGGCGACGTGGGCCGAGATCTCGTCGGTCGCCTTGCTGGTCTGGTTGGCGAGGTTCTTCACCTCCGAGGCGACGACCGAAAAGCCTCGGCCGGCCTCGCCGGCGCGCGCGGCCTCGATGGTGGCGTTCAGCGCCAGCAAATTGGTCTGCGAGGCGATCGCCTGCACGAGCTGGACGACGGCGCCGATCTTCTCGGCGGCGTCCGACAGCGCGTGGATAGTGTTCTTGCTCTTCTCGGCCTGCGAGGCCGCGCCCTCGGCGCGCTGGGTGGCGTCGGAGACGCGGCGGCTGATGGTGCCGATCGAGCTCGTCATCTCCTCGGTCGAGCCGGCCACGGTCTGGACGCTGCGATTGGCGTGGTTGGCGGCGGCCTCGACCGCATTCGCCTTGGCGGAGGTGTCGTTGGCGGCGCGCGACAGGGTCTCGGCATTGCTCTTCAGCCGGATGGCCGAGGACGCCACGCTGCCGACGACGCTGGCGACGAGGTCGTTGAAGGAATGGATGCGGCCGTCGAGAAAGCGCGAGCGCTCGCCCTGGCGCTGCGCCTCCTGCAATTCGCGCGCGGTGAGGCGCTGGCGCTCGATGCCGTTGGTCTTGAACACCTCGAGCGCGCCGGCGAGCTGGCCGATCTCGTTGCTGAGGCCGAGGCCGGGAATGCGCGTGTCGTATTTCTGGTCGGCGACGTCGCGCATGGCCGAGACCATCGCGGCGAGCGGGCGCAGGATGCCGTTCTGCACGGCGGCATAGGTCATCAGGCAGACGGCGCTGGCGAACACGGCGATGGCCGCGCAGGCCATCAGGAAGTAGGAGAACGCCGACTGCGCCTGCTGATAGATCAGCATCGCATGATCACGGGCGGGACCGCTGAGATTGGCGAAGTCCGACGACAGGCTGGTGATCTGGTTGTTGAGATAGAGCACCGCGATGAAGCCGGTGCCGCCGCCGATCGCCAACAGCATGAGGAGAGAGGCGACGACGCCTCCCACGAGGAAGCGGATCGTCAGATTACTGTTGGAGAACATCGGCTTTGCCCGGGTACGTCAGACGGAATGTCAACGCACACTTCCAGACAAAGGTAAAATAAGCTGAAAGCGCGGGTAGGTGCGGAGCACGGGAAAGCACGGGGGTTTTGCGGATCGACGGCGCGTTCTCATTTGCTGCGCACGCTTCTTACTCGCGACAGCCGGCCTTCGCACCACGCGCGCTTTCAGCCCGCCTCTCTCCGTCGTCATGGCCGGGCTTGACCCGGCCATCCACGTCGTCCGGCACTCTGGGATCCACGTGGATGCCCGGGTCAAGCCCGGCCATGACGGAGTAACTAACTGGCAGGGGATCGTGGCGTTAGCGGATCATCACGTCGCCGGCGGCTTCTCGGCCGCCATCAGCGCGGCGAGCCGCGCCTCCTCCTCGGCCGTCAGCTTCGGCGTGGCCTCCGCGCCGCGCTGGCCGCGGCGGCGAACCTGCCACCACAGCGCCAGGCCACCGCCGAGCAGCAGCACCGGCGGCAGCAGCCACAGCAGGAGGGTCTGGCGCTCGAACCGCGGCTTCAGCAGCACGAACTGGCCGTAGCGCGCGACCAGGAAGTCGAGCACTTGATTATCACTATCACCGGCGGCGAGACGCTCGCGCACCAGCAGGCGCAGGTCGCGCGCCAGCGGCGCGTCGGAATCGTCGATCGACTGGTTCTGGCAGACCATGCAGCGCAGCTCGCGCGACAGCGCGCGGGCGCGCTGCTCCTTGGCGGTGTCCGACATGACCTCGTCGGGCTGCACCGCATGCGCCACCGGCGAGCTCAACAGCAGCAGCGCGAGCGCGAGGAAGCCGAGACTGCGTCGCATCCGCCCTACTCCGCCGGCTGCAGCGCGCGCGCGGCGCGCGCCGGCCGCGGCGCGCCGACGCGCAGGCGCCGGTCGGACAGCGACAGCAGGCCGCCGAACGCCATCAGCACCGGACCGAACCAGATCAAGAGCACCAGCGGCTTGTGATAGATGCGCACGGCCAGCCCGCCGTCGGCGGTGGCATCGCCGAGCGAGACGTAGAGCTGGCTGACGCCGCGCGTCATCAGCGCGGCTTCCGTCGTCGACATGCCGCGGGTGGCGAAGCTGCGCTTGCTCGGCGTCAGGACGCTGAGCTGCCTGCCGTCCTCGCTGATGACGAAGGTGCTGACGACCTCGCTGAAATTCGGGCCCTGGCGCTGGCTCATGCCGTCGAACTTGATCTGGTAGCCGGCGAGATTGCGGACGTCGCCCGGACGCAGCGTACTGATCAGCTCGCTGTTCCAGGTGGTCTCGCAGACGATGCCGAGCAGCGCGACGCCGAGGCCGGCATGCGCGAACGCCGTACCCCACACCGAGCGCGGCAGGCCGGCCGTCCGGTGCAGCGCGGTCCTGAACGGCACGCGGGCCACGCCGCTGCGCTCGACCAGATCGACGACCGAGCCGGTGATGACGAACACGCCGAGACCGATGCCGAGCGGCGCCAGCGCGCTGCCGCCGCGCGCCCAGGCCCAGACGATCGCGATCGCCACCAGCGCCGTGACGCCGGCCGCGAGCAGCCGTTGGGCCGCCGCGACGAGGTCGCCGCGCTTCCACGCCAGCATCGGGCCGAACGGCACCATCAGCAGCAACAGCGCGAACAAGGGGCCGAAGGTGATGTTGTAGAACGGCGCGCCGACCGAGAGCTTGAAGTCGAGCGCCTCCATGATCACCGGATAGAGCGTGCCGAACAGCACGGTGGCGCAGGACACGGTGAGCAGCAGATTGTTCAAGACCAGCGCGCCCTCGCGCGAGATCGGCGCGAACAGGCCGCCCTGCTTCAGCGCGGTGGCGCGGCCGGCGAACAGCGTCAGGCTGCCGCCGATGAACAGCACGAGGATGCCGAGGATGAACACGCCGCGCGTCGGATCGCTGGCGAAGGCGTGCACCGAGGTGATGACGCCGGAGCGCACCAGGAAGGTGCCGAGCAGGGACAGCGAGAAGGTCAGGATCGACAGCAGGATGGTCCAGACCTTGAGCGCGTTGCGCTTCTCCATGACGACAGCGGAGTGCAACAGCGCGGTGCCGGCGAGCCAGGGCATCAGCGAGGCGTTCTCGACCGGGTCCCAGAACCACCAGCCGCCCCAGCCGAGCTCGTAATAGGCCCAGTACGAGCCCATGGCGATGCCGAGCGTCAGGAAGATCCAGGCCATCAGGGTCCACGGCCGCACCCAGCGCGCCCAGGCGGCATCGATGCGGCCTTCGAGCAGGGCTGCGATTGCGAACGAGAACGAGATCGAGAAGCCGACATAGCCGAGATAGAGCATCGGCGGATGCACGGCGAGGCCGATGTCCTGCAGCACCGGATTGAGATCGCGGCCCTCGATCGGCGGGTTGGCGAGGCGCGCGAACGGATTCGATGTGGTCAGGATGAACAGATAGAACGCGGTCGCCACCCAGGCCTGCACCGCGAGCACGCGGGCGCGCAAGGACAGCGGCAGATTGTTGCCGAAGGCTGCGACCATCGCCCCGAACAGCGCCAGGATCGACACCCACAAGAGCATCGAGCCTTCGTGGTTGCCCCACACGCCGGTGATCTTGTAGAGCAGCGGCTTCATCGAATGCGAGTTCTCGAACACGTTGGCGACGGAGAAATCCGAGGTCACGTGCAACGTGATCAGCGCGATGAAGGAGAGACCGGCGAACAGCAATTGCGCCAGCGCGGCCGAGCGGCCGACATTCATCAGGGCGACGTCACGTTGATGCGCGCCGAGCATCGGCACGGTGGACTGAATCAGCGCCAGCGCAAGCGCCAGCACCAGGGCGTAATGTCCGCTCTCTGCAATCACTGCGTCGCTCCCGCCGCGGTCTTGTCAGTGCCCTCACGCATCGACACCGGGCCCGGTTTGGCGCCGCCTTTCGGCTTGCCGTAATCGTCCTTCCAATGGCCCTGCTTCTTCAGGGCATCGGCGACTTCCTTCGGCATGTAGGTCTCGTCGTGCTTGGCGAGCACGGTGTCGGCCTTGAACACGCCGTCGGCATCGAGCGCGCCCTCGGCGACGACGCCCTGCCCTTCGCGGAACAGATCCGGCAGGATGCCCTTGTAGGCGACCGGCAGCTTGGCGCCGCCATCGGCGACCTCGAAGCTGACGGCGAGATCGTCGCCGCGCTTCAGCGAGCCCGGCTGCACCAGGCCGCCGAGCCGGAAGCGCTTGCCCGGGCCGATATGCTTCTCCGCGACCATGGTCGGGGTCGAGAAGAACACGATGGAGTCGCGCAGCGCGTTGAGCACCAGCCCTGCGGCGACCGCGAGCACGAACAGCGCCCCGCCGATGATCGTCAAACGCCTCTGCTTGCGTGTCATCCCTTGATCCCGTTGGCGGCGGAAGCGCCGCTCATCCATCCAAGCCGAAAGTCTTCACGCCCTCGTTGAGCTGCCGCAACCGCTCGGCATCGCCGGACACCGCCTGCCGCGCATCCGACAACGCCCCCTTGGCCTTGTCGAGATCGCCCATCACGACGTAGGCGCGCACCAGGCGCAACCAGCCCTCGACGTCGTCGCCATTCTGCTTCAGCCGCGCCGCCAGCCGGTCGACCATGCCGCGGATCATCGTCTCGCGGTCACCGTCGCTCATGCTCTTGGCCGCGGCCATCGCCTCGCTCGGCAGCGCCGGCACCTCGCCGCCGCCGACCCGGCCGAGCGCCGCCGTCACCAGCGGCCGCCACGGCGCATCCGCCGGCGCCTTGCCCAGCATCGCCCGCCAGATGTTGGCCGCATCGTCCTTGCGGCCGTCCTGCTCGGCGGCGAGACCGAGATAGTAGTTCGACTTCGGCTCGTCGGCCTCGAGCGCGTGGGCGCGCTCGAACTCCGCCTTGGCCTCGGCAGTGACGACGCCGCCAGCGGCGGCCGTGATCATCTCGCCGAGATCGGCGCGCTTGGCCGCGCCGTCGCCGGCATAGGTGATCATGTTGCGATAGGCCCGAATCGCGTCATCGGTGCGGCCGAGCCGCGCCAGCACCGGGGCGAGCACGGTCCAGCCGCGGCCGTCGGTCGGGTTCTTCTGCAGGTGCTGCTCGACCTGCGCCACCAGCGTTTCCAGCGGCTGCGTCCCGTTGGGCGGCGCCGCGCGTGCGGTGAGCGGGAAATCCGGCAGTTGCGGCGAGCCGAGCGGCAGGTAGACCGCGAGCGCCACGATCGGCACGCCGATCAGCGCCAGCACGGCCGCCGCGCGGCGCAGGCCGAGGCTCGGCTTCCCCGCGGCCTCGCCCTCCTGGTCGGCGGCAGCCAGCAGGCGGCGGCCGATCTCGACCCGCGCGGCTTCCGCCTCGACCTTGCCGATCAGCCCGGTTTCGACGTCGCGCTCGATCTCGGCCAGCTGATCCTTGTAGACGACGACCTCGCGACCGCCAGACGCGGCCCGCGCGCCCAGGCCGAGCGGCAGCAGGACGGCGAAGATCGCCGCGGCCGTCATCACGGCGAACACGAACCAGAGAGTCATCGGACAGAGTTCCAGTCAGCGCCCACCGGCAGGCGCGCCTCGCGCCGCTTTTAACCAGCACCGTTCCCGGCGGCAATTCACATTTGCCGCCGTGGTAGCGCAGCCGTCCGCGCCAAAAAACTCAGGAGGATTACGTAATTAGGGGACCTCGAACTCGGCGCTCTTGGCGAGATAGCTGCCGTGCCCGTTCAGGGCCATAAGGAAATAGGTGCCCGGCCGGACATGGTCGGTGAGCCTGATCCGCAGCGACCCGACCGGGACCGGAGAGGCGATGGTGGTGACGGGATCGGGAAGTGGCGCCCCGCTCGTCTTGTCGACGAGCACGACCTTGGCCTTGATCATGAGGTTGCGATAGGTCGCGCGGACGACGCGGTTCTCGACCTCGACGAAGTTGATGACGGAAATCATGGTCTTGATGAAAATGGATGGAACTTGGCGGAACCTATGCGTGGCCCCGGGGCGAGGTCAACCTGAAATTGCAAAATCAAAAACGTCGACAGACTAGCAGAAAATCTCAACCGGCGCGCGAGGATTTTCGCTCGCCGTTCATCGCGTTCTCGGCCGACCTGCTCATCAATTGGGCGTAGTCGTTGCCGAACAGGACGTGACAGAAGCGGATCGCCGCCGACACCTGCGACTGCCGATAGGCGCGCGCCCGCGCGTCGCCCGAGCGCAGCGACTGCACCAGCGCTTCGGTGGCCTTCTCGACATATTGCTGCAGATCGGAATAGGTCCGCAGCGTCACCTCGTTGATCGCGAGCTCGCTGGCATAGTTGCGGCAGACGGCGACGAACTCGATCAGTGCCGCCACCTCCTCGACCTCGCTGCCATCGACGCCGGCGCCGGCCGGAATGTCCTTGTCGGCGCGCTGGCGCAGGATGCGGCGGACGCGGCCAGGCACGCTGTCGATCTCCGATTGCAGGGCATTGGAGATGTCGGCGCGGATCGCGGTGAGCTGCTTGCCCCAGTTCGAATCCGAGCGCAGGTCGAGCTCGGTGCGCAGGCCGCGAACGCCGTCATGCAGCGTCTTCAGCGTATCGCCGAGATCGGAGAAATGACCGCGCCGGATGTCGGCGCGCAGCACCGAGGCGAGACCGGCGAGATCGTTGAGCGCGATGGTGACGGCGACGCCGAACGGGGTCGCGGCGACCCTGATCTCGTCATCGGAGGCGGCGATCTTGGTGGCGAGACGGATGATCTGCCAGGGCGCGGCGAGCCGCTGCATCACCAGCGACAGTGCGAACGGCAGCATCAAGGGCGTCTGCAGCGACGGCACGTTGATGGCTTCGGTGACGGAGGCAATCTGCGAATCGCCGAGCACGCGGATGATGCCGGGCAGCCGGCCGTTGAGGCCGTCGAGCGCCTCGCGGTTCTGCAGCACCAGCGCGATCGGCAGCAGATCCTCGATCACGCTGGGGGCGCCGATGCGGGCCAGCGCGCGCTGGCGGTCGCCGGTCGCGTTGGGGCCGACGAGGTTCATCAGCGCCTCGGCGGCGGCGCGCTGCAGCTTGCGTGCGGTCATCTCGACCTCGCGCGAACTGTCGCCGGAGACCGACATCGCGGCCTCGAATTCGGCATAGCGCTCCGGCGCGCCTTCGCGACCGAGCCACTGCCAGACCGGCAGCAGCGAGGCACGGCGGATCTGGCCGGGACGGAGAGGACCGGTGGAATCGGTGAGGAACGGGTCGAGCGGCCGGAACAGCCGACGCGGGCCATCGCCGCTCTGGCGGCGCTCGTCGCGGCCTTGCGGACGGGCGACCTCGATGGCGGGTTGGGGCCGCGCCGGGTCGGCTGCTGGAGCGGGAGCCGGCGGCGCGACGGGCCGCACCACCTTGCGCAACTGCTCGAGCACCAGGGTCGCCACGGCGACGTCCTGGCCGCGCTCGATGGCGCGCTCGAATTCGCGCATCAGGAGCGACTGCGCGTTCGGCGGCAGCTGCCCGAGATATTCCCTTAACCGCTCGTGAGCTGTCTGACCCATGCGCCGGCGTGCAAATTTCCACGGCGAGAGCGCACATCGCGCACCCCTGCCCGAACCATAGCGTCCGCGATATTAAGAACACCTTTAGGATGGCGAAATTCGCCGCCCCGTCAAACGCCGGGAAGTCTCAGCTCCGCCCGCAGTCCCCCGGTCGGGGCATCGCCCAGGGTCAGGCGGCCGCCATAGAGCGCAGCCAGATCGGTGACGATCGACAGCCCGAGCCCCGACCCCGGCTTGGATTCGTCCAGCCGCTGGCCGCGCCGCAGCACCTGGGCGCGCTCGGCCGCCGAAAGGCCGCGGCCATCGTCATCGACCACGATCCGCAGCATCGGCGAGGCCCCGGACTGGGCCGGCGGCTCCACGGTGAGCTCGACCGAGACCCGCGAAGCCGCCCATTTGCAGGCATTGTCGACCAGATTGCCGACCATCTCCTCGAGATCCTGGCGCTCGCCGCGAAACCGCGCGGCGGGATCGGCGGTCGCCTCGACCACGATGCTGCGGTCGCGGTAGATCTTTTCCATGGTGCGGCGCAGCGCCTCGATGGCCGGCGCCACCTCCGTCACGGTGGACACGATGGTGACGCGCGCGGCGATCCGCGCCCGCTCGAGGTGGTGGGCGACCTGGTCGCGCATGACGTCCGCCTGCTCCATCACCTTGGCCGCGAACGGGTCCGCCGCATGGGTCGCCGCTTCGTTCACGATGACCGAGAGCGGCGTCTTGATGGCATGGGCGAGATTGCCGACATGCGTGCGCGCCCGCTCGACGATCTCGCGATTGGCGTCGATCAGCGCATTGGTCTCGCGGGCCAGCGGCGCGATCTCCACCGGAAACTCCCCTTCCAGCCGCTCGGCGCGCCCGGACCGGATGTCGGCGATCGATTCGGAGATGCGTTTCAGCGGCGCGAGGCCATAGCGGACCTGGAAGATGGTCGTGAGCAGCAGCACGATCCCGAGCGCGGTGAAGGTGCCGCCGAGGTAGTAGTCGAAGCTGCGGGTCTCGTCGAAGATCTCCGAGGCATCGCCGGCGACGCTGACCAGGAACTTGCCGTCGGAGCCGAGATCCACCGGACGCTCGACCATGCGCAGGTCCTGGTTCTCCGGCCCTTCGACATATCCGATCCGGATCCCGGCCGCCGTCAGCTCGATCCCCTGCTCCTCCAGCTTGGGCAGCTTCTTGTCCCACAGCGAGCGCGAGGCCCGTACCTCCGGCTTCTCGGCGTCGGTACGGGTGATCTGCCAGTACCAGCCGGACAGCGGCAGCTCGAACAGCGGCTCGCCCAAGGACTGGAATTGGCGGTCCGGCGGATCGTCGGGGGTGGCGACCTCGGCGATCAGGGTGCGGAGATAGAGGTTGAGCCGGCGATCGAAGGCGCGCTCGGTCGCATTGCGATACACCGAGGACAGCACGATGCCGGTGATGGCGAGGATGACCACGAGCCACGCGGTCGCGGACAGGAACAACCGGGTGGCAAGTGAACTCTGGCGCATGACCGCAAACTAGCGAAACGGCCGGCGCCCGGCCACCTCGAATGGCTGGCTCCGGAAACGGATCAGGCGCCTGCGGCCGGCGGCGGGGTCAGCAGGTAGCCGAGGCCGCGCACGGTCTGGATGACGTCGCAGTCGAGCTTCTTCCTGATGCGGCCGACGAACACCTCGATGGTGTTCGAGTCGCGGTCGAAGTCCTGGTCGTAGAGATGCTCGACCAGCTCGCTGCGCGAGACGACGCGGCCGGAATGATGCATCAGATAGGACAGCAGGCGGTATTCGTGTGAGGTCATCTTGACGGGGTTGCCCGACACGCTGACCTTGCCAGTGCGGGTGTCGAGGGTGACCGGCCCGCAGGTCAGCTCGCTCTGGGCGTGGCCGGCCGAGCGGCGCAGCAGCGCGCGGATGCGCGCCAGAACCTCTTCCAGGTGGAAGGGCTTGGCCACGTAGTCGTCGGCACCGGCGTCGAAGCCCTGGACCTTGTCGCTCCAGCGGTCGCGCGCGGTGAGAATCAAGACCGGCATCGCCCGGCCATTGCGCCGCCACGCCTCCAGCACCGAAATGCCGTCCATCTTGGGCAGGCCGATGTCCAGCACGACAGCGTCGTAGGGCTCGCTGTCGCCCAGATAGTGCCCTTCCTCCCCATCGAACGCACGGTCCACGACGTAGCCGGCGTCGCTCAGGGCCGTGGTGAGCTGACGGTTGAGATCCGGATCGTCCTCGACAACGAGCAGACGCACGCTTGCCTCCAAAGCTGAACTGCACGATTTCCGCCCTCAAGATGAACCGGAAGGCCGTGAACCGTGCATGAACGGAACCCGAGCGACCAGGTTACTTTTTGGTCATCTCGATCGGGACCGCCGGCAGGGGCCGACAGAATTGGGGCGGATATAAGCTCTGAAAGACGGGCATGAGAAGACCCGCCGCACGGATGGCGGGGCTCGAACGCGGATCTGAGGGACGCGGACGGACGTTACCCGGCCACGCAATGGAGCGGATCGAACGGTCCTCGCGTCAGGTGCGGAAGAACACGAACCAGATCAGGCCAAGGACGAGCAGCGCCAGTCCGGTGGAGATGGCCAGGATCGCCAGGACGGACGGTCCAGGCTCGCCCTGCCGCGCTTCGGTGGGGGTCTCGACGATCTGCGTCGGTCGTCTGGCTGTCATGGTGCCCTCAGCTCACTGTTATTCGCATTCCGAGCGGTGAAGCGCTCTGTCACGCACTCCCGTTGGCAACGTCGGCCGCCAGATGATGTTCCGGGGCGGCGCCCCCTGCGACGGGTTAACGCCGATCCGAGAATCTGCCGGCCAGCTTGTTGAATCCGCAGCCTCGGGTGTTATCCTCGCGGCTGCCGCGAGAACGACGCCCGCAGCAGTCCGGTTCGGAGCAAGCCGTTAGTTCGGAGTTAAGTGGAGTAGGTCATGGCCCCGCGCGCCAATTGGAAGGGTTTTCTGCGCCTGTCGCTCGTGACCTGTCCGGTCGCGCTCTATCCGGCGACGTCGGAGTCCGAGAAGGTCTCCTTCAACCAGATCAACCGCAAGACCGGCCACCGCATCAAATACAGCAGGGTCGATGCCGAGACCGGCGAGGAAGTCGCCAATGACGACATCGTCAAGGGCTACAAGGTCGACACCGACACCTACATCGAGGTCACCAAGGACGAGCTCGAGGACATCGCGCTGGAATCGACGCACACGATCGAGATCGACGAGTTCGTGCCGCGCACCGACATCGACAGCCGCTATCTGATCCGTCCCTATTATCTCGTCCCCGACGGCAAGGTCGGCCACGACGCCTTCGCGGTCATTCGCGAGACCATCCGCAGCATGGACAAGGTCGCGATCGGCCGGGTCGTGCTCACCAATCGCGAGCACATCATCTCGCTGGAGCCGCTCGGCAAGGGCCTGATGGGAACGCTGCTGCGCTACCCTTACGAGGTGCGCAACGAGGAAGAATATTTCGACGACATCCAGGATGTGAAGATCACCAGCGACATGCTGGATCTCGCCAAGCACATCGTCGAGAAGAAATCTGCCGACTTCCAGCCGGAGAACTTCGAGGATCACTACGAGGCCGCGCTGATCGAGCTCATCAACAAGAAGCGCAGCGGCGTGACCATCGCCGCCAAGGCTGCACCGAAGTCGAGCGGCAACGTCATCAACCTGATGGACGCCCTGAAGCGCAGCCTTGCCAGCGAGGGTGACAAGGCGCCCGCCGCTGGCGCCCCCGCGCCGAAGGCCAAGGCCAAGAAGCCGAAGAAGCGCGTCGAAGGCCAGCGCGAGATGCTGCTGCCGATCAGCGGCAAGAAGGCCAAGGACGAGCCGAAGAAGGCCGAGGAGCCGAAGAAGTCGGAGAAGCCGGCACGAACCACCGCACGCTCACGCAAGGCCAGTTGAGGCTTCGATACGGCGAACGACATCTGAACCTTCGCGCGGCGCACGGGTCCCTGTGCATAACGGTCGCTCGACCGCGACTACGGCGAGTTCCAGCTGTTGCCGTGGGCACGCCATCGCGCGTGGTGTTGCGGGTCATCCACCAAGGACACCGCATCGATCGTCCCCCCAATTGGTGGAAAAAATATCTGCCTAGGTCAGGTAAGTCGATCCTGCGATGGTGGTCCGGCGATCAGGCGCGGATTTGTGATCGTTTCGACATCACTTCGATGCTTGCGGAATGATCACGTCGCACCTAGCTCTGCGGCGCGGGATGGTGATCCGGGCGTAAGCTTCCTGATGGAAGATTGATGTGCCTGATCGGTCGGGACGACGCTGGCGAAGTCGTCCCAGCCGCACGACGCGGCGTATCAGGGGGATGTGGATGTTTCAGCACGATGCGGACCAACGCCGGGCGCAGTACGCCTAGCGATGGCACGGGTTCAGCTGTCCGAGCTCTCCGCTTTCGCAGCCGTCGCGGATTCGTTGAGCTTCACCAAGGCGGCCGCTCATCTCGGCTGCTCCTTGCCGACCATCAGCCAGACCATCAAGAGCCTCGAGGAACGGCTGGACGTCAGGCTGTTCAACCGGACGACGCGCAGCGTGGCCCTCACCGAGGCCGGCGAGCGCCTGCTGGCGGAGATCCAGCCGATTCTCGAACGGGTCGACCAGGCCATCGAGAGCATCAACGCGTTCCGCGACAAGCCGATGGGTACCCTGCGCCTGACCGTATCCCGTGTGTTCGCCGTGAGAGGGCTCGGGCCCCTGATCAGGTCATTCCTGGCCGAATACCCGGACATCCATATCGAACTGGCTGTCGACGACACCAACAGTGACATCGTGCGCAATCGCTTTGATGCCGGCATCAGATCCGGCCACCGGGTGGAGCGCGACATGAAGGTCATCCGCGTCTTCGACGAGTGCAGCTTCGTTGCGGTTGCCGCCCCCGGCTATCTCGCGGCGCATCCCGCGCCGGCCGTGCCCGAGGATCTCCAGGCCCATAATTGCATCCGACATCGGGTCCCTGCCGACGATACGCTGCAGCCCTGGATCTTCGAAAAGGGCGGCGAGCGCACCGAGATTGCCGTGGACGGCTCCCTTATCGTCAACGACTTCGATCTGGCGCTGAATGCCGCGCTCGACGGCATCGGCGTCGCGTATCTCGTCGAGCCGATGATCGAGTCGCATCTGGCCGACGGACGGCTAATGCGGCTGCTGCCCGGCTGGCGCTACGCGACGCCCGGACTGTTCCTGTACCATCCGAGCCGCCGGCAACCGCCGATGCCGCTGCAGGTCTTTCTCGACTTCGTCAAGCGCTGGCGCAGCGGCGTCACGCTGGACGCAATGTCGCGCGCGGCGGATTACGACGCACGCGGGTTGGTAGCAGCGACGTCACATCGAACGTCGATTCACGTCGAGCCCAACCGTCGCTGAGATCGCGTTGCGAGGCTGGAGAGGTCAATCGCGCGTCGGCAGCGGCGCTGCGAACGCGCCATGATGTACGCAGCTTGCGATGTGCACCGGGATTGTTCGGGATTCCCATCTAACCTATTCACGATTATCACCATTAACAAATCGACACCGCGAGGCCAAAACCGCGGCGTGACTGCGTCGATGCTGGTGCGTGCGAGCAGCGTGTTAACGACGATCGAGTGGGCTTCGAACAAAGCAGAGCGCATTCATCAAATTGAAATTGGCTCATGCACACTTCATTCAACCATTCCGCCGGCCGCGCTGATCGAGCCGCCGTCGGAATCAGAGGTGTGGGAGCGGCAATCTGGCGAAGCCAGGGGCGACACGCGGGGGGCCGTGTGCATCGCCATCAACCGGAGAAACGGGAAATGAAGACGTTGAGGGGCCTGCTACTCGGAACGGGAGCAGTGATATTGTCCGCCGCGGCGGCGCAGGCTGCGGATCTTCCACTGAAGGCCAAAGCCGTCGAATATGTGAAGGTGTGCTCGCTGTACGGCACGGGCTTCTACTACATTCCCGGTACCGACACCTGCATCAAGCTCGGCGGCTATCTGCGCGCCGAGACCGCGCTGTGGACCAACAGCAACTATGGTGGCGCCTATTCAGGCCAGGCCGGCGCCGATAACCGCCTGAGCAACCGCTATCAGACCCGTTCGCGCCAGGATCTGAACATCGATACGCGCACCGCGACCGAATATGGCGTGGTGCGTACCTATTTCGAGACCGTGCTGAACTGGACCTCGGGCTCCTATGGCGGTGCGGGCGCCGGCGCGACGTCCTACACCGGCGACGCCATCTCGGGCGGCATCGTCGGCGTCTACTACGCCTTCATCCAGTTCGCCGGATTCACGATGGGCAAGGCCGTGTCGACCTTCGACGCGCCCTGGACCAACTATCCTGGCAACAATTTCGACGGCCTGGTCGGCGGCAGCGGCTCCAACAACGGCGTCAACCAGTTCACCTACACCGCCGATTTCGGCCAGGGCATCACCGCCGCGGTCTCGCTGGAAGACCAGACGCAGTTCTTCACCACCAACATCTGGAACACCTCGGGCATCACCGCGGCCGGCGTGCTCGGCGGCAATTATGGCTCGAGCAGCTTCGGCGGGACGGTGTCTCCCGACATCATCGGCATGGTTCGCGTCGACCAGGCGTGGGGCATCTTCCAGGCGTCGTTCGCCGCGCATGACAATCATGCCGCCTATTACGGCGCGTCCGAGACCTCGGGTCATCCCTCCGACAAGTGGGGCTGGGCCGCGCAACTGGCGCTGTCGATCAAGAACATCCCGACCGGTCCAGGCGACGTCGTCAACCTGCAGGCGGTCTACACCGACGGCGCGAGCCGCTACAACTTCCAGAGCCTCGCCAACACGACCTATTCGATGTATGGCAGCACGGGCGTAGCCGGCGCCTATCAGAGCATCGGCTTCGCCGGCGTCGGCGACGCGGTGTTCGGCACCGGCACGGGCCTGTCGACCGTGCAGACCTGGGGCATGCGCGGCGCCTTCACCCACAATTGGGATCCGCGCTGGAATACGGCGCTGTATGGCGCCTATGCCCAGGTGCGCTATGGCCAGACGGGATCGAGCCTCATCTGTGCCGGCATCGCCGCCACCGGGATGCTGACCGCGGGCTCGACCTGCAATCCCGACTTCAATCTCGGACAGATCGGCCTCATCACCCGATGGACGCCGGTCAAGGGCCTCACCTTCTCGGCCGACGTGACCTACAGCCACCTCGACCAGAAATATTCGGGCACGGCGATTGCTCCGGCCGTCACGAGCACGGCAAAGCCGGCCGCGATCTACCAGCTCAAGGACCAGGACACGGTGAGCATGCTGCTGCGCGCCCAGCGCAACTTTTGAAGCTGGACTGTTGAACCTCTGACTGCTCGACGAGCTTCCGGCGATGCCCCCGCCGGAAGCTTCGTTCGTGGAGACAGGCGGCGCGTCGCACGCAACAGAATGGGATGGGGCACAATGCAGCAGGCGTCGTGCACAATCACGACGCCTGTGACTTGATCGGCCAATGAGTTGATCACGCGCCGACTTGATCGCGCGGCAATTTGACCGGCGGGCTCTACTTGATCGAGGTGTTGATCGCGGTGAACTTGCTGCTCAGTCCCGAGCCCAGGCCATTGACGGCCGCCAGGATCACGATGCTCAATCCGCCGGCAATGATGGCGTATTCGATCGAGGTCGCGCCAGCCTGATTCTTCAGGAAGCTCGCAATCAACTGCCGCATCTACCTCTCCGGTCGGGCTCGATCATCTGACGCGCCGGAAGGGCGCGCCGAGGCCGGGATGGACGCCCCGCCGGAAACCCTCCGTCATCGGCTTGAACAATCGGTTAACCCGATGAGGTACCTGCGCGGCCCAGATTCGGAGCCGGCATTCCATCGCAGGCCCGCCCTCGCCCGACCTCCGAGATCCGAACCGGAGTGCAAGCAACTGAACTTGCTTCGCTTTATTCTCAGTCCGCGGCCCCCGGCCGGTTGGCGGCAAAGCCGAGCCGCTGAATCCTCGTCCGACACATTCAGAAAAAATTCGGCTTATCCGCCAGATGCCACGTCATGATCTGGGTCAACGGCGATGGCGTGGACCGCCTTAAAGGTTATCCTGGTCGCTATGAGCACAACAGATTCCGCCCGTCCCCAGCTCAAGATCCGCAGCGTCGCGCTCGACACCGGCCGCGAGAACGTGGTCGTGATCTCCCGCCGCTCGAAGGCGTTGCGGCCCGAGGTGTTCCGCGGCTTCAGCCGCGTCGAGCTGCGCTGCAACTCGCGGACGCTGCTGGCGACCCTTCTGATCACCGACGACGACGCACTGGTCGGCCCCGACGAGATCGGCCTGTCGGAACCGGCGATGCGGCGCTTCGCCGAGCCGGCCGGCACGCGGGCGACGGTGTCGCCGGCGACCCCGCCCGAGAGCATGGAAGCGGTGCGCGCCAAGATCCGGGGCGAGACCTTGAGCGACCAGGCGATCGCTGCCGTGATCGAGGACCTCACCCACTACCGCTACTCCGACATGGAGATCGCGGCTTTCCTGATCGGCTCAGCCAGCTTCATGAGCTCCGGCGAGCTGCTGGCGCTGACGCGCGCGATGGCCAATGCCGGCACGCAATTGAAATGGCCCGAGCCGGTGGTGGTCGACAAGCACTGCATCGGCGGCATACCCGGCAACCGCACCTCGATGGTGGTGGTGCCGATCGTCGCCGCCCACGGCCTGACCATTCCAAAAACCTCCTCGCGCGCGATCACCTCGCCAGCCGGCACCGCCGATACGATGGAGGTGCTGGCGCGGGTGAATGTCGGCGCCGACGAAATGAAGTCGATCGTTGCGGCCTGCAATGGCTGCGTGATCTGGGGCGGCCACGTCAATCTGTCGCCGGCCGACGACGTCCTGATCTCGGTCGAGCGCCCGCTCAGCCTCGACACCCGCGAGCAGATGGTCGCCTCGATCCTGTCGAAGAAGCTGGCCGCCGGCTCGACGCATCTGCTGCTCGACCTGCCGGTCGGGCCGACCGCCAAGCTCACCAGCGGCGCGGAGGCGATGCGGCTGCGCAAGCTGTTCGAATTCGTCGGCGACCGTTTCGGGCTCAAGGTCGAGGTGATCACGACCGACGGCCGCCAGCCGATCGGCAACGGCATCGGTCCGGTGCTGGAGGCCCGCGACGTGATGGCGGTGCTGGGCAACGAGCCGTCGGCGCCTGCGGACCTGCGCGAGAAGTCGCTGCGGCTCGCCGCGCATCTGCTCGAATATGATCCGAAGCTGCGCGGCGGCGCCGGCTACAACAGGGCGCGCGAGCTGCTCGACAGCGGCGCGGCGCTCAAGCAGATGCTGAAGATCATCGATGCGCAGGGCCCGCCGGAATGCCGCAGCGAGCTCGGCGATCTCGCCTTCGACGTCAAGGCGGAGCGCGACGGTGTCGTGTCCGCGATCGATTGCCTGCGGCTCAATCGCCTGGCGCGTACCGCCGGCGCGCCGGTGAACAAGGGCTCCGGGATCATGCTGTTCAAGAAGATCGGCGATCGTGTCGACCAGGGTGAACCACTCTATCGCGTGTTCACCTGCGATCCGTCGGAGCATGATCTGGCCGCAGCCGCAGCTGCCGCCAACCACGGCTATGGCTTCGCCGACGGCGCGAATGGTCGTTCGTGATGAACCGTCATCGAGCATCGATCCATCGTCCTCGGGAGACCACCGCATGAGTGTGACCGTTCGCTTCTGCGGTGCCGCGCATACCGTAACCGGGTCCTGCTATCTGGTGCGGAGCGGCAAGAGCCAGTTCCTGATCGATTGCGGCCTGTTCCAGGGCCAGAAGACGCTGAAGGAGCTCAACTACGGCGACTTCCCATTCCGTCCCGCCGACATCGACGCCGTGCTGCTGACGCATGCGCATATCGACCATAGCGGCCTGCTGCCGAAGCTGGTGCGCATGGGCTTCGACGGCAAGATCTTCGCCACGCGCGGCACCATCGATCTCTGCTCATGGATGCTGCCCGATGCCGGCAACATCCAGGAGCAGGAGGTGCTGGCGCTGAACCGCCGCAACATCGCGCGCGGCCGCGGCGAGGTCAGCCCGATCTACACCCAGGCCGACGCCATCGCGGCGCTGCAATACTTCCAAGCCGTCCCCTACGAGACCTGGACCGAGATCATTCCAGGCGTTCGCGCCCGCTACTGGAATGCCGGCCATCTGTTGGGCTCCGCCTCGATCGAGATCGAATTCGCAGGACAAGGCGCCGATGGCGCGGCGCTGCGGTTGCTTGCCTCCGGCGATGTCGGGCCCGACGCCAAGCTGCTGCAGCCGGACCCGAAAGCGCCGGAGGGCTTCGACTACGTGATCTCGGAGGCGACCTATGGCGACCGGATTCGCGAGCCGACCACGCCGGAGCTGCGCCGCGGCCGTCTGGCCGGCGAGGTGCGCGACGCGGCGGCGGCCAAGGGCGCGCTATTGATCCCGGCCTTCGCGGTCGAGCGGACGCAGGAGCTGATCGTCGATCTGGTCGGCCTGATGGAGCGCGGCGAGATTCCGGCCGCGCCGGTGTTCCTGGACTCGCCGCTGGCGATCCACGCCACCGAGGTGTTTCGCGCGCACACCGAGAGCCTCGACGGCGGCAGCGATGTCGGCCGTCTGTTGTCGTCGCCGCATCTGCGCTTCACCGAGACGGTCGATGAGAGCAAGGCGATCGCCAAGCTGACCGGATTTCACATCGTCATCGCCGCCAGCGGCATGTGCGATGCCGGTCGCATCCGCCATCATCTCAAGCGCTGGCTGTGGAACAACCGCGCCACCGTGCTGCTGGTCGGCTATCAGGCCAACGGCACGCTGGGGCGCTTCCTGCAGGACGGCGTCAAGGCGGTGCGCATCCAGGGCGAGGAGATCAAGGTCGCGGCACGCATCCGCATGATCGACGACTATTCCGGCCACGCCGACGGCGCCGAGATCGCCCGCTGGATCGCGGCCCGCCGCCCGATTGCGCGCGGCCTGTTTCTGTCCCACGGCGAGGATGCCGCGATCGCGGCGCTGGCAGCGCGCGTCGCCGAGCGCATCGTGCCGACCGCGAAAGTGTTCTCCCCCCTGCTCGACGACGTCTACGAGCTGACGAGCGCGGTGCCGACGCCGCTCGACGTCGCGCGCCGGCGGCGGCTGGCGCCGGAGGCGGTCACCCGGCTGGACTGGCACAACGACATGTCGGGCCTGCTGCTCGACATCCACGAGCGGATCGAGCAAGCCGCCGACGATCGCGCCCGCGGCGTCATCATCCGCCGCCTGCGCCGGGCGCTGGAAGAGTGATGCGAGCGGCGTAGCCGCGAAGGCTGCGCGCCTGCGATGTTCGTCGTCGAACGGTCACACTTTGATCGCACCTTGAGGACCATCAGGTGCGGTGCGAAGCTCGCAGACGGCGACGCTCTCGCAGCTTGTGCATATTGAAACACACAACGTGCCGACGGCTGGTCTCCGAGAGCTGTTCTGATAGGCTCGACACGTGGTTCATAACAACGGAACGATCCGGGTGAACCGGGCGCAGGTGGGGAAACGAGGGGCTCTCACATGCATCAACCATCGAAATGGTGGGCGGGACTGATCGCTGTTGCCGTGCTCTGGCTCGCGGCCGTGAGCTTCAAGACGGCTGATGTCGAGGACGACATTGCGCCGCGGGCACGCGCCGCCGTCGCGGCCGCCGTCCCCGACACAGCCGCGGCCCTCAAGGTCACGGTCGCGGGCCGCGACGTTCGCATCGCAGGGCCGGAGTTCAGTCCCGATCAGTCGACGAAACTGGAGGACGCCGCATCGGTCAGCGGCGTCCGGCTCGTCGAGGGCACCTACGACAAGCTGCCGACACCGAAGCCCTATGCCTTCCGCGCCACGCGAAACGGCGGCCAGCTCGTGCTCGAAGGCGCGGTGCCGACGCCCGCCGTTCGGAATGCCGTGCTCAATGCCGTCCGTTCGTCCGGTGGTGAAGTGGTCGATCGCCTCTCCTATGCGCTGGGAGCTCCGGCCGACTTCGCGGCCATCGCGAGCCATGGATCGGTCCAGGCCGCCAAGCTCAATGGCGGCACGTTCGCGCTCGCGGACAAGGCTTATTCGATCGCAGGTGCCGCCGCCTCATCGGACGTCTATGAGGCTGCCGTCGCGGCGACGCGGCAGCTGCCGGGCGGCGCCGTGCTCGACAAGGTGGCGATCCTACCGCCGGAGGCAAAGCCGTTCATCTGGAGCGCGGTTCGCGAAGGCAACACGCTGGTGATGTCCGGCGTCGTTCCGAATGACGATATCAGGCGCGCGCTCGAGGCCGCCGCGATCAAGGCCTGGCCCGGCGCGTCGGTGATGCATCACATGCAGATCGCGCGTGGCGCGCCTGCTGGCGATTTTGGCGCCTACACGTCCTATGCGCTGGCGGAGCTTACCAGGCTGAGCACGGGCCGCGTCGTCATCTCCGACGCCACCTACACGATTTCGGGCGAGGCGCCCTCCACCGCCGCCTACGATGAAACGATGTCCGGGATCGGCAAGCTGCCGACCGGGCTGAGCTTGGCGAAAGCCGAGATTCTGCCGCCGGAAATCAAGCCCTATCGCTGGTCGGCGGAGTTCGACGGCACCGGCTTGAGCCTCACAGGTCTCGCGCCGAGCGGAGCGGCCCGCGATGCGATGCTGGGCTCCGCCAGTGGACAGTTCGACGGCAAGCCGATCAAGAGCCAGATCGGCATCGCCCGCGGCGCCCCGGATGGCGACCTTGCCAAAGCGAGCGCGAGCCTGCTGCAGCAGCTCGCCAGGCTGTCGCAGGGGCGCGCCGAGATCAACGACACCCAGGTGTCGCTCAGGGGCGTCGGACTCGCCAACGTCACCGGCGCAGCCGTGCGCGAGCAACTGGCCGGCGCCCTGCCCGCGCCGTTCGCGCTCGCGTCCATCGACGTCCGCGACGGCCCGGTCTCGCCTTACGCGTTCGGACTGCAGAAGCAGGACGGCCGTGTCATGCTGAGCGGCTACGTGCCTGATGACGCCGCCCGCCGCGATCTCGTCGACGCCGCCACAACGACCTTCATCACCGAGACGGTCGAGGACGGTCTGAAGATCGGCGACGGTGCGCCAAAGGATTACGTGCAGTCGCTGAAGGCGACGTTCCCGGCGCTGGCGCGGCTGTGGTCCGGCGCGCTGACGGCGAAGGACGCGGCGATCACGGTCGACGGGCTTGCCATCTACGACAAGTCGGCCGAGCAGGTCCGCAAGGAGCTCGCCGAGGCGGTCGGCAGCGGCTTCAAGCTCGACGACGTCAAGATCGGCGTCAAGCCGGAAAGCCCGCCACTCGCGGTCGCGGAGTGCCAGCCGGCGTTCAACGGGCTGCTCGCCAAGGGCCGCATCCGCTTCAGCACCGGCAGCGCCGAGCTGAGCCGCGCCTCGCTGGCGCTGCTCGATCACCTGGTCGAGGTTGCGCAGCGCTGCAAGGATGCCGAGATCGCGATCGAAGGCCACACCGACAATGTCGGCGACGAAGCTGACAACATGGACCTCTCCAAGCGCCGGGCGGCGGCGGTGGTCGGCTACATCGGCGACGCCGGCATCGACACCTCGCGCATGACCTCGGAGGGTTACGGCCAGACCAAGCCGGTCGTCTCCAACGACACGGCCGAAGGCCGCGCGCAGAACCGCCGCATCGAATTCGTCGTCAAGTGAGGCGCTGACATCATGATGTACGACCTTGCGACATTTCCGTTCTGGATCATCCTCGCCGTCGGCATCGGCGGCTTTGTCGGCTGGCGCACCTGGTCGGACGAGCCGCGGCCGGACTGGCTGAGAAGCTGGCTGCTGCCGGCGACGCTCGCTCTCGTCATCGGGATCCTGATGGCGCTGCTGACCGTGCTGCCCGGACGTGCCGGCCTGTGGCTCGAGGTCGGCCTGCTGATGGTCGGCGCCTATCTGCTCGGCTGCCTCATCGGCGGACAGCTCAGGGAATATGTCGGGTTGGGTGACACCAGTGCGATGTCGCCGGGCGGGCCTGGAAGCAGCGTCGCGTTCGCCGGCGCAACCGCGGCGGCTCGTCCTTGGGCGGACAGCCCATCCCCGGCTGCGCAAGCCGCAGCCAGCGTCGAGGCCGATCGCCTTGCCACTGAAGCTGCCGCGAAAGCCGAAGCCGAAGCCGAACGTGTTGCGGCCGAAGCCGCTGCAAGGGCGGAGGCCGAGCGTCTAGCCGCCGAAACGGCCGCAAAGGCCGAGGCTGAGCGGCTCGCCGCGGAAGCCGCGGCAAGGGCCGAGGCTGATCGCCTGGCGGCTGAAGCCGCAGCGAAGGCCGAAGCCGAACGTCTCGCTGCCGAGGCGGCGGCGAACGCCGAGTCCGAGCGCCGTGCTGCGGAGGCCGCCGCGAAAGCCGAAGCCGACCGCCTCGCTGCGGAAGCAGCCGCGAAAGCAGAGGCCGATCGTGTTGCGGCAGAAGCGGCTGAAAAGGCCGAAGCCGAACGCTTGGCCGCCGAAGCAGCGGCGAAAGCCGAAGCAGACTGTCTTGCGGCAGAGGCCGTTGCGAAAGCCGAGGCGGAAGCCCGGCGTCTCGCGGCCGAAGCGACCGCCAAGGCTGAGGCCGATCGCCTCGCCGCCGAAGCGGCCGCACGCGCGGAAGCCGATCGCCTTGCCGCCGACGCCGAGGCCGAACGGCTTGCCGCCGAGGTCGCCGCATCATCGGCCCCGGAGAGCCCGGCCTCGGCCGACGACAGACCGCCGGCCCTGCCCGCCCCCGAGGGCGCCGCCGACGATCTCAAGCTGATCAAGGGCATCGGACCCAAGAACGAGCGCGTCCTCAATGACATCGGCGTGCATCATTTCAGCCAGATCGCGGCGTGGACGCCTGACCATGCGAGCTGGGTCGGCCATCACATGGCCTTTCCCGGCCGGATCGAGCGCGAGCACTGGATCGCGCAGGCCAAGCTGCTCGCGGCCGGCCTCGACACCGCGCATTCCAGCGCGGTGAAGTCCGGCGCGATCACCATCGACGAACACGCCGACGCGCCGCTGAGCGAGGACGAGGCGAGCTACCTCCTGGCCCACCTGCCGGCGCTGATGCCGCCCGTCGAGAACGAGGACGTCCACGGCGGCGCCCGCCCGCTCGGGCTCGTCGCGCCGCGCGGCGGCCAGGCCGACGATCTCAAGCTGATCAAGGGCATCGGCAAGCAGAACGAGGCGCGGCTGCACGGCCTCGGCATCTGGCATTTCGCGCAGATCGCGGCCTGGACCGCCGAGCACGCCAAATGGGTCGGCTCGTATCTGGCGTTCGCAGGACGAATCGAGCGCGAGCAATGGATCAGTCAGGCCAAGGAGCTCGCAGGCGGCGCGACCACGGAATTCGCCCGCCGCGTCGAGGCTGGTCTGGTCAAGTCATCCGCCGACGACGGCTCCCGCGGGCAGGACAACGTCGAGATCGTGCAACCACGCGAGTAGCGGCGCCAACTGGAGCATGATCCGGAAAAATGGAAACCGGTTTTCCGAAAAGATCATGCTCAAACAAAGAGATGAGATCATGATGCGCTTCCGTGGAATCGCATCATGATCTAAACGAATCGTTGGGTATGCAAAGGCGCTGACTTGCCCTCTCGTCACGCGCGATGGTGATGGCGCCGTGCCCACCCTGCTTTCCTACTCGGCGAGCTCGACCGCCTCGCTGCGCGACGGGCCGGCCAGCGGCCGCTCCTCCATCAGCATCATGCAGACGGAGGCGCAGGCCAGCATCGCGGTGGCCGCGGCATAGACGAAGCGGAAGGCATGGATCATGTCGGCTTCCGCGATGCCGCTGACCGCGCCATGGGCGCCCTCCGCCAGCGAAATGTCGGCGCCCAGCGCCATCAGCAGGATGGCGCTGAAGGCCGCGACCGTGAACGAGGACATCATCGAGCGGAAGAAGTTCATGGCGCCGGTGATGGTGCCGATCTGGGAGCGGTCCACCGCGTTCTGCAGCGACACCACCGAGATCGGGAACGCCGTGCCGAGCCCGATGCCGTAGATCGACAGCAGCGCCATCAGCACCCAGAGCGAGGGCGTCGTCACCGTCATGACCGCGGCGGCGATGGTGCCGATGATCGTGCCCACGATGGCGACGCGCTTGTAGTGCTTGACCCGGGCCATGGTGCGGCCGGCAACCGCGGCGCCGAGGGTCGAGATCGCCGCGATCGGAATCAGGCCGAGGCCGGCCTGGCTCGGGGTCAAATGATAGACCAGTTCGTAATAGAGCGGCAGATGGACCGTGAGCCCGATCAGGGCGCCGAGTGCGCAGCCGCTCGCCAGCATGCCGTAGGGCACCACCGTGCCGCCCATCAGCGACAGCGGCAGGAACGGCTCATCGGCCCGCTTGGCGTGCCAGACGAAAGCCAAGCCGAGCGCCACCGCGCTGCCGATCATCGCCAGCAGGGTCGGCGACAGCCAGGCCAGCTTGTGGCCACCCCAGGTCAGCACCAGCATGAACACGACGGCCGAGGCCATCAGCAGCAGGCCGCCGGCCCAGTCGACCTTGCGCAGCCGGTGATAGACCGGCAGCCGGCCCATCTTGGGCAGCAGCAATGCGAGCGCCGCGATCGCGAGCGGGACATTGATCCAGAAGATCATCGACCAGTGCAGATGGTCGGCGAAGAAGCCGCCGATCACCGGCCCGAGCAGGCCGGCGAGCAGCCAGACCCCGCTGAAATAGGCCTGGTACTGGCCGCGCTCGCGCGGGCTGACGACGTCGGAGATCACGGTCTGGACCACCGGCATGATGCCGCCGCCGCCGAGCCCCTGCAGGCCGCGGGCGAGGATCAGCACCGGCATGTTCGGCGCCAGCGCGCAGACCACCGAGCCGACCACGAACAGGCTGAGCGCGGTGATGATCATCGAGCGGCGGCCATAGATGTCGCAGAGCGTGCCGAACACCGGCGCCACCGCGGTCGACGCCAGCAGGTAGGCGGTGATCACCCAGGAGAGATTGGTGACGTCCTGAAACTCGCGGCCGATGGTCGGCAGCGCGGTCGCCACGATGGTCTGGTCGAGCGCGGCCAGGAACATCGTCAGCAGCAGGCTCATCAGGATGGTGCGCACCTCGGCCTGGGTCAGCGGCACCGGCGGCGCAAGCGACGGCGCATCCTCGATCGCCTGAACCTGCGGCGGAATGGCCGGCAGCTCGGCGGCGATCTCTTCGGGCAGGGATTGGGACGCGGCAGGGTAATGCGTCTGCCGATCAAACTTGTTCATGGGATGAATGCCGTGCCCGGGCGCGACGACGCCGCGCGGATTCGCTGTCTGGCGAACTACTTAAGGCATAATTTTCCCGTGCGGCAGCGGGTCGGGTGCATGGGTGCATTCCGACAGCACGGGAACGGTCGCATCATCGTGACTTGCTGCGGGTGCGAGGTGATCGCGCTATTTCGGCCTTCGCTTCAACTTGGCCCGCTTCGGCAGCAGCACCGGCCACTGCACGATGTGGTCCTCGAGCTGGTCGTCCGGAACGTCGTCCTCGGTGCCCTCGACCCGGCCACGCACCGAGACGCCGGCTTCATGGACCGTCTGAGGATCGCCCGAGATCAGGGGATGCCACCAGTAGAGATCGCGCCCCTCAGCCACGAGGCGGTAGCCGCAGCTCGGTGGCAGCCAGGTCAGCGTGCGGACGTTCTCAGGTGTCAGGCGAACGCAATCCGACACCTGTTCGGAACGATTCGGGTAGTCCTTGCAGGCACATAGCCCGGCATCCAAGAGCTTGCAGGAAATGTGGGTGAAGTAGATGTCGCCGGTATCCTCGTCTTCCAGCTTCTCCAGGCAGCAGCGCCCGCAGCCGTCGCAGAGGCTCTCCCATTCCGCCTCGGACATCTCTTCCAAGATCTTGGTTTTCCAGAACATTCCCTCCTGGCCCGAGGGACGTTTGAGCGGTGCGGTCATCGGGCGATTCTCAAAGAGGGCGTGAGGTGGCCGCCATCTAGGTGCCCGGCCCCGAGCCGCGCAAGGGGCTTTGCCGATGACGGCGGCACGTTAGCTTTGTGCATCAAATTGTGAGCGGAACCATTGGTTTGTGACCCCCGCTCGGCTAGATAGATGATTGAGTCACTCCGGCGGCGGCGCCGGCAACGCGGCTTGGGGTCAGGTGCTCGGGTTCGGGCGGCTGACTGTGCAGTGCCATGGGTTTGCCGCAACAATCGCGCAAGACCCTTCGATGGCCCCCAGCCCCACTTGCTGAGTGCTTTCGAAGCCAGCTGACACGCTTTCGAAACGACCAGGGTTCCCGTGCGGCAGATCATTCCAGACGATTGGAAGAAGCGGATCAACAATTTCCGCCTGGATCTCGACGCCCGCTTCGATTCGACGCTGTTCTCCTCCCTGCGCGGCACCCGCGAGCTGTATGAGCGCTATTCGGCGTTCATGGACCGCTTCTATGTCGGCGGCTGGAAGCGCTGGGTGTTCGTCGAGCCGTTCTCGGAGGCGGCCACGATCGGGCTCGGCGGCCTGGTGCTGATGCTGGCGCTCGCGATCCCCGCCTTCCGGGAAACTGCCGATGAGGACTGGCTGAAGAAGTCCGACCTCGCCGTCACCTTCCTCGACCGCTACGGCAACCCGATCGGCAGCCGCGGCATCAAGCACAATGATTCGATTCCGCTGGAGGACTTCCCGGACAATCTGATCAAGGCGACGCTCGCCACCGAGGACCGCCGCTTCTACGACCATTTCGGCATCGACATTGCCGGCACGGCGCGCGCCCTCGTCACCAACGCCCAGGCCGGCGGCGTCCGCCAGGGCGGCTCCTCGATCAGCCAGCAGCTCGCCAAGAACCTGTTCCTGTCCAACGAGCGCACCATCGAGCGCAAGGTCAACGAGGCGTTCCTGGCGATCTGGCTGGAAACCCGGCTGACCAAGAACGAGATCCTCAAGCTCTATCTCGACCGCGCCTATATGGGCGGCGGCACCTTCGGCGTCGACGGCGCGGCACACTTCTATTTCAACAAGTCGGTGCGCGACATCAACCTCGCCGAAGCCGCGATGCTTGCCGGGCTGTTCAAGGCGCCGACCAAGTTCGCCCCCCACATCAACCTGCCCGCCGCCCGCGCCCGCGCCAACGTCGTGCTCGACAATCTGGTCGATGCCGGGTTCATGACCGAGGGCCAGGTGTTCGGCGCCCGCCGCAACCCGGCCTTCGCAGTCGACCGCCGCGACGAAAGCTCGCCGAACTACTTCCTCGACTACGCCTTCGACGAGATGCGCAAGCTGGTCGACACGTTCCCGAAATCCTACACCGAGCGCGTCTTCGTGGTGCGGACCTCGATCGACATGACCGTGCAGCATGCGGCCGATGAGGCGATCGAGAACCAGTTGCGCCAGTTCGGCCGCGACTATCACGCGACCCAGGCGGCAACCGTCGTCTCCGACCTCGACGGCGGCATCCGCGCCATGGTCGGCGGCCGCGACTATGGTGCCAGCCAGTTCAACCGCGCAGTCGACGCCTACCGGCAGCCAGGATCGTCGTTCAAGCCTTACGTCTACACCACCGCACTGCTGAACGGCTTCAAGCCGACCTCGATCGTGGTCGACGGCCCGGTCTGCATCGGCAACTGGTGCCCGCAGAATTATGGCCATTCCTATTCCGGCTCGGTGACGCTGACCCAGGCGATCACCCGCTCGATCAACGTTGTCCCGGTCAAACTGTCGATCGCGCTCGGCGGCAAGGAGGGTCCGAAGGCCGGCCGCGCCAAGATCATCGAGGTCGCGCGGCGCTTCGGCCTCAAGGCGCCGCTGCCCGACACCCCGTCGATGCCGATCGGCTCCGACGAGGTCACGGTGCTGGAGCACGCGGTCGCCTATGCGACCTTCCCGAACAAGGGCAAGGCGGTGACGCCGCATTCCGTGCTGGAGGTCCGCACCGGCGCCGGCGATCTGGTCTGGCGCTGGGACCGTGACGGGCCGAAGCCGAAGCAGGCGATCCCGGCCTCGGTTGCCGCCGACATGGCGGGCATGATGAGCCACGTGGTCAGCGAAGGCACCGCACGCCGCGCCGCACTCGACGGCATTCCGACCGCCGGCAAGACCGGCACCACCAACGCCTATCGGGACGCCTGGTTCGTCGGCTACACCGGCAACTTCACCTGCGCGGTCTGGTACGGCAATGACGACTATTCGCCGACCAACCGTATGACCGGCGGCTCGCTGCCGGCGCAGACGTGGCACGACATCATGGTCGCCGCGCATCAGGGCGTCGAGGTGAAGGAGCTGCCCGGCGTCGGCATGGGCGAAAAGCTGCCGCAGTCGGCGTCCGCCGCGATGGCACAGGCCGGCCAGCCGAAGACGCTGGAGATCAAGCCCGGTCCGCCGCCGATCCTGACCCGCCGCGGCGCCGAGGTGCTGGTTCAGGTCGAGAAGATGCTGGACGATGCGGCGCGCCTCGCCGAGAAGGCCGCGCCTGCCGATCCGCGCAAGCCCGGCAAGCCGGTCTCATCGAGCGCGCTGGCCTTCCCTGAGAACTACGCCGCGGCAACGGCCGACGGCGTCACCACCCCTGCCCTGCGCAAGAACTGACGTCAGCGATCCCCGTGCGGCTGCTCTTCATCACCTTGGTTACGCTCCTGATCGCCACCGGCGTCGGCATCGGCGCGACGTGGATGACGACGACCCGCGGCACCGAGTTCGGTACGCTGACGATCGGCGCCTGGACGGCGCGTCCGAAAACCGGCACGGCCGATGTCGACCCCTATGCGCGCGCGACCATCACCCGCAATGGCGAATTGCCGATCGGCACCGGCGACGGCGTGGCCTTCACCGCCACCACGGACGACAAGAGGAAGCCGCTCGACGGGCGCTGCGACATCCTGGTCAGCGGCGTCACGCCACCCGCCCGGTTCTGGACGCTCACGCTCTACGACCGCAAGGGCCACCTCGTCGCCAACACGCTGCAGCGCTACGGCTTCACCAGCCAGGAGCTGGTACGAGGTGCCGATGGCTCCTTCGAGATTCGTGTCGCCGCGCGCTCGCGCTCCGGCAACTGGCTGCCGACCGGCGGCATCGAGCGCTACGCGCTGATGCTGCGGCTCTACGACACGCCGGTCGGCGTCGCGACCCGCACGCAGCGCGACGCACCGATGCCGTCGATCACGACAGTAGGTTGCCCATCATGATCCGGCTGCTGTTCACGGTCGTGGTCGGCGTGCTGCTCGGCGGCGTGGTCCATCTCGTCAGCGTGCTGGCGCTGCCGCGGATCTCGACCCAGGACGCCTACTCCCGGCTGACGCCGATGACCAAGCTGAACGCCGTGACGCAGTTGCCATTGGCCGATCCCGGCAATTCACCGATGCCGTTCATGGATCCGGCGTTCGCCATGGCGATCTGCCGCTATGATCTGTCCGACGGACCGCTCAAGCTCACGGTTCCGGTGAGCCAGGCCTATACGTCGGTATCGTTCTACACGCGCAACGAGATCGCCTACTACGCCATCAACGACCGCTCCGCCGGCAAGCGCGTGATCGAGCTCAACCTGATGACCGAGGCGCAGCACGAAGACCTGCCCGAGGACGAGGAGATCACGGCCGCCGACCGGCTGATCATCGATTCGCCGACGACGACCGGGTTGATCGTGCTGAAGGCCCTGGCCGCCGAGCCCGGTCTCATGCCGCAGGCGCAGGCCTCCCTTGCAGCGGCAAGCTGCGGCGTACAGACCGAGGCACCGGCCAAGGCCGAGAAGCCGCGCGGCAAACGATAAGTCAATACGACGTCCTAGACGAATTCGACAACACTCTCTTCATCCTTGGTGGCATAGTCGTTGTCGCGCGCCGCTGCTATGATGGATCAGGACGGCGGCGCTTCGCTCAACATCAGGTCATGCCTCTCGAAATCGAACGGAAGTTTCTCGTCAAGTCCGATGCTTGGCGGGATCAGGCGACGCACAGTGAACGCCTTCGCGACGGCCTCGTCGCACGTCAGGACGGCCTCAAGGTCCGCGTTCGCTGCTATGGCAACCGGACGACGCTGTGCGTGAAGAGCGGCCGCCGCGGCCTGATCCGAGATGAATTCGAGTACGATATTCCCGCGGACCACGCCGCGATGCTGTTCGCGCATTGCAGCGGACGCATCCTCGAGAAGACGCGTCACTATGTGCCGGCCGAAAGCGGCGTCTGGGAAGTCGACGTCTACCACGACGCGCTCGAAGGCGTCGTCATCGCCGAGATCGAGCTGCCGACCGAAACGACCATCGTGACCCTTCCCGACTGGGTCGGCGACGAGGTCACCGGCGACCCGCGCTACAGCAAGGCCAACATGCTGACGGAGCGCTCGCGGGCGGCGAAAGTCCGGGAGCTGCGGCGCGCGCGCCTTGCAGGGCTGTGATGCACGCACGGGCCGTTGCGGCTTGACCCCTGTCAAATCACCCGTCGAGGGCACACCTTAAACAGCGCGGACTTGGCGGTCTGAACGATCGCGCATGGAGTTTGCACGATGAGTTCATCGCAGGTGATGTCACAGGCGCTGCGCGCCAAGATCATGTCGGCCGACGAGGCGGCCGCGCTGGTCGAGCCCGGCAACCATGTCGGCATGAGCGGCTTCACCGGGTCGGGCTACCCGAAGGCGGTGCCGCTCGCGCTGGCGCGCCGGATCGAAGCCGCGCATGCGCGCGGCGAGCCGTTCCGCGTCGGCGTGTGGACCGGGGCGAGCACCGCGCCCGAGCTCGACGGCGCGCTCGCCCGGGCTGATGGCATCGACCTGCGCCTGCCCTATCAGTCCGATCCGGCGACACGACAGCGCATCAACGCCGGCAGCATCGACTATATCGATCTGCATCTCAGCCATGTCGCACAGTTCGTGTGGTTCGGTTTTCTCGGCCATCTCGACGTCGCCGTGATCGAATGCGCCGGCATCCTGCCCGACGGGCGGCTGATCCCCTCGACCTCGATCGGCAACAACAAGACCTGGCTCGATCTGGCGGACCGCGTCATCATCGAAGTCAATTCGTGGATGAACCCGGCGCTGCTCGGCATGCACGACGTCTATTACGGCACCCGCCTGCCACCGCATCGCAAGCCGATCCCGATCCTGGCGCCCGGCGACCGCATCGGCGAGACCACCTATCGCTGCAATCCGGACAAGGTCATCGCGGTCGTCGAGACCCACGCGCCCGACCGCAACACGAGCTTCGCCGCCCCCGACGACGTCTCCGGCGCGATCGCCGGGCACATCCTGGAGTTCTTCGCGCACGAGGTGAAGCAGGGCCGCCTGCCGCGCAATCTGCTGCCGCTGCAATCGGGCGTCGGCAACGTCGCGAACGCCGTGATGGCCGGGCTCGACGACGGGCCGTTCCCGCATCTCACCGCCTACACCGAGGTGCTGCAGGACGGCATGCTGAACCTGATCCGCTCGGGGCGGATGGATCTCGCCTCCGCGACGGCATTGTCGCTGAGCTCGGAAGCGGCGATCGAATTCAACCGCGAGATCGAGTTCCTGCGCGACCGCATCGTGCTGCGGCCGCAGGAGATCTCCAACCACCCCGAGGTGATCCGCCGGCTCGGCGTCATCGCCATGAACGGCATGATCGAGGCCGACATCTACGGCAACGTCAACTCGACCCACGTGCGCGGCAGCAGCATCATGAACGGCATCGGCGGCTCCGGGGACTTCGCCCGCAACGCCTATCTGTCGATCTTCATGACGCCCTCGACGGCGAAGAATGGGACGATCTCCTGCATCGTGCCGATGGTCACCCATGTCGACCACACCGAGCACGACGTGCAGGTTCTGGTGACCGAGCGCGGCCTCGCCGATCTGCGCGGCCTGTCGCCCAAACAGCGCGCCCGCACCATCATCGATCAGGCGGCGCATCCAAAATTCCGGCCGGCGCTGGCGGATTATTTCGAACGCGCCTGCCGCGATTCGACCGGCAAGCACACGCCGCATCTGCTCGAGGAGGCGTTCCGCCTGCTCAGGCCGGAATGAGCGCTGCGGCCCGATCACCGCAGCGGCACGCCTCGTAGGCGACGGGATCGTGGCTGTTCACGATCGTGACCCGGTCGCCATGGTCGCATTTCAAGCGCCGCAGCCGCTCCTGGTTGGCGATCCGCATCGTGCGATCCTGATCGCCCTTGCGCTGGAACAGCCCGAGCAGCAGCGGCATCCGTGGCCGCGGATCGAGCTGGCCGTGGAAGAAATAGGCATCGCCGGCGTGCAGCAGCCATTTGTCGCCGCGTCGCACGGCGACGCCGCAATGGCCGCGGGTATGGCCCGGCAGAGGAACGATCAGGATGTCGCCGCTGCGATCCACGGCAGCGCGGACACCGCGAAAGCCGAACCAGTCCTCGCCGTCGTCGCCGTAGAACTGCCAGTCGGGACGATGCCGCCATTGGCCGGCGACATAGCGACCGCGCGGCGGCGCCGGAGACCCCTCGACGGCCATCGCATGCTCCCCGCGATGAACGTGCACCTTGGCCTTCGGGAAATCGCCGATGCCGCCGGCGTGGTCCCGGTCGAGATGCGTGAGCAGGATGTGCCTGACGTCGTCGGGCGAGAAGCCCAATGCCTTTACCTGCTGCAGCGCCGTCTCCGACGCATCGAGAAGCGGCGCAGCCTGCCTCACCCAGCGTGCCCCCAATCGTGCGGGCGCCGCGATGTCGCCGGTGCCGATACCGGTGTCGACGAGGACCAGGCCGTCATCACTCTCGATCAGCAGGCAGTGGCAGACGAGGCGGGCGCGCGCGAACAGGCCGCCGCTGCCGCTCACCAGCCGGCCGCCGCGTGGGCACATCGTGCCGGTGTTGAGGTGGTGGACGCGCATCGATCTTCTCCTTCATTGCCGATATCGGGCGCATCCTTGCGGGCCGGGCAGAGATAAGTAAAATATTGATCAGTGATACGCATCATAGGCTGCTCCTATGGATATCCGCGAGCTCCGCTATTTCTCCGCCGTGTTCGAGGAACGCAGCCTGACCAGGGCAGCGGCGCGCTGCTTCGTCTCGCAGCCATCGATTTCGCTGGCGATCGCCAACCTCGAGGCCGAGCTCGGCACCGAGCTGTTCCTCCGCCACCGCAAGGGTGTCGTGCCGCTGGAGGCGGCCGAGCGCCTGCAGCCGATCGCGCGCCGGATCGTCGGCGAAGCCGATGCCGCCCGCAACCTGTTCCGGCACGGCGCGCCGAAGCAGGCGCTCAAGCTCGGGCTCATGCGCACCCTCGACGGCCGGCGCGTGACCGCGCTGCTCAAGCCGCTCACGGCGCGCGAGGATCTCAGGCTTCACATCGTCGGTCCGACCGAGCGGGCCGACGGACGCATCGTCTCAAAAAGCCTGGTCGGCGACGGCGAGCATTTCCTGCCGCTGTGGAGCGAGCGCTATGTCGCGGCTTTGCCGCTTGCGCATCCGCTCACGCTGAAGCCGCGCCTGCGCGCGGCCGACCTCGCCGACGTCGCCATGATCGACCGCTGCCATTGCGAGCACAGCGCGCTGGCGCGACGCAGCGGCGGGCCGCGCGAGATCGCCGCCATCGCCGAAACCGAGGATTGGGCCCTGGCGCTGGTCGCAGCCGGCGTCGGCGTCGCGATCGTTCCCGAAGGCGTCGTGCACGGCCGAAGCGACGTTGCGGTCCGCGAGATCGAGATGACGTTGAAGCGCCAGGTCGGACTCGCCTACTCCGCCGCGCGTGCTCCATCCGAGGCGCTGAAGATCTTGATCGCGACGCTGCGCGCGGCAGCGCCGCAGAAGCTCCGTGCGACAGCAGGGCGGCAAAAGGGAGCACCGGCCAAGCCAGGCCGGCGCCGGAGCAAGGTCGCGCCGGGCTAGCCCCGCGTCGTCAGCGGCCGTTCGATCAGGGGCCGCGCGGCGACCGGCGGATTGGCGGTCTGAGCCGCCAGTTCGTGGATCAGGCGATCGGCCTCGGCGGCCATGCCGTCGGGCGCCTGCAGCACCAGGCGCTCCAAGGCCCAGCGGTAGGACGAGACGCGCTGCTCCAGGCTGATCTGCACCCATTGCACGATCAGCGAGTTCTCCTGCATGCGCGCGACGGCATCGGCTTGCTCGCGCGGCGAGAGCTCGGTCATGTATTTCATGCTGGCATCGCGTTTGCGATCGAGATCGATGACGCGGATGGCCGACGCGAAGAACGGCTCGAAGCGGGTGATGTCGTCGCGCACGTCGTCGATCAGCTGGGTGTAGCGCGAGGCGTGCGAGCGGTGCGGCTCGTCGATCAAGGCCCGCCCATAGGCTGTGCGGTCGAACACGACCTTCTGGCGCCACGGCGAGGCCGACGGCTGATAGTCGCCGAACACGCTCTTCCAGGCAGGGCGCGAATGCGGTGGCTCGATCAGCGGATAAGCGAGATCGCGCAGCTGGCGCTCATTGTCGGTCAGTTGGAACTGCGACGGCTTGACGCCGACGCTGGCGGTGGCTTCCGCCCCGATCCATTTGTGCATGTCGTCATTGCGCATGTCGGCGCGGGTGCGGCCGAAATCGCCGCCGCTGCAGGCGCCGAGCAGTCCGCCGACGAGAACGAGTGCGAACACCGGCAGCGCGCGCCGGACCGGATTCACGATGGCCGGCATTCCCCTTTCCCCCGACCTGTCAGCGGCGACGGCGACGGCGGCTTGGCGCTGTGCCCTCGCGGGGTCCGCTATCGTCGGTCGTGGTCTCGCGCTCGATCCGAACGACGGGAAGAATCAGGATCGTTCCCATGCCCTCCTGCGGCGCGCCGGTCACGGCAGGCCGCGCGCGACGCGCAACGTCCGCCGGGAATTCAATGATGGTCGCCATGTCCACTCTCTTTCGTGCCCGAAGTTCTTACCCCCTGAAAACTCCCCGTCGCCCGAACTTCGCAGGCAAGAGGGCACGCAGAACTGACGATCACGAATGCCGGCGCATGAAGCTGCACGTTGGCATTCGGCGCGGCGAAGATCAGGCTGGCCGCGTGACGCGGCCAAGGCGAGATCATCGAACGGATCGATTAAGATCAGGACGTGGTTAAGAGGATATTAATGCGCGGGCCGCCCGACACGGATCGCGTGCACCGGCGGGAGAGAAGGCAAGCCAGCGTTGCGCCTTTGTCTCACCGGGTCATTTCGGCCCATCTTCACCGATTGTTTTCCTTAACGCCGTATTAAAACAACTCCGCTCTAATCGGCGCAACGATTGCCGAAGTTGCGTACCCCGACATGACAAGATCATCGCTGTTCCCCGGCTTCGACGGGTTGCTCACGCTCTCGCGCCGCGAGGGCGTCGACATCAAGCCCACTCTGCTGCGCGTCCTGACCGACCTCTATGTCCAGGCGAACGCGCATTCCGCCGACGAGGAGCGGCAGTTCGTCGAATTGGCCTCCCGTCTGGTCGACGACGTCGACGATGCGACCCGTGCGGCGGTGCGTGCGCGGCTGGCGATCTATCCGGCGACGCCGATCGAGATCCTGAACAAGCTGGGCTTGCGCCCGGCGCAGAGCGAGCCGACGCCGCCGCTCGCCGGCCCCATTCCCGCATCGCTTCGCTCGTCGCCTCCGATCCCGCCGCGCGACGACGCGGCGTCCGGATTGTCGATGCAGCCGAAGGATGCCGCCGAGCTCAGCGAGATGTTCATGCGCGCCGCCTCGCACGAACGCATCGCCATCCTGCAGAACCTCGCCACCACGCCGCTGAGGCCCGCCGCGCCGACGCCGTTGCACCGCGCGGTGCATGCGATCGAGGCGCTGGAGATGGCCGCGTTCAACGCCGACGTCGAGACGTTCACGATCGAGCTCGGCGAGAGCCTGATCCTGCCCTCACGCATGACCCACGAGGTTGTCAACGATCCCCATGGCGAGCCGCTGGCCTGCGCCGCAAAGGCGCTCGGCATGCCGGCGCCGGTGTTCGAGCGCGTACTGCTGTTCCTCAAGCCCGAGATGGGCCAGTCCGTCCAGACCGTGTTTCGGCTGTCACGCTTCTACGAGCGGCTCAGCGAGCGCGCGGCGCTGATCATGCTGGCGGCCTGGCGCGGCTCCGGGATGGCCGCGATCAGGGCCAAGCATCGCACGGCGCTCTATGACGACGAACGTCAGCACGTCCGTGGCAGCACGGCGCGGGCCGGCACCGCGACGAGGCCGATCGTGCGCACGGGGACCGATGGCTTCAAGCGCTGACGCGCGATCGCTGTCCCGAATCTTAGCGATGATCAGGGACGCTCGCGCACGAGATCGAGAAAATGACGGCCCTGCCTGTCCTCGGTCTCGATGATCCAGGCGTCGGGATCGAAGCGCAGCTCCTTGACGAGCCGCTCCTCGATCTGCGCTTCCGCGATCGGCTGCGGCGATATCGGTACGAAGAAGCGGTCGATCGGCTGGCTGTCGTCATAGACGGTCTGCGGGGCGGGGACATAGAGCTGGGCCGTGCCATCCATCATCGCGACCTTGACGAAGACCGCGCCGGCTTCCTCCGCGCCACGGTGGCGGATCGCGCTGAACGCGCCGGCCGACTGGCAACGCCGCAGATAGGCGCTCACCCAGATGCTGCTCTTCAATCGCATGATGGTTCGATGCAGGTGCAAGCGCGCTGCACGTCGCAGCCGCCCCTGCTCTATTCGATCGGATGACCGATGACAATCGCAAGCTCGCGCACCAGGCGGTCCGACACCTGGCCCGTTACCGGCAGCTTGCGCTCGCGCTCGAACTTCTGGATCGCGGCCAGGGTGTCGGAGCCGACCATCCCCGTCGGCTTCAACTGGCCATAGCCGTATTCGGTCAGCGCACGCTGGACCGCGGCGACACGACGGACATTGCCGCCCTGCTGCGTCGGTTGCGGACGCGGCACGTTGCCCTGACCGCCGCTGACCGAGCGGACGAGATCGGCCAGAGGATCGGCATATTTCTGATCCGGACGCGGCTCGGTGGCGCGTTGCTCGACCGCCCTCTGCTCCGCCGCCCTGGTTTCGGCGGGCCGCGTCTCGATCACCTTCGGATCCAAAGGCGAGATGTCCATCGGCCGGGGCCGCGGCAGCGGATTGGAGCTCGTCAGATGGGGCGGAATGGTCACAATGGACCCGAACATCGGCGCCGGATGCGGTCCCGATTGCAGGAACACGGCATTGACGACGATGGCGCTGCCAGCCGCGCAGGCCAGCAGGCCCGCAAACAGATCCTTCGGACTGTAGAGCATGGCCCGCAGCAGCCAGCCGCGCCCCTCCGCCACGTCGACGACGGCCGCAGCGGCGCGCTTGCGACGGCGCGGCGGCGCCGGATCATCCTCTGCAGCTCGTCTAGGCACTCTTCTTCACCTGCATGACCTGCCCTGGCTGGGCGGAGCGCGAGGGTGACAGCGGCGTGACGGTGGCGCCCGCAGCGGCCTCGGCCACGAAGTTGATCGGCAGCGCGATCGTGACCGTGGTCCCCTCGTCGATCTTGCTTTCTATCGACATTTCGCCGCCGTGCAAGGTCACGAGGCTCTTGACGATCGACAGCCCGAGGCCGGTTCCCTCGTGACGGCGCTGGTAGGTCTTGCCGGCCTGGAAGAACGGATCGCCGATGCGCTTGAGATCATCGGCGGCGATGCCGACGCCGGTGTCGGTGATTCGCAGCAGCAGGCGCGCGCCGTCGACGCCCGCCGAGACTGTGACATGGCCGCCGCGCTCGGTGAACTTGATGGCATTGGAGACGAGGTTGAGCACGATCTGCTTGAAGGCGCGCGGATCACCGGTGACCATCGGCAGGTCCTGCGGCACGTCGGCCGACAGATCGACACCGTTCTCGCGCGCCCGCAGCGCCAGCAGGTTGCAGCAATTGATAAGCGCCACTCGCGGCGCAAACGGCTCCGGCGTCAGCTCGAAATTGCCGGACTCCATCTTCGACATGTCGAGGATGCCGTTCACGACCGACAGCAGATGCTGGCCGGAATCATTGATGAGCTGCGCATATTCGCGGCGCCGCGCCGCGTTCAGCACCAGCACCTGCTCCTGCATCAGCATCTCGGAGAAGCCGATGATGGCGTTCAAGGGCGTGCGCAGCTCGTGACTCATGGTGGCGAGGAATCGCGTCTTCGCGGCGTCGGCGCGCTCGGCGGCGCTGCGCGCCAATTCGAGCGCCTGCTCCTGCAGCTTGCGATCGGTGACGTCGCGCATGACCGCGACCACCTCCTGCTCCGACCCGCCCGGCGCCACGCCGATGCGGTCGAGCGGGCGGCAACGCATTTCGACCCAGATGAAATCGACCGGATGATGAAAGCCGCGGCCCTCGCCCGGCGCATCGCGGCGCAGGCGGAACTCGACACTCGAGGCTTCGCTGCCGCCCGCCGCTTCCGACAGCGCCGTGAGATAGGCCGGCCGGTCGGCGACATGGACCCGTTCGAACAGGCCGTGGCCGTGCAGCTGCGCGACCGGCGCGCCGAGCAGCGTCTCGGCCGCCGGCGAGATGAACATGACCGCGCCGTTGCGGCGGTGACGGGAGATCACGTCGCTCATATTGCGCGCGAGCAGGCGATAGCGCTCCTCCTCCATCGACAGCAGCGTCACGCTGGTGCGCGCGAGCGTGTCGGCGGCAAACGCGAGCACGGCCGCATAGAGCGTGGCTGAGGCGACGCCGAACGCGAGCAGCCCGGTGCGCAAGGCGGGGTTGGTCTCGGGCTTCGGCAGCCAGCCGAAATGACCGATGAGGATCAGCAGCAGCGCGCAGCACAGTGCGAGCCCCGCGGAGAACACGACGACGCGGCGCGAGGCCGAGAACGAGGCTTCCAGGGGGACGACGATCAGCCACACCGCGGCAAAGGATTCGATGCCGCCGGTCTCGATCGACACCGCCATGATCAGCGCCGACAGTGCCAGCGACGACAGCGCGCAGGCGCTCTCGTAGCGGCCGGTGCGCGACAGATACCAGGACAGCAGAATGGGCGCGATCAGCCAGGACAGCGCGCCGACCTCGAGCGCGCTCGGCGCACCGCGCATCGCGAGAAAGGCAGGAAACACGGCGAAGGCGGCGAGGCTGCCCAGCAGGCGCGGCGCGATGAAGGCGCGATGGCGCGCGCGCGTCATCGCATCAGTTCGAGCCGATGGATGCAATAACGCATCGAGACAATCGCGGATGATACTCAACACACTCACGGCTCTCGCGCCTCGGCCTGTCGGTGGTTCTCACAAAGAGAACGCGCCGGGACGCCCCCTGTCGTCGGAAGTCACCGTGTCAGACTCGCATTAAGCGAACGCTAAGGGCCAGACTGCGGTGAGCCCGCCATTCGGCCGGGATGGTGAATGCATCGTTTCCGGCCGGGCCTGCGGTTGCGAAAGCGGCGCGATCTACAGCCGGTTGCACGGCGCGTGCGCCCGGCGCCAATGAAAAATTTACTCCGAAAAAAATCCAGCGCCCGACTTCGCGAAATCTCAACCAATTAAGCCCAATGCAAGCAGTCGCGACATAGAACAATCAGCTGCGATCCCGTTGCGCGACTTGAGCACGCGAGATCAGCAGCACGGTCGGGGTTGCGTGATGTTCTTTCTGCTTCGGATGGCATTCTGGCTCGGACTCGTGCTGGTGCTGCTGCCGCGCGAGAAGAGCCCGGACGCCGACAAGCTGCCGCAGATCAATGCGCACGAAGCCGTGCAGGCCGCGACCGCGGCCGTCTCCGACATGAGCCAGTTCTGCAAGCGCCAGCCGCAGGCCTGCGAGGTCGGCGGCCAGGCCGCGACCGTAATCGGCCACCGCGCCCAGGAAGGCGCGCGCAAGATCTACCAGATCATCACCGACAAGTCCGACGCCGCGGAGAAGCCGGCCGGCGCCGACAAGTTCATCGGCCCGGTGAAGCCGGCCAGTCTCGACAAGCGCGGCAACGATCACACCGGCTCGATCGACGCCCCCGTGCTCGAGGAGATTCCGCCGGGTGACGCGCCGGCCGATACGCTCTCGGCCGACGATCTCGCCGCCGAATGGCATCTGCCGCCGACGCCCTGAAGCGACGGAACCGACTGTCGCTTTCGTCCTCCCGAACGCCTATATGAAGGCCGACATCGGGACCGAAGAGCATCATGACGATCGACGACATCCGCGACAATTTCGCCCTGCTGGACGACTGGGACGACCGCTACCGCTACGTGATCGAGCTCGGCCGCACCCTGGCGCCGATGCCAGAGGACGAGCACTCCGCCGCGAACAAGGTGCAGGGCTGCGCCAGCCAGGTCTGGCTGTCGAAGCACGTCGATCACAGCGGCGCCGTGCCCGTGCTGAACTATCTCGGCGACAGCGACGCCCACATCGTTCGTGGTCTGATCGCAATTCTGCTGACGCTGTATTCCGGGCGGACTCCGCAGGAGATCATGACCATCGATGCGCCCGCGGTGTTCGACGAACTCGGGTTCCGCGAGCATCTGACGCCGCAGCGCTCCAACGGCCTGCGCTCGATGGTCGAGCGCATCCGCGCCGACGCTCGCGAGGCGCTCGCCACGGCGTCCTGATCGGTTCGGCTACTTCTCCCGCTCGGGCCGCTGCTGGCCCAGGCCCATCTTCTTGGCGAGCTGCGAGCGGGTGACCGCGTAGTTCGGTGCCACCATCGGATAGTCCGGCGGCAGGTTCCATTTGTCGCGATATTGTTCCGGCGTCATGTTGTACTGCGTGCGCAGATGTCGCCGCAGCGACTTGAAGCGCTTGCCGTCCTCGAGACAGACCAGATAGTCCGGGTGAATCGATTTCTTCACCGGGACCGCTGGCCGCGCCGGCTCCGGCGCGGGCTCGCTTCGTCCCGCTGCGACCCGCGTCAGCGCCGCATGCACCTGGCTGATCAGAGAGGGAATCTCCGCCGCCGGTGTCGGGTTGTTGCTGAGATAGGCCGACACGATGTCGGCCGTCAGATCGATAAAGCTCTTGCCGACCGCTTCGGTCATCGAACCCTCATCCCGCTCCGCCCTGCGACCGTCGATCGCAAAGTATCCCTCGATCGCAAGTATCACTCGCGCCGAGTGGCAGCGTTGTCTCGCGATTCTGCAAGCAATATGGGCAAATGACTGGCAAAATAACAAGATAGTGAGGACTTCTTCTTGAGAAGTCTGTCACCCGCCAAGTACTGCGTACCGTACGCCAGCCGAATTCAACCTGACCGTGTGATCCGGCCGCGTCAGGTCCGGCCTTCGAGATGGGTGCGCAGCTCGTCGATCGACGCAAAGCGCATCATCCCTTCGGGCATCTGCGCCTCGATCGAGCCGTCGGAATAGAGCGAATAGGCCATCCCATCCACCACACCCGACTTGACGATGCTGACGGCCGGCGCGTCCAGGTCCTTCGGCTCAGGCAGCGGCGGGGTTGGCTCGGGTTCGACGAAGGCCGGCGCGGCCCGCGCCAAGCGCCGCGGGAACGGCGGGCGCAGAGGCTCCGGCGTCCGCTCCGGTCGAGACCAGCCGTCCGACGGGCCCGACTCGGTCGCGGCAGGCTCGTCCAGCGGCATGGGCGGCGGTGCGCCGAGGGGCGGTGACCGGAAATCCGTCGGCAACGGCTCGGCGCCGCGCTTCTCCGCGCGCTCCCGTTCCCGCCGCGACGACGACGCAAACAGCAGGTTGCGCTTGGGCCGCTCGGCGGGTTCGGCTGGCGGCTCGTCCGGCGCCGGCAAGGGCTCGGAGGCGCGCAGCGAGCCTGACAAAGGAGACGAGGACAGAGGCGACGACGACAACCCCGAGGACAGGGGAGACGACAGGTCCGGCATGCGGGGACGCGGACGTGGCGAGCCCCCCTCGCGCCAGACGTCCTCCGTCGGCGGCACCGGGGCGGTCTCAAAGTCGGTCTTGCTGGCGCCGAGCGGGAGCTGCAGAGGCTTGGCCTCGGACTCGGCGCCCGGACCCGACCTCAGCCGGCTCGAAATCACCTTCAGCTCGCTGAGGACGGCCGCCAGTCCGAACAGGATCAGCCCGCTGCAGACGCCAAGGGTCCCCGACAGGATCAGCGTATTGCCGACGCTGAACTCCTTGACCGGAATTCCCCAGGCGATCGCCCCGAGCCCGGCCAACACGGCGAGGGCTCCGGCGGCCAACATTGCACTCATCATCGAACTCATCCCCTAATGCGCCGGTTCCGGACGGTGTCCCGACCGAAATCACATTAGATAGCTGCGGTTGCGCGCGTCCTTGAATCCGGTTTCTAGTCCAAATCCGCGACAATTTGCAGCGGAAGTTCGGCCAATCCTGCTGAAGTTCTCGTCCGCCGTGCAGCCATCGTCATGATGTCGCCACAATATACATCGGCCAACCCTCGGCATTCATTGAGGTTCCTCCCGGGCTCTTCCGGCCCCTGTGGTTCAGCGGGCGTTCATTTGACTGTGCCAATATGGCGCTCAGCAGCCGAAATTCGGGTCCCCGCTGCGCTGCGAGAAGCATACCTTCCCATAATTCCGACACCTCGGAAGCCGGGACGCGCTATACGGAGGCGGGGAACACAGGCCTGAAACGCGGAAGCGGGGTCGCCAGGGGACGCCGGGTCACACTCAGCCATGACAACGATAACCACTTCGGTTCTTGAGACCCCGACGCGGCGGTCCCTCGAGCGGACGTATGACGATCTTGCACTGTTCGTGCTTGCCGCGGTCGCGGTGGTGGCCGGACTGACCTTCCGGGATTACGGCCTCGGCTGGGACGATTACACCCATGCCGAATATGCCGATCTGTTGCTGCGCATGTACGGCTCCGGTTTCAGGGACCAGGCGGCGCTGTCGTTCGCCAACCTGTATATGTACGGTGGCGGCTTCGACATGGTTGCAGCCCTGCTGCACAAGATCCTGCCGCTGGAATTGTTCGAGACGCGCCGGCTGGTCGGGGCCGTCGTCGGGCTGATCGGCCTTGGCGTGACCTGGCGCCTGGCGCGTCGCATCGGCGGTCCGGTGGCCGGCCTCGCCGCGCTGCTGCTGCTGGCGCTGTGCCCGATCTTCTACGGCCACATGTTCATGAACCCGAAGGACGCCCCCTTCGCGGTCGCCATGGTGGTGCTGCTGATGGGTCTCGTGCGCCTTGCCGAGGAGTACCCCTACCCCTCGCCGCGCACCATCCTGATCCTCGGCCTCGGCTCCGGCTTTTCGATCGGCTCCCGCATCCTGGGCGGCATGGCTGTCGTCTATGCGATGGTCGGCTTCATGCCGCTGTTCTTGGAGGAGTACCGCACGCAAGGGCCGCGCGAGACGATCCGCCGCTTCGCCCACGTGCTCTATGTGCTGATCCCCGGCCTGATCCTGGGCTACCTGATCATGGGGCTGATCTGGCCCTGGTCGATCATCGAACCGGCCAACCCGTTCCGGGCCCTGACCTATTTCTCGCACTTCTTCGAGAAGCCGTGGAAGGAGATGTTCGACGGGGCGCTGGTCTCGGTGCCGGACATGCCCTGGTCGTATTTGCCGACGCTGTTCGCGCTGCAACTGCCCGAACTGATGATCGCGCTGTTCGTCGCCGGCGTCGTGGCCTCGATCATGTCGCTGTCGCGGCCCGACGTGCCGGCGCGCCGGAAGAGCATCCTGCTGATGCTGACGCTGGCGGCGACGCTGCCGATCCTGATCGCGATCGTCAAACGCCCGGCGCTCTACAACGGCATCCGCCACTTCGTGTTCGTGATCCCGCCGATGGCGCTGCTCGGCGGCATCGCCTTCTCCTGGCTGCTGTCGTGGCTCAACGCCGACGAACGCCGCAGCTGGCAGCCGGTGGCAATCGCCGCGTTCTGCTTCGGCCTGCTGCTGCCGCTGGCGGAGATGATCCGGCTGCATCCCTATCAGTACACCCACTTCAACTTCATCGCCGGCACCGTGCGCGAGGCCGACACCCGATTCATGCTCGACTATTGGGGGCTGGCGCTGAAGCAGGCCTCCGACGGGCTGAAGGAGCAGCTCGACGAGCGCCAGGAGGTGCCGCCGATCGGGCACAAATGGAAGGTCGCGGTCTGCGGCCCGCAGCGGCCGGCCCAGGTCGCGCTCGGCCCCGATTTCACCATCGGCTGGGACAGCCACGCGGCCGACTTCGCCATGACGCTCGGCGAGTTCTACTGCAAGGGACTGACTGCCCCTGTCATGGTCGAGATCAAGCGCGACGACGTCGTGTTCGCCCGGGTCTACGACATCCGCGGCCGCAGCATCTCCAGCCTGCTGTCGATCCCGGCGCCGTGAGCGGCCTGCTCAGCCGCGCGACATGACTGCTCCCCCTGCCCCGCGCCTTGTCGCGCGGCGGCGGGCCGCCTAGGCTCGGGTCAGCCCTGGAAATCGGAGAATGCCATGTCGCCCGCCGAAGCGCGCCTCAAGGAAGTGCCGTCGAACATGACCGAGGCCGAATGGTCGCAGCGGGTCAATCTCGCCGCCGCCTACCGCCTGGTGGCGCTGTTCGGCTGGGACGACCTGGTGGACACTCATATCTCGGCCCGCGTGCCCGGCCCCGAGCATCACTTCCTGATCAACCCCTACGGCCTGCTGTTCGAGGAGATCACCGCCTCCAGCCTGATCAAGGTCGACCTCTACGGCAATCAGTTGTCCGAGAGCGAGTACAGCATCAATCCCGCCGGCTTCACCATCCATTCCGCGATCCATGAGGTCCGCGAGGATGCCGGCTGCGTGATCCATCTGCACACGCTCGACGGCGTCGCGGTGTCGAGCTGCGCCGACGGCCTGCTGCCACTGAACCAGATTGCGCAATACGTGACCCACGACCTCGCCTATCACGACTACGAGGGCGTGGCGCTGGACCATGACGAGCGGCCGCGGCTGCAGCGCGACCTCGGCAGCAAGAACCACATGCTTTTGCGCAATCACGGCACCCTGACGGTCGGCCGCTCGGTCGCCTCCGCCTTCGAGCGCATGTATCACTTGGAGCGTGCCTGCTCGATCCAGGTCCGCACGCGCACGCTCGGTCCCTCGGCCTATCCCGTGCGCGACGAGGTCATCGACAAGAATGCGAAGCTGTTCGACAACGAGGATCGCGTCGAGCTGCGCTCCACCCAGCTGGTCTGGCCGCCGCTGCTGCGCCGGCTCGATCGCCTCAATCCGGGCTACCGCAATTGATTGTCGCCCGCTGATCGGCTAGTCTGAACCCATCACCCTCTACGCTTTTCGGAATGAAACGCCGCCCAATTCCGGGCGGCGTTTTTATTCGTGCGATGACGTGCCCCGTCAGCAGCATCCTGCCCGAGCCATGCCCTGCCGCTCGGACGGGCCGTGCAGTTGCTGCAATTCCTCGGCCAGCCGCCGCTCGACGAAGCGCCGCTCGTGCTCGGCAAGGCGGGTGGCGAGCAGCTTGCGATAGCGCCGCACATTGGCCTCGCGCGAGAACCGCAGGCGGGCGGCGGGCCGCATCCTGCGGCTCGCGGCGCTGTCCATCGCGGCGCCATCGGCTTCGACATCGACGCGCGGAACGATGCGCATGGCCGCCCCGCCGCGTGGGCGCGGCGGCTGATCCTCGCGGTCGAGCTGACGCAGCGCGCCGAGCACGTCGGCCAGATAAAGCGGCCTGGCGATACCCGGGATCTTGCGCAGGCCCGGCTGCGACTCGACGGCATACATGTCCGACGCCCAGGACGACAGGATCAGCCGCTTCTCGGCCAGTGACAGCTTGCGGTCATTCAGCAGGTCCGCCGGCGACTCGTAGTGCGAGACCGGATGGAATCCGGCACTGCCCGCGGTGATCGAAAAACGGTGCTCGCTCATGGCGTCTCTCCTCTTCCACTCCTTTCACCAGAGACAGATGCTGCAACGGCGCGGGCGACACGCCGCCCGCGCCGTAGCTCGAACAAGGCGTCAGGCCGCCTTCTGCTGCGCGATCTTCTCGACCGGCGCCGTGCCGATGGCGATGCGGCGCGGCTTCATCGCCTCGGGAATCTCGCGCACGAGCTCGATCCGCAGCAGGCCGTTGTCGAACGCCGCGTTGGTCACCTGCACGTAGTCGGCGAGATTGAACTGCCGCTTGAACGGCCGCGACGAGATGCCCTGATAGAGGTATTCGCGGGTCTCCTTGTCGCCCTTGCGTCCTTCCACCGTGAGCACGTTGTGCTCGGCGGTGATGGACAGTTCGTCCGGAGCGAAGCCCGCCAGCGCCAGCGAAATCTGGTAGCGGTCGTCGCCGATCCGCTCGATGTTGTACGGGGGATAGTGGTCCTCGACCGCGCGCTGGGTCTCGTCGAGCAGGTCGAACAGACGGTCGAAGCCGATGGTCGAACGCCACAGCGGAGAGAAGTCGTAGGTCCTCATAGCCAAGTCCTCCTAGGAGCAAGATGGATACGAAGGAGCGCCGAGCCGATGCGGACTTCAAAGTCCCGGAGATGTCCGAGTACCAAGAGACTTCTGAGTACCAGACAACCGGTCAGCGCCCAGATTTCGACCGGGCCCTGATGGCACCCGGCGCCGCCGAAGCGGCAGCAGACGAATTAGAAAAGCCGGCATCCATTTCAAGAGGAACGGATCGATTTTTTTCGCAGCCTTTTTCGCAGCGCAAAACCCGTCAGGCGGCCACGGCGGACAGCCGCTGCAGCCGCATCGTCGCCTCCCGCAGCACGCTGACCAGCCGGTCGCGCTCGCGCTGATCGATGTCGCCACGCGACAACACGGCCTGGCAGTGCGCCACCACGCGTTGCTCGCTCTCGATCAAGAACCGCGTCAAGCGACGGGGATCGCCCATGCTCATGACGGAGGTCGGGTTGGGCGGCGGATGATCGTATTGCCAGGCTGGCATGATCGGGCCTGCGAGCTCGCGCTGCTGATGAGACCGGGCGGCGCGGCAGCGCTCAACCACACCTCCCGTCGACCGTCGGTCCGATCACAGCCGGCTCACTGAACGCAATTGTGGCCGGTTCTGGACGAACTGCGATCGCCAACCTGATTGATAGCTGCCCGTTGTGGCCGATCCACGACCGCACAGGGCAGCGATCAGTTGTTTGTAGATATTTCCTTCAGGCAGCCGAGGCTGGCTGCGGCCAGCCCCGGCTTCATCAGATCAGAAGTCCATCGACGGCGCGGCCGCGGCGGCGTCCGCCTTCTTCGGCTTGTCGGCCACCAGCGCCTCGGTGGTGATCAGCAGCGAGGCGACCGAGGCCGCATCCTGCAGCGCGGTACGGACCACCTTGGCGGGGTCGATCACGCCGGCCTGCACCAGATCCTGGTACTCGCCGGTCGCGGCGTTGAAGCCCCAGCTGTAGGTATCCTTCTCCAGCAGCTTGCCGACCACCAGCGAGCCGTCGTCACCGGCGTTCTGCACGATCTGCCGCACCGGCACCTGGATGGCGCGCCGGACGATGTCCACGCCGGCCTTCTGGTCGGCGTTAACAGTCTTGACGCCGTCGAGCACCTTGGTGGCGCGCAGCAGCGCGACGCCGCCGCCGGGCAGGATGCCCTCCTCCACCGCGGCGCGGGTGGCGTGCAGCGCATCGTCGACGCGGTCCTTGCGCTCCTTGACCTCGACCTCGGTGGCGCCGCCGACCCGGATCACCGCGACGCCGCCGGCGAGCTTGGCGAGCCGCTCCTGCAGCTTCTCGCGGTCGTAGTCGGAGGTGGTCTCCTCGATCTGCAGCCTGATCTGCTGGGTGCGCGCCTCGATGTCCTTCCTGGCGCCGGCGCCGTCGACGATCGTGGTGTTCTCCTTGTCGACCACGACCTTCTTGGCGCGGCCGAGCATCGACAAGGTGACGTTCTCGAGCTTGATGCCGAGATCCTCGGAGATGGTCGTGCCGCCGGTGAGGATCGCGATGTCCTCCAGCATGGCCTTGCGGCGATCGCCGAAGCCCGGCGCCTTGACGGCGGCGATCTTCAGGCCGCCGCGCAGCTTGTTGACGACCAGGGTGGCCAGCGCCTCGCCTTCGACATCCTCGGCGACGATCAGCAGCGGCTTGCCCGACTGCACCACGGCTTCGAGCAGCGGCAGCATGGTCTGCAGGCCCGACAGTTTCTTCTCGTGGATCAGGATGTAGGGATCCTCGAGCTCGACCCGCATCTTCTCGGAGTTGGTGACGAAATACGGCGAAACGTAGCCGCGGTCGAACTGCATGCCCTCGACCACCTCGAGCTCGGTGTCGAGGCTCTTCGCCTCCTCGACCGTGATCACGCCCTCATTGCCGACCTTCTGCATGGCCTCGGCGAGGAAGCGGCCGATCTCGTTGTCGCCATTGGCCGAGATGGTGCCGACCTGCGCGATCTCGTCATTGCTGGTGATCTTCTTGGCGTGCAACTTGAGATCCTTGACGATCGCGTCGACGGCGAGATCAATGCCGCGCTTCAGATCCATCGGGTTCATGCCGGCGGCGACCGACTTTGCGCCTTCCTTGACGATGGCCTGGGCGAGCACGGTGGCGGTGGTGGTGCCGTCGCCGGCGAGATCGGCGGTCTTCGAGGCCACCTCGCGCACCATCTGCGCGCCCATGTTCTCGAACTTGTCCTCCAGTTCGATCTCCTTGGCGACCGTCACGCCGTCCTTGGTGATGCGCGGCGCGCCGAACGATTTCTCGATCACGACGTTGCGGCCCTTGGGACCGAGCGTGACCTTCACGGCATTGGCGAGGATGTCGACGCCGCGCAGCATGCGATCGCGCGCGTCGGTCGAAAACTTCACGTCCTTGGCAGCCATGTTCGTCGTCTCCTTTCTCTCGATGACTGTCAGTTGAGGGAATCAAGCGGCCTTCTTCGCCGCCACGGGAGCTTCGATGATGCCGAGCAGATCGCTCTCCTTCATGATCAGCAGATCCTTGCCGTCGATCTTGACCTCGGTGCCCGACCATTTCCCGAACAGCACCCGGTCGCCGGGCTTGACGTCGAGCGGCACCAATTGCCCCTGCTCATTCCGCGCGCCAGGACCCGCGGCAACGATCTCGCCCTCCTGCGGCTTCTCCTTGGCGGTGTCGGGAATGATGATGCCGCCCTTGGTCTTCTCCTCGGCATCGATACGGCGCACGAGCACGCGGTCGTGCAATGGACGGAAATGCATGCACATCCTCCTTTACAGATCAGCGATGTCATAAGCCTCGGGTCCCATCAGGCCCCCGAGCGAGCAACGACCTAGGAAAGCCGAACTTTTCGTTCAAGAGGGTCACGTAAATTTTTTGGCACTCTCGGGGAACGATTGCCAGTGCGGCTCTTGAACCGGGCCGGCCGCTTTCCCAGTTCTGTCGTCGCCAAAAAATCCTGATCGCGCTTGTTGGGGATCACGATGCAGCTTCCGCCTTTTCTCCGGGCCGTCCTGGCGCCTGCCATTCTGCTTTGCCTGATGACCGGGCCGGCCTTGGCCCAAATTCCCGATCTCAAGCTAGGCCGGGTGCCGACGCTGGCCCCGCTGGTCAAGGAAGTGACGCCCGCCGTCGTCAACATCTCGGTCGAAGGCAAGGTCCGCCAGGACAATCCGCTCTACCAGGACCCGCTGTTTCGCGAGTTTTTCGACGTCCCCAAGCAGGTCGAGAAGCAGATCAGCGCCACCGGCTCGGGCGTCATCGTCGATGCGCAGCGCGGCTACGTCATGACCGCCAATCACGTCGTCGAGCACGTCACGACAGTGCAGATCCGCACCAAGGATGGCCGCAAATTCGCCGCCCGCCTGGTCGGGCGCGATCCCGCCACCGATATCGCGCTGCTGCAGATCAGGGACCCCATCGACCTCAAGGCCATCGCGCTTGGCGACAGTGATGCGCTCGAGGTCGGCGATTTCGTGATCGCCGTCGGCAACCCGTTCGGTCTTGGCCAGACCGTCACCTCGGGTCTCGTGAGCGCGCTCGGGCGAACCGGCCTCGGCAAGCAGGGCTACGAGGATTTCATCCAGACCGACGCGGCGATCAATCCCGGAAATTCCGGCGGCGCGCTGATCAATCTGCGCGGCGAGCTGGTCGGCATCAACACCGCGATCATCTCGCCCGGCGGCGGCAATGTCGGCATCGGCTTCGCCGTCCCGATCAACATGGCGCGGCGGGTGATGGAGCAGCTCGTCGCCAACGGCCGCGTCGATCGCGGCCGCATCGGCGTGACCCTGCTCGACCTGGATGCGCCGGCCGATGGCCGGATTCAGGGCGCGCGCGTCGCCGACGTCACCGTGGGCTCGCCGGCCGAACGCGCGGGACTGCGCAAGGGCGACATCATCGTGAAGGCGAACGACATGCCGGTGCGCAGCGCCACGCAGGTGCGCAACCTGATCGGCCTCACACCGGTCGGGCAGCGCGTCCGTCTCGTGTTCGAGCGCGACCGCGCGCTCGGCAATGCGACGGTGGAGGTCGCGCCGGTCACCGAAGAACGTGCGCGCGCGAGAACCTCGGGCTGAGAATTCAACTTCAGTTCGTTGTTAGCTGCGCGTACCACGTGGAGTAAATTTTTACCGTGCATCAAGCATGCAGCGAGACGCCGATACCTCTCTAAACGCCTGTTAAGTGCTATCGCGCTTATTGCAACCCCGCGGAGGTATTGAAATGCGGGGTGATGGTTTGGCGTTCAGTTTGCCACGCTGGCGCGTGACGCGCTGGCTGGCCGACCCGGGATATCCGGTGTCATCAGATATCCGCCGCGCGTTGACGCGTGAGCTCTACGGCTGCTGGTCGGTGTTCGCCGGCGGCGCCATCAACACCGTTGCTGTCGCCGCAGCGCTCGCACTGCGTACGCCGAGCCCGCTCTTCATCACCTGGTTCGTGCTCGAAGTCGCGATCTGCCTGTCGCGGCTGATCGTGATGATGATTGCCTACCGCCGCGCGCGCGAGCGGCTGGCGACGCCGACCGACATCCACATCCTGCTGTCGGTGGCCTGGAGCGCCAGCGTCGGCTTCGGCGTCGGCATCAGCCTCGCGTCCGGCGACTGGGTGGCCGCGTCACTGACCTGCATCTCCTCGGCCGCCATGGTGGGCGGCATCTGCTTTCGCAATTTCAGCGCGCCGCGCCTGGTCGGCACGATGATCCTGTTCAGCATCGGCCCCGTCATCCCCGGCGTCGCGACGTCGCATGAGCCGTTGTTGTTCGCGATGTATCTGCAGATGCCGGTCTACTTCCTCGCCATGACCGGCGCGGCGTTCCGGCTCAACAAGATGCTGGTGGCGGTCATGCAGGCCAAGCGCGAGAGCGACGAGCGGGCGCGGCTCGATCCACTCACGGGCTTGCGCAACCGCGCCGGCCTGATCGATGCGCTGCAGAGCAGGCTCGACGCCGGCGGCGATCGCAGCTTCGCCGTCCTGTATCTCGATCTCGATGGCTTCAAGCCGGTCAACGACACCTTCGGTCACGCCGCAGGCGACGAGCTGCTGAAGATCGTCGGCCGGACGCTGCGGCAGACCGCCTCTCGCGGCGACGTCATCGCCCGGATCGGCGGCGACGAGTTCGTGGTGCTCGCCGGCGATCCTGCGCTCGACCACGCGCTGGCGCTCGGCGAGCGCATCATCGAGGTGATGACCTCGCCGATGGCCCTGCCGGGCGGCGCGCATGTCCAGATCGGCATCAGCATCGGCATCGCCGTCGCGCCCGAGCACGGCACCGATCCGGAAGCCCTGCTGTTCGCGGCGGACGCCGCATTGTATGAAGCCAAGTCGAGCGGGAAATCCTGCTGGCGATTGGCTTCGGCCGAAGCCAATCTCGCAGCGCTGCGCAAGATCGCCGGCGGCGATCTCGCGGCGAAGTCGGTCGCCAGCGCGGCGTGAGTTCAGCCTCGTGCAAACAATCAGCGCCGTCGCGGTCGTAGCCCGGACGCGCGCCTGCACTACCGTGGCATCTCCGCGAGCGCGGCGAGGATGCGGGCCCAGGAGCGGATGCCCTTGTGGTAGCTCTTGAGGTCGTACTTCTCGTTCGGCGAATGGATGTTGTCGTCGTCGAGACCGAAGCCGACCAGCAGTGAATCGAGACCGAGCGTCTTCTTGAAGTCGGTGACGATCGGGATCGAGGCGCCTGAGCCCATCAGGACGGTCTCCTTGCCCCACTCCTCGGTCAACGCCTGCCTGGCAGCCGCCAACGGCTTCATGGTCCAGTCGAGCGCGATCGCAGCGCCCGCCGAATGATCGCCGAACTCGACCGAGCAGTCGCCGGGGATGCGCGCCGACACGTAGTCGCGGAAGGCCTTGCGGATCTTCAGCGGGTCCTGGCCCTCGACGAGGCGGAACGAGATCTTCGCATGCGCCAGCGACGGAATCACGGTCTTGGAGCCCTCGCCGATATAGCCGCCCCAGATGCCGTTGATGTCGCAGGTCGGCCGCGACGAGATTTGCTCGATCAGCAGACGATCCTTCTCGCCGGCGGGGATCGACAGGCCGATCGGCTTGAGGAAGCTCTCGGGCGTCAGGTTGAGCTTCTTCCACTGCTCCAGGACCTCCGGCGGCACATCCTTCACGCCGTCATAGAAGCCGGGGATGGTGATGCGCCCGTCGGCGTCGAACAGGCCGCCGAGGATCTCGGTCAGCACGCGGATCGGATTGCGCGCGCCGCCGCCGAACACGCCGGAATGCAGATCGCGATTGGCGGCCTTGATCTTCACCTCTTCATAGAGCAGCCCGCGAAGCGAGGTCGTGATCGCCGGGGTGTTCGGGTCCCACATGCCGGTGTCACAGACCAGCGCGAAGTCGGCCTTGAACTCGTCCTTGTTGGCTTCGAGGAACGGCACGAAGTTCTTGGAGCCGACCTCCTCCTCGCCTTCGATCAGCATCGTGATGTCGAGCGGCAGCGCGCCCGTCACCTTCTTCCAGGCGCGGCAGGCCTCGACGAAGGTCATCAGCTGGCCCTTGTCGTCCTCGGCGCCGCGCGCGACGATGATCTTGCGGCCGTCGGCATGGTCGGCGACCACGGGCTCGAACGGCGGCCGATGCCACAGCTCGAGCGGATCGACCGGCTGCACGTCGTAATGGCCGTAGAACAGGACATGTGGCTTGGCCGCGCCATGGCCGTTGCTCTTGCCGACCACGGCCGGATGGCCGGCGGTCGGCCGCACTTCGGCGGCGAAACCGAGCGTCGCAAGATCCTTGGCAAGATGGTCGGCTGCTGCCTTGCAATCCCCAGCGAAGGCCGGATCGGCCGAGATCGACTTGATCCGGATCAGCGCAAACAGCCGCTCCAGGCTATTGTCGAAGTCGGCGTCGATGTGGTCGAGAACGGATTGAAGCTGCGCATTGGCCATGGCCACCGGATCCTTCGCATGTAACGGCTATCGGCCCGCTTGTAGCTCCGTTGCGCGGTCCGGGCCAGCCTCATGCAAAGGCAGCAAATGCCGCCTGCCCCCCAATCGGCGCAGATGACATGACAAGGCCATCACGCCGACCGGGAACACGACACCATATCAACGCCGCAGCAGTCCACCTAGCGCGCCACGCACGAGGGAGCGGCCGATCGAACTGCCCAAGGAGCCGCCGACCTGCTTGCCGAGATCGGCCGCGATCCCGCCCACCACCTTGTCGGAGACCGAGCGGGCGACGTTGCGCGCGATCACCTGCGTGGTCGAGAGCTGGCCGCGCTTGACGTTGGTGCCGAAAATCGTCGCGGCGATGTCGCCGATCTTGCCGAGCACGCTGCCGGAGGAGGCTTCCGTCGTCGCGGCGGTTCCGCTGATCCGCTTCTGCAGCAGCTCGTAGGCGGACTCGGCGTCGATCGCGGTGTCGTATTTGCCCTTGACCGGGCTCGCGGCGATGATCGCCTTGCGCTCCTCGGGCGTGACGGGTCCGATGCGCGCCGACGGCGGCCGGATCAGGACGCGCTCCACCATCGCCGGCGTGCCGTTGCCCTCCAGGAACGACACCAGCGCCTCGCCCTTGCCGAGCTCGGTGATCACCTTGGCGGTGTCCAGCTTGGGATTGGGGCGGAAGGTGTCGGCGGCCGCGGCCACCGCCTTCTGATCGCGCGGCGTGAAGGCGCGCAGCGCGTGCTGCACGCGATTGCCCAATTGCCCGAGCACCCGGTCAGGAACATCGAGCGGATTCTGCGTGACGAAATAGACGCCGACACCCTTCGACCGGATCAGCCGCACCACCTGCTCGATCTTGTCCATCAGCGCCTTCGGCGCATCGTTGAACAACAGATGCGCCTCGTCGAAGAAGAAGACCAGCTTGGGCTTGGCGAGATCGCCGACCTCCGGCAGCTCCTCGAACAGCTCGGACAGCATCCACAGCAGGAACGTCGCGTAGAGCCGCGGGCTCTCCAGCAGCCTATCGGCGACGAGGATGTTGATCATGCCGCGGCCGTCGCGGTCGGTCTTCATGAAGTCGGTGAGCATCAGCGCCGGCTCGCCGAAGAACTTCGTGCCGCCCTGGTTCTCGAGCACGAGCAACTGCCGCTGGATCGTGCCAACGGTCGCGCGCGTGACATTGCCGAACGACTGCGCCGCCTTCCGGATCGGCGCCAGCGGATCGGCCTCCGCATCCGCACCCTTCTTGCCGGCCTCCGGAATGATCGCGTCGAGCAGCGCGCGCAGATCCTTCATGTCGATCAGGGCGAGGCCGTTCTCGTCGGCCACGCGGAACGCGACGTTGAGCACGCCTTCCTGGACATCGTTGAGGTCGAGCATCCGCGCCAGCAGCAGCGGTCCCATCTCGGTAACGGTGGCGCGCACCGGATGGCCCTGCTCCCCGAACACATCCCAAAATACCGTCGAGAACTGATCGGGCTGATAGGTGAGGCCGAGCTCGGTGGCGCGCTTGAGGATGAAGTCCTTCGCTTCGCCGGTCTGCGAGATGCCCGAGAGATCACCCTTGATGTCGGAGGCGAAGACCGGAACACCGGCACGGGCAAAACCTTCGGCCATCACCTGTAGCGAGACTGTCTTGCCGGTGCCGGTCGCGCCGGTGACCAGTCCATGGCGATTGGCAAGCGCAAGCGTCAACCAGGCCGGCTGCTCGCCGGCACCCACGAAGATCTTGTCGTCGGTATCAGCCACGGGTTTTCCGGATGGTGCCATGATGATCCATCTTTCGAGAGAGAATGTTTCGCATCACACGTGGTGCGGAGCATCGCGCGCGATAACATAGTTGAGTTTCGCGAATTGGAACCAGCGTCAGGGTGCTCACCTCTTCGCACGGCACGCACTCTTCTTAGCATTGGTGCTGCGCGATGCGCACGTTTGATCCGTGGATTCAACATCCGGTCTTGCATCGCTGCAACAGTTCATCGTCGATCGCGAATCGATTCGCGCACCGAGCCGGCTCCTCGCTTGTAATTCACGGATCGTCCGATCAAGATGAATTCAGCGAGAGGACATCCGGTCGTGGGGGACCGGATGAGACGGGGTTCACATGAACGAGTTGATTGAGCCGCTGGCCAGAACGGCCGGCGTCAGTAAAGTCGTGGCTGAAATCATCGGCATCGGGCCTGACTTCCTCAGCGGCAATGGACGGCAATGGCAGGCGCCGCAGCCGTCAGCCGGTGAACTTTTTGCGTTCGGCCGCGACCAAATCGAAGCCGATCAGTTGGCACGATCGCGACAGGCACACCCGGCCTGAGCCCGGTTGCCCCAAGCCCGACCGCCCGGGCCATATCACCTGAAGCACCTTCGCGCGCGCCGAGTATCATGACATATCCGATCACCGAACTCGAAGGCATGACGACCTTCTATGCCGCCAAGCTGAAAGCTTTGGGCATCCGGACCACCGACACATTTCTCGAAGCCGCCCGGACCGTGAAAGGGCGTAAGGCGCTCGCCGCCAAGACCGGCATCAGCGAGCAGCAACTGCTCGATTGGGCAAACGCCGCCGATTACATGCGCATTCCCGGCATGGGCAAGGCCAAGGTCTGCCTCGTCCGCGCAGCCGGGGTGACCACCGTGCGCGAGCTGGCGCACCGCAATCCCGCCCGGCTGGCGCAGAACATCAAGGAGGTGAACACCCGGCGGAAACTGGTTCGCATCCTGCCATCGGAGAAGTCGGTCGGCCAGCTCATCGAAAGGGCACGCCGGCTGGAGCCGAAGATCAGCTATTGACCAGCCTCTAGATTGACCGCGCTTGTGCAGTGCGACACCTTGACTTGAGGGTGGCAACCGCGCAAAGCGGCGCCCATGAGCGCCATTTCGCTGCACTCCGCCCCGGACCTCGCGTCGAGCCACCCGCTGCTGCGGAGCTGGCTTTCGCGTCCATTCCCGGCGGTGATGGGCATTCTCAACGTCACACCGGATTCGTTCTCGGACGGCGGCCGTTTCGATGCACCGGAACGCGCCATTGCGCAGGCTGAGCGCTTGATCGCGGCCGGCGCCGACATCATCGACATCGGTGCCGAGTCCACCCGGCCCTACAAGGGCGCGGTGCCGGTCACGGCCGAGGAGGAACTGGCGCGCCTGCAGCCGATCCTGCCCGCGGTCGTCGCACTCGGCGTGCCCGTGTCGATCGACAGCATGAAATCTCAAGTTGCAGGCTACGCGCTGGACCATGGTGCTGCGATCGCCAATGATGTGTGGGGTCTGCAGCGCGATCCCGCGATGGCCGATGTCGTCGCCGCGCATGGCGCGCCGATCGTGGTGATGCACAACCGTGCTGCCGTCGATCCGGAGATCGACATCGTCGCCGACATGATCGGCTTCTTCACGCGCTCGCTCGACATCGCGGCCAAGGCCGGCATTCCCCGTGGGAACATCGTGCTCGATCCAGGCATCGGCTTCGGCAAGACGGCGGAGCAGAGCATGATTGCGCTGGCCCGGCTCGATGCATTCGCATGCTTCGGGCTGCCGCTGCTGGTCGGCGCGTCGCGAAAACGTTTCATCAGCACCGTGGTGGCGTCGGAGCCGCAGGAGCGGCTCGGCGGCTCGATCGCGGCGCATCTGATTGCGGCTCGGCGCGGTGCTGCAATCATCCGGGCGCATGACGTCGCCGAAACGGTTCAGGCCGTACGCGTGGCTGCGGCAATCGAGGCACTGCGATGACCGATACGATCTTCATCAAGGGCGTTCTCATCCACGCGCGTCATGGCGTGATGGAGCATGAGAGCGAGGTCGGCCAGCGCTTCGTGATCGACCTCGAGCTCTACACCGACCTTTCGGACTCCTCGCGCAGCGACCGCCTCGCCGACACCGTGTCCTATTCCGACGTGGTGGAGACGGCGACGGCGGCGTTCAAGGACTCCAACTACCGCCTGCTCGAACGCGCGGCCGGCGCGGTGGCCGATGCGATCCTGTCGACCTTCGCCCGCATTCGCGCCGTCAAGGTCACGGTGCACAAGCCGCATGCGCCGATCGCCGCCATCTTCGAGGATGTCGGCGTGGTGCTGATGCGCTCGCGGCATCCATGACGGCGATGGCGAGCGCGCTGGTTGCTCTCGGCGGCAATGTCGGCGACGTCAGGGCGACGTTCCGGCGCGCCATTCCGGAGATCTGTGCGCGCGCGTCGGCGGCGCTTATCGCGCGCTCGTCCGACTACATCACGCCGCCATGGGGCGAGGAGCAGCAGCCGCCCTTCATCAATGCCTGCATCGAGATCGCGACCGCGATGCCTCCACGGCCGCTGCTCGGCGTTCTGCACGCGGTCGAGCGCATGTTCGGCCGCAATCGCGCGCAGGAGACGCGGTGGGGTCCGCGGACGCTCGACCTCGATCTGATCGCCTATGACGATTTCGCGATCGACACCCCCGATCTCACGCTGCCGCACCCTCGCCTGTTCGAACGCGGCTTCGTGCTGGTACCCCTGGCCGAGATCGTGCCGGCGCGACAGATTGCCGGCCGCCGCGTCGATGAGGCCATGCTCGCCGTTTCGCGCGACGGAATCCGGCCGTTGCCGTCAGCCGAATAGCTGACATCTCCGGCCAAACAACCGTTTGGCTTGGCCGTCCTGACGTGGCATTTTGCACCACAACAATCGCGATAACAGACGCCCGGGAGACGCGATCCGCATGACGACCGAGACCGACGATCTGCGACTGGCCGCCGATTTTGCGCCGGCCGGCGAGGCGGACTGGCGCAAGCTGGTCGATGGCGTGCTGAAGGGCGCGGCCTTCGAGAAGCTGGTCGGCAAGACCTATGACGGGCTCGAGATCCAGCCGATCTATCCGCGCGCCAAGCATGCCGCGCCGGTCGCCGGCCGCGCGCCATCGGCGCCTTGGCAGATCATGCAGCGCGTCGATCATCCCGATCCGACCAAGGCCAATGCGCAGGCGCTGATCGACCTCGAGAATGGCGCGACCGGCTTGTCGCTGGTGTTTGCCGGGTCGAATGCCGCGCACGGCTTCGGCCTCGCCGCCAGCCCCGACGCAGTGGCGCGCGCGCTCGATGGCGTGCATCTCGATGCTGCGATTGCAATTGAATTGCACCTCGGCGACTCGCTCTCGCCCGCCTCGCTTCTCGCCGACACCGTCAAGCAGCGCGGCATCAAGGCCGCGGCCTGCGACATCCGGTTCGGCCTCGATCCGATCGGGCATGCGGCCGCTCGCGGCGCAAGCTCGCATGACGCATCGACGCTCGGCGGCAACTCGGGCGCGCTGGTCAAGCAACTGCACGAGGCCGGCTTCAAGGGCCCGTTCTTCGCCGCGGACGGCCGGGTCGTGCACGACGCCGGCGGGTCGGAGGCGCAGGAGCTCGCTTTCGTGCTCGCCTCCGCCGTCGCCTATCTGCGGGCGCTCGAAGCCGAAGGCATCGCGCTCGAGACCGCGCGCGGCATGATCTATGGCCGGCTCGCCGCCGACACCGATCAGTTTCTCACGCTGGCGAAATTCCGCAGCCTGCGGCGGCTGTGGGCGCGCATCGAGGAGGCCTGCGGCCTGGCGCCAAAGCCGCTTTTCATCTCGGGCGAGACGGCTTGGCGCATGCTCACCCGGCGCGATCCTTACGTGAACATGCTGCGCGCCACCATCGCGACGTTCGCGGCCGGATTGGGCGGCGCCAATGCCGTGACGGTGCTGCCGCACACGGCCGCACTCGGCCTGCCCGACGCGTTCGCGCGCCGTGTCGCCCGCAACACGCAATTGGTGCTGCTGGAGGAAAGCAATCTCGCCCGCGTCGCCGATCCCGCCGCCGGTGCCGGCGGCATCGAGGCGCTGACCAGCGAGTTGTGCAGCGCCGCCTGGGCACTGTTCCAGGAGATCGAGAAGGCCGGCGGCGTCGTTGCGGCGTTGCAGGCGGGCCTCATCCAGACCAAGGTCGCCGCGGTGAAGCAGGCGCGCGATGCGAACATCGCCAAGCGGCGCGACGTGCTGACCGGCGCCAGCGAGTTTCCGAATCTCAACGAGGCCGAAGTCGCCGTGGAAGCGGTCGCCCCTCTGGCCGCGCCGCTGGCGGCCAAGGCTGCGCTCAGCTTCGCACCGCTCACGCCGATCCGCCTCGCTGAAGGATTTGAGCGGCTGCGTGACCGCTCCGACAGCCTGCTGAAGAGCCAGGGACAGCGCCCCTCGGTCTTCCTCGCCAATATCGGCACCGCCGCCGACTTCACCGCGCGCGCGACCTTCGTCCGCAGCTTCTTCGAGGCCGGCGGCATCGCCGCGATCGACGGCCAGGGCGGCGCGGATCCGGCCGCGCTCGCAGATGCATACCGCGCCTCCGGCGCCGCGGTCGCCTGCCTCTGCTCGTCCGACAAGGTCTATGCCGACGCCGCGGTTCCGGCGGCCAAGGCCCTTCAGGCCGCGGGCGCACGACATATCTATCTGGCAGGCCGGGGCGGCGAGCGGGAAGCTGCGTTGCGCGAAGCAGGCATCGGCAGCTTCGTGTTCGCCGGCGGCGACGCGCTGAAGACGCTCGAGGACGCCTATACGCATCTGGAGTGAGCATGACCGACGACACCAAGCCTCTCCTGACCGGCGGCTGCCAATGCGGTGCCGTCCGCTTCGCGTTCAAGACCACGCCGAACAAGGTCAGCATCTGTCATTGCCGGATGTGCCAGAAAGCCTCCGGCGCGCCGTTCGCCTCGTTCGCTGAGATCGACCGCGAGCACTTCGCCTGGACGCGCGGTCAGCCCGCCGCGTTCCGTTCATCCACGATCGCCGAGCGCTTCTTCTGCCCCGCCTGCGGCACGCCGCTCGGCTTCGGGCGTATTGATGGGCCGCGGATCGAGATCATGACCGGCAGCTTCGACCGGCCGGACCGGGTGGTGCCGACGCGACAATATGGCTCGGAGTCGCGACTTGGCTGGGTGGTCGCGATCGCCAATCTGCCGAGCCAGACGACACAACAGAACTATGGACCGGAGAAGATGGCGTCCATCGTCAGTCATCAGCATCCGGATCATGACTGAGCGCGCGACATGCGAGCGTCCGAGGACCACCTCATGATCAACTGGCTGGCCGCGCTCATCGAAACTGCGGTCCACGGCCTCTGGACGCGCAGCATGACAACGGATCCACGCAATGATCCGGTCTACAAGAAGAACATCCAAGAGCTGATCGAGAGAAACCGCAGGTTTGAGGACGCCAGGGAATGACCCGGATTCCGAATTTCGCCGACATCGCGTTCGCGCCGATCGCAGCCCCCGCGCCCGCAGGCGCTGCCGAGCCGTGGCTGACGCCGGAAGGCATCCCGGTAAAATCAGCCTACGGCGAGGCCGATCTCGCCGGCATCGACTTCCTCGACACCTGGCCCGGCATCGCGCCCTATCTGCGCGGCCCCTACCCGACCATGTATGTCAACCAGCCATGGACCGTCCGGCAATATGCCGGCTTCTCCACGGCCGAGGATTCCAACGCCTTCTACCGGCGCAACCTCGCCGCCGGCCAGAAGGGCCTCTCGGTCGCCTTCGATCTCGCCACCCATCGCGGCTATGATTCCGATCATCCGCGCGTCGGCGGCGACGTCGGCATGGCCGGCGTCGCAATCGACTCGATCTACGACATGCGCACCCTGTTCGCCGGCATTCCGCTCGACCAGATGAGCGTGTCGATGACCATGAACGGCGCCGTGCTGCCGATCCTGGCGCTGTTCGTCGTCGCCGCCGAAGAGCAGGGCGTGCCGCCGGAGAAGCTGTCGGGCACCATTCAGAACGACATTCTGAAAGAGTTCATGGTGCGCAACACCTACATCTATCCGCCCTCGCCCTCGATGCGGATCATCTCCGACATTTTCGCCTTCACCTCGCAGAAGATGCCGAAGTTCAATTCCATTTCCATCTCCGGCTATCACATGCAGGAAGCCGGCGCGACGCAGGATCTCGAGCTCGCTTATACGCTCGCCGACGGCGTCGAATATCTGCGCGCCGGCATCGCCGCCGGACTCGACGTCGACCGCTTCGCGCCGCGGCTGTCGTTCTTCTGGGCGATCGGCATGAACTTCTTCATGGAGGTCGCCAAGCTCCGCGCGGCGCGCCTGCTGTGGGCGAAGCTCTTGAAGCCCTTCAATCCGAAAGACCCGCGCTCGCTGTCCTTGCGCACACACAGCCAGACCTCGGGCTGGTCGCTGACCGCGCAGGACGTCTACAACAACGTCGTGCGCACCGCGGTCGAGGCGATGGCGGCGACGCAAGGCCATACGCAGTCGCTGCACACCAACGCGCTCGACGAGGCGCTGGCGCTGCCGACCGACTTCTCCGCCCGCATTGCCCGCAACACCCAACTGTTCCTGCAGCAGGAGAGCGGCACCACCCGGATCATCGATCCCTGGGGCGGCTCGTATTATGTCGAGCGCCTCACCCGTGACCTCGCCGCCAAGGCCTGGGGCCACATCCAGGAGATCGAGGAGCTCGGCGGCATGGCCAAGGCCATCGAGGCCGGCGTGCCGAAGCTGCGCATCGAGGAGGCCTCGGCCAAGACCCAGGCCCGCATCGATACCGGCCGCCAGTCGGTGATCGGCGTCAACAAGTACAAGCCGACCGACGAGCCGCCGCTCGACGTGCTCAAGGTCGACAATTCCACCGTGCGCCGGCTGCAGATCGACAAGCTGTCGCGGCTCAAATCCGAGCGAAGGCAGGCCGAGGTCGATGCGGCGCTGGCGGCGCTCACGCGCTCGGCCGGCGACGGCAACGGCAACCTGCTGGCGCTCGCGATCGACGCGGCGCGCGCCAAGGCCACCGTCGGCGAGATTTCCGACGCGCTGGAGAAGGTGTTCGGCCGCCATCGCGCCGAGATCAAGTCCATCACCGGCGTCTACAAGCGGGAGATCGCCGCCATGTCCGGCAAAGCCGAGAAGCTGCAGGCGCTGATCGAGGCGTTCGAGGAGGCCGAGGGCCGCCGGCCACGCATCCTGGTCGCCAAGATCGGCCAGGACGGCCACGACCGCGGCCAGAAGGTGATCGCGTCGGCCTTCGCCGACATCGGTTTCGACGTCGACATCGGACCTTTGTTCGCCACCGCCGACGAGGCGGCGCGGCAGGCGGTGGAGAACGACGTGCACATTCTCGGCGTCTCATCGCTGGCGGCCGCGCATCTCACCGCGGTGCCGGAGCTGAAGGCCGCGCTCAAGAAGCAGGGCCGCGAGGACATCATGATCATCGTCGGCGGCGTCGTGCCGCCGCAGGATTATGATGCGCTGTACAAGGCCGGCGCCGAGGCGATCTTCCCGCCGGGCACCGTCATCGCCGACGCCGCCGAGGAGCTGATCCAAAAGCTCAATGCGCGGCTGGGGCACAGCGAGGCGGCGGAGTAGTCCGACTGCGTCACACCCCACCGTCATTCCGGGGCAAGGCCAAAGGCCTTGAACCCGGAATCTCGACATTGTCTTGCGTCCATTCCCGAGAGCGTCGAGCTGTTGACGCGCTGTAATCAATCGCCGCGCGTTCGATCTGGGCACGATCGAACCTTTGCGGTACGTGCGCGCACAGACAACCAAACCCGGATCACAAGCCTCATGTATTCTACCAAACTGCTTGTCGCCGCCCTGTTCGGCCTGCTCACCCTCTCGCCGGCGATCGCCGCCGAAGCCAAGCCCGATGCGTCGATCAAGACCAAGGCCGCCGAGGCCAGCGTCACGCTGAGTGCCGACATCAAGGCCGATCCGGCGCTCGCCGCGAATTGCCTCGCCGAAGGCCGCAAGTGGATGGACAAGCAGGCCGCGGACGCCGCCAAGGACTACAAGGCGGACAAGGAACTGTTCCGCGACGGCCCTTACACCTATGGCCGCGACTATTCGGTGCGTTCGATGGTCGCCGATCGCTATGTCAGCGTGCTGCGCAACGACTACATGGACACGCATGGCGCCCATCCCAACCGGACGGTCGACACCATCCTCTGGGACAAGGCCGCCGCCAAGCGCATCTCGATCCGCCCGTTCTTCAACGAGACCGCCGACAACGGTCCGACCATGACCGCGATCAGCAAGGCGATCATCGCCTCGCTGCGAGCAGAGAAGAAGGCGCGCGACGCCGGCGACACTGACGAGTGGTGGTTGAAGAGCGTCGAGCCGAAGCTGCTCGGCATTGGCGCCGTCACGCTCGCGCCCTCGACGCTGGCCGGCAAGAGCTCGGGCCTCACCTTCCACTATCCGCCCTACGCCGTTGGCGCCTACGCGGAAGGCGACTATGTCGCCTTCGTGCCCTGGGAAACGCTGAAGCCCTATCTCAGCGCGGAGGGGCAGGCGATCTTCGGCGGCGCGAGGCCGAAGGGGGATGCGGAGGAGAACTAGCTGGCCGGGCCGCTCGCATCCGCTATAACGGGCGCATGTCCTCTCGTTCTCCTTCGCCAAATACCACGACCTTGGCCGACGATATCAGCGCCGGCAGCCGCGCGGCGCTGGCGCGCGCGATCACGCTGGTCGAGAGCCGCCGCGCCGACCATCAGGCCGCCGCGCGCGAACTGGTGCAGGCGCTGCTGCCACGGACGGGGCACGCGATCCGCGTCGGCATCACCGGCTCGCCCGGCGTCGGCAAGTCCACCACGATCGATGCTCTCGGCATGTTCCTGATCGGACAGGGCCACAAGGTCGCGGTGCTCGCGGTCGATCCGTCCTCGGCGCGCACCGGCGGTTCGATCCTCGGCGACAAGACGCGGATGGCGCGATTGTCCCATCACGAGCACGCCTTCATCCGCCCCTCGCCATCGTCGGGCACGCTCGGCGGCGTCGCCGCCAAGACGCGCGAAGCGATGCTGCTGTGCGAGGCCGCAGGCTTCGACGTGATCCTGGTCGAGACGGTCGGCATCGGCCAGTCAGAAACCGCGGTCTGCGACATGACCGATTTCTTCCTCGCCCTGATGCTGCCGGGCGGCGGCGACGAGCTGCAGGGCATCAAGAAGGGCCTGGTCGAGCTCGCCGACATGATCGCGATCAACAAGGCCGATGGCGACAACGTCAAGCGCGCCAACATCACCGCCGCCGACTATCGCGGCGCGCTGCATCTGCTCAGCCCCCGCTCCGAGCACTGGCATCCGCCGGTCGTGACCTATTCGGCGATATCAGGCACGGGCATCGCCGAGCTGTGGCAGAAGGTCCTGGATCATCGCAAGGCGATGATCGCCTCTGGGGAGTTCGCCGCGCTGCGGCGCGACCAGCAGGTGAAATGGATGTGGACCATGCTGGAGCAGCGCCTGATGGCGCGGCTGCGCACCGATCCATCCATCCGCGCGAAGGTGAAGAAGCTGGAGAGCGACGTCGCCGAGGGCCGCGTCGCGCCGGCGCTCGCCGCCGAGCAGCTCGCGGAGATGCTGACATGAGCGAGCGGCCGCGCGTCCTGATCACCGGATTCGGCCCGTTTCCCGGCGCGCCGTCCAATCCGACCATGCCGCTGGTGAAGCGGTTGTCAGAGCTGCGGCGGCCAGCGCTGGATGACGTCGCCATCAGCAGCCACATTTTTCACGTGACCTATGCGACCGTGGATCGCGAGCTGCCCGCGCTGATCGCCGAGCGGCGCCCGCATGCGCTCATGATGTTCGGCCTCGCCGGGCGAACGTCCTATCTGCGGATCGAGACGCGCGCCCGCAACACGATCACCACGACCTTCCCGGATGCCGACCGCCACGTCGCGCGCAAGGGCGTGATCGTCCCCGGTGCACATCCGATGCCGTTCGGCCCGCACATGGCGCGGCTGCTGCGCGCGGCGCGCGCCACCGGCATCGATGCCCGGGCCTCACGCGATGCCGGCAGCTATCTCTGCAACTATCTGAGCTGGCGCGCGATCGAGGCGACCAAGGCCGCCGAAGGGCCGCGGCTCGCCGCCTTCATCCACATTCCTCCCTTGCCGCGTGCCGGCACGGCGTTGCCGCACGGCAGTTCGCGCATCACGCTGGAGGGGCTCGTCGATGCCGGCGAAGCGATGCTGACGGAGCTGGTCAAGCTCGTGCGACAGGCGTCCTGTCGCACGAGCTGACGCCGACGGTGGTATGACCGCTGACGGTCAGCGCGGGATATCAGATGCTCCAGCGGCGCCGACCGCCAAATCCCCCACCGATCAAGCGCAGCAGGAGCAACAGGACCACGGCGCCGATGAAGGCGTTGATGATCGCGGCGACCAGTCCGACACCCAGATGAATGCCGAGCTGCGGCAACAGCCAGTTGCCGATGAAGGCACCGAGGAGGCCGACGATCAGGTCGCCGATCAGGCCGAAGCCGCCGCCTTCCATGACGCGGCCTGCGAGCCAGCCCGCGACAATGCCCACGAACAGAATAACCAGTAGACTCTCATTTGACAGATGCATGACCCTCTCCTCGCCGATCCATTGCGGGAACAATGTCCGCGAGTCCCATTGGTTCCCTCGGGCGAGGCGCAGCGGTTCGACCGGCAACCCACCGCCGGCGGCGATCTGACGTGAAGATTTAACCCTATCGCCAACAATCCCGGGCGCAGGCGCTCATCCTCAGCATCAGCATTGAGGCTTTCAGCTTAAGTCGTGGCCGCACATCATCTTTTGCGCGAGACGCTGACCATGGATGTCAATCGCCGCCGCATTCTGGCTGGATCGGCTGCCGGCGTCGCCGGGGCATTGGCCCTGCCGGCGGATGCCGCGCAGGCCACCCTCCTGATCTCCACACTCGGCCGCGACGCCACGCAATATGGCGTCAAGCCCAACAGTCCCGACGACCAGACCCGCGCGCTGCAGCGTGCGATCGACGAGGCCGCGCGCGCCCAGGTGCCGCTGGCGCTGCCGCCGGGCACCTACAGGACCTCGATGCTGCGGCTTGCCAGGGGCAGCCAGATGGTCGGCGTCCGGGGTGCCACCAAGCTCGTGTTCACCGGTGGCGGCCCGTCGATGCTGTCAGCAGAAGGCGCTGACGGCCTCGGCATCAGCGGCGTCGCGCTCGACGGCGGCGGCATTGCCCTGCCCCAGCGGCGCGGCCTGCTTCACGTTGCAGCCGGCAACGATGTCAGGATCCATGATTGCGAGATCACCCGCTCCGGCGGCAGCGGCATCTGGCTCGAGCAGGTTTCCGGCGACGTCAGCGGCAACGTCCTCACCGACATCGCGGTCACCGCGATCGTGTCGTTCGATGCCCTCGGGCTGATCGTGTCGCGCAATACCATCAAGGGGACGCGCGACAACGGCATCGAGATCCTGCGCACCGCGATCGGCGACGACGGCACGATGGTGCTCGACAACAGCATCACGGACATCAAGGCCGGCCCCGGCGGCTCGGGCCAGTACGGCAACGCCATCAACGCCTTTCGCGCCGGCAACGTGATCGTGCGCGGCAACCGCATCAGGAACTGCGACTACTCGGCAGTGCGGGGCAACTCGGCCTCGAACATCCAGATCGTCGGCAACAGCGTCAGCGACGTGCGCGAGGTCGCGCTCTACTCTGAGTTCGCATTCGAGGGCGCCGTCATCTCAGGCAATACGGTGGATGGTGCCGCCTTCGGCGTCTCCGTCTGCAACTTCAACGAAGGCGGCCGCATCGCGGTGGTCCAGGGCAACATCATCCGCAATCTGATCCCGAAGCGGCCGATCGGCACAGCACCCGACGACGATGCCGGCATCGGCATCTATGTCGAGGCGGACTCCGCGGTGACCGGGAACGTGGTCGAGAATGCCCCGTCCTACGGCATCGTCGCCGGCTGGGGTCGATATCTGCGCGACGTGGTGATCTCCGGCAACGTCGTCCGCAACGCTCTGGCCGGCGTCGGCCTCTCGGTCGTGCCGGGCGCGGGCACGGCGCTCGTCAGCAACAACATCATCTCCGGCACGCCCCGTGGCGCGGTCATCGGGCTCGATCACATCAAGCCGGTGACATCGGACCTGACGCAGGACGGTGCGCAGCGATTTGCCCATCTGACTGTCAACGGCAACGCCGTCAGCCGGTAACAGACTAATAAGCGACCGCCAGCGCTGGATAGCGGCGCTCGATGGCATCGAGATCGACCACCGGCTCGTCATACTCGGCGTCGGATTGAATGCCGATGCTCAAGGCCTGCTCCAGGGCGAACATGTCGATGCGGGACGGCGCGACGGTCGGCTCCGGCGCGATGTCGTCTTCGGCCACATACTCGGGTTCGATGACGTCGTCCGGTTCCAGATCATCCGCGGCCAGCTCGATCTCGGGCTCGACGATGATCTTGGACTCCGCAAGGATGGTTTCGAGCGAAGGCGGCAGCGCAATGGGGCGCCGCTCGATGGGATGATTCTCATGGAGACGGAGTTTGATCGGCTCAGGCTCGGCGGGGCGCGCGGGCGCCGGTGGCGCAGCCACAACGGCAGCCGGCCTCTGGCTGGGCACGATGCTCACCTGCTCGGGCTCGGCGCGGGATAGCGCCTGCCAGGTCTGCACCGCGGCCTTGGCCTGGCGGATATCGTCCAGGAGAGACTGCTCGGTGTAGTAGCGGCGCCAGCGGCCGCTCTGGAACAGCTCGGTGAGATGGTCCAGGCGCCTTTCGGCAAGCGCGCACCAGCGTGCAGCCAGTTCGCGGCTGCAAGCCACGTCCGGTCGATGTGTCATGGGGGAGCCCGTGAGATAAGGGGACGGACGCACTCGGCACGAATCAACGCAACGTGACGTGAATATTTTGTGGAAAAGGTTAACAAAGTCTAGCTAATGCCATGTTGTTTGGCGGCCAAACCGTAGTCGTGCGGAAATTTTGTCCGTGTTTTTTCGGGCTTTGGCCAGGCGCGGAGCGCGAACGCGACCAACGGGATCCCTAGACAACCCAAGGATGTTCGACTCGGGGTGCGCGAGACACTGCCGGATATCGACGTTGCCGGGCTTCGACCTCGCCTAAAATGAAAGACCCGTCCGGGGGGACAACCGGACGGGTCGAGCCATATGGGCGCTTGGGGTGGATGGGCGCTCGCGCCGTATATAGCCTTGGGGAGGGGATCACCGCTCCCACATGCTTTCTGTCGTGATCGCCCCGCTGCACGTTCAAGGCGAGCGGGAGATTTTCGGAACGTTCACGAAAACGTTGGCGTCATTGCTGCGCGGGCCGAAGCGCGTCGCCGGCTGGAGACGCCGCGGTCACCGCGGCCGGCGCCGGGCGCAACTCGCGGGCCGCCGCGGGCTCCGTTTGCAGCCCCGCGGAAGGCACAGCAGCAGCGGGCGCATCCTGCGGCGAGACCACGGCCTGGACCGCCGCCAAGGCATCCGCCTGCCCTGCCCCGAACAGATCGTCGCGTCCGGGGGTCCCGAGATCGCGCGCGGTCCCGGTCAGCACGGTCCGCACCGTTTCCGGCTTCAGCGCCGGATTGCGCTCCAGCACCAGCGCCGCAAGCCCGCTGACATAGGCCGCGGAAAACGAGGTGCCCGAGATGATCTGATATTTTCCGTCCGGCGCCGGCAGGAAGATCTCGGCGCCGGGCGCGGCCAGCGCGATGTAATTGCCGCGGTTCGACGCCGGCAGCAACTGGTCCCTGTCATCGGTCGCACTGACGGCGATGACGTTCGGATTGCCCGCAGGATACAGCGGCGGCGACTTGGCCCCGGCATTGCCGGCCGCGGCGACCATCACGACGCCCTTGGAAGCGACCGCCGCGATCGCGCGCTCGATCACCGCATCCTTCGGGCCGGCGAAGCTCATGTTGACGATCTGCGCGCCGTGCAGAACCGCGTAGTCCAGCGCCTTCAGGATCACATAGGAGCTGCTCTCCGGCCCGCCGCCTTTCTTGGCCATGCCGAAGGCGCGGATGGCGATGATGCGTGCATAGGGCGCGCTGCCCATCAACCGCTTGTGCGACACGATCACGCCGGCGATGCCCGTGCCGTGCACATGCGGCCCCTCGTCACCGCCGAGTGCGTCGAACGCGTCGAACGACGCGTCGGCGAATTCCGGGTGCTTGAGATCGACCGCGGAATCGATCACTGCGATGGTGACGTTGGAGCCCTGGGCCAGCCTGTGCGCTTCGGGCAGCCGCAGCTTCGCCAGCGCGTATTGCGCGGGATCGCCCTCGGCGGGCGGTACGTTCTGCTGCTGCAGCGTGTAGCGGTAGTTCGGCTGCACCGAACGCACCCTGGCATCTGCCGCGAGCGCACGGCTGACCGCCTGCACCGAGCGGCGATCGGTGATCCGGAACAGACCGATTGTGGCGCCGATCAGCGGAAAGCGCTGCGAGCTGATGCGCTGCAGGCCATGGCGGCGCGCCAGCGCGTCGGCCTGATCGGCCGAGAGCCCGTCATCGATTTCGGCGACGATCTCGTTGGCGATGGTCCGCGGGTCGACCGCGGCCGCAGCTTTCGGCTCGCCCCGCTGCGTCACCTTGGCGGACCTGCCTTTGTCCAATCTTCCTTGGGACCGCCGGCCCTGCCCGTCCGCCGTCACCGGCCGGCGGTCGAGACATTCACCCGAGGCGCTGCGATCCGCCGGGTCGCAGGAGGTCTGCAGGTTCGGTGCAAATCGCGCATTGGGCAAGGTCGGGCGCACGGTCATCGCCGTCGGCGGCGGCGCACGCATCGCGGTGCCCGGGTTGATGCTCGGCACCCGGCTCGGGATGTTGATGTTGGGCGAACGCATCATCGCCTGGGCATGGGCACTGCGGTCGCCACCTGCGAAAGCAGGCATTGCGACGACAATCAGCATCACGACCGATCTGGCGAACTGGAGCGGCGAAGTAGACGACATGGAGCCTCCGAATGACGTTCGGACGGCGCGGGCCTATTGCGCGGCCACCGCGAGGCTGACGATCTTCTCGCGCGCCAGACGGCCGATCAGGCTGTCGGCCTCGGCCTTCGACAACGGCCGGTCGCCGAGTTGCAGCTTGAACAGGCCGCCCTTGGCGCCCTCGACGATCGAGGCCTGGTAGCTGTCGAGCAGCGCCGAGATGTCGGCCATGCGCGCATCCGGCGCGAACCGCACCAGCGCATAGGCGGGCGCGGTCGATCCGGCGACCTGCGGTCCAAGGCCGCGGATCAGCGGTGCGGCCGGGGCCGGTGCTTCGGCCATCCGCGAACGCGTCATGCTCTCGGGCGCCCGCTCCGCCGGGGCCGGCGCAGCGGCGCTCGGCGGCGGCGGCGCGGCCATCGGCCTGCTCGCGGGCTCGGGCGCCGCGGTCTTGTCCTGGACCGAGGCGGTCTGATAGGTCGCAGTCTGCGAGCGCATCAGCACGGCGCCGATCACGCCGGCCTGCGCCAGCACCAGCAGCGCGCCGAGGCTGACGGTCCACGCCAGGGTCCGCGGCGACAGGCTGTCGAAGAAATCCATCAGCCGCGCGCTGAAGCCGCGCGGCGCGGCAGGCTTCTGCACCGGATCCGCCTCGATCGCCGCGAACAGCTTCTGCATCGCACGCATCGACGGCGCGCCGAGGCTTTCGTTCAGCGCGATGGTCTCGGCATACTCCTTCTGGATCTCCGCATACTGCCTGGCGAGATCGGCATCGTTGGCAAGAGCCTCCTCGACCCGGCGCATGTCGCGCGCGCTCAGCGTGCCGGCGGCGTACCACGGCAGCAGGAGTTCGATCTCTCCGGGCTCTTGCTCCAGCATCTTGCTCAAAGCCATCATGGCCAGCCTCTCTCAATGCCGGCCGCTTTCAGGAGTTCGGCCAATTTCTTGCGCGCATAGAACAGGCGCGTCTTGACGGTGTTTTCCGGAATTCCGACGATCTCGGCCACCTCCTCCACGGACTTCTCGTGGTAGTAGACGAGATCGACGATCTCCCGGTGATCAGGCGAAAGCGCCGTCAGGCACTTGCGCAATGCTTCGCCGGTATTCTTCTTCTGGACCGCGACCTCCGGATCGTCGGAGGTATCCTCGATCGCGTTCGCGGCCTCGTCTTCCAGCTCAACGTCCTTCCGGCGCCGAAGGGCCGATAGGGCCTTGAACCGCGTGATCGCCAGGAGCCAGGTGGAGACGGCAGAACGGCCTTCGAACTTGCCGGCCTGACGCCACACGTCGAGAAAGACCTCGCTGATGAGGTCTTCCGCGACCTGCTCGTTCCGCACGAGCCGGAGCCCGAAACGGTACACCCTGACATGGTGCCGTCCGTACAGCACCTGCATGGCGAGCCGGTCGCCTTGAGCGATCCGGGCAATCAGGGTTTCATCTGACGCCGCTGCTGTCACGCTCAATGGCCGTCTCGCAAGATTGGTCTGGAGGATTGACGTCGCGGTTCGAACACAACCGCAAAAATCTTCAAAATACCGGAAAGATACGTCCCGAAATGTGAGTTGGCGCACAGACTTGCAGATTTCGCTGCAGCGCCCAGGTCGATCGTGACCAGCGGGTTCCCGCCTACCATGTTCCGCCCGTTCCCGCCAACTGCACGCCCTGAAAGCCGTAGATTCCCCGTCGCAGCACGACGCCGGCGGCCTCTTCGTCCATGCCCATAGATACCAAAGTTAAATGCTTTCCCACGTAGATTTTAAGCCAACGACGAAGAATCGCGAGCACATGGGCACGACGGCACCGCCTATTCCCAGTCCGAATGTCGCTGAGGCCGGGGACGCGCAACCGTCTCCGGCCAGCGACCTGCGCGCGCGTCGTGCCGGGCGGCGCCGGCAGATGCTGGCGCTGGTCGCCGGATGCTACCTGATCGACGCCGTCATCCTGCTGATCTACGCCGAGGCGGGAACCGTCCCGGTCACGATCGCGCCAGCCTACGCAGCGACCGGCATTCTGACCGTCGCGCTGTGGACCGCCCTGTCGGAGAGCGGCTTCAACGACCGTTTCCGCGACCACTACCTCGTGGTGCCGCAATCGCTCGCCAGCATGATGATCACGGTCGCGTTCTGCTACATCGCGCCCGAAGTCAGCATCCTCTTCCTGTGCACGCTGTACATCGTCGTCGCCTTTGCCTCGCTGCGGGCGACGCCGCGCCAGAGCGCGATCTGCTGGACGTTCCTCGCGATCGGGCTGGCGGGATTGTTCCTGCTCACCGACAAGCCGCTCGGCATGCCGCACGACAGCGGCCTCGAGCGGCTCGCGACGCTCCTGGTCTTCCTCCTCACCATCGCCGGCTGCATGTTCCTCGGCATCTTCTCCAGCGCGCTGCGCGAGACGCTGTACCAGCGCGGACAGAAGCTCAAGGAAGCCTATCGCCGCATCGAGGAGCTGGCCGAGATCGACGAGCTCACCGGCGCGCTGAACCGGCGCTCGATCATGGATGTGCTGGACGAGGAGATGGCGCAGGCGCGGCAGGGCGGCCAGCCCTGCTCGGTCGTGCTGATCGATCTCGACTGGTTCAAGCGCATCAACGACACGCATGGTCATCCGACCGGCGACGACGTGCTGCGCACCTTCGCCATCACCATCTTCGCCAACATTCGCGGCAGCGACCGCTTCGGCCGCTACGGCGGCGAGGAATTCCTGCTGGTGCTGCCGGGCGCACCGGCCGACGCCGCGGCGCGGCTCGCCGAACGATTGCGCCAGATCATCGCCGGCCTCGACTGGAGTGCGTTTTCGACCGGCCTGCAGGTCACGTTCTCGGCCGGCGTAGCCACCCCGCGCGGCGACGAGACCGCCGATTCGCTGCTCGCCCGGGCCGATCGTGCGCTCTACGACTCGAAGGCGCAGGGCCGCAATCGCGTCACCAGCGCCTGCGCCGTCCCGGCATGACCCCGAAACCCGCCCCGAACGAAAGCCTGCTCGATGAGCTCGAGGACACGCTCGCGCACGGCACCGTCGCCCGGCGGGTCGAGACCCTGCGCAAGGTGACGGACCTGTTCGTCGACGGCGCGACGGACTTCGCCGATGATCAGGTCGCGCTGTTCGACGACGTATTCGAATGCCTGATCGAGCACATCGAGATCTCGGCCCGCGCGCTGCTCGCGCGGCGGCTGGCGCCGCTGGCGTCGGCGCCGCCGCGGACGCTCTACCGGCTGGCCGATGACGACGCCATCGATGTCGCAGGCCCGGTGCTGTCGAAGTCCGAACGGCTCGACGAGGCCGCGCTGATCCGCACAGCCGAGACCAAGAGCCAGGCGCATCTGCTCGCGATCTCGCTCCGGCGCGTGCTGAGCCGCGCCGTCACCGACATCCTGCTCAGGCGCGGCAACGACGAGGTCGTTCACAGCACCGTCAGCAATCCCGGCGCCGACGTCTCGGAGGCCAGCCTCGACACGCTGGCCGATCGCGCCGCGCTGGACGAAAACCTCGCCGCGTGCCTCGCCATGCGGCCCAATCTGCCGCGCCACCTCTATCTGAAGCTGGTCGCCAAGGCGTCGGCCACGGTCCGGGCGCGGCTCGAGGCGGCAAACCCGAAGCTCGCGCAGGAGGTCTCCTCGGCGGTGCGGACGGCAGGGCGGCGGGCGCGATCGAGCGCGGTGGCGCTGACCAGCCAGACCGAGATCGCGCACGCGCTGGTGCGCTCACTGCATGCCGAGGGCCGGCTCGACGACCGTCTCGTCGTGCAGTTCACCGAGCAGCGCAAGTTCGACGAGGCCAATGCCGCCGTGGCGGCCATGGCCAACGTGCCGGTCGCGGTCGCCGAGAGCATCATGATCGAAAGCCGCGCCGAGGGCGTCATGATCCTCGCCAAGGTCGCAGGCCTGTCATGGCCTACGGTGAAGTCGATCATCCTGATGCGCGATGGGCTCGCCACCACCGCGACGACCGATCTCGACGCCTGCAAGGCCACCTATGAGCGGCTCCGGCGATCCACCGCGCAGCAGGTGCTGCGCTTCCATCGCGTCCAGGACGCCGCGACGCCGGTGCAGGCGTAGCCGCCCCCCGGGTCAATAGCGCAGCACCCTCGCGCCGATGAGCGCGCCGAGCCCGGCCACGATCAGCGCGGCCACCGTGTACCAGGTGGCCACGAACAGCGGCGAATCGTCGGTGCAATGCGCGGCATAGAGCGTCGCCGCCATGCCCGCCGAGACCAGCCCGGCGATCGCGCCCGTCATCGCCGGACGCGACGGCGCGCCATGGCGCAGACCGAACAGCGCGGCGGCCAGCAGCGGCAGCGACAGCACGGGAATGGCGCTCATGCACACCATCGAATTGTGGCCGACCAGCCGCGCCATCATCGGCGTGCGCTGCGGCAGCATCATCTCCGCCGCCATGCCGCCGACGAGGACGATGATCGGCGCGATCAGGAGCCAGCTCCAGCCCTGCAGCGAAGCTTCAGGGCGCGACAGATGCAGGCTGATGATCAGCGCCGGGATCGCCAGCGCCGTGGTGACGACGAACTTCAGGTCGAAGAACGGATTGCGCACCGCGAGCCAGATGTCCGGCCGGACGCCGAGACCGATGAGCAGCATCGCGGTCGAGACCGGCGTTGCCGCCATCAGGGCCAGCGCCAGCACGATGCCGACCGGCTGCGCGCGCTGCGCATTGTCGGCCGCGAGGGTGCGGATGAGCTGATCGGTGTCCATGGTCAGGTATCCCGTAGCTTGGCCGTGAGGCTTGCGAGCGCCCGGTGCAGCGCCACCCGCACCGCGCCCTCGCTCATGGAAAACTTCTCCGCGGTCTGCTTGATCGAGGCAGCCTCGACTGCGATCGACTGCAGCACGTCGCGCTGACGCTGCGGCAGGGTCTTCAGCTGCGCCTCGACCTCGCCGGCCGAGACGGTGGGCGCCGGCGGCTCGTCGGCCAGCGTCTCCGAGAAATCGTCGATGTCGACGAACACCCGCCGGCCGCGCCGGCGCAGCATGTCGATCAGCTTGTTGCGCGCGATCGCGAACAGCCAGGGCGCGAACGGCGCGTGGACGTCCCAGGTGTGCCGCTTGAGATGAACCGCCAACAGAATTTCCTGCACGATGTCCTCGGCCTGGTCGGGGGGCTGACCGGCGCGCGCCAGCCCGCGCCGTGATGCTGCGCGCAACACCGGCGTGATCGCCCTCAGCAGGCGATGATAGGCCTCGTCGTCACCGGCGACGGCCTGGCGCATCCAGCCCGTCCACTCGTCGTCACGCTCGCGCAACTCCGCTCCACCCCCAGCAATTCGCCCGAATCGTCAGTTTGTTACTCTCGCGGCATCCTGATCACTAATTCGTGATGCGGACATTGGCCTCGGAACCATCCGAGTTACGCCACAACGAGAGCACGCCACCGGGCAAGTCTTGGAACCGCTCCATAGCACCGAATCGAAAGGTGCATGATCAGGTTTAATGGGCCGCGCCGCAAAGTGCGGCGCCGCCCAGCTTTTGCCGTGAGCGGCAGGAAGATACCCATTTTCTGCCCCGTTCTCGACATCTGTCGGGGTCTCACTCCGGCCTGGGCTGGCGGGATGGGGAGAGAGCCGACGATGACGATCCAAGCCAGTGGACGTTCAGCATTGATCATTGCCGCCGCGTTGGTTCTGGGCCTCGTTGGCACTGGATTCGCCCGCGCGGCCGAACAGCAGAGCTACAGTCCGTTCTTGCCGGTCGGCTCCGAGAGCGCTCCGGCGGCGAAGCAGGACGGATTCCCGGCGCCGATGCCGGTCGAAGCCCAGGCTCAGGCCGCACCCGCGGCGGAATCGGCCGACGCCGCGCCGAGCGATGCGCCAGCGGCCTCGGACGTCACCGTGAACATGGTCACGGTCAGCAATGACGACAGCTCGGGCTGGGACAAGGCCTCGATCATCGGCAAGATCTTCATCGCCTGCGGCACCCTGCTCACCCTGGGCTCGGCGGCACGAATGTTCATGATCTGAGGCGCCGCGCGGCGCTGCACCTACTTGATGCGCACCGATCCAGCGGGCACATTGCCCGCTGTTTTGATTTGTCGGGGTGGGATCATGAGCGTTTACGAGCACATCATCGTCGAAGGCAAAGGCGCGGTCGGAATCATCACCCTGAACCGGCCGAAGATGCTCAACGCGCTGTCGTTCGGCGTCTTCCGCGAGATCGCCGCCGCCGTGGATGATCTCGAGGCCGACGACGCCATCGGCTGCATCGTGATCACCGGCAGCGACAAGGCGTTCGCCGCCGGCGCCGACATCAAGGAGATGCAGCCCAAGAGCTTCATCGACATGTTCTCGAGCGACTTCACCGCGATCGGCGGCGACCGCGTCGCGCGCTGCCGCAAGCCGACGATTGCGGCGGTCGCCGGCTACGCGCTCGGCGGCGGCTGCGAGCTCGCGATGATGTGCGACTTCATCATCGCCGCCGACACCGCGAAATTCGGCCAGCCCGAGATCACGCTCGGCACCATTCCGGGCATCGGCGGCACCCAGCGCCTGACGCGCGCGATCGGCAAGGCCAAGGCGATGGACCTCTGCCTCACCGGCCGCATGATGGATGCGGCCGAGGCCGAACGCTCCGGCCTCGTCAGCCGCATCGTGCCGGCCGACAGGCTGATGGATGAGGTGATGGCTGCGGCCGAGAAGATCGCATCGATGTCGCGCCCGGCAGCGGCGATGGCCAAAGAGGCCGTCAACCGCGCCTTCGAGACCCCGCTGTCCGAAGGCATGAATGTCGAGCGCAACCTGTTCCACGCCACCTTCGCGCTCGAAGACCGCGCCGAGGGCATGGCTGCGTTCATCGAGAAGCGCAAGCCGGTGAACAAGAACCGCTGAGATTGCTGCGGGTCACTCGCAGCTGAACGAATCGATCCGCCTCTCATGTCGCCGGGTGCACCTCACCCGCTTACCAAGCGCGTATCCGCGCGCCGGGCCGCAGCACTGCGACAAACGGCCTGTGGCGAGCACGCCACAACAAACCATGGAAAAGCCCGCCAGATTCCACATCGGCGGTTTGTGTGTGGCCGCCATCCGCCCTAAACAGGTAAACAACTGGTTAAGACAGTGAGACGCGGCGGAGTCGGATGGTGGGTCGAGCCAAAGAATTTGGCGTCGGCAAGATGCGTGTGCGAAGGATCGGCCTCGGCCTGACCCTCGCGGGCAGCCTTGTCGTCGTGTGCTCGCCCGCGCGCGCCGAGGATCTCGCCGCCGCGCTCGCGAAAGCCTATCAGACCAATCCGGCGCTGAATGCGGAGCGCGCGCGCCAGCGCGCCACCGACGAGAACGTGCCGCAGGCGCTCGCCGGCTATCGTCCGCAACTGATCGCGAGCCTCGGCGCCGGCCTGCAGGCGGTGCGCAATCTGCTGCCCAACAACACGATCCAGACCGCGACATTGAAGCCCTGGACCATCGGCGTCACCGTCACGCAGACGCTGTTCAACGGCTTCCGGACCGCCAACAGCGTCCGCATGGCCGAGCTGCAGGTGCAGTCGGGCCGCGAGGCGCTGCGCAATGTCGGCCAGGGCGTGCTGCTCGACGCCGTCACCGCCTACACCAATGTGCTCGCCAACCAGTCGCTGGTCGAGGCACAGCGCTCCAACGTCGCCTTCCTGCGCGAGACGCTCTCGGTCACGCAGCGCCGTCTCAATGCCGGCGACGTCACGCCGACCGACGCCTCGCAGGCCGAGGCGCGGCTGTCGCGCGGGCTGTCCGATCTCAACGCCGCCGAGGTCAACCTCGCCATCAGCCAGGCGACCTATGCCCAGGTCATCGGCATGGCGCCGGGCCAGCTGCGCGCGGCCGACCCGATCGATCGCCTGCTGCCGCGCAGCCGCGAGGACGCGATCGCGCTCGGCAACAAGGAAAATCCGGCCGTGGCCGCGGCGAGCTTCGACGTCGACGTGGCCTCGACCTCGATCAAGGTCGCCGAGGGCGCGCTGCTGCCGAGCGTGACCCTGCAGGGCGGTGTCAGCCGCAGCCGCGATTCGGATCAGACGCTGGGTACCTTCGGCACCGACCAGGCCTCGATCGTCGGCAGCATCACCGCGCCGATCTATGACGGCGGCACGGCGGCGTCGCAGACCCGCCAGAGCAAGGAGCTCGCGGCGCAGAGCCGCCTCGTGCTCGACCAGGTCCGCAACCAGGCGCGAACTGCGGTGGTCAGCGCCTGGGTTGCCAACGAGGGTGCCAAGGTCGCCGTCAGCGCCTCCGAGGCCGAGGTGAAGGCCGCCACCATCGCGCTGCAAGGCGTGTCGCGCGAGGCCCAGGGCGGCCAGCGCACCACCGTCGACGTGCTCAACTCGCAGGCCGATCTGATCCAGGCCAAGGCACGGCTGATCGGCGCGCAGCGCGACCGCGTCATCGCCTCCTATACGCTGCTCAGCGCGATCGGCCGGCTCGACGTCAAGAACCTCAATCTGAATACGCCGGACTATCTGCCCGAGGTGCACTACCACCAGGTGCGCGACGCCTGGCACGGCCTGCGCACGCCCTCCGGACAGTAGTGCGAGCGGTCATCGCTCAAGGCCGACGACCTTGCTTTGCCGATATTGCCGGATAGTCTGACGCACGACCGACTCCGGGGCTGTCATGACGGCATTGCGTTACCTGTTGCTTGTTCTCGTTCTCATCAGTTCAGGCAGCACCGCCGCGCTGGCGGACAAGCGCGTCGCGCTGATCATCGGCAACTCCGCCTACAAGACTGTCGCCAGGCTATCGAACCCGGCCAACGATGCGAAGCTCGTCGGCGACATGTTCCGCAACGCCGGCTTCGAGCGCGTCGACGTCAGGCTCGATCTCGGCGTGCAGGAGATGCGCCGGGCCTTGCGCGAGTTCGGGGCGCGGGCGCGCGAGGCCGAGGTCGCGGTGATCTACTACGCCGGCCACGGCATCGAGCTCGACGGCACCAACTATCTGATCCCGACCGATGCCGCGCTGGAGGCGGACAGCGACGTTCTCGACGAGGCGATCGCGCTGGAGCGCGTGCTGTTCGCGATCGAGCCGGCCAAGCAGTTGCGCCTCGTCGTGCTCGACGCCTGCCGCGACAATCCGTTCGCCAAGACGATGAAGCGCAGCGTCGCCTCGCGCAGCATCGGACGCGGCCTCGCCAAGGTCGAGCCGTCGAGCCCGAACACGATGATCGCATTCTCGGCCAAGGCCGGGTCGACCGCCGCCGACGGCGACGCCAGCAACAGCCCGTTCGCAACGGCGCTGGTGGCGCATCTGCCAAAGCCCGGCCTCGATCTGCGCCGCGCGTTCGGCTTCGTCCGCGACGACGTGCTGAAGGCGACCGGCTATCGCCAGGAGCCCTATGTCTACGGATCGCTCGGCGGCAACGACGTGGCGCTGGTGCCGGTCGTGCAAGCTCCGAGCGCGGCGGCCGATTCCGACGCGGCGATGCGGCGCGACTACGAGCTCGCCGAGCGCATCGGCAGCGAGGCGGCGTTCGATGCCTTCATCGAGAAGTATCCAAGCGGATTCTACGCCGCGCTCGCCAGGGCGCAGCGCGCCAAGCTCGCGCCCGCGGCAGCCAACGTCGCCGCGCCCGCCACGACCGACGTCACGCGCAGCCCGCCCGAAGCGTCAGGGCAACGTGCGGACAAGCCGCCCGCGGCGTCCGAGCCAGCCAAGCCCGCGATGGTCGCGGCGTTGCCGCCGCCCGCGGACAAGGTCGCGCCGCCGGACCCGGCACGCGAGCTTGCCAGCGAACTGCGGCGCGTCGGCTGCAGCACCTCCGACAGCGACGGCACCTGGGATCTCAACGCGCGCCGGGCGCTGGAGCGCTTCAACAAGCAGGCTGGCACCCGGTTCGATACCAAGCTCGCCAGCCTCGACGCGCTCGACGCCGTCAAGGCGAAGACGGCCCGTGTCTGCCCGGTGCTCTGCCCCAAAGGCCAGCGCGCCGACGGCGATGCTTGCGTCGCTATCGCCTGCCCCGCCGGTCAGGCGCGCGACGGGGATGGCGATTGCGTGAGGCGCAAGGACGAGCCGGTCGCGAAGAAGCCGGACGAGGCGCTCAGGCGCGACGAGCCGGCGCGCAAGAAGGAGCCGGCGGTGGCGGCGCGCTCCGAGCCGGAGCCGAAGCGCGTCAGCGGCGGCGGCCGCTGCACCAGCATCAGCCAGCGCTGCGCGATCGAGATCGGCGGCCGCTGCAATCCCGCCACCGGCCATTGGGAATACGGCCGCAACGGCGCCGGCGGCAACACGATGTCGTTCAACAATTGCATCGGCCGGATGATGGCCGGGCGGCGGTGAGCCGCGTCAGGCAATCACCAAACCGGCAGTTGCCGGATCGAGCCGCCGCACGTCGCGCAGCCGCGGATTGCCCTGCGTCTCGCCCGAGCTTACGCTGCCCGGATGAACGGTGGTCGACATGTCTCAACGGGATCGAGAGTTTTGCAATCAGGCGCTCGCCTATCTGAAGCGCGCGCTTCCGAAGGACGAATCGGATCCGGCGAAGATCGAGCTTTCTCTTGAGGACTCGCCGGTTCTGACCGATCTGAACAATGGGCTGATGGCTGCCTACCTCGTCGACGCGGCTGATCGCTACCAATACGTTCAGAACGGGCATCTGGCCCGCGCTGATCTTACACAAGCCGAGCTGCACCGCCTGGGCGTTGCGAACCTGTTGGCCCTGTTCGAACGGCGATCGCTCCGGATCGAAGCTTTCGGAAACTGCTTCGCGGTCCTGTGCGGCGGCGATTTCGAGGCATCCGCCTTGCTGATTGATACGTTCTGGGACGAAGGGCTGGCTGCTCTCGCCCCAAACGGCTTCATCGCAGCCGTCCCATGTCGCGACATCCTCGCGTTCTGCGACGCTGCGAATCCGTACGGTCTGGAGGAACTGCGTCAGCTCATCGAGCGAGCGCGCAATGCCGACCACCCCATCTCATCAGCGCTCTATCGGCGGAGTGCGGCAGCATGGGAGCTATATCTCGATTGACCGCTCGGCCGGACGCGGCAGGCACAAGGAAGGGACACATGCTGTTCATGGTGATCGAACGTTTCAAGGACCGCGATCCGATTCCGGTCTACCGCCGCGTGCGCGATCCCGGCATCACGTTTCCCGAAGGGCTCAAATATCTCGGCAGCTGGATCGAGCCGAACTTCGACCGCTGCTTCCAGCTGATGGAATGCGACGACGCCCGCCTGCTGCAGCAATGGGTTCTCGCCAACGCCCGCGACACCGGCATGACCTTCGAGATCGTGCCGGTGGTGACCAGCGCGGAGACGCGCGAGGTGGTGGCGCCCTTTTTGGATGAGAATCCACTCGCGGGCGGACGATGCTCGACATCCTGACGCAGGTGCTCGCCGCATGCATCGTCTCCTACGCGATCGCTGTTCTAATGCCGTCGTGGCGGGCGTTGCTCGTGGCGACGCTGATCGTCGTGCTGCTGACTGCGTTCGACGGGATACGGCATTGGTGGTCGCCAGCGTCGGATCGTTGTCACAGCACCTGTACACTCAACGATCTGCTCGCCATTCCGCTGCTGCCGATTGCGAGAGCAGGCTTCTTGACCGGAGCAGCGATCCGCGCACTGACCTTCCTTCCGCATGCCCAAAGACTGTCGTCGCGGGCGATCATCATGATCTTGGTTGCCGGAGGGCCCATCGCCATCGCAATCGTCTTGTTCGCGCCGGATGTTGTTTTCTGGCACCCGCCCCGGCTGGGCTAGGCTCAGTCGATCGACACGGCCCTGCCCGAATTCGCTACCCCTCGAACGAAAACAGCTCGATCGGGTCGCTGAAGCCGCGTACCGGAAATTCGCCGACGCGCTCCAGCGCGAACGGGCCCTCGACGAGCTCGGCAAACGCACGCGACATCAGCACGGGACGGCCGACCTGCTTGGTCAGCGCCTCCATGCGCGAGGCCATGTTGACCGCGGGTCCGATCACCGTGAAATCCAGACGTGTCTGCGAGCCGATGTTGCCGTACATCACGTCACCGACATGGATGCCGATGCCGTAGCGGAGCGGCGCCCGGCCGCTCTCGGCGTTGCGTGCGTTCAGCTCCGCCATCGCCTGCCTGGCGCCAGTCACGGCATGCAGCAGGTTGGCACAGGCTGCGGGCTCGGTGAGCGGAAAGATCGCGAGCAGGCCGTCGCCGATGAACTTCAGGATCTCGCCGCCGTGCTGCGTGATCGGTTCCACCATCGCGTCGAAATAGCCGTTGAGCAGATCGATGACATCGTCGCGCGGCCAGTTGTCGGAGATCCTGGTGAAGTCTCTGAGGTCGCAGATCATGATCGCCGCGCGCACCGTCGTGCCGCTGCCGCGCCGCGTCGCTCCCGCCAGGACCATCTCGGCCGCATGCGGCCCGACATAGGTCTCCAGCAACGTCCGCGCCAGGCGGTTCTTGATGCGAATCTCGCTCACCAGCGCCAGCACCGGCAGCAGCCGCTGCAGCGCGTCGATGTCGGCCTGGTCGAAGCCACCGTGGCGATCGGTCGCGAACGTCACGAAATGCCGCTTGCCGAGCGTGTGATACATCGGCCAGGCGACGTAGTCGGTCAGGCCCTGCGCCCGCATCTCGTCATAGATCGCATGCTGACGGCCGAGCCTGGGATCGCGCGCCAGATCTTCGCGAATCTCCTCGGCACCGCCGTAGATTTCGGCGCCGGGGCTGCCGATGAATTCGGACCGCTCGCGGACGTCGTAGTCGATGCGGGCGATCTCGGCCCCTTGCATGCCGTCGCTCCACAGCATCCGGGCGCCGAGCCATTGCGGATGGTTGATCTGAACGTGCAGCGAGGCGCGCTTGAGCGGAATGCCGGCGCGCTGCAGCCGGATGCACATCTGCGCGAAGATGTTGTCGATGAAGCGCTCGTCGCGGGTGCCGTTGGTGAGCCAGTCCACGACCTCGTCGCCCAGGCGCTGGCCAGGAGCGAGATGGACGTCTGTTGCGGTCATGGCGATCTCCTGGCGGCTCGGCGTCGCGGTCCAGGAGATGTCGTGCCGCAATGCGAAAGAGTCAATCGACGTCATCGCATCGCGGCCCACCCGGACGGGCAGGATGCGCCGGCTCCTCATCGGTTCGGTGAGCCGGGCGCGCCTCGCGCGATGGGGCGGATGCTGCACACCCGCCCCATCGGCTCACATCACAGGATCAGAAGTGCACCACCGTCCGCAGGCCGAGAACCACCGCATTGCCGGTTTTGACACCGGCGCCATTGAAGCCCCGCCCGCCCGGATTGATGACATACTGGGCGTCGAACTTCAGGTTCATCCAGCCGGTCGCCTGCCAGCCATACCAGGCCTCGATCGGCACCTCGTTGCCGCCCGCATTCGGCGTCAGCGCCGCCGAGTTGACATGCGTGGTGCCGACCGCGAAGCCGACCTCGTCGTCGGGACGGAACGAGAAGGTGCCGGTGTGCTTGACGCCCCAGGAGATCTGGTAGTCCTGATACGCGGTGCGGTGATCGGCGACGCTGGTGTTGAGGAAGGTGTACCAGCCCTGCGCCTTGGGACCCTCGACCGTCAACCGCTGCAGGATCGATTCGTAGAAGCCGTAGCGGCCGCGCTGGCTGCTGAGGTTCTGATCGCCGACGCCGGGGCCGCCGGCATACACGCCGGTGATGCCGGGCAGACCGCCGTCGATGGTCGAGGCGCTGTCATACCAGCCGCCGACGCGCCAGGTGCCGTTGAGCGGACCGCTCGGTTCATACACCACCTCGACCGGCACCAAGACGCCTGCGGCCGGATTCGAGCGCGGAATGCCCGGCGCGAGATAGACGCCCGCGTCCGACGTCGTCAGATAGTTCGGATTGGCGTCGTAGACGCCGACCGACAGCTTCCATTCCTTGGTGAAGTTGTAGTGCACGACGCCGGCCCACTGGCTCACCGGCCAGTTGTAGATGTAGCCGCCCTGGATGTTGCCCGGCTGGCCGCCGCAGAAGGTCAGGTTGATGAACTCGCACTGGCCGAAGAAGAAGTCGGAGCCGACCGGCAGCCGGCCGCCCTTGAGCACGAGGCGGTCGTCGAACAGCTTCTGCTGATAGTAGAACTCGGTGAGGCGCAGGATGTTGCCGCGGCCGAACACCTCGTTGGTCAGCTGCAGCGCCGGAATGCCGGCCTCGCTGTTGAGATTCTTGCCGAAGCGATCGACCAGCGTCACGCCGATCATGCCGCCCTGGATGCCGGCGAGCTTGGCCATGTCGAACTTGGCCTCGAACCACAATTGCCCGGCATTGGCCGCGGTGTTGCGCGAGCCACCCGACAGATTGGTGACGGCTTCGTCGCCGAGCGTGAGCGCGAGCGAGATGCCCTGCTCCTTCAGCCTGGTCCGGCCGAGATCGCCGAACAGATACGGCCGCGTCCAGAAATCATCGACACCCGCATAGGGAATCGGCGGCGCCTTCATCGGCAGATCGGCCGCGACCGCACCACCGCCACCCAACAAACAAGACAAAGCAACCCCTACGCCGCACATGCGCGCGGTCGTCGCAAACCCACTCATTTTTCCTGCTCCTCGCAGCGTCCCCAGGCTCTGGATGTTGTTCTGTCGCGCCCGGCCCAGAGCCTCCGTCCCGGCACGCGCTTCCCCACGGCTCAATCCCCGGCCGCCGCCCATTCGAGGGGCGATTTCGTCAACCTGAGATTGGATGGCAATCCTAGCAAGCGCCGAGGCGCCTTTGAATAGTCATATTATATTTGGGAGTCGGTATAACCGTAACTGTGACATGAGCGTCACATGCCGCACTGCGGAATATCTGCTGTTCAGGTCCGACCACGTGAAGCCGTCCGTATGTCGCTACGCTCACGAGCGGCTCGCCTGGAAGCACGATGTCTCCGCGCGTCATTGGAGAGGAGCTGCGAGTTCGAGAGCTCTCGGGCCGAGGCAACTTCCTAGCGAGGCTGCGCATCTTGAACGAGGGCATTCCACTCATCGCGAACGGCGTCCCGAAGCAGACCAGGAGGGATCGCGCCCACGTTCTCTGGCGCAAGATGACTAGGCTGTGGGCTGCATGTCTCGATCAGGAAATTGACGGCATCGTCTGTTGTCTCAACCCCAGCGGCTTTGGCCGTCGGTGCATACGTGCGGACGCAGGCTTTGAGGTTAGAGACCACTTGACGCAGTCTGTCGTTCTCAGCCCGTGCTGATACTAACAGCGCAGCGGCAACAAGCAGCAATGCAATTGCCGTTCTCAAGGCATCGATCCCCATGACATCCAGCCCATCAGAATTGCATCGGCAGTTGTGCGGTTTAAGTGTGTAAACACCAGTTACGCGTCAGCCGAGGGTCAGCCAGCTTCGGGTCAAAAACTGCCTTGTGGCGTCACTGCCAGCTTATTTCCAGTTGCACCCTGATAGCGTAAACTTCCGCCGCGGACCGAAAGGCCCGAGACGGGCCAGAAGCGCCCTTGGTCTCCGGGTGAAGTCGAGGCATGATCCGGCCGTGAGGAACGCGTCGGACTTGCACTTGTCGTTGTGGAAACAGGCGCTCGGCGCCGTGCCGGATCATGTCTGGGATCGGACGAACCTGCAATCGCTCGTGCTGGCCGACAATCGCCTGGTGGAGCTCTCGGACAGGGTCGGCGAGCTGCGCGCCCTGAGAACGCTGGACCTGGGCCATAACCTGTTGCGGCAGATTCCGGCTGCGCTAGGCGAACTCGTCGGCCTGAGCGACTTCCTGTACTTGCACGACAACGCGCTGAAAGAGCTTCCGCCGTCGTTGGGGCGACTTACCCGGCTGCGCTACCTCAACATCAGTGCAAACGAATTCGAGAGGCTGCCCGACGCGGTTACCGAGATGTCGGGACTTCTCGAACTTCGCGTGACCGACAATCGCCTGACGACTCTGCCGACGACCATTTCCAAGCTGACGCGGCTGCGTGAGCTGCATCTCAGGAACAACAGCTTGACCCATTTGCCGGAAGAGATCGGTTCAATGGTGGAGCTGCGGCAGATCGACTTGAGAGGGAACCCTGTCGCCGCATTGCCGGAAGCGCTGCTCAAGCTTCCACGCCTCGAAAAGCTCGATCTGCGCTGGGTGACGACGATTTCCCACCCGGACTGGTTCGCTGAGCTCAAGGAGCGAGGTTGCGCGATTTACCTGTAACGCTTGCGTTTGCAACGTCCGCAACGGTCACAAGCCGCCGTCTCGAACGTTTGAGCGCCAGGGCCATTGTGCCGCAGACGGCCGCCGACTTGCTGCGCCGGGCGTGTCGGAGCGATCGGGCCAAATTCGGTCGTGACCTGTCGTCGTTGATTTGCCCGACGAGCAGCGTCCCGGCCGTTCATGCAACGAAATTGGTCTCGGCCACCCCAAATCGGCCTTTGCCGGAACGGCGCATTTCATCAGCAGCTTCAACGCCATCGCCCGTTTCAAGAGCTTCGTGCAAAAATAAACCACTTCCGAAAATCAGCAAATCATGTCTATTCTCTCCACGTTCCGGTCTGGATGAGGGGCGTACGCGTCGTCACGAAACGTTGGGCCGGCAATGCGGTGGACGTGAGGGCATCAGCGCGCTTCATGCGCGGACGATTGATGCGCTCGCGGACGTGAAGTCGCGTGGTCCTGACACCCCGAAGCTGGTGTCCCCGCGGCGGCGAGCGAGAAGCGCGTCGTCGCGCACGGTGGCCAACAAGCCCGGTGCACCGAGGAGATCGCGTATAAGCGTTAAAACCGCCGCGCAGGGAATGCCGGATGAACCGGCTTTGCCTGTGGTACCTGCCGCCTGCATTTTTTTCCGCAGGCGGGCCATGGGTGAGGCCCTCACCCGGCATTCCCTGCGCCCTCATCACTCTCGAGGGCGGACGTCTTCCGCATCTCCTGGGTGCAATCGCGCCGCGGGATGGTGCGCGCGCGCCCGGCTGTTTGACTCGTTGGAAGATGGAATGAGACGCGCGCCTGCCGTCGCCAACGACGTACGGAATCCGCGCGCAGCCCCTACTCGTCCGTCTGGTCGTCGTGCTCGGCCTGCGACAGCTCGGCAAGGGCGAGGTCGCCGGAATCGGCCATGCGCGCCTTGGCGATGGTCCGGACATGCGCGGCGAGCGCCGGCATCCGCGCGATCAGCGCATGGAAATCCTGCGCGTCGAGCACCAGCAGCCGGGTCTTGCGCGTCGCCGTCACGGTGCCCGAGCGCTTGGTCCGGTGCAGCAGCGCGATCTCGCCGAAGAACGTGCCGTCGGCGAGCTTGACGCATTGCGTCGGCAGCTCGATCTCGACCTCGCCGGCAGTGATGAAATACATCGAGGAGGCGGCATCGCCGCGCCGCACCAGCACCTCGCCGGATTCGATCGTGCGCGCGCGCAGCAGCCGCATGATGTCGGCGATTTCGGACGCCGAAAGATGCGAGAACAGCGGCACCCGCGCCAGCATGCCCCAGGTGACGACGAAGTCGCGCCGCTTGATCTCCTCGGCGAACGCGGTGGAGATGATCGCGACCGGCAGCGCGATCATGGCGAAGCCCCAGATGATCGCGAACACCGTGATGATGCGGCCGAGCGGCGTCACCGGCACGACATCGCCATAGCCGACGGTGCCGAGCGTCACGATCGCCCACCACATCGCGTGCGGGATGGTGCCGAACTTGTCGGGCTGGACGTCGCGCTCGACCGCATAGAGCAGCGAGGCGAACAGCAGCACCGCGCCGGCCAGGATGACGAGGCAGCCGATCAGGATGCGCCGCTCGGCCTGCACCGCCGACAGCAGCGAGCGCAGCGCCGGCGAATAGCGCACCAGCTTGAGGAACGGCAGCACGATGCACACCGCTTCCAGGCTGCGGTCGCCGAGCACGAGCGCAATCGCGGCCGGCACGAAGGACAGGAGATCGATCAGGCCGAGCGCTGACAAGGCGTAGGCGAGCCGCTCCCGGTGCGGCGACTGGCGCCGCGGCATGTGCCCCGCCACGCTCCAGAGCCGAGCGACATACTCCGCGGCAAACACGATCAGCGAACAGACCTTGATCGCTCGCAGCAATCCGCCAATGGCGGCCGCGATGTCCGGGTCGGAGGCCAGCACCACCGCCAGCACGTCGAGCGTGATGACGAGCACGATGAACTGGACGACGCGCGAGCCGTGCGTGCTCGGCAGATGGTCGTGCTCGAGCAGCTCGTACAGCCGGTCGCGCAGATCGGGATCGCGAACGCTCTCGCCCGGCCCGAGCGTCGGCACGGTCAGCCTGCCTTGCTGATCGCGCTCTCGATCGCGGCCAGCGCAGCCTCCGCCTTGGAGCCGTCGGGACCGCCGGCCTGGGCCATGTCGGGACGGCCGCCGCCGCCCTTGCCGCCGAGCGCCTCGGACGCAGCCCGCACGAGGTCGACCGCATTGAAACGCGAAGTGAGATCGGCGGTGACGCCGACCACGACCCCGGCCTTGCCGTCCTCCGAGGTTGCGACGAGCGCGACCACGCCGGAGCCGAGCTGCTTCTTGGCGTCGTCGGCCAGCGACTTCAGATCCTTCATCTCGATGCCGGTGACCGCGCGCGCCATCAGCTTCACGCCGCCGACGTCGCGGACGCCGGCAGCAGGCGAGCCATTGCCGATCGAGGTGCCGCTGCCCATCGCGAGCTTCTTGCGCGCGTCCGACAGCTCGCGCTCAAGCTTCTTGCGCTCCTCCATCAGCGCGGTGATGCGCGCCGGCACGTCCTCGACCGTGGTGCGCAGCTCGGCCGCCGCCGCCTTGGCGAGCGAGAGGTTGTGGTTGGCATGCGCACGGGCGCCGCGCGCCGTCAGCGCCTCGATGCGGCGGACACCGGACGCCACCGCACTCTCCGAGGTGACCGCGATCAGGCCGATGTCGCCGGTGCGCCTGACATGGGTGCCGCCGCACAGCTCGACCGACCAGCCCAATGTATTAGAACCTTGGGCGTTATTGCCGTGATCACGCGCGGCGTTGCCCATCGAGACGACGCGGACCTCGTCGCCATATTTCTCGCCGAACAGCGCGCGGGCGCCGGCCTCGCGGGCATCGTCGAGCCCCATCAGGCGGGTCGTAACCTCGGCATTCTCGAGCACGACGTCGTTGGCGATGTCCTCGACGCGGGCGAGCTCTTCCGGGGTGATCGGCTTCGGATGGACGAAGTCGAAGCGCAGGCGGTCCGGAGAAACCAGCGAGCCGCGCTGGGCGATGTGGTCGCCGAGCACCTGGCGCAGCGCCTCGTGCAGGATGTGGGTCGCCGAGTGGTTGGCGCGGATCGCCGAGCGCCTGGTGTGGTCGACGTCGAGCTGCAGCGCCGCGCCGAGCTTGAGCGTGCCCTGCTCCACGGTGCCGATGTGCGCGAACAGGTCGCCAGCCTTCTTCTGGGTGTCGGTGATGCGCACGCGGACGCCGTCGCCGGTCATGAGGCCGGTGTCGCCGACCTGGCCGCCGGACTCGCCGTAGAACGGGGTCTGGTTCAGGACGATGACGCCGCTCTCGCCGGCCTTGAGGCTGTCGACCTCGGCACCGTTCTTGACCAGCGCGGTGACCGCGCCTTCGGCGGTCTCGGTCTCATAGCCGAGGAACTCAGTGGCGCCGAGCTTCTCGCGCAGCGGGAACCAGACGGTCTCGGTCGCAGCCTCGCCGCTTCCGGCCCAGGCCGCACGCGCCTTGGCACGCTGGCGGTCCATGGCGTCGGTGAAGGAGGCCTGGTCGACGCTGATGCCGCGCGACTTCAGCGCGTCCTGGGTGAGATCGAGCGGGAAGCCGTAGGTGTCGTACAGGGTGAAGGCGACGTCGCCGTCGAACATGTCACCCTTCGAGAGCGAGGCCGACTTCTCGTCGAGGATGGCCAGCCCGCGCTCCAGCGTCTTGCGGAAGCGGGTCTCTTCGAGCCGCAGCGTCTCCTTGATGAGCGCCTCGGCACGGATCAGCTCCGGATAGGCCTGGCCCATCTCGCGCGAGAGCGTGCCGACCAGCTTGTGCATCAAGGGCTCGCGGGCACCGAGCAACTGCGCGTGGCGCATCGCGCGGCGCATGATCCGGCGCAGCACATAGCCGCGGCCCTCGTTCGAGGGCAGCACGCCGTCCGAGATCAGGAACGACGAGGCGCGCAAATGGTCGGCGATGACGCGGAGCGACGCCTTCTGCGGGCCCTGCGGGTCGGCATTGGTGAGGTCGGCGATGGCGCGGATCAGGGCGACGAACAGGTCGATGTCGTAATTGTCGTGCTTGCCCTGCAGCACCGCGGCAACGCGCTCCAGGCCGGCGCCGGTGTCGATCGACGGCTTCGGCAGCGGATTGCGCACCCCGCCTTCGAGCTGCTCGTATTGCATGAACACGAGGTTCCAGATCTCGATGAAGCGATCGCCATCGGCCTCCGGCGAGCCGGGCGGGCCGCCCCAGATCTTGTCGCCGTGGTCGTAGAAGATCTCCGAGCACGGGCCGCACGGGCCGGTGTCGCCCATCTGCCAGAAATTGTCCGAGCCGGCGATCCGGATGATGCGCGATTCCGGCAGGCCGGCAATCTTCTTCCAGAGCCCGAACGCTTCGTCGTCATCGATGTAGACGGTCGCGGTCAGCTTGTCCTTCGGGAGGCCGAACTCCTTGGTGACGAGCTTCCAGGCGAGCTCGATGGCGTTCTCCTTGAAATAGTCGCCGAAGGAGAAGTTGCCGAGCATCTCGAAGAAGGTGTGGTGCCGGGCGGTGTAGCCGACATTGTCGAGATCGTTGTGCTTGCCGCCGGCGCGCACGCATTTCTGCGACGTCGTGGCGCGGTTGTAGGGCCGCTTCTCGACGCCGGTGAAGACGTTCTTGAACTGCACCATGCCGGCGTTCGTGAACATCAGGGTCGGGTCGTTGCGCGGCACGAGCGGCGAGGACGGCACGATCTCATGGCCGTTCGCAGCGAAGAAATTGAGGAAGGTCGACCTGATCTCGTTGACGCCGCTCATAGCAATCCAATCGAAGAAGTCCGGGAATTCGGCGGCAATGCTTTTAGACAAGGCGACTTCGCGTGTCCAGAAACTGTGCAGAAACATCATGGGCTTGCTGCACGGCTCCTAAAGCTGGTTGAAAGCCGCCGTGACGCGTTGACAGCTTGCGCGGGCTGGTGTTTGGTCCCGGACATAGACGACAGTCGCGTCGGGAGAGACTGGCCTTTGAGGTTCTGGTTGAACGTCAAGGGTCGGCGCCGAAGGAGCAACCGCCCCGGAAACTCTCAGGCAAAAGGACCCTCGCGACTGCAACTGCATCTGGAAAGAGACGCTTGTCCGGTTTTGACCGGGACGCGTCCGCCGACGGGATAATACTCTCAGGCACAGCGACAGATGGGGCTTCGGTGGCGTTTTTCGGGACTGGTCCCGAGGAACCGCGCGAGGATCCCTGATCGATGGCTGAACCGGCTGCCCCCCCTTTTTTGAAGCGAACGCCGCTCCATGCGCTGCATGTCAGCCTTGGCGGCAAGATGGTGCCCTTCGCGGGCTATGAGATGCCGGTGCAGTACGCGCCCGGCGTGCTCAAGGAACACCTCCATACCCGCAGCGCGGCCGGGCTGTTCGACGTGTCTCACATGGGCCAGGTCGCGCTGGTGCCGAAATCCGGCAAAGTCGCCGACGCCGCAGCCGCGCTCGAGCGGCTGGTGCCTCAGGACGTCATCGGCATTCCCCCGGGCCGGCAGCGCTATGCCCAGTTCACCAGCGCCGACGGCGGCATCCTCGACGACCTGATGGTGGCGAATTTCGGCGAGCACCTGGTGCTGGTGGTCAACGCCGCCTGCAAGGACGCCGACATCGAGCTGCTGCGCGACGGGCTGTCCGACGTCTGCGAGGTGCAGCCGCTGAACGACCGGGCACTCCTGGCGTTGCAGGGGCCGAAGGCCGCGAGCGTGCTGGCAAAATTCTGCGCTGATGCCGAGGGCATGCGTTTCATGGATTCCGGCCCGCGCACGGTCGACGGGCTCGCCTGCTACGTCTCGCGCTCCGGCTACACCGGCGAGGACGGCTACGAGATCTCCGTTCCCGCCGCCAAGGCCGAGCAGCTCGCCGAAGCGCTGCTGTCGGACAAGGACGTGCTGCCGATCGGACTGGGCGCCCGCGACAGCCTGCGGCTCGAGGCCGGGCTCTGTCTCTATGGCCACGACATCGACACGGCGACGACCCCGGTCGAGGCCGCGCTGGAGTGGTCGGTGCAGAAGGTCCGCCGCAGCGGTAGCACGCGCGCCGGCGGCTTCCCCGGCGCTGACAAGATCCTTGCCCAGTTCGATGGCGGTGCGACACGCCGCCGCGTCGGCTTGAGGCCCGAGGGCCGCGCGCCGGTGCGCGAGGGAGCTGCGCTGTTCGCGTCGGCCGATTCAGCCGAGCCGGTCGGCCAGGTCACCTCTGGTGGCTTCGGCCCGACGCTGAATGCTCCGGTCGCGATGGGTTACGTGCCGACCACTCTCTCTGCGCTCGACACCCCATTGTTCGCCGATGTGCGCGGCCAACGCCTGCCGCTGCGCGTCGCCGCCATGCCCTTCGTTCCCAACACCTACAAGCGCTGAAGGACGTCCATGACCACGCTCTACACCTCCGACCATGAATGGCTCAGCATCGATGGCGACACAGCCACCATTGGCATCACCGACTATGCGCAGGCCCAACTCGGCGACGTCGTGTTCGTGGAGCTGCCGCAGGTCGGCCGCGCGCTGAAGAAGTCGGAAGCCGCCGCCGTGGTCGAATCGGTCAAGGCCGCCTCCGACGTCTACGCGCCGATCACCGGCGAGGTGGTCGAGGTCAACCAGGCGATCGTCGACGAGCCGGCGCTCGTCAACACCGACGCCGGCGGCAAGGCCTGGTTCTTCAAGCTCAAGATCGCCGACCGGGGCGAACTCGGCGGCCTGATGGATGAGGCCGCCTACAAGGCGCATACGGCGTGAGACGCGCGGTGCGTAGCCCGCATGAGCGGAGCGATGCGGGACCGGCGGTCCCGGGTCGCTGCGCTCGCCCGGGCTACGGTCTGCCGATCTCGCCGTCGCTGTTTACTGGATGCCCCGCCGTCGCGGGGCATGACGAGGCATAGAGGATTTGCTCATGACCACGCCGCTCAAGCCGCTCGATGATGCCGCCACCAGCTTCGCCCGCCGCCATATCGGTCCCTCGCCGCGCGACGTCGCGGCGATGCTGGAGACCGTCGGCGCCAAGAGCGTGGCGGAGCTGATGGCGCAGACGCTACCCGGCACGATCCGGCAGACGGCGCCGCTCACCCTCGAGCCGGCGCTGAGCGAGCCCGAAGCATTGTCACACATGCGCGCACTCGCCGCACGGAATCAGGTCTTCACCTCGCTGATCGGCCAGGGATATTCCGGCACGCTCATGCCGGCGGTGATCCAGCGCAACATCCTGGAGAACCCGGCTTGGTACACGGCCTACACTCCCTATCAGCCGGAGATCAGCCAGGGCCGGCTGGAGGCGCTATTCAACTTCCAGACCATGATCTGCGATCTCACCGGGCTCGACGTCGCCAACGCCTCGCTGCTCGACGAGGCCACGGCGGCGGCGGAAGCGATGGCTCTGGCCGAGCGTTCGGCGCGGGCGAAGACCAAGGCGTTCTTCGTCGATCGGAACGTGCATCCGCAGACGCTGGCGGTGCTGCGCACCCGCGCGGAGCCGCTCGGCTGGCAGCTGATCGTCGGCGACCCCGCCGAGGATCTGGACGGCACCGAGGTGTTCGGCGGCCTGCTGCAATATCCGGACACGACGGGCGCGCTGCGCGATCCGCGCGCCGCGATTGCCAAGCTGCATGACAAGGGCGCGCTCGCGATCCTCGCCGCCGACCTGCTGGCGGTGACCGTGATTGCCTCGCCGGGGGAACTCGGCGCCGACATCGCGATCGGCTCGGCGCAGCGCTTCGGCGTGCCGATGGGCTATGGCGGACCGCATGCGGCCTACATGGCGGTGCGCGATGCGCTGAAGCGGTCGCTGCCCGGCCGCATCGTCGGCCTCTCCGTCGATTCACGCGGGGCTCCCGCCTATCGGCTGGCGCTGCAGACCCGCGAGCAGCACATCCGCCGCGAGAAGGCGACCTCGAACATCTGCACGGCGCAGGTGCTGCTGGCGGTGATTGCCGCGATGTACGCGGTCTATCATGGCCCCGACGGGCTGAAGGCGATCGCCCGCACCGCGCATCGGCGGACCGCGGTGCTGGCTGCAGGGCTGCGCAAGCTCGGCTTTGCGCCGGAAAGCGAGGCCTTCTTCGACACGGTCACCGTCGAGGCCGGCGCCAAGTCCGAGTCGATCATCGCCCGCGCGGAAGGCGAGCGGATCAATCTCGGGCGCGACGGCAGCAGGCTGCGGATCGCGCTCGATGAGACCACGACGGCCGATGTCGTCGAAGCCGTCTGGCGCGCTTTCGGCGGCGAGCTCTCCTACACGACGATCGAGGCGGAAGCGCGCGAGGCTCTGCCGGCCGAGCTCAAGCGGCAGCGGCCGTTCCTGACCCATCCGGTGTTCCACGCGCATCGCTCCGAGACCGAGATGCTGCGCTATCTGCGCAAGCTCGCGGACCGCGACCTCGCGCTCGATCGCGCGATGATTCCGCTCGGCTCCTGCACGATGAAGCTGAACGCGACGACCGAGATGATTCCACTGACGTGGCCGGAATTCGCCAGCCTGCACCCGTTCGTGCCGCGCGCGCAGGCCGCCGGCTATCATACGATGTTCGCCGATCTGACCGACTGGTTGTGCCGGATCTCCGGCTATGACGCGGTGTCGCTGCAGCCGAACTCGGGCGCGCAGGGCGAATATGCCGGCCTCCTGGCGATCCGCGGCTACTACGCCGCCCGCGGCGAGGGCCATCGCACCATCTGCCTGATTCCTTCCTCCGCCCACGGCACCAACCCGGCCTCGGCGCACATGGCCGGCATGGAGGTGGTCGTGGTCGGCTGCGATGCAGGCGGCAATGTCGATCTCGCCGATCTCAAGGCCAAGGCGGAAGCGCATAGCGCCAAGCTCGCCGCCATCATGATCACCTATCCCTCGACGCATGGCGTGTTCGAGGAGCACATCCGCGACATCTGCGACGTCGTCCATGCCCACGGCGGACAGGTCTATCTCGACGGCGCCAACCTCAATGCGCAGGTCGGCCTCGCCAGACCCGGCGATTACGGCGCCGATGTCAGCCATTTCAACCTGCACAAGACCTTCTGCATTCCGCATGGCGGCGGCGGCCCGGGCATGGGCCCGATCGGCGTGAAGGCGCATCTGGCGCCCTTCCTGCCCGGTCACCCCGCGACCGACGGCGCGAGCGCGCATCCGATCGGGCCGGTCTCGGCCGCCCCCTACGGCTCGGCCTCGATCCTGACCATCTCCTACATCTACATGCTGCTGATGGGCGGCGACGGCCTGACCCGCGCCACCGAGATTGCGATCCTCAACGCCAACTACGTCGCGGCGCGGCTCGATGCGCATTTTCCGGTGCTCTACCGCAACGAGCGCGGCCGCGTCGCGCATGAATGCATCATCGACCCGCGGCCGCTCAAGCAGAGCAGCGGCGTCACCGTCGACGACATCGCCAAGCGGCTGATCGACTACGGCTTCCACGCGCCGACCATGAGCTTCCCGGTGGCGGGCACCTTGATGATCGAGCCGACGGAATCGGAGTCCAAGGCGGAGCTCGACCGCTTCTGCGACGCCATGATCGCGATCCGGAAGGAGATCGCCGAGGTCGAACAGGGCCGCTTCGGAATCGAGGCCTCGCCGCTGCGCCACGCGCCGCACACGGTGCACGACATCGCCGACGACGATTGGAACAGGGCCTACCGGCGCAGCGAGGGCTGCTTCCCCGCGGGCACCTCGCGCACCGACAAGTACTGGTGTCCGGTCGGCCGCGTCGACAACGTCTACGGCGACCGCAATCTGGTGTGCTCATGCCCGCCGGTGGCGGACTACGCCCAGGCGGCGGAGTAAGCCTCCTCACGCATGTTCCAGTGGATCGGGCGCCACGGCTCGCGACAATCAATGACGTGAGGCGTGCCGGGATCCGGAGCGATGAGCACCGCATGCCAACGCCAGAGATTGGCGTTGATCAATTCGGTGCCGCCCCACCAGCGCCGGATCGGATTATGGCTGCTGAAATCCTCCTCGCCGGCCAGGATCGCCTTGCCGAGCGGCGTCAGCGACAGCGTGCTCGCCTTGTAGCGCTCGAGGCGTTCACGGCTGTCGTGCATCTCGACCGAGAACGGCCGTTCGGCGAGGCCCGAAATTGCCGGCGCCGGCGCCAGTGCCAGACCGTCGAGCAACGCGCCTCCCTCCCAATAGTCATAAACGCGGCGTTGAAAGCGATCCCGATGATGCGGCAACAGGTCGAATGGGTGCTGATAGCCGGCTGACAGCAATTCGAGGATTCTCAGCTCCGATGCTCCCAGGCCCGTCGCAACACCAGGAAGCTCATCGAGCATCTCCTGCACGCAGCGGCGAAGCTGCGGCAGTGCACTGAGATCCTGCTTCAACAGATCGAACCAGGCTTGCGGCGTGGGCGCCCGAAACGCCTGCCATGCCAGATGGCCCAAATCGAGATGCTCACGCGCAAGCTCTACGCCGGCAATGGCCCGACCGGCGAGTCGCCCGGCCGGGGCATCGGATAGCGGGACATCGACATGCCGCAATACGATCTTCGTCGCGATCTCCGCGTGATGGCGCAGATAGTCCAAGAGCCAGATCAGCACCAACTGGTCGTTCGGACGGGTCCCCATCCACAGCTCGACGCTATCGCAACGGTCGACAAGTTCGAGAAAACTCTGACTCCGCCCGCCGACCGCCATGAAGTCGCCACGCGAGGCGAAATCCAACCAATGCCCGCGCTTCGGTCGCGCGGCGCGCTGGACGAGATAAGCCGATAACTCGGCATCTGATGGCAACGATCCCCATACGAAACGATGGAGAATTGGCACCACCAGGTCGGCAAAGCCGCCTCTCCGAAGCGCTCCGGCGCTGGGATCATCGGCCGCTAGAATCAAACGCGTCATGCTGTTGGCTCCGGCACGACCTGATTGGCTCAAGACGCTATCAACACGCTCGCGATCGGCTCCCGGCGCCCAGGACTGGTGTCGGAAATGTCGGTGCCGCCGCGCGGATCCGGTCCGCTCGCCCGCGCACGCGCTTTCGACTATTCGCGCTGAAGATCGTATCCGGCGCTCGGAATTCAGGCTCACTGCATTCGATCATGCAGCAACCCCAGATTTCGGCAGAACACCACACATCTGCAAACGGGCGCCGGAGCGTCGGCAACGCAACGTCCACGGCACCCGCTGCCGTCTTACCTCTACTCCTCCGCCGGCTCCTCGCCGTCGGCGTCGGCGTCGCGCTCGGCGTTGCCGGCCAGGATCTGCTCGGCGATCAGGCCGGAGTTCTGGCGGATCGCGGCTTCGATCTTGGCGGTCATGTCCGGATTGGCCTTGAGGAACGATTTCGAATTCTCACGTCCCTGCCCGAGACGCTGGCTATCGTAGGAGAACCAGGCGCCGGACTTCTCGACGATGCCGGCCTTGACGCCGAGATCGAGGATCTCGCCCATCTTGGAGACGCCCTCGCCATACATGATGTCGAACTCGACCTGCTTGAACGGCGGCGCCAGCTTGTTCTTCACCACCTTCACACGGGTGGAATTGCCGATCACCTCGTCACGCTCCTTGATCGCGCCGATGCGGCGGATGTCGAGGCGGACCGAAGCATAGAACTTCAGCGCATTGCCGCCGGTGGTGGTCTCCGGCGAGCCGTACATCACACCGATCTTCATGCGGATCTGGTTGATGAAGATCACCATCGTGTTGGACTTGTTGATCGAGGCCGTCAGCTTGCGCAGAGCCTGGCTCATCAGGCGGGCCTGCAGGCCCGGCAGCGACTCGCCCATCTCGCCTTCGAGTTCGGCCTTCGGCACCAGCGCCGCCACGGAGTCGACCACCAGCACGTCGACCGCACCGGAACGCACCAGGGTGTCGCAGATCTCCAGCGCCTGCTCACCCGTATCCGGCTGCGAGATCAGAAGCTCGTCGATGTTCACGCCGAGCTTGCGCGCATACACCGGATCGAGCGCATGCTCGGCATCGATGAAGGCGCAGATGCCGCCCTTCTTCTGCGCTTCCGCCACCGTGTGCAGCGCCAGCGTGGTCTTGCCCGAGGATTCCGGCCCGTAGATCTCGACGATGCGGCCCTTCGGCAGACCGCCGATGCCGAGCGCGATGTCGAGCCCAAGCGAGCCGCTGGACACCGTATCGACATCCATCGAACGGTCGTTCTTGCCCAGCTTCATCACCGAGCCCTTGCCGAACTGACGCTCGATCTGGGACAGCGCAGCGGAGAGCGCCTTACTCTTATCCATGGAGGAACCTTCGACGATACGCAGGGCGGTGGCGGACATTGGCGCTCCTTATGGCGGGGATTCGCGGGATGGACAAACGGTTAACGAGGTCGGCCAGCAATCTTGAGGTGAATGTACTCTATCCGTTCTTTGTTCGCAATATGTTCTTCTCGACATTCACACCTCTCTTTCACAAACCCCTGACAACCCGCGGGAGACACGCCTGCCGCTCGAAGGCCGAGGGCCGGCGCGCGGTGCACCGAGCACCAGCGAGGGAGCGCTGCCCGATCAGCGCGCCCGGAAGCGAAGTACGGCATGCGGGATGCTGGATGACGGCGACTGCGAAGGGATCCCGATTCCAGCTGGAGGCGGAAGCCATGCGCGCGAGCGGCGCAGCCGCCGACCGGCGATCACGCGGATTAAAACCAAACTGTCCGAGCGCTCCAACCTCATCTCCCGCACCAGCGGCAGACGCCGACCCAACTATAAATTGTTATTGTCGTCTCGGCCGTGTCCCATCATCCTGCTGGTCCTTCTCTGTGAGCCTCGCAGACTGCTTCCAATTTTCGGAACCAGCATGACCGGATCCAACAACGAACAGACCCTCACGCTGTGGCGCCCTGTCGGCCCAAAGGAGCTTGCCTTGATCGAGGCGTCGGGCATGCGTGCGTTTCCGCCGCGCCTTCCGGAGCAGCCGATCTTCTACCCGGTGCTGACCGAGGACTATGCCGTGAAGATCGCACGGGACTGGAACGTGCCGGCGAGCGGCGCCGGCCACGTGCTGCGCTTTGCGATCCTGCGAGGCTTCATCGACACCTACGAGGTGCGCGAGGCCGGCGGCCGCAAGCATCGCGAGTACTGGATTCCCAGCGAAGACCTCGCCGACTTCAACGCCGCAATCGTTGGACCGATCGTGCTTGTCAGGTCTTTTCCTTGAAACTACCAACTCCTACACGCGTGCGTAGATCGCACATTCCGTGGTTCTCCTGAGAGGAACGAAGTTCCATCGCCTCTTCTGCTTTTGTTCGGCTCGTCGTGCGTGCAGGCGCACGATTTCGATGCAGACGCGCAGCCGCGCGCAAGCGGCGGCCGGCCATCAGGTTCCGCATCACGTGGCGTGCAAGCACTCGACGGCCACCATATGACGGACGACAGATGAAGCGACGAACCTCGGACGCCCCCGTGTCGGACCCTGCCCAAGGATGCGTTAGCGCGCCATTGGCGCGGCTCCTCATGCCGGCCCGAGGAATGGCCCGGAAAAAACCCGCGTGATCCGCATCACGCGCGCCGGCGCTCACGACATCTTCAAGCCACAAACCATTGTCATAAACTTTGGGTTGCGTTATAGAATCGTGGTTGTCGTACGTCTGAGCAGATTTTTGATCAGCCCCGGATTTGTTTGTTCGTTGCGATGATGGTCGCCGCACATCCTCTAGTGTATCGCCTTTGGTGTGCCGTCGACCGATCCCTTGCAGCCTGCCAGCTCCGACACTTGCAGGCTCCGTCACACGTAGGCGCACGGCCCTGAAACCATCCGCGCCGAAAGAAAGCCCCGGACGACGTCCGGGGCTTTCGACGTTGATAGCTCCGCTCGGGATGCATCTCCCTCCGTCATTGTCGTGATGTCGGGGAACGGATCGCGTGCGTTGCGCTTCATATTGGCGATGACAACAAATGACGTGACGTGCCCGTCCTGCAGGGCCGGCCTTCAAAGGATCGAGCTTCACTCGCAGCAAGACGCCGCGGGAGAGAGGCGTTGTCCGGCCTGCGATGAACTCTTGGAAATGGTCGACGGCGCGACGCAGATCGCCTACCGACTGACAGTCGTGCCGGAACGGATCTTCGACCACAGCCAGGTGCGCGTCCCACGGCGGCCGATCGAGATTGCAACCTTGATCTGACGCAAGGCACGCCTACAGATTTCGCACTAATTTAATCGTGTCACTGCCGAACTGCCCTCGCTGGGAAGCTACGACGTTGACGCCGAGCCTCGGACCGCAGCGGTCCGAGGCTCATTCGTTGGCCCGCGATTCGTCCGGTTGCGCCGCACATCACCAACGGCAATCAGCCTAACCGAAGCGATCAGCGCGACCGACCGTATTTTACCGGAATTGATCCGAGTGGGTTTTGCGCTTCCATTTGTGGTGCGTACATCAAACCCAGCGGCCTGGGGCGGTCAGGGCTCACCGGTTTTGGCAATGCCGCTCTATTTCTTTCGTATCCGCAACGGCCACTTCTCAGGCGCGTCCGAGTATGGGACCGAGTGCGCCGACCGCAATGCAGCCTGGAAAGAGATGACCACCGTCTGTGCCGACATGGCCAGCAGCATCTCGCGCAAGCTCGCCGAAAACTCCGAATGGCAGATGGAGCTGCTCGACGAGGCAAGGCAGCCGGTCTTCCGCATCCGGATCGTCGCCGAGTCGCTGGATCAGGCCTGACGGCTCGCCACACCTCTTGTGGATCGTCGCAGGCGAAAGACGCAACCTAAGATTGCAGTCAACGAGGTTGACTGCGCGTCATTTCGGCAGCCGAACTTGATCGAGATCAAAATGCCTGTCTGCATCTTGGCAGACATTTAAATTTGTATGGGTAATCTGATCTTCAAATGTCCGCGAACGGGGATGAACGTGCAGCATTGGCTGGAAGAGCCGAAGCCGGGCGATCCCACGTGCTCCTATGAAACCGTGGTCTGCAAGGCCTGCACGCGGCTTCATTTCATCAATCGCGATACACGCAAGCTTCTTGGCGAAAAGGAATGAGGCGCTCGCGGCAATCGTTCAATCGGCGCTGGGAAGCCGTCGCATCGTGAACTCGATGGCCCCATCGGGAAGCTCGCGCCAGCTTTCGACCGCGCTCATGTAGCCGGCCTTGGGATAGCGGGTCAGATAGTCACGGGCCTTGGCGCGCGCTTGCTCGCGCGGCAGCGTGAACGTGTCGCGAACGTAGCCGTCGCGAGCCCCCACGGCGCCCTTCTGGCGCCGGGCCGCCATCCGGCTGGCAATGTCCCGGGGGCGCATCCCCATCGACGAACTCCAACGCGCTGCCACACCGTCAATATAGACGGGGCCGCGAGGAATCCGAGTCCGCAATCGGCAAATGGGCCCCGAAGGGTCAGAGCCCGCCCGACCCGAGCGCGATAAATCTCAGTTGGTGCTGCCGACAGCCTTCGGCTTCTTGGCCGCGGTGGTCTTCATGGCAGGCGCCGCCTTGGGCTGCTCCGCCGCCCGGACGTTGCCCCAGGGATCGGTGCTCGTCTTGGCGTCCGGAATCTTGCGCATGGTGTCCCTGTAGGCCTGCTCCCGCGCCGCTTCGGCCTCTTTCTCCTCGGGCGACTTGGAGGGACCGTCGGCGAGAAGGTTGATGTTGGGCATCTGCGCCATTGCGGGCACCGCCCAGCCGGCCAGCACGGCGACCGCCATCGTCACGATCAGCTTCTTCATTGGTTACTCCCCGGTATAGGCGCCTTATACCATCGCTTCGCCATGCGCCAAGCCCGCGGCACTGTGCCGGAACGGTGGAGCGCAGGTCGGGATGTTCACGGCCGCATCGTCTGCGCGCACCTCCCGTCTGTTCCACGGCAGGCCATCATCATAGTTTTCCAACTCCGGCCTTTTCAAGCCGCCGCTCTGCGGCAACATTCCGGCAGCTCCGCCGATCGCGGCGAGGCAAGTCGATGCCAAGACACGTCGATGACACGATCATGGAAGGACCTCCGCGCGTGCCGAACGAGACCCTGAACTTCACCACCGACGACGCGAGGCGCATCCTCGATGACGTGTTCGCGCCCTGGATCAAGGATCTTGGCTTGATCGTCGAGGACATCGCGCCGTCTCCGCAGGGCGAAGCCGGCGCCATCCTGCGCATGCCGTTTTCGCCGCGGCTCTGCCGCGACAATGGCGTCGTCTGCGGCCAGGCGCTGATGGCTTTTGCCGATACCGCGATGGTGATCGGGATGGTCACCGCCAGCGGCGGCTACCGGCCGATGACCACTGTCGACCAGACCACGCATTTCATGCGCGCCATTGCCTCCGCCGACGTGATGGCCGATGCGCGCGTGGTGCGGATGGGCCGCACCATGAGCTTCGGCCGGGTCACACTGACCAGCGCCGGCGATGGCAAGCCAGTGGCCATGGTGTCGAGCGCCTTCGCGATGCTCTGATCCGCGGCCTGGCCGGGTTAACGAAACGTGAAGGCGAGGGCCCGGGCTTCGCACGCCGGATTCATCTGATCGAAACGCGAGCCTGATTTATTTTAGGTGCTTTTGACGCGAAAGGTGACGCCGTCCGGCACCGGAATACAGGCCATGAGCGAGACGAGTGACAAGCGCATTGCACCGAGGCATCGGGTGCTGAAGCAGGGCAGGCTGGCATTCGACGGCGGCGGCGCGGTCGATTGCATGGTCCGCAACATGTCCGACACCGGCGCCAGGGTCGAGGTGGTCAGTCCGGTCGGTCTGCCCGAAGCCTTCACGCTGGTGATCCCGGCCGACAAATTCACGCGGCGCTGCCACGCAGTCTGGAGCCACGACAAGCGGATCGGCGTGGCATTCGACTGATAGCGGCGCGGCGGGCTAGACCCACCGCAGGCGCCATCGCCACAACACCACCAACAGGCCGGCCAGCACCCCGGCCGCGAGCAGGGAGCCGGCGGCGAACCGTCCGCCCGGACGATCAATCGTCCGTGACCACAGCGAGGGCCCTTCGCCATCGCGCGCCAGCCGAAACGCCACGACGCTGTCGCCGAGCGACGTTCCCGCCTCCGAATGGCCGCCGGCTGCGGTCACCACGAATTGCTCGCCCTTCCATTCATAGGTCATCGGATTGGCGACGCCCGGCGCGGGCAACCGGCCCTGCCAGAGCTCCTGACCTGAGACAGCATCAAAGGCGCGCAGATAGGCGTCCATTGCGCCGGTGAAGACGAGGCCGCCGGCTGTGACCACGACGCCGTTGACGAGCGGCGTGCCCCATTTGAACGCCAGCCCGAGCGGTGCGCGATCCTCGGTGGTACCGACGGTCGAGCGCCACAGGATCTTGCCGGCCTTGAGATCGACCGCGACCATTTCGCCCCATGGCGGCCGGTTGCACAACAGGCCGAGCTTGGACATGGCGACCACCCGCGTCACCGCGAACGGCGACCCGCGCTGCAGCCCGACATCGACACCACGCGGCGGCGTCATCCCGTCAGCTTCCGCACGCGGGATCAGCCGGACGATGTGGATGGCACGGCTGACATTGGCGTAGAGGATCTGATGGACGGGATCGAACGCCGCCCCGCCCCAGTTCACGCCGCCGCCGGTCATCGGAAACAGCAACGTGCCCTGGATCGTGGGCGGCGTGTACAAACCCTCATTGCGCAATGGCGCGAGCTGATCGTCGCAGGAGGAATCCAGGACGCGCGGCACGGCCCTGAAAATATCATCCGCTGCGAAGCGCTGATCGAGCAGCGGCGGCACATGGGTCGGGAATGGCTGCGTCGGTGATAGAACCTCACCCTCGGCGGCGCCTTGCGGCACTGCGCGCTCCTCCACCGGCCAGACCGGCGCGCCGGTGTCGCGGTCGAGCACGAACACGAAGCCCTGCTTGGTCGGCTGTATGACGACGTCACGCGCCCCCTGCCCGGCATCGATTAGGGCCAACGTCGGCTGCGCCGGCAGATCGTAATCCCAGACGTCGTGGTGCGTGGTCTGAAACGACCAGGCCAGTTCGCCGCTTTCAATCCGCAAAGCGACCACGGAATCGGCATGCCGGTTGTCACCCGGACGCGCACCGCCGAAGAAATCCGGACTGGGCGACGAGGTCGGAAGGAAGACGAGGCCGCGCGTCTCGTCGACCGACATCGGCGCCCAGACGTTCGCATGTCCCGCCGCGATGCCGTCATGGATCAACGGATCGAAACTCCAACGCAGCGCGCCGGTGCGCGCATCGAAACCGCGGACCGTGCCTTTGGGCGCATCGACCCGCACATTGTCGCCGATCGATGAGCCGACCACCACGACACCCCCGCCCACCACCGGCGCCGAGGTGATCTGGAACTCGCCCGGCCATAGCAGATCCTTGGAAATGTCGATCCGCGCTTCGCCGTCCGATCCAAAGCCGGCGCAGGGCTGTCCCGTTTGCGCGTCGAGGGCGATCAGGCGAGCATCGACCGTGCCCATGAACAGCCTGCTGCGGCATGCCGCGCCGGCCGGCGCCCGCTCGTCCACCCAATGGGCAACGCCGCGGCAGGCATAGCGATTGGCCGGGCGCCGCCCGTCACCGACCTTGGGATCGAAACGCCAGCGCTGCACGCCGGTGCCGGGATCGAGCGCGACCACCTCATTGAACGGCGTGCAGAACACCAGGCTGTCCTCGACCAGGATCGGCGTCGCCTCGAACTTGGTCCGCAAGGCTGCCGCGGGCGGCCGGCGCTGCAGATCCGCGGTGTGATAGTCCCAGGCAGGCACCAGCCGATCGACATTGGAAGGCGTGATCTGCGCCAGCGGCGAGAACCGCGTTCCACCGGCATCGCCGCCCCAGTGCTGCCAGCCAAGGGCCGGCACGACCGTCAACTGGCTCCCGACGAGGACCGCGCAAACACCTGCTCGACGCAACGACATGACCCTTCCCTCCCGCAGACTGCATCCGAAGCGACGCACCGGGACGATGAAAGCAGCCTTCGCGGGCGGATCGAGCAGGATGGGACGGGCGGCGGCATCCGCGGGACGAGTGGTGAGGAGCGATGACGAATGGCAGAACCGAGAGGATGACCCGAACGGACGTCCCCCGCCAAACATCAGTGGCCGCCCTTGCGGGCGGCCACATCGATGCGCAGACGTCAGCCAGCTTCAGTAGCCATAGCCGCGCCGTGTCGGATAGTTCTGAGGTGCCCGCCCATAGCCACCGCCATAGCCGCCGCCGATGCCGATCCCGATACTGACCGGCGGCACCACGCGCACCGGCGGTCCATAATACGCGCGCGGCGGAGGCGGTGGCGCGTAGACGACGACATCGTCGTCAGGGTCGCGTCGGGGCGTGCGGCCGGCGCGCTTGGGAGGGTCCTCGTCGCGCTTCCTCGCCGGCTTCTCTTCGACCCGCTTCGGCGTCTCAGACTTCCGAGCCGGCGGAGGCGTCTGCGAGCATGGGCAGGTCGGGCCTGCCGCGGCAACGGCCGGCACGACCGGCAGGGTTGCCGAAGTGGCGGCCGGGGTCGCTGCATTGGCGGCCGCCACCACCGGCGTCACCACGGGCCGGTTGCGCAGGCGCTCGATCAGCTTGCGCGCGGTCGGGGTCAGGTCGCTGTTCGGATAGCGGTCGAGAAAGCCCTGATAGGACGCCACCGTATTGATCAGCACCGCCTCGTTCCAGGCTGCCATCCTGTTGTGGAGGTCGAGCCATTCGCGCGCCTGCGGGCCATAGGGCGGCGCGGTGTAGAGCGTCACGAAGGCCTCATACGCCTCGACGCTGCCGTCGCCGACGATGATTTCGTTGGCGGCCTCGATCGGCTTGCCCTCCAGGCTGCGCTTCCATTCGTCGACGCTGCGCTTGGCGACGACCGGCCGCGGGCCGGCATTGGCAGCGCCCCCATCCGCCGACCCGACGAAGCGAAAATCCTCCGTCAAGGACGACGAATCCCACGGCGTCTGCCGGCCCTCGGTGACCTTGTTCACCGCAACGCGCACGCGCTTGAACGCCTGCTCGATGGGAAGGTCCGGCTCCCGCGCCGCCTGCAGCAGTGCGGTGGTATAGGGGCTGTTGGCGCCGGTGCCATCCTCGGCTTCCGCGCCGGGCGAGGTCGAGTAGGACAGGAAGGTGCCCGGCGCTCCCGTCTTTGTGTCGACCAGCGCAAGGCCACGGCCCGCGTTCTGGCTGATGGCGGGAAACGGATTGTTGCGGCAGGCATCGAGCAGCAGGATTCGCATCCGGCTCGGCACCGAATTGAGCGTGTTCAGGAGATCGTTGAGACGCACGGCCTGCAGCGGAATGTCGGCTTCACGTCGCGGATCGACGTCCACGGGTACGAGATAGTTCTCGCCATCGATCTGCAGTCCGTGGCCGGCATAGAACACCAGCGCCACCGTGTCGGGTCCCTTGGCCGCGATCTTGGCGGCGAAGTCGCCGACCTCCCTGTTGAGGTCCCGCTGCGACAGATCGGCGGCGGTCGTCACGTCGAACCCCGCTTCACCCAGCATCTTCGCCATTGCCTTGGCGTCGTTGGCGGGATTCGGCAGCGGCGTCACCGAACGATAGGCCGACTGCCCGATCACCAGCGCCAGCCTGCTGCTTTCAGCCAATGCGGGAGCAAGGCCGGCAAACAGGCCGCCGGCGAGCAATGCAGCCCTGAGAGCGTGCCGAAACATGGGATCTCCAATCTGCTCATGGCGTGCCTGTTGGTCGAGCCGGTTCGCGGCCCGGTTCATCCCGACGAGCACAATCCGGTGAGCACGATGCCGGACGGCCGGCGCCGTTCGCGCGCGCATGACTGCCGCCGGCCGCGACCGGACATCGTTGCTGCACGAGTTTCCCGCAGCAATGCCGCGATCTCTCGCTAGCGTGCGCGCCGCAATGGGGGACGATGCGGCATGCGGCGGATTGCGTCACGCGTGGGGCTGCTCTCGGGGCTGCTCTCGGCCCTGCTCCTGATCGGCTGCGCCGCCGACAGCAATGCGCGCCTGCCGGCCTTCATGCGGGCCAAGGCGCCCGAGCCGCCGCAGCCCGAAGCCGCGCCAGATGTCGCGCTTCTCGTGCGCAAGAATCTCGACATGATCTTCGTCGCAACGACGCTGCCACGTGATGTCGAGGCAACATCCGCCCGACATGCCGATGCCGGCGATACATGGACCGCCTGCGTGCGGGCTCAGATCATATCCGCCAGTGGGACCGCGCTCCGGCGCCAGACCTATCGGCTCTTGATCAGGCACAACGAGATCATCGACCGGCGGCGCGCGGCGACCGGCGACGACTGTGTTTCTGAAGATTACAAAGCCGTCCTGCCGACGAAGTAATTCCCTCCGAAGACAAGCTGGATCGGCCACGTCGGCTGGAACTCGCCCTGTCGGTGGGCGTACAGGAACGGGCTACCGCACCGGTCGCAGATTGTTAGTTCTTAGCTAACGCAAATCCGCAACCGCACAGCGAACGAATGGCTCAAATTTAACAATTCCTGCGGAACATCGGGGCCTAAACGCGGAATGACCCTGGACCTGGTTTTCCATGAACGTTCACCTCGTCGGCGATGACACGGCCAAGCTCGCTATGCTTCGCGGCATGCTGGCCGAACGCTGCTCGCTCACATCTGAACTGATCGGTGATGCCGACTTCAAAGGCGGCGACATCGACGCGATCGTCGTGGCCGCCGATCTGCGCCACGTCGACAACATCACCGCATTGAAGGAGATCTCGGAGCGGCTCTCGCGTATTCCGCGGCGGATCTTCCTGACCAACAACAAATCCCGTCTGTCAACGGTCCAGGCCTATGCGCTCGGTGCGACAAGTGTATTGTCGAGCACGCCGAGCCGCAATCAGTTGCTCGGAAAGCTGCTCGATGTGCGTCCCGGTTCTGCGGCCAAGAGCATCGCGGTCGACGACCGACAGGCCGCATTTGCCGGCGCGTCCTGCATCGCCTCGATGTTTGCAGCCGTGCTGGGCGGTGCAGCGATCGACGTCGAGGAGACCCGGCGGGCGGGCAAGCGAATCGCCGACTGTATAGCGGAAAACGGTCTGTCCGATTGGCTTGCCACCGTTCGCCGCCATCACGAAGGCACCTATCAACACTGCCTGCTCGTGACCGGCATCACCGTGGATTTCGGCTTGAGCCTCGGCGTCCACAGTTCGGATCTGGAGCGTCTCTACATGGCCGCGATGTTCCACGACATCGGCAAGGCCAAGATCCCGCTCACCATTCTCGACAAGCCGGGCCGGCTCGACGTCAAGGAACGTACGCTGGTGGAAACCCATCCGGTGGCCGGTTACGATGCACTGAAGGACAACGCAGCGATCACCGACGAAGTGCTGAAGGCGGTGCGCAACCATCACGAATTTCTCGACGGCAGCGGCTATCCCGATGGGCTGATGGCCGACAGCATCCCGGACCTGACGCGCATCCTCACCATCTCCGACATCTTCTCGGCGCTGATCGAATACCGCAGCTACAAGCCGATGATGACGCGCGAGAAGGCCTACGAGATCCTCCGGGGGATGGAGGGCAAGCTCGAGAAGCCGCTGATCGGCGCCTTCCGCGAGGTGGCGCTGATCCGCTGACCGCATCAGGCGACGTGCTGAACCGGCCGTTAACGCATCGATTCGAATTGTCTGCCAACGGCAAGTGTCTCTTGTCAGCTTTGCGCTAGTGTCGCGCGCGGTGTGGGTTGTCCGCGCCGCGAGGGGACCATCGGGACGTGGCCGAGATCATCGATCGCGCGATTGCGACTGCTTCATCGACGGCAAGGAACCAGCAGGCCGGTCCGCTCGAACGCGTGCGCGCCGCTGACCTGGTGCCGCTCGATACCGTTTCACCGCAGGCGTGGCAGGATCTGGCGGAGCATGCGCGGGAGCCGAACGGCTATTACCTGCCCGGCTGGGAACGCGCGGTGAACGCCACGGCACGCGGCCGCACCGGAACATCGGCGCTGTGCGCATGGGATGACGATCAGCCCTCGCGTCTCATCGGCCTGATGCCCACGACCTCTCTATGGCATGCCTGCAAGCTTCCCCTGCCCGCGCTCGCCAGCGGCCATCCCTACGGCACGCTGTGCACGCCGCTGCTCGACAGAAGGAGCGCGGAGCGGGCTGCGGCGCAACTGCTCGACGCTGCGCGACGAACAGGCGCGCGCGCCCTGCTGCTGCGAGACATGTCGCTGGCAGGCTCCGTGATGCAGGCGTTCGAGGCGGCGCTTCGTCGCGTGGATCTGCGCCCGCGCGTGCTGCAATCCTATGACCGGGCCCTGCTCGATGCGAGCGGGGACGCCGACACGGTGCTGCATGATGCGCTCGGCGCCAAAAAGCTGAAGGAGTTGCGCCGCCTGCGTCATCGGCTGGCCGAGCATGGCGACGTCCGCTTCGAGGTCGCGCGCTCTCCCGGCGACGTTTCCACTGCGCTGGAGACTTTTCTGGTGTTGGAGGCGAGCGGTTGGAAGGGGCGTCGCGGCACTGCGCTGATCCAGCACGACGGCGACGCGGCGTTCATCCGACGCGCTGCACCGGCGCTGGCACAGCACGAGGCCTGCGAGATCATCAGCCTCATCGCGGGCGACACCACCGTCGCCGCAGGCGTCGTATTGCGGCATCAGGATCGCGCCTTTTTCTTCAAGCTCGGCGTCGACGAGCGCTTCGCGAAATACTCGCCCGGTGTCCAGCTGACGCTCGACCTGACGCGGCACCTTTGCGCGGATCCGAAGATCAACGCCGCCGACTCCACCGCCGGTCCCGACCATCCCATGATCAACCCGATCTGGCGCGAACGCCTTGCCATCGGCGACGTGATTATCCCGCTCTATACGCGCGATCCGGTCGTCGAGCTTATTCACGGCGCATTGACTGCGCGACGCGAAGGCCTCGCCGTGGCACGCCGCGCCGTGCACGCGGTCCGCGCCATCCGAAAGCGCCGGCCGACTACTCAGCCGCCTCGGCGTTGACCTCCGCCGACACCTGCCGGATGGCGCGCGCCAGCATCTGCGGATCCTGCGCGCCGGAGACGGCGTATTTCTGCGCGAAGACGTAGGTCGGCACTCCGGAGATGCCCTTCTCTGCGGCCTCCTGCGCCTGGGCCGAGACCAGCGCCACATCCTCGTCGGTCGCCAGCATCTTGCGGACCACCTCGGCATCGAGCCCGCACTCCGCTGCGGCCTGTACCAGCACCTCGACATCGGTCAGATCGCCGCCGTCGCGGAAATACAACTCCATCAGCCGCTGCTTCATCTCGGGCGCCTTGCCGATCTCGCCGGCCCAGCGGATCAGGCGATGACAATCGATCGTGTTGGGCTGACGGGCGACACGATCGGGATGATAGCTCAGCCCCTCCTGCTCCGCGGCCGCGACCACGCGGCCTGCGATGCCCTTGTAGGCTTCAACCGATCCGAACTTGGTCGTGAGGTACTGCTCGCGGCTGATGCCCTCGCGCGGCACCCAGGGATTGAGGAAGAACGGCCGAAAGTTCACCTCGACCGGCACGTCAGGCACGAGCTTCAGCGCCTCCTCGATGCGCTTCTTGCCGATGTAGCACCAGGGACAGACGACATCGGAGACGACATCGATGATCAGCGGCTTCAAGGTGCTCATGTGCGTGCCTCCGGGTTCCCATGGCTGCGCCCAAGATAAACCCGCGCACGGCCAACACAAGCGGGGTCACGGCGAGGTAACCATCTCCTTCAGCCTGAGCGCGGTGAGCTCATCGGCCGGAAAGAAGGTCTCCAACGCCAGCTCCGACAGCGTGATATCGACCGGCGTGCCGAACACCATCGTCGTCGAGAAGAAGCTCAGCACATCATCGCCGACCCGAAGCCGCAACGGGATCGCGACGCTGTCGGCCGCGAGCGGCGCCGATCGCGCGGGGATCGGATAGGACTTCAGCTCCTCATAAAGCTTGAGCAAGCCGGCATCGGCGGTTGCCTCGCATTGCCGGTGCAGTCTCTCCAGCAGATGGCCGGCCCATTCGGCAAGGTTCACCGTCCGCGCCGCCAACCCCTCCGGATGCAGCGCCACGCGCAGCACATTCAGGGGCGGCGCAAGCAGCCGCTCGGAGACACCGGACAGCAGCGGCGCGATCATCCGGTTCGCCGCGACCAGGTTCCAGTGCCGGTCGATCGCGAGCGCAGGGTTGGGCTCGTGGGCCTTGAGCACGAGGTTCATCGCCTCGCGCGCTTGCTTGAGCGCCGGATCATCCAGCGGGCGCTGCTGAAAGGCGGGCGCGTAGCCGGCCGCCACCAGCAGAACGTTGCGTTCGCGCAGGGGCACGTCCAGTCGCTCCGCCAGTTTGAGGACCATGTCGCGCGACGGCGCGGCGCGGCCGGTTTCCACGAAGCTCAGATGGCGCGCCGATATCTCGGCATCGAGCGCGAGATCGAGCTGGGACAGATGCCGGCGCTGCCGCCATTGCCGCAGGTGCTCGCCGACATGAACGGGTCTGGCGCGGTCGGCGCGCGCCGAAGCAAGCTGTGCATTCATGAGCCAAGACCTATCACGCTGACGTCAGCACCTCCATGACCTGCCAGGTAATCGAAATGCCTCCCGGCGCAGGTCATCGTCCTCACCACAGGAGATGACGATGAGCAGGCAGCGCAATCTCGAGACCCTTCCCTTCACCGCCGCCAGCCAATGGCTGGCGGGTCTCGCGACATCGCTGTTGGCGCGCTCGCTCAACATGCCGGAACCGCTGCTGTACGTCACGGGCAGCCTCGTCTTTGCACAGGTGTACGCGATCGAGACGAGAGCAGCGCGCTCGCTGCGCCCAGCGCGCCTGCGCCGTCAGCTCCTGGCCTGGTTCCGTTGAACCGCCCCCAACCGAAGGAGACCCGACATGATCACCTCGTCCGCCCTGCTCCGCCGCGCTCTGCTCGCCGATGCCGCCTTCAGCGGCGTTGCCGGGCTCGCGCTCACCTTCGGCGCCTCGCCGCTGGCGGCGCTGCTGCAACTGCCCGACGCGCTGCTGCGCGAGACCGGCCTGTTCCTGGTCGTCTACGCGAGCTTCGTCGGCTGGCTGGGCTGGCGGCCGGTGGCGCCGAGGCCGCTGATCGTCCTGGTCATCGGCGGCAATGCGGCGTGGACGGTCGGCAGCATCGCACTGCTGTTTTCGGGCCTGGTCGCACCGAACGTGCTCGGCGAGATCTTCGTCGCAGTGCAGGCGCTGGGCACTGGCCTATTCGCCGAATTGCAGTATATGGGCTTGCGCCGGAGCACCGCCGCGGTCACGGCCTGACCGGTGGTGAGCGCCGGGCTTCATGATCGAGCGGCCCGGCGCTCACGGCCAAACCGATATTTGGACATGCGCGGCGAACGCCTCTTCTGCATAATTGGAGATCGACGGGAGATCGTAGCGATGCAGCCTCAGGTGATCGGAACGGAGGGCTACGCTACCGAGGCCGAGGATCTCTTCCTGCGCTACGAGAGCATCCCGTCGGAACAGGTCCATGCCGCCGTGCTTCATCTGCTGCCCAACGCGCCCGCGCGCGTGCTCGACATCGGCGCGGGCACGGGCCGCGACGCCGCCTGGTTCGCGGGCCTTGGACATCAGGTGGTGGCCGTCGAGCCGACCGAAGCACTGCGCGTCGGCGCCATGCAACTGCATGCCTCGCCGGCGATCACCTGGATCGACGACAGCCTTCCGGAGCTCGCCGCACTGGCCGCTCGTGGCGAGCAGTTCGACCTCGTCATGCTGACCGCCGTCCTGATGCATCTCGATGAGGCACAGCGGCGACGCGCGCTTCCCAACATCGCGGTGCGGATTGCTCCCGGCGGACTGCTGATCATGACGTTGCGGCATGGTCCGGTGCCGCCGGGCCGCCGGATGTTCGAGATCGCGGCCGAGACGATCGTTGAGCCCGCGCGGCAGCTCGGGCTGACGCTCAAGCTCAACCGGCATGGCGAGTCGCTCGGCGCGGAGAACCGGGCGGCCGGCGTCACCTGGACGACGCTGGCCTTCGGGAAGCCGTCCTGAGAGATCCGGACACGAGCCGATCGGATCAGGCCGCCTTGGCGCGGCTGGTCTGCGTCTTCGCCGGGGTGGATTTGGTCCTGCCACGATTGCCGGCAGCCGGCCGCCGGGTTTTGGCTTTGCCGCGAGCCGCCTCGCCCGATTGGGCTCTGGCCTTGGGCCGCTGCTTGGCTTTGTCCTTGACGAGCTTCTCGGCCTTTTTCTTCGCCTTCTTCTCGGCCTTGCGCACGTCCTTCGCCTTCACCTGCGCCCGCTCGGCGCGCGCCTCGGCCTTCTTCTTGGCCCGCTTCTTCTCGCAGGCGTCGCATTTGCAGCCGATCGGCTTCAGATAGGCTTTGAAGTAGTCCGTGCCGTAGTCGTAGTTGATCTCCTCGCCGGGCTCGATGTTCTTGATGGCCCGGATGAAGATCTTCTTCTTGCGCGGCTTGACGTCGGACTCGGCGTTCGGCTTGCAGGAATGATTGATGTAGCGGGCGACGTTCTCTCGGATCGAGCCGTCGATGGTCCAGCGCTTGTCGAGCTCGAACAGATATTTGTTCTCGATCGCGTCCTCGTCCGCCTTCTTCGAATCCAAGAGCGGACCGAAATAGCGGATGATCTTGGTGCCCTTCTTGATCGGCTGGGTGGCGAACAGACCAAGCCCCGTCTTGGAGCGGCCGATGCGATAGGGTTTGGATTGCGGAATGACAGGCATGAGTGATGAGAAGACATGGACCTCGCGAGGCCGCCGTTCTAGGATAAATTCGCGACGATGTCAGGTGTTTCCCGCCGCCGTTTCGCGCCGTCCCCAGTTTGCAGCGTCCTGCGCAGGACGAATTCCGGTCATCAGGGGCCCTCGCATGTCCGAATTCCTCCCACATCGCGTCGTGGCGCGACGAATCAGTGTCGCATTGATGCTCTGCACGGCGTGGATCGGACAGGCGGCTGCAGAGACCATCGCTAGCGCCTATACATCGGCCGCCGCCAAGGACTGCCGCACCATCGGCGGCAAGCAGGAGGATGACAGCTCGACTGAGACCTGCCCTGGCAAGGACGGCCTGATCCTGCTCGTCAACGAAGGCGATCTTCGCCAGACGGTGTCTGTGGGGCGCAATGTCCGCGCGGCCGCCAAGGAGCCGGCTGCTCAGACCTGGTTCGGACCGTTCAACTCCGCCGGCAACGCTGTCGAATGGAGGCTGGCTGACGGCAAGCCGTTCGCGATCATCCAGCGCTGGCAGATCGCCGACAACGACGATCAAGGCAGCAAGGGGCCGAAGGACAAGCCGATGCTGGTGGTGACCCGGCTGCCGCCCGGACCAGTGTGTCATGTCGCCTATGTCGACGCTGCCGCCAACTCCAATGCCAACGAGCTGGCGCGGCAGGCGGCTGACCAGACGGCGCGAGGCTTTGCCTGCGGCAAGGACAGGGTGAAGATCGTCGGCACGCGCGGCCGGGCCGTCGATCTGGCGTTGCCGCCCAATTAGCGCGCCGACTTCCGTCCGGACTTTGCGGTCTTGCGCACGGCGGATGTGCGCCTGCTCGCCGTCTTCGATGCGCCCTTCCCGGTCTTCGATTTCGCCGCCCGCTTGCGGCCGCTGGTCTTGGTCTTTGCCGCCTTCCTGGCCGCGACGCGCATATTGTCGACCAGGTTGGGATAGCGCCGCCCGGCCCGACGGGCGCGCGCCTTGGCCGCCGCCTTTTCGGCCGGGGTGAGACCTTGCTGGCGCGCTTGCGCGGATTGGCCCTGCTCCAGGGAGCGCGTGGGGTTCGTGCCATGCGTTGCCAACGCATGATCCCCCACCCGGTTTCCGGTGCGTCGAACTACGCGCCCGGCGGCAGCTTCGGCACGGTGGCCCGGAGCATCGCCTCCAGCAGCGATTCGGCCGTGGTGCCCGGCGGCGAACGGCGCAGAATGTCGGCAAGGCGGCCGTCGAGCAGCAGCATCGTGTAGCCATGCACCAGCGACCAGGCGCGGGCGATCGCCGCCGACTGATCGAGCGACAATTCCTCGTCACCGACCGGGCCTTCGCTGCGCGCGGCGACCGATCCCGCGAGTCCGGCAAACGAGGCTTCCGCGGCCTCGTGCAGCGAAGGGCGCGAATAATCCAGACGCTCGGTGCGGAACATCAGTCCGTACATGCCGGGATTGGCCTGCGCGTAGGCGACATACGCGCGGGCCCGCGCCATCGCCCGCTCGATCGGCGTGCCGGGCTGCTCGCCGGCCGCTTTCATCGCCGCATTGAACCGCGTGAAGCCGATCGCCGCGAGCTCGCTGACCAGCCCGGTGAGATCGCCGAAATGATGCGTCGGCGCCGCATGCGACACGCCGGCCTCGCGCGCCACCGCGCGCAAGGTGAGTCCGGCCAGCCCGTCGCGCTCCAGCACGCGCTCGGCCGCTTCGAGCAGCGCATCGCGCAGCGCGCCGTGATGATAGGGCGCCGCCGGCTCGCCCGCGCTCACCGCGCGGCGCGACCGCGTCCGGGCCACCGCCGTAGCCGTCCGGTGCCTGCTCAGTCTTGCCTGTTCGATCTTCGTCATGCCTCTCCTTATACAAGCAATTTTGACAGCGTAAAGATTAGCCTTGACCTGCAGGCGCTCGGCCGGTAGCCTTATCTTTACATCGTAAAGATAAAGCCGAATCCAAGGGGAAGGAAGCGCCATGAATGGACAGTCGATGAACGGACCGTTGCACGACACAGTCCGGCAGCGCCCCACACCGCGCGACAACATCGCGCCGATCCCGTTCGAATGCGACGCGCCGTTCCTGAAAGTCACCGGCGAACTGCCGCGTGAGCTGAATGGCACGCTCTATCGCAACGGCCCCAATCCGCAATTCGACTCGCCCGGTTCGCACTGGTTCGTCGGCGACGGCATGCTGCACGCGTTCCATCTGGAGAACGGCCGCGCGTCCTATCGCAACCGCTGGATCCGCACCCCGAAATTCGAGGCCGAGCGCCGCGCGGGGCGCGCGCTGTTCGGCGGCTTCGGCCGCAGGCTGCCGGACGCGCCAGCCGAGGTCACCGATGGCGGCGTTGCCAACACCAACATCATCGCCCATGCCGGCCGCCTGCTCGCGCTCGAAGAGGCGCATCTGCCGACCGAGATCGAGCCCGGCACGCTCGCCACCCGCGGCTATCACGATTTCGGCGGCCGCCTGCGCGGCGCCTTCACCGCGCATCCGAAGACCGATCCGGTCACCGGCGAATTGCTGTTCTTCGGCTACAACGCCGCCGGTCCGCTGACGCCGGCGCTGTCCTACGGCACGGTCGATGCGGCCGGCAAGCTGACGCGTCTCGATCGTTTCGAGGCGCCCTATGCCAGCATGGTGCACGACTTCATCGTCACGGCCAATCACGTGCTGTTTCCAATCCTGCCGCTCACCGGCAGCATCGAGCGCGCAATGTCCGGCAAGCCGCCTTATGCCTGGGAGCCCGACAAGGGCGCCTATGTCGGTGTGATGAAGCGCAGCGGCGACATCAAGGACATCGTCTGGTTTCGCGGTGACGCCTGCTACGTCTTCCACATCATGAATGCCTGGGAGGACGGCAGCCGGATCATTGCCGACGTCATGCAGTTCGAGGAAGCGCCGCTGTTTCCGCATCCCGACGGACGTCCGACCGATCCGGCCAAGTCGGTCGCGCGGCTGTGCCGCTGGAGCTTCGATCTCGCCGGCAACACCGACCGTTTCACCCAGAGCTATCTCGACGACCTCACCGGTGAATTCCCCCGCATCGACGACCGCCGCGCCGGGCTCAAGAACGGCCATGGCTGGTACGCCTGCGCCAATCCGGACGGCCCGCTGTTCGGGGCGCTGTCCGGCCTCGTCCATGTCGACGGCGCCGGCACGCGCCAGGCGACGCATCTGCTGCCCGCCGGCGACACCCTGTCCGAGCCGGTATTCGTGCCGCGCAGCCGCGATGCCGCCGAGGGCGACGGCTGGCTGCTGACCGTGGTCTGGCGTGCCGGCTCCAACACCAGCGACCTCGCCGTGTTCAACGCCACCGACATCGGCAGCGGTCCGGTGGCCCTGGTTCATCTCGGCCACCGCGTGCCCGATGGCTTCCACGGCAATTGGGTCGGCGCGGACGAAGCAAGCCATTGATAAAGCTTAGCTAAATATGTTGCTTCACAAAATTTTGACACTGTCAAGATTTGCTTGACCCGGCTCCGCCGGGATCCTACTAATCTTGGCAGTGTAAAGATTGGCCGGGCGAGTTTCTATGACGATCTTCCTCATCCTTGCGCCCTACGGCGTCTACGCGGCGCTGATGATGGTGGTCTCGGCCACGCTCAGCCTGGCCGTGGCCACGGCGATGTGCCTGGTCGTTGTCGCGGTCGACGTCGTCAAGGGACGCTCGATCAAGATTCTCGGCCTGGGCTCGGCGATCGTGTTCGCAAGCGTAGCCGCCTACCTCGGCCTCATCGATCCGACCCTCAGCGCATCCGCGGTGCGTCTTGCGGTCGACTGCGGCATTTTCGCGCTGTCGCTCGGCTCGATGCTGCTGCGCGCGCCGTTCACGCTGCAATATGCGCTCGAGGCCGTACCGCCGGAAACCGCGGCGATTCCGGGCTTCCTGCGCGCCAATTACGTCATCACCGGCGCCTGGACCGTGTCGGCGCTGCTGATGATCGTCGGCAACCTGATGACGCTCTACGTGCCGGGCCTGCCCTATTGGACCGGCCTCGCCATCGCCTTTGCCGCCCGCAATAGTGCACTTTATTTCACGCGCTGGTATCCTGACTACCGCCGAACAAAGGACGTGGCAGCGCAGACTGCCGCCGCAATGTCCGGCCAAGATTCGTGACCGGGGTCTGCTCCAGGAGACGTGCGTGAAAATCGTGTTTGCCAAGCTGATTGCCGACTTCCTGTCGGCCGCGGTGTTCTTCATCCTGTACATCGCAACCGATGATGTCGTGCTGGCCACCGCCGCCGCGGTCGCCGTCGCCGTGGTGCAGGTGGTCTGGGCGCGCATCAGGGGCGTGAACCTCAGCTTCATGGCCTATGCCAGCGTCGGCCTCGTCATCGTGCTCGGCGGCGTGACGCTGCTGACCAATGACCCGCGCTTCATGTTCGCCAAGCCCGCGATCGGCCATTTCGCCATCGGGCTGATCATGCTCAAGCGCGGCTGGATGCTGCGCTACGTGCCGCCGATCGTGTCGGAGACCATTCCGGAATACGTCACCATCGCCGGCTATGCCTGGGCGGCGCTGATGTTCGCGCTCGGTCTCGGCACGATCGCGGTCGCCATGACCGGCGACATCAAGCTGTGGGTGCTCTACATCACCGTGGTCGCGGGCGGCGCCAAGGTCGCGGCCTTCGCGCTGCAGTTCATGGCCTTCCGCTTCGTGGTCGCCAACCGCCTCAGGGCGGCGCGGGCCTGATCGCTGCATCCGATCGCCGCAATGGGCTTACGCGCAAAGATGCGCTATAGGGGCGGCCGAACGCATCCTCGAGGTCGTTGCCTCGAGGTCCGCAAAATCGCAATGCCAGGAGAACGATCGATGGCTGTGGACGGCAACTGGAATCTGACCTTGAACACGCCCATGGGCGAGCGCAGCGCGACCCTGAGCCTGAAGAGCTCGGGCGCGACGCTGACGGGGACCCAGGCCGCGGAAGGCGATTCCGCCGAGATCTTCGACGGCACCGTCAACGGCGACGACGTCGCCTGGAAGGTCTCCATCACCAGCCCGATGCCGCTGACGCTGGATTTCAAGGGCAAGGTCGCCGGCGACACCATCTCCGGCGAGATGGGCATCGGCTTCATGGGCAGCTTCCCGTTCACCGGCGCGCGGGGCTGATCGCTATTCTTTTGCGTGGGCACGTCGCATCGACACTCTCCGCTGTCGTCCCCGCGAAAGCGGGGACCCATACCCGCAGGGAGTGGTTCGAGGCACGCTGGCAATTGGCTTTTCGCCCGTCACGACAGTCGCGGCGCATGGGTCCCGGGTCGGCGCCACGATCGCGCTGTCGCGCGCTCATGGCTTGCCCGGGACGACACCGATTTTCAATCGCAGCAGTCCCGCTTCACATCTCAAACAGCCCGGACAAGCGGACGCAGCCTCGCGGCTGATAACGCCCGAGTGATGCATCGGCATGTCCCTCTCCAAATGCAGAGGGCGCAGGGAAGGCCAGGCGTCGGCTGACGCCTGCGGCCCGCCTGCGAAAGAAATGCAGGCGGCAGGTACCACAGGTGCAGCCGGAAACGCCCGGCCTTCCCTGCGCGATGGCTTCACGCTTATACGCAGTCTCCCTGGTGCGCCGGCTTGTTGGCCACCATGATCCGCGCGATGCGCTCAGCACCGCACGAACGTGACACCAGCTTCGGGGTGTCAGGACGCTGCGACTGCGCGTCCGCGCCAAGCCGTTCGTCCGCGTATCCGAAGACACGCTGCGGCTCCATCGCGGCCATCGCCTCCCCGCCTCGCGTGTCGTGACGATCGCGCGCAACGCCCCTCCGCAGTGAGGCGGGATGGCGAGATAAAATCACGACTTCGGAAAAATCACAAGCGATTTATTTTTTTTAGAACCTGCTCCTTGGAATCGGATCGAACATTGGCCTATGGCCCAGGGAAGCCGCGCCCCCTCATTGAGGTCCGGCCAGCGGGACAGTGCGCGCACTTGTTTGTATTTCGACCCCTGGCAGGCATCGAAGCCATCAACCGTGAGGCGGGGACTTCCTATATCCATCGCTACGGCTGCCGCAATGGCTCAAGCGGTCATCGTTGCGGTCGCGATCGGAATCTGATTGGATCACCTAACTCACATTCGAGCTAGGAATTGGGTAATCATAGTCCAACCTGCTTCATTGGAACTACAATGAGATATCTCTTACTTCTTTCGGTACTACTTTCCGGTACCGCCGCGGCAGAGGCCGCTCCGCAATCGAGTTGCGCAGCCAAGTTTATCGGTGACTGGCGACACTCAGGCAGTGGCAACAGAGGTACGCTACTCCCTGACGGCAGAGCATTGTGCAGCGAACACCCGGCTTGTGTCCAGGGTACGTGGACCTGCTCGGGAAACGTGTTGACCTATACGAACAGCGCGGGGACATGGAACTACACGCTCGAGCCGGACGGAAAGTCCATGTCCACGAATGGCGGGGCCGCTACCGCTGTCCGCATCGGAGCGGTACCGGCAAACGCTCGTTCCCGGGATCTTGGCTCTGCAGCGAAGAATGTGACCGCTGACATTCTCGGCGTGGACAGAACGCAGCCGAATCCGGCAGCAACTCCCATTACCAAGCCCGTTGCCGAGCCACCATCAAGCGTAGTTCGACCGCCGCGGACAGTCAGTTCGGCCCCACAATCAGATCCAAGCCAGTGCGTGGTAGAGAAGGCGTGGCCGAAAGCTCCTGGGGTCAACTGGTACAGCCTGAAGAACAGCTGCAAGCGGCGGGTGACGTTGGATTATGACGACTGCGACCTGAATCTCAGCACGAACATGGTTCAGTGCTCAACAAAGACGCTCCCTCTTGCACCACGCAGCGAATTCGGCCCGGTGCCCAACCACAAGCACCCGCTCAACGCACGCGATTTCCGCTAGCAGCATCTCGAAACTCGACGGCCTAGCCCTATGCAGGGATAAGCGGAAACCCGTCCGTTGATCGCTTACCCCATGTACGCCAGCCCTCCACGCTGAAGCAGATGTGGGACAAACTTGGCCGGGCCGCGCCTCAAAACCAGATCTGCATCGGCACGCCATGCGCGTCGCGCGGCGCAGCTTCTTCCGGTACGCAGCCCGCGCAGTCGCGAGCGGCCAGCGCGACCGCACAGGCGTCGAGGACGTCGTCGGGTTTGGCACCGGTGCCGATGCGGGCGCGAGTCATCCAGTCGTCGATGGCGGCGAAGCCTGCAGAAACTAACAAGTCGCGCCGCAGCCTGGCGCCATGTTCCGTCTTCTTCGACGGCAGCGGCGCTCCGTGGAGACGCAGGAACACCAGTTCGGGATGGGCCTCGCGGATATCGCGGTCGCGATGCGCACGGACGAAGGCGTCGACCTCCATGATCTTGCGGCCGAGATGCCAGAGCTGACGCGAGGCGCGCGTCTGCCCGCGCCGCGACGCCTCGATGTTCGCCTCATCTGGGTCCTTGTAGTTCTCCCACAGCCAGCGCCGCGCGCCGGTGAACACGCGCGAGCGATGCGGCGCGAGTTTGTCGCGCGCGAGCTTGTCGCAGGTTCTGTTGCCGTCGTCGGTCATGCCGATGGGGATGTCGATCGCGGCGCGGGTAAAAGGAGCCGATAGTGCCGTCGAAACGTCGGCGGGAAAGGCGATGTCGCGCCGGTCGCCTGCAATCGACACCGCGACCCAGCCGCGGGAGAAGCCGTCGAGACCGATGATGCGGTTGGCGTGCATTACATCAGACTACCAGTTGCTTCGTTCAGCATCGTGCTCCTCTTGCCACGAACGCACGCTGAGTCCCACGGTAGTCGGAGCCGAGCTGGCCCCACAACAGCAGTGAGCTCCCCTCCCCCTTGCGGGGAGGGGTTGGGGGTGGGGGTCTCCGGGCGCTGAACGCTATGGGCGCGCACACACATCAACCACCAAACTATCGAGAGAGCGAGGTCGCATCGCGCTGCGTTTCCTCGCCCATCAGATAGAGCGCGACTCGTGGACCCCCACCCCACCCCCTCCCCGCAAGGGAGGGGAGCGCACCGTCGGCGTGCGAATTCGGTTGCCACGCTACGCGCTCAGGCGAGATGGGCCTCCCCCATACACCAACGGCCGGGATCGCTCCCGGCCGCCGCAACAAACATCACGCCCGCCTGACCTCAGCCGAGGTTCAGCTCCTTGAAGAAGTCGTTGCCCTTGTCGTCGATGATGATGAAGGCCGGGAAGTCCACCACTTCGATGCGCCAGATGGCTTCCATGCCGAGCTCGGGATATTCGACGACCTCGACCTTCTTGATGCAGTGCTCGGCGAGGTTGGCCGCGGCGCCGCCGATCGAGCCGAGATAGAAGCCACCGTGCTTCTTGCAGGCCTCGCGCACCGCCGGCGCGCGGTTGCCCTTGGCGACCATCACCATCGAGCCGCCGGCCGCCTGAAACTGGTCGACGAAGGAATCCATGCGGCCCGCGGTGGTCGGACCGAACGCGCCGGAGGCGTAGCCTTCGGGGGTCTTGGCGGGGCCGGCGTAGTAGACCGGATGGTTCTTGAAGTAGTCCGGCAGGGGCTCGCCGCGATCGAGGCGCTCGCGCAGCTTGGCATGCGCCGCGTCGCGCGCGACGATCATGGTGCCGGTCAGCGACAGCCTCGTCTTGATCGGGTTCTTCGACAGAGTGGCGAGGATGTCCTTCATCGGCTGGTTCAAGTCGATCTTCACGACCTCGCCGCCAAGCGCCTGCTCGACCTCCGGCAGATACTGCGCCGGATGATGCTCGAGCTCCTCGAGATAGACGCCGTCCCTGGTGATCTTGCCGAGCACCTGGCGGTCGGCCGAGCACGACACGCCGAGACCGATCGGCAACGACGCGCCGTGGCGCGGCATGCGGATGACGCGGACGTCATGGCAGAAATACTTGCCGCCGAACTGCGCGCCGACGCCGAGCGACTGCGTCATCTTGTGGATTTCCTGCTCCATCTCCAGGTCGCGGAAGGCATTGCCATCCGGGGAGCCCTGGGTCGGCAGCGCGTCGAGATAACGCGCAGACGCCAGCTTCACCGTCTTCATGCACAGCTCGGCCGAGGTGCCGCCGATCACGATGGCGAGGTGATAAGGCGGGCACGCCGCGGTGCCCAGCGTCAGGATCTTCTCCTTCAGGAACGCCAGCAGCCGGTCCTTGGTGAGCACCGAGGGCGTCGCCTGGAACAGAAAACTCTTGTTGGCCGAGCCGCCGCCCTTGGCCATGAACATGAACTTGTAGGCGTCCTCGCCCTCGGCATAGATCTCGGTCTGCGCCGGCATGTTGTTGGCGGTGTTCTTCTCCTCGTACATCGACAGCGGAGCGACCTGTGAGTAGCGCAGGTTCCGGCGCAGATAGGCGTCGCGCGCGCCTTGCGACAGCGCCGCCTCGTCGTCGCCATCGGTGATGACGTTGCAGCCCTTCTTGCCCATGATGATCGCGGTGCCGGTATCCTGGCACATCGGCAGCACGCCGCCGGCGGAGATGTTGGCGTTCTTCAGGAAGTCGAGCGCGACGAACTTGTCGTTCGGGCTGGCCTCCGGATCCTCCAGGATGCTGCGCAGCTGCTTCAGATGGCCGGGGCGCAGAAAGTGGTTGATCTCGCCGAACGCGGCTTCCGACAAGGTCCGCAGCGCCTCCCGCGACACCACCAGCATGTCGCGGCCCAAGACCTTCTCGACCCGCACGCCGTCGGTGGTGATCTTCTTGTAGGGCGTGGTGTCCGGCCCGAGCGGAAACAGCGGCGTGTGCTTGTAGGGCGGGACGGGCTTGGACTGGTCGGGAAAGGCGGTGGGCGCGTTCATGGCGAGCTCGTGGGGTTCTAGAAATGGCCGCCCAAAGCGGTCTTGACAGGTCTGATACGCTACCCGTCTGAAGCCTTGCAAGACATGTCTCGGTGCATCCGTCGAGGAGGAGGACCATGGCGACTTTCGTTCTGATTCCAGGAGGTTGGCACGGAGGCTGGATGTACGACTCGCTCTGCGCCAGGCTCCGCCAAGCCGGCCATGCGGCCTATGCCCCCACCCTGAGCGGATTGGAGGAGACGCCCGCCCGCGCCCATGCCGTCAATCTCGACGCCCATATCACCGACGTCGTCGAGCTCCTGACGATCGAGGATCTGTCCGAGGTCATCCTGTGCGCGCACAGCTATGGTGGCATGGTCGCGACCGGCGTCGCCGACCGCGTGCCGGAAAGGCTCGCCGCACTGATCTATCTCGATGCCTTCGCACCCGAGAACGGTCAGTCATGGTGGGATCTCGCCGGTGATGCGTATCGCCGGTTCGTGATCGAACGTGCCGGGCATGACGGGCTGACGGCGCTGCCGCGCGAAGGCTCCGATCCGCGCCGTCGGCCGCATCCGCTCGGGACCTTCATCCAGGCCCTGAAGCTCCACAGTCCGGCGCCGGCGGCTCTGCAGCGCACCTTCGTCTACGCCAGCGGATGGAGCGCGACGCCGTTCACCGCGCAATATGAGCGGCTGCGCAGCGATCCCGCGTGGCGCGTGCACGCATTTGCGTGCGGGCACGATGTCGTGCAGCACGCACCCGACGAGACGTTCGACCTGCTGATCGAGACGGCCCGCGAGGTCGCCGCAACATGACGCCGCGACCAGCGCAATGTCGTACGCCGAGATCGATTGCGATCGGTCGCCGAATTATGTAACCTTAGATTGTTGACCTATTCATTTTCCTCCTGGAGGCGTCATGAAACGAGGTCTCTTCGTTGCCATCACAATTGCTCTTGCCCTGATCACCATGGCCCCCGGCAGCGCCGGCGCGGTCGGTCCCGGCCGTGCGTGCGGCGGCTTCGTCGGCATCCGCTGCAATGCCGGTCTCTACTGTGAATTCCCAGTCGGCCAGTGTGGCCGGTTCGACATGATGGGCGTCTGCCGCCGAAAGCCGACGCTCTGCCCGCGCATCTACATGCCGGTGTGCGGCTGCAACTTCCAGACCTACGGCAACGACTGCGAGCGCCGCGCCGCGGGCGTATCGCTGTCGCATCCGGGCCGCTGCTGGTTCTGACGAAGCGATCGCGCCGCTGCCGCCGGCAGGTGACCGCGGCCCGTCAACACGCGGCCACGTCGGCCGACGATCTTGTGCGGCCGCGGCGCATCGCGCTTGCATGGCCTCCGCGCGCAGGCTTCAATGGCGCGGGGGTATTTGGAATGCAGTCATCGCTTTGCTCATTTGGCCGCTTGGCCGGTTTTGTTTTTCTCGTTGCGTTGAGCAGCGCGCTGCTGCCGCAGGCCGCGCGGGCGGATCGCTGCGACGACATCGCCAAGGAATTGAAGAACGGCATCGACGGCATCAAGATCGGCCAGACCGCGGCCGGCACCGTCTATCTCGCCCATCCCAAGGCGCGCGAGATCACGCTCGGCTGCTCATCGAAGAATGTCAGCAATCAATTGTTCGGAAAATCCGAGCGCAAGCCGACACCGGCCTTCATCGAGCTGATGGCGAGCGCGGCGGCGATCGTGTTCACCTTGCCGAAGGACGACATGCAGCGCGGCGTCACACGCTGTTACCGCCGGCTCGGGATCTTCCGCGGCGACGACGTCGCCAGCCGCTACCGCCGGCTCGACATGCGCTGCGCCCGAACCAAGACCGAGTCCTCGATCACGATCAGCCGCAGCAAGGATCAATAGGCCGGTGTGACGCTACAGCCCGCCGTTTCTGCACCGACAGCAGCGACCCGTTCACTATTCGCCGCGCCACCGACAGTTGCAGACAATTCGAACGATCTGATTGACGAAGTTTTCGTGAGCGATGGCCACGCTTGTCGCAACACCAAGCGAGGAGCTGGACAATGTCCGTTTCGAGCGTTTCGTCGTCATCGCCGCCGCCCTCACCGCCGCCGATCTCGACCGAGACGACCAAGCCGCAGACCCAAGACACGCAGGCGCGGAACCAGACGCAGCAGAGCCAGGCCGTCAATCCCGCCAAGACCGGCGACGAGGCGGCCGCGGAGAAGCAGGCCTCGCGTCCGCCGCTGCCGCCCGGCCAGGGCACCCGCGTCGACATTCTCGCCTGACGATCCCACACCCTCAGGCCAACTTCGTATAGCGGCGGCGCCTCAGGCATCCGCCGCTATACGTGTGATGGCATCGCCGATACGACTCCACCCCTGTCCCATGATGTCGAACTGAAACTTGTTGCCCGGGAAGACGAAGCCGTCATGGACCATCCGCAGATGCGTGCCGCCCTCGGCCGCCGTCAACGTCCAGGTCACGACGCTGTCGAGCCGTAAGCCGTAGGCCGGATTGGAGTCCGAACCGCCCTTCCAGGAATAGCTCAGCAGATGCGGCGGCTCACAAGCGAGCACCTCGCAATGAACGACGCCATCCCAGTCGCCCACCGGCTTGGTGCGGAAGGTGAAGCGATGACCGGTGGCCGCGACGAAGTCGTTCGGCATCAACCATTTCGCGATCAGGTCGCTCGTGGTCAGCGTGCGCCAGATCTTGTCGGGCGAATGGGGCAGATGCTTCTCCACCACGATCGCATGCGCCTCACCCATCACTCGGTCTCCTTCAACAGTGCCTCGAGGCCGGCAATGCGCTCATGCCAGAATGCGCGGTAATGACCGAGCCAGTCGACCAGCGGCACCAGCCCTTTTGGCGCGACGCTGTAGTAGTTGTGGCGGCCGTCGCGCCGTTCGCTGACCAGCCCGGCGTCGCGCAGCGCCTTGAGATGCTGTGAGATCGCCGGCTGGGATACCCGCGAGCCCTGCACCAGGCCGGTGGCCGCCACCTCCCCCTCGCGCGCGATGCGCTCGAACACGGCCCGCCGCGTCGGGTCGGCAAGCGTCTTCATGACGGATGTCAACTGGGCTTCGACGGTCATGCGGAATGTATAAGCAAACACTTATACATTGTCAACGGGTGGCGCCGCGGAGCCTCGCCTCACGCATCCAGCGCCTTGTAGTGGCGGAAGATGCCGTCCTCGTTGAAGGCGATGCGGCGCTCGCTGCCGAGATAGGCTGATATGTTGGGCCTGCTGGCGACGCGGTCATGCAGCGCGATGAGGCCCGGGATGTTGCGCTCGAACGCCATCATGCGCTTCGGGAACGCGTAGCGCAGGCCGGCGACGATCTGGAACAGCGACAGGTCCACATAAGTGAGCCGGCGCCCGGTGACGTAGGCGCCACCGCTTTTCGATAGGAGCTGCTCGAAATAGCCGAGGAATTTCGGCACCCGCTCGCTCCAGAACTCGGCGGTGCGTTTCCTGGCCGGCGCGCGCTGGTCCTCGTAGTACAGCGTCGGCCCCAGCGGATGATGCGTGTCATGGATCTCGACCACGAAGTCGGTCACGGTGAGCTGCAGCTGATGCACCCAGAGCTGGCCGGCTTCGGCCTTCGGCGCGAGGCCATGGCGGCTGCCGAGGAACAGCAGGATGTTGGCGGTCTGGCCGATGACGCGGCGGCCCGCTCTCAGGAACGGCGGCGCGAAGGGCGGCGTGTCGCTGACCGCCTCCATCATCGCCGTCATCGTAGCGATGCCGTCCTCGCGCGCGACGTCGCGATAGGCGGCGCCCGCCTCCTCCAGCGCGAGACGCACATATTCGCCGCGGCCCTGGATCATGGGCCAGTAGTAGAGCTCGTAACGCATGGGCCATCCTCGCAGTGATGCGCCCACACGTTCGGCTCGGACGACGTAACGGACGCGGTGTTCGTTCGCCGCGAAGCAGTATAGCAGCCTGCCACCGCCGGTGCTCGTCAGATCGACCGGGAACAGCCGCCATCGGGCTCGCGCGGGGGATGGGAATTGTTGACAAGCAAAAGCGCCGCGGATTGCTCCGCGGCGCCCGATGAGGATCTCAAGTCAGGCTCAGCTGACCTGCTGGATTCCCGACAGCTGCCAATCGGCGCCGGCGTGGCGCAGGAAGGTCCAGATCTCCGTGACCTCCTGCGGCTGGTCGGAGCCGTCGACCACGCGGCCCGAGGCGCGCTCGATGGTCTTGTCGGCCAAGGTGAAGCGCATCGCGACCGTGGCATAGTCGGCGCCATTCTCGCGCCAGGCTTCGGCGAGGTCACCCTGCAGCAGCTTCACGGCGCTGACCTTGTTGACCACCCCGCGGGCCTGGTTCTGCTCGAGATCGCGCTCGAAATACGAGGCCATCTCTGGCGTCGACAGCAGCCGCAGGCGGCCGACATCCTCGTTCGACCAGGCGGACTGGATCTCGCCGAGCAGCCGCTCGAACGCCTCGTAGTCGGCCGGCAGGATCTGCAGCGGCGGCGTGTTGCTGCCACCGCCGAAGCCGCCAAGGCCGCTCAGGCCCGAGCGCAAGCTCGGCTGGCCGTCGGTGGGCGTCGGCGCCGGGCCGGCGGCATAGGCCGGCTGGTTGCGGCGCTGCCACCAGGCCATCCCCATGCGCACCAGGAACACCACCAGCAGGACCTGGAGGATCAGGCCGATGATCGAAGCGAAGCCGCCGAGCCCGGAGAACAGCCCGCCGCCGAACAGCATGCCGAACAGGCCGGCGCCGAGGAAGCCGGCAGCGAGGCCGCCCAGCAGGCCGCCCGCGCGGCCGCCGAACAGCCCGCCACGCGCGGGCGCAGCCGTGTTGAAGCCGCCGGGCTGGCCCGGCTGGGTGATGGTGCGGTTGAACTGCGACGCCGATCCCGGCGCGGTCGCGGTCGGAGGCGGCGCGGAGAAGGTACGCGTGCCGCGGGAGCCCGAGCTGGAGCCGCCGCCGATCCGGGCGTCGGCCGCCGAGACGGCGAGCACCGTCGGCAGCGCCAGTGAAAGGGCCACGGCCATCGCCTTGAGGAGGCCGCTTTTGCGCTGCATGAAGCTCATCTGTGTTTCCCATAACTCCCCGGAATGGGGATGCCTGTAAGATGGGCACAACCCGCGAAAAGGGAAGGCGGCACGAGGCCGCGCGGCTGCGGCGCGGGGTCGCGGGATGAACGCGCCCGGCCGGCTTGCCAAGGAATTTGCCAAGGAACTCCGGTAACCTATTGCGGCGCCATGGTTTCCTTGACCGCCGCCACGAGCTGGCTGAGCGTGAAGGGCTTCGGCAGGAACGCGAACTGCTGGTTCTCCGGCAGGCTCTTCTCGAACGCATCCTCGGCATAGCCCGAGACGAAGATGATCTTGATCTCCGGATTGCGCTCGCGCATCGCTTTGAGCAGCGTCGGCCCGTCCATCTCCGGCATCACGACGTCGGACACCACGAGATCGAGCACGCCGTCGCACTCGTCCAGCGCCTCCATCGCCTCGACGCCGTTCGACGCCTCGATGACGCTGTAGCCGCGCGAGCGCAGGCCGCGCGCGTTCAGCGCCCGCAGGCCCTCCTCGTCCTCGACCAGCAGGATGGTGCCCTGCCCGGTCAGGTCGGCGCGCGGCTTCGACGCTTCCGCGACGGCCGGCTCCTTGACGGCGCCGTTGGCCGCGTGCGGCTCGGCCTGGACCTCCGGCACGACGATGTGCCGCGGCAGGAAGATCTGGAACGAAGTCCCCTTGCCGACCTCGCTGTCGACGTAGATGAAGCCGCCGGTCTGCTTGATGATGCCGTAGACGGTCGACAGTCCCAGACCGGTGCCCTTGCCGACCTCCTTGGTCGAGAAGAACGGCTCGAAGATCTTCTCGCGGATCTCGGCCGGAATGCCGGTTCCGGTGTCACTGATCTCGATGCGGACGTAGTCGGCCACCGGCATGCCCTTGTAGGCGGCCTGCGCGACCTCGTCGGCCGAGACGTTGGCGGTGCGCACCGACAGCTTGCCGCCATCGGGCATCGCATCGCGGGCGTTGACCGCGAGATTCACGACCACCTGCTCGAACTGCGAGACGTCGACCTTGACCGGCCACAGGTCGCGGCCGTGAACCAGGTCGAGCTTGACCTTCTCGCCGATCAGCCGGCGCAACAGCATCGTCAGGTCGGACAGTGCGTCGCCGAGATCGAGCACCTGGGGCCGCAGGGTCTGGCGGCGCGAGAACGCGAGCAGCTGCCGCACCAGCGTCGCGGCGCGGGTCGCGTTCTGCTTGATCTGCATGATGTCCTGGAACGACGGGTCGGTCGGCTTGTGCGCGTTCAGCAGGAAGTCGTTGGCCATCATGATGGCCGAGAGCACGTTGTTGAAGTCGTGGGCGATGCCGCCGGCGAGCTGGCCGACCATCTCCATCTTCTGCGACTGGTTGATCTGGTTTTCCAGCGCGCGGCGCTCGGTGGTCTCGAGCAGATAGACGATCGCGGCCTCGGTCTCGCGCTCGTCCTCGTCGACGGCGGTGACGAAGAACTGGCCGAAGCGCTCCTTCGCGCCCTCCAGCATCACCTCGACCGGCGGAATGTCCGCCTGCCCTTCCGAGGCCTGGTTGATCGCGGCGATCAGGAGGTGCCGGTCGCGCTGGCTGACGGTGCGGAAGATCGATTTCGCCGCGGCCACGTCGCCGCTGACGCTCTGCGCCAGCTTGGCGTAGCGCGCATTGGCCCTGACCACGGCGCCGCCGCGGTCGACGGTGGCGATTGCCATCGGCGTATGGTCGAAGAAGCGCATGAAGCGCACCTCGGCGGCGCGCTCCGGATCGGAGCGCTCGTCGCGGGCGCGGCTGATGACCAGGGTGCGCGAGGCGCCCGGCTTGCCGTCGGCGCCGAAGGCGAGCTTGTGGTAGAGCCGCGCCGGCATGGTCTTGCCGCCGCGCATCTTCAGGTCGATGTCGAACACCTCGGTGCGGACCTCGCCGGGCACCGCCACGATCGAGGTCAGCAGCGACGCGCCGTCGCCGGAGACGACGTCGGCGAGCTTCAGGCCGCCCGAGCCGATCTCGGCGAGATCGTAGTCGAGCCAGTTGGCGAGCGTGGCATTGACGTAGACGAGGCTGCCTTCCGGATTGACCGAGAAGAAGCCGCACGGCGCATGGTCGAGATATTCGATCGCATGCTGCAGCTCCTGAAACACGTCCTCCTGGCGCTCGCGATCCCGCGTGATGTCGGCGATCGACCACACCGCGTAGCGGGCGTGGCGCTTGGTCTGGCCGAGCGGGCGAACGCGCATGCGAAGCCAGCGCCCCTGCGCGCCTTCGGCCGCGGTGATGCGTACCTCTTCCTGCTGCCGCTTGCCCTCGCGCGCCGCCTTGAGCAGGCGGAACACCGCTTCGGAGACATCGGGATTGCCGATGAAGACACGCTCGACGGGACGCGCCTCCTGCGCGGTCGCCGCTCCCGTCATGTTGAGATAGGCGGCGTTGGCGTAGACGACATGGCCGCGCGGATCGGTCACCGCGAGGCCATCGAAGGCGTGATCGGCGATCGCGCCCAACACCGGATCGTCGGTCGCCTTGTCGGCGAAGCGGACGATGCCGGCGGCGAACGCGAACAGATTGAACAGGCCGACGGTGGCGAGCAGCGACAGCAGGCCGAGAATATAGGGCTGCGCCTGGGCGCGGCCGATCGTCATCAGCGCGATCGCGACCGCGACGAGGCCGAACGCCACCAGCAGGATCAGCAGAATGCTGCCGCTGCGGCGCGGCCGCTCCGGCAGGCTCACCTGATCCTGTAACCCATCGTTGTCGGAATCGGCGCTCATGGCTCGGGGACGCGACCTGTCGGCTGGGAGCCCCAGCCCGTTCGCGCGGCTCCCCCTTCCACCTGCCTGAATCGACGGGTCAAGCGCAAGCCCGTCAAGCCGATATTCCATGATTTATCCGTATTTTGCGGTCCGTCCATGGACCGAATCGGTTGTCATCGCGGGCGCCCCGAGAGGTTGCGCCGCAGCCCCATCACGTAGCCGATGATCTCAGCGACGGCATGATAATGTTCCACCGGGATCTCCTCGTCGATCTCGACGGTGGCATAGAGCGCGCGCGCCAGCGGCACGTTCTCGACGATCGGGATGTCGTGCGCCTTGGCGACCTCCCGGATCTTGAAGGCGATGTTGTCGACGCCCTTGGCGACGCAGACCGGCGCCGACATGCCGCGCTCGTAGGACAGCGCGACCGAGTAGTGGGTCGGGTTGGTGATGATCACGGAGGCCTTGGGAACCGCGGCCATCATGCGCTTCTTCATGCGCTGCTGGCGGATCTGCCGGATGCGTCCCTTGACGTGCGGGTCGCCTTCCGACTGCTTGAACTCCTCCTTCATCTCCTGCACCGACATCTTCTGGCGCTCGTACCATTGCCGATACTGGAACAGGTAGTCGCCGATCGCGACCAGGGCGAGCAGCGCGACCACCGAGCCCATCAGATGCGTCGTCAGCGAGATCGTGACGCCGAGCAGCTCGCTGACGTCCATATGCAGCAGCGATTCGAGGCGCAGCCGCTCCGGCCACAGGATCATGACCATGACCGTGCCAAGCAGCACGAGCTTGAAGAGGCCCTTGGCGAAATTGGCCGCGGCCTGCTTGCCGAACAGGCGCTTGGCGCCGGCCAGGGGCGAGATCTTGCTCAGGCTCGGCTTCATCGGCTCGCCCGACCAGACCAGGCGATGCTGCATCATGTTGCCGGCGATCGCCGCCAGCATCACCATCAGGATCGGCACGCCGATCGCCGCGATCACGGCGAACGACAGGCTGCGCGCCAGCGCCAGCAGGCCGGCGCCGTCGGCGTGGATCATCCAGGAATTGGCGATCAGGTTGCGCATCGGCACCAGCACCGCGGTGCCGATCGAGCCCGAGAAGGTCGACATCACCAAGGTCGCGGAGGCGATCACGAACCAGGTGTTGAGCTCCTGGCTCTTGACGACGTCGCCGCGCTCGAGCGCCTGGTCCAGCCGTTTTTGCGTCGGGTCTTCTGTTTTGTCTTCGGAATCGGCCTCATCGGACATCGATCGGCCCCCTCACCGCGGCATCATCTCGTGCATGACGCCTTCGAAATAGCCGAGAAACGTTCCCATCATCGCGGTCAGGACCAGCGCGAAGATCAGGAAGCCGATCAGGATCGAGAGCGGCGCGCCGACGAAATAGACCTGCATCTGCGGCATCAGCCGCGCCAAGACGCCGAGCCCGATGTTGAAGACCAAGCCGAACACCAGGAACGGCGCCGATAATTGCAGACCGATCTTGAACGCCGCGGCAAACGCCTTGGTCGCCAGCGAGGCGACGTCGCCGCTCGGGATCAATTCGCCCGGCGCGAAGATCTTGTAGCTGTCGCTGAGTGCGGCGATCACCAGATGATGGCTGTCGGTCGAGAACAGCAGGGTCACGCCGAGCATGGTGAGGAAGTTGCCGATCAGGACGCCCTGCTGTCCCTGCGTCGGATCCACCGCGGTGACGAAGCCGAGTCCCATCTGCTGCGCGATCACGGAGCCCGCGACCTGCAGCGCCGACAGCGTCACCCGCGCCGTCGCGCCGAGCACGATGCCGATCACGATCTCGTGCACCATCATCACCAAGAGCGGCGACAACGCCTGCAGGTCGACCCGATAGGCCTGACGATGCAGCGGCAGCACGATCATCGTGAGCAGCAGCGCGGTCGCGAGCTTGATGCGGACGGGGATGTTGACCTCGCCGAGGCCCGGCAACAGCATCACCATGGCGCCGACGCGCGCGAAGGCCAGCATGAACACGGCGGCCAGCGCCGGAAGGAAGGATATATCGATGCGCATCGTCCGCCGTCACGGCCCTTTCGACCGCATGCTGGTGCGGCACGACGGTCTTTGAAGAGACAGCCTCCGAAGAGACAGCCTCCGACGAGGCAACCTGCGAAGAGGCAGCCTGCGAAGAGCTTGCCCGAAAGGCTGCCCGCGCGCGCCTGAAAGCAGCAGCGCCCCCCGCACTGCTCCTTACGACCGCTCGCAGCGCCCTCACGCAGGCCTGCCCTGCCGCCCCGGACATTGCCTCATCCGCCGATGATTCGCGACGAGATCCGCATCATGTGCGAATGCAGCGCATCGGCCATGAACGGCAGCGCCAGCAGCAGCGTCACGAAGATCGCGATGATCTTCGGCACGAACACCAGCGTCTGCTCCTGGATCTGCGTCAGCGCCTGGAACAGCGAGACGACCACGCCAACCACGAGGCCGACCACCATCAGCGGCGACGACACCAGCACGATGGTCCAGATCGCATCGCGCGCCACATCGAGCGTTTCAGCTCCCGTCATGTCCTGTCGTTCCTCACTGTCGATCGGCTCCGGTCCGGCACCCGCCTCATCGCGCGCGGTCGCGGCAGACGGCAAATCCCCTGGGCGCATCAGGCACGTGGCGGCCTGAAGCGTTACGAGCTGCGCCTAGATCGTCATCTTCATCACGTCTTCATAGGCCTGGATCACGCGGTCGCGCACCGACACCAGCGTCGACACCGCGACGTCGGTTTCGGCGACCGCCGTGACGACATCCATGACGTTTGCCTTGCCCGCGGCCATCGCGACCGCCTGACTGTCGGACTTGCGTCCGGCCTCCATCACGCTGCCGATCGCGTCCTTCAGCACCGCGCTGAATGACGGGCCACCCTTGTCGGCGCCGTTGCCGCTACCGAGCACGTCGCGCACGCGCCCAAGGCTGCCGAAGGCACCGCTCGAGCCGCCGGTGTCGAGCACGCGCGCGGAATTCGCGTAGGCATTCGCTGCGGAGATTGGGGAGGCCATGACTTTCGTTCCTGTCCTAGGTCTTCAGAATGTCGAGCGTGCGCTGGATCATGCGGCGCGTGGCGCCGATGATGTTCAAATTCGCCTCGTAGGACCGCTGCGCATCACGCATGTCGGTCATCTCGATGAGCGGATTGACGTTGGGGTACTTGACATTGCCGGACGCGTCCGCGGCCGGGTTACTGGGGTCGTATTTGACGCGGAACGACGATTGATCGGGCACCACCTTGCCGAGTGCCACCACCTTGGCGTCGAGCGCACGATCGAGTGCCGAGGTGAATGTCGGGACCTTGCGGCGATACGGATCGCCGCCCGCCTTGGCAGCGGTCGAATCGGCATTGGCGATGTTCTCGGAAATGACGCGCATACGTCCCGCCTGCGCACGCAGGCCGGAGGTCGCGATGCTCATCGAGCGGAGGAAATCGCTGGAGTCGTTTGCCATGCTTGTCGGTCTCTGTCCTTAACCCGAGCTCAGCCCTTGCCGATCGCCGTCTTCAACAGATGCAGGCTCTTGCCGTACAACGAGGTCGCCGCGGCGTAGTCCATCTGGTTGGCGGAGACCTTCAGCATCTCCTCTTCGAGGCTCACCGCGTTGCCGGCGGGCCTCGTCTGAAATCCGACCTTGCGGTTCTGGTCGAAGCTCGCGCTCTCGCCCGACGACGGGGCGATGTGCGCGGTGCTGGTCCGGGTCAGCGACAGCGGCGCAAAGCCGCCGACCGCCTGGCCGGTTGAATCGAACTTCGGCTCAACCAGATCCTTCGGCTTGAAGTTTGGCGTATCCGAATTGGACACGTTCTCGGACAGCACGCGCTGGCGCTCCTGATGCCATTGCATCTTGGTCCGCAACGCCGACAACACGGGGAGATCGTTGATGGACATGGCGCTGCTCGGTTGTGTCCGACTACCGGACGGTTTGGGTAGGTAGAAATTGCCGTGCATATGGTTAACAGGGAGTTAAGAAAGGGTGCGATGCCCACCGGGACTATCCCGGTGTCTTGACGAATTCTTAGGAAACTGCCGGGGTCCCAGCCGACCGATGCATCATTCCGGGACGGCGCGGCTCGCCAAGAAGTCGTTTTGGCCCGGCCGATTCATGGGTTATTAAGAGGCGGAGCGGCAGTTCCTGCCGTCATGCGTTAACAGGTTGGTTCCGGTTCTGAAGCTCCGTTCGCTGCCGGCGATGCGTTGGACAGACGAAAGACTTCGAAAGGACGCGGTATTTGCCGGGGACAGAGATGCAGGCACTGACGTTCTTTTTTGCATTCGTGGCGGTGCTGGCGCTGATCGGCCTCGCCGCTTGGCTGGTCCGTCGATTCGCGGGCAATCGTCTCGGGACCAACCCGAATCGCGGCCGCATGCCCCGGCTTGCCGTGATCGATGCCGCCGCCGTCGATGGCCGCCGCCGTCTCGTGCTCGTGCGCCGTGATAACATAGAGCATCTTCTGATGATCGGCGGGCCGACCGACATCGTGGTCGAATCCAATATCGTGCGGGCCATGCCGGCGCGCGAGCAATTGCCACAGCGGCCGGGCATCAGTGCCGAGCCGCCGGCGGCTCGCATCGCGCCGCTGCCGGATGCGCCATCCTGGGCCGACAACGAGCCGAAGACCGAGGCCGCCGAGCATGCCGAGTTGCAGATGCCGGAGTCGCCGCAGCGCCCGATGCGGCCGTCGTTCATCGATGAGGTTCGCCGCACGGCGCCGACTGCCGCAGAGCGGCGTGAGCCAGCACCGGCATTTCCGCCGGAACCACCGCTTCCTCCGCGCCGTCCCGACCCCCGCCAGGACCTCCGGGCGGACGTCCGTGGAGAACCGCGCGGCGGAGACGAAGCCCGCCTGGAGCCGCGCCCCGAGCGGGTGGCCCGCGGTGAACCAGTGATGCCGCGCCCGTTGCGCCCCGCCGAGCCGCAGCGTCAGGCCGAGGCGCAGCGCCCTTCCGAGGGGCCCCGGCTGCCGCCGGTGCGGAGCGCTGAGCGCGCAGCCGAGCGCGTCGAGCGCGCGGCGGCGCCGCCGCTGCCGCCGGTGGCCCAGATGCCGCCGCCCCCGCCCCCGGCTGCCCCGCCGCCCGCAGCGGCCGATTCGAGCGCCGAAGCCAATCTGGCCGAGATGGCGCAACGGCTCGAGGCCGCGCTGCGGCGTCCATCAGCCGATCCGTCGGCTGCTCCGGCCTCGGGTCCCCCGGCGCTCCGGGCGGCCGCGCGCAACGAGCCGCCTGCGGCGCAGGCCGCGCCGGTCAAGACCAGCTTCGAGAATCTGGAGGACGAGATGGCCTCGCTGCTCGGACGTCCGAAGTCGTCTCAGTGAGATCGCTGCTTCCCCCGCGTAGAGTTGTCTTCACCGCTGTTCTGACTGCCGCCGGTTTACTGGCGGGACGTGCTGCTGCGCAGGACATCAGCATCAATCTCGGCGCCGGCGGTGGCGGCGTCACCGAACGCGCGGTCCAACTGATCGCGCTGCTCACGGTGTTGTCGATCGCGCCGTCGATCCTGATCATGATGACGTCGTTCACGCGCATCGTCGTCGTGCTGTCGCTGCTGCGCACGGCGATGGGCACAGCGACCGCGCCGCCCAACTCGGTCATCATCGCGCTCGCGATGTTCCTCACGGCGTTCGTGATGGGCCCGGTGCTGCAGAAATCCTATGATGACGGCATCCGGCCCCTGGTGGAGAACCAGATCGGCGTCGAGGACGCGCTGCAGCGCGCCTCGGTGCCGCTGCGCGGCTTCATGCAGAAGAACGTGCGCGAGAAGGACCTGAAGCTGTTCATGGACCTCTCCGGCGAGCCGCCGCCGGCGACGCCCGACGACCTGTCGCTGCGCATCCTGGTGCCGGCTTTCATGATCTCCGAGCTCAAGCGCGCCTTCGAGATCGGTTTCCTGCTGTTCCTGCCCTTCCTGATCATCGACCTCGTGGTCGCGTCGGTCTTGATGTCGATGGGCATGATGATGCTGCCGCCGGTCGTGGTGTCGCTGCCGTTCAAGCTGATCTTCTTCGTGCTGGTCGACGGCTGGTCGCTGGTGGCCGGCAGCCTGGTGCAGAGCTACGGCGGGTAGGTTTCACCTCTCGGTGTGAGCGAAAGCCAGTCGGTCGTGACTTTCCATTGACACGTGCCCTCGATCAGTTCGCCCGGATTGGGCTTGCGACGGGGCGCGATGTGGGGGAGCCGCGCAACTCGATGCGAGCTCGCTGTATGATGTGCCAGCCACCGCTCGAACCAAGCGCGGCCATGATCGCCGCCACAATGAGATCCGGCCATGCCGTGCCGGTGCCGAACACACCGGCTGCGGCCGCGAGTACGGCGACGTTGCCGATCGCATCGTTCCGGGAGCAGATCCAGACCGACCTCATATTCGCGTCGCCGATCCGGAAGCGGTAGAGCATGAGGGCCACGCCCGCATTGGCGACAAGGGCGAGCATGCCGACGATCCCCATCGCCTTCGCCTCCGGGAGGGTGCCGGTCACTGCGTGCCAGACAGTGGAGGCAAGGACAAGGACGCCAAGCAGGACGAGCGACCAGCCCTTCAGAAGGGCGGCGCGCGCTCGCCAGCTCAGCGCCAGTCCCGCCACTCCGAGGCTGATCGCATAGTTGGCCGTATCACCGAGGAAGTCGATCGCGTCCGCCTGCAGCGAGGCCGACCCGGCCGCCACGCCTGCTGCGATCTCCGTCAAAAACATGGCTCCGTTGATAGCCAGCGCAATCCAGAGCGCACGACGCCAGCGGGGGCTGTCCAGTTCCCTCGGAGGGGAAGAGGAACAGCAGTCGTCATGACAACCAGGCATATCGTCGCCTCTTACAAGATGATGCGACGTCCTATATGGACCCTGTAGCCACTATAGGGTCAAGCCATGTCACGACTGACCATCGGCGACCTCGCGAAGCGGACCGGCACCAAAGTCGAAACGATCCGCTATTATGAGCGGATCGGTCTGCTACCTCTTCCGGCGAGAACCGAGGGCAATTACCGAGCTTATGACAACGACCAACTGGGGCGACTGAGCTTCATCCGGCGTGCCCGCGACTTGGGCTTCTCCATCGACCAGGTCCGTGACCTGCTGGACCTCGCCGATCAGCGAGACCGCTCGTGCGACGCGGTCGACGTCATCGCCGGCCAACACCTGGCAGAGATCGAACGCAAGATCGCGGACCTCGTGGCGCTGCGCGACGAGCTTGCCGATGTCATCGGGCGCTGCAAGCACGGCACCGTTGCCGACTGCCGCATCATCGAAGCGCTTGCGCCGCATCGCTCTGACTGAGCGAACGAGACAATGGCCGTTCCACCGGCGTCGCAAGGCAGTCTCGACCTTTCGTCTGGACGCGCGTCGGGCGGATTGCGGACAGCATCGCGATGAGCTCGGCTTCGGCCTGGTCGGCTCATCTGGTGGCTCTCCGGCGCCGCGTGCGGCGTTGAGATCAACGGCCGGCGATCGCCTGCTTGACGCCCTGGATGCGCGGCAAGGCGCCGGTCGCTTCCGGCGGGGCCTTCGCGGCATCCTTGCCGGCGTCCGGTCCTTTGCCGGTGGCATCGGGGAAGCGCGCCCGCATGTCGCGGAGGAAGCCGTCGAGCGTGTCGACACTCGCTGCCATCTTCGCGATCTGCGCGAATTCGGCGCTGGAGCCGCTCGCCGGCTTGCTGGCGACGTCGAACGCGATCTTGTCCGCCTCGCCGGTCATCAGCGGCGCATATTTCTCGCGGAAGCGGGCGAGGCCGATGGCGTCGTCGGCGAGCGCATAGCCGACCACGGCGCGCAGGATGTCGCCGCGCTCCGCCGGATTGAGCGGGCGAAAATCGCGCCAGCGATCGCCGTAGTAGAGCTCGATCTGCTCGGACGCCTCGCGCCAGCGCCGCGACGCCCAGTAGATGTCGGAGCGCAGCCGGATCGCCTCGCGGCCGCCGATGTTGCTGATGATGTCCAGCCCGAGGTCGTAACGACCGATGTCACTGTTGGCGCGCGCCTCCAAGAGCAGCCGCTGCTGGCGCAGCTCGCCGGCGAGATCGGCGATGCGGGTGGTGCGCAGCGCCTCGATGGCGCGGTCCGGCTTGCGGTTGGTGAGGTAGACCATGGCGAGACGCGCGGCGACCTGGGCGCGCGCCGCACCTTCGAGGCGGTGGTCGACCTGGTATTGCAGAAGTTCGGCGGCCTGGTCGAGCAGATCGATGCCGACCAGGCGGTCGGCGAGCTTGCGGATCATCTCGTCGCCGCGGCGGCCGATCGGAGTCAGCTCGCGAAATCCGTAGAAGATGCTGAGCGCATCGACCGGCGGAAGCTCGTCGGCCTTGCCGCTCAGGAACAACTGCGAGAACAGGCGGGAGGCTGCATCCTGGGCCTGCCGCGCCAAGTCGGAGTTGGGCATCAGGCGGGTGGCCTGGCGCGCGGCCTCGAGCGAGTCCGCGTAGCGCCCGGCCTCCTCGTAGAGCTGCGCCATCATCTGCAACGTCTGCACCTCGATGGCGTCGCCGCGCCAGATCGCCTGCAAGATCTCCAGCTCCTTCAACGCGTCGGGCGGCTTGATCTCGCCGCGCTTCTGCAGAAGCTTGATCTCCAGCAGCTTGGCCTCCGCGGCCGCCATGCGGTCGTCGGAATTGACGGCGAAGCGATAGTCGTCGAGCGCATCCTTCTCCTGCGCCATCGCCTCGGCGAGCCGGCCGCGCAGCACGGCGATGTCGGGCTTCATGTCCGCGGGCACGCCGATCACGTCGAGTTCGGCGCGCCGCTTCGCGGCGCCGGCGAAATCCTTGATCTCGAGCGCCGACTTCATCGCGTCAGCGATCACGACGCGCTGCAGGTCGAGCGGCAGCGAGGCGATGGCGAACTCGACGTTCTTCAGCTTCTCGCGCGCGTCCGCGAACTTGCCTTGCCGGGCGAAGGCGAGGCCCTTCCACATCTGGGAGTCGAAATTGTTCCCGATCGACGGCGTGGCGAGATCCTTGAGCCCCTGGTCCGGCCGGCCCATCAGGATGCTCGCCACCGCGTGGATCATCAGCATGGCGGTCTCGTCGGTGCGCGGGTCGGCGTCGGAGATCATCAGATTGGTGACACCGCGCGCTTCCGGATACATCGCTCGCGCCATGTAGAAGCGCGCCAGCGCCAGCCGCGCCTGCGCCCGCCGCTCCGGCTCGGCGTTGGCCGCGGCCTTGATCAGGAGATCCTCGCGCGGCACGAACGGCTGGGTCTGGTTCTGCTGCCATTCGTCGATGTCGAACATCGGCCTGACAGCGGTCGGCGCCCGCTCCGGCGAGAAGCCGATCGACGACAGCGTCAGCCCGCCCGGCCGGCCCAGGATCACCTTGTCGGGCGCGATCTCGACGGCGACGTCATCCGAATTCGGACGAACCGCGATGCCGTGGATGGAATCGAGCAGCGACAGATCGACGAAATCCTGGCGCTTGATGAAGCCGCGGATCGGCGGCGGCGCCGTCACGACCAGCAGCGTGTCGCCGGCATCCGGGTCGGTCACCCGGTGCAGCATGCCGGCTCCGGGATTGGCGAGCGGCACCATCACATTGGCAAGCGCGGGATCGGTGACGTTGCGCATCACCATCAGCGGCTGCTGATTGGCCTGGCCCTTGTCGGCGAACGACAGCATCCAGCTGCGCCCGCCGTCATCGCTGCCGAGCGAATGCATCTGCGGGCGGTTGAGCCGGATCCGGATGGCCTGCCCGTTCTCGAGCGACATCCTGTTGACCTCGCCGATGATGGCGCCGCCCTTGGCGCGGATGGGCTCGACGTCGACGGGCTTGGTCGAATCGAACACCATCCATACCGTATCGCCGCGGCGGAACAGCGCCGCCGGCGTGACCTGGCCGAAGCCGAAGGTGAGCCGCAGGCCCTCACTGTCGCGCAGGGCCTCCAGGGTGGCGGCTCCATTGGCTGCCTTCTCGGCCGGCTTGGTTTCGGCAGGCTTGGTTTCGGCAGACTTGGTCTCGACGGGCTTGGCGGCTTCGGCTTTGCCGGCCTCCGGCTTCATCGCCTCGGGCTTCGCTGGTTCGGATTTGGCGGCTTCGGATTTGACGGCTTCGGGCGCAGCAGCTTCAGGCTTGGCGGCCTCGGGCGCGGCTTCGGCCTTCGCGGCGGCGGGCGCGGCAACAGCCGCTGCCGACGGCGCCGGCTGGGCTGCGGGCTCGGTGGCCGGCGCCGCGACCGCAGGCGCCGGCTTGGTCTCCGCCTTCATCTCCTTGGCGATGGTGTCGGAGGTCGGCGGCACGATCTCGGGCTGCGCAGCCTGCTTGGGCTTGTCGCCATTGGGCTTGCTGCCGTTGGGTTTGTCGGCCGCGGCCGCCTTGGCGCCCGGCAGCGTGTCCGAGGAGACTGCGGAAACCTTCTTGTCCGGCTGCTGATAGGCGACGTCGATGTTGTAGTTCTTCTCCTCGCGGAAGGCGCGAACGTCGACCTCGCCGACCAGGCCGAGCTCGACGACGGTCCTGCTGCCGTCGATGCGCTGGTTGATCGCGGCGACGTTCGGCGGCGCGACGAGCTTGGCGTCGGCGAGATCGAAGGACAGCGGCGCGGTGAAGAACAGCGACAGCTTCTGGTCGTTGAGCACCGAGGAGATACCGACGCCGTCGGGGATCTCGAACACGAAGCGCACGAAGGTCGGCTGCACCAGCGCGCGCACGCGGATCGGCGGCCGCTTCTTCGATTCCGCCTCGGCGCGCTGCAGCCGCAGCGCCTTCTCGGCCGCGCGCGCGCGCTCGGCGAGCTCGCGCACGACCTCGGCCGGCAGCGGCGGCGGCGGGCCGGTCCAGCTGTCGGGCAACAGGTCGATGAAGACGCGTTCGCCCGCGGTCATGGTGTTGACGCGGACCTTGCGCGACAGCGACAACCGCAGCGCCGAGCCGTCGGGGTCGCCGCGGGCCGATGAGATATAGTCGGGCGCCGCATCCACCCAGCGGTCGATCGGAACGATGGCGGCGCGATCGAACCTGATCAGCAGAATCGAGCCGGCGGTGGTGACGTCGGCGCTGACGTCCTCGGCGAATTTCAGCACCAGCCGCGCATAGCCGTCCTGAGCCGACAGGCTCGCCTCGCCCGGCACCGGCGCAGCGCCTGCCGCGACCGTGGACAGCACCAGACCAATGACGATGGCCGACAGCAGGGCAAGGCCGGCGCGCGCCCGTGCGCGGGCCGTCGACCGCAATCCAATGGGAGTCGTGCGCGCCATGGTCACAAGCTTCCGGTTCGACATCCGCAACTTGACGGATACGCCTGCCCCGCCACGCCGGAAATCTAGGTGCCGGCGTTTAAGGGCGCATTAAACATGCGGCTCAATTGCTCTTCACAGGCACGATCTTGCCCTCGATCTTCGGCAGCTCGGCGCTGGTCTCGGGCCTGTCGGCGCCGGCCCGGCGCGCGAGCTCGACGGTGAGCCGCTCGGCGGCCTCCGGCGTCATCAGACCGAGAATGTCCGACATCTTGCGCGGGGCGATCTGCGAGGCGATCTCGATCAGCACCGACATCTCGAGCCGGTCGAACACCTTGGCGGCATCCTTCGGCTTCATGCCCTCGTACATCGTGACGATGCTCTTGAAGCGGGCGTTGTCGGCCTCGGTCTTGGCGGCCTGCGCGCCGGAAATGCGGCCCTCGATCGCCTTCATCTCCTCGGTCTTGGACTGGATGCGCTGCTCGGCGGCGCGCAACAGGCTCTCGCGGATGTCGATCTCGCGCGCGCGCGCGTCGAGCTCCTGGCGACGCGACTGCAGCCGCTCGAGGATCGCCTTCTCCGCCGGCGACACCTGCTGCTGGTTCTCCTCGGGCTTGATCACCACGCCCTCGGGCTTGGTGTCGGGAGCGGCGGGCTTGGGCGCCTCCTCCTTCTTCTCCTTCGGCGCGCCGTGCGTGGAGCCGGTGACGATGTCGTTGTCCTCGCGGCCCGGATAGCCCAGGTTCTCCTGGGCCCAGGACCGCTTGGTCGGGTGAGGGTCATAGTCGAAAACGTAGCCGCCATCGATCACGAGACCGGCCACCTTCAGGACCGCAAGGCAGGCCACCGCGATCAGGACGACGGGAATGACGCGGATGTTACGAAACGCATTCATGCGGCAAGGCCACCAGTCCTTCGACGTTCGGAGAATGCCTGGGCCGCGGCGGCAACCGCCTTGGCACTGGAGACGCGCACCGGCTCGGTCGTGATCGCCGGCACCGGCGCAGGCGCAGGGGCCGGCTCCGGCGCGGCTTCAGGCGAGGTGATGGGTCGCGCGGCGCTGGCGATGCGCGACAGCCGGCGCACCACGCCGTCGCTCTCGGCGAGCTGCTTGCGCAACTGGTCGGACATCTGCGTCGCGGCGGCGAGCTGATTGCCGAGATTGTCGTTGACGTCGCGCACCGCGAGCTTGAGGCCGCCGATCGCCCGCTCGGCGATCTCGGTCGCGGTGATCAGCTCCGCGATCACGGCCTTGAGCGAATGCTCGTCCGCCTTCAGCCGCTTGAGCCTGGAATTCAGCAGCATGCAATAGCCGATGGTCAGCACGAGAAGGACCGCCACCAGGCTTTCGATGATCAATCCGAGGGAGTGGTTCATTGGGCCTCCATCAACTTGTTCTGGCCTTCTGCGCCTTCGAACATCGCAAGCGTCGTATTCGGCTTGCGCAAATTCTTGGTGACACGGATCGCGACGCGGTCGCCGACCCGCCCCATCCGCCCCTCCGTCAGCATGGTGCTGCCGCAGCGGACCGCGACCAGCGCATCGGGACGGATGTCGAGCGGCAGGGTGTCGCCGACCTTCAGCTTCATGAGCTGCTTCAGCGGCACGTCGGCCTCGTAGAGCACGGCGTCGACGGCGATCTCGGCCTTGGCGATCTCGGTGGCGAAGTGGCCTTCCCAGACGGGATCGCGGCCGAACTTCTCACCCATGAACATCTGCAACAGCACCGGCCGGATCGGCTCGATCGTCGCGTAGGGCAGCAGCAGCTCGATGTTGCCGCCGCGGTCTTCCATGTCGATCCGCAGCTTCACCAGGATCGCGGCATTGGCGGGCCGGCTGATCGCGGCGAAACGCGGATTGGTCTCGAGCCGGTCGATGGTAAAGCGCACCGGCGACAGCGGCCGGAACGCCTGCTCGGCATCGCTCAGCACCACCTCGATCAGGCGCTTGACCAGGTTGGTCTCGATCGTCGTGTAGGGGCGACCCTCGACGCGGAGCTGGGTGTTGCCGCGGCGGCCGCCGAGCAGCACGTCGATGATCGAATAGATCAGGGTCGAGTCGACGGTGGCGAGCCCGAAATTCTCCCACTCCTCCGCCTTGAACACGCTGAGCACGGCGGGCAGCGGGATCGAGTTCATGTAGTCGCCGAAGCGCACCGAGGTGATGCGATCGAGCGAGACCTCGACGTTGTCGGAGGTGAAGTTGCGCAAGGACGTCGTCATCAGCCGCACCAGGCGGTCGAAGACGATTTCGAGCATCGGCAGACGCTCGTAGGAGACCATCGCCGAATCGATGATCGCGCGAATGCCGGAATGGTCGTCGAGACTGACCTCGCCGGCGGTGAAGCCGAGGAGATTGTCGATCTCCTCCTGCGACAGCACCCGCTCGCCGCCGTTCTTGGTGGCGCCGAAATCGCGGCTGCCGTCCTCGACCATCGCGGCCCATTGCAGGGCCATCGATTCGGTGAGTTCATTGGCTGCTGCGGCTTCCGCGGCCTCTGTGGGATCCTCCGAGTCGAGCGAGGCTTCCCATTGCGCGGCTATCGCATCCTGGTCGACTTGATCGTTGCCCGCCATGATCGTTGAGCTTCTTTGCCTTACTGGACCACGATTTCCTTGAACAACACCGCGTTGACCTGGTTGGGCGCCAGCGCGACGTTGACCCGCTTGGTGAGCTCCTCCTTGAGCCGGAACAGGCCCGCCGAGCCGTTGAGGTCGCTCGGCCGGAGCTCGCGCAAGTACGTCTGGAAGATGTCGGTGACGCGCGGCAGCGTCGGCTTGATCGACTCGACCTGCTTCTCCTCCTTCACCTCGAGCACGATCTTCACTTTCAGATATTGGACGCGGTCACCGGGATTGCCGACCAGGTTGACGAGAAGGTCCGGCACCTCGACGAAGGCCGGCGGCTTCGGCGGCGGCGCCGCCTCGGCGTGATGCTCGTCGTTCTTGTGGCTGAAGAAGAAGAAATAGGCCGCACCACCGACGCCGAGCAGCGCCAGCGCGCCGACGACCATGATGATCAGCTTGAGCTTGCTCTTCGGCGAGCCTGCTTGCTCCTCGCCTTCGCCTGCTCCGGCGTCGTTCTCGGCCATAGCTTTCGGATCCTTCCGGAAAATCGAGCCGATGCCGCCAGAAAGCTTAATGACGCGAAACCAACGCTCCCAGCGCATCTGCGCTTTGTTGAGTGAACGCTACGGTAACAATGGTTAACGGAAGCTTTCTTTTGCCGAGGCGGTGGGAAAATCTTGCCGGGCAATTATGGTTAGCGAGACGTTATTGCCGGGCGTTTCGGACGCCATCGAAACTCTAATTCATTGATAAGAATACGATTTTCATAGTGGCACGGCTTTCGCTGTACCCCTTGCGAACCCGCCGGCTTGGGAGAGCTGAACGGTTCGTTGAAGACCCGGTCGAGACCGCCTTGGGAGAGGTGCCGCGAACGGGATTCGTTAAGAGGGGAGATCGACCGGTGGAGAACGCGCTTCTCATCGGATTGTCGCGACAGATGGTGCTGGAGCGGCAACTCGACGTCGTTGCCAACAACGTCGCCAACGTCAACACCAACGGCTTCAAGGCCGATCAGCAGCTGTTCGAGGAGTATCTCTCCTCCGGCGCGCATGAAGACAATTTTCCGGGCGCCGCCCGCAGGGTGTCCTATGTCCAGGACCGCGGCACCTATCGCGACTTCTCGCAGGGCTCGATGCAGCGCACCGGCAACGCGCTCGACGTCGCCGTCACGGGCGACGGCTTCCTGACGGTGCAGACCGCGGCCGGCGAGCGCTACACCCGCGACGGCAATCTGCACATGAACAATCTCGGCCAGCTCGTCACCGCCGCCGGTGACCTGGTGCTCGGCACCGGCGGTCCGATCGTGTTTCAGCCGACCGACCACGACATCAACATCTCGCCCGACGGCACCGTGACGGTGGTCGAGGGCGTCAACCGCACCGACTCGATCCGCGGCAAGCTGCGCATCGTGAACTTCGCCGATCCGCAGGCCGCGCAGAAGCAGGGCAACAACCTCTACGCCGCCGCCGGCGGCGCCACCCCGCAGCAGGACACCAAGTCGACCGTGCAGCAGGGCTACATCGAGAAGTCGAACGTCAGCGCGGTCGGCGAGATGAGCAAGATGGTCGAAGTGATGCGCGCCTACACCCAGGTCGCCAACATGCTCCAGGTCCAGAGCGACCTGCGCAAGAACGCGATCGAGAAACTCGCCGACGTTCCGGCCTGACAGATCTTGAAGGAGACGTGACATGCAGGCGCTTCACACCGCTGCGACCGGAATGGCGGCACAGGAACTCAACGTTCAGGTGATCTCCAACAACATCGCCAACCTGCGCACCACCGGCTTCAAGAAGCAGACGGTGGCGTTCCAGGACCTGATCTACGAGCACATGCGCCGCGTCGGCGCGCAGTCGTCGGACCAGGGCACGATCCTGCCCGTCGGCATCGACATCGGCGGCGGCGTCAAGACCGTCGGCACGCCGCGCTCGATGACGCAGGGCACGCTGTCGCAGACCGGCAACGATCTCGACCTCGCGATCTCGGGCGAGGGCTTCTTCAAGGTGCTGATGCCCGACGGCACCTTCCAGTACACCCGCGACGGCACCTTCCAGATGGACAATCAGGGCCGCATCGTTACCGCCCAGGGCAACCCGGTGCAGCCGACCATCACGATCCCGCAGAACGCCTCGGGCATCACCGTCAACGCGCAGGGCCAGGTCTCGGTGACGCTGCCGGGCTCGACCACCTCGAACATCATCGGCCAGCTCCAGGTCACCCGCTTCATCAACAAGGCCGGCCTGCAGCCGGTCGGCAACAACCAGTTCACCGACACCCCCTCCTCCGGGCCGCCGCAGGACGGCGTCGCCAACCAGGATGGTCTCGGCAGCATCACCCAGGGCAGCCTGGAGCAGGCCAATGTCGACGTCGTCAGCGAGATGAGCGAGCTGATCGCCGCGCAGCGCGCCTACGAGATGAACGCCAAGGTCATCTCGGCCGCGGACCAGATGCTGCAGTCGACCACTGCGCTGTTCCGCTGAGGTTCGAAGGGAGATCGCCATCATGACCCGCACCGTCCGTCCCTTCCTGCTTGCGGCCGCCCTGCTCGCCTCGACTGCGCTATCGGCGCTGGCCGGCGAGGCCGACGACCAGATCAAGGCGCCCGTGCTGCGCTCCACCGTGAACGTCACCGGCGACATCGTTCGCGTCGGCGACCTGATCGACAATGCGGGCGTCGCGGCCAACATCGCCGTCTACCGCGCGCCCGACCTCGGCACGACCGGCGTGCTGCCGGCCGCGCAGGTGATCGCAACCCTGCGCACCCACCAGGTGATCGGCATCGAGGTCCGCGACATCAAGGAGGTCGCGGTCACGCGGCTGGCGCGCGCCGTCGACGCCAAGGAGATCAGCACGACGGTGGCCCAGGCGCTCGATCACCGCAACGGACTTGGCGATGCCGCCAACCTCAGCATCAGCTTCGACCAGCCGGTGCAGGACCTCAAATTCGAGGCCTCGACGTCGGGCACGCTGGCGCCGACCAGCGTCCGGTTCGACCCGCGCAGCGGCCGCTTCGACATCACCTTGGAGCTCGGCCATGCCAATGGCGCGAGCCCGACCAAGCTGCGCTACACCGGCACGGCGATCGAAACCGTCGAGGCCGTGGTGCTGACCCGCAACATCGACCGCAACGAGATGATCCGCTCAGGCGACCTGCAGACCGAGCGGCGGCCGCGTGCCGAGCTCGGCGGCGGCGACCCCGCCACGCGCGAGCTCGCAGTGGGCATGCAGATGCGCCGCCCGGCGCGCGCGGGCCAGGCGCTGAAGACCACCGACCTCGCCAAGCCCGACCTCGTGCAGCGCGACCAGGCGGTCACGCTGATCTTCCAGACCGCCGGCATCTATCTCACCACGCGCGGCAAGGCGCTGGAGTCGGGCACCGAAGGCGACGTCGTCAGCGTGCTCAATCTGCAGTCCAAGCGCACCGTGACGGGCCGCGTCTCGGGTCGCGGCCAGGTCTCCGTCGACATCGCCGTCGCCAAGCCGGCGCAGACCTCCGAAGCCGACATCGCCGCACCCGTCGCCGTCGCCAGCCGCCTTCCCACCTCCGCCACCCCGAAAGCCGAGTAAGTTTCATGTCGAAGTTCAAGTTTGATGATCGGGGCGTCTCGAGCCTGCGCCGGGTCGCGCTGATCTCGGTTTCCTTCGCGGTGCTGTCGATCGCCGGCGGATGCTCCTCGATCGACCGTCTCAGCCAGATTGGCGAGCGGCCGAAGCTGACGGAGATCGACAATCCGACCACGCAGCCGGGCTACAAGCCGGTGCAGATGCCGATGCCGAAGCCCGAAACCGTGTCCTACGCGCCGAACTCGCTGTGGCGCAACGGCTCGCGCGCCTTCTTTAAGGACCAGCGCGCCCGTCAGGTCGGCGACCTCCTGACCGTCACGGTCAGCATCTCCGACAAGGCCAATTTCGCCAACGAGACCCAGCGCAGCCGCACCAACAAGGAGGATTCGGGCATCACCGACTTCATCGGCGCGAAGACGCTCGGCGTGCAGGCGCAGAAGGTGCTGCCCGGCCGCATCCTGACTGCCGACGGCACCTCGTCCTCGGACGGCAAGGGCACGATCCAGCGGTCGGAGTCCTTGACCACCAGCGTCGCCGCGGTCGTGACGCAGGTGCTGCCGAACGGCAACCTCGTCGTCGAAGGCAAGCAGGAGATCCGGGTCAACTACGAGATCCGCGAGCTGATCGTGGCCGGCATCGTGCGGCCCGAGGACATCCAGAGCGACAACACCATCGACTCCACCAAGATCGCCCAGGCCCGCATCTCCTACGGCGGCCGCGGCCAGATCTCCGACATCCAGCAGCCGCGCTACGGCCAGCAGGTGATGGATATCCTGCTGCCGTTCTGAGGCAAACCTCAGCATCAATGACCGGGCGGAGCCCGCCCGGTCGCTCAGGAAGCCGCCCATGCGATGACCTCGCAAGGCGCAAATCGAAACGAGGACCAGGACACACGACCGAAATCCCTCCCAGCGCGGGAGGGTCGGACAAGGGATGGCCGAGCGCGATATGGGTCACGGCGCATGACCCCCGCAGCCGCCGCCCTTCTCTGAAAACGAGCTCCCACATTGCCCAATGCGAACCTAGGCGCGGCGGGTGATGTATACGCGGCCTCCGGTAGCTCCCCTGCCGGAGGCCGCGTTCGTTTTGGCTGTCACACCCGAGCTGACAGACCCCAGCTCAAGACGTTCCGGCCCTACCTCGGCTCACCCGAACGTCGCCTCGACCACACCGAGGCCGTCCAGCTCCATCCGTACCCGGTCGCCGGCCTTGAGCCAGATCGTCTTGACCAGGCTGCCGGTCAGGACGAGCTGCCCGGCCTCGAGCCCGTCACCACTGGCGGCGAGATGATTTGCAAGCCAGGCCAGCGCATGGACAGGATGTCCCAGCACATCCGCGCCAGTGCCCTCGCCGACCAAGGTGCCGTTGACGATGGCACGGCCCTGCACCGCGGCCAAGTCCGCTATGGCAGCGCGTGGGAGCGCCGGGCCGAGGACACAGCCGGCAGCAAAGAAATCGTCGGCGACGAGCGTCGGCGCGCCCAGCGTCTGCCATTGCACATAACGGTCGTCGACGATCTCGATCGCCGCGTGACAGTCGCCGATCGCCTCGACGACACGATCCATGGTGAACGGCGCGTCCAACGGCAGCAGGTCGTGCTTGAGCCGCACGGCGATCTCGCATTCGACGCCCACGCGGACGAAGTCGGCCGTGCGCAGTTCGACACCTGTCTGGTGAATACCGGACGCGAACACTCCGCCGGAACAGGGATGCGGAATGCCAAGATAGTCCTGCATCACCTTGCTGGTGCAGCCGATCTTGTAGCCGGCGAAGTCATCGGCCTGTTCGGCGAGCAGCCAATGGACTTCGCGCTGGATCTCATAGCCGGCAGCTTCATCCTTCGGCTGAAGCTGAGCCGGAAGAGCCCCCAAGGGCGCCCGTTGCTTGCGGGCATCTACGATCAGTCGCGCAGCGGAAAGTATCTCGTCTGCTCCCATGGCCCTTCAACTCCCTTGGCCCGCGGTCCGAACCGGCATCGCAGGATCTATGGTGAACGGATTGTTTATAAACGAGTTTTGGGCTCCCATCTCAGCTTCATCAACAATTTGAGACGACGCGGCCACAGCGCAAGCGGCTCGTTCAACCGATTTCACGTCTCACGATGCCGAGTTCGAGCAGACTTTCCGCAGCGGCGACGATCGCGTCCTCGTTGGAGCGCGAACTCCAGCCGCGCAGCGTTTCGCGCACCGGCGCTCAGCTCGCCTCCGTTGCGGCCACCGAACTCTCGCCAGGCGTCTTGAGCCAGGGCAGCTCGAACTGGCAGGTCAGCCCGCTCTCGGCAAACGTCCGCTGCAGATGCCTGACCGTGCGGGTCAGCAGCCGGCTGCCGAAGCCGACCACTGGCGGCTCCGTTGCCGGCGGGCCACCGCTTTCCTGCCAGCGAACATGCAGCGCGTCCTGCGCCAACGACCAGCTGACATCGACGTGGCCGTCGGGCGTGGTGAGCGCGCCATATTTGCTGGCGTTGCAGGCCATCTCGTGGATGACGAGAGCCAGCTGCGTCGTCAGCTCGACCGGAACCAGGATGGCGGGGCCGCTGGTGGCGAGTTGATCCGGTGTGCTGGCGAACGGCACGACCTGACTCCTGATGAGGGCGGCGAGATCGGCGCCCTGCCAGTCGTTCTCGGCAAGGCTCGTGTGCGCCGTCGCCAGCGCATGCAGGCGCGACGTGAAATCGCGGACCTTGGCGTCGTGCCGCGGCAGCAGCTGATGCGCCAGCGATTGCACCACGGCAAGGCTGTTCTTGACGCGATGGGCCAGCTCATGCACGAGCAGTTCGCGCTTGCGGTCGGCTTCCTTCGCGGCCGTGACGTCGATGTTGACGCCGATCATGTACGGATCGCCGCCGCCCTCGCCACCCAACATGCGGGCGCGCGCCTCGATCCAGCGGATCGAGCCGTCGGGCAGCGGCACCCGCCATTCCGAATCGAGCTCCCCGGTTGTCAGCGCCTGCTTGTTGTCCCGGTCGGCACGCGCCTGGTCCTCGGGATGCACCAGCGCCAGCCAGGCGTCATAGGTCCCGGGGAACGTGCCCGGCGCAAGTCCATAGAGCTCTTCGATCTCATCGGACCAGTGGCTGGCGCCGGATCTGCCGTCCCAGGTAAAGGTGCCAAGCCGTCCGTATTTCGCGGCGAGTTTGAGCTGCCCGGCCGTGCGCGACGCATCGTCCCTGGCTTGGGCGAGCATCCCGAAATTCTCCTGGATGACGCGTGCACTCTCCGCCTGCGCCTTTTCGGCCGCAGCTAGTCGGGCGTTGAGCGCCCGGACCTCCGGGGGATCGGAGGGCGCGGCCTCGCCGGGGATGGCGCGCTTGACGGCGATGCTTTCGAGCGGCCGGGCGATGCTTCGGCCGATGCCGGCCGCCAGCAGCAGCGCCAGGGCACAGATCGTCGTCGCCGCGATGGTTGCGGTCTGCACCGTCGAGGAGATCGCCTGGGCGAAAGCCGCCTGCTTGATGCCGACCCCGACAGTCCAGTCGCTCAGTTGGGGACGCGCATTGGCGTTGATGATCCGATCACCCTCGATCGACGGAAACTCCGCGATCCCCTCAGCCTTGGCAGTCGCCCGCCATCCGGCCGACGCCGGCTGCCCGGTCGAGGTGGCGTTCTTCGGGATGCGCGAAATGTAGCGGCCCTGGCCGTCCATGATGCCGACCAGCCAGTCGGCCGGCAGCTGCTGCTGGGCCAGCAGCCGGGTGTAGTTCGCGGCTGGCATGGCAATCGAAAGGCAGCGGAACGGCTTGCCGTCCTTGAAGACGGGGACATCGACGGTCGCCACCCACGCGCCGGAATTGGGACCGGTGAAGATGTCGGAGATCGACGGCCTTCCGGACTGAAAAGCGCGCTCCTGCGAGCCCCAGCCTTCGGGCGCGCGCTCGCCGAGCGGCTTGCCCGGCGTCGCCCCGGTGTTGAGCAGGATGCGGCCGCTCGCGTCCGACACGATGATCCAGCCTTCGCCGCTGACCGCACCGACGCGGCGCGCCTCCGCCTCGAAGTTGCTGAGATCGGCGGCACTGAGATCCGGAGACTTGCCCAGCACCTCGGCGAGCGCGATGTAGCGCCGCAATTCGGCGTCGACGGCACCGGAGATCGTCTGCGCGGCATAGGACAGGCCGCGCCGGATCGAGGCGTCGGCGGATTGCGCCATCGATACGATGACATAGGCGATCAGCCCGACGCAGGGCAGGAACAGAATGCCGGCCAGGAGAAGGAGGCGCCCCTTGATGCTCAAGGCGCCATAGGAACGCTGCATCGTTGCCAGCGCGCCCCTGGCTATGTCCGGCTCGCCCATGATTCCCCGCGGCGTTCCGAGATGGAACCGCCGATAATTCAGCAGCGGCGAAAAAGTTCCGGACGCTTGGAAAACAACAGCGCTAGCGGTCGTGCCGGCATTGCCGGCCCGCAGACCGCTCAGGTGACGAGTCGACCTCGCGCACACCGGCGCCGTCTCAGCAACAGACGCTGCGGCCGCACCAGGCAAGCGGCCGCAATCCCCGCTCGTTCAGGTCAATGTCGCGACCTACTCGTCGCGATAGACCTTTTCACGCTTCTCGTGGCGTTCCTGCGCCTCCACCGACAGCGTCGCAATGGGACGGGCCTCGAGCCGCTTCAGCGAAATCGGCTCGCCGGTCTCCTCGCAATAACCGTAGGTGTTGTCCTCGATGCGCTGGAGCGCCGCGTCGATCTTGGAGATCAGCTTGCGCTGGCGATCACGGGCGCGAAGCTCGATCGCCCGATCGGTCTCCGACGACGCGCGGTCGGCGAGGTCCGGATGGTTCACGTTCTCCTCCTGCAGAGCCTGCAGGGTGAGCTTCGATTCGCGCAGGATCTCCTCCTTCCATGCCAGCAGCTTGGCGCGGAAATAGTCGCGCTGGCGTTCGTTCATGAAAGGCTCTTTTTCGGAAGGTTTGTAGTTCTTCAACTTTTCCAAGGTCAGCCCATCTGTACGTGCTGGCGCCGGTTTCGGCACCGGCGGACGGAATACGCCCGTTCGCGGCCGCGTTATATAGCGGCCTCATGTGACAGACAATATTTCCATCGGCACGGGCGCCCCGCCGTTCGGGCCGTTGCACAGGCAAATTCGGCCCCAGCCGGCGGGACGCCGTGGACGGCCTCAGTAACCGACCGTGAAACGAGCCCGCCGGTGGGCTGGACGCTCGATTTCGTCGGCCATCGCGACCGCGAAGTCCTCGAAGGTGATGAAGCTCTTGCCGTCGGCATCGACCAGCAGCTGATCCGTTCCGAGCCGGAACTTGCCCGTCCGGGGGCCGAAATCGATCATTGCAGAGGGCGACAGGAAGGTCCAATCGAGCTCCTTCTCCTGGCGCAGGCGGTCGAGGAACGCGGCGCCCTTCTCCGCTTCGGCCTTGTAGGCGGCCGGAAAGCCGGGCGTCGTCACCAGCCGCACACCCGGCGCGACCTCGAGCGAGCCGGCGCCGCCGACCACGAGGTAACGCGATACGCCGGAGTCCTTGGCCGCCCCGATCAGGGTCTCGACATCGCTGGCCGAGAAATGGATCGCGCTGATCGCGACGTCATGGCCGGCCCAGAGTTTCGCCAGCGCGGCGCGGTCGTTGGCGTCACCCCGCACCGCCGTGACGTTGGCGTGCTTCTCGATCTTGTCCGGGTTGCGGGCGATGCCGGTGACCTGGTGGCCGCGGCTGGCCAGCTCGGCGGTGATGCGGGACCCGGCACGGCCGGAGGCGCCGGCGACGGCGATCTTCATGGGGAAACTCCTATGTTCGAGATCACGAGGTCGGATCCGAGGTCTGGACGAAGCCGCCTCGGTATCCGATAGTGACTAGATAGCGGAACGAATGCTGGTGTTAAGAGCGCACTTTAAGATCACCTGGTCACGCCGGAGTAACCGATGAGAGCCGCGAACGTCTATTCGGCCGACTGCCCAACGCGACAGATCCTGGATCGCGTCGGCGACAAATGGGCCGTGCTGATCCTGATCCTGCTGCGCAACGAACCCTTGCGCTTCAATCAGTTGCGGCGGTCGATCGAAGGGATTTCGCAGAAGATGCTGTCCCAGGTGCTGAAGAGCCTGGAGCGCGACGGCCTGGTGCGGCGGCGCGCGATCGCGACCGTCCCGGTCACCGTCGAGTATTCGATCACGCCGCTCGGGCTGACGCTCGCCGCCGCGGTCGATCCGCTGCGCGACTGGGCCGAGCGTCATCTCAAGGAGGTCACCGCCGCGCAGCGCCGCTACGACGCGCAGCAGCCGTCGAAGGCGGCTTGAACGCGCGAAGCGTCTCAGCTCCGCCCGGCCTTGGCGAGCTCGACCTCGACGCGAAGCTCGATCTCGGAGAGGATCGCATCCAGTCCCGGGTCGCCCGAGGTCTGCTTCAGGTCGGCCGCGGCATCGCGAAGCCGCAGCGCCATCGCAGTGTCGAGCTTGCCGGACAGCAGCGTCAGCTTGAGATCATCGAGCACGTCGAGCGCGCGCTTGCCGCGCTGGACCGAGCGCTTGCGGCGCTCCGCCGGCTCCTCCTCGATGCCCTGCAGCGCCAGCAGCGCATCGATGTTCGCCGTCTGCTTCGGCGCGAGGGTCGCGCGCGTGTCCTGCGTGGTGCCGACGTCAGGCAGCTTGAAGCCGCTCGACGAGGTCTTCCGCGTGGAGCTGGTCGACGAGCCCAGGGTCGTGCCGTTCGGTCCGTAGATGCGCATCGATGGCTCCCGCAAGCTTCGCGTGTCGAGCGGGAGATTGGCTCCGCCGTGGTTAACGGTGCGTAAACGGCCCGGCAAATTCTGCCGGGGCGGCAGCTTCGTTCCCCCGGAGTAACCCTGGATCGCGACAAAGCTTCGAGTCCATTTCACACTCTTTCAATGAGTTAGCCCGGAGCATCGCTGTGGCACGGCCCTCGCATAGTTAATGCCGATCATGCGGTCATGGGAGTGGCCGAGTGATCACTTGAAGAGTTCGAGGGGAGCATAGGATGCGACGCGTCCGAACTACGCGCCTGTTTCAGGTCGCCTGCGCCGCGGTGCTGGCGCTGGCATCTACCGTCATGTCTGCGAATGCGACCTCGCGGATCAAGGATCTCGCCAATATCGAGGGCGTGCGCCAGAACCAGCTGATCGGCTACGGCCTCGTGGTCGGCCTCAACGGCACCGGCGACACGCTGAACAACATCCCGTTCACCAAGCAGTCGCTGCAGGCGATGCTCGAGCGCATGGGCGTCAACATCCGCGGCGCCACCATCCGCACCGGCAACGTCGCCGCTGTCATGGTCACCGGAAACCTGCCGCCATTCGCCACGCAAGGCACGCGCATGGACGTGACGGTCTCCGCGCTCGGCGACGCCAAGAACCTGCAGGGCGGCACCCTGCTCGTCACCCCGCTGCTCGGCGCCGACGGCAACGTCTATGCGGTGGCGCAAGGCTCGCTCGCGATCTCCGGTTTCCAGGCCGAGGGCGAGGCCGCCAAGATCGTGCGCGGCGTGCCGACGGTCGGCCGCATCGCCAACGGCGCCATCATCGAGCGCGAGATCGAGTTCGCGCTGAACCGGCTGCCCAACGTGCGGCTTGCGCTGCGCAACGCCGACTTCACCACCGCCAAGCGCATCGCGGCCGCGGTCAATGATTTCCTCGGCGTCAAGACTGCCGAGCCGATCGATCCGTCGACGGTGCAGCTGAGCATCCCGCCGGAGTTCAAGGGCAACGTCGTCGCCTTGCTGACCGAGATCGAGCAGTTGCAGGTCGACCCGGATCTCGCCGCCAAGATCGTCATCGACGAGCGCTCCGGCATCATCGTGATGGGTCGCGACGTGCGTGTGGCGACCGTCGCCGTGGCCCAGGGCAACCTCACCGTCACGATCTCCGAAAGTCCGCAGGTCAGCCAGCCCAATCCGCTGTCGCGCGGCCGCACCGTGGTCACGCCGCGCACCAGCGTCGGCGTCACCGAGGAAGGCAAGAAGTTCGCGGTCGTCAGGGACGGCGTGTCATTGCAGCAACTGGTCGACGGCCTCAACGGCCTCGGCATCGGCCCCCGCGACCTGATCAGCATCTTGCAGGCCATCAAGGCGGCCGGCGCGATCGAAGCCGACATCGAGGTGATGTGATGGCGACGTCCTTCATCGACTCCTATCATGGCCGCGTCGCTCTCAGCATGCCGACGGCCGCGGCCGTCACCGCGCCGCGCACCGATCTCGATCTCGCGGCGGCTCTGACCAAGGTCTCGCCCAAGGCACAGGCCAGGGCCAAGGCGACGGCAACCGACTTCGAAGCCATGTTCCTCAACAGCATGTTCTCGCAGATGACCAGCGGCGTGAAGGGCGAAGGTCCGTTCGGCGACACGCCGGGCACCGGCGTCTGGCGCTCGATGCTGACGGAGCAATATTCCAAGAACTTCGCCAAGGCCGGCGGCGTCGGCATCTCAAACGACGTCTTCCGCACTCTCATCCTGCAACAGGCCGGCAGCAGCTCCGGCGCCAACGGCAAAGCGTAGATGTTCGCGTGACGAGCGCGTGGGCGGCAAACGCTCACGCCGAAGGGAGTTATGAAATGACCGCACAGGGACAAGCGAAGAAGACGACCTACACGGCCGCCACCAGCGCCGCAGAGGCACGCGCGCTCGCCGACGAGATGGTGAGCGTCATGAGCGAGCTGATCGCGGTCATCGAGCAGGAGACCGAACTGGTCCGCGCCGGCAAGCTGCGCGAAGGCATGGCGTTCGGCCCCAAGAAGACCGAGCTGTCCCGCCACTACGTCACGACCGTGGGCCGCCTCAAGGCGAGCCAGAATTTCATGAAGCAGACCGCGCCGGAGCTGCTCGCCACCCTGCATCGTCACCACGACACCTTTCGCGCCATGCTGCAGGTGAACCTGACCGTGCTGGCGACGGCGCACGCGATCTCGGAAAAGATCGTGCGCGGCGTCAATGCCGAGGTTCAGCGCAAGAACATTCCCAGCACCTATACCGCCGGCGGCCGCCGCGCCGCCCCGGGCGCACGGCACCTCACCCCGCTCGCCGTCAGCCGGACGCTCTGAGCCTTACCGCCAGCCCCTATCTGCATCGCCGCGCCGCCTCGAGGGCCGCGCGGCCGCCGCCGTTTAACGCCCGGATAAGCTTAAAAGGCCGGCACGAATCACAACGCGGCGTTCATCCTATTTCCTAACATAACGTTGATTGGTCATCGGCATAGTTGCAAGCGGGATGGGTTGGGAATTGACTCGATGGCCATGAGGAGGCTGCCATGAGTTCCGATTTCAGCGTAAGACCGGTAGGGACGCCTGCGTCCGTTCCGATAATTCCGCCGTCGAGCCAGGCGGTGGTGAGCGCTGTTCCGACGGACCTTCCTCCCAGCCAGACCGTGACCGCGGCCGAGCCCGGCGTCCCCGTGCGCAACGACACCCCGGTCAACATCGCAAACGATCTGTCCGTGTCACGCCAAGCCTATTACGATCGCGCCGCTGCCGCTCTGGTGTTCCAGGTGGTCAACCGCAAGACCGACCAGGTGGTGACCCAATATCCAGATGAGGCCGTGCTGCGCCGCCGGGCCTACTTCAACACGCTCGACCTGCAGAAGGATATGCAGAGGGCGGACGTGCCGCGCGTCGTGGCGACCGATCGCACTGCCTGAGCCCCCGCGGAACCGGGCCGCTTCATTCCGCCGCCCGCACGCCGCCCCACCGGGCGGCGTTGCCGTATCGAGCCGCGCAGCTTTGCCGGATCAACGGGTCCGTATCGCGTAGGCGGTGTCGAGATAGGTCTGGCCCGAGGCGGCGTCGGTGACCACGTTCTTGATCTGGGCCACTCTGATATAGAGCGCCGGATAGACGGCCACGTCTCGGCTGTTGCATCGCCGCGCCGTACTGAGCAGGTTCGACTTGTAGGACGCGGACAGGATGCTGGTGATATCGGTCACGACGACGCGCCTCCCGCCCTGCCCCCGACGGTCAGCTCCGCCCGGACAACCCCGCGGCGATGTGGCAGTTGATGTCGATCAGCGACTTGAGCTTCGCCGGATCCGGGTCCATCTGCATCTCGATCGTCTGCTTCATCACGAACACGCCGATATTTGCGATGTTCTGGCGGATGTCGAGCGGATTCGGATTGTCGTCCGCCTCCATCGCGCTCATGAAGATCGTCCACAAGCGACGATTGAAGAGCAGAGCCTTGTACATGTTGCGATCAGGGCCGTTCCAATTGGCCTGGACTTCCTGCAGCTGCCGTGCCGCTTTCAACAGAGCCTGAGCTTCGATCTCCCGTGGTGATGCCGTCGTCTGCGACGTGCGGGCATAGGCTTGAGCGGCATATGACATCAACTACTCCGGACTGACGCAGGGACACGACCAAACTGCTCAGGTTTTGTACTTTGTGTGCCTTTAAAATATGGTTAGCGGCCGTTAGCGGAATTTGTTTCGTAGCGTCACGGAGCACCGCAAATCGCTTTGTTTGGTGCACCTCTTAATTTCTTGCGAACGCGGTGATTCAAAATGTCCGGACGAAGCTCGTACGTTGTTCATCCCGCCCGAGCGGCGCGAACTACACGAACAACGGCGTTCTCACAGAGCTCACTCACTGCCCCGACATCGAACGGAGACCAGTACCGGCACGCTCGGCATAGCCTAACGCAGAAGCGGCGGGCATGGCCCGCCGCTTCGATGAGATATTATTCCGGTACGTTCGCGCGTCAGCGCAGCAGCTGCAGCACGCTCGCCTGCGACTGATTGGCCAGCGCGAGCGCGGAGACCGCGATCGACTGACGGGTCGACAGCGCCTGGCTGTTGGCCGCCTCTTCGTTGGTGTCGGCCAAGGTCAAGTTCGACGAGCCGGTCTGCAGCACGTTGATCAGGTTCTTGTTGAAGTCCTGACGGATCTGCACGATCGAGAGGTTCGAACCGAGCGACGACGCTTCAGAGCGGATCGCGGTCGATGCACTGTTCAAGGTCGTGAGCACCTTGTTGGCCGAGTTGCTGTCGAGGAAGTCGCTTCCGACCACCAGCGCCGACAGGCCGAGACCGGTGCTGTTGAAGGTCACGCCGGTGATGTTCAGCGTGGACCGTCCGGTCTCGTTGAACACCAACTTGAGCGTGTCGCCGTTGAGCAGGTTGATGCCGTTGAACGAGGCGTCTTGCGCCGTGGTGTTGATCTGCGCCAGGACGTTGTTGTACTGCGCGATCAGGCCGGCACGCGTCGTCTGAGAGTTGGTGTCGGCCACCGGGGTCGAGGCCGTCACGCCGTTGAAGGCCATGCTGGCCGCGGTCGAAGAGCCGGCGACCGCGCCGATCGTCGACGATGCCGCTTCGTTGGTGGTGAGGATCGTAAGCTGGCCCGTCGTGCTCAGGCTGGCCTGCAGGTTGTTGGCCGCGAGCGCCGTATTGAGCTGTGCCAGCGTCGAGATCTGCGAAGCACCTGTGCCGAACGTTATGTTCGTTGCGACGCCGCCCCCTGTCGAGGCAATTGTCAGCGTCTGTCCTGTCAAGGCTGGCGGATTTCGTGTGGTCGTGCCGGCGGTCAATCCGAGCTTGGCCAGGGCCGTGCCCGATACTGTCAGATCCTGCGCCGTGCCTGTCGCCAGCTGGATCTTGCCCGCTGCCACCGTGGACGGCGTTGCGGTGGCTCCGGTTACCGAATCGATGGCAGCCAGGAGGTTGCTGACGGTGTCGCCGACGCCGATATTGGTACCGGCCGAGACCGAGCCGGCCACGAAGGTGAACACGACACCGTTGACCACGAGCGTATCGCCGGTGGTGACGCTGCTCGCCAGGTCGTTCGAGGTCGAGCTCGCCGTACCCGACAGCCTGGTGGATCCGGTGATCGCAACGGCCGAGCTGAGGTTGTCGTTGTTGACCGTGCTGCCGGTCACGAAATTGTTTGAGGAGCTGCCGAGCAGGTTGTTCGCCGTCGCCCCTGAGATGACCGCGGAGGTCACGCTCGACTTGGTGGTGTATCCCGTCGGCGCCTGAAGCACTTGGCTCGCGATCGATTTGGCGCTGTCGACAAGCTTCTGAAGTGAGGTGAGACCGGTATTCGCAGCCTGGAGAACCTGGACACCGTTGCCGATGCTGTCGAGCAGATTCGCAATGTCGCTCGCGCGGTTGTTGAGCGATTGCGAGGTGAAGAATTCGGTGGGGTTATCGAGCGCCGTGTTGACCTTGTTGCCGGTGGCCAGGTTGTTTTGAGTCGTGGCCAGCAGCGATGCGGTGTTTTGCAGCGCCAGCAGGTTTTGGCGAACCGAAGCCGAGAGAACGATACCGGACATGTGTGTGAAACCTTCCTAGTTATTCACCAGGGGGTTCTAGTCCACCCACTTTTAAAACATGGTTAATGGCACTTTAAATTTCTTGCTTAACGACTGGTTGCGATCCTTGGCTCCACTCGCGTCCGGTTCCAGACCAGTATTGATACGGGCCGGACGGCCAAACCAGGCGAAAAAAAGCGGCGGGGTTTCCCCCGCCGCCTTGGTCGTCGAGATGCGATGCTTGTGGATCAGCGCAGCAGCTGCAGCACGCTCGCCTGCGACTGGTTGGCGAGCGACAGCGCGGACACCGCGATCGACTGACGGGTCGACAGCGCCTGGCTGTTGGCAGCCTCTTCGTTGGTGTCGGCCAAGGTCAAGTTCGACGAGCCGGTCTGCAGCACGTTGATCAGGTTCTTGTTGAAGTCCTGACGGATCTGCACCACCGACAGGTTCGAACCCAGCGTGGAGGCTTCCGACCGCAGCGTCGAGCTCGCCGAGTTCAACAGGGTGATCACCTTGTTCGCCGAGTTGTTGTCGAGGAAGTCGGTGCCCGAGGTGAGGTTCGACAGGCCAAGACCGCCAGTGTTGAAGGTCACACCGGTGATCGAGAGCGTTGACTTGCCGTTCTCGTTGAAGGTCAGCTTCAGCGTATCGCCGTTCAGCAGGTTGACACCGTTGAACGAGGCGTCGGCCGCGGTCGTGTTGATCTGCGCCAGCACGTTGTTGTACTGCGACACCAGGCTCGCGCGCTGCGTCTGCGCGGTCGCATCCGCCACCGGAGCCGCCGCCGTCAGACCATTGAAGGCCTGGCTGGATGCAGCCGACGTACCGCCGATCGCACCGATCGTGGCCGAAGCCGCGTCGTTGGTCGTGGTGATCGAGATCTTGCCGGTGGTATCGATCGAGGCTTGCAGGTTGTTCGCCGCGAGCTTGGTGTTGAGATCGTTCAGCGACTTGACCTGCCCTGTCCCTAGACCGAACGTGACACTCGTCGCCGTGCCACCTCCTGTGGCGCCGATCGTCAAGGTCTGACCTGACAAGCCGTCGCCGACAGCAGTCAGCCCGAGCTTGCCCAAGGTGCCGGTGCTGCCCGAGAGCGTCAATCCCGCCGCCGGCGGCGTCAGGGTGATCGCACCCGCGGTGATCGACGCGGTCACGCCGGTCTGGGTCTGGATCGCCGACAGCAGGTTGCTGACGCTGTCGCCGATGCCGATGTTGGTGCCCGTCGAGGACGTGCCGGTGATGAAGGTGAAGGTGGTGCCGTTGACGACCAGCGTCTCACCCGAGGTGATGCCGGAGGCGAGGTTGTTCGACGCGGTGCCCGCCGTGCCCGACAGCTTGGTCGAGCCGGTGATCGCCACCGCGCTCGAGGTATTGTCGTTGTTCACGACCGAGCCGGTCACAGCCGTCGAGCTGGAGCCGAGCAGGTCGGTGGCGGTCGCACCGGTCAGAGCCGCCGAGGTCACGCTCGACTTGGTGGAGTAGCCCACCGCGCTCTGCAGAACCTGGTTGGCGATCGACTTGGCGCTGTCGACGAGCTTCTGCAGCGAGGTGATGCCGGTGTTGGCGGCCTGCAGCACCTGCACGCCGTTGCCGATGCCGTCGAGCAGATTGGAGATGTCGGAAGCGCGGTTGTCGAGACCCTGGGCGGTGAAGAAGTTGGTCGGATTGTCGAGCGCCGAGTTGACCTTCTTGCCCGTGGAGAGATTGTTCTGGGTGGTGGCGAGGAGCTGAGCCGTCGACTGAAGCGAGAGCAGATTCTGACGCACCGACGCCGAGAGAACAATACCTGACATTTTCATACCCTTCTGGTGTGAAACAAACTGCCCGATCCATTCAGGATCAAGGCGAAGCCCGTCGGTGACTGCACCACTGGGCGACGGGCGTTAAGGTAAATGCGAGCGGCTAACAAACAGTGAAGTCACGACCGCTCGCGGTCCCCGATGCATGGCATCGGCACGGCCGCGCATCGGCGATTCGCCGCGGATCACCTTGAAAACACCGCATATTCGCCAGGCGGGCGCGGCCGTTTACCGTCCGTTAACCATGATCGGAAAGGATTGCTGCGCACCGACCGATCGAGCGCGCAGACTCCCCGCGCGATCTAGACTGGCAGCTGGACCCGTCATCGGCCTCGACGCAGCAGGTTCGGCGCCACGCCGATTGCGGCAACGGAGAATGAGAATGGCCCTGAAAGTCGAACTGAAGCCGCATGAGCGCATCATCATCGGCTCCTGCGTGATCACCAACACCGATCAGCGCGCGCGCCTCCTGATCGACGGCGAGAACATTCCGATCCTGCGCGAGAAGGACATCCTGACGCCCGAGACGGCCGACACGCCGGCGAAGCTCGTCTATCTTGCGGTCCAGCTGATGTACATCTCGCCGGGGGCAGACGCGGATCACGGCACCTATTTCAACCTGCTGCGCGACATCATCACCACGGTGCCGAGCGCCTGGCCGATCATCGAGGCGATCAACGGTCATATCCTCAACGGCGATCTCTACCAGGCGCTGAAGGAAGCCAAGAAGCTCGTCGCCTACGAGAAGAAGCTGATCGAGCAGGCTGAAGCCGAACAGCAGGACAAGCCGGTGAGCTCGGCGGCCTGAGCTTTCGCCCCCTCACCCGACATCGAAAGGCCCGGCTCGCCAGTCGCGAGGCCGGGCCTTCCGATTTTTGCGCGATCGCCAAGCTACGCCGCAGCAATGTCGGACCTTATCCTCCGATAAAAAGGCGGCGAGGTTTCCCCCGCCGCCCTGGTCGTCGAGATGCGATGCTTGCGGATCAGCGCAGCAGCTGCAGCACGCTCGCCTGCGACTGGTTGGCGAGCGACAGCGCGGACACCGCGATCGACTGGCGGGTCGACAGCGCCTGGCTGTTGGCCGCTTCCTCGTTGGTGTCGGCCAGCGTCAGATTCGACGAGCCGGTCTGCAGCACGTTGATCAGGTTCTTGTTGAAGTCCTGACGAACCTGCACCACCGACAGGTTCGAACCCAGCGTCGAGGCCTCGTTGCGCAGCGTGGAGCTGGCGGTGGTGAGCACGCCGATGACCTTGTTCGCCGAGTTGTTGTCGAGGAAGTCGGTGCCCGAGGTCAGGGTCGTCAGCCCGAGCCCCGCGGAGTTGAAGGTCACGCCGGTGATCGACAGCGTCGACTTGCCGTTTTCGTTGAAGGTCAGCTTCAGCGTATCGCCGTTCAGCAGGTTGACACCGTTGAACGACGCATCGCTCGCGGTCGTATTGATCTGCGCCAGCACGTTGTTGTACTGCGAGACCAGGCTCGCGCGCTGCGTCTGCGCGGTCACATCCGCCACCGGAGCCGCCGCCGTCAGACCGTTGAAGGCCTGGCTGGATGCAGCCGACGTACCGCCGATCGCGCCGATCGTGGCGGACGCCGCGTCGTTGGTCGTGCTGAGGGTGATCTTGCCGGTCGACGAATCGATCGATGCCTGCAGGTTGTTGGCTGCGAGCTTCGCGTTGAGATCGTTCAGCGACTTGACCTGTCCTGTCCCTAGACCGAACGTGATGCTTGTCGCCGTGCCACCTCCTGTGGCGCCGACCGTCAAGGTCTGACCTGACAAGCCGTCGCCGACGGCAGTCAGCCCGAGCTTGCCCAAGGTGCCGGTGCTGCCCGAGAGCGTCAATCCCGCCGCCGGCGGCGTCAGGGTGATCGCACCCGCGGTGATCGACGCGGTCACGCCGGTCTGGGTCTGGATCGCCGACAGCAGGTTGCTGACGCTGTCGCCGATGCCGATGTTGGTGCCCGTCGAGGACGTGCCGGTGATGAAGGTGAAGGTGGTGCCGTTGACGACCAGCGTCTCACCCGAGGTGATGCCGGAGGCGAGGTTGTTCGACGCGGTGCCCGCCGTGCCCGACAGCTTGGTCGAGCCGGTGATCGCCACCGCGCTCGAGGTATTGTCGTTGTTCACGACCGAGCCGGTCACAGCCGTCGAGCTGGAGCCGAGCAGGTCGGTGGCGGTCGCACCGGTCAGAGCCGCCGAGGTCACGCTCGACTTGGTGGAGTAGCCCACCGCGCTCTGCAGAACCTGGTTGGCGATCGACTTGGCGCTGTCGACGAGCTTCTGCAGCGAGGTGATGCCGGTGTTGGCGGCCTGCAGCACCTGCACGCCGTTGCCGATGCCGTCGAGCAGATTGGAGATGTCGGAAGCGCGGTTGTCGAGACCCTGGGCGGTGAAGAAGTTGGTCGGATTGTCGAGCGCCGAGTTGACCTTCTTGCCCGTGGAGAGATTGTTCTGGGTGGTGGCGAGGAGCTGAGCTGTCGACTGAAGCGACAGCAAATTCTGGCGCACCGACGCCGAGAGGACGATACCTGACATTTTCATACCCTTCTGGTGTGAAATAAACCCCGATCCCTTCGAGATCAGGGTGCAGCCCAGGTCGATTTGAACGACCCCGGACGACGGGCGTCACGGTGAATGGCAGTGGCTAACAAACGCTGAAGGGTTGTGGTGCGCAGCCGCCTCAATCAGCGGAACAGGCTCATCGGCGCGGCTCATTGCCGCGTCATCGCGCAAGAACGCCCTTTGAAAAGGCTCGTTGATTCAACAAACGCGCCCGTCGTTCACAACGCGTCAACCACCTTTGGAAAGGTTTCGACGCGCCGCGACATTCTGCCGGCGGTCGTCATCGACCAGCGGACGACGCCGAGATGCGGTTTGCGCTCAGAGCGCCAGCGGCGGCGCATCGACCTCGATCAACGGCGTGAGACCGGCCGCGCGCTGGCGGCCGAACATGAGGACCGCCGCAATCAGCCGGTCGATGTCGCTCGTCCCGGTACGATGATTGACGATCGCGGCACGGATCGCCAGCCGTCCGTCGAGCATCGTGGTCGACGGCGCGGCGAGGCCGGATTCGTGGATGTCGGCGACGATCTCGCCGTTGAGCGCATCGGCATCGTCGGCACGATAACGGAAGCAGACGATGTTGAGATTGACCGGCGCCAACAGCTCGAGCTCGGGCTCGGCGCGCACCCGCGCCTCCAGATGGCGCGCGAGCTCGCAGCTTCGCGCGATCACGGCGCCGAGCGCATCCGCGCCGAACGTCCTCAGCGTGAACCATGTCTTCAGCGCCCGGAAGCCGCGCGACAGATCAGGACCGAGATCGCAGGGCCACTCGGCGCCCGCCGCGAGACCACGGGTTTCCCGGCGCAGATAGGCGGCCGGCGAGGCGAAGGCGTCGCGATGCTTGGTGCCATCGCGCACCAGCAGGAAGCCCGCATCGTAGGGCACCTGCCCCCATTTGTGAAAATCCAGCGCAATCGAATCCGCCTGTTCGATGCCGGCGAGCTTCGGTGCGAGCTCCGCTGACAGCATCGCAAGCGCACCGAAGGCGCCGTCGACGTGAAACCAGAGCCCCTCGGCACGGCAGAGCTCGGAAATATCAGCGAGGTCGTCGATGGCGCCGATATCGACGGTGCCCGCCGAGGCGACGACGAGAAACGGATGCAGTCCCGCGGCGCGATCGCGCGCGATCGCGGTCCGCAGCTCGCCGACGTCGATGCGATGTGCGGCATCCACCGCGATGCAGCCGAGCGCGTCGCTGCCCAGTCCGCAGATGTCCATCGCCTTGGCGATGCAGCCATGCGCCGCCTTCGACGTGTAGGCGCGCAAGCGCCGCCCCTCCTCACCGAGACCCGCCGAGCGAACCGACGCGCCGAGCGCGTTGCGGCGAGCGACCAGCACCGCCATCAGGTTGGCCATCGAGGTGCCGGTGACGAAGATGCCGCTGGCGCTTGCCGGAAAGCCGAACAACTGACGCGTCCAGTCGACGACCTGCCGCTCGACCTCGATCGGCGCGTGGTCGCGGCCGCCGAGATTGGCGTTCAATCCGGCAGCCAGCATCTCGGCGAGCATGCCGACCACGGTGCCGCCGCCATGCACCCAGCCCATGAATCCAGGATGCACGTTGCCGGTCGCGTAGGGAACGACGAGCTCGCTGAAATCGCGATAGACCTCGGCGAGATCGGTCGGCGCATGCGGCAGCGCGCTGCGGAAGCTCTTCCGTGTCGTCGGCGACATCGGCTGCCACACCGGCCGGTCGCGGATATCGGCGACATAGTCGATCATGTCATCGAGCATGCGATGACCGAGCGCGCGCATCTCGTCCCAATGTTGCGGATCGAGCGTCTCCGCCGTCCGCGACGCAGGATCGATGCGCAGCCCGGCGGTCACGCCGCCTGCTCCGCCCGCGACGCGGCGCGCTTCTCGATCATGGCCGCGAAGGCCGCGAAGATCTTCTGCATCTGCGGCGGCTTGTAGGGGAAGACCTCCGGCGAATCCATGTTGTGGACGACGGCCGTATTGTCGGCCTCGAACACCAGCAGCGTGCCGTCCCTGGTCTCGGCGCAGTCGATGATGAAATAGTCGAGACCGACGCGCGCGGCGATCGCATCGAGCACGCTGCGATGACGGCGGCCGAAGCCGATGTCGAAGGTCTGCATGAAGGTCGCCTCTTCGAGGCGCTTGCTCTCGCTGCCGGCCATGTTGGCGTTGAGGTACCAGATGTCCCAGCGTCGCGCGATCGCCATGTGGCAGGCGTAGGCCGTGCCGTCGACGAACACGATGCGGTACTTGCGGAACTGACCGTCCTCGCTGGCATAGTCGACGAAGCGCGAGACGAAGAACTCCTGCTCGCTGCGTTCGTCGAGATAGAGCGACAGCTCGAGCGGCTCGTCGACCTTCTCCAGGCCGACGCCGGCATGCGAGCCGCGCGGCCGCACGATGACCGGGAAGGCGAGCGAGTGGTCGACGTCCGTGATCCATTCGCGCTCGTCGGCGATCCCGATCAGGCGCTCGCGGTCGACGGGAATGGTCGCCGGAATGGTGAGCCCGTCGATGCCGGCGAGCCGCGCATGCAGCTTGTCGCGATCGAGATGCCAGATCCGCTCCGGCGGATTCAGCAGCGGACGCGGCCAGCGCGCCGCGACGGCATCGATCTCGCGCAGCGCGTGCTGACAATCCTCGGAATCGGACGCGATAACGATGGCGACGTCATGAGCGGGCAAAGGCGCCAGCAGGTCCGCGCCCGGAACGACATAGAGCAGCAGCAGCTCGAAGTCGGTGTCCTCGAGCAGGAATTCGATCGGCGTGTTGCTGCCCATGTCGGTGGCCGCAGCGAGCGCGAGCACGCGCAGCCGCGGCGTCGCGCTGTTGCAGGCAACGCGGTAGAGCTGCTGCGACTGCAGAACGTCGTGCTGGATCGCGAGCCCGGACGATTTCTCGCCGATGAGCTGCGCGATCAGCGCGAGATCGAGCCCCTCGCCCGGCTCCGCGCGGCCGTCGAGCAGCTTGGCGAGCAAGGCAGCCCACATCGGTTTCAGGTCCTGGCCGTCGAAGGCGGCCTTGGCGAGCTTGGCCATGCCGATCCGGTCGGCACATCCTGCGTCGGTGGCGTCGGCCAGCGCGAGCAAATCAGTCGGCATTGCAGATGTCCCTGAGATCCTGGCTGCTCAGATCCGATACGAGCAGCTCTGTTTTGGCAACGATGTCGGCGACGCGGTCGATGTCGGATTCGAGATTGACCCGGGCCGCGGTGACGTCGTCGCACCATGCGTCCGTCACCTGGCGCGCGCCGATGCACAGCCGCAGCGCGGCCGACTGCGCCTCGCCCGCGCGTTCGATCCGCACCGGCTGGCCGATCAGGCACTGGCGCGCGGCAATCTCGGCTGCGCGTCCAGTGAAGCGGCTGCCGAGATCGCGCTGCAGCGCGCGATACACCGCCTGCGTCTCACCGAGGCCGAGCGGGCCGCCGTCACGCTGGAGCGCGAACGGGAAGATGGTGGGAAAGCCGAACTCGCCATCGCTCCCATCCGGCGCAGGCGCGCGGGCGGCGATCGGACGCAGCACCGGCGACAGCATCAGCAGGCTTTCGATGGCCTCGCCGAGCTGCCGGATCGCCATCCGGCGGAACGTCTCGGGCACGGCGTGATACGCGGCGATCTCCTCCAGCGCGGCCTCCCAGCGCAGCCATTGGCCGATATTGGCGCGCGGCGCCGTGCGCGCGCGCAGATCCGTCCAGGCGAGCGGCCAATCGCTGCGATTGACATAGTCGAACAGGCCGGGCGCGATCGGATGTCCGCAGCGCAGCGCAGCCGATGCGGCCGCGGGCACCAGCAGCGCGCCGCTGAAGGCGGGGCCGCCGAAGAACTTCGAGCCCGTGACGAGCACCAGATGGCCGCGTTCGAGATGATCGCGCAGCCGCGCCGCGCCGAGCCGCATCTGGCAGGCATCGACGACAACCTGCACGCGCCCCGGCCAGCGCCGCGCCACCTCGTCCAGGCAGGCCATGTCCGGCGCGCGCCAGCCGAGCTTGGAGGAATCCATGACCTGCAGCAGGACGCCACGGCCCCTTCGCACCAGCGCCTCGACGCTGTCGAGCACCTCGGCATCGATAGCAACGCGCGGCTGCATCGATGCGCCTTCGAGCAGCGGCAGCGACACGGCGTCGCCCGAGAGCCCCTCGATCGGCGTGTTCGTCCGCACCGCCAGACCGTTCGCCGTCCGCGTGCTGAAATGGTGTCCCCGGGCGCTCGCGGCGGTGCCGCTTCCGGTCTGGTCGCTGCCGACGACGATGCTCGTGACGGCCTCGCCCAGCACCGCCCGCACCAGCGCCAGCGCATGCAGTTGCGAGTCGGTGCCGGACGGCGAGAACACGATGTCGATCTCGTCGGCAAGGCCGAGATATCCGCGCAATTCGCAGCGCATCTCCTCGGTGCGCCGGTCGAGCGCGGCGTCGAGGCCGAGCGAGATCGCCGCATGCATCAGCTGCTCGCGCGCCAGCTCGACGCGCGCATAGGCGCGTTCTGAAATCGGCGAAGCCGTGCTCGATGCGAAGCACAGCACATCGGGTTCGGGCGACGGACCGCAGCCATAGACGTTGCGGCCCCAGGGGCGATCGAGCGCCAGGCGGGTATCGCCGCCATCGATCAGGAGATCGCCGAGCAAGGCAAAGAGATCGCGCAGTCCGGTCGCGGCGCCCTGCTCGCGCCGGTCGATCCGGGATGATTGGGATATCTGCGACCGGGTTACCGCCGGGGTCATCGCGCGGATCGTCAGGCTGCGTCGGCCGCGGCGGCGGTGGGAACCGCCACCGCCGACGCGAATTGCGAGGCGACATTGCCGTGAAACACGGACGGACCGACGTGATCGAGCCGGCTGTCGAGATCGGCCCAGATCTCGCCGCCGAGATCGGTCCATCGCCTGCAGAACGCGAAATCCTCGCTGAGATAGGTCCCGGTCGCCGGGTCGATCATGCATTCGAACAGCGCGAAGCGGTTCGGACTGCCGGCCAGCGCATCCTGCGAATGCTCGCGGAAGAACTGCAGCGGGGCGTAGGCCGGATGCGCGATCATCGTCTCGATGACGCGGCGGCGGACCATCAGGAAGCCGGTGCCGGCATAGCGCACGCGGGTGAAGCCGTTGACCACCGCAACGTGGTCCGGATTGTCGATCTCCAGCACGTAGTCGAGCGATGCCGCCGGCACGTCCATGCGGTTGGAATTGATGGCGCGGCGCGCCTTGTTCCAGTTGACCTTCTTGACCGGATAGACGCCGGCGACCATGTCGCCGCCGGACGCGATCAGCCGGAACACCTGCTTCGGCGTGAAGCCGATGTCGGCATCGACGAAGAGCAGATGCGTGGCCGAGGGATCGTTGAGGAACAGGGTAACGAGATTGGCCCTGGCACGGGTGATCAGCGCATCGCCGTCGCGCATGTGGACGGTGAGGTCGACGTTGGACGCGGCGCGCAACTCGCGCTGCAGGGCGAAGATCGAGCTCGCATAGATGCTCGACACCTGGCCGCCGAAGCATGGTGTCGCGACCACCAGATGAATGCGCTCGTCGGTTCCGTCACTCACGTCCGCCTCCAGACAAAGAGGCTCTCGCCCCAGATCTGAACAAAAGCTAAAGAGACGTGGTTAACGAAAACCTAACCGCCGCCCCCGGGGCGCTACAGATATTTCACCAGCGTCAACTGGGCCAGCATCGCCGTCGTCTGGTAGGACGCCTGGAGGTTGGTCTGCAGCTGCAGGATCTGGCTCGCCACCTCCTGCTGCGAGATGCCCTCGGTCTGGTCGACCATGGCCTGCATCGCCGCCTTGGCCTGGGTCTGGCGCGCCGTGGCGTCCTTCATCGTGGTCTGGGCGTTGGCGAACTCGGTCTGGATATCCGAGATCGCCTGCTGGCCGAGCTGCGGCGTCAGGTTGGCGGCGATGCGCTGGCTGAGCGCACCGATCTGCTGCGGAGCATTTGCTCCCGCTGGCGGCGTGTTGACGGCGGCATAGACCGCGGTCTGCTGCACGAGGTTGCGGATCGCGAACTCGTTGCCCTGGGCGCCGAACTGAATGCTCTGCGCCGTGTCGATCCGGATGCTCGCGCTCGACCGCGCCGAGCCGGGACCGCTGTTGCCGGTGTACCAGGCGACGGTGTTGGCCGAACCGTTGACGAGGCTGGTCGCCGATCCCAGCGGCGAGCCGGAGACGCGCAACGGCGGCGTCGGCGCCGTCACTGTGCCGGAGAAGCCGAGCGCCCCGAACGCACCCGCGTTCGAGCTCGACACCGAGAAGCCGGCGGCGTCGTTGGTGCGCAAGGTGATCACGCCGCCGCTGACCGTCGACGGCGTCGACGTGCCGCTGAGCGTATCGATCTTCGACAGCAGCGTCTGCACGCTGTCGCCGACATTGATCTGGTTGTTGCCGCTGGCGCCGGAGGCGACGAAGGTCAGCGTCTGCCCGTTGACGGTGATGGTGTCGCCGGTCGCAAAGCTGGTCGCGATCGAGTCGGAGCCCGCCCCGCCCGACAGCAGCGTCGCTCCCGTGATCGGCGCCGGCGTTGCGAGCTTGTTGTTGACCACCGTTCCCGACACGGCGCTCGCCGTGTTGAAGAAGTTGTCACCGGCGACGACCGCCGAGGCGGCGGTCAGCGAGGTATTGGCCAGCGTCGACAGCGCCGTGTTGAGCGCCGCATTGAGATTGGCGGAGGTGGCCGCCGGCGTGGCGCCGATGGCGAACGTATTGGTCGGCGCCGGCGTCGTGGTGGACGCCGTCAGCTTGATCGATTCCGAGGTGCCGTCGGGCAGCTTGAAGGTGAAGCTGATCTGGTCGCCCGCATTCGGATTGCCGGCGGTGAGATCGACCGAGATGCCCGCGGGCGAGCCGGACGGTCCGGTCACCGTGGCATTGGTCAGCGACGAGGTGACGCCGCTCAGCTTGAAGCCGAACGGAGAGCCGGCGACGTCCTCCGCCAGCGTGATCGGCATCGTGGCCGACGCCGACAGGTTCAGACGCCCGAGACCGTTGAGCCCGAGATCGGCCTGCTGCCGCTCGGCGATGACCTGCTTCAGGCCGGCCTGCGTCGTGGTGCCGTTCAGGATGTCGTCGGCCGATGCGATCGCCGGCCGGTCGGTGGCGCTGCCGGAGAAGATGTAGCGATCGCCGACCTGGGTGTTGAGGATGCCGGTGATGGCCGACAGGTTGGACAGCGCCGTCAATTGTCCCGTGGTCTGGCCGGTGCTGGTCAGGTTCTGCGGCGTCGCCGAGGCGCCACTCTGGACCTGGTCATGAATCTTGGACAGCGACTGCAGCGAGGTATTGACCGCGCCGATCACGGTATTGACGTGGGTCATCGTCAGCGTGAAGGCCGAGATGTTCGAGAGCTGCGCCCGCGCCGCGATCGCGAAGCCCTCGTCGGGGCCCATGCCGGCGTAGTTGTTCGCCTTGACGCCGCTCGAGAGCTGCGTGGAAAGGTCCGCGAGCTGGTTCGAGATGTTCCGCACGGACAGGCCGAGCAGAGAATTTCCGTAGTTGACACTGCTGATCGACATCTTACACGCGCCTCACTAAAATGCCTGGAGCAGGCTCTGCATCATGCTTTGCACGACCGACATGATATGGGCGTTGGCCGCATAGGTGTTCTGGACCTGGATCAGGTTGGACATCTCGCTGTCCATGTTGACCCCCGCCGTGCCCTGGAACTTCTCCTTCAGCGTGCTGACCACGACGGCCTGGCCCTGGCTGAGCTGGGTCGCCAGCGTCGAGGCACTGCCCTGCTGGCTGACGAACTGCTGCAGATAGCCGGACACCGTGCCCTGGAATGGCTGCGCCGCCGAGCCGAGGCCGGTGGTTGGCGAGTAGCTGAAGGTCGCCGAGGTGAGCTGCGCGAACAGGAAGTCCGGTCGCGTCGCGTCGCCGGCCGCGGTCTGCGGCGAGGTCGAGTAGGTCGACAGCTTGGTCGGATCGTTCAGCAATGCCGGGTTGACGTTGAGCCTTCCCGCGAGCCCCGTCATCTGCGAGCCGGTCGAGGTGATTGCGCCGGTGTAGAGCGCGCCGCCGTCAGTGAAAACCGGCAGTTGGGCGTTGCCGCTGGCGAGCGTCTGCACCGTGGTGGTGGCCGAGGCCGCCTTGACCGCCGCCTGGCTGGTGCCGTCATCGGTGATCCGCAGCGTGGTGCCGGAGGGATTGGAAAACTGCAGATGCGCGCCACCGAGCGCGCTGTTGAGCTGCGACACCACCGAGGCCATGCCGAGCGAGAAGTCGACGCCGACATAGGACGGGTTGGCGCCGGAGGCGTTCTTCAGCGGCAGCGCCGCGGGATCGTTGACGTTGACGATCTTGACCTGGCGCTGGACGTTGCTCGAATCCGTGTAGGTCAGGTTGATGGTGTTGCCCGCCAGCAGCCCGCTGGTCGAGACGTCGAAGCCGGCCGGAGGTCCCGCCACCGCGGTACCCGCCGTGGTCTTGTCGGACAGCGCCGAGGCCATCGTCGCCGCGAGCTGGTCGACCTGGGTCTGCGCCTGCACCAGGGTCTGGTCGCGCAGCTTGAGGTCGGCCGCGATCTGACCCGAGTTCAGGAGATTGTTCGACACGACGTCGAGCGACACGCCGTTCGACAGCTTGATGTTGAGCTGCCCGACGCCGGTCTTGGTCGGATCGCTGTTGTAGAGCGAGGTGGCGTCGAGCGTCCCCGGCGACGAGAAGGTGAACTCGGAGCTGAGGCCCGCGCCGACCAGCTGGATGCCCGAATTGGTGAATATGCTCGTGCCGTTGGTCGGGTCGGACACGACGCGGATATCGACATATTTGGCAAGCGTGTTGATCGCGTTGTCGCGCTGGTCCTGCAGGGTCGCCGCCAGCGGGTCGGAGCTGTCGAGGCCCTGCAGCTGCGTGTTGAGCGTCGCGATCTGCTTGATCGCCGCGTTGGCCTGCGTGACCGAATTGCCGATGTCCTGCTCGACATTGGTGCGCAGGGTCTGGATGCCCTTGGTGGTCGCGTTGAGCTGCAGCGCCACGCCCTGCGCCGCCGACAGCGCCACCGACTGCGCCGACTGGTTGCTCGGATTGTTCGACAGCGACTGCAGCGCCGTGGTGAAATTGTTCAGCGCCGTCTCGAGCGTGCCGCTGCCACCGGGCGTACCGTACACGGTCTGCAGCTGGCTCAGGATGTTGGCCATCTGATTGGCATAGGTCCCACCCGAGGTCTCGGTGCGGAGCTGGTTCTGGACGAACAAGTCGAGCTGACGGTTGACGCCCGTCGTCGTCACCGTCGAGCCGAAGCCGCCGCTGGCGACCTCGATCTGGTTCGGGTTCTGCGCGACGTAGCCGGGCGTGTTCGCGTTGGCGACGTTCGATGAGATGATCGAGAGCGCGGCCTGCGTCGAGCGCAGGCCGGACATCGCGGTGGCGAGGGCAGAACTCAAACCCATGTTCGGTAGCCTTATGTCAATTCAACTGCCACGTCTCAGCGCGATCAGCGCAGCACGTTCAGAAGATCCTGCACCATCGAATTGGCCGTCGTGATCACCTTGGTGTTGGCCGAATAGGCCTGCTGGGTCACGATCAGCTTGGTGAACTCGTCGGCGATGTCGGTGTTGGAGCCTTCCAGTGAGCCGCCCGAGATCTTGCCGGTCGCGCCGATGATGGCCTGGCCGGACTGGTCGGTCGCCTCGTAGGCGCCGCCGTCGAGCGCCTTCAGGTAGTTGGTGCCGTTGAAATGCGACAGCGTGACCTGCGCCAGGTTGATGGTCTGGCCGTTGGAGAAGGTGCCGGTGACGACGCCGCTGTTGTTGACGGCGACCGACTGCAGCTGGCCGGCGGCGAAGCCGTTCTGATTGATCTGGTTGATCGTCGCCGAGCCGATCGTGCTCGCATATTGCGTCAGCGCGCCCGAGGAGATGTTGAGGCTGACGGTGCCGAGCGTGGTGCCGTCGACCACGACGTTGGGAATGGAGATGTTGGAGGTCGTCGGCGACACCAGCGAGCCGTCGGAGGCGAACGTGAAATTGGTGCCGACGTTCTGCCAGGCCACGGTCGAGCCAGTGGCGCTGGAGTTGGTCTGGTAGAACAGGTTCCAGGTGTCCTTGTGGCCCGTGCCGAGCGTCGAGCTGTCGACCTTGCCCCAGCGCAGCTGCACGTTCACCGGCGTGCCCGACGAGTTGTAGGCCGTGACCGCGCCGCCCGAGATCGTCTCGTTGTTGAAGTTGGTGAGATCGTTGCCGATCACGATGCCGGTGCCGGGACTCGCCGTGCGCGTCAGTGCCACGGGTGACGTGAGGCCGAGCGCGGTGAAACCCGGCGAGGCACTGCTCAAGTTCCAGTCCTCGCCGCTGCCGGAATGCAGCGTGATCTTGCCGGCGGTGATGGTCGGCTGCACGCCGGTGACGGCCGCGATCTTCGCCAGCAGCGTGCCGACGGAGTCGCCGACATTGATCTGGGTACCCGAGGCGCCGGAGGCGACGAAGGTGAAGGTGACGACGTCGCCGGCGCTGCCGGTCATGGTGATGGTGTCGCCGGTGGTGAAATTGCTCGAGATCGAGTCGCCGCTGGCGCCGCTCAACAATGTCGAGGTCGTGATCTGCGCCGGCACCTTGTTCACGGCGGTGGCGCCGGTGACGGTGGAGTCGGCGTAGAAATTGGTGCCGACCGGCAGCGGCACGTTGGAGAGGTCGGCCGAGTTGAGGCCGCCGGCCGCGACCAGCGTGCCGGTCGCAGCGTTGCCGCTCGCGGCGGTCTTCGGCTGCGTCGGCAGGTTGGCGGCGTACTGGATTGCGGTGGTCGCCTGCGCCGGCACGAAATTGTTGGCGAATTGCAGCACGGTCGGCACGTTGCCGGTGGCGTTGCCGGTCTTCGGATCGACCGCAACGCCCATCAGGTAATAGCCGGCGCCGTTGATCAGGTTGCCGTTGGCGTTGAGCTGGAAGTCGCCGCGGCGGGTGTAGTTGGTGACGCCGGTGAAGACCGGCACGTTATCGACGACCGAGGAGGCCTTCTGCACGTTGAAGAAGCCGTCGCCGTTGATCGCCATGTTGGTGGCGACCGAGGACGTCGAGACGGTGCCCTGGGTGGTGATGGTGGCCTTGGCGAAGGCGGTGACGCCGCCGGCGTTCTGGCGCGTCGGGTTGGTCGCGTTGGGAATGAGGTCTTCGAAGCTGGTGCCGATGCCCTTGTAGCCGACGGTCGACGCGTTCGCGATGTTACCGGAAATATTCTGCAGCGCGAATGATTGAGCGGACAGACCGCTCACCGAAGTGTTCATCGCGTCGAAGATACCCATACCAATCTCTCCACTGTGATGCCGGTGGCGGGTCGGCCCGCACCGCGTTTCGTGGAGAGCTGTCGCAATCGCTGTGCCAGATGCGAAAATGCTGTGAAATCAGCGTGTTGGAAAACAACAACGTAAAAAAAGCGGCGTCAAAACTGGTGAACAATTGCCGAGCCGGCAGTTCTTGCCGGGCCGGACGCGCCAAATCGCGCTCCGGCACGACCACTCGTCACGGCTGCCGGCGCGTCCTGAAGACCCCCATCGAGCCTTGAACGGACGAGCCGGAATATTCTGGCGCAAATTCCTGTCAGGTCGACGACGGATTTGCCGGGTGGAACGTGAGCGAGAGCCCGTCCATGCAGTAGCGCAGGCCGGTCGGCTTGGGGCCGTCGTCGAACACATGGCCGAGATGGCCGCCGCAGCGGCGGCAATGCACCTCGGTGCGGACCATGCCGTAGGTCTTGTCCTGGCGGGTCGCCACGGCATTGTCGAGCGGCTTGAAGAAGCTCGGCCAGCCGGTGCCGCTGTCGAACTTGGTGTCGGAGGAGAACAGCGGCAGGTCGCAGCCGGCGCAGGCGAAGGTGCCCTTGCGATGCTCCTTCAGCAGCGGGCTGGTCCAGGGCCGCTCGGTGCCCTCCTCGCGCAGGATCTCGTATTGCTGCGGCGTCAATTGCGCGCGCCACTCGGCCTCGGTCTTCTCGATCTCGAACTTCTCGGCGGCGCGGGCCGGCGCGGAACCGCCGAGCCAGCGCAGGGCGGCGAAGCCGAACAATCCGGCGGCGGTGGTGAACATCATGCGGCGGTTGATCATGGACGTCTCCGTGCGGCGATGGGTTACCGGATCTACGGACGGGATCCCGCGAAGTTACGTCGGGCGCGGGCGCGACGGCTCACTTTCTTGCGAGGTGTCAGCCCTCCCCGGCGTCGGGACGGCGGTTCAGATCGGACGGCTGCGGCCGCAGCGGCAGCCGCGAGCCGGGCCGCTCGGCCGCCCGGCGCCGCGCTTCGGCCGCCCTGATCTCGCGCACACGCTCCTGCGCGCGGACGCGCTCGCGGTGCCGCGCCAGCGTCCCGGCCGCGGCGGCGCGGCCCCGGATCCACAGATTGACGACATGGCCGGCGACCCGGCCGCTGACGCCGCCGGCCCAGACCAATTCGAACGGCGAGAAGAGCTTCCAGCGGTCGTCGCCAGCGAGGATCGCCTGCGCGATCAACTGCCCGGCCATCGCCGAGGTGTTGAGCCCCTGCCGGCCGAAGCCGCTCGCGACCCACAGGCCTTTGCGGAGCTGGCCGATCTGCGGCATGCCGTGCACGGTCTGGCCGGTGACGCCGCCAAAGGTCTCGGCGATCTCGACGCGGCCGAGTTGCGGGAACACCGTGCGGATCCGGCGCTGCAGCGCCGCGGCAAATCCGCTGGGCCTGGCGTCCCAGGTCGTCTCCGGGCTCGCCCACATCAGCCGGTCGCCGTCGACGACGCGGAAATGATCGATGCCGTCGGTGTCGCTGACCGAGCCCCGGAAGGCGATCGCATCAGCCAGCCGCTCGCCGAGCGGCGCGGTGACGCCGCCATAGCGCCACACCGGCAGCAGCGTATCGGACAGCTTCTGCAGCGGCGCGCCGAGATGGATGTTGCCGGCGAGCACGATGTGCGAGGCGCGCATCCGCGCCGACGGCGTCACGATGCGCTTGCGCACGCCCGACGCGTCGATGCTGACCACCGGCGTGTCCTCGAAGATCCTTGCCCCGGCCCGGTGCGCGAGCCGCGCCAGCGCGTGAACGTACCTGCGGCCGTCGAGCTGGAACGCCTTGGGGTAATGGACGCCATGGAAGTAGCGGTCGGTCTTGAGCTCGGTCCTGACGCGCTCGACCTGCCAGCCCTCGACCTCGGTGTCGAAATCCTCGTGCAGCATCTGGAGGCGGCGGATCAAGGCGTCGCCGGCGTCGACATTGGAGACTTCGAGCGCGCCTTCGCTGAGTCCGATGCCCGGCATCGCCGCGGTGGCCTGGGCGCGGATGAACTCGGCACCGGACCAGGACAACGCCCATAGCGCCCGGGCATGCGCGAGCCCGACGCGCTCGATCAGATCCGGCAGCGGCAGGTCGAACCCGGGCATGACCGTGCCGATCATGTGACCGGATGCGTTCCATCCGACCTGGCGGCCTTCCAGCACCGCGACGCTCGCCCCCTGCCGGGCCGCGCACGACGCCACCGTCAAGCCGGCCAATCCCGCCCCGACGACGCAGACGTCGACATCGAGGTCGAAATTCAGCCTGGTGCGGCCGTGTGCACCTGCGGCATCCGCATCATCGTTCACGCTTGTGGAAGTCTCGTTCATGGCGTTTTCTTAGCGAACCCTGCGCCGGACGTCATGACGCTTTTAATGGCGATAAAGAGACGTGGTACAGGCTGACCCAGCCTGAACGATTCGAGACGGAATTCCATGCGCCGATTGATGCTGCTGCGCCACGCCAAGACCGAGACTGACGCGCCGACCGGCCGCGACCAGGACCGCCGTCTCGACGAGCGCGGGCACCAGGATGCCGCCATGATCGGCGATTTCATCGCCAGCCACCCGCCGGTGCCGGAGCTGGTGCTGGTCTCGACCGCGGTTCGGGCGCAGCAGACCTGGGACCTCGCGCTCGCGGCGATGAAGGACCGCGTCCCACCCCCGCAGGTCGAGACCGTTCCCGAGCTCTACGGCGCCGAGCCGATGCAGATGCTGCATCACATCCGCCTTGCGGCAGCGCATGATCCGAAGCAGCTCCTGCTCGTCGGGCACAATCCCGGCATGCACGAGCTGGCGCTGGCGCTGACCGGCGAGGGCGATTCCGAGGCCCGCCACGAGCTGATGCGCAACATGCCGACCGCGGGACTCGCGGTGCTCGATTTCGACACCGACGATTGGGGCGACATCAGCTTCACCCGCGGCCATCTCCTGAGGTTCGTCACGCCAAAGCTGCTCAAGCACGGCTCGGTCGATTGACAGGCAGGTCGGGTCCGGCGCGTAATGCCGGCGGGCAGAGAGGAGGACCTTCGATGTTCAACTCGATTCTGGTGCCGATCGATCTGGCCGACACCGACCTCGCCAAGCCGGCCATCGCCACCGCGGCCACGCTGGCGCAGACCTGGAGCGGCACGGTGCATCTGCTCAACGTGATGCCGATGACGCCGGTGATGCTCGCCGAATACGTCCCGGCCGATTTCGATGCGCAGCAGCGCGAGACCGCCGAGGAAGCGCTGTCGATCGTGGCGCGCGAATCCGGCATCCCGGCCGAGCGCATCAGCTACACGGTACGCCAGGGCGGCATCTATCACGAGATCCTCGAGGAGGCGGCCAAGGTCAACGCCGACCTGATCGTGATGACCTCGCACCGCCCGGCGATGCGCACCTACTTCCTCGGCAGCAATGCCGGGCATGTCGTGCGCTACGCGAAGTGCTCGGTGCTGGTGGTGAGGCCGTGAGTGGCGGCCTCCTCCAACGCATACTGCGCGTAGAACAATTCCCTCTTCGCAGCTATTGCTATCGCATTGGGTGTTTCTCGATCCTATTGCCCGACCGAAATGCGGACTGAGGACACTCTCATGAGATGGCCTCTGCCTTATCCAAGGCGCGGTGACGTATTGGGTATTCTGTTCATCCTCGCTCTGCTTTGCCTTCTCGTTTCCAGCTTCTACTGGTTTCCGAATTCTAAGCCGAATACCGGATTTGGTCCGGATTGGGATTGCACTCCTGTCCCCAATGGCCAACCGATCTGCATCAAAAAATTGAGTCATTGAACTTGGTTCGCGACAAACACCACAGTGCGTAGGGTGGGCAAAGGCGCGTCCGAGACAGCCTGTTTGTCCGTGCTATCTGAACGCGCCGTGCCCACCGTCTTGCGCGGAAAGTTGCTTGGTGGGCACAACATCGCGTGGCTTGCGCCACACGATGTCTTTGCCCACCCCACGGTCTCACTCAGCCGGCGGCACCGGTGACGAACCCTTCGCTCCAAGCGTCCCTATCGACTACATATTCGTCGACAACGAAACAATCGGGATAGTCGCGAAAGCCCTCGAATTGAAGCTTGCGCTTTCTTGCGGCATCCGCCTCGGCAGCGCTTCTGTAAACCCCAATGAGCTTGTTATCGGTATCGTTCTCATCGAGAGCATCATCGCGTGGTCGGGCGTGCCAAAGTAGAAGAACCGTACGCCTTGATATGCCTGCTTCGTTTTTCAACATGCCTAGGCTGACGAATTACCCAACGGGTCGAAGGCACCGTCCCCAAAACGACGACTCCCGATCAAGCCCGCGAGCGGACATCCTCGTCGCCGCCCGAAGACCCCCCATAAGATTCAAACGCGACATTCGACCAGTGGCATGATACGGATGGGACGCAAATTGGTGCTATCTGGCGCGAGACAAGATGCCACTAAAGCCCGCTATTATCTATGACGTTGCGGCTGATACTCCGTCCATAAAGAAGGCCATTGGCCCGAAGCTGGCCAAGCAATTCTCTGCGAACCCTCAAGTGCGCAGATATGCCGTTGTCCTGAAATTCCCTGATGGGGTCGTGACCAGCCGCGCGATTTCTCACACGCTGAGGAAAATTCCGGCTCCTCGCGGTCCAACGTTACTTGCGGGCGAAGACTTTACGGTCGAAGCGACTGCGATCGCCAAGCTGGAAGGTTGCGACATAGTTTGCGTACGCGAGTTTGGCTGGACCGATGAGGCTTATGCCTCCATCCGCGTGCGCTCCTGACACGAGAGGCTTCTGCTTCGCAATGCGCGTTAGCATTCCGCGAGTGACCCCGTCACGGCCACTCCGCGATGAAGCCCTTCGCCTTATAAGGTTCGATCTTGTCCCATTCGCTGAGCACGCGACGGCGGAATTCGGGATGGGTGTGCCAGAGATGGCGCGGGATGCCGAAGCCGTCGACCGTGAGCAGCATCTTCTCCACCTCGGGCCAGTATCGCTGCAGGGTCATCGCGTAGCGCCGCGCGGTCCAGCTGTTGCCGAGGCAGATCACGCTGCCGACATTGGCGAGGCCGAGCGCGGCGTCGATCACCGGCAGCGCGAGCGCGACGTTCTCGCCGGTATTCGTGGCGTGGTGCTCTTCGAGGATGCGCTCGGCCGGAATGCCGCGCCTCACCATGGCGGCCTTGATCAGCGTACACTCCGAAAGATCAGCGCCCGGCGTGATCCCGCCGCTGACGATGGCGTGGCGGAAGTAGCCCTGCTGCCACAGCTTCACCGCCGTCTCGGCACGCAGCTCCTCGTCGACGCGGGTCCCGAACACGAACAGGAGATCGGCCGGCCGCAGCGGCGTATCGGCGAAATGCCGCGCGTTGACCGCGGCGATCTCGGCGTCATCCGGTCTGCGCAGCGCGCGATCCTGCATCGTCCCACTCCGAAGGCGACTCGCTCACTCTGGCATGGTGCGCGAAATCTGCATGATCACATTCGGTGACCGGCGATGAGGTTGCGTGATCACGGCAGCAGCGCGGCCGGAATCTCCGTGAACGTGTAGCTGCGCGGCCTGTTGCGGGTGATGAAGCCGCCGACATACCAGGCGAACAGCGCGGCGAAGCCGATCAGGAACAACGCGCCCGACCATTCGGCGATGACGAGCGCGCGCACCAGAAGCCCGGCCATCGCCACGGCTAGCAGCGCAATCGCGGCGAGCGCCGCGCCGTAGGTGAAGCGGCCGAGGCCCGCAGTCAGCCGCGCGTTGCTGCCGCTGAAGGCGAGCCGCGCATGCAGGCCGACGATGAAGGCGCGGTAGGCCTCGCTCTGCGGCGCCATCAGGGCCGCCGTCTGCCACGAGACGGAGATGATGCTGAGGCGGCGGCCATCGCGATGGGTGATGTCGGCCCGAAAACGCTTCGCCTGCATCGACACCGGTCGGTAGGACAGCCGGATCGCGGCGATGTCGGCGTACGGCCACAGGCCGGTCCGGCCGGCGAACCGCCACGACAGCCCCTGCCCGGTCAGCTCGAACTGGTGCGCGGCCCCGATCAGCGACGCCTTGTAGGCGTAGCGGATCGCATCATCGCCGGCCGTGGTGGTGCGCTCGGAAATGGATCGGTCCTGTTGCGTGTGGCGCGCGCCTTATCCTACAAGCGGAGCATGAGCGAAACGATCTATTTTCCGCGCCACCTGATCCTGGCCGGGGCGATGGCCGCCGGCGTGCTGCTGGCGCTGGCCGTGCACATGCTCGGCGCCCGCTACGGGCTCGATCTCGGCGGCCTGTGGCAGACCGAGAGCGGCGCCTTCATGCCGGCGGGATCGGCGATCGCCTGGTGGCTGATCGCCACCGTCGGCTTCTCCTCGGGCTATTTCATCGCCAACATCATGCACAGCGCGGTATCGGGCGAGATCCCGCAGCGGATGCGCAACTTCCTGGTCGTGGTCGGCGTGCTGATGCTGGCCGGCATCGGCCAGGCGATCTCCGGCCCGAGCCCGGTGCCGTCGGCCTCGGGTGTGCTGGCCGGCCTCGCCGCGCTCTGCCTCGGCGCCCTGATGGCGTTCTGCGGCGCCAATTTCGCGCTGAGGAAGAGCTGACGCGTGGCATCCGGATGCGACGACGCCGCGCGGGATGTCCGCGCGGCGTTTTGTCTCATCGGCAGGTGACGCGATCAGCTCGCGGCGCGCAGATTGACACTGGTCTCGGCGAGCTTGGTCAACTTCATGTCGGTCGCCTTCTCCTCGTCGAGCGTCTTCTGCAGGACGGCGGCACAGTCGCTGCGGCCGAGTTGCTTGGCCCAGGCGATCAGGCTGCCATAGCGGGTGATCTCATAGTGCTCCGCCGCCTGGCCGGCATTGATCAGGGCGGCGTCGAGCACCGTCTTGTCTGCGACCTCGCCGGCGACCTCCTCGGCCTCCTCGATGATGCCGTCGATCGCCGGACAGTCGACCGCCTTGGGCGCAATGCCGTGCATCTCGAACACCTGCTCGAGCCGCTTCACATGCGTCCTGGTTTCGTCGAGATGGGTCAGAAAACCCTGCTTGAGCTTCTGATCCGTCGCCTTGTCCGCCATCTTCGGCAGCGCTTTGACGAGCTGGTTCTCGGCGTAATAGATGTCCTGCAGCTGATGAACGAACAGATCGTTCATCGTCTTGATGTCCTTGGTGAACAGTCCCATTTGTTTCACGTCCTCTCGGTTCGGAACATGGCAGGTCCCTCCCCCGACCGATCGTCGCCATGTTCGCTGTGCGCTAACCGGCGGCTACGGCGGTTGTTCCGGCGTACCGGCCCTGCCGAACCGATCGCAGGGGCGAGGGTTCTCGTGAACCGCGCGGGTGACCAGTTGGACCGAATTGAGGCGGACGGGCCGCCAGCTATGTGACCGGAGTGTGACAGACCTGCGCCGCATGGGTCGGAGCTGAGCTGTGTCAAGGACTGCACAAGGCGCGCATTTTAGCATAAGGAACAAGCTGTCACGAATTGCCCGCCTATCGATCAATGGTTTCGCCTCTTTTCCAAGATCTAGTACCGCCCCGCCGGGAGGATGAATGCAGCGCCTGCTGACCACGCTTGGGCGTGGCTTCAAGAAATGGATCGGCTGGAAGCGGCTGGGGATTGCAGCGAGCCTTGCGATCATCGCCTTCGCGATCACGACACTCGTGCGCACGCTGAAGGGCGTCGATGCCGGCGTCATCCTGACCGCGCTCACCGAAATCCCGCCCGGTCACATCGCCCTCGCGGCCTTGTGTGTGGTCGGCGCGTTCTGCACGCTGACCTTCTATGACTATTTTGCACTGCGAACGATTGGCAAGAAACACGTGCCCTATCGCATCGCGGCGATGAGCGCCTTCACCAGCTATTCGATCGGCCACAACATCGGCGCCACCGTGTTCACCGGCGGCGCCATCCGGTTCAGGATCTACTCCGACTACGGCCTGTCCGCGATCGACGTCGCCAAGATCTGCTTCCTGTCAGGCCTGACCTTCTGGCTCGGCAATCTGTTCGTACTCGGCATCGGCATGACCTTGCATCCGGCCGCCGCCACCGCGATGGACCAGTTGCCCCCGGCGGTGAACCAGCTGATCGCGATCGGCATCCTCGGGGCGATCTTCGCCTATCTCGGCTGGCTTACCGCCGGCAAGAACCGGCGCCAGCTCGGCCAGAACGGCTGGAAGGTGGTGCTGCCCTCGGCGCAGCTCACGCTCGTGCAGATCCTGATCGGAGTGGTCGACCTCGGCTTCTGCGCGCTGGCGATGTACCTCCTCGTCCCCGCCGCTCCGCCGATCGATTTCCTGTCGCTGTCGGTGGTGTTCATCCTCGCCACCCTGCTCGGCTTCGCCAGCCACGCGCCCGGCAGCATCGGCGTGTTCGATGCCGCGATGCTCGTGGCGCTGCCGCAGTTCGGCCGCGAGCAGTTGCTGGCCACCCTGCTCGTTTTCCGCGTGCTGTATTTCGTGATCCCGTTCGCGACGGCGATCTCCATCATGGGCATCAGGGAACTCTGGCTGAACGTCGTGAAGCCGTGGCAGGAGCGGCGCCGGCTGAACTCAGCCTGCGAGGACGAGGTCGCCGCCAAGCGCGCCGCGGCCACGGCGCCCGCCGCGGTTCCCCAGCGCATCAAGCGCCACTCCCAGCGCTGAGCAGCAATCGTCTCGCGGATGACGCGACGGTTCGACACTCGACCGGTTGAACTCGCGTGCGATCCTCTTATTTCCGCCCCATCGCTGACGTGAATCCTTGCGCATGACCCGAATGCCCCTTCGTCCGCTGCTCGCCGCCTGCGTCCTGGCCGGCCTGCTCGCCCCTCTCGCCGCCACCGAGGCGGCCGCGCAGTTCGGCGCAACGCCGCTGCAGATCAGCTGGGAGGTGCGCAACCGCTTCCGTCTCTTCCGGGAGGAGCGCGACTTCCTGCTGCATACCGAGAGCACGCGCGACCGCTCCATCCTCGCCGCCGAGCAGGCGTTGGCGGTGCAGAGCGACGGCCGCGGCTGGGCCCGGAACGTCGTCAACCGGCTCTGCATCGACCTCGCCGGCCGCATCAACGAGCCGTGCACGCGCGACAACGTCAAGGAAAGCTATCTCACGCCGATCGACCATCCGGTCACGGTGCGCCTGACCGGCCCGGTCCCGGTCGGCGCCACCTGCGCGTGGTCGTTCGACGACGGCGACGGGCCGCAGACCTCGACATTCGACTGCGCCGAACCGGTCAACCTGCGCGTCCGCTACGGCCGCCAGACCGTCGCATCCGTCGATGTCGCCAGCCCGGAAGGCACGCAGCAGGTGTCGACGGGAATCCAGGTCCGCGACGTCCTGATCGCCGGCCTCGGCGACAGCATCGCCTCCGGCGAGGGCAACCCGGACCGCCCGATCGCGCTCGCCGACGAGGGCTTCTGCTTCCGCTCCTATCTCGGCGGTCCGACGGCGCAATATTATCGGCCGAGCCGGGCCGGCTTCAGAGGCGGCCGCGCCTGCGAGGCGCCGGACACGCTGCAGAACTGGCAGAAGCACAGCGCGGTCTGGCTCAACGCCGCCTGCCACCGCTCGCTCTACAGCTACCAGACACGGACGGCGCTGGCGCTGGCGGTGCGCTATCCGCATGTCGCGGTCACCTACCTGCCGCTCGCCTGCACGGGCGCCACCATCGCCGACGGCCTGTTCGGCAGCCAGCGCGCACGCGAATGCACGCCGGGCCGCGCCGCGACCACCTGCGCCGGCAGCGTCAACGGCCAGCTCGGCGAGCTGCGCGAGGCGCTGACCGCGGCCAAGCGTCGCCAGCCGGACCGCAAGCTCGATCTGATTCTGCTGTCGATCGGCGCCAACGACATCAACTTCTCCGGTCTCGTCGCCGACGTCATCGTCGATACGCCGACCGAACGCACGCTGTTCAAACGCTCAGGCGTGATCGGCTCGGTCGAGGAATCGCGCAGCGAGCTGGCGCGCGACCTGCCGCAGGGTTTTGCCAAGCTGCGCGAGGCGCTGAAGCCGCTGGTCGGCGACCTCTCGCACGTCATCTACACTTCGTACGGCAACCCGGCACTGAGCGGCCCCGGCACGCCCTGCCCCGGTGGTCCGGCCGGTTTCGCTATCCACCCATCGTTCAATGCCAATCCGCAGCGGCTCGCCAAGGTCGCGGGCTTCGTCGAGAACGAGTTCCTGCCGTCGCTACGCGGGCTGGCGCAATGTACCGCGGGAGTCCTGTGCCGCGATCCGCAGGCCGACCGCATGACCTTCGTCGATGCGCATCAGGCCGCGTTTGCCGATCACGGCTTCTGCGCCCGCTCGACGCAGGATCCGCCGTTCGACCGCGAATGCTTTTCGGCCGACGGCGCCAGCTTCGATCCGAACATCGTCAGCGCCGCCAACGAGCCGCTGCTGTGCGGCCGCGGCGCCAGCGAGTATCGTCCCTATCTGCCGCGCGCGCGCTGGATCCGCGATGCCAACGACAGCTACTTCTCGGCGATGACCTATCCGCAAGGGCTGCCGGCGGCGATGCAGCCCTCCGACATCCACGATGCGAGCTGGGGCGTGCTGTCCGCGGTCTATGGCGGCGCCGTGCATCCGACGGCGGAGGGCCATGCCGCGATGGCCGACGCCGCCTTTCCGGCCGCGGCGCAAGTGCTCAACCTCGATGCGGCCGAGCCCAACGTCACCAGCCAGCCGCTGCCGCCGGCGGGCGTGGTGAGGCAGTAGTCGGCCATTCGGGTAGGGATCGCAGAGGAAGAACGGCCTGAAGCGCTCCGCTCGGCACACCGTCTTTCGGGACGCCCCTCCGTGAGCGGGCGCTCAGGAACAAAGGCTGTGGGGCGGCGAGATCGCGGGCCTCACGGTGGGTTGGGAGCGGATGGAGAGCCGGGCCGCCTCGAAAGAACGTGTCGGCCTCGACGTCCCAACGCTCAGCGCGCAAATCGACGGCGACCACCGCCAAGCGATCCTGATTGTCCTTGTGCCCAATATGGGTTGTTCACGCACATGGCCGCGAGGCCCCGGCCTGCCCTTCGACACTGATCCCAGGACGTATAGGTGCATTCGACATAGGTGCTACCACCCCATTCCCACCTTTGTAGGCAGACAGGATAATTGGAATCATAGGTTTGAGCAGCGGCGATCGGGATCATGGAGATGGCCGCGCTCCCCGCGATGATCCAACGCAGCATCAGCATCGCTCCCTCGTCGAATTCCGGCCGCTGCGGCCAATGGTCTCACGATCACCGGCAAGCAACGCCCAGATGATCATGGAGACCTTGTCCTCGACCACACGGTTGATCTGGATCAAGCTCTTCGCCGACGCGGTGTCCGAGATCGCGATCCCTTGTCGGCCAGGAGCGAGGACGGTCGCAGTTCGGAAACAGTCTACTTGACTGCAGCCGGCTTCTTCATCATTGGAGGCGCCTGCTTGGTGGCGGGGCCGGTTGCCGTCGTCGCCTGCGAGGGCAGATATTTGGCGAGGATCGCAGGATCGATCTGCGCCATGTTGCTGTCCGGCAGGCGGGTCCAGGTCTCGTCCTTGCCAAACAGCGAGATGCCGAGATAGCCGTGCAGGATCAGCGTCTGCCCGTCCGGACTGACCCGCATATTGGCCTTCCAGATGTTGCCGTCGCGCGGATTGAGCACGTTGCCGCCTTCGTATTTCAGGCCCTCGCGCTTCATGTCGCGCACGAAGGAGATGCCGAGCACCGGCGCATTCTTGCGGTCATCGCTGCACTTCGAACAGACCTCGTTCGGATTGTCGCCGGGACGCGGAAACGTCTTGGCGATCACGCCCTCGAACACGCCGTCGTGGTCGATGAAGAGAAACCAGCCGACGGGCCTGCCATCCTCGACCTTCTGCCACAGACCGGCCGCGGTCGGCTCAGCCGCGAGCGCAGGCCGCGTCAGCAGAGCACCGGCAACGACGAGCGCGCCGATCGCGAGCTTCGTCACACCAGGCACCAGCCGAAGTCGGGGAAACGCATTGCGCATCATCATCTCACCTTGACCAAGTCACAAAATGAATGGCCGCACAGTACGGCCGTTTCATGCATCGTTCCAGCCCCATAACAGGTCTGGCGCGCCGGTGAAACCGGCACGCGCAGGAAACATTTCTTCACATTTGAGTTGGTCCGGCGGCGGAAGGTTCCATACCGCCGACAAATTAGTTGACGCCGAGCTTCTTCTGCAGGCTCGACGACGATGTCGTGTACTGGAACACCAGCCGCTTCTCCGGATACACGTAGCGGTGCGCCTTCTGCGCCATCAGCGCGCCCTCGTGGAAGCCGCACAGGATCAGCTTGATCTTGCCGGGATAGGTGTTGATGTCGCCGATCGCGAAGATGCCGGGCACGGAGGTCTCGAAGGCAGAGGTCTCGACCGGAATGAGATTGTGCTCGAGCGCGAGGCCCCACTCGGCAACCGGACCGAGTTTCATCGTCAGTCCGAAGAATGGCAGCATCATCTCGCAGGGGACGGTCTCGACCGCGTTGTCGTTGCCCTTGATCGTCGCAGCCGACAGCTGGCCATTGGCGCCTTCGAGCGCCGTCACCTGGCCGATGCGCAGATCCATCTTGCCGCCGGCGACGAGCGCGCGCATCTGCTCGACGCTGTGGGGCGCGGCACGGAAGTCGTCGCGGCGATGAACGAGCGTGATGCGCTTCGCGATGGGGTGCAGGTTGAGCGTCCAGTCGAGCGCGGAGTCGCCGCCGCCGACGATGACGACATTCTTGTCGCGGAACTGCTCCATCTTGCGCACGGCATAGAATACCGAGGTGCCTTCATAGGCCTCGATGCCCGGCACCGGCGGGCGCTTGGGCTGGAACGAGCCGCCGCCGGCCGCGATCACCACGACCTTGCACTCGAACACCTTGCCGGCATCGGTGGTGACGCGAAAACCGGGATCGCCGATCTTTTCGACCTTCTCGACCATCTCGCCGAGATGGAAGGTCGGACTGAACGGCTTGATCTGCTCCATCAATTGATCGGTGAGGCCCTGCCCCGCCACCATCGGCACGCCGGGAATGTCGTAGATCGGCTTCTCCGGATACAGCTCGGCGCATTGGCCGCCGACCTTGTCGAGGATGTCGATCAGATGCGCCTTGATGTCGAGCAGCCCCAGTTCAAAAACGGCAAACAGTCCGCAAGGGCCCGCGCCAATGATCAGCACATCGGTCTTGATCGCTTCGCTCATGTCGCTCTTCTCGTTGGAGGCGCCGCTCGACGGATGGCGGCAGATGGCGGTTCCGAATTTGTAGCCATTGGTGTGGTCGCAGGGAAGGCACAAAAGCCGCCCCTGGCTCGCGCGCGGCTTGCAGCGGTGGGCTTAGCCGGGTTTGAAGGGGACATGAATGATGGAGATCAATCGGTGACAGAGACGGCCCGCGGCGACCACGCGCCACGCCTGGAGGACTTTCCCTACCGCCTCGCGGACAATGTCCGCTTCGGCGACCTCGATCCCAACCAGCACGTCAACAATGCGGTCTACGCGACCTACTTCGAGACCGGCCGGGTGACCTTGATGAAAGACCCGCGCCATGGCCTGACCCAGGACGGGCTGGCCTGGATCATGGTGCGGCTGGACATGCATTTCCGGGCCGAGCTGCGCTGGCCGGGCACGATCGAACTGGGACTGGGGGTCGTGAGGCTGGGGCGCACGTCGGTGACCTGCGAGCAGGTCGTGTTCTCGGACGGGCGCTGCGTGGCGTCGGCCACCGCGGTCATGGTCCTGATCGACGAGGTGACGCGCAAACCGGCGCCGCTGACGCCGAATCTCGTTGCTGCGCTACAGCCCTGGGTCCGCCGCGGCATGGCGATCGCGCCGCCGGCATAGGCCTGGCGGCGATCAGCCGAAGCGCGGCGACGAGGGCGCGAGGCGAACGGTCAGGCCTGACGCTCGGGGGTGGCGACGACGAGGCCGTCGAGTTCGTCGGAGACCTTGATCTGGCAGGAAAGACGGGAATTCGGCCGGACATCGTAGCCGAAATCGAGCATGTCCTCTTCCATCGGGGTCGGCGGGCCGACCTTCTCGCGCCAGGCTTCGTCGACATAGACATGGCAAGTCGCGCAGGCGCACGCGCCGCCACATTCGGCCTCGATGCCGGGAATGGCGTTGCGGATCGCCGCTTCCATCACGGTCGCGCCGTTTTCGATGTCAACGGTTCGGGATTCGCCGGTATGGTCGACAAAGGTGATCTTGGCCATGTGTGCTCGTGCTGCGCAGGAAATGAGGTCGGGCTGTCCTATAACGGACCGCTCCGCTCCGCGCTAGTGCTGCCGCCGGCCGCTCAGGCCGCGCCGAGCATCTCCGAAATCGCCGCGCGGGCCTGCGCGATCGCCGTGCCGAGCCAGGCCAGCGCATCGGCCGGATCGCCCGCCCGCAGCGCCGCTTCGAGCCCTTCCGCCGCGTCGGCGACGTCGAGCGCGCCGACGGCGCGGGCCGAGCCCTTCAGCGTGTGGGCGACGGTGGCGGCATCCTCGGGCATCACCTGCAACCGCTCCAGCAGGCGGACGGCCTGGCTGGAGAACATGGCGAGCACCTCGCGCTCGAGCGCGCTGTCGCCGAGCGTCATCCGGCGCAGCAGGTCCAGGCTGATCGGCCCGTCATCGGGAACCAGCGGGGGCGAGGGCATCCATTCGATCCGTGAAAGGTCGGGAATCATGGCGGCAATCCGGTCCGGGCGCGCCGCGCGCGCCTGTGGTAAGCCAAGCACGACAATGGTTAATGCATTGTTACCGGCCCAATTGCCGCGGGTTTGCCGTGATTTGGGCCCGGCTCTGCCCCAATCACGGCAGAAACGGGAATTCGCAGAACTTCTAGAGTGTTAACGGCGGCTGCTGTTAACGATGATTAAGAATCTCTTAACCACGGCCATTTCTTTCAACAGGCACAGCCAATAGGATGATGCCCGGATGGAGTGGGTCACCTGGCGGAATTTGCCACCCCTGGTGCCTGCGAGGGATGACGTCCGGTTCGAGCGTTGCGAGAGGGCACTCGTACGCGGCTCGCCGGATCGAAATTAAGACGAGGGCTCGGACTCAACATGGCGAACACTCCGAAAAAGGTCAAAGACCCGACTGAAGTTGCGCTGTCCGCCATTCAGGAGGCTTTGAACATCAGCGATTCGTCCGCGCCCACGGACTCGCAGGGCTCGGTCCACGCTGACGGGGCTCCGCCCGTCATGCCGAACGGCGTGTCCAGTCTGGATTCGTTCGACTCGCGTCCGGGCATCGACCGCAGCAGCCTTGACGAGATCGAGCCGCCGCCGCTCGCCGCGCGCCGCCCGGCCAATGACGACCGCGAGACTATCGGCCAATTGCTGCAGGCGATCCAGAAGGGCCGCCCGTCACGCGGCGTCTACACGCTGGCAACCGCCTTTGCAGGCATCTGGATCGTCGGCTGCGTCCTGCTGACCATCGGCTTCCTGCCCGCTTTGCAGACCTTGATCGGCCAGAGCGGCGGCGTGCTGGTCATGGCAGGCCTCGCCGCAGTGTTCTTTGCCCCGGTTCTGCTGTTCTATTTCCTCGCGAGCCTCGCTTGGCGCGGCCAGGAGCTGCGCATGATCGCGCAGTCGATGGCGCAGGTCGCGATCCGCTTCTCCGAGCCGGAAGGCGCCGTCAGCGATTCCATCGTGACCGTCGGCCAGGCCATCCGCCGCGAGGTCGCGGCGATGGGCGACGGCGTCGAGCGCGCGATCGCTCGCGCAGGCGAGCTCGAGATGCTGGTCGCCAACGAGGTTGCGGCGCTCGAGCGCGCCTACAGCGACAACGAGGTCCGCATCCGCGCCCTGCTCCAGGACATCGCCCATCAGCGCGACAACCTCGTGGGCCAGGCCGAGCAGGTCCGGAGCGCCATCTCGGGCGTCCAGATCGACCTTCGCCACGACATCGCGCTGATCTCGGACGCGATCGCCTCGCGGGTCGACGAGGTCGCCAAGAGCATCACCGGCGCGCTGGAAGAGCGCGGCGCCCACATCACGGCCGCGCTCGGCAACGCCGGCGACAACATGATCCTCGCGCTCGGCGAGCGCGGCGGCGATCTGCTCGACCGGCTCGAAGAGGCCAGCGCCGAGACCACCCGCGCCGTGCTCGACGCCTCGGAGCGGCTCACCACCAGCCTCAATTTCAAGACCGGCCACGTCCACGACGAGTTCGCCGACCTGTCGGACCGAGTCCACGAGATGCTCAACGAGCGCATCGACCGCATCACCAGCGAGTTCGAGCAGCGCACGGCGGCCATCGTCGACGGCATCTCGGTGCGAACCGAACAGGTTCACGACCAGCTCAAGGCGTCCGGCGAGTCCCTCCTGCTGGAGCTCGAGCTGCGCAGCGGCGATCTCGTCACCAAGATCGACGAGGCGAGCCAGCGCATGTCCGGCCACATCGTCACGTCAGGCGAGAAGGCGAGCGAGTCGCTCGATGCGACCGTCAATTCGCTGGTCGCCAAGGTCGTGAGCCAGACCGAGAGCACCCACGACACGCTGTCGATCCAGATCAGCGCCTTCGACGAGCTGGTGAAGAACCAGGGCACCGAGCTCGCCGAGCGCTTCGCACGCGACAGCTCGACGCTGGGCGCGCTGATCACCCGGCACATCACCGAATTCGACCGCACGGTGAAGACCTATGGCGGCGAGATCGTCGAGCGCATGGGCCAGCGGACCCAGGAAATCTCCGACAATCTCAAGTCCTATGTCGATACGTTCGATACGCGGCTGTCGTCCAACAGCGGTGAGATCACGGCGACGCTGGATCAGCGGCTGAACCAGTTCGAGACCAATCTGCAGGCCCGCATCACCACCCTCGACACCTCGCTCGATGCGAAGATCAAGACCTTCGACGACAGCGTCGAGGGCCGCCTCAAGTCGCTCGAGGAGAACTTCGACAACCGCGCGACCTCGGTCACCTCGACGATCGAAGGCCGCCTCGGCACTCTGTCCAACTCGCTGACCGACGGCGCTGCCCAGGTGCTGCACGCGATCGACTCGCGGCTGACCGTGCTGACCTCCTCGCTGACCGATGGCTCGGCGCAGGCGATCCAGTCGATCGATTCCCGCCTCAACATACTGACCTCCTCGCTGACTGACGGCACCGACAAGGCGCTCGAAGCGATCGATCAGCGCATCCACAGCCTGTCGAACATCATCGACGGCCGCAGCTACGAGCTGACCGAAGCCGTCACCGCGCGCTTCCAGGACATCCATCAGGGCATCGAGACCCGCGTCGGCTCGATCGCCAAGGACATCGACCATCGCGTGTCGCAGTTCGAGGACCTGCTCGGCTCGCGCGTCGAGGCCGTGGCCGGCCGCATCGAGAGCAGCGGCCGCCAGGCGAGCGACGAACTGATGACCCGCGCCGAGCTGCTGTCCGCCAGCATCAAGTCGCATGTGGAAGATGCGGAGCGGGCGCTGACCAACCTCGTGGTCAACACCAGCGAGACCATCCAGACCGGGGCCCGCTCGGCACAGCAGGCGCTGCTCAACGTCTCGACCGACGTCGGATCGCAGTTGAAGAACACCTCCGCCGAGGTCGAGCGTGCCCTGTCGAACGCAGGCAGCAGCGCGGCCGAGGCCGTGCTGACCAGCGCACGCGAGGCCCAGGCCACGCTGGTCGCGGCCTCCGGCGAGACCGCCGACCAGATCAAGTCGCTGTCGGCCGACGTCGAGCGCACGCTCACGGCGGCAGGCTCGACCACCGCAGCCTCGATCCTCGCCGGTGCGCGCGAGGCCCAGAACACGCTGGTGTCCGCCTCCTCCGATGCCGCCACCCACGTCAAGTCGCTCGCCGTCGACGTCGAGCAGGCGCTGACGGCCGCCGGCTCGGCCACGGCAGCCTCGATCCTCGCCGGTGCACGCGAGGTCCAGAACACGCTGGTGTCCGCCTCCTCCAACGCGGCCGAGCACGTGAAGTCGCTCGCAGCCGACGTGCAGCGCTCGCTGACCAGTGCCGGGACGGAAACCGCCGAAGCCATCACGGCGGGCGCCCGTGATGCCCAGCATGCCCTGCTCGCGGCATCGAGCGAAGCGGCCGAACAGGTCAAGGCGCTGACCGTCGACGTCCAGCGCTCGCTGTCGATCGCGGGGACGACCACCGCGGAAACGATCACCGGCGGCGCCCGGGAAGCGCAGAGCACGCTGATCAGCGCTTCGTCCGAAGCGGCCAATCACGTCAAGTCGCTGGCGGCCGACGTCGAGCGCACGCTCGCCGCGGTCGGAACCAGCACCGCCGCAGCGATCGTCGACAGCGCCCGCGACGTCCAGTCGAAGCTCGTCACCGCCTCGACGGAAGCAACCGAGCACGTCAAGTCGCTGGCCGTCGACGTCGAGCGGACGCTGTCGTCCGTCGGCGCCGATACCGCGACCTCGATCCTCAACAGCGCGCGCCAGGCGCAGATGTCGCTGACCGCCACGTCGGCCGACACCGCGGCCACCCTGGTCGGCAGCGCACGCGAAGCCCAGGCGGTGCTGACGACGACCACGACCGAGACGGTCGCGGTGATCGTCGGCGGCGCGCGCGAGGCACAGAACCTGCTGACCGCCACCTCCACCGACACCGCGGGCCAGCTCAAGGCGATGTCGTCGGAGATCGAGCGCGTCATCAATTCCGTCGCGGCGAACACCACCGATGCGATCCAGAGCAGCGCGCTCAATGCGCAGAGCGCGCTCGTCGCCGCCTCCAACGAGGTCTCCACGCGGGTCAAGTCGACCTCGACCGAGATCGAGCGCTCGGTGCTCGCCGCCGGCAACTCGTTCGGCTCGGCCATGACCGGCAAGACCGACGAGATCGTCACCTATGTGCAGCAGCAGAGCGAGCGGCTGTCGCAGATGCTCGACGGCAAGCGCGGCACCCTTGTGGAGGCACTCAACTCGAAGACCAACCAGCTCACGATCGAGATCGATCGCGTCACCACCGACGCGCTGAAGGCGATCGAGGTCCGCGGCCAGAACTTCGCCCAGAGCGTCAATGGCAACGGCTCCGAGGTCGCCCGCACCATCACCTCGGCGGGAGAGCTCGCGACCACCGCGATCACCAAGTCGCTCAAGGAGCTGGAGCAGGCCTCGCGCGCGGCGATCGAGCAGTCGCGCCAGGTCTCGGTGGCTGCGGTCACCGAGATGCAGGAGACGAGCAAGATCCTGCGCACCGATACGGTCGCCCTGTTCGAACGTCTGCGCGAGGGCAACATCCTGCTGCAGGAGGTCCTGACCGGCGCCCACGACAACCTCAACTCGCTGGAGCGGGCGCTGGTCACCCGGGTGGCCGACTTCGTCACCGCGATGAACGACGTCACCGCACGCAACGGCACCGCGACGCAGACGCTCGAGGACCAGCTCAACGTGTTCAACTCCAAGACGTCGCGGGCGCTGGAGGATCTCAACTCGCTGTCCGGCCAGTTCGACGCGCATGGCAAGGCGCTGATCGAGGCGGCGGCCATCGTCGAGCAGAGCAACCGCGATGCGACCGTCTCGATCTCGGATCGCAAGACGACGCTGGAATCGCTGGTCACCACTATCGATCTGCGCACCGCCGATCTCGACCAGCGTCTGACGCGCTTCACCACCCTGCTCGACGAGTCCTTGGCGGCCGCCGAGGAGCGCGCCCGCGACATCGCCCGGGTCGTGGCGGAAACGGCGGGGGCCGGCTCGACCGCGCTCAGCCGCCAGTTCGAGGCCATCCGCGCCAACGCGGAGGAGGAACGCCGCCTCACCACGTCGCAGATGCAGGAGATCTACCAGCAGAGCACGCAGGAAGCCGATGCGATGTTCAAGCAGTCGGCGGAGAAGTTCGCCACGCTGGTGTCGAGCATGAAGCAGATGACCGCCGAGATGCATCGCGAGCTCGAGGCGACGCGCAACGAGCTGCGCCGCGGCGTGCTGGAGATGCCGCAGGAGGCCGCCGAGAGCACGGCGCAGATGCGCAAGGTCATCGTCGACCAGATCGAGGCGCTGGCCGAACTCAACCGGATCGTCGCGCATCACGGCCGCGGTCTCGACGTGGTCAGCGCGTCGCGTCCCGCCGCGGTCGCGGCGCCAGCGGCCGTGATCCGTCAGGAAGAGCCGATCGTCGCCGCAGCCGTCGGCGGCCGGCCGGACATGCGCCTGCGCGAGCCGGCTGCGACCAGCGTCGCCAACCTGCCGCCGCCGGATCTCGGCATGCAGCCGCCGGCCCCGCCGCCGCAGCCACGCCGGGTCGAGGCGCCGCCGATGGGTCCGGTCGCCGATCAGCGCAGCGACAACTGGCTGTCCGACCTGCTCAACCGGGCCGACAACAGCACCGCCGGCCAGCCCCAGCCGCCGCGTGGCCGCGGTCCGGCGCAGCAGTCGGGCAATCCGCTGGAGTCGCTGTCGCTCGACATCGCACGGCTGATGGACCGCAATCTCGCGGCCGAGATGTGGGACCGCTACCAGCGGGGCGAGACCAAGGCGTTCTCCAAGCGTCTCTACACCCCGGCCGGCCAGAAGGCGTTCGACGAGGTCGCCCGCAAGTACCGCGCCGACCGCACCTTCAAGCAGACGGTGGACCGCTACATCACCGAGTTCGAGCGGCTGCTCGACGAGGTCGCACGCGACGACCGCAATCCGCAGGCGCTGCGTGCCCAGCTCACCTCGGAGACCGGGCTGGTCTACACCTTGCTCGCCCACGCCGCCGGAAGGCTGGCGTGACGGGAGCAGCGAACAGCGACTAGCGGATGGCGAGGAGCCGACCGCGATGAGAATAGACAACGGAGGCCGCGAGGCCTCCGTTTCGCTTATCGGGGTCCAGTGAAGCGTTTTCGGATTTGCCCGTCGCCGGCCCGACCGGCACGGCAGCCGTCGTTGCAGGCGCCCGGGATGCCAGTCAGCATGAGACGGGACAATGCCAAGCCGAGCGTGGAGCAATCGGTGCATCGCCGCGGAGGGCACCGAGGCGCTGCCTCTCGCTACGCCCTGCGCCCGCCCGCCTCCCTCACCGCCGCCCGCTGGTGGGCGCCGCGGGCGCGGGCTGCGAGGCCTGGGCGTTGCTCGGGCTGGCGTTGCTGGCCCCGAATAGGACCCGGGTCGGATTGCGGTCGAAATTGTTCACGGCGCGGCTGATGTCGGACAGCGTGCGCCGTCCATCGGCCATCAGCGCGCCGGAGCGTTTGTCCAGATCCTCGGCGAGCTCCCGGATCGATTTCACCGTCAGGAACAGCTCGCCGCCATCCTTGCCGCCGGCCAGCGTGTTGAGACCGAGCATCAGGGTATCGGCCTTGCCCATGATGCCGTCGACACGGCTCATGACGCCATCGATGCGCTCGGAATTGCGGGCCAGCGACTGGGTGAACACCTCGAGATTCTTGATCGAGTTCTTCACGGCGTCCTGGTTGTCCGCGACCACCTTGTTGATGTTCTGCAAGGTGGCTCGGATCGCTTCGGTCACGTCCTGCAGCCGGGTCGGATCGGCACGCAGCATCGGCACGCCATCCTCGTCGAGCGGCGGCGGCGGCGCAGCCTCCTCGCCGCCCTTCAGCGAGATCGCGGCGACGCCGGTCAGGCCCTGGAACTCGAGCCCGACCAGGGTGTCCTTGCGGATCGGCGCGTTGTTCTCGACCATCGCCAGCGCGACGACGCGGCGCGGATTGTCGAGCTTGACCGAGATGACCTCACCGACCCGGATACCATTGAAGTTGACGCTGCCGCCGTTGCGCAGACCCGCGGCCGGACCCTCGAACACGACCCGCAGCGGGCTGCGCTGCTTGGTCGTGTGCAGGCTCTGAAACCAGAGGACAAATCCGATCGCCGCGGCAATCACAGCCAGCGTGAACGACCCGATCAGGACGTAATTCGCCCGCGTTTCCATTACCAACTCCGGTACCGGCACGTCGCGGCGGTCATCCGGCCCCCGCTTCCGTGCACTGTCGGTTGGCGCCGGACAGCGGCACCCACCCCATCAACTTTGTCGCGGCAGTCCCCACTCCCGCTCACAAAAATCGTCCCTGGGGCGCGTCGCGCTACCCCATCACGGCTCGGGCACGCTTGCCGTGGAAATACTGTCGGAGCCACGGATGTTCCGAGGCCTGCATGTCGGCCATCGATCCCGCGGCGATAATCTTGCCGTCGCCCAGCACGGCGATGCGGTCGCACGCCGTATACAGGCTGTCGAGATCATGGGTTACCATGAAAACCGTCAGTCCCAAAGTGCGCTGCAGGGTCCGGACGAGCTCGTCGAAATCGCCGGCGCCGATCGGGTCGAGCCCCGAGGTCGGCTCGTCGAGGAACACCAGCTCCGGATCGAGCGCGAGCGCGCGTGCCAGCGCCACGCGCTTGATCATGCCCCCCGACAGCTCGCTCGGGAAACGATCAGCAACATCGGGCCGCAATCCGACCATCACCAGCTTTGCGATCATGATCTCGTCGAGCAGACGCTGCGAGACCTTGAGATACTCCCGGACCGGGAACTGGATGTTCTGCCGCACGGTGAGCGAGGAGAACAACGCGCCCTGCTGGAACAGCACGCCCCAGCGCCGCTCGACGGCGCGGCGGCCGGCACGATCGGCGGCGTCGAGATCGACGCCGAACACCTCGATGTTGCCCGACAGCTTCGGCACGAGGCCGATGATGGTGCGCGTCAGCACCGACTTGCCGGCGCCGGATGGACCGACGAAGCCCAGGATCTCGCCGCGCTTGACGTCGAGGTCGAGCCCGTCGAGCACGCGCGTCTTGCCGAACTGTACGGTGACGTCACGCACGCGGATGATCGGATCGGAGACCTCCTGCATCATCTCAGTTCACATCCCGACCGCGGCGAAGAAGATCGCGAACACGCCGTCCATCACGATGACGAAGAAGATGCCCTTCACCACCGACGAAGTGGTGTGGCGCCCCAGCGACTCGGCACTGCCCTGCACTGCCAGTCCTTCGACGCAGGCGACGATCCCGATCACCGCCGCCATCACCGGCGCCTTGAGCAGCCCGACCTTGAAATGATCGATCGAGATCGCATCGCGCAGGCGCAGCAGGAAGGCTTCGGGATCGACGCCGCCATAGAACCAGGCCACCAGCCCACCGCCATAGAGCGCGGCGATGTCGCCGAGGAAGGCCAGGATCGGCAGTGCGATCACCAGCGCGAGCATGCGCGGCAGGATCAGGACCTCGATCGGATCGAAGCCCATCGTGCGCAGCGCGTCGATCTCCTCGCGCATCTTCATCGAGCCGAGCTCGGCCGTGTAGGCGCTACCCGACCGGCCCGCGATCATGATCGCCACCAGCAGCACGCCGATCTCGCGCAGCACCAGCACGCCGAGCATGTCGACGACGAAGATGTCGGCGCCGAACCTTCGGAAATGGAAGATGCCCTGCTGAGCGATGATGCAGCCGATCAGGAAGGTGATCAGCACGATGATCGGCACCGCGCGCCAGCACACCTGCTCGAGATGATGGATGGTCGAGGTCAATCGGAAGCTGCGGGGATGAATGAGGACCCGGCCGCTGGCGACGATCACGGCGCCGAGCATGTCGATCAGCGCGGCGATCGTGCCGAAGATGCCGGCGACACTGAGACCGATCTGGCCGAGCATGCCGGTGATGGTCACCATCGTCGCGTCGCCATTGGGCGCGGTGCTGACGCGTCGAACCTCGTCGACCAGGCTGGCGTAGTTCGCAGAGAGCCCATCGATCCGGACCTCGACGGTTCCGGTCGTGAAGCTGCGGCGCAGCCGCTCGATCAGCCAGGCACCGAACGTGTCGAGCTTGGAGACTTGGGAGACGTCGATGGAGACATCGATCTTCTTGCCGGCGAGCTTTTCGGCATCGGCGACGAGCCGTTCGAGCGACGGCGCAAAGGGCGCAGTCCAGGCGCCGGTCGCGCGCAGCGACAGCGCGTTGCCATCGCCACTGCGCTGCAAATCAGGGCCGCCCTTCACGACGGCCATCCTCGGAGCCTTGGACGTCCGCTCCTTGACGAGAAAAATCCCACCGCGTCGCTACCACCTTGCCGGAGACCACTATCAACAGCCATAGTCGGTCAGATCGCGCAAGTCCCAAGCGCCTCATTCCGGTTCACAAAGCGCCAGACTTTCAAATGACTTCCAACGGTTTTCCAATACTGGACGCCCGGATCGGCCACTGGCCGATCGCCGGCAGCTTCACGATCAGCCGCGGCGCCAAGACCGAAGCCGTGACAGTGATCGCGGAGCTGCGACACGGGACGATGGTTGGCCGCGGCGAATGCGTGCCCTATCCGCGTTATGGCGAAACGCCCGATGCGGCGCTGAGCGCCCTGCTCGGGATGCGCGATGCGCTCGCCTCTGGTCTCGACCGCGCCGCCCTGCAGACGGCGATGCCGCCGGGCGCGGCGCGCAATGCGCTCGACTGCGCGCTGCTCGACCTCGAAGCCAAGCGGAGCGGCCGGCGCATCTGGGACCTGCTCGGACGTCGCGCACCGGCACCGTGCGTCACGGCCTACACGATTTCGCTCGGGAGCCCCGATGTGATGGCCAAAGCTGCGGCCAAGGCCGCGCATCGCCCGCTGCTCAAGATCAAGCTCGGCGGCGACGGCGATCCTGCGCGGATTGCAGCCGTGCGAGCGGCGGCGCCGCAGTCACAACTGATCGTCGACGCCAACGAGGCCTGGACCGAAGCGAATTTGGAATCCAATCTCGCAGCCTGCGCCACCGCCGGCGTCACGCTGGTCGAGCAGCCGCTGCCCGCAGGGAAAGACGAAGCGCTCGGAAAGATCGCGCGCCCGCTCACCGTCTGCGCCGACGAGAGCGTGCATGACCGCGACTCGCTCGAAGCGCTGCGCGGACGCTATGACGCCGTCAACATCAAGCTCGACAAGACCGGAGGACTCACCGAGGCGCTTGCCATGGCCGAAGCCGCGCGCGCTCTCGGCTTCGACATCATGGTCGGCTGCATGGTGGCGACATCGCTGTCGATGGCACCGGCCATGCTGCTGACGCCTTTCGCCCGTTTCGTCGATCTGGACGGTCCGCTGCTGCTCGCCGAGGATTGCGAGCATGGCCTGCACTACGAGGACAGCCTGGTCTATCCGCCCGATCAGGCGTTGTGGGGCTGAAACGACAGGCTTCGGTGCGCGATCCACATCAGGACGCCGCCCGCTCCGGCCATCGCGGCCATCACGTAGTAGACACCGGGTCCATAGGCCGCATAGACCGGCCCAGAGAGGGCCGATGCCGCCGAGCCGACCACTCCGCTCGCAGCCGCATAATAGCCCTGCCCGCGCGCCGTCAGCTGCGCCGGCACTTGGCGGACCAACAGCCCCATGGTTCCAACCAGGGTCAGCCCGAAGGTGAAGCCGTGACTGATCTGGACCGCGGCGAGCCCACCCGCATGGGGCTCCTGGGCCGTGAGGCTCCAGCGCAGCACGGCCGCCATCGCGCCGATCATGACCAGGCTCGCGGGCGCCAGCGTGAACCGGGGCGACAGGGCGAACACGACGATCTCGGCCAGCACGCCCATGGTCCAGAGCCAAGCGATGGTCAGCCCGCTGAAGCCCTGCGCCTTCCACTCGATGGCGGAGAACGTGTAGTAGGCCGCATGGCTTGCCTGGATCAGCGCCGAAGCGGCGATGATGCAGAGGAAGCTCGGATTGCCCAGCAGACTGCGCCCGTCCCGGGCCAGGCCGGCGCCATGCGGCAGCGGCGGCAGCGCCTGCAGCAGCAGGCTGCTTGCCGCACCGCACAGCGCGACCGAGACGATGATCCAGATCAGCTCGGACGACGGCGCGAAGTCGACCAGCCCGCCGCACAGCAGCGTTCCGGCGATGAATGCGGCCGATCCCCACAGCCGCAGGCGACCGTAGTTCAGGCCATAGCTCATCACGCCACGGAGCGCATAAGCGTCCGTCAGCGGGACAACGGGTGTCCAGAGACAGCAGGTTGCCACGTAGACCAGGAATACCAGCCAGGGTTCGCGCTGGAAGGCAAGAGCCACAAAGCCCGATGCCGTTGCGAAGGTGGTCAGCCGCATCGCGGCGCGCAGGGCCTGCCGGCGCTCGGCAACCGCGGTGATCAGCGGCAGGACGGTGAAGCGGGTTACGGCGGGAACCGCAACGATGACCCCAATCCATGCGGCATCCAGGCCGATCGCCCGTAGCCATACGGGAAAGAACGGCAGATGCGTGCCCGAGAGCACGAACACAGCGCCATAGAACAGCCCCAACCTGTCCGCGAATCGGCGCGACAATACCGGCGATATGGTGGAGATTTGTCGGGACAGTGGCATCAATTCAATTGCGATTCGATCAATATCATGGTGATCGTTATGCCAACGCGCAGCAATGTGCGCGATAGGTTTGCCATGGTCGATGAAGTCTTCGCCCTCTCGCCGATATCCGCCCGTGCGGCTCAGCCGAACGAGGCCGATTACGAGGCGATCCGCGACGCCTTCATGGAGACGTCCCGAGGCCGCTGGTTCCTTGGCGAATACGCCAAGCGCAACCGCAATGCCGACACCAGCATGGTGCTCGACGCGGTGGCCCGCATCGAGCATGCGCTGGCCTCACAGCGTCAGCAGCAGCAGGAGTTCGAGCAGGCCGACAGCAAGGCACTGCCCGAAGCGCTGGCCGCGATCCGCGCCACGGTCGAAGACGCCGCACTCGCCGCCGCCACTGCGGTCGACAGCATGGCCCTCGAGCAGAACCTGGCGCCGGTGCGCAAGGGCATCCGAATCATCAAGGAAATTTCCTGGCGCTGGCGCGAGATCGGTGCGGACTCGCGGATCTGCGACCTGATCGATTCACAGGTCACGTCGATCGAGGCCGCCTGCGACCAGCTTGCGTGCGCCGACCCCAAGGTCGCGCTGCTTGCGGCCTTCGAGATCATCAAGACGCGGCTGAAGGAGTTCGACGCGGAGAAAGCAAGCATTCCGCCCGCGGCTGACGAGATCGAACCGGCGACCGAAGCTGCGGCCCCGCCGACACCCGATGTCGCATCGGGTCCGACTGCGGCGGCGACGGTCTCGGCTGAGCCACAGGTGGCTCCGGAGCCGCAGCCCGTGCCGGAACAGATGGAGGCGGCCCAAGCCGGGCTTGAGATGACCATTCCGCTCGTTGCCGCAGTGGCCGCGATCGAATCGGTCGAGACATCCTCCGGCGCTGATGCTGTGATCATGGCGGCTGCAGCGGTTGAGGCCAGGATGGTCGACACCGCCGCTTCGGCGGTGGTGCAGCCCCCGGAAGCTGCGACCGAGCCGTCGGTGGACGAAGCCCTGCTCGAGATCGAGCAGCACGCCGCGGCGGCCCTGGATGACGCCGTCGCCGCAGAAGCCCACGACGAAGCCATCCTGGAATTGGTCGCGGCGGAGATGGGTGCCCCCGATCCGATCGACGATGAGGAGTTCAGCCGGGCCAGGACGCTCGGCTTCGACATTGAGGAGCCGACCTCGGTCGACGACGACATCGTCGCGAGCTTCAGCGAGACAGCGCCGTCGGAGCCGGATCTCGTGCTGACCACGGCAGAAGCCCCGGTTGCCAGCGCGGCGCCGGCTCCCGCTGCGCCCACGATGTCGGCTCCGCCGATGTCTTCCCCTCCGATGCCGGCCCCGCCCGCGGCGGCCCCGCGCATGGCCTCGCCTGCAGCCCCGGCGCCGGTCCCCAGCGTGCCCGTATCGCCACCGCTTCCGGAGGCGATCACCATCGAGACCCTGGCCGCCGTGGCGGCTGCGGTCGCAGCTCAATCTCCCGCAGCGGCCCCGAAGGCCGACGTTGCGCCGATCCAGCAGGTCCGCCCGACCGCCGCCGCGGCTCACAGCACCAGCGCGTCCGCGATGCCCAAGCCTGCCTACGAGCCGTCGCTGGGATCGACGCTGCTGTCGAACGGCCTTCTGCAGCGGCCGCAGGCACCCGCCAACGACTCGTTGGCGCCGATCCGTCGCATGACCCAGCCTGAGAAGATCGCATTCTTCTCGTAGGGCGAGTGCATCTCGGCCGCCTCCTGTTGAACCTCGATCGCTGAGCACCGAAAGGTGCCGCATTAATGGGTGACGCGGATCACTTACGCTGTTGCGCGACCTGCGTAGCCTGATCCTCAAGCCATTCGCTTTGCGCATGCTCGAGGAGAACGCCGTGTCCGTTCCAAAATTTCGCGCTGTAACATCCGCCTGGAAATCCCTGCTCATGTCCGCGCTGCTGGGCCTGATGGCCTGGGTCGGCCCGGACTCGGCGTTCGCCGCCGGCAGTGAGCTCGACATCCTTCACACACCACCGCGCGCGCTGGCAGCTCCCTCACCGGCAAAAGAGAGCAACACGCCCGCCGCGATCCCTCAAGGAGCCGAGCCACGCGTCGCGCTCGTGATCGGCAATGCGAGCTATCAGAACGCGCCGCCGCTGGAGAACCCGGACAACGACGCCCATGCTGTTGCCAAGCTGTTGAACTCAGCCGGCTTCGAGGTGATCACGGCGACCGACCTGACGCAGAACGAGATGCTCAAGGTCGTCGAGGATTTCTCGAGCCGGGTGGCAGCACACGGCCCGAACACCGTGGCAATGGTCTACTACGCCGGCCACGGGGTTCAGCTCGCGGGCGAGAACTATCTGATCCCGATCGATGCCCGTATCTCAGCGCCCTCCGACCTGACGACGGGGACCATCCGTCTGGTGGACCTGATGGCAACGCTCGACGCCATCCCGAGCCGGATGCGGATCGTCGTGCTGGACGCCTGCCGCAACAATCCATTCCCTGCCATCAACGATGCCGGACGCGGACTTGCCATCGTCGACGCGCCGAACGGTTCGATCCTCGGATACTCGACCTCGCCTGGCGCGGAGGCGCTCGACGGGCGTGGCGAGCACAGCCCGTACGCGCAGGCGTTCCTGAACCTGGCGCGGCAGCCGAACCTGCCGATCGAGCAATTGTTCAAGCGCATTCGCCTACAGGTGAACCAGAGCACCGACGGACGACAGACGCCATGGGAAAGCTCCTCGTTGACCAGTGATTTCACCTTCTTCGGGGATACGCTGGTCGCGGCGGCGCGCCCTGCCGAGAACGCGCCGGTGATCCAGATGGCGGCCAACCTGCCCAGCCGGTCCGTGCGGCAGGCCTATGACTACGTGCTGTCGGAGAACCGTCCGCAATATTATCGCGAGTTCATCGAGCTGTATCCGCGCGATCCGCTCGCCGACCGCATCCGCGCACTGCTCGCCGGCCTCGTGCAGGCCACGGCCTGGCACCAGGCCGTGCTGGCGAATTCGCCGGCCGCCTATCAGAGCTTCCGTGAATCCTATGCCGACAGCCCATATGCGCCGGTCGCACTGCGGCTGCAGGGACAGCCTCGGCCCATCCCCGTGCTGCAACCGAGCCGTCTCATGATGCCACCGCAACTGGCACCGATCGCGCGACCGTTCAATCCCGGTCCGCAGATCCAGAGCCATCCAGCCCCGCAACCGACGCTGCCGGCCGCCACCGTGCCGCACGGACCGCTGCCGCCAACGGTGGTCACGAAAGGCAATGCCATCAACAACGCGGGTCCCAACAAGGTCGTCGATCCCGGGCCTATCGCTCAGACCAAGTTGCGCGACAGGATCGTGCCGCCGACAAATCCGCCTGTGGCTACGAAAATCCAGCGCGATCCACTGAAGCGCAGTCCTGGGCGGCCATTCGACGCCCGCGAAGTGCGGCGTCCCTTCCCCGGCAATTCCGGACCGTTCAAGCCGAACATCAACGCGTCGCATCCGTCGATGGCGCGTGGCCAAGGCGGGATGCAGGGCGGCCCGGCGCGGAGCACGCCGCACGTCGCGCAGTCCGGACTGCGGATGGGCGGCGGGGGATTTGCAAAAGGCGGCCTCAGCTTTCACTGAGGCTTGATCGTCAGGCGATCAGCCTGGCGTAGAGCTCAGCATCGACATTGCCGCCGGACAAAACGATCACCACCGTCTTGCCCGCCACATCCAGCCGGCCGGCCAGCAATGCTGCAAGCCCGACCGAACCGCCGGGCTCGACCACGAGCTTCAGCTCCCGGAAGGCAAAGCCGACCGCGCGCCCCACCTCCTCATCCGAAGCCTCGACCGCGGCCGACAGCAGTTGGCTGTTGATGGCGAAGGTGATCTCGCCTGGAATCGCCGCCATCAGCGCGTCACAGATGGTCCGGCCCTTTGCGTCGTGCGCCTCGCGGTGGCCGGCCCGTAGCGAGCGCGCATGGTCGTCAAAACCCTTTGGCTCGGCCACGACCATCCGGGTGTTGGGAAAGCGCGCCTTGACCGCGGTCGAGACGCCGGCAAGCAGTCCACCGCCCGAAGCCGGGACGATCACCAGATCCGGCGACAGGCCGAGCGCCGCGAGATCTTCGGCGATTTCACGACCGACGGTGCCCTGCCCTGCGATGACGTAGGGATCGTCATAGGGCGGCACCACCGTCGAGCCGCGCTTTGCTGCGATATCGCGCGCGATCGCTTCGCGGTCCTCGCGATCGCGATCATAGAGCACGACGTCGGCACCGAACGCCTTGGTGCGCTCGCGCTTGGCCGCCGGCGCATCCGAGGGCATCACAATCGTGGCGTCCATGCCCAGCAATGTGGCGGCATGGGCGACGCCCTGCGCATGATTGCCGGAGGAGAATGCGACGACGCCGTTGCCGCGCGCTGCTTCCGGGATCGACGCCAGCTTGTTGTAGGCGCCGCGGAACTTGAACGAGCCGGTCCGCTGCAGCACCTCCGGCTTCACGAAGACGTTCGCTTTGAACCGCTCGTTGAGCACGGGAGCCGGCAGCAGCGGAGTCCGCACGGCCACGGGCGCGAGGACGCGTGCCGCCGCCTCGATGTCGGCGGCGGTCACGGGCAGGATCGGGGAATGAGCTGTCATACCCCTATTTTACCGCGCCCGATTGCCGAGAGGCAAGGGAACCGGTGTCAGGCGGCGCGGGCGGCCAGCTGCGGAACCGGCGCGGGTTGCCGCTGCGGATCGGTCCAGGTCAGGATCTCGAAACGGCCGTCCTCGTGCTCGACCAGCGCCGTGCAGCTCTCGACCCAGTCGCCGCAATTCATGTAGCGAATGCCGTCCTGGTCGCGGATGACGGCGCAATGGATGTGGCCGCAGATCACGCCATCAGCGCCATGCCGCCGCGCCTCCGAGGCCAGCGCCGTCTCGAACGCGCCGATGTAGTTGACGGCGTTCTTGACCTTCTGCTTGGCCCATTGCGACAGCGACCAATAGGGAACGCCGAACATGCGACGGAAGAAGTTGACCAGACGGTTCATCTGGATGGCGAAGTCATAGGCCTTGTCGCCGAGATGGGCGAGCCAGCGCGCATTCTGCACGACCAGATCGAAGATGTCGCCGTGGATCACCAGATAGCGTTTGCCGTCGGTGCCGGTGTGCAAGATGTTCTCGACGACGTCGATGCCGCCGAAATGCGTGCCGTAATAGCCGCGCAGGAACTCGTCGTGATTGCCGGGGACATAGACGATCTTGGCGCCCTTGCGGGCCTTGCGCAGCATCTTCTGCACCAGGTCGTTATGCGACTGCGGCCAATGCCAGCTCGATTTGAGCGCCCAGCCGTCGATGATGTCGCCGACCAGATAGATCGTGTCGGCATCATGGTGACGCAGGAAATCGACAAGGAGATTGGCCTGCGAGCCGCGGGCTCCGAGATGAACGTCCGAGATGAACAACGTCCGAAAGCGCCGAGCCGGGCTTTCTTCACCAGCAGTCTCAAGTCCCATGCGCGCCCACCTAACAGTCCCTGATGACACCGCGATGACGAAACGCCGCACCGGCAGAACCCATCCTGCCGGACCGCGACCGGACACCGCTCGTTTGACGACTCGCGATGTCCCTCGTCACTGCCCCGCGATACCAGCGGGGTGCGACAATCAGGCGACAGGCGGGCAGCGCGAACAGGGAAAATCAGCCTCCTATCTCGGCACGGTGACGACGCGCAGATTGTTGGTGGTGCCGGTCTGCGCGAACGGAATGCCGGCGACGACGACGAGCAGGTCGCCGGCTTCAGCGAACTCCTCCTGCACGGCGAAGAAGGTCGCGCGCTCGACCATCTCCTCGTAGCTCTGCACGTCCTGCGACAGCACGCTGTGCGCGCCCCACAGCAGGCACATCCGCCGCGAGGTGTCCTCATTCGGCGTGATCGCCAGAATCGGCAGGCTCGGCCGCTTGCGCGCAACGCGCGAGGCCGAGGTGCCGCTCGACGTATAGGCCACGATCGCCTTGGCGTGGATCGCCGAGGCGAGATCGGCCGCCGCGGTCGCCACCGCATGCGGCGGCGTCTGCTCCTCGCCCGGCTGCGTCGCCTCGACGATCGAGCGGTACATCTTGTGGCCTTCGGTGGCCTTGATGATGCTGTCCATCATCGCCACCGCCTCGCGCGGATATTGCCCGCTGGCCGATTCCGCCGACAGCATCACCGCGTCGGCGCCGTCATAGATCGCGGTCGCGACGTCGGAGACCTCGGCGCGCGTCGGCGTCGGCGTCGCGACCATCGAATCCAGCATCTGCGTCGCGACGATCACCGGCTTCACCGCGAGCCGGCAGGCGCGCACCAGCTCCTTCTGCTTGCCCGGCACGTCCTCGTTGGGAATCTCGACGCCGAGATCGCCGCGCGCAACCATGATCGCGTCAGAGAGCTGGATGATGTCGTCGATCCGCTCCAGCGCCGCCGGTTTCTCGATCTTGGACATGATGCCGGCGCGGCCATTGATCAGGCCCCTCGCCTCCAGCACGTCGGACGGCTTCTGCACGAACGACAGCGCCACCCAGTCGACGCCGAGGTCGAGCCCAAAGGCAAGATCAGAACGGTCCTTGGCCGTCAGCGGCGATAGCTCCAGAATGGTGCCGGGCAGATTGACGCCCTTGTGATTGGAGATCGCGCCGCTGACGATCACCTTGGCCTCGATCCAGTCGTCGCCGAGGCCGGTGACGCGGACGCGCACGCGGCCGTCATCGATCAGAAGATCGTGACCGGGCGAGACTGCCGCAAAGATTTCCGGATGCGGCAACGGAATCGATGTCTTGTCGCCCTCGGTGCCGTTGAGAACAAATCGAATCGTCTCGCCGGCTTCGACCTGGATCTTCTTGTCGCGCAGCGTGCCGACGCGAATCTTAGGACCCTGCAGATCCATCAAGATGCCGATCGGCCGCTGCACTTCCTTCTCGAGGGCGCGGACCGCGGCATGGACCTTGGCGTGATCGGCCTGGGTGCCGTGGCTCAAGTTGAGACGAAAGGTGTCCACACCGGCGAGGAACAGCGCTTTCAGCATCTCCGGAGAATTGCTCGCGGGACCGACAGTCGCGACGATCTTGGCTCGACGGTGACGACGCATGATGTGTCCTTTCTCCTTAAGCCGTGTCTCGCGTCTCTATGACACGCATGTGATTGGCATGCGCGGACGCAGCGGAAGCGCTGATATACGCCCCGCAGCGTCCATTGCAAGCGCGACACGGAACACGCCAGAATTGTGCAAGAGAACAGCACGCCTCAGGCGTTGGAGCCGTGGATCGCGTCGATGACGGCGTCGGTCACCTGCTTGGTCGTCGCCGTGCCGCCAACATCGGGGGTCAGGATGCCGGCTGCACAGACTTTCTCGACCGCAGCCATCAGCCGCGCGGCCGCGTCCGTCTCGCCGAGATGCTCGAGCATTTGCGCGCCGGTCCAGAACGTCGCGACCGGGTTGGCGATGCCCTTGCCGGTGATATCGAACGCCGAACCATGGATCGGCTCGAACATCGACGGGAAGCGCCGCTCCGGATCGATGTTGCCGGTCGGCGCCACGCCGAGGCTGCCGGCCAGCGCGCCGGCGAGATCGGACAGGATGTCGGCATGCAAATTGGTCGCCACGATGGTGTCGAGGCTCTTCGGCTGCAGCGTCATGCGCACGGTCATCGCATCGACCAGCATCTTGTCCCAGGTCACGTCGGGGAATTCCCGCGCCACCTCGGCGGCGATCTCGTCCCACATCACCATGCCATGGCGCTGCGCATTCGACTTGGTGACGACGGTGAGGAACTTGCGCGGGCGCGACTGCGCCAGCTTGAACGCGTAGCGCATGATGCGGGTGACGCCGACGCGGGTGAAGACCGCGACCTCGGTGCCGACCTCCTCCGGCAGGCCGCGATGCGCCCGGCCGCCCATGCCGGCATATTCGCCCTCGGAATTCTCGCGCACGATCACCCAGTCGAGATCGCCGACGGCGACATTGCGCAAGGGCGAGGCCACACCGGGCAGGATCTTGGTCGGACGGACGTTGGCGTACTGATCAAATCCCTGGCAGATAGGCAGCCGCAGGCCCCACAGCGTGATGTGGTCGGGCACGTCGGGAGCGCCGACCGCGCCGAAATAGATCGCGTCGAACTTTTTCAGCTCCGCGAGTCCGTCGGCCGGCATCATCACGCCGTGCTTCTTGTAGTAGTCCGAGCCCCAGTCGAAGGTCTTGACGTTGAAGCTGATGTCGCCCGCGCGCTTGGCGAGTGCCTCGAGCACGCGGACGCCTTCGGAGATGACCTCGGGGCCGATGCCGTCGGCGGGAATGGCGGCGATGGAATGGGTGCGCATGAAAGAGCTCCGTTGATGAGGTCAGGACGGCGTGGCTGCTTGGGCCTTCGCACTTTGTGAACGTGACAGCAACAGGGTCAGCACCGCCGATACCACCAGCAGGCCGGCGACAAAATAGAGCCCGCCATTGAAGCTGCCGGTCTGGTCCTTGATCCAGCCGATCATCGCGGGACCGACGAATCCGCCGAGATTGCCGATCGAGTTGATGGTTGCGATGCCCGCCGCGGCGGCCGAGCCGGACAGGAACATGGTCGGCATGCTCCACAGCGGCGGCTTCGAGGAGGAGATGCCGACATTGACGAGCGTGAGCGCAGCGAGGACGGCGGCGACACTGGTCGACAGCCCGGCCAACCAGAGCCCGACGGCTGCGGCCACGCAGGCCAGCACGACGTGCCAGGTGCGCTCGGCGGTACGGTCGGAATGGCGCGCCCACAGGATCATGACGACCACGGCCACGGTCGGTGGCACCGCGTTGAGGAAGCCGACGGTGAAGGACGACAGTCCGAACTGCTTGATGATCTGCGGCGCCCAGACGCCGAGCGTGTAGAGGCCGGCCGAGGTGCCGAAATAGACCAGCGCGAGCGCCAGCACGCGGATGTCGGCCAGCCCGCGCCAGATGCTGTGGCTCGCGGTGGCGGCCTTGCTCGCCAGCTCGGCATTCATCGTGCGCACCAGCCAGTCGCGCTCGTCGTCGGCGAGCCAGCGCGCCTGCTCCGGACGATCGGTCATGTAGGCGAGCACGACGAAGCCGAGCAGCACCGCCGGCAGCGCCTCGATCAGGAACAGCCACTGCCAGCCCTTGAAGCCGAGAATGCCGTCCATCTCCAGCAGCGCGCCGGAAACCGGAGAGCCGAGAACCGTGGAGAGCGGCGCGGCGGCCATGAACAGCGCGGTGACGGCTGCGCGCTGGCGCGCCGGGAACCAGTAGGAGAGATAGAGGATGATGCCGGGGAAGAAGCCTGCTTCCGCAGCACCAAGCAGGAAGCGCAGCACATAGAAGCTCGTCGGTCCTTGCACGAACGCCATCGCGCCGGAGACGAGGCCCCAGGTGATCATGACCCGCGCGATCCAGATGCGCGCGCCGAACTTGTCCAGCGCGAGGTTGGAGGGGACCTCGAACAGGAAATAGCCCCAAAAGAAGATGCCGGCGCCGAACCCATAGGCCGAGGCTGACAGCCCGATGTCCTTGTTCATGGTCAGCGCTGCGAAGCCGACGTTGACGCGGTCGATGAAGGCTACGAAATAGAGCAGCATGATGAAGGGCACGATGCGCAACGTGATCCTGCGCAGCACGCGCGTTTCCAGCTCTCCGGCCATCGTCACCTCCCTGTCCCGTCTTGTCGTTGATCTGACAAGCGTAGGCGTCGAGCCAAGCCGGCTTCAATGCTCGCATCATTATACAAAAAAATGATATAATCCGGCCCATCACCTCTTCAGGACCCCACCATGGAATTGCACCAGCTCCGCTGCTTCGTGGCCGCCGCCGAGGAACTGCATTTCGGCAAGGCGGCGCAGCGGCTGCAGATGCTGCCCTCGGCGCTCGGACGCCAGATCAAGCTGCTGGAAGAAGACCTCGCGACGCCGCTGTTCGCCCGCACGACGCGCGCGGTGTCGCTGACCGAGCACGGCACGACCTTGCTGCGCGATGCCCGGGCGATCCTGGCCCGGGTCGAGGCGGTCGAAACCGGCTTCCGCCGCCGTACCCGAAGCACAAAGGCGCAGCGGCTGCGCGTCGGCGCCATCGACAGCGCGGCCGCCGGGCTGCTGCCGCAATTGCTGCACGATTTTCGCGAGCGGCATCCCGACATCGCGGTGCAGCTCACGGAGGAGAAGACGATCCGGCTGCTGCCCAGGATCCTGTCCGGCGCGCTCGACCTCGCCTTTGTCAGGCCGCCCGAGCGCACCGATATCAGGCTCGAATTCCGCGCGCTGCTCAGCGAGAGCGCCGTGGTGGCCCTGCCGCAGCGGCACCGGCTGGCCTCGCGTGCTGTGGTCTCGCTCGCCGACATCGCCGACCAGCCGCTGATCGTCCCGGACCGCCGGTCGCGGCCGCACAGCCACGACCTCACCATGAAGCTGTTCGCACAGGCCGGGCTGTCGCCGGCTATCGCGCAGTTCGCCGATGAGAAGCAGACCATCGTGCATCTCGTCGCCGCGCGGCTCGGCATCGCCATCGTGCCGCGCTGGACCTCGCGGCTCGCGGTCTCCGGCGTCCGCTTCGTGCCGCTGCGGATGACACGCGGCAGCACCGCCGGACGGCTTCCGCTCGCGGCCGTCTGGCTGCGCGGCTCGCGCGATCCGGCGCGCGAGGCCATGCTCGGCGTGCTCGACGCGAGGCTTGCGAAATACGCCCGCGGTGCCTGACCGCAAAATCCGCCGAACATCCTACCCCAGCGGCGCCTCCGCGACGTCGAGCAGCGCGCCGAGGCCATGGCGCAGGCCGCGCATCGGCTGCTGCTCCGACGACAGGCCGAAGGCCAGCAGCGATCGCCCGGTCACCGCGTAGACGTGGCCGAACGGGAACGACTGCGGCTGAGCATCCGGCTGGTTGGTGTCGAGCAGCGCCAGCCAATTGTGGCCTTCGGGCACGGACGGAAGCGTGAAGTTCACGACGTCGAAATGCGCGTTGTAGACCAGCAGGAGCGTCGCATCCGAGCCACGCCGCTTGACGCCGGTCTCCTGGGCGCGGCCGTCGAGCAGCATGCCGAAGCAACGCGCGTGATCGTCGGTCCACTGCTCCGTCGTCATCTCCTCGCCCGACGGGTCGAGCCAGGTCACGTCGTTGACGCCGAGGTCCTCATTGTGCGAGCCGATCAGGAAGCGGCTGCGATAGAGGATCGGAAACGCCTTGCGCATGGCGATCAGCTTGCGCGTGAATTCGCGCAACGCCCGCCCCTGCGGCGTGATGCCCATCCAGTCGAGCCAGGTGGTCTCATTGTCCTGCGCATAGGCGTTGTTGGTGCCGTTCTGGGTATGGCCGAACTCGTCGCCGGCAAGCAGCATCGGCGTGCCGTGCGACAGCAGCATCGTGGCGAGGAGATTGCGCTTCTGCCGCTCCCGCAACGCGGTGATCTCGGGGTCGTCGGTCGGTCCTTCGACGCCGCAATTCCAGGAGTGGTTGTTGCTGTGGCCGTCGCGATTATCCTCGCCGTTGGCCTCGTTGTGCTTGTCGTTGTAGGAGACGAGGTCGTTGAGGTTGAAGCCGTCATGCGCGGTGATGAAGTTCACGCTCGCCCAGGGCCTTCGGCCGCGCTTGTTGAACAGGTCGCCCGAGCCCGAGATGCGCTTGGCGAAATCGGCGAGCGTGCCGCCGTCGCCCTTCCAGAACGCCCGCGCGGTGTCGCGGAACTTGTCGTTCCACTCCGCCCAGCCCGGCGGAAACTGGCCGACCTGATAGCCGCCCGGACCGATGTCCCAGGGCTCTGCGATCAGCTTGACGCTGGACAGCACCGGGTCCTGACGACAGGCATCCAGGAAGCTGCCGCCCTCGTCGAAGCCATAGGGCTCGCGCGCCAGGATGGTGGCGAGGTCGAAGCGGAAGCCGTCCACCCGCATCTCGGTCGCCCAATAGCGCAGCGAGTCCGCGACGAGCTGCAGCACGCGCTGGTGCGACAGGTTCACCGTATTGCCGGTGCCGGTGTCGTTGATGTAGTAGCGTTTCTGGTCCGGCATCAGCCGGTAGTAGCTGGCATTGTCGATGCCTTTGAACGACAAGGTCGGCCCGAGCTCGTTGCCTTCGGCGGTGTGGTTGTAGACCACGTCGAGGATCACCTCGATGCCGTTGGCGTGGAACTGGTTGACCATGGTCTTGAATTCGGTCGCGAACGGCGTCTTCAGATAGCGCGGCTCCGGCGCAAAGAATCCGATCGAATTGTAGCCCCAGTAGTTGCGCAGGCCCTTTTCGACCAGATAGCTGTCATCGATGAAGGCGTGGATCGGCAATAGCTCGGCCGAGGTGATGCCCAGGGAGCGCAGATAGGCCGGAATGTCCTGGTGCGCGAGACCGGCGAAGGTGCCGCGGTCGGCTTCGGGCACCATTGGATGCAGCTTGGTGAACCCCTTGACGTGCATCTCGTAGAAGATCGTCCGCTCCCACGGAATTTCCGGCTTGCGCGAGCCTCCCCAGGTGAAGGCGGCATCGATGACCCGGCACTTCAGCATCAAGGGCGCACTGTCTCGGTCGTCGAACGACAGATCCTTGTCGGCATGATCGAGCCGATAGCCGAACAGCTCCGGCCCCCAGCGCAGGTTGCCGACGAGCTGCTTGGCATAGGGGTCGATCACGAGCTTGTTGGGATTGAACCTGTGACCGGCGTCCGGCTCGTAGGGTCCGTGCACGCGATAGCCATACACCGTGCCGGGCCGCGCGGCCGGCAGGTAGCCGTGCCAGACCTCGTCGGTGTATTCGGGCAGCTCGATGCGCTCGAGCTCGGTCTCGCCGGTGTCGTCGAACAGACACAGCTCGACCTTGGTCGCATGCGCGGAAAAGATCGCAAAGTTGACGCCGAGCCCGTCCCAGGTGGCGCCGAGAGGAAACGGACGGCCTTCGCTGATCCTGGTCTTGCGCAGATTGAACGCCGCCTGCGTCAAAGCGTCACCGAGGTCGGTGCGTTGGTCCATCCTTTGCCCCCTTCGTCCGAGTCCCCAGATCGATTGCCGGGGGTCTCGATGATCAGCGTCGATGGCTAGGTTGCCGCTGGCGTCTCGTCCGGCACGATGACTTCCGCCTTGGTCTCGGTCACCGTCACCGAGGCGATCACAGCTCCTTCCGGCGCAGCCTTCGCGGCCCGCTGCTGCGCGACTTCCTTGGTGATGGCTGCGATGGAGTTGCCAATGCGTTCGACCATCTCGGTCAATTCCCCGGGCGACATCTTCAGCCGCTTGGTCACCACGCGGACCTGGGCCTGATCGGTCATGTCGAGCTTGTTGCGGGACGGCTGAATCTTCGGACGGCGCATCGGGAGTCCTCCTGCATGCCAGCTAACCTTGGCTGCGGAATTTGGTTCCCGCGACGGGCTCCCTCCCCCCCTGGGCATCGCCATGAAGACGTGCGTCACTGCTCTCGCGGCGCCATGCGCCCGAGTGATGTCATCGGTGTTGCCCCCTGATCAGGCAGAGGGCGCAGGGAATGCCGGGAGCTGGCCGCCCCCATGGCCCGCCTGCAGAAAAAAAGCAGGCGGCAGTCACCACAGGTTCAGCCGAGACATCCCGGCATTCCCCGCGCGATGGTTTTCACGCTTACTTCGCGATCTCCCCGGTGTCCGGCTTGGTAGCCACCGTCGCCCTCGGGATCATCGCCCGACGACTTGGCGCCAGCATCGGGGCGCCAGGACCACGCGACTTCGCGTCCGCAAGCTGCCGTTCGTCCGCGCGGGTCGCCCCACGCTGCGGCATCCTGCAGCCACCGCATCCCGCACCCAACGTTCCGTGACGATCGCGAAGCGCCCCTCTCGAGGAGCACGGGATGGCGACAATCAAGCATGTATTCTGAAAAATAGCAATCGATTTATTTTTCTCAGAACGAAGACCGGATCCAATCAGCCGAGCAAACATCGGATGGCACGTGCCAGCTCCGTTGAAGCTTGGGGTGTTGTCAGATCGCAATCGGCGCCTACCGGGGAGGCCGACGGCGGCTTGGCTCAGACGGGCGTTGTGCATAGGGGTTCGGCAAGCACATGGCCGAAAGGCCCGCAGCCCCCGCTCTACACGCCTCCCACGACCGATACTGGCACGAGATTGTGCTGGAACCGCCCCATTCCCATGTCTGGAGGCACACCGGATCATTGCCATCGAACCGTTGAGCTGCGGCTGGAGCGGTTGCAAGCACGATGATCGAAGTCATGAGGAGAAGCGCGCGCATCATCACACATCATGGCATGAGGCTGACCAATCCGAAAGGGTGTGCCGCGGCCACGTCCACGCGGGCTTGATCGGCAGGCGCGGCGGGTTTCGGTATTCGCGTCGTCGGGTGACCATCTCTTGCTCCACGGAAAGCAGGCGATCGCAGCTGGCTTCGGCGGCTCATGACTCAGAAATAGGAGCGCGGCTGCTGCTTGATATGTTGGCCGAGGTAGCGTCTCACGGTCGAAAGATTTTTCGGTTCAGAAAGCTTCTCAAGTACCTGATGCACCAATTCATCGTTATCGGAGGCAACCATTGCGACGGCGTCCCTCAGGTTTCTAAGCTGACGCCAGGAAAGAGCGGGCTCCGCTGCTGCCACCAAAGCCCAAAATACAGGGCGCCATAACCCGGTGTCGAAGGGCTTCGACGCCTGAAATATGGAAAACAGCGCCTCTGAACGACTCCCCATGTTTTCAATGGCGCCAGAGGCAGCGACGTACTTTATGAGAAGTTCTTCGGCGCGCGGCGAGTTGCCGCGCTCAAGATATGCCCTAATCGGCCATGCCGAGACGGCTACACGATTGAAAATCTCCTCCTGACAGTCGGCTGCCAGAACCGCCTCTTCAAGGAGGCGGCTGTACGTTTTATCGGGCCAATGGCGTGCAACGTGAGATAGCGCCTGACACCTAAACCAAGGCGCTTCGATCCCTCTTGCGACGCTTAGCGCTTCGTCCGGGCGAACCGATGCGAGGCGGATCGCGAGATCTCTTGCTCTGGCCGGGGTCAGGGTCTTGCTCACGCAAACCGACTACCATGCCCCTCCGCAACGGCCAATTGGATCGAAGTAACGCCAGACTCTGGCCAAAGCCGCCGCATCCCGGCCATGACGGTCGGTTTTCTGGCCTGAAGCCAGGCTATGCCAGTTCAAGGCTGACGCATGGTCTCATTCCAACGCCATCGGCAGGACGTCTCCAGATCCGCAGAGCAGCAATGGTCTCGAACTCGGCGAACTTAAAACCCTTCGCCGCAGTCGACGCCACCGTAGGGTGGGCAAAGCGACGCCAAAGGCGGCGCGTGCCCACCATCGGTGGCGCTGGGTGCGGGCGGTGGGCACGGTGCGCGGAAAAGCTCGTCCGACAAGGCCGCACCCTGGCGCGCCTTTGCCCACCCTACGGCTCGGGTGACGCCGATTATGATCGCGGCCGGCGACCTCCTTCCGAACGATCTCGACCGCAATCCTGTCCGCCTACCCGAACAGATGCGCCAGCCAGAACGCGGCGCCGGCGGCGAGGCCGCCGACCAGCGCCGTCTGCAGCGCCGACTTGATCTTGTTGACGCCGGTGAAGTGGCCCTTGATGGCGCCGAAGATCAAGAGCGCGATGCCGGTGGCGACCACGGAGATGCGCAGCGCGGACGAGATGTCAGGCGCCAGCATATAGGGGATCAGCGGGATCAGGCCGCCGATCACGTAGGAGCCGCCGATGGTCACGGCGCTGACCGGCGCGCGCTTCGGATCCGGGCGTTCGAGGCCGAGCTCGAAGCGCATCATGAAGTCGACCCAGCGCTTGCGATCGGACGCGATCGCGTCGACCACGGTGGTCAAGGCCTGGCCTTCGAGACCATAGCCACGAAAGATCGCCGCGACCTCCTCGACCTCGCGACCGCGAAGCTTCTCGATCTCGTCGTGCTCCCGCTTCTCCTCGGCGGCATAATGCTCGGCGTCGGAGCGAGCGGCGAGATAGCCACCGAGCCCCATCGCGATCGCGCCGGCGACGACCTCGGCGAGGCCGGCCGTGACGATCACATCGGTCTTGGCGACCGCCGCCGAAAGACCGGCGGCGAGCGCGAACGGCACGGTGAGGCCGTCGGCCATGCCGATGACGACGTCGCGGACGACCTCCGACGCGGTGAAGTGCTTTTCGATATGCGGCGTTGCCGGCATGATGGCCTCCGATGACGTGTTCGACGGAGGCCCTTTAGCAGGCCCGGATGACAGGAGCGATCACCGCAGTCCCGGCACCATCCGCCGCAGGGTGCGATCGTGCAGCCAGTAATGGTGCAGCAAGGCAGCGCCTGCGTGCAGGCCGATCAGGATCATCAGGCCATTGGCCAGCGCCTCGTGCATCTCCTTCATGTCGTGGGCGAAGTCGCGGTCGCCGACCCAGGGTGAGGCGATCTCGAACAGGCCGAACACCGGCAAGCCGTAGCCGCGGGCGAACTGGGTGACGATGCCGAGGACCGGAATGGCGAACATGATGCCGTAGATCAGCAGATGCGTGATCTCGCCGGCATGAACGGTCCACGGGCCGAATTTGGTCGCTTCAGGCGTCGGCGGCGGATCGGCCAGGCGCCAGGCCAGGCGCGCCAGCGCGAAGCCGAGCATCGACAGCCCGAGCGAGACGTGCATGAACAGGCCCGTGTCGTGAGAGGGACGCGGCAGCATGTCGCCGAGATGGCCTGAAATCCAGGCCGCCGGCACCAGCACGGCGACGATCCAGTGCAGTGCGATCGCGACGGAGCCATACGTCTTGGCGGAGTTTCGAATACGCATGATCAGCTTCCTTCGGCCATTTGGCCCCGCTGCCGGCAAGCCGGAGCGCGGGGTGGTAGGACCGGAGGAGATAGCTCACCGGGGGCGTCGCGCCGCTGACGCGGGATGTCAGCCTGCTGTCAGAATGGACGGCGCCGGGGTGGCCTGGGACGTCGCGGGCTGCGGCCAGCGGAGTGCCGAGACGATGGCCGGCGCGATCGTGATCCTGGCGCCGCCGAGCTGGGAACGGCCGATCTGCAGCCGCCAGCCATAGGCTTCGAGCACGTCCTGCACGATCGCGAGCCCCAGCCCGCTGCCCGGCCCCTGCTCGTCGAGGCGGCCGCCGCGCTCGAGCACGCGGCCGATCTTCGCGTCCGGAATGCCCGGACCGTCATCCTCGACAGTGACGATCAGAGGGGTCGCACTGGCGACGATGCGAACCGTGCTCGCCGCATGACGCGCGGCGTTCTCCAAGAGATTGCCGAGCACCTCGGCGAGATCCGTCCGATCCATGCCGACGCGCAGGCTTGGGGGCACCTGGCCATCGAAGCTGACATGGGCGGCCGCCGGCGTGCGGCCGAGCGTCCCGAGCAGCGCATTCACCAGGGGCGCCAGCTCGGTCGCGGCCTCCGGCCCGCCGCGGGCCTTGCCGCGCAGCCGCGCCAGCGCCAGCTCGCGATCGACCTGCCGGCTCATCGCCTCGGCGACATCCTCGACATTGCGCGCCAGCTCGAGCTGGCCGAGCTCCCTCAACCGCGCGGCGTCGGCCGCGAGTGCGGCGAGCGGCGTCTTGAAGCCGTGGGCGAGATCGGCCGCACGGCTGCGCGAGCGCATGATCTCGCGGCTCTGCGCATCAAGCAGCGCGTTGACCTCGTCGACCAGCGGCGCCACCTCGGTCGGCACGTCCACCGGAAGATGCTGGCGCCGACCGCTGCGGATCTCGGCGACGCCACGGCGCAGCACGCCGAGCGGACGCAGGCCGAGAGTGACCTGAACCGACGTGCCGACGGCGAGGATGACGGCCAGCACGGCGAGCGCGATCGACAGATCCTTGGCGAAGGTCCGCACCGCGCTGGTGGCGCCGTCGAGGTCGTAGGCCACGGCCGCGCGTACGCGGATCTGGCTTTCCGGATTCATCAGGATGCCGCGCTCGGCGACCAGCACGTGTTCGCCATCCGGCCCGGCAAGCTCATGCTGATGCACGTCGCTCGGTCCGGGCTCGTCGATCGGCAGCGGCAGGATGGTGTCCCACAGCGAGCGCGAGCGCAGCAACTGGCCATGATCGTCCGAGATCTGCCAGTACAGCCCCGACAGCGGGACCACGAAGCGCGGATCGGCTGGCGGCCGCGCGACCACGATGCGCCCTTCCGCATCGACCTCGAGGCCGTTCAGCAATTGGCGCAGGTGAATGTCGAGATCGGAGGCGAGCGTACGCGCGACGTGGCGCTTGAACAGCACGACCATGCCGAAGCCGGCGACGCCGAGCGCGACCAGCAGCGCGATGGTGCCCGCCGCCACCAGCCGCAGCCGCAGCGAGCCGAGCCTCATTCCGCCGTCTCCGGGATCATGTAGCCGAAGCCGCGGCGGGTCTCGATGATCTCGGCGCCGAGCTTCTTGCGGACGCGCCGGATCAGCACCTCGAGCGCGTTGGAGTCGTGCTCGTGGCCGAGGCCGTAGACGTTCTCCTCCAGCTCATGCTGCGGCACGACGCGGCCGCTCTGCCGCAGCAGATAGGCGATCAGCCGGTATTCGAGCTGCGACAGCGTCACCGGCACGCCGGACAGGCTGACCTTCATCTGGCGCTCGTCGAGCGCCAGATCGCCGGACGAGAGCACCGGCGCCGCATGGCCGGCGGAGCGCCTCACGATCGCGCGCAGCCGCGCCAACAGCTCTTCATTGCGAAACGGCTTCGGCAGGTAGTCATCGGCGCCGGCATCGATGCCATCGACCCGCTCCGCCCAGCTCGCGCGCGCGGTCAGGATCAGCACCGGCACGTGCCGCCCGGCGCCGCGCCAGCGCTTCAGCACCGACAACCCGTCCATGCCGGGGAGGCCGAGATCGAGGATCACGGCGCCATAGTCCTCGGTGTCGCCGAGAAACCAGGCCTGCTCGCCGTTGTCGGACGTTTCGACCAGATAGCCCGCCGCCTGAAGCGTCCGGGCCAGGTCGGACGCCAGCCGCGGATCATCCTCGACCAGCAGCACTCGCATCTATTTTTCCTCGATCCGTTCGATCTCGCCGCTGCGCGCATCGACATAGACCTCGCGCACGCGGCCATCGCGGCCGATCACCCGAAACTCATAGCGCCAGCGGCCCCGCTGGCGGTCGACATCGATTCCCATCACGTCGCCGGCGACCCGGCCGCGCAATCGCGGCAGGATCTCCGATAGCGGCAGGACGTCGCCCGCCTCGACGGCGCGACGCACGGCGTCACGGCGCTCGCGATCGTCCTCGCGCGCCACCGTCGCCGCGGATGCCGCCGTCGAGATCAGCATCGCAAATACCGTGATGCGCATGAACCGTCCGATTTGAGGCAAATGCATGATCTTCCCGGGGCCTGACGCTCTGATCTTCAAAGCTCGTCGTGATTTGTTGCGCTCTCGCCACTGGGTTCGAATTGCGGAGGTCGACTTGCGGGGGTCGACTTGCGGAGCGTTCGCAAATGCTAAGGAGCTGGTGCGGATTTTAGTTTGAACTTCCGATGTCGGAATTGCGCTCAGGCCGATGCGGGGGTGGGAAATTCCAAGGGATCGGCATCCTGCCCGAGACAAGCTGACGTCTCGCTGACTCAACCTGACAGGATGCTGTCACGCTCGTTGCGACATCATCGCGTCCGGACGGAGCGAGCCGGGGGCGCGGTGAGTTCGGAGACGAGAATGCGTAAGACGATGACATTGGCAGCCGTGCTGGCGGGGCTGGGCGGCCTCTTGGCCATGTCACAAGCCAGCCGGAACGCAGCGCCCACGCTGGTGCCGGTGGCCCGTGCCGTTGACGGCGGTCTTGGAGCTGATCTTGGAGTTGGTCTTGGAGCTGGTCTTGGAGCCTACCCGCATCTTGCGGCGCTGCATGCGCGGGCCGAAGGCGAGCCGCTGAGCTACGAGCCGGCCCGCCGGGAGCGCGAAGGCGACGACGACGATCAGGACGAGTCGCGGCGGTGAGGCAAACCGGCTCTGCCGAAGCACTGACCGGAGCTAAGCCGGCAGTCCCGCTTCGTACCAGCGACGCGTCGCCCTGACGATGCGCACGACCGAGAGCATCACGGGGACTTCGACGAGAACCCCGACGACGGTCGCGAGCGCAGCCCCCGAGTCGAGCCCGAACAGGCTGATCGCGGCGGCAACCGCCAGTTCGAAGAAATTGCTGGCGCCGATCAAGGCGGCCGGAGCCGCGACGCACCAGGCCACGCCGAGCCGGCGGCTCAGCCAATAGGCGATCCCCGCGTTCAGATAGACCTGGATCAGGATCGGCACGGCCAGGATCGCGATGACGACCGGCTGCTTCAGGATCTGCTCGCCCTGGAAGCCGAACAGCAGCACGAGCGTACCGAGCAGCGCCACGAGCGAGACCGGTTGCAGTACCCGCAAGGTGCGCTCCAATGCCCCGTCCGTGCTACGCAGCAACGCCCGGCGCCAGAGTTGCGAGACGATGACCGGCACGACGATATAGAGCAGCACCGACAGCAGCAGGGTGGTCCAGGGCACCGAGATCGAGGCGACGCCGAGCAGCAGGCCCACCAGCGGCGCAAACAGGAACACCATGATGACGTCGTTGAGCGCGACCTGGCTCAGCGTGTAGTGCGGTTCGCCGTCGCACAGATTCGACCAGACGAACACCATCGCCGTGCACGGCGCCGCCGCCAGCAGGATCAGACCGGCCACGTAGGACGACAACTGGCCTGCGGGAAGCATCGGCGCGAACACGTGGCCGATGAAAACGCTGCCGAGCAGAGCCATCGAAAACGGCTTGATCGCCCAGTTCACGACCAGGGTGACGCCGATGCCCCGCCAATGCTCCTTCACGTTGCCGAGCGCGGCGAAATCGATCTTCAGCAGCATCGGAATGATCATCAGCCAGATCAGGGCTGCGACCGGCAGATTGACCCGCGCCACCTCCGCCGACGCGACAGCCGCGAACAGCCCCGGCATCAGATGGCCGAGACCGATGCCGACGATGATGCAGAGCAGGACCCAAACCGTCAGATAGCGCTCGAAGATCGTCATCGGATCAGGCCACGTCGGAGCGGAACGACGTTGCGCCCTCGCCCGTCCCGATCTCGCGCAGCCGCGTGCCCAGCGACATCGAATCGATGCGACCGAGCGGCAGATTGATGAAGGCGTCGATCCGGTTCTTCAGATAGCGGAAGGCGGTCGTGAACGCCGCGAGCTTCTCCAGCTCCGTGCCTTCGGCCGCCGCCGGATCCTCGATGCCCCAATGCGCGGTCATCGGCTGCCCTGGCCAGATCGGACACGCCTCGCCGGCGGCGTTGTCGCAGACCGTGAAGACGAAATCCATTGCCGGCGCGCCGGCGGCGGCGAACTCGCTCCAGCTCTTCGAGCGCAGATCGTCGGTCGGATAGTCCATGCGCGCGAGCGTCTCGAGCGCCAACGGATGCACCGCGCCCTTCGGCGTGCTGCCGGCGGAAAAAGCGTGGAAGCGGCCCGCGCCGTCCTTGCGCAGGATCGACTCGGCCAGCACCGAGCGTGCCGAATTTCCGGTGCAGAGGAACAATACATTGTAGATGCGGTCAGACACGGCTCTTCTCCTTGCGCTTCGGCGGACAGCACGGGGTGAGACTTGCGATGACGGGCGCGCAGACCTCCGGCCGGCCGCCGCAGCAGTCCTGCAGCAGGAACAGCGCGACCTTCTGAAACTGCGTGAGATCGGCCCGGTAGACGATCGAGCGGCTGTGCCTGATCGAACTGACGAGGCCGGCGCGCGCCAGCACGGACAGATGCGCCGACAGCGTGTTCTGCGGCACCTCCAGCAGACGTGCGAGCTCGCCGGCCGGCAGACCGTCGGGCTCGTGCTGCACCAGGGTGCGAAAGGCCTGCAGGCGCGTCGGCTGCGCCAGCGCCGCCAAGGCCAGAACGGCTTGCTCGTTTTCCATATATCCAGAACTATCGATATGATGATCCGGCGTCAAGGCTGACGAGTTCGAATGGTCCGTGTCGACGATCGGGAGACGCGGCGCCCGAAGGCTCACCGCAAGCGCAGGCGGGTGCCATCGACGGTGAGCTCGCCGTCCCGTTCCATGCGTGCCAGCGCACGATAGAGCGCCTCATGGGTGACGCCGAGCTCGGCGGCCCAGTCCTTCTTCGACCGGCCGAGCTCGACCTCGCCGCCCTCCCCCTCGGTCTCGATGAAATGCACGATCCGCTCGCGCGCCGTCTTCAGGCTGAGCCGCTCCGACTGCGCCCGGACCTTGCGCAACTCGCGGGCGAGATGATCGCACCATCGGTCCCCGATCTCGGGACGACGCAACGCTTCGGCGAAGGCCTCGCGGTCGATCGCGAGCAGCGCTGAGTCCTGTGTCGCGACGGCGTCGCAATGATACGTTGACTGATCGAGGCTGGCCTCGGCGAGAAAGCCCCGTCGGGCCCGCTGCAGGACGATGTCGTCGCCGGCGCGCGAGCGGCGCACCAGCCTCACCTCGCCGGTCAGCACGAAGAACATCGCCCGCGGCCGATCCCCCCGGCAGAACACCGTGCCCTGGCGCGGCACCTGGATGCGCCGGGTCTGCAACCGCGCGGCCGCGGGCAGCGCGGCGAGCAACGGCGACAGCCGTGCAAGAGCGCGCCAGTCGAGCGACGGGCGCGTGCCCTCGGGCGAGAGATGGCAGGTCCTCGGCATATGATCAGGATCATATGCGCCGCCCGGCCGCGCGGTCTAGGGAAGACGCCACCGCGTTCGCTGAAATGGAGGTCCTCATGCGCCTGCGTCTCGCCGCCATCACGCTGGCCCTTGTTGCGTCCGCAGGCATCGCCACGGCGCAGCACCACGGCCATCACGACCACGGCAGCCATGGGGCGCTTCCGCCAGACCAGCGCGAGCGGTTGGCGTTTCCGCCCGATCTCGCCGAGCACACCCTCGCCAACATGCGCGACCATCTGCTGGCGCTGCAGCAGATCAACGACGCGCTTGCGGCGGGCGAGCCGGACAAAGCCGGCCAGATCGCCGAGCAACGCCTGGGCATGAGCTCACTGCGCCTGCACGGCGCCGCCGAGGTCGCCGGGTTCATGCCCCAGGGCATGCAGGAGGCCGGCACCGCCATGCACAAAGCGGCGAGCCGCTTCGCCATCGAAGCGCAGAATGCGGGTGTGACCGGCGACCTCAAGCCGGCGCTGAAGGCGCTCGGCGAGACGATGGCGGCCTGCGTCGGCTGCCATGCCGGCTACCGGCTGCGATAGCGCGCCGGACAACCGACCGCGCGCGGCGCGCACTCATGGATATTTCCAATATTCTAGAAATATCGTTTGACTCCGGCGGGCCGCATGCCGCATCCTTCACACCATGAAGCTCGATGACGCCGCTGCCCGCCTGGAAGCCCTCGGCAATACCACGCGCCTGAAGATCTACCGCGCGCTGGTGCGCGCCGGGCATGCCGGGATGCCGGTCGGCCGGCTGCAGGAGCGGCTGAAGGTCCCGGCCTCCACGCTGTCGCACCACGTCAAGACGCTGGTCGCGGTCGGGCTGATCTCGCAAATGCGCGAGGGCACGACGCTGGTCTGCCATGCCGAATACGACGTGATGCGCTCCCTGCTCGGCTTTCTCGTCTCAGAATGCTGCGTCGAGGAGCGCGACTGCGGCACCGCGAGGCCGGCGGCCTGATGATTTCGCCCTTTAATTCGATTATTCTAGAAGTATAGGAGGACGTACATGACGGACGCCAAGACGGTCGCTATCATCGGCGCCGGCCCGGTCGGGCTGGCGGCAGCGGCCCATGCGCTGGCGCGCGGCCTGACCCCGGTCGTGCTGGAAGCGGGTCCGGAAGCCGCGCACGCGGTGCGGCAATGGCAGCACGTCCAGTTGTTCTCGCCGTGGAAGTACAACATCGATAGCGCGGCGGCGCGGCTGCTCGCTGCGACGGGATGGAATTCGCCCGAGCCCGAGGTCTATCCGACCGGGCGCGAGCTGATCGAATCCTATCTCGCGCCGCTGGCGACGCGCACTGCGCTGCGCGACGTCGTCAGGACCTCGCATCGCGTCACCGCGATCAGCCGGGCCGGCTTCGACAAGGCCACGTCGAAGGGACGCGCCGATGCGCCGTTCGAGATCCGCATCCACAACGGCAAGGGCGAGGCGGCGCTGCAGGCCGACGCCGTCATCGATGTCTCCGGTGCCTGGTTCTCGCCCAACCCTGCCGGCCATAGCGGACTGCCCGCGCTCGGCGAAGCCGCGCATGCGGCGCGCATCGCCTACGCGATGCCGGATGTCCGAGGCGCGCAGCGCAGCCGTTATGCTGGCAGGACGGTCGCGGTGCTCGGCGCCGGCCACTCGGCGATCGGCACCCTGATCGACCTGGCCGCATTGGCCGAGGTCGCGCCGGGCACGCAGGCGATCTGGCTGTTGCGCGGCGACGATCCCGCGAGGGCGTTCGGCGGCGGCAGCGCCGACCAGCTCGCCGCGCGCGGCGAACTCGGCCTGGCCTTCGCCGCGCTGGTACGTTCGGGCCGCATCCGGCTCGAGCCCGGCTTCGGCGTCACGGGGATCACCGATGAGGACAGCCGGTTGCGGATCGCCGCGGACGGCGACCGCCGCATCATCGCCGACGAGCTGATCGTCGCCACCGGCTTCCGCCCCGATCTGTCGCTGCTGGCGGAGCTGCGCCTGCGGCTCGATCCCGCGATCGAGGCTCCTGTTGCGCTCGCGCCATTGATCGATCCGAACGAGCATTCCTGCGGCACGGTGCGGCCGCATGGCGCGCGCGAGCTGGCGCAGGCCGACGAGCCCGGGCTCTATCTCGCCGGCATGAAGAGCTACGGCCGCGCGCCGAACTTCCTGATGATGACGGGCTATGAGCAGGTCCGTTCGATCACCGCCGACATCGCCGGGGACAAGGCCGCCGCGCATCGTGTCGAGTTGAAACTGCCGGAGACCGGCGTCTGCACCCGCGGCGGAGTGGAGAGCATTGCAGCCCTGCCCGGCTGCTGTGGCGGACCGGCGCCATCGGGCGTAGACAGTTGCTGTGCCGATGACGCCAAAGCCAAGCTGGCTGGCCGCAGCGGCTGCGGCTGCTCATGACGCCGAGCCAAGGAGAGGTCGACGGGAATGCAGGCAAGACGGCTGGGCGTGGTCATCGCTCTCGGCACCGCCCAGACGCTGGCCTGGGGATCGAGCTACTATCTTCCCGCCATCCTCGCCGACCCGATCGCCAGGGATCTCGGCCTGTCCAACAACTGGTTCTTCGCCGCCTTTTCCGCCTCGCTGATCATCTCCGGCCTGTTGGGTCCGCGCATCGGCCGCCAGATCGACCGCGTCGGCGGCCGCCAGGTGCTGTGCGCCTCCAACATCGTGCTGGCGATCGGGCTCGCACTGCTCGGCCTGTCGCATTCGCTGTGGGTGATGGCGCTGGCGTGGCTGTGGCTCGGCGTCGGCATGGGGCTCGGCCTCTATGACGCCGCGTTCGGCGCGCTCGGGCGCATCTACGGCAAGGACGCGCGCGGCGCGATCACCGGCATCACCCTGATCGCGGGCTTCGCCTCGACCGTCGGCTGGCCGCTGAGCACATGGGGGCTCGCGACGATCGGCTGGCGCGAGACCTGCTTCGCCTGGGCGATCGCGCATCTCGTCATCGGCCTGCCGCTCAATTTGTCGCTGCCGCGGGCGACCGTGATGGCGCCCGGCGATATCCCGACGGGCAAGCCCAACATCCCGCTCGACCGCCCGATGGTGCTGATCGCGTTCGCGATGGCGGCGGCCTGGACCGTGACCGCGGCGATGGCGGTGCATCTGCCGCGGCTGATGCAGGCGTTCGGCGCGACGCCCGCGCAAGCCTTGTTCGCCGGCATGATGATCGGGCCGGCGCAGGTCGCGGCGCGCGTGTTCGAGGCCGGCTTCCTCAGCCGCTTCCATCCGCTCGCCTCGGCGCGGCTCGCCTGCATCACCCATCCGATCGGCGCCGTGACGATCGGGCTGTTCGGCGGGGGCGCCGCGGCGGCGTTCGCGCTGCTGCACGGCTCCGGCAACGGCATCCTGACGATCGCTCGCGGCACCCTGCCGCTCGCCATCTTCGGCCCCGTCAACTACGCCTACCGGCTCGGCCTGATCGGGGCCCCGTCGCGGATCTGCCAGGCCTTCGCGCCGCTGCTGTTCGGCCTGCTGATCGATGGGCTCGGCCGCGGCGTACTGATCGTGTCGGCGAGCCTCAGCCTGTCGGCGCTCGCCGCCCTGATGCTGCTGCCGGCCGAGCGCGCCGAGACGGCGGTGCCGCTCGACACCACCGACAAGGCGGCTTGAGCCGGTAGCCCTTTCTTAACCAGCTTTCTGCGCCCACCGCTCACCGTGCCGCTGCGGACGGGCATCCATGAGCGCATATACGGAAAGTTGAAGGTTGGATTGAAGGATACCCGTGGTCATACGGGGGTCATTCACGACACGATGGCATTGCAGCGCAAACACATGCTTCGCGTCGGGGCGGTGGCCGCCTGCGTCGGGATCTTCCTGGCCGGCGCCGATTTCGCCGTGACCGCGCTGATCGGCAACCAGACCGCGCGGCAGCTCAGCGAGCTCAGCAAGGTGGCGCTGCGCCGCTCCGAGGCGGCCATCGACTCGGCCGGATCGATCCTGAACCGCCTGATCGCGAAAGGTCCGATGGACTGCAGCGCCGTCGCGCTGCAGGCGCTGCGCCTTCACGTCTATCAAGGCACCATCATCAAGGACATCCGCACCGTCGACCGCGACGGCGCGGTCGAGTGTGCGGCCTATTCCGAAACGCTCGAATTCGACAATGGCTGGGCGCGGCGCGACGAGATGTTCAAGTCCGCCGACGGCGAGCTGCGGCTGTTCCGCGTCGAGCAGTTCACCGGCGCCGCGTTCGGCGTGATGCGCGACATCGACGCGCAACGGTCTCTGGCTGCGATCCTGCGCATCGATGGCAACCTGCTGGACGTGATGCCGGTCGGCCTGCGCGCCGAGAGCAACGTCACCCTGACCCTGCCCGATGGCGAGCAGGTGGCCGGCTATCATCCCGATGCATCCGCCAAGTCTCCGGCGCAGACCGTCGCGTTCACCACCGTGTCCGACCGCTATCCGCTGCAGGCCACGATCCATGTGCGGCCGCAGAGCCTGAGCACCCGCGGCGACCTCGCTTATCTCCTGACCATGCTCGCCGCTGGCACGCTGGGCGGCATGTTCGGCCTGCTGCTGGCGAGCTATCTCAGCCGGCCGGTGGACCCGGTCGCCGAGCTCGACCGCGCGCTCGCGGCCAACGAGTTCAAGCCCTACGTACAGCCGACCTTCCGACTGAAGACCGGCGACATCGTCGGCTGCGAGATCCTGGCACGCTGGGAGAAGCCGGACGGCCGGCTGATCCCGCCGATGAGCTTCATCCCGCTCGCCGAGACCACCGGCCGCATCGAGAAGCTGACCTGGCAGCTTCTCAAGACCGCCTTGCGCGAACTGCAGCCGGAGATGAAGCAGGACAAGCTGTTCAAGCTGTCCGTCAACATCACCCCGCGCCATCTGCTCGGCGACCGCTTCATCGACGATCTGCGCAAGACGGTCGCGTCGTCGTCGGTCTCTACCCGCCAGGTCGTGCTCGAGGTCACCGAGCGCGAGGAGCTCGCCGATCTCGCCAAGGCGACTGATGTCGTAAGGGAGCTCAGCGAACTCGGCTTCCGCGTCGCGCTCGACGACGTCGGCATCGGCCATAGTGGCCTGTCCTATATCCAGCGGCTCGGCGCGCGCATCCTGAAGATCGACAAGTTCTTCGTTGACGCGATCACCCGCGACCAGTCCGCCATCGTGGTGGTGCAGATGCTGGTGGCGCTGGCGCGCGAGCTCGACATGTCCGTGGTCGCCGAGGGCATCGAGCATCAGGAGCAGGTCGATGCGCTGATCGCCTGCGGCGTCGAGGAAGGCCAGGGCTACCTGGTCGCGCCGCCGCTGTCGCTCGGCCGCTTCAAGCAGTTCCTCGACGTGCGCCGGGCCTCGGCCGTTCCCGGCCAGGCCGGCGAGCCGGAACTGGCCGCGTGACGGCGAGCCCGCGCGCGTCGGGCACGCGCCTCACTGCCGGGTCATCTGTCCGCGGATCTCGCCGCCCGGATTCGCCTGGGTGTGGACGTTGGCGTACCATTTGCCGGCCAGCAGATCGGCCGCCTGCGCATCGGTGATCACGGCGGAGCCCGTGATCGGCGGCTCCGGGCTCTTGAACGGCAGCACGATGCCGGCATTCTTGCCGGGCTCGCTGGGACCGTGGAAATGCGCGCCGATCGGCGGCCCGCTGAGGCCGGAGAAGGTGACCTTCCAGCTCAGCGTCTTGGTTGCGGTGTCGAAGCTCGCTTCGGCCGCGCCCGACGCGGCGGACGCGTTCGGCGGCACCTCGTTGGCGGCCTTGAGCTCGGACTTCAAGACGACGGTTTCGGCGCGAGCCATCGGCGCGGCCGCGACGCAGACGACGGCGAGCAACGCCAAATGAACGAATGTCCGTCCCATGATTTTCCTCCTAATTCGTTATGTGCAGTTTCAGTGTTCGAGACCCCACGGGCAAGCTGATATTCCGTGGAACGCATTAACACCCCAGGCATGAGCAGCGGCCCCGGCCGCGTTGATTGAACAATCCCGACCCCTGTGCCAAACAGGACGGGAACACAAAGGCCTCGAAAGAAAGCCATGGCGGATCGAATGGTTGCTTCCAGGACGGCGCGCGGCAAGGTGGGGCGGCCTCCGCTCGAACGTGCCGGCGAGGTCGAGGAGCGCATTCTCGACGCGGCAAAGACGGTGTTCCTCGCAAACGGCTTCGAAGGCGCGAGCGTCGACGAAATCGCGCAGACCGCGCGCGCCGGCAAGCCGACCATCTACGCGCGATTTCCCAGCAAGGCCGCGCTGTTCGCGGCCGTCATCGGCCGCCAGGCCGCGCGCAACACGCAGTATGAGAACCTGGTGCCGCAGGGCCGCACCTTCCGCGCCCGGCTGATCAGCCTCGGGCTCACCTTGATCGAGCGCGCCTTCGTCGAGGACACGATCGGCCTGATGCGCACCGCGATTGCGGAAAGTCCGCGCTTTCCCGAGCTGACGCTCGAGATCCAGGACACGGCGCGCAAGCGCGCCACCTGCAATGTGAGCCACGCGATCGGCGAGCTCGCGCGCGCCGAAGGTCTCGCCGGCAAGGGCGCGTTCTCGGCCGACCGCATCGAGGACAGCGCACGGATCTTCCTCGATCTCGTCGTGTTCGCCGTGCTGATCCGCAGCCTGCTCGGCGAGGACATGCGCGCCCTGAAGAAGGAAGCCCAGGCGCATGTCGAGAAGCGCGTCGACTTCTTCCTCGCCGCGACGACGTGATCCTAAATCTTTCTGTCCTTGCGCAGCTCCGGAAAGATCGTCTCGTCCTGCAGGATCACGTCCGCGGTGCGCTGATAGTGCGCCGTGAGCAGCGCAACCGCGCGTTCGGTGTCGGCGTCGAGCACGGCGTTCACGATGTCGGCGTGCTCGTCGCCGACGGGGCGTGACGGAAACGCCTTGCGGATCGACAGCCGGCGGTAGCGATAGAGCTGGTCGGCAAGCTGGCCGCAGAACGCGATCAGCGACTGCGAGCCGCAGTTCGAGATCAGGACCCGATGATAGATCCGGTGCAGCCTCTCCCACTCCGGATTGTCCTCGAACGTTGTCGCGCTGAGCGAGCGCGGCGCGCGGCTGAGCCGATGCTGCGCCAGCACCAGTTGCTCTTCCCAATCGGGCGTCGCCGCCGCCATCGACTCGCGCAGCGCCAGCGCCTCGACCCAGCAGCGCGTCTTGGTCAGCTCGGCGAGCTCGGCGCGGCTGATGTCCTTGACGTAGAAGCCGCGCTGCTCGCGCACCTCGACCAGTCCGTCGGCAGTCAGGCGGTTGAGCGCCTCGCGCAGCGGTGTCTGCCCGGTCTGATAGGTCTCGGTCAAAAACCGCATCTGCAGCTTGCGCGACGGCGCCAGCCGGCCGGACAGCAGGTCCTCGCGCAGCCGGTCATACACATGACTCGCCTGCGTCGACGGGCCCTGCCCCTCGGCCTCCAAAACCGCATCCACGCCCGATCTCCTCTGAATCAGACGACATGTATAGAGCGAGGCTGCAGAACATAAAATTTATAAATTCTGATTGATTTCGATTTTTTATGTAATAAAAGGGACGAGCCGGTTTCGCCGGCCAGGGACAGAAACGTCGCGCGTCCTCATCCGGGCATCGCGCAGGAGGACACGCTCATGACCCGGTTTCCGGTCACGGCTCTGCGCAGCGTCGATCTGGGCACGCCAGATCTCGCGCGTTCGGAAGCGTTCTATCGACAGACCTGGGGGCTGGAGCGCGTCGCGGAGGCCCACGGCATCGTCTACCTCCGTGCGACCGGCAGCGACCATCATGTCGTGGCGCTGCACCAGAGCGAGCGCACCGAGCTGCAGGCGGTGACTTTCCGCCTCGCCGAGTCCAGTGATTTCGATGCCGTCAGCCGCAACGCCATCCATGAAGGCGCGACGCTGATCGCAGCGCCGGCGCCGAACCCCGGCCCCGACGGCGGCGTGATCATGAGCCTGCGCGGCCCCGAAGGTGGCGTGCTGCGCTTCGTGCATGGCGACATCAGGCACGACGCCAGGCCGCCGCGGCCCGAGCTCCCGGAGCGGCTCGCCCACGTCAATCTCAACAGCACCGATGTCGATCGTTCGGCGGCCTTCTACGAGAGGGCGCTCGGCTTCCGCCTGACCGACCGCTCCGCGGCGATGGCCTTCGTTCGCTGCAATTCGGACCACCATGCCGTCGTGATCGCTGCGGCGAAGGTCAACGGGCTCAACCATGTCGCCTTCCTGATGCCGACCTGGGAAGGCGTGATGCGCGGTGCGGGCCGCATGATCGATGCCGGCCATCCGATTGCGTGGGGCGTCGGACGCCACGGCCCCGGCGACAATGTCTTCGCCTACTTCATCGATCCCGTCGGGACCGTGATCGAATACACCGCCGAGGTGCTGCAGGTCGACGACGACTACGTCGTGCGCGGGCCGGAGCATTGGGTCTGGCCGCCCGGCCGCACCGATCAATGGGGCATCGCTCCGCCCAAGGCCGAGCACGTCAAGTCCGCGCAGCTCGCGGTCGGCTACGCCGCCTGACTCGTTTTCCAACTCCAGAGTTTCCAGATCCATGTCCGCCACGTCAGATCACAAGCATTTCGAGGCCGTGATCGTCGGCTTCGGTCCGACCGGCGCCATCGCCGCGAGCCTGCTCGGCATGCAGGGCATCAAAACGCTCGCGATCGACCGCGCTGTCGAGATCTACGACAAGCCGCGCGCGATCGCGCTCGATCACGAGATCATGCGGCTGTTCGACAATCTCGGTATCGCCGAACAAGTCAGCCGGTACGTCGCGCCGTTCCCGGCGTCCGAGCATTTCGGCGCCCAAGGGCAGTTGATCCGCCGCATCGACATGGTAGGCCCGCCCTATCCCCTCGGCTACACGCCGAGCATGGTGTTCACCCAGCCGCCGGTCGAGCAGGTGATGCGCGATCGTGTCGGCCGCTGCCCATCCGTGACGATCGAGCTCGGCACGACGCTGGTCGACATCCGCCAGGACAGTTCTGCGGCGACGGTCGTGCTGAAGCGCGAGGACGGCACCACGCGCGAGGTCACCGCCGACTACGTGATCGCCTGCGACGGCGCCTCGAGCAGCGTGCGCCAGAAGCTCGGCATCAGCTTCGACGATCTCGATTTCGACGAGCCGTGGCTCGTGGTCGACCTCCTCGTCAACGACAGCGGCGTCGGCAAGCTGCCGAAGACAGCCGCTCAGTTCTGCAATCCGGCGCGGCCGACCACCTACATCATTGGTCCCGGCAACCATCGCCGCTTCGAGATCATGCTGCGGCCGGGCGAGGACCGACATGCGATGGAGCAGCCGGATCAGGTCTGGCAATTGCTCTCGCCCTGGCTCTCTCCGGACGATGGCGAGCTGTGGCGCGCGGCCAGCTATCGCTTCCATGCGCTGGTCGCACGCCGCTGGCGCCAGGGGCGCGTCCTGCTCGCCGGCGACGCCGCGCATCAGCAGCCGCCCTTCATCGGCCAGGGCATGTGCCAGGGCCTGCGCGATGCAGCCAATCTGTGTTGGAAGCTCGCGCGCGTGTTGCGCGGCCAATCGACCGCGGCGCTGCTCGACAGCTACGAGATCGAGCGCAGCACGCATGTGCGCGAGCTGACCACGCGCATCAAGGCGATCGGCCGCGTCATCTGCGAGCAGGATCCGGAGGCCGCAGCGGCACGCGACGCGCGTATCCTTGCCGAAGGCGGCGGCGCGCCGCGCACCATCACCCGGCAGGAGATCGTGCCGCCGCTGACGCAGGGACTGCTCGCGACCAAGGCAAATGCGGCCAACGGCACGCTGTTTCCGCAGCCCTGGATCGCCGGTGATGGCGGGCGTGCCCTGCTCGATAGCGTGGCCGGCACCGGATGGCGGCTCGTCCTCGACGGGCGGGGTGCGCTGAACTCGAGCGCGATCGACGCTGCCACCCGCGACGCCGGGATCAGTGTGATCGCCATCGGCGGTCACGGCCTGCACGAGGAGAGCGCCGTCGTTGCACGCTGGTTCGAACGCCACGGCTGCGGCGCCGCGCTGGTGCGACCCGACCATTATGTCTACGGCGTCGCGACGGACGCGCCAGGGCTCGCCGCGCTGCTGAGCGAGCTGAACGAACGACTGCACTCATCATAACAAGAGACTATCAAACGGGGAAACGCCATGACGACATCATCGGACACCGCTAGATCCAGTATGGGAGGACGCGCGATCGCCGTCCTCATCATGCTGTTCCTGTTCCAGACGCTGAACTTCTTCGACAAGCTGGTATTCGGCCTCTCGGCCGTGCCGATGATGAAGGAGCTGGGCTTGAGCCCGAAGGAGTTCGGGCTGATCGGCAGCAGCTTCTTCCTGCTGTTCTCGCTGTCGGGCATGGCGGTCGGCATGTTCGTCGTCGGACGCTTCCCGGTGAAATGGCTGCTCCTGATCATGGCCGGCGTCTGGTCGGCGACGCAGATCCCGATCTTCTTCTCCGGCTCGATCGCCGTGCTGGTGATCTGCCGCATCATCCTCGGCGCCGGCGAAGGGCCTGGGCTGCCGACCGCGCTGCACGCCTGCTACAACTGGTTTCCCGCCGACCGGCGCAGCGTGCCGAGCGCCGTGGTGCTGCAGGGCATCAGCGTCGGCCTCTTGGCCGGCGGTCCGATCCTGACCTATGTCATCGTGAGCTATGGCTGGCGCACCGGCTTCCTGTTCTGCGGCCTGCTCGGGCTGGCCTGGATGCTCGGCTGGTTCTTCATCGGCGGCGAAGGACCCTACTCCGCCCATGCGCCGGAGGCTGCGGCGGCCAAGGACAAGGCGTTGCCGGCGCGCGTGCTGTGGGCCGATCCGACCGTGATCGGCGTCATCATCATGTCGACCGCGTCGTACTGGATCGTCGGCATGTCCGCGACCTGGCTGCCGCCCTATCTGCAGCTCGGGCTCGGCTACAAGCAGGTCGATGTCGGCTGGATCATCTCAGGGATCTATCTGTTCCAGTCGCCGCTGCTGCTCGGCGGCTCCTGGCTGACGCAAGTTCTGCAGCGCAAAGGCTTCAGCTTGCGTGCCTGCCTCGGCCACGCCTCCGGTCTCGCGCTGCTCGCCGCCGGCTGCGCACTGCTGTTGAGCATCGTCACCTCGGGCCCGCTGCAGCTCGCCTGTATCGCGATCGCCTTCGCCGCACCGAGCCTCACCACGATCTTCGGCCCCGTCGCGCTCGGCGCCGTGGCGCCGGCGATCCAGCGCGGCCGGCTCATCGTCGTGATCTATTCCGGCAACGCGGCATCCGCGCTGGTGTCGAATGCGCTCACCGGCTGGATCGTCGGCGAGGCCGGCGGCAACGCGCCGCTTGGTTACGCCCACGCCATGACCTTCACCGCCGGCGTGCTGATCGTTGGCGCCATCTCGGCCTTCGCGCTGATCTTCCCGGAGCGCACCATCGCGCGCTTCGCGAAATCGGCGCAAGAACCGGCTTCTCCCTCCGCCGTAGCGGCGGTTTCGACCTGAGGACATCGGATGAGATTTGCAAGCTTCACCATCGACAATGCGCCGACCTGGGGACTGGTCGAGGGCACTGACATCGCCGATCTCGGTGCTGTCCTACGCGACCGCTTCCCGGATCTGAAATCGGCGATCGCAGCGGACGCGCTGAAGGAAGCGGCTGCAGCGGCCTCGGGCGCAAGGCGGTATCCGCTCTCGGCCATCAGCTTCCTGCCGGTGATTCCGAACCCGGACAAGATCCTCTGCATCGGCCTGAACTACGAGACGCACCGCAAGGAGACCGGCCGCTCCGAGGTCGAGAACCCCACGGTGTTCGGCCGCTTCGCCAACAGCCAGACCGGGCATCTCACCGACATCATCCGCCCGCGCGTCTCGACCGATCTCGATTTCGAGGGCGAACTCGCCATCGTCATCGGCAAGCCCGGCCGCTACATCCCGCGCAGCGAGGCTTGGCAGCACATCGCCGGCTATGCCTGTTACAACGAGGGCAGCGTGCGCGACTTCCAGCGCCACACCCACCAGTTCACGCCGGGGAAGAATTTTCCCGCGACCGGCGCGTTCGGCCCGTGGCTGGTCACGCCGGACGAGATCGACGATCTCGGTCCGCTGCGGCTGCAGACCCGACTGAACGGCGAGGTGGTGCAGGACGCCACGATCAGCCAGATGATCTTCGATATCCCGCGCCAGATCGAATACTGCTCGTCGTTCACCCGGCTCGAGCCGGGCGACGTGATCGCCACGGGGACGCCGGGCGGCGTGGGGTCGCGCCGAACACCGCCGCTGTGGATGAAGCCGGGCGACGTGGTGGAGGTCGAGATCGACCGCATCGGGCTGTTGCGGAACGGCATCGCCGACGAGGCGGTGTAAGCGCCCCTGATGTTCTTGACCGTCATTCCGGGGCAGCCCGTCAGGGCTGAACCCGGAATCTCGAGATTCCGGGTTCGATGCTTGCCATCGCCCCGGAATGACAGCCGAACAACAGTGCCTACTCAATGCGCCATCGCCGGCCCGCCGCCGAGCTTGACCTTGCGGAGCGTCAGCGCCAGCGGAATCGCCGACAGCGAGATCAGCATCAGCGCCCAGTAGACGTCGACATAAGCGAGCAGCGACGACTGCATCTGCACGGTCTGGCCGATCCAGGCGAGCGCCTGCTGCTGCGCCTGGACCAGCGAGCTGCCATGCGCGGTGAAGTAATTGGTCACCTGGTGCAGCGTGTCCTGATAGGCCGGATTGGATGGAATCGCATTCTCCACCAGCCGGCTCTGGTGGAACTGCCCTCGATGCGCCAGGATGTTGGCGGCCAGCGACACGCCGATCGAGCCGCCGGTGTTGCGCGCGGCGTTGATCAGCGCCGAGGCCTGGTCGGTCTTCTCAGGCGGAATGCCGTTGTAGGACGCGGTCGTGATCGACAGGAAGATCAGCGGCAGGCCAATTCCGATCAGCATGCGGGATTCGGCGAAGAACCAGAAATCCACATTGGCGTAGACCCGGGTGAGGTCGTACATCGCGAACGCCACGACGGCCGCGCCCGTCATGATCATGTATTTCGGCTGCACCTTGCCCGAGAGGCGTCCGACGACGAACATCATCGCCATCGTGACGAGGCCGCCCGGCGACAGCACGAGGCCGGCCCAGGTCGCGGTGTAGCCGAAATCCTGCTGCACCATCTGCGGCAGCATCTGCGTGGTGCCGAGCAGGATCGCGCCGGTCGCCAGCATCACCAGGAAGCTGGCGCCGAACTGGCGCGACGCCAGCATGCGGACATCGACCGTCGGATTTTTCTGGTTCATCTCCCACGGGATCATGGCGATGAAGGCCGCGACGCAGACCGCGGCGGTCACCATGATGAATCGCGAGTCGAACCAGTCGTCCTCAAGGCCCCGGTCCAGCATCAGTTCGAGCGCGCCGAGAAATGTCGCGACCAGCACGAAGCCGACCACGTCAAAGCCATGCGCCTGCTTGCGCCGCTCGGCCGTGACCTCTTCTGGCTCCTTGAGGATGAGCCCGATCAGGATCATCGCGGCGACGCCGACGGGGCCGTTGATCAGGAAGCACCAGTGCCAGGAGACGTTGTCGGAGAGATAGCCGCCGAGCGTCGGACCGACGACGGGCGCGACCACGACGGCGACGCCGAACAGCGCGAACGCCTGGCCGCGCTTTTCCGGCGGGAAGGAGTCGGCGAGGATCGATTGCGCCACCGGCACCATGCCGCCGCCGCCGAGGCCCTGCATGATCCGGAACAGCAGCAGCACCTGCAGATTCCAGGCGAAGCCGCACAGCACCGAGCTCAAGGTGAACAGGCCGAGGCACAGCAGGAAGAAGGTCTTGCGGCCGAAGCGCTTGGCGAGATAGCTCGAGGCGGTCAGGATGATCGCGTTGGACACGAGATAGGTCGTCACCACCCAGGAGGATTCGTCCTGGCTGACGCCCATGCCGCCGGCGATATAGGGCAGTGCGACGTTGGCGATGGTGGTGTCCAGCACCTCCATGAAGGTCGCGAGCGCCACCAGCACCGCGATGATCCACGGACTGCCTGCGGATCGCGACGCGGCGAGAGGAGCAGCCTCACTCATGGCCGACCTCTCTCACAGCACGGCCTTCAGCCGCTCATAGAGCGACGGCTTGGGATCGACGCGAACGGTCGGCACCACCGACATGCCCGGGCCGAGCGCGACGTCCGTCGGCGGATCGTCCATGTCGATCTTGACCGGCACGCGCTGCACGATCTTGACGTAGTTGCCGGTCGCATTCTGCGGCGGCAGCAGCGAGAATGCCGGGCCCGAGCCGGACTGCACGCTCGCGACATGGCCGCGGATCTCGCGCTCCGGATAGGCATCGATCTCGAGGGTCACGGGCTGGCCGGGTCGCATCTCGTCGAGCTGGGTTTCCTTGAAATTGGCGGTCACCCAGACGTCATCGGGCACGAACATCGAAAGCGCCGTCCCTTGTGCCGCGAACTGACCATCGGCGGCGCTGAGATTGACAATGCGGCCGGACTGCGCCGCGGTCACGGTCGTGTACGACAGATTGAGCTGGGCCTGGTCGCGCTGGGCCTGCGCCTGAGCGAGATTGGCGTCGGCGCTCTCGTGCTGCGCCTTCAGCGACTCCAACTGGCGTTGCGCGACCGAGAGGTTGGCCTGCGCCGAGGTCAGCGCCGCCTTCTGCTGCTGGAGCTGCGATGTGTATTGCTGCTCGCTCTGCACCGTGCCGGAGCCGGTGCGGGCGAGGTCCTGATAGCGCTTGGCCTGCTGCTCTGCGAAGGTCAGCCCGGCCTGGGCCTGCTCGACCTGGGCCTGGCCCGCGGTGATCTGCGCCTGCTGCACGTCGATCTGCGCATCGATGTTGCGGATCGCCGCCTGCGCCGACTTCACCTGCGCATCGGCCTGCGCCAGCGCGGTCTTGTAGTCGCGATCGTCGATGCGCGCGATCACGTCGCCGGCCTTGACGTGCTGGTTGTCGGTGACCGGGACGGCGGTGATGTAGCCGGAGACTTTCGGCGCAATGGAGAACTGGCGGGCCGCGATGAAGGCGTCGTCGGTGGTCTCATAGTGACCGGCCGCATCGTAGTAGACGTAGCCGCCGGCGCCGACGGCGAGCAGCAGCACGAGACCCAGCGCTGCCCCGAGCGGATGCCGCCGGATCAGGCTCCTCCGGGACCCCTCCTGGCGCTCCCCGTGCTCCGTCGGCGGCGGGCCGGGCTCCGCCGCCGGCATCTTGGCCTCGACCTGCTGCCGAGGCTCGCCGGAGGCCCGCCCGCGCCATTGCTGCACGGCCCGATCGCGGGCCGAGACCGCCGGATCGTCGTTGGCCGCCGATGGGACCTCGGCCGACGACAGAGCTTGCCGTGTCATCACGTCTCCTTGAATAGAACGGAACCGTTTCGTTTCTAGAATTGGAGGTGAGGCAGGTGGGACGCAATGGCGAGCCGCGATGCGGACGGCTAAACTTTTCGTCATTGAAGGCCGCCGGCGCGCGTTCCGCTGCGCCTTCACCGCGGTCCGCCGTCAGCAACGTCAACTGCGTTCCGCCGCCGCGGTTGCAGTCTCACGTCATCGCGATGGCTCGATGAACTCGGGCAAATACAACACGCGCACGCGGCTGCCGCCGACGGCGCCGGCGCCGAACGTCCAGCCGGCGCGCGGCACCGGCGCCTGACGGCGTCCTCAGCGCGCCGGCTCCGGCCCGGCGAGGCGCACGCCGAGCGCCAGCGCGGCAATGACCGGCGGCACGACGAAGCACCAGCTGCCCAGCCGCACGAACAGCAGCGCGGCGGCGCCGCAGCCGAGCGCAAAGGCGAGCACGTTGATGGCCATCTGCATGAGCCGCGCCGGCGGCGACGCCTGGCCCTTGTCGCCGACATAGATCCTGTCGGCGAGGTCGATCATCACCTGCGTCGTGGTGCCGGTCATCAGGGTCGAGGGCGGCGAACTCGGCAGATGGATCCGGTGCACGGCATTCTGGATCGCCATCGCCGCGACCAGCACCATGCCGGTGATGATCGCCTCGCGGCTGTCGCCATTGTGGAACGGGCCGAAATGGATGGCGAGCACGGCGCCGAGGACGAGCAGCACCAGCTTGACGCCGATCAGGATCTCGAAGGCGCGTGACCACAGCCGGGACAGCAAGGTCCCGGTCAGCCGCGTCGCGATCACGACCACGCAGAACACCGGCAGCGCCAGCAGCTTGGCTATCGCGCCCGAGGTCCCGAGCGCCAGCGCCGCGCCAAACGTCACGAAGTTGCCGGTGACATGCGCCGTGAACAGGCCCTGCAGCGCCAGGAACCCGGCGGTGTCGACATAGCCGGCATTGACGCTGAGCAGCAGCGGCACCACGTTGCGGGACTCGAATTGCGACATGTCGTCCTACTTTCGTTGCTCAGAGCGCGTATTTCAATTCGACGCCAATGTAGTCGGAGTCATGGCCGCCGGCGCGGCGCAGCGTATCGCCGATCTCATAGTGCACGGCTTCCAACGCTCCGGTGAGGTTGGCGTTGAAGCGATAGTCGGCGCGCAACTGCGCATAGACGCCGGACCACGAGCTGCCCTGCCCCGCGGTGCCGGCGACCGCGACATTGGGCTGGACGTAGATCGCGTCCGCATCGGTCGCGCGCCATTGCAGGCCGATCGCGGCCATGAATGACAGCGCGGCGGTCGGCTTCACCGTCAGCGACGGCTTGAGATGGATCAGGTTGGTGTAGCCGGTGAAGCCGGCCAGCGTGAAGTAATAGCCGTTCGGGAACAGCGGATTGAACGTCTCGACCCTGTTGTCGCCGGGATGGCGGTCGCCGGAGGCGCCGTCGAGCTGAAGGCCGATGCGCGGCTGCCAGGCGAGGTCGGCGAAAGTGTAGCCGGCGCGGGCGCCGGCGCCCCAGGCGCGGATCTGCTTCGCCCCGACCGAGCCCGCCTGCCCCATCGCCTCGAGATCCCAGTCGAAGCCCGCGAGCTTGCCGGCGAAGCGGATGTCCAGCACGTGGCGCTGCTCGAGGCCGGCTGCGTCGAGGAAACGCGCATTGTCGCGCTGATAGTAGGAATAATACGACGACAACTCGTTGGTGCCGAGCACCTGGCGCTCGACGCGGAAGGTGTGGAACAGGAACGATCCGTTCGACGTGTCGTCGAACGGACGCACCAGATTATATTGCACCGGCTGGCTGACGAAGCCGATGAAGCGCCATGGGCCGCTTTCCCAGTCGGCCCACAGCGCATCGAAGGACTGGCGCACGTTCGGTCCGTCGCGCGACGACACGAAGCGCTGCAGGTCGAAGTCGAAATCCTGCCGCCCGACCCGGGCCTTGAACGTGCCGCTGTCCGTCGTATTGACATAGGCGAGGAAGGCGAGCCGGAGGTCGAGCGGGTCCTGGTCGACGGACGTGATCTTGGCCTTGCCGAAGGCACGGTCGTCCTCCAGCTGGACGAACAACTGCCAGTTCTCGTTGAGATGTGCGTCGGCATGGATCTGCAGCCGTTGCAGGACATGCTGATCGGGTTTCGTTCCAGCGATGTCGAAGCTCGCGGCATCCAGGCTCTCGAACCGCTCGCGCAGGTTCATGCCGAACGAGACGTAGCTCTGCGGATGGTCCTGCTGCAGCGGGATGTACTTGATCGGATCTGATGGCGCCGCGCGCAGCGCCGGATCGGCCAGCACCGACCAGTCCTCCTGCCAGCGGTTGGTGCGGATCGCCGGACGCGAGGCGTTGTCCTCGGCGAAAGCTGGCGTGGCTGCACACAGCGCGCTGAGCAGCGTACTCGCGACCAGGGTCTTTCTCAGGAGCCACGCCATCCATGACCTCTCAGGAATCGCCGCAGCATCCTACTTCAATGGCGCATGAATCTCCGCGACATAGCCGCCGGGAAACTGCACCACCGCCTGCTCGCGCCTGTCCGAGTTGAACGGCTCGACCAGCACAGTGGCGCCCGCTGCTTTTGCCTTGTCCAGGGTCGCCTTGAGATCAGTCACCTCGTAGCCGGTCGTCTCGCGTCCGAACGGATACGGCAGATGGCCGTCGGTGACGAGCACGGTCATGCGGCCGAACACCGACGCGATGCGGATGCGCCGATAGTGATCATTCGGACGGCCGATCTCGACGCCCGGCGCCCTGGTGTCATCGGAGATGACCTTGCCCTTGGAGAAGCGCAGGAAGGCGCGCGTGAAGGTCTCGGCGCGGTCGGCTGACACATAGACGCGATTCTCCGGAACGGTGTCGAACGCCGGATAGGACGGCTTGGTCGTGTGCCAGTACAGCTGCATGTTGACGCCGCCCGGCCATTGGATCACGGCATCACGTCCGATCGGATCGGGGAATGGCGCGACCAGCACGTCGGCGCCGGCGGCCTTGGCCGCCTCGATCGCCGCGTCCAGATCGGTGACCAGATAGCCGGTGCGTTCGGCCCCGAACGGATACGGAATTCCGGTCTTGAAGCCGAACAGCGAGACCGTGCCGACTGGCGTCTGCAGCAGCTGCGAGGTTGTGCTGCTCGGAGCAGGCGTCACCGTCGCAACCACCTGCTTGGTGCTCTGGCCGCCGAAGGTGGCGAGGAAGCTGGTGGCGAACTTCTCGACATCGTCCGGCGCGACATAGACATGCGTGGTGTCGTATTGCGCGCCCACGCCGATCAGCGGCGGCGCGTCCTTGGCGAGCGCGGGGGCGGCGAGCAGCGTGGTGGCGATGACGGCGCCGAGCAGATGACAGGAACGGACCATGACGACCTCGAATGAGCAGATGTGGATCAAGCGCGGTGCGTGCGCCAGGAGATGATCGAGACGAGCACGAGGCCGGCGATCAGGCCGAGATGCTCGAAGAAGGCGTTCAGCGCCATGAACCGGTCATGGCCGGACATGTGCCAGAAATCATTGGCGGCGAGCATCGCAACGAGCGTGAGCACGCCGAGCGCGCCGGCGCCGAGCCAAACGAACCGGTTCGCGATGACGAGCACCGAGCCGATCAGCTCGACGGCGATCGCGGCCGCCGCCCACGGCGCCGCCGGCTCCAGGCCGAAATGCGCCTGCTCGGCAATCGCGCTTGGGAAGTCCATGAACTTCTGGACGCCGCCGATCAGATAGGCTGAAACCAGCGCGACCCGCGCCGCGTGCCACAGCCAGCGCCAGTCGAGCACCGCGGCGATCGGCCGTGGCGTGTCGGACATCCCCGCCATCTCAGACCGCCCAGCAGGCGCAGCCGAGCGCACCCCAGAAGCTCTTGAGATCGGAGACCGGCAGGCTGGAGGACCAAGCCCGCGCGTGGTCATGGCCGTGCACGCCGCATCCGCTGGCGCAGCCGCACATCTGCATCGCCTGGGCGCGGATGCCGCCGTGATCGTCCTTCTCCAGCCAGGCGCCGTAGCCGCCGAAGCGGCGCACCGGCGACCACTCCGGCATGGCCGGCGGCGGAGCCGCGTCGTCCAGCGGCTTGAACGCGGCGGCGGCGTAGACGATGCGGCCACCCACCATGGTGAGGTCGCTGGTGATATCGGCGATCTCGGCCTCCGCACAGGAGAAGAAGTCGCGATCCGGCACGATCAAATCGGCGAACTGCCCGACCGCAATGCGGCCCTTCCTGCCTTCTTCGTTGGAGAACCAGGTGACGTTCTCGGTCCACATCCTGAGCGCGGTCTCGCGATCGAGGCAGTTGCGCTGCGGATACAGCCGCAGGCCACCGACGGTGCGGCCGGTCACCAGCCACGACAGCGACACCCAGGGGTTATAGGAAGCGACGCGGGTCGCGTCGGTGCCGGCGGAGACCTTGACGCCCTTGTCGAGGATCTTCTTCACCGGCGGCGTCGCCTCGGCCGCGCCGAAGCCGTAGCGCTCGACGAAGTACTCGCCCTGATAGGCCATGCGGTGCTGCACGGCGATGCCGCCGCCGAGCGCCGCGATGCGGTCGATCGATTGGTCCGAGATCGTTTCGGCATGGTCGAAGAACCAGTGCAGACCCTCGAGCGGCGTATCCTGGTTGACTTTCTCGAACACGTCGAGCGCGCGCGAGATGGTCTCGTCATAGGTCGCGTGCAGCCGCCACGGCCACTTGTTCTGGACCAGGATGCGCACGACCTCCTCGAGCTCGCCTTCCATCTCGGCCGGCATGTCCGGCCGCGGTACGCGAAAATCCTCGAAATCGGCGGCAGAGAACACCAGCATCTCGCCGGCGCCGTTGTGGCGGAAATAGTCGTTGCCCTGCTTGTAGGTCGAGCTCTGCGTCCAGCGCAGGAAGTCGTCTCTCTCGCCCTTTGGCTTCTGGGTAAACAGATTGTAGGCGAGCCGGATCGTGAGCTGGCCGTCATCGGCCAGCTTCTGGATCACGGCGTAGTCGTCCGGATAGTTCTGGAAGCCGCCGCCGGCATCGATCGCACCGGTGACGCCGAGCCGGTTCAGCTCGCGCATGAAGTGCCGCGTCGAGTTGAGCTGATAGTCGAACGGCAGCTTTGGACCCTTGGCCAGCGTCGCGTAGAGGATCGCGGCGTTCGGCTGGGCGAGCAGCAGGCCGGTCGGATTGCCCTGTGCGTCACGCGCGATCTCGCCGCCTGGCGGCTGCGGCGTATCCTTGTCGTAGCCGACGGCACGCAGCGCGGCGCCGTTCAGGATGGCGCGGTCGTACAGATGCAGCAGGAACACGGGCGTGTCGGGCGCGACGGCGTTGAGCTCGTCAATCGTCGGCAGCCGCTTCTCGGCGAACTGGTGCTCGGTGAAGCCGCCGACCACGCGCACCCATTGCGGCGGCGGCGTGATCGCGACCTGGGCCTTGAGCATCGCCATCGCGTCCGCGAGCGAGCGCACGCCGTCCCAGCGCAGCTCCATGTTGAAGTTGAGCCCGCCGCGGATGATGTGCAGGTGATTGTCGATCAGCCCCGGCAGCACGCGACGGCCCTTGAGATCGATGATCTTCGTTCGGGGACCGGCGAGCTTCATCACGTCCTGCTCGTGGCCGACCGCGGTGAAGGCGCCGTCCTTGATCGCCACCGCGCTCGCCGTGGGATTGGACCGATCGAGCGTCGTGAACAGGCCGTGATGGAGGATGAGATCGGGGTAATCGCTCATGAGGCCTTCTCATTCTGGGCGGTAGAATTGGTCGTCTCTGCCCGGCCGTGGTGGCCAGGCAGCAGGCCGAAGATGTGCGTGGCGCAGGCCGCCTTCTGCCACGCGGCAGCAAGCGTGGTCCCGTTCAGGAGCTGCTTGCCCACGGGGATCACCTGCTCTCCGACGAGGATGCCGAGCAGGCCGACCAGCGCCACCAATGGCGGCGCCGGCGAGCGGACCTGAAGCAGGCTGTAGATCACGCCGACCAGCAGCCCTGCCCCGAGCGAAAACAGATAGATCTTCATCGTTCGTCCCGGGACTACTTGGCCCCGCCCTCCGAGGCGTGCTCTCCAAGCGCCCATTTGGAGAAGCGGATCTGGATGCCGTAGGGCGAATGCGCCTTCAGGATCTCCATCATGCCGTCATAGGTCTCGGCACGCGCCCAGTCCTGCTGCAGCTCGAAGGCGAACTGGCACGAGGTGATCGGCACCGCGCCGGCCTGCACCGCGCGGTCCATCGCCCTGTTGTGCGCCTCGAGCGACAGGTCGCCGCAGGCATCGGCCGGGATGTAGATCTCATAGCCTTCGCGCAGCATGTCGAGCGTCGGGAACAGCACACAGGCCTCGGTCCAGAGTCCCGCGATGATGAACTTCTTGCGACCGGTGGCAGCGACCTGCTTGCGGAAGCCGGCATCGAGCCAGGAGTTCATCGCCGTGCGGTCGACGATGTCGTGCTCTGGAAACATCTCGGTCACCTCCGGCATGAAGGGACCGGAGAACGAGTCCTTGGCGACCGTGGTGAGCACGGTCGGAATCTTGAACAGCTTGGCCGCCTTGGCGACGATCTGGATGTTGTTGAACACGCCGAGGCGGTCATGAGACTGCACGCCCTGATACATCGCGGGCTGATAGTCGATCAGCGCCACGGCGCAGTTCTGCGGGGTCAGCATTTCGAGCTTGGACACGAGGTTCTCCTTGAAGGGTCGAATCGATCAGGTGAGAGAAGCTCGCGGCGCCAGCGTGGTTGGCGCGAAACGCCGCCACGAGAAGACACCGAAAGCAATGAACAGAGCGAGCGTGACGAGCTGAGCTGCGGCGAACGGCGGCTCGCTCTGCGTCGGCGCCAGGACATTGAGCACGCCGATCTTCTGGAACGACTGCACGATCGCGACGAAGACGTTGAGATAGAGCGAGAGCAGCGCGGTGACGACGTAGACCCGTCGCCACCATCCCGACAGCGCGAACGCATAGAGTGCGGCGCTGGCCGCAATCAACAGCGCGAGCAGGATGATGCCGATGATGCGCGGCGGGTCGAGACCGAACGGCGGCAGCGGAAAGCCGGTCACGCCGGTGAGGAAGGTCGTGACCAGGAACAGCGCCGCCCAGGCCGCCAGATGGCGGCCTGCCAGCATGCCGGCGAGCATGACGAGCCCGGTCGCGATTCCGATCAGGCTCAGCACCACGTGGATCTGAAGAAACAGGGCCGTCGGAATTCCCCAGGTCATGCAAGCCTCCTCTGATCAGCCCTTGATGAAGGTCAGCAGGTCGGCGTTGATGGTCTCCGCCTCCGTGGTCGGCATGCCGTGCGGAAAGCCCTTGTAGGTCTTCAGCACGCCGTTCTTCAGCAGCCTGGCCGACAGCGGCGCGGAATCCGCGTAAGGCACGATCTGGTCGTCCTCGCTGTGCATGACCAGCACCGGCAAGGTGATCTTCTTGAGATCCTCGGTGAAATCGGTCTGCGAGAAGGCGACGACGCCGTCGTAGTGCGCCTTGGCGCTGCCCATCATGCCCTGCCGCCACCAGTTCTGGATCACGGCCTCGGACGGCTTGGCGCCGGGCTTGTTGTAGCCGTAGAACGGCCCAGCGGCGACGTCGCGATAGAATTCCGCGCGGCGCGTGGCGACCTGGGTCTGAAAGTCGTCGAACACCGACTTCGGCAGCCCGCCCGGATTGGCCGCGGTCTGCAGCATCAGCGGCGGCACCGCGGCGATGATGGCAGCCTTGGCCGCGCGGCTCTCGCCATGGCGCGCGAGGTAATGCACCACCTCGCCGCCGCCCGTGGAATGGCCGACATGGATCGCGCGCTTGAGATCGAGATGCGCGGTCAAGGCCGCGAGATCGTCGGCATAGTGGTCCATGTCGTGACCGTCGGCGACCTGGGCCGAACGACCATGGCCGCGGCGATCATGGGCGATGACGCGAAAGCCGTGATTGAGGAAAAACAGCATCTGCGCATCCCAATCATCCGCTGACAGCGGCCAGCCATGGCTGAACACCATCGGCTGGCCGGAGCCCCAATCCTTGTAGTAAATCTCTGTGCCGTCATTGGTTTTCAGAACGGGCATGATTTTCTCCTGCGCGCCAGCCATGCGGTCGCACCAACGAATTTCGTGTCGCGATCGCCAATACCCGGTGCTATGCAATCTCATGTGCATCTGCACAATGACCCGAGGAGGCCAAAGCACTGGCCCCAGAAGGCCAAGGGATGGCTCAGCAGATTCGAACCACATCGTCGTCCTGGATGCGCGGCGTCGCGACGACGCTGAACGAGCAAGGTCTGGATGCGGCTGCGCTGTTCGCCGACGTAGGCCTGTCGATCGACGATCTCGACGATTGCGATCGCCGCTGGCCGACCGAGGCGCTGAGCCGGTTGTGGGTGCTGGCGGCCGAGCGTTCGGGCAATCCGGACATCGGGCTGGCAAAGCTCGATGCGCCGCGACCTGACAACTATGGCGTCGCCGGCTATGCCATGATGTCGAGCCCCACGCTCCTCGCCGGGCTGACGCGACTGATCCGCTACATGTGCCTGGTGAGCGACGCGGTGACCATCACGCTCGAGCAGGGCAATGGCGGCCGTTGGGTGCGGACCGACGTGTTCGGCGGTGAATGCCCGATTCCGCGGCAGCGCTATGACTACGGCGTCGTCAATCTGCTCAATCTATGCCGGTGGATGCTGGATCGTCCGCTGACGCCGCTCGCCACGCGTTTCTCGCATGCGGTGCCGCTATCGATCGCGTGCTACAACAGGGCGTTCCAATCCCCACTCGAATTCGATGCGCCATTCAACGGCTTCCTGGTGTCGGATCAGGATCTCGCCTGCAAGCTGACGACCTCTGCGCCCGAGCTTTCGGCAATCCACGATCGGATCGCCGACGAGGCGCTGGAGCGTCTGGTCAAGGCCGACACTGCGTATCGCGCCCGCGCAGCGATCGTCAGGCTGCTGCCCGACGGCAGCCCGCTGCGCTCGGCCATCGCAGCCGAGCTGGGCTTGAGCGACCGAACCTTCCAGCGCCGGCTGGCGGACGAAGGCCTCTCCTTCAGCGATCTCGTCGACGATGTCAGGCGCGAGCTCGCCCAGCGCCATCTCGCCGATTTCCGCATGACGCTCACCGACATCGGCTATCTGCTCGGCTATGCCGACCAGAGCACCTTCTTCCGCGCATCCAATCGGTGGTTCGGCGAATCACCGGGCGAATACCGCTCGCGGCTGATGGAGGGCGTGCGGCGGGAAGTCGCTGTCGCGCGCGGACCATGATCCGCCGGCGGGAGACGCCTTCAGGCGCGTTCTTCAGAACATCCCGTTGGGATTGGCCGACTGCTCGGGAACGGGCTGAACCGAATCCCAATGCTCCTCGATCTTGCCGTCCTTGAGACGGAAGATGTCGACGATCGCGTTGCCGCGTGTGCCGGGCTCGCGGACGGCGTGAACGCGCAGCACGACGAAGTCGCCGTCGACATGCACCTGCGTGATCCTGCTGTGCGACTGTGGAAATTTGGCCTTCAAAAATTCGATGAACTTGCGAAATCCCTCCGGGCCGTCCTCGGCATTCGGATTGTGCTGGATGTAGGTGCCGAGATATTTCGACGCCGCCTCGAAATCCTTGCGATTGAGGCCCTGCTCATAGAAGTCGAGCACGATCGCCTTGTTGCGCTCCTCCTGGGCCGAATAGGCCCGCTGAGCCAGCACCGGTGTTGCGACCGTGGCGAACAGCACCGCGGCCACTGTGGCGAAACGCGTCATCATTCCGTCATCTCCCCCGGGGCGCAGACATGATGCAGCCGTTGTCCACCCCAGCTATTTCGGCTGTCGCCAGCTAAGCGGACTTCCCACGGGAAGTGACCTCAAAGATGAGTGACCTCAATAATAGCGGTGGAGATGATGCACCGGGCCGTGGCCGTGTCCGACCGTGAAGCGATCGGCAGCCGCGATCGCGCCGGAGATGAAGGCCTTGGCGTTGCGCACGGCCGCCTCGAGGCTCTCCCCCTTCGCCAGCCCTGCGGCCACGGCCGACGACAGCGAACACCCCGTGCCGTGGGTGTTCTTCGTGTCGATGCGCGGCGACGGCAATGGGATGCTGGTTGCTGATGTGATCAGGTAATCGGTGCTGTCAGCGCCCTGCCCGTGGCCGCCCTTGATCAGCACCGCCGGACAGCCGAGCGCGAGCAGCCGGCGGCCTTGCGCCGCGATCGCCTCGTCCGAGGTCGCGACCGGCTCGTCGAGCAGCGCGGCCGCCTCGGGCAGGTTCGGCGTGATCAGCGACGCCCGCGGGATCAGCCCGCGGCGCAGCGCGTCGATCGCATCCTCCGGCAACAGCCGGGCGCCCGAGGTTGCGACCATCACCGGATCGAGCACCACGTGCCGCGGCCGCCAGCGCGCGAGGCTTGCCGCAATGGCGTCGGCAATCGGCGCCTGCGCCACCATGCCGATCTTGACCGCGCCGACCGCGAGGTCATCGAACACCGCATCGATCTGCGCGGCGACGAAATCGGGCGGCACCAGATGCACCCCGGTCACGCCCCTGGTGTTCTGGGCGGTCAGCGCCGTCAGCACCGAGGCGCCATAGACGCCGAGCGCCGCGAAGGTCTTGAGGTCGGCCTGGATACCGGCTCCCCCGGAGGAATCCGAACCGGCGATGGTAAGTGCGACGGGGGTGCTCATGCCCCCTTCCTAGCGCGGGCCGGCCGCGCCCGGCAAGCAGGCCGGCCCACCGGAGAAAGCGTATCGACTTCGTCGGAAAACGCTATATTGAGGCGAAAGATGCCTTCCGGAGACAGCCCGCAATGGTTCCCTTCTTCGTCCAGATCAAGTGCAAGCTTGGCCAGTCCTACACGGTCGCCAATGCGCTGGCGGAAGCCGAGATCGCCTCCGAGATCTACTCGACGGCGGGAAATTACGACCTGCTGGTGAAGTTCTACGTCGACAATGCCACCGACATCGGCCACTTCGTGAATGAGAAGGTCCAGATCCTGCCCGGCATTCAGGACACCCACACCATCATCACGTTCAAGGCCTTCGGCGCCACCTGACGAGGCGCGCTTTCTCACCACCCGGCGCGGCCTGCCCGTCGGGCGCCTGCCTCAACACCTGCCTCACGACAAAGGCGCCCGTCGTGACCGACGGGCGCCGAGGTCCTGAAAATGGGTCAAGCATGGTTTCGTCATGAAAGACGGTGGCGGCCGGAGACCGTTGTCCGCCAATTCGCACCAGTGGGCCGGAAAGCCGGACCTTTCGATCGTGAGGGGCAATGGGGGGACCGTCGAACGGCCCGGCTTTCCCTTCGGCAACTTGGCGACAGGCGTTCTATAGCGGGTACGCGGAGCACCGGGTCAAGGCGGGCGGCCGATCCGATACGGTCGATCAAGAAGTTGAGACGAAAACTCAAGAATGACTGCGGCGCCGCGTGAAGAGTGAGATCAAAGCCGTTTCGTCCCTGCTGCCGAGCTACGGCTTTTGCGCCGAGCAGATGGACACCGAGGCGAACATTGCGGCGTGGCGCGAGGCCACGTCGACGTTCTTCGAGGTCGACCAGCTCGCGGCCGGCGAGGCCGCTCCGTTCAGAGCGGACGTGCTGTCCTATGCGCTTGGCTCCGTGCTGCTGGGATCGGCCCGTGCGAGCGGCCAGCGGTTCCGGCGATCGGCCGAAACCGTCGCCCGCAGCGGCGTGGATCACATCATCCTGCAGCTCTACGTGAACGGCAGCTATGAGGGCGTCGCGGGCGCCTCGCCGATCCGGGTCGAGGCCGGCGACCTCTGCGTGCTCGATCTCGCCCAGACACTCGAAACGCGCGCGACACCGTTCGAGAACGTCACGTTGGTGGTGCCGCGTCCGATGTTCGATGCGCGCCTGCTGCAGGTCGACGACCTGCACGGCCTGGTGCTGCCGCGCAGCGGCGCGCTGGCGCCGCTGTTGGCGCGGCATTTCGGCGCGCTGCTCGACTGTGCGCCGCGCATGAGTTTCGACGAGTGCCAGGCCGCGGTCGAGGGCACGATCGCGCTGATCTCGGCGTGCCTGCGCGGCGAGCTCGAACGCCGCGATGCCGACCGCAGCGTGACGCCGGACGCCTCGCTGCTCCGCGTCCGCCAATATATCGAAGCGCGGCTGTCGAGCCCTGAACTCAGCGCCGACGCGGTGGCGCTGCATTTCGGGATGTCTCGCGCGTCGCTCTATCGCCTGTTCGCGCCGATCGGCGGCATCGCCGACTACATCCGCAGCCGCCGCCTGCACCGCGCGTTCTTCGATCTCGCCGGGACGGGATCGCGGACGCAGCGCATCAGCGAGGTCGCGCGGCGCTGGCAGCTCGGGACCGATGCGCATTTCACGCGGCTGTTCAAGGCCGCCTACGGCATCACGCCGAGCGCCGCGCGCGAGGCCGCCATGCTGGGCTCGCCACGCCTGCCGGTCGACGCGGACGCCGAAACCGCCTCGCCGCTCAGCCGTTGGATGCGAGGGATAGCAGCGCCCCGGACCGGGGAATGAGCGCGACGACGGCCGCCGAGTGCGGGTCGTCGTCCTCGGATGCGTCGTCCTCAGATGCGTCTTCGGCCGGCTGCGGCTCGTCGGCATCGGACGCAGCGCGCGCGATCTCCAGATGCTGCTCGAGCTGCTCGACCGGCATCGGCCGGCCCAGCAGATAACCTTGCGCGAAGTTGACGCCGAGGGCGCGCAGTTGCACCAGCTGCTCTTCGGTCTCGACGCCTTCGGCGGTGATCTGGATGCCAAGCCCCCGCGCCAGCGTCACGACCGAGGAGATGACGGCGGCACTTTCGTCGCGCACGCTCAGATTGGCGACGAAGGACTTGTCGATCTTGATCTTGTTGAACGGGAACGCCGTCAGCGAACGCAGCGACGAATAGCCGGTGCCGAAATCGTCGAGCGCCAGCGAGATGCCGAGGCCCTTCAGCCGGTCGATGAAGCTCTCGTTCTCGGCCGCGCGCTCCAGCAGCACCGACTCCGTGATCTCGATCTCGAGACGCTTCGGATCGAGGCCGGACCTCGCGAGCGCCGACTGGATGACGTCGAACAGTTCGGCCTGCTTGAACTGGACGGGCGACAGATTGACGGCGATCTTGACGTCGTCCGGCCATGCGGTGGCGTCGTCGCAGGCGCGCCCGATGATCCATTCGCCGAGCGGCACGATCAGGCCGGTCGACTCCGCAAGCGGGATGAACTTGTCCGGCGGCACCAGCCCCTTGACCGGATGACGCCAGCGCACCAGCGCCTCGACGCCGCGGCGCTCGCGTGTCTCGGCGTCGTAGAACGGCTGATAGTGCACCTCGAACTGGCACTGCGCGATGGCGTCGCGCAGATCACCCTCGAGCGTGTTGCGCGCCTCGAGCTCGGCCGACATCGCATCGTCATAGAGCGTGTAGCAGCTGCGGCCGGCGGATTTCGAGCGATAGAGCGCGAGGTCGGCCTTCTTGAGCAGGTGCTCCTGGTCGCGGCCGTGCTGGGGCGCGAGCGAGATGCCGATGCTGGTGCCGATCTCGACCCGTTGCCCGCCGAGCTGGAACGGCTCGGCGATCAGCTTGGTGATGCGCTGCGCAAGCTCGATCGCGGCGGCGCGCTGGTCGGCGGATCCGGCCTGGATCAGGGCGAACTCGTCGCCGCCGAGCCGGGCCAGCACGTCCTCGTCGCGCAGCTGCGATCTCAGCCGCTGAGCGACCTGCACCAGCAGTTCGTCGCCGGCGCCATGGCCGAGCGAGTCGTTGACGTTCTTGAAGCGGTCGAGGTCGAGCAGGAAGACGGTGAAGCGCCCGCTCTTCTCATCGTTGATGCGCTCCATCTCCTCGAGGAAGAAGGCGCGGTTCGCAAGGCCCGTCAGCGCGTCGGTCTGCGCCAGCTCGAGCACGCGGCGATTGGCGAGCGCGAGCTGCAGGGCGTTGCGGCTCGACAGCGCGAGATACACGGCGAGGAAGATCGTCGTCGCCATGCCGGCCGCATACAGCGCCAGCGCGCGGTTGTGGCTCGCCATCAGGCTGCCACCGGCGGGCGCCGCCTGGAACACCCAGTCGGCATCGCCGATGCGCAAGGTCGTCGACCAGATACTGGGGTCCGCGGGCCAGCGCTGCGGGTCCACGCCGGAGGCGTTGATCACGCGCTCGGGCGGCAGAAGGTTGATCGCGAGCGCCGGACTGTTGGGATTGTTCGCGCGCACCGACTGCAACAGCGTCGGCAGGTCGAACACGCCGATGATGAAGCCGCTGAGATTGCGGCGGCGGTCGGCGACCGTCGTGCGCGACGTCCCCTTGGCGTAGACGGGGATGCCGATCATCACGGCGTTGTTGCGCTCGTTCTGATTGATCAGGTTCTGACGCGTGCGCAATGCGCCGATCACGTCGTAGTCGCGCGACTGCTCCAGCACGGCGCGATGGTCGGGAATGCTCCAATAATCGAGACCGTAGACCGGCGAGGTCTTCGCCTCGGTGGAGAAGTAGACCGGATAATATTCGTCGCTCTCCGGCGCGACCGTGCCGTCGGGATAGGACTTGATGCGAAAGGCGGGAACACCATCGGTGATCGCCGCCGCCTCGTATTCGCCGCGCTCCTTGCGCTTGATCCGCGGCAGCCACGCCAAGCGCAGCATGCCGCGATGCGCCTCGAACAGGCGCGCGCTGAAGGTCTGGTACTCGCTGCGGGTGATGTCGTCGTTGGCGGATTCGAAGCGGGTGCGCAGCGCGGTCAGCCGGCTGACATATTCGTTGACGCCGTTCTGGACCAGGATCGCCTGAGCTTCGGCCACGCCTTCGAAATCGGTGCGCGCCAGCCGGTTTTCCCAGCGTCCCACGGCAACCGTCCCGACGACCGACAGCACGACGCCGACGCATGCCGCGATGATCGCAGGGCGATAAAGCCGGTATCGCGATAGCGACGCGCGCAGCCTCTCGCGCCCGCTACCGCTGCGAGCATCATCCTTTTCCTGCAGCGTCGGTGCGCTGTACTCTTCAACCTGCAATATGGCCCCCGCCAAACGGCTGCCCCTCACCACGATGCGGCCGATGCTGGCCGCGGTAAGTTAAGGACGGTCAAAGATGATCCGTCGTGGCGTACCAGAAACCGGGCTTGGTTAACGGCTGACTGTTGAGGGCCGCCCAAAACGCGATCAAGCGCGGGCCACGTCTTTAGCGAGGTCTTCATTCAACACGCCTAGACTGAGTTGTCATCAAGCGTACTCGTGCATCGAAGATCGCAATGAACTGGTTTTCAAGCCTTCGGATCTCCATCGTTCTCGCCCTGATCGCCGGCGTGCTCCCGCCCGGGTCTGCGCGCGCCGACGAGCTCGGCGTCACCAACGACTCCATCATGTTCGGCCAGGTGGCGGCGCTGGAGGGCCCGTCGGCCGCGCTGGGCCAGGCGGCGCGCCAGGGATTGCTGGCGGCCTTCAACGAGCTCAACGCCAAGGGCGGCGTCTACGGCCGCAGGCTGAAGCTGGCGAGCCGCAATGACGGCTACGACCCCGATCGCTCGGTGGTCGAGACCATCAAGCTGATCTACGAGGACAAGGTGTTCGCGCTGATCGGCGCCGTCGGCACCCCGACCGCGATGGCCACCGCGCCGATCGCGGCGTCGAACGACGTCCCCTTCATCGGGCCGATCTCGGGCGCCGAATTCCTGCGGGCGCCCGAATTCCAGAACGTCGTGAACATCCGCGCAAGCTACGCGGCCGAGGCCGAAGCCACCATCAAGCATCTCACCGAAGAGCTTCACCTCACCCGCATCGCCATCTTCTATCAGGATGACTCGTTCGGCCGCGACGTGCTGGCCGGCGTGAAGACGCATCTCGATCGCCGCGGCCTCGAGCTCGCGGCCGAAGGCACGTTCGAGCGCAACACGCGCGCGGTCGGCGCGGCGCTCAAGGTCATCCGGCGCGCGGAGCCGGAAGCGGTGATCCTGGTCGGCACCTACGGCCCGTGCGCCGAGTTCATCAAGATGGCGCATCGCAGCGGCTTCAACCCGACGTTCTCGGCGGTGTCCTTTGTCGGTGGCAATGCCCTTGCAAAGGAGCTCGGTCCGGAGGGACGCGGCGTCATCGTCTCCGAGGTGGTCCCGTTTCCGTGGGACACCGACCTCCGCGTCGTCGCCGACTACCAGGCCGCGATGAAGACGCTCGATCCGAGCCAGACGCCGGATTTCATCGGGCTCGAGGGCTACATCACCGGCCGCCTGGTGGCCCGCGCCCTGGCGATGACCGGGCCGAACCCGACCCGCGCCGAGCTGCTCCGCATCATCAACGAGGTCGGCCAGTTCGACATCGGCGGACTGGTGGTCAGCTTCGGCAACGCGCGCAAGGAGAATCCACCGCCGGTATCGCTGACGGTGATCCAGAGCGACGGCAGCTTCAAGCCGATCTGACCTGCGTCCGCGCGCTCGCCGAACTGATCAGCTTGCCGGCTTCTTCGGCTTCGGCGGGCCTTCAACCGGCGGCAGCGATTTCAGATAGACCGCCATCGCCTTGCGATCCTCGGGCGTGAGCTGCGAGGTGTTGCGGATCACCCGCGCCATCGAGCCGCCGGCGCTGTCGCCGTCGGGCAGCTGTCCGGTCTCGAGGAAATAGCTGATGTCGCTCTCGCTCCAGTCCGCCAGGCCCTTCTGGGTGATGTTCGGCACGAAGCCCTGACCTTCGGGATCCGGCCCACCCGCCAGACGCTGCGCCGAAACGATGCCGCCGAGCGCGTTGCGCGGGCTGTGGCACTCGGCGCAATGGCCGAGCGTATTGACCAGATAGGCGCCGCGATTCCACTCCGCCGGGCGCGCGGCGTTGGCGGCAAACGGCCTGTCGTCGAAGAACAGTAGCTTCCAGACCCCAACGGTGCGACGGATGTTGAACGGGAATGGCATGTCGTGCGCGCGCGAGGCGCCGGCGACCGGCGGCAGCGTCTTCATGTAGGCGAAGAGATCGCGGACGTCGTCGATCTTCGCCGCCGCGTAGGAGGGATAGGGAAACGCCGGGTAGTAGTGGCTGCCGTCCGGCGACACGCCCCTCACCACCGCATTGACGAACTCGGCCTCGCTCCAGCGCCCGATACCGTCAGTGGGGTCGGGCGAGATGTTGGGCGCATAGAAGGTGCCGAACGGCGAGCTCAGCGGCAGACCGCCGCCGAGCTTCAGTCGATCCGGCTGGTTCGGCACCGCGTGACAGGACGCGCAGCCACCGATGTTGAACATTTCCTGCCCGTTGGCGAGATCCGGCGCGCGCGTCGCCGCTGCGAGCGTGATCGTCGACGGTTGGGTCAGCCACCAGAACACCGCCAGGCCGGCGGCGCCGAGCACGCAGAGAGCAAGCAGGAGGCGGCGTAGCATGGTGGCTCCGTCACAGCAGGAGGATATCGTCGGCCCGGCGATCATCACCGGAGCTCGGCGGCGCCGTGATACGTCAGGACGCCCGCGCGGCGCAAACAAACGGGGGCGGACGCCATGTCGCGTCCGCCCCCGTTGATGGCTGGTCAGATCAACTGTTCTTGAGACGGAAGGTCTCGTGGCAACCGCCACATTCCTTGCCGATGCCCGGCGCGGTCGCCTTCAGGCTGTCGAGATCCTTGATCTTGGCCTTGGCCTCGGTGACGACCTTGCCGAAGGTCTCGATCTTGGCCTTGAAGCCGGCCTGGTCTTCCCAGATCTTCGGCGACGGACCGTAGTCGCCTTCGAACTTGGCGCCCTTCAGGCTCGCCGGATACATCGTCGGCAGCTTCTTGGCGGTCTCCTCGAGCTGCGCCAGAGCGGCATTGACGGCGGCCTGATCATACGGCTTCTCGCCCTTGACCATCGCGATCAGGACACCGCCGAGGTTCTTGGCGTTGGCCTTCATCGTGTCCTGGCTATGCTTGACCAGATCCTGCTGTGCCATCACGGCGCCGGCCCCTAGCAGCAAAGCTGCGACAGCCACGACAGTCCGCTTCATCAATTCGCTCCTTTGTTGTCACAATCCCGTCCAGCCCACCTGGACGGGTCGCTTGGTTGGTCAACCCCTCAGCCGGCGGGTTATTCCGGAATTGAGGCGGATATCGGAGGAGATCCGGAGGGAGAGTACTCAGAGACTATGACGGCGATGCTGCTCCCGGATCGCGATCCAGACGCGCTCCGGGGTCGCCGGCATGTCGATGTGATCGATCTTGTACTCGCGCCAGAGGGCTTCGACGATCGCATTGACGACGGCCGGACAGGAGCCAATCGCGCCCGCTTCGCCGGCGCCCTTGACGCCCATCGGATTGGTCTTGCAGGGCACGTTGTGGGTCTCGAAGGTGAAGGACGGCGCGTCGGCGGCGCGCGGCAGCGCGTAGTCCATGAAGCTGCCGGTGACGAGCTGAGCGTCGGAGTTGCTGTAGACCACCTGCTCCATCAGCGCCTGACCGATGCCCTGCACCGCACCGCCATGCACCTGGCCGGCCAGCAGCAGCGGATTCAGCGTCACGCCGAAATCGTCGACGATGACGTAGTTGACGATCTTGATGATGCCGGTCGCCGGATCGATCTCGACCTCGGCCACATGCGTGCCGTTCGGATAGGTGCCATCGGCGCTGGCGAAGGTGGCGCTGCCGTTGAGCTTGGCGGGATCTGTGCCCGGACGCTTGGCGAGATCGGCGAACGAGATCGCGCGGTCGGTGCCGGCGACGCGGATCACGCCGTCGGCGATCTCGAGATCGCCGAGGCCGGCCTCGAGCGCTTCGGCGGCGATCTGCTTGAGCTTGTCGCCGAGCTCATGGGTGGCGCGCTGCACGCTGACGCCGCCGGAGGGAATCGAGGCCGAGCCGCCGGTGCCGAGGCCGGTCGCGATCTCCTGGGTGTCGCCCTGGTGGATGTGGACCCGCTCCGGCGGCAGGCCGAACTGCTCGGCGACGATCTGGGCATAGGCGGTCTGATGGCCCTGCCCGCTCGACTGCGTGCCGATCAGGATGGTGACGTCGCCATTGGGGTCGAGCCGCACATTGGCGGTCTCCTCGCCCATCACGCCGCAGACCTCGACGTAGCTCGCGAGCCCGATGCCGCGGATCAGCCCGTGCTTCTTGGCGGCCTTGGCGCGCTTCGGAAACTCCTTCCACTGCGCGATCTCCATCGCGCGCTTGAGATGCGCATTGAAGTCGCCGGAATCATAGACCTTGCCGGTCGCGGTCTTGTAGGGCAGCGCGCGCGGCGGAATGAAGTTCTTGCGCCTGATCGCATCGACGCTCATGTCGAGCTTGCGCGCGCAGGCATCGACCAGGCGCTCGATGACGTACGCTGCCTCGGGGCGGCCCGCGCCGCGATAGGCGTCGACCGGAACGGTGTGGGTGAAGATCGTGCGCACCCGGCAGTGGAACGCCTGGATGTCGTAGAGGCCCGGCAGCATGCCGGCGCCGCCATGCGGGATGTACGGCGCGAAGGTCGAGAGATAGGCGCCCATGTCGCCCATCAGGTCGACGTCCATGGCGAGGAACTTGCCGTCCTCGGCCAGCGCCATCTTCGCCGTGGTGACGTTGTCGCGGCCCTGCGCGTCGCCCATGAAATGCTCGGAGCGGTCGGCGGCCCAGCGCACCGACTTGCGCAGCCGCTGCGCGGCGACCGCGAGCAGCGCATACTCCCGGTAGGGAAACAATTTTGTGCCGAAGCCGCCGCCGACGTCGGGGCAGATCACCCGCATCTTCTCGGTCGGGATCTTCAGCACGTTCTGGCAGAGGATGTCGCGCAGCCGGTGGCTGCCCTGGCTGCCCGCCGTCAGGGTCAGATGATCGCGCTTGGTGTCGTATTCGCAGACCGCGGCGCGCGTCTCCATGAAGCTCGCCACCACGCGCGGATTGACGATGCGGATCTCGGCCACCGCATGCGCTTTCGCGAAGGCCGCCTCGGTCGCGGACTTGTCACCGATCGAAACGTCGAACAGCACATTGCCCTTGTGTTCGGCCCACACCTGCGGCGCATCCGGCTTGATCGCGTTCACGACGCCGGTCACGGCCGGCAAGGTCGTCCACTCGACCTTGATCGCCTCCAGCGCGTCGCGCGCGTGATCCAGCGTATCGGCGACGACGAAGGCGATGGCGTCACCGACGTGGCGCACCTCGTTCTTGGCGAGGATCGGATAAGGCGGCGCGGTGAAGGGATCGGTCTCGAGATTGAACAGGCAGGGCAGCCCACCGAGCTCCGCGGTGTCGGCGGCGGTCAGGATCAGCGCCACGCCCGGCAAGAGCCGCGCCTGGGTGACATCGATGGTGAACTTGGCATGGGCATGCGGCGAGCGCAGCACCAGCGCATGCAAGGCGGCAGCCGGCGCCAGATCATCGGTATAGCGGCCCTTGCCGCGAATCAGCGCGTCGTCCTCTTTCCGGAGAACGCTTTGTCCGACGCCGAACTTGATAGGAGCTGCCATCTGGTTTCACTTCCCGCTTGCATTGTCGCAAATATTGGACGGCATATTGCAGCGGAACGAAGACTCGCGCAAACGCCATATGGCCGCCCCTGGACCCACGTGCGGTCAACTCTCCGCAGGCATGCCACCAGCTCGATGCTGCAGCGCAAACATCAGCGCCGCACGAGGGCCTTGAGCCAGCGCGGGCCGAACAGCACCAGAATGGCGCCGGCATAAATGACGGCCCCCACCACGATCAACAGGCCGAGAACGGCTTCGTCCTGCAAGCGGCCGAGCGAAGCGAGATGGGCCGATGCCACCAACGCCGTCGCCCACAGCGCCGCCGCGAGCACCACGCCGGTTCCGGCAAATTTCAGCAGCGACATGGTGAGCCGCCGATCGAAGCGCAGATAGCCCTTGTGCACGGCGAAGCCGAGCACGAGCAGCAGGTTGATCCAGGCGCCGACGGCCGTCGCCAGCGCGAGGCCGACCTGGGCCAGCGAGCCCATCAGCAGCACCTTCAGCACGACGTTGGCGGTCAGCCCGGTGAGCGAGGCCTTCACCGGCGTGGCCGTGTCCTTCCGAGCGTAGAAGGTCGAGACCGCGCTGCGGATCATCACGAACGGAATGAGGCCGACGGCATAGGCGGCAAGCGTCGCACCCGCCGCCGCCGCATCGCCCTTGGTGAAGGCGCCGCGCGCGAACATCGCCCGCGTGATGACGTCGGGCACCGCGAGGAAGGCGGCGACGAACGGCACCGAGAACAGCAGCGTGAACTCGAAGGCGCGGCGCTGCTGCTCCATGGCCCCTTCATGATCGTTCGCCGTCAGCCGCCGCGACATTTCCGGCAGCAGCACGGTGCCGATGGCGATGCCGATCACGCCGATCGGCAATTGGTTGAGACGGTCGGCATAATACAGCGCCGAGATCGCGCCCGCGGGGAGGAACGTCGCGATGATGGTGTCGGCGAACATCGCCACCTGCGTGCCCATCGAGCCGAGCGTGGCCGGCCCCAGCGCCTTGAAGAAGGCGCGGATGTCGTCGTCGAGCTTGAGCGGCGCGAAGCGCGGCAGCCCGCCGTGACGGGCGAGATCGCCGGCGAGCAGGAAATATTGCAGGAAGCCCGAGATCAGCACGCCCCAGGCCGCGGCATGACCGACGCCGGGGAAGAACGCCGCCAGCGCCAAGGTCCCCATCATCGCGAGATTGAGGAAGATCGACGCCGCCGCAGCGCTGGCGAAACGCTGCATCACGTTGAGCATGCCGCCATACAGCGTCACCAGCGTGATCAACAGCAGGTACGGAAAGGTGATCCGGGTCAGCGTGATCGCCAGGTCCCGCTGCGCCGGATCGTCGGTGAAGCCGGGCGCCAGGATCGTCATCGCCTGCGGCATGAACACCCAGGCGAGGACCAGCAGCACGATTTGCGAGGCCAGCAGCAGGGTGAAGATGCGGTCGGCAAACAGGCTCGCCGAGGCCGGCCCCTTTTCGCCATGGACATGCGCATAGGCCGGCACGAAGGCCGCGTTGAACGCCCCCTCGGCGAAGATCGCCCGGAAATGATTAGGCAGCCGGAACGCAATGAAGAACGCATCCGCCACCGGCCCAGCGCCGAGAATCGCCGCCAGCATGATGTCGCGGGCAAAGCCGGTGAGGCGCGACAGCAGCGTATAGCCGCCGACGGTGAAGATACGTCCGAGCATGGGGGGCTTCTAGAGCATTGGGGGGCGGGTTTGAAGCGGAGAACGCGGGCGATGCCTGCTTGGGGGTAAATTGTGGCGACCCGGTCGCGGCCCCTCTCCCGACTTGCGGCCAGCGCCAGCACATATCGTCTCGGATCTTGCGCTCCGCCGGCTGGCAAGCATGCTCGGGCCGATGTCCGACCTCCGGTTCGCGGACACTTGAGACATGTCAAATGGGTCATGTCCCGACCAAGGTAGGCATGCAATGTGGCGTTGTTAGAAGCTTGGTTCCCAGAGTGAGCTACTCAACTCTCGCATGGTTCTTTGTGGCGGCAATTGCCGTTCACAACGTCGAAGAGGCCGTTTGGTTGCCGGGATGGTCGGCAACGGCTGGGAGATGGCACCATACCGTAGGAAGCAGTGAGTTTCGGTTTGCGTTGGCGGTGTTGACGCTGGTGGCAGCGGTCGCGGCCGTTCTCGCGAATTTGCAGGGCAAGCAAAGTCTCGGATCCTACTTGTTGTGTGGCTACGCACTGGCCATGCTGCTGAACGTCGCCGTCCCGCATGTTCTGTCGACACTGGCGATGCGCCGCTATGCGCCGGGGACTGCAACTGCAGTGCTCATCAATTTGCCGGTCACCGCCACGCTGCTGCGAACGGCGTTGGCGGAGGGCTACATTGACAGCGGCACGTTCGTTTGGGCCGGACCGCTGGTCGTGATTGCCATCGTTGCCCTCATCCCTGTTCTCTTCAGAGCTGGCCGAGTGATCAACGGTTCGCAGTAGCCAACGATCTTTCGCTCAGCCCGTAGGGCCGATTAGTACTCCGGATGTCGATGCGCTCATCGGGGCGAGGCTTGCTGCGAGCACGCAACTCACCACCGTCATTGCGAGGAGCGTCAGCGACGAAGCAATCCAGGGCCGCACGCGCAGCGCTGGATTGCTTCCGCCGTCGCCCTTCGGGCTATGGCGGACAAGTCGCTTCGCTCGCAATGACGATGAGTGTGCCGATGCGGCGTCAGCACGAACAACACCGGAGAAGGCGCCAGATGCGTGCCAAGCACTCCGCTGTCATCCCGGACAAGCCGGCCGACGCGAAGCGGCGGCGGGCGCTGATCCGGGATCCATACGCCGTGCGGCCGATGGGGCGCGTGGATCGGGCCGCCTGCCCGTTTCAGAGATCACGCGGTATGGGTCCCGGCGTTCGCCGGGACGACAGTGTGATTTGGGGCTGCCAACGGGGCAGATCGCCCGCCGGCGCTGTGAGCCGCGCCGCAGCAAGCGGCGTGACGTCAAGGATGCGTAAGGCCTCAGGCCCGGACTGCGCCGCGGACGACGTCGATGATGCGCCCTTGCGTCGGCTCGTCGAGATAGGCGTGCATCGGCAGGCTGATGACATCGCTGGACAGCTGCTCGCTGACCGGCAGGCCGCCATCGGCGCTCGGGAAGATGCGGTAGGCGGTCTGCTGATGCATCGATTTCGGATAGTAGATCGCGGTCGGAATGCCCTGCGCCTTCAGCGCGGCAGCGAAGGTGTCGCGGTCGACGCCCTTGGGCAGGCGGATGGTGTATTGCGCCCAGACCGAGGTGCAGCCCTCGGCGAGGCGCGGCACCTTCACGACGTCGGCCAGCGCCGCGGTGTAGCGCTCGGCGACCGCGTTCCGCGCGGCGATCTCGTCCTCGAAGATCCTGAGCTTCTCGATCAGCACCGCGGCCTGGATGGTGTCGAGCCGCGCGGTGAGGCCGAGGCGGACGTTGTCGTATTTGTCGCTGCCGCCGCCATGGGCGCGCACGCTGCGCAGGCGCTCCAAGAGGCCGGCATCGTCGGTGAGGATGGCGCCGCCGTCGCCGAAGCAGCCGAGCGGCTTGGCCGGATAGAAGCTGGTGGCGGTGGCGAGGCCGAAGGTGCCGATGCGGCGGCCCTTGTAGCTGGCGCCAAAACCTTGGGCTGCGTCGTCGAGCACGAACAGGCCTTCGTCCCCCGCGATCGCGGCGACCGCATCGTGGTCGGCGCTCTGCCCGAACAGGTCGACCGGGATCACGGCCTTCGGCTTCAGGCCGAGCCGCTTCGCGGTGGCGATGCCGCGGCGGAGCGAGGCCGGATCGATGTTGAAGGTGTCCTCCAGCACGTCGACGAACACCGGCGTGGCGCCGGTCAGTGCCACCGCCTCGCCGGTGGCGCAGAAGGTGAAGGACGGGCACAGCACCGCGTCGCCGGGGCCAATGCCCTGGGCCATCAGCACCATCAGCAGCGCGTCGGTGCCGCTGGAGCAGCTCACGGCGTATTTGGCGCCGCAGAATTCAGCCAGCTCCTTCTCGAGCTGGATGATTTCGGGGCCACCGAGAAACTGGCAGTGCGCGAGCACGCGGGCGACGGCGTCATCGAGCGACTTGCCGAGCCGCTGGCGCTGCGCGGCGGTGTCGATGAACGGAATGGGCTGATGACGCAGGTGCTGGTTCATGAGCTCTGACACATGTTCGCAAATGGAAATGAGGATGAGGCGAAGGCCGAGCCGGCTAGCCGGCCGCGCGCAGCTTGGTGGCGGCGGCCTCGGCCGGGCGATGGCTCGAGGTTTCCAGGCACTGCGTGGCGATCGCCAGACTCGCGACGCCCTCGTCGCCGGTGACGGCGGGCGACGTGCCCGAGCGCACCGCATGCAGGAACGCGATCAGCTCGGCGCGCAGAGGCTCGTCATGGCCGACCGGGAGATGCCGCATCGAGTAGCTGCCGTCCGGCTTGAAGCCGAAGCATTCGGTGACCTGGCGCGTCAGCAGGTCGCCCATGATGTACTTGCCGCGCGTCGCCACGGTGACGTTGCGCGCCTTGAACGGCGTCAACCAGTTGGTGTTGATGTGGGCCAACACGCCCGATGCGGTGCGGAACTGCAGAAGCGCGATGTCCTCGCGCTCGGCGACCGCGCTGGAGAGCTGTGGCTGCACCTCGATGATGTCGGACTCGGTGAACCAGCGGATCAGGTCGATGTCGTGCACGGCGAGGTCGATGACGACGCCGACATTGGACATGCGCGGCGGGAACGGGCCGACGCGGGTGATCGCGATCGACAGGATGTCCTCGCCGGCGATCGCCTTCTTGATCGCGGCAACCGCCGGATTGAAGCGCTCGACATGGCCGATCATCAGGGTGACGCCGGCGCGGTGCGCGGCCGAGACGATCTCCTTGCCTTCCTCGACCGTGGAGGCGATCGGCTTCTCGACGAGCAGATGCACCTTGCGGGCGATGCAGGCGAGCGCGAGCTCGTGATGCAGATGGGTCGGCGCGGCGATCGTCACGGCGTCGACGCCCTCGGCGACGAGCTCATCGAGCGTCTCGAAGGTCGGGCAGTTAGCAAGCTCGGTGACGCGGCTGCGATGCGCCGGCAGCGGATCGACGACGCCGACGAGGTGCACGTCGGGCAGACCGGCGAGCACGCGGGCATGATTGCTGCCCATCACGCCGGCTCCGATCACGCCGACTCGCAGCGCCTGCCTCAGCTCGGCCTTGTGGCCCGCCCCCTTGGAACTCATGTCATCGACCCCATCAATGTCCCCGGATTGCGACGTCACGGATTGGCCGCAACGGTTAACGAACGGCAAATCACCGGTCGAAGCTCTCCTAGCATGCCGCTTGAAGCGAGGCGAATGCGGAAACCTTTTTCAGGACACGATTTGATTCAGAAAGTTACATCGGGTGCGGACGAAAAGCGCTGTCTTTTGAACGGCGTGCACGATGCCCTTCACGTGTGGCGAGCGCCCTGCTCACGCGTCACGACAGGCCGCGAAGGTAACGGTCGATGCGTCTTCACGCCTGCGTGTTGGCTACGGCAGGAGGTAACACGGTGGATCCCGCCGGCGAAGGAGATCACGTCACATCGCCGGAGAACACCCATGACCCTCAGCCTCGCCTCGCTCCGCTACGCCTCATCCTTCGCCGTGCTGCTCGCCTCGCTTGCCCCGTGGTCGCCGTCGGTGGCCGCGGTGGATCGGCCTGTCGTCATCGAGCTCTTCACCTCGCAGGGCTGCTCCTCCTGCCCGCCTGCAAATGCCTATCTGAACGAGCTGGTGCGGCAGCGCCGCGACGTGCTGCCGCTCGCCTTTCACGTCACCTATTGGGACCGGCTGGGCTGGAAGGATCCGTTCTCGTTGCCGGCCGCCACCGACCGCCAGGCCCGCTACGGCAGCCGCTTCGGCGACGGCTCCTACACGCCGGAGATCGTCGTCGACGGGGTGACGGGTCATGTCGGCTCCAACAGGGCCGAGGTGGGAGCCGCGATCGATCGCGCCAGGGGCGCGAGCGCGACGGCGGCGCGGCTCAAGCTCGCGCGCGATGGCGACAGGCTCACGGTCGAGGTCGACGGCGGCGAAGGACGCGGACGCCTCCTCCTGGTCGGCTTCGATCATCGGCATGAAACGGCGATCCGCCGCGGCGAGAATGGCGGCCGCACGCTGGAGGAGCTCAACGTGGTGCGCTCGGTGCGTCCGCTCGGGGATTGGAGCGGCACCGCGCTGCGCCTCAGCGAGCCGATGCCTGAAGGCGAAGATGCGGCGGTGCTGCTCGAAGCGGCGGACGGGCGCATCGTCGGCGCGGCGCGATTGTAGTATGCGGTCAGGAGGAGGCGCAGTACCGGTGCCAGAACTGGCGGTAGCCCTCCTCCACCTTGCGCGTGTAGGTCTCGACATTGCCGGCGGCCGAGTTGGCAACCATGGCCGGCAGTTCAGCACGCAGCTTCGCCAGCGTCGCGGGTGCGGCAGCATATTTCAGCGCGATGGCGATGTAGCCGTCATCGTCGGAGGCCACGAAGTCGCCGAGCCCGACCGCCGTGTTGATCGCCGCGGCCGCGCGCGCCGCCGCGCCGTGGCCGAGCTTGGCGATGACGGGGACGCCGGCCTGCAGCGACTCCCAGGTGCTGACGCCGCCATTCTGCGGGAACGGGTCGAGCGACATGTCGATGCCTGCGAACTGCGCGATGTGCTGATCGCGCGTCGACAGGCCGAGGCAGGTGATGCGCTCCTGCGCGATGCCATGCGCCACGAACCGCGCGACGAGGCCGTCGCGCAGCAAGGGCTCATCGAGCGCGCCGTTCTTGATGGCGATCCGCGAGCCCGGCAGCGCGCCCATCAGGCGAGACCAGAGCGCGAGCGCAGGCTCGGAGATCTTGTCGATCCGGTTGAAGACGCCGAACGTGACGGTGCCGTTGCGCAGCATCGGCAGTGGCGTCGGCTGCCATCCCGGCAACGGATCGGTGGTGATCACGGCCGGCAGATCATAGACCTGCTCGGCAAACAGCGGACGCACAGCCTCCGGCACTGTCACCGGATCGGCGAAGAAGTAGTCGATGGTCGGAAGCCCCGTGCCGGTGCCGCTGCCCCACGCCGTGACCTGCACCGGCGCCGGCTTGCGCGCGAACACCGGCAGCCGGTTGCCGGCGGAATGGCCGGAGAGGTCGACGAGGATATCGACCTGATCGGCCTCGATACGGTCGCTCAGTTCCTCATCGGACATCTGCCAGGCGTCGACCCAGAGGTCGGCGGCGGAACGGCATCGCTCGGTCATGCCATCCTGCAGCGGCGAGCAGGAATAGCAGACGACCCTGAACGCCTGATGGTCGTGGTGGCGCAGGACCGGCAGGAACACCAGGGCAGCCGAGTGATTCCTGAAATCGGACGAGACGTAGCCGATGGTGAGCCGCCGCTCCGGATCGCGGTCGCGGACCGGCGGCGGCCGCCGCGTGATCTTGCTGCCGATCCTGGTCCACCATTCCCGGCGTACCGCCTGGTGCTGAGCGAAATCGGTATCCGGCATGAAGTCGAGCAGGAAGATCTTCGCGGTGATCGCATCACCGAATTCCGGCTTGATCTCGAGCGCACGCTCGAAGTGCTGCAAGGCCGTCGCGAGATCGCCCTGCTTGCAGAAGCATTCTCCGAGCCAGGTCCAGGCAACCTCCGACTGCGGGTTCTGCTCCAGCACCTTGCGGCAGGCATCCATCGCCGGCGCGATATTGTCCTTGATGGCGCTGAGCTGCGCGAAGCCCAGAAGCGCGACGTCCAGCCGCGGATCGAGCGCCAGCGCGGCCTGGAAATCGGGCATCGCCTTGTCGAAACGTCCGGCCTGCTGATGCAGCCGGCCGCGCTGTGCCAGCACCTGCGCGGCGTTGGGTTTGATCGCAAGCGCGGCGTCGAATGCCGCGAGCGCCTCGTCGGAATGGCGCAGATTGATGCTGGCGAGTCCCTTGCCGAACATCGCCTCCATGTGACGCGGGTTGAGCGACAACGCGCGATCGAAGCTCGCATTGGCCTCTGCATTGCGGGCGAGCGGAAGCAGCGCCATGCCGCGATTGCAATAGGCGTCGGCATAGTCGGGCTTGAGCGCGATCGCCCGGTCATGCGCGGCGATCGCCTCCTCCGGCCGCCCCAGGCGCATCAGCGTGTTGCCGAGGCCCGTGAGCGCCACGAGCAGATTCGGCTTCAGCGCGATCGCCCGTTCCTGGCATTTGCGCGCCTCGTCGAAGCGCTTGCGGTTGAACAGCGCGAGACCGAGATTGGAGAGCGCCTCGGCATGCCGCGGCTCGATTTCCACGGCCCTGGTCAGGGCCTGCTCGGCGAGGTCGAGCTGGCCGCCGTCGAGCGCCGTGACGCCGAGCAGGTGCAGCGCATCGAAATGGTCGGGAAGCAGTGCCAGAATCTGGCCGCAGATCGCCTGCGTCTCGGCGTGACGGCCGGCACGATACGCCGCCACGGCGCGCGGCATGAGCTCATCGGCCTGCTTACGATGCTTCTTCTGCAATCTCGCATTCTGGAAGGCACGAGAGCCGACATTGCTTGCCAAAAGACTTGCCTCCATGAGGAGCGTGCAGATCGCGGGAACGCGGTGAACTCACATGCGGCACGAGCGGATGCCGCGACACAAGAACTATCCGGCGCAATGGCGGCGCCAGAACAGGCGATAACCCTCCTCGACCTTGCGCGCGTAGGTCTCGACATTGCCCGCGGCCGAGCCTGCGACCATCGCCGGCAGAGCAGCCCGCAGCCTGGCGAGCTCCGCCGGCCGAGAGGCCCACTTCGCGGCGAGCGCAACATACCCCTCGTCGTCCTCGGCCACGAACTCGCCGAGCCCGACCGCCGTGACGATCGCGGCTCCGGCGCGCGACGCCGCGCTGCAGCCGAGCCTGGCGATGACCGGCACGCCGGCCTGCAGCGATTCCCAGGTGCTGACGCCGCCGTTCTGCGGGAACGGATCGAGCGAGATGTCGACCTCGGCAAACTGCGCGATCTGCTGCTCGCGCGTCGACCAGCCGAGGCAGACGACCCGCTCCGGCGCGACACCATGGGCGGCGAAGCGCGCCAGGAGACGATCGCGCAACAAGGGATCATCGAGCGAGCTGCTCTTGATCACGATGCGCGAGTCCGGCAGCTGTTGCATGATGCGGGTCCAGACGATCAGCGCAGCGTCGGAGATCTTGTCGAGCCGATTGAACACGCCGAAGCTGACAAAGCCGTTGTTGAGCATCGGCAGCGGTGTCGGCGCGATGTCCGGCAACGCTTCGGTGGTGATCACCGCCGGCAGGTCGTAGACCTGCTCGGCGAACAGATGACGCACGGCGTCGGGCACCGTCACCGGATCGGCCAGGAAGTAGTCGATGGTCGGCAGGCCGGTGCCGGTGCCGCTGCCCCAGGCCGTGACCTGGACAGGTGCGGGCTTGCGGGCAAACAGCGGCAGCCGGTTGCCGGCGGAGTGGCCGGAGAGATCGACCAGGATATCGACGCCATCGGCCGTGATGCGGTCGGCGAGTTCGTCGTCCGACATCTGCACGGCGTCGACCCAGAGATCGGCGCAGGCCCGGAACTGCGCGGTCACACTGTCCTGCACCGGCGAGCAGGCGTAGCAGACGATCGCGAAATTCTGCGGGTCGCGATGCCTGAGTACCGGCAGGAATGTCAGCGCGGCCGAATGATTGCGGAAGTCGGACGAGACGTACCCGATCGTCAGGCGCCGTTCCGGGTCGAGATCGCGCTTGGCCGCCGGCCGGCGCGGGATGTCGGCGCCGATCCGCTGCCACCATTCGCGCCGCGCCGCCTGCTGGAGCGCGAAATCGGCCTCCGGCATGAACTCGAGCGTGAAGATCTTGGCGGTCATCGCCTCGGCGAAATCGGGCCTGATCTCGAGGGCGCGATCGAAATGTGCGACGGCCGAGGCGACCTCGCCCTGCTTGCCATAGCAGACGCCGAGCCACAGCCAGGCCTCCTCGGAGCGCGGATTCTGCTCCAGCACCTTGCGGCAGGCGTCGACGGATTGGGCGACGTCCTTGAAATGGCCGAGCTGGGCCTTGCCGAGCAACGCCATCTCCAGCATCGGATCACGCGCCAGCGCCGCCTCGTAGTCCGCCTTCGCCTGGTCGAAACGCCCGGCCATCTGATGCAGCCGGCCGCGCTGGGCGAGCACTTGCGGTGCACCGGGCTTGATGGCGAGCGCCGCATCGAAGGCCGCGAGCGCCTCGGTCACGTGACGCAGATTGATGCTGGCGAGCCCCTTGCCGAACATCGCCTCCATGTGGCGCGGATTGAGCGACAGCGCGCGGTCGAAGCTCTCGTTGGCCTCCGCGTTGCGACCGAGCGGAAGCAGCGCCATGCCGCGGTTGCAATAGGCGTCGGCATAGTCGGGCTTGAGCGCGATCGCGCGGTCATGCGCCGCGATCGCCTCGCCCGGCAGGCCGAGCCGCATCAGCGTGTTGCCGAGACCCGTCTGCGCGACCACGAGGGCTGGCTTCAGCGCAATCGCCCGCTCCTGGCACTTGCGCGCCTCCTCGAAGCGCTTGCGGTTGAACAGCGCGAGACCGAGATTGGAGAGCGCCTCGGCATTCCGCGGCTCGATCTCCACGGCCCTGGTCAGCGCCTGCTCGGCGAGATCGATCTGGCCACCGTCGAGCGCCGTCACGCCGAGCAGATGCAGGGCATCGAAATGGTCCGGCAGCAACGCCAGGATCTGGCCGCAGATCGCCTGGGCCTCGGCCCGCCGCCCGCCGCGATAGGCGGCGACGGCCGCGGGCATCAGCGCATCGGCCTGCTTGCGGTGCTTCTTCTGCAGCCTCGCATTCTGAAACGCACGGGAACCGACATCGCTTGCCAAAGACGGCCTCCGAATAACGCGTGGATCTACATATCGGGCTTGTTCACGCGCGACCTTGCTTCAGGCCGCGACGGATGGGCCTCAGCCGCCAGTAGCGCAATAGCGGCGCCAGAACTGGCGATACCCCTCCTCGACCTTGCGCGTGTAGGTCTCGACGTTGCCGGCGGCCGAGTTGGCCACCCGCATCGGCAGCTCCGCACGGAGCTGAGCGAGCTCGGCCGGCCGCGCCGCGTGCTTCAGGGCGATCGCAATGTACCCCTCGTCGTCCTCGGCCACCCAGTCGTCGAGCCCGATCGCCTTGACGATCGCGCCGCCGGCCCGCGACGCTGCACTGTTGCCGAGCTTGGCAACCACGGGAACGCCGGCCTGCAGCGATTCCCAGGTGCTGACGCCGCCATTCTGCGGGAACGGATCGAGCGAGATGTCGATGTTGGCGAACGCCGCGATGTGCTCATGGCGCATCGAAGCGCCGAGACAGGTGAGGCGGCTCTCGCCGACGCCGTGCGCGGCGAAGCGGGCGATCAGCGTGTCGCGCAGGAATGCATCCTCCAGCGCGCCGTTCTTGATGACGACGCGGGCGTCCGGCAACGCTTGGAGCAGCGCCGACCACACCCTCAGCACCTCGTCGGAGATCTTGTCGACGCGGTTGAAGACACCGAAGGTGACGTAGCCGTTGCGCAGCATCGGCAGCGGCGTCGGCTGCGCGTCCGGCAGCGGATCCGTGGTGATCAGCGCCGGAAGATCGTAGACCTGCTCGGCGAACAGCGGCCGCACCGCCGATGGCACAGTCACCGGATCGGCAAAGAAGTAGTCCATCGTGGGCAATCCCGTGCCGGTCGCATTGCCCCATGCGGTGACCTGGATCGGCGCGGGCTTGCGGGCGAACACGGTGAGCCGGTTGCCGGCCGAATGACCGGAGAGGTCGACGAGAATGTCGACCTGGTCGGCCTGGATGCGATCGGCCAACTCATCGTCGGAGAGCTGAGATCCGTCGACCCAGCCGTCGGCCGCCGCCTTGCACTGCTCGGTGACCGAATCGACCAGCGGCGAGCACGAGTAGCAGATGACCTTGAACGCCGCGTGGTCGTGATGGCGCAGCACCGGAAGGAAGGTCAGCGCGGCCGAATGGCTGCGAAAGTCGGACGACACGTAACCGACCGTGATGCGGCGATCCGGATCGCGGTCGATGGCGGCGAGCTGGCGCTGCGGGATGTGCGCGCCGATCCGCTCCCACCATTCGCGGCGGACGGCCTGATGCACGGCGACGTCGGCGCCGGGATAGAAATCGAGCGCGAAGATCTTCTTCATCATTGCATCCTCGAAATCCGGCTTGATCTCGAGGGCGCGGTCGAAGTGCTGGATGGCGCCGGCCGTGTCGCCCTGCTTCGCCAGGCACGTGCCGAGCCAGATCAGCGCGACCTCCGACGCCGGATTCTGCTCCAGCACCCGCTTGCAGGCGAGCATCGCCGGAGCGATCCGCTCGGTGAGCACGCAGACATGCGCCTTGCCGAGCAGCGCCGCCTCGAGCCCGGGGTCGGTCGCCAGCGCGGCATCGAAATCGGCCTCGGCCTCGGCGAACCGTCCCATCTGCACATAGAGGCGGCCACGCTGCGCGATGACAGCCGCCGTGCCCGGCTTCATGGCAAGCGCGGCGTTGAAGGCGGCGAGCGCCTGCTCGAGGTGCCGCAGATTGACGCTGACCAACCCCTTGCCGAAGGTCGCCTGCATGTGCCGCGGCGCCAGCGCCAAGGCGCGGTCGAAGCTCTGTCTCGCCTCTTCGTTGCGCAGCAGGAGCAGTTGCGCCATGCCGCGATTGCAGTAGGCGTCGGCGAAGTCGGGCTTCAGCGCGATGGCGCGGTCATGCACCTCGATCGCCTGCGCGAACAGCTGCATGTTCATCAGGGTGTTGCCGAGGCTCGTCAACGCCGTGGCGAAATTGGGCTTGAGCGTGACGGCGCGCTCCTGCACCGCGCGCGCCTCCTCGTAGCGCTTCATGCTGAACAGCACGAGGCCGAGATTGGCCAGGGCCTCGGCATTGCGCGGCTCCACCGCGACGGCGCGGGTCAGGGCCTGCTCGGCGAGGTCGAGCCGACCGCTGTCGAGCGCGGAAGCGCCGAGAAGGTGAAGAGCGTCGAAATGATCGGGCACGAGGGCCAGCGCCTGACCGCAGATGGCCTGGGCGTCGGCATGCCGGCCCGCCCTGTAGGCCTCGACGGCCTTCGGCAGCAGGCCGTCGGCCTGCTTGCGGTTCTTCTTCTGCAGGCGCGCGTTCTGGAACGCGCGCGATCCGATCGTGCTTTGCAAGGAAGCTCTCCGGCGGACGACGTCCGGGGCTATCTAGCACGGCTCGCGTGATTCGCGGCGAGACCCCGCCCTACTCGCGGCGGTAATCGTCCTCGATGCGGATGATGTCGTCCTCGCCGAGATAGGATCCGGTCTGGACCTCGATCAGTTCCAAGAGGATCTTGCCCGGGTTCTCCAGCCGGTGCACTGCGCCCATCGGAATGTAGATCGATTCGTTCTCGTGCACGGTCTTGACCGTCTCGTTGATGGTGACCCGCGCCGCGCCGCGCACTACGATCCAGTGCTCGGAGCGGTGATAGTGCTTCTGCAGCGACAGCCGCTGGCCCGGCTTGACGATGATGCGCTTGACCTGGTGACGCTCGCCATTGTCGACCGACTGATAGCTGCCCCAGGGCCGATGCACCTTGATGTGCGCCTCGGTCACTTCGGGCGCGACGGTCTTGAGCTTGGCGACCAGCCGCTTCAACCCGTTGGCATCGCGCTGGCGCGACACCAGCACGGCATCCTGCGCCGCCACCACGACGAGATCGTCGACGCCCTCGAGCGCGACCAGCGCCTTGTCGGTGACCACGTTGCAGTTGCGGGAATCCTCGAACACGGCGGTGCCGCGCGCGGCATTGCCCTGCCCGTCCTTGTCGGACAGTTCCCAGACCGCATGCCAGGAGCCGACATCAGACCAACCGCACGACACCGCCACCACGGCGGCACGTTCGGTCTTTTCCATCACGGCATAGTCGATCGAGATCGGCTTGGCCGCCGCGAAGGCATCGGAGTCCAGGATGATGAAGCCGAGGTCGCGGCCGGCCTTGGAGACAGCGTCGATCACCGTCTGCACGCTGCCCGCATCGAACTTACGGTATTCATCGAGCAGGACCGATGCGCGGAACATGAAGTTGCCGCTGTTCCAGAGATAGCCTTCGCGAATGTAGCGCTCGGCGGTCGGCTGATCCGGCTTCTCGACGAACTTCGCGACGGCCCGCACTTCCCCGGATACCGATGCACCCGGGCTGATATAGCCATATTCGGTGGCCGCGCGCTCCGGATTGACGCCGAAGGTGACGATGCGGCCGGCCTCGGCGGCCGCGAGCCCCTGCCGGCACGCCGCGAGAAAAGCGGGGGTGTCACGGACGACGTGATCGGCCGCGAGTGCCAGCACGACAGCGTCCTGATGGCGCGACTGGGCGAACGCCGCTCCGGCGGCGATGGCCGGGCCCGAATCGCGCCGCATCGGCTCCAGCAGCACGTCCGCCTCGATGCCGATCTCGGCCAGTTGCTCCAGCACCATGAAGCGATAGGCCAGATTGGTGATGATGATCGGCCGTTCGAAGAGATCGGCATCGGAGACGCGCAGCAGCGTGTCCTGGAACGTGGAACGGGCGCCGAACAGCGGCAGGAACTGCTTCGGGCGAACCTCCCGCGAGGCCGGCCAGAGCCGGGTCCCGGCGCCGCCGCACATGATGAGAGGAATGATGCGTCCGGTCATGAATCAACCCGTTAAATTCGGTGATAGTCGCGGTACCATTTCGCAAAACGTCCGATGCCGTCGGCGATCGACGTCGCCGGCCGGAAGCCGATGTCGCGTTCGAGGTCGCTGACATCGGCATAGGTCGCCTCGACGTCGCCGGGCTGCATCGGCAGCATCTCCCTGATGGCCGGCCGCCCAAATTCCTTCTCCAACAACGTTATCACGTCCATCAGCTGTTCGGGATGATTGTTGCCGATATTGTAAATCCGCCATGGCGCCCGGCTGCTCGACGGATCGGGCCTGTTTCCATCCCAATCCGGGTTTCCCTGGGGCGGGCGGCCGATCAGGCGGACGATGGCCTGCACGATGTCATCGACATAGGTAAAATCACGCCGCATCCGGCCATGATTGAACAGCTTGACCGGCTGCCCAGCGAGGATGGCCTTCGCAAAGATGAACATCGCCATGTCGGGACGGCCCCAGGGGCCGTAGACGGTGAAGAAGCGCAGCCCGGTGGCCGGCAGGCGGTAGAGATGGCTGTAGGAATGCGCCATCAGTTCGTTGGCCTTCTTGCTCGCCGCATAGAGGCTGATCGGATGATCGACATTGTCCTTGACCGAGAACGGCAGCTTGGTGTTGGCGCCATAGACCGACGAGGACGAGGCGAACAGCAGATGCTCGCAGCCATGATGGCGGCAGCCTTCGAGGACGTTGATGAAGCCTTCAAGATTGGCGTCGACATAGGCGTGCGGATTTTCCAGCGAGTAGCGCACGCCGGCCTGGGCGGCGAGATGCACCACGACGGGAAAGCGATGCTGGGCGAACAGCGCCTTGATGCCGGCGCGGTCGACGAGATCGAGCTTATGAAAAACGAAACCCGGCTGCGCCTTCAGGATCTCGAGGCGCGCCTCCTTCAGCTTCGGATCGTAATAGGCGTTCACGTTATCGATGCCGACCACCTGCCGTCCCTCGGCGAGCAGCCGCTGCGACAGGTGGAATCCGATGAAGCCGGCGGCGCCGGTCACGAGGATGGGATGATCTGCCATGGTCGCTCCGTCAGGGTCGCCACAGTTCGATGGCGGCGGGTTTGCTCGCGCGGTCGAGCTTCATCTTCACGTCGAGCACGAGGCCGCTCTCCTCGCGCAGCAGGCCCTGCACGAGAGCCCAGCCTCCGGCGAGATACTGATCGTGCGACACGGCCAACACCACCGCGTCGGCTGGGCGCAGCGCCTCGATCGCCGTCAGGCCGATGCCATACTCCTCGTGCACCGCCGCTGCATCGGCGAGGGGATCGGCGATCTGCACCTCGACGCCGAACGACTGCAATTCGCTGATGATGTCGATCACCCGCGAATTGCGGATGTCCGGCACGTTCTCCTTGAACGTCATGCCGAGAATGGTGACGACGCCCCCCCGGCCCTTCCGCCGCAGCAATCCGCGGATGCATTCGCGCGCGATGCGCCGGCCCATCTCGTCATTGATGCGGCGGCCCGCCAGGATCACCTCGGGATGGTAGCCCGCCTTCTCGGCGCGGTAGGTGAGGTAATAGGGATCGACGCCGATGCAGTGGCCGCCGACCAGGCCGGGGGTGAACGGCAGGAAGTTCCACTTGGTCGCGGCAGCCGCGAGCACGTCGCCGGTATCGATCTCCAGTGCCTGGAAGATCAGCGACAACTCGTTCATGAAGGCGATGTTGAGATCGCGCTGGGTGTTCTCGATCACCTTGGCCGCCTCGGCGACCTTGATCGATGGCGCGCGATGGATGCCAGCGGTGACGACCGAGCCGTAGACGGCGGCGACGATCGCGAGCGTCTGCGGATTCTGTGCCGAGACCACCTTGGTGATGGTCTCGAAGCGATGCGTCTTGTCGCCGGGATTGATGCGCTCCGGCGAATAGCCGACGTTGAAATCCGTCCCCGCCTTCAGTCCCGAGCAGCTCTCCAGCAACGGGACGCAGTCTTCTTCGACGGCGCCCGGGTACACGGTCGACTCATAGACGACGATGTCGCCGCGTTTCAGAACGGCCCCCACCGTGCGCGTCGCGGCCAGCATGGCGCCGAGATCGGGCCGCCGCGCGCTATCGATCGGGGTCGGAACGGTGACGATAAAAAAATCGGCAGTCGCGATATCATCCGGCTCGCTGGTGAAGCGCAGGCCTGGCCGGCGCAGGTCGGCCGCATCGACCTCGCAGGTCCGGTCCCTTGCATCCTTCAGCTCCGCGACCCGGACCGCATCGATATCGAACCCGATCGTCGGACAGCCTGTCCGCGCGAACGCAGCCGCGACCGGCAGGCCGACATAGCCAAGGCCTATCACCGCAATCTTCCGGCCATGAGACATAAATTGATATTCCGGTCGTTTCGGAGGCCATTGACGCCACCCCTGCGACTGTTTAGCCACCGGGGCATCAGGACCGCAAGGGGCGGCTAAGGCTCCCCCTCGACCGGGGTCCGGCCTTGCCAGGACGGGAGTTGCGCGTATCGCACTCGGCTTGGACCGTTTCAACCAAGAGCGAAGCCAGCCTGGCATGCGTGCGTTTTTGATTCTTCTCCTCCGGATCGTGGTGTCGCTGGCCCTGCTGTATCTCGCTCTGCGCGGGATCAACTTTGCGGCGATCCGCGAGCGGCTCAGCCAGATCAACATCGGCTGGATCGGGCTGGCGGTAGCCATCACGCTGGTGCAGATCTTCATCGGCGCCCTGCGGTGGCGCGAGATCTCCGCGCTGTGCGGCGCGCCGCTGACGGACCTGCAGGCGTTCCGCTACAACATGATCGGCGCCTTCTTCAACCAGACCCTGCCGTCCTCGATCGGCGGCGATGCCGTGCGTCTCTGGCTGATCGGGCGCACCGGCGCCGGCTGGCGCGCGGCCAGCTACTCGATCCTGACCGACCGCGCCGTCGGCTTCATTGCGCTGGCGCTGATCATCGTCTCGAGCCTGCCGTGGAGCTATGGCATGATCGCCGACGAGCACGGGCGGCTGGCCCTGGTGCTGGTCGACGCCGCCGCGCTGGCGGCCGGCGTCGGCTTCCTCACCATCGGCCATCTGCCGGCGGCGTGGATGAAGGCGTGGTGGCCGACGCGTCACGTCTATGCCTGCTCGGTGATCGCGAACAAGGTGATCTTCGGCCGAACCACGGCTGCGAAGATCGCCGCGCTGTCACTGTCGATTCACGTGCTGGCCGTCGTCATCGCCTGGTGCGCGGTGCGCTCCATCGCGGCGCCAGCCGCATTCGAACAACTGTTCCTGCTGACCCCGCCGATCATGCTGATCACGATGCTGCCGATCTCGATCGCCGGCTGGGGCGTGCGCGAGGCGACGATGATGGTGGCTTTCGGCTATGCCGGCCTGGCGCCGGCGGACGGCACCGTGGTCTCGATCCTGTTCGGCGCGGTCTACTTCATCGTCGGCGGCATGGGCGGGCTGGTGTGGATTCTCAGCGCCGAAAAAGGCGCCGGCCGCCTCGCCGTTCCCGCGACGGTCGAAGACTGACCTGGATCATGATGCGATTCCACGGAATCGCATCATGATCTCATCTCTTTGTTTGAGCATGATCTTTTCGGAAAACCGGTTTCCACTTTTCCGGATCATGCTCTAAGCGGCGCGCGCCCATTCGTCGTGCCAGGCCTGCGCCATCAGCACGTTCCACAGCCAGTAGGAATGATTGTGGCGGCGGCTGAGATGCTCGTCGAACATGCGCGTCACCCGCACCGGATCGAACAGGCCCTGCCGCCTCAGCCGCTCCGGCGACAGCAGGTCCGAGGCCCAGGATTTCAACGGCCCACGCAGCCACGCGTCGAGCGGAATGCTGAAGCCGGTCTTCGGCCGATCGATCATCTCGGCCGGTACGTGGCGATACAGCACCTGCCGCACCAGCCATTTGCCGCGACCGTCCCGCACCTTCATGCCGGCGGGCACCTTGGCCGAGAACTCGACGACGTCCTTGTCGAGGAACGGCACACGCGTCTCCAGCGCAACCGCCATCGCCGCGCGATCGACCTTCTGCAGGATGTCGTCGCTGAGATAGCTGAGGGAATCCGCCAGGGTCATGCGGTCGAGCGGATCGAGCTGCGCCGCGAGCTGCCGCATCTCGCGCCCCGCCCAACTCTCCTGCTCCGTGCCACCCACCACCGTCCCGGCCGGATCCTGATCGATCGAGCACAGCGCCCGGTAGAGGCCATCAAAGCCGTCGGCGGCAATGACGCGGCCGAGCTTGGCCACCTGATCGCCGGCATGCCGAACCTTCAATCGGGCCGGCAACACCGGCTGCAGCGCCCTGAGAACCGTATCGGCCGGCTCCGGGGCGATCGCGCCGAGAACGGCGCCAATGGCACGCCGCAGCGGCATCGGCACGCGACCAAGACGCGCCTGCAGCGCGCCGCCCCAGACATGCCTGTTGTAGCCGCCGAACAGCTCGTCGCCCGCGTCACCTGACAATGCGACGGTCACATGCCGGCGCGCGAGCTGCGCGACCAGATGCGTGGGGATCTGCGAGGAGTCGGCGAACGGTTCGTCATAGATCCGCGGCAGCTTCGGCACCACGTCCATCGCGGTCCGCGCATCGACGTACAGCTCGGTATGATCCGTGCCGAGATGCTGGGCAACCCTGCGGGCGTCCTCGGCCTCGTTGTAGCCACCTTCGGCAAAGCCGATGCTGAAGGTGCGGACCGGCTGGCTCGCCCCCGCCTGCATCAAGGCCACGATGGTCGATGAATCGACGCCCCCGGACAGGAACGCGCCGAGCGGCACGTCCGACAGGCACTGCCGCTTCACGGCGACCGACAGCAACTGCTCCAGCCGATCGACGGCCTCGCGCTCGTCGGCGATGCGATCCTCCTGGGCGGCAGCGACGCGATCGCGCAGCGACCAATAGGGTTGCGGCAGTGGCCAGCCGCCGGGAGCCGCATCCGAGGCGAAGCTCACGAACGACGCCGGTGGCAGCTTGCGGATGCCGGTCCAGATCGTGGCGGGCGCAGGCACGTAGGAATAGCGCATGAACGCCGTGAGCGCCGCGCGGTCGAGCGACGGCGCCCAGGAGGGATGCGCCGCCAGCGCCTTGAGCTCGGAGCCGAACACCAGATCGGCGCCGCTCCAGCCGTAGAACAGCGGCTTTTCGCCGAAGCGGTCGCGCGCCAGGATCAACTGCCGAGTTTCGGCGTCCCAGAGCCCGAAGACGAACATGCCGATCAGGCGCTGAAGCGCCGGCTCAACGCCCCATCGGCTGATCGCGGCGAGCAGCGTTTCGGTGTCGGAATGACCGCGCCAATTCGGCGCGGCGCCGGCGGCCTCCAGCTCTGCACGGACATCGAGATGGTTGTAGATCTCGCCGTTGAAGGTGACGGTGTAGCGTCCGCAGGCACTGTGCATCGGCTGCGCCCCGGCCTCGGAGAGATCGAGGATCGCCAGACGGCGATGTCCGAAGGCAAGCCCCTTCGCAGCACTGATCCAACTGCCGGACGCATCGGGGCCGCGATGCGCCAGCGCTGCCGTCATCCGTTCGACGATCCCGGCCAGTTGGGCCTGGTCGGCTCCGCCGGGGCGAAACAGGCCGGCTATGCCGCACATGGTCCCCTCTCCGCCGCTTCGTCCCCCATCTGCATGGCTCAGTGACCCTCACCAGCGTCGTGCAGCAATTCCGTCTCATGATTGGCCAGGAAACCGAGGCTCGGACGGCTGGTGCCGTAGTAATAGGGCAGCCCCAGCGCACGCCTCCAGCGCGACAGCAGTCGTGCGCCATCGTGATCGCCTTCGAATTCAGCCAACCGACCGTCGGCGATGGCCAGGACCTCATCCGCCGTGTGGCGGATGTCGTCCGCCGAGTTGGTCTCCGGATGCGCGCCGCTCCGGCCCAGCACGGCCGCATCGAACACGCGCCAGCGCCAGGGCGACGTCGTCAGTTGGTGCTGCGTCAGCACGGTGCCGTCTGCCAGTCTGACGGGCTTGAGGGCAAAACGGACGTTGCTGTTCCATAGCTGGGCGTCGGTCGTGATCGCATTCACGATCGCACAAGGAATGCCGAAACTGACAGCGACATTCGTCAACCCGGACGTCGTCCCGATGAAGGCGCGGGCGTGTCGGATCAGGTGGATGTCCATCGGCTCCGATCTGAATTCGCTCAGCGCGTAATCGATCGTGCGAGCCATCGGCGGAAGCCTCGGCGAGTTCGGACCACCGAGCTTGATGACCCATCCGCCACGGGAGGCGATCAGACGAATGGCGTCCAAAGACGTCTCGATCGGCGCATTGCGGTGGGTCTGCCCTGTGCCCATGAACTCGAAATAATGCGCTGCGTCCCGGGTGTGCAGGCACACATACCAGTCGTCGGGCTTCATGCCGTACCTGGAACGGAACGCATCGAAGCGAGCCGCAGCGGCGGCCGCACTCCGGTCGTAGGCGTCACGCAACGGATGCCCTCTGCCCTCACGCTCCCATTGCTCGATGGCGATGGCACCCGCATCCTGCCAGGGCACGACCCGCCCATCCGGCAGCCTGAACGCGTTGAAGTTCAACCCGCACCAGCGCTGCAAGGACAGCAGCTCCTCACCCAATCGCTCCGATACGGTTTCGCCGATCACTACGACCTTGCCGAAACCTTCAAACAGCTTGAAGAAGACCGCGTTGGCGATGCTATCGGGACGGACGACGATCACGGCTTCGCCTGACCACCAGCCCAGCTCTCGCATCCGAAACAGAATGTCGAGCATGCCGAGATGGCCGATCTGCGTCGCCCATTCCTCAGGAACGAGCCGCAGCGTATCGAAGGTGACGCCGAGCCGGTCGAGCAGACGCTTCAACTCATCAGAAAGCGGTGGCGGCGATGCCCGCAGTTCCCGCTGCGCATCCAAGGCGCGCTCATACAACCGAATTGCAATCTCGCCGCGACCGACATGCATCACGCGCTGGCCCGTGAAGTTGCACAGGTCGAACAGCCGGCCGGGAGCGCCGCAGAGGAAATCGAGGCTGTTGGGAACATAGCGCGGTGAATTCCGAGCTGCGATGTTCTGGTGGGGACGGAAAAAATGCAGGCTGCTCCGGCCCGCCCAGAACATCGCGTCGAGCGCCGCAGCCTCATCCCCTTCGATCACGTCAACCATGGCCTTGTAGAAGGCGAGATCGACCGTCGCTTCGAGCTGTTCGGGCTTCGCTCCCGCCGCGGCATCGCGCGCTTCCGAAAACTCGCCCAGTTCGAACAAGGATCGAACCAGCGCGTATCTGGTGTCCGCATCATCGAACGCCAAGGTTTCGCGGCCGACAGTCCTGGCCGCCTCGCGATAGGCGCCGATGCTGCTCAGGGCTTGAATCGAAGCGCCGGGGAAATATCGGCTGAGAGCCGTCGAAAAACGAAACTCCGGCCGAGCTGCAAGATGCGACGTCGCATAGGGAAAATAGGCCTGAGCAAGGCGCCGCCGGAGTGGAAGTCTCGCGGCGAAAGCGATGACCAGACCAAGGAACACCGCGCGTCGCGGCAGCAGATTGAGGGTCGCTCCGACTATGACGAAGACCTGGTAGACAAACCGTCGGCGGCCGCCGCGCATCGGCCTTTGCTTTTGCAGTTTCATACGACCAAGTTCCACACAACCTTGAAATCCCGGATTCCGCGCGTTCGGATCAAGGCGGAGCCTGGACGACCGGCCATTCAAGTCGCCTGCGCGCCAAGGATCACGTCTCGGGATAAGGACAGTACGCTCGCCGGGTCCAATGGGAGAATTCCCCGTGGAGACATCGCCGCCGCAAATGCCAACCAAGGATTGAGCCGATTGGATCGCAGCTATAACAGAGGTGCCGGGAATTTTCCAAGCCGAACATGGGGATGAACGCGAGCATAACCGGATGAAATGAGAATTCAGAATCTTAAGCCCGGCGCCGATTGGTCTCGGGGAGCCCCACCTGATGCGCGAGGGCTCGGACGAAGCGTGTCGGACGACCCCGCGTGGAGCCGGCCGGCTCCTCCTTGGTTGGAATTCAGCAAAATCGGCATCATTTGCCGTCGCCAGCTCCAACGGGAAATGCCCGCTTGAAAGCCGCCGTCTTGACGATCTCGCGAGCGAGATAGCTCGTAAAGATCTGCGCCCCGTGCCTGTCCAAATGGCCGCCGCCGTCGATCGTCGTCAGGCCATCGAATGGCGGCGCGATCAGTTCGATGTTCAATTCCTTCGCCAGTTCTGCGGCCTGCTGGACGCAGGACTGGCTATGCGGGACCAATGTGAGCACGGCCTCTCCGCCCACTTCATGGAGAAATCTCTTCGCATAGTCGACAATCGCGGGGGTCGTATGGCAGTCGGGATCGCGGGCCGACAGCATCGGCTTGTTGCCCAAGGCGACATAGCCCGGATTGTCATCCAGCCCCATGTCACCATCAGCGATGTTGCGATAGAGGCCGGTGGGCGAGAAATGGCCGTTCTGATACGCCGCAATCAAGTCCTCGATACGCCAGTGCAGATTGCGGCCGACCACCGTCAGGTACCCCCGTAGTCGGTTGCGCTGGACGGCGGCAATGGGCTGCTTCTGCGGACCAAGAGTGACGTTGAGGTCGTTGCTGAAGAAGTGCACGAACTGATCGTCGGCATTGATGATCCACAGACGCGGACGGATTTTCCAGCGTTGGATCACGAGCCGCGAGAACTCACCGCCGCGAATGCCCACGAAGGCCATGTTGTAGATCCCCAATCGACCGAGCACCGGCGATTGCGCGAGCGTCTGCCGGTCTACGGCATAGCTGACGAAGGACGGACCGAGAAAGACAATGTCAGCCTGCTCGGCGGCTCCGACCGATCCTCCCAGATTGCTGTAGAAGATATCCTGGTCCTGGATCTGCGGAATGCTGCGGCCTCCGAAATTACGATACCAGTTGGTGTCGCTTTGGCGCGGAATCTGCAACAGCCCATCGCGCAACGTCCACGCGTCGAACGAGAAGAGCGACAAACCGAGCGAAAACGCGAACGCGGCCGCCAGGCCGACAATTCCGACTGCGATGAGATAGCGCCCGAATCCGGCCGGTTCAGCTGACTTTTCCGGTGCAGACCGGCCGACTGTCGACATGACGCAATTTCCGCTCGATAGGTTGTCTCGGTGGGTGTCGTGGCAGCTGCTTTCGGCTTCGACGACGAGAGTCTAGACACGACGTCAGCCGGTGGAACAGAGGGCTTCCCACTCCTCCCAAGTTTGCTTTGCGCGGGAGCGCAGACCTATCGGGATGTCATCTGCATGATCCATCGAGGGGTTTCTTCGCCGCTGCGGTCGTCGGCGAGAGTGATTGCGCGCCCCCCATCATGGCGGCGTTGGATTGGCGTCATTGGGTCGAATTTTGAGCTGCCATAGCAGAAGAATCATTGATCGAAAAGGGTCCGCCCTGTTCGAGAGGCCGGCCGCACGTCGCTGCCGTCAGCAGGCGGCATCCCCCGAAATTCGCAGCTGGAGCGGCGCACGCAACTTGGCAGCGCCCTCAATCATTGATAAAGCAGCGCAATATGCAGCAACATCAAGAAACTTGTTATGCTCTTCACGCAGTTTGAGTTTCTGTTCCTGTTCCTGCCGGTGACCCTGGTCGGCTATTTTCTGCTGGCTCGCTTTTTCGCCGCCCCTGTCGTGCGCCTCAGCTGGCTCGCCGCGGCGTCGCTCACCTTCTACAGCTATTGGGACATCCACTTCGTCCCGATCATCCTAATCTCCATCGTCTTCAATTATACGATGGGTCTGCTGATTGCCGGACAGACCGGAAAGCTACGCACCGGCCTGTTTTCAGCTGCCATCACGCTCAACCTGGCCGCGCTCGCGTTCTACAAATATACGAATTTCGGCATCCAGATCCTCAATGCGATCACTGCGTCGAAGCACCCCTCGCTTGCGATCGTTCTCCCGCTTGGCATTTCGTTTTTCACCTTCACCCAGATCGCCTACCTCGCCGACGTCTATGGCGGGTATTCCGATGAACGAAGCTTTGTGAAGTACGGCCTGTTCGTCACGTATTTTCCGCATCTGGTCGCCGGCCCGATTCTCCATCACCGCGAGATGATGCCGCAATTCGGCTCGGAGGAGAGCCGACGAATTTCCATCGAGAAGGTCGCGGTCGGCCTTACGATTCTGACCATCGGACTTTTCAAGAAGTCGTTCATCGCGGACGGGTTCGGCCTGATCGCGAATCCCGTGTTCCACGCCGCCAATTCGAGCCACCTTCACCTGATGGACGCCTGGGGCGGCGCGCTCGCCTACTCGCTGCAGATCTACTTCGATTTCTCGGGCTACTCCGACATGGCGATCGGCATTTCGATCATGTTCGGGATCCGGCTGCCCTTCAACTTCGATTCCCCCTACAAGTCGCTGAGCATCGTCGAGTTCTGGCGCCGTTGGCACATCTCGCTATCGCGCTTCCTCCGCGACTATCTCTACATCCCGCTTGGCGGCAATCGCTACGGCGAGCACCGGAGAAACGCCAACCTCTTTGCCACCATGCTGCTCGGCGGTCTCTGGCACGGAGCAGGCTTCACCTTCATCATCTGGGGAGCGCTGCACGGGCTGTTTCTGATCGTCAATCATCGCTGGAGCAAATTCGTCGCACAGCGACCGGCCCTCACCCGCCTGTCGACGACCGCCTGGTATGCGGTGGCGGCGCTCTTGTTGACACAGTTCGTCGTGGTTCTGGCATGGGTTTTCTTCCGGGCCGACAATCCGAATGCCGCGGTCAGGCTCATCAAGGGGATGCTCGCCCTGTCCAACCCGGAGAAGATCACGGCAACGAACCTCGTCGATCCGCGCCTCATGATCGCAATCCTGGCAGGCTATGTCGCCTGTTTCACCCTGCCCAACGTGAACACGATGTTCGAGCGTTGGAAGGTCGGGCTGGACACCTACCACAACCCTCGTCCCTGGAGCATTCTGAACCTGAAGTGGCGACCGTCCCTGCCGTGGGCCATCGGAACTTCGATCGCGCTCGTGGCGGCGGTTCTGATGAACATCATCGCCGGAGACACCTCCCAGTTCCTCTACTTCCAGTTCTGAACGCGCAGGAGATGGCGAGCGACGGGCCTCGGACCCTCCCACCGACATTCGGCCTTATGAAGGCGGATATGTTCTTGTCGAAGCTGTCCAGGCGGGCGGCGTGCCGACGGCGCATCGTCCGCTTGCAGCGGCTACGCCCAGCCATTAGCCTGATTCTGGCGCAATCAACTTCCAGCACGACGCGGATTGCGAGCCAAACTCGCTTACTCCCGAAGCACAATCACCAAGGCGGGCTCGAACTTTGGCGCGGTATCTTGCGATCGTAGTGGCTCTGTTCGCCATCGTCTTCCTGCCGCTGCTGGCTGTTTTCGAATGGGTCGGCTGGCGATTGGGCGCGACCGTCCCGCTCTCGGTGCTCGCAGCCGAGCAATCGCACTCCGAACGGATGGTCTGGCTCGGCACCTTCAAGGACTACGCTCCCTACAAGCTCGAACGAATCAAACAGGTCCAGCCCGAGGTTCTGCTGGTGGGAAGCTCGCGCTGCGGTCAGGCGCGCGAGCAGATGTTCCGTCCCTATGTGGCCTACAATGCGTGCCTGACGGCCTGGCCTCTCACGCACGTTGTGGACTTCGTCGATCGCGCGACCACGGTGGCGAAGCCGCGCGTGGTCGTCGTGGCGCTGGACTACTTCCTCTTTGGCGATTTCCTCGCTGACGTCTGGCGGAAAGAGCGCACGATGGACTTCGCCCAAGGCATCGATTCGCATCGGCGGAAGCTGCACGACGTCGCGGACTTCGTCATGCGGAATCACGGAGATCTCGATGCGATCCGTTCGGCCATGATGACGCCGCAACTCGAGCCCGTTGACAACAACAGGCTCGTCGGCACCGAGGCAATCCGCGGCAAGTTCGGATTCCGCAAGGATGGTTCCGTCATGGTCGCACCACCCTATCGAAATGCGGCGGCCGAAACCTTGGCGCGCGGCGCTCAGTACGTCACCTCCTCGTTTCCGGGCGCCCCTCATCTCAGCGAACGCGAATTTGGCGAGATCGAGCGACTTTCCAGGCTTTCCCGCGAGCGCGGGTTCTCGGTGGTTGCGATCCAATATCCGTTCCTGGAGAGCGCTGGCGCCTTTCTCGACACCGACGAGGCCTATTGGCCCTATTCCGGGCTCTGGCGCGAGATCAGGAGTCCACAGACCGTCGAAAGATTTGCGCAGCTTGGCATCCAGTTCTTCGATATGAGCCGCACCGAGATATCGCGCGATTCCGGCAACTTCTTCGATCCCGCGCATCCCTCGGAAAGGGGCATGCTCAAGACCTACCTCGCCCTGCTGGACCGGACCGAGTTCAGCAAGCTGTTTCCGCGGATCGACCGCAGCGCCTTGGCAGCCGATCTCGAAAAGGGACAGGGTGAACAGTTCGATCTCTATCACTGAGGCATGCTGCGAGAGACTTGCGTCCTCCGAGGCTTTTCCAATTGGCCCGCCCACCAACGCGCCGCAGTCCGTCTCTCGTCGGAGCATCCTCGGATCCATCCGCCGCCTGATTCGTCAGCAAAGATGCTGAGCATCGCGGAGAAAGGATGATGAGCTCTCCGGAAGCCGCATTCCAACGCGACCACACAACCGTAAGCTAACAGGACTGTTTGTGCTGCTGCGCACACCTGATAAAGAGACCGCTGGAAATGACCGCCGCCGGCCCCTCCATCGCTCCGATCGGGGGACCGTGCTTGTTTTTTCGCAACGAAATCAATGTCGAGCATGAAAGATGCAGATCGGAACGGGATTCGCGGTGCAGATGTGCCGGGCGACAGCGACGCTTTGCATCGGAGTTCCTCGGCCCGCGAATGACACGGTGGCCGATTATCCGACCTCAGCCCGATCGAACCGGAGGCGAATTCCTTGGATCAGGTGATCGATATGAGTGAGATGGATCTGGCCTGTCAGACTGTTCGCGCCTCCTGCGACTCCGGGCAGACGATTGCGTTCGTGTCCGGCAACTTCAACGTCGTGCACCCCGGACATTTACGGCTTTTGAAGTTCGCCGCCGAGCAGGCCGACGTGCTGGTCGTGGGCGTCAATCCCGATTCGACGCCTGGCGTGACCCTGGCGCAGGACATGCGCCTCGAAAATGTGCGTTCCATCGCCTTTGTGCACCATGTCGTGCGCTTGGAAACATCGGCGTCCGACTTCATCGCGCATCTGAAGCCGACGGTCGTCGTCAAGGGCAAGGAGTTCGAGGATCGCGCCAATCCCGAGCAGGAGGCCGTGGACGCCTATGGCGGACGGCTGATCTTCTCGTCCGGTGAATTGCGCTTTGCGTCGCTGTCGCTGCTGGAACGCGACGCCAACATCGACATCTCCACGGTCCGCAAGCCGCAGGAATTTCCCAGGCGCCACGGCTTCGAGATCGCGAATCTGAAGGATCTGCTCCGCAAGCTGTCCGGCATGCGGGTCGCCGTCATCGGCGACCTGATCGTCGACGAATATGTCACCTGCGATGCGGTCGGCATGTCCCAGGAGGACCCGACCATCGTCGTGACGCCGCTGATGACCCGCACCTTCGTCGGCGGCGCGGGTGCGGTTGCGGCGCATGCGCACGGGCTCGGCGCCGACGTGAAATTCTTCACCCTGGTCGGCGACGACGAAGCGGCGCGGTTCGCCCGCAACACGCTCGAACAGCATGGCGTCAACTTCAACGCCTTCACCGACCAGAGCCGGCCGACCACGCGCAAGCAGCGTTTTCGCGCGCTCAACAAGACGCTGTTGCGCGTCAATCATCTGCGCCAGCACGCGTCGGATGCCGACCTGCAGCGGCAGATGCTGACCTCGGTCGAGCGCGCCTTGAAGACCTGCGATCTGCTGCTGTTCTCCTGCTTCAACTACGGCTGCCTGCCGCAGGATCTGGTCGACGCGATCGCCGATCGCGCCCGCGCCCAGGGCGTGATGATGGCGGCCGACAGCCAGGTGTCGTCGCAGACCGGCGACGTCTCCCGCTTCAAGGGCATGACCCTGCTGACGCCGACCGAGCGGGAGGCGCGCGTCGCACTGAACGACTTCATTTCGGGTCTCGCCGTGATCAGCGAGCGGCTGGTCGAACGGGCCCGCACCAAGAATCTCGTGATCACGCTCGGCGCCGAGGGCGCGCTGATCAACACCATGGCGGACGGCACCTTCACCTCGGACCGCCTGCCGGCGTTCAATCCATCCCCGAAGGACGTGTCCGGTGCCGGCGACAGCTTCTTCATGGCCTGCTCGATGGGCCTGCGCGCGGGCGCCGATATCTGGCAGGCCTCCTATCTCGGATCGCTGGCGGCTGCCCTCCAGGTTTCCCGCGTCGGCAATCTGCCGTTGACGACGGCGGAATTGGTGCGGGAAATCGACGAGACCGGATTCAGCCAGGAGTAGGATGTCGTCATGCGTGCCCTCCTGCTCGCGGCGGGGATCGGAAGCCGGCTGCGCCCGCTGACCAATACGACGCCGAAATGCCTGGTGCGTGTGCACGACCGTCCATTGCTGGACTACTGGCTCGATCTCGTGTTCGAAGGCGGCATCGAGCGCGCGCTGCTCAACACACACTGGCTCGCCGAACAGGTGCGCGCCCACGTGGCGCAATCGCGCTGGCGGGACCGCATCGATCTTGTTCACGAAGATGAACTGCTCGGGACGGGCGGCACCGTGCTTGCCAACCGCGCCTGGTTCGGCGACCAGCCCTTCCTCGTGGCTCACGCCGACAATCTGACGGATTTCGACGTCGCGGGGCTGCTCGCCGCCCATCGCAACCGCCCGCCCGGCTGCATCATGACGATGCTCGCATTCCGCACCGATGATCCGAGCTCGTGCGGGATTCTCGAGCTCGACGATCAGCACAGGGTCATCGCCTTCCACGAGAAGGTCAAGAATCCGCCCGGGAACCTCGCCAATGGCGCGGTCTATGTATTCGATCCCGCCGTCATCGCCGACATCGCCGCGCTGGGAAAGCCGATCGTCGATCTCTCCAGGGAAATCATCCCCAACTATTTGGGACGCATTTTCTGCGTGGAAACCAGCGGTTATCATCGGGACATCGGCAACCCGGAAAGCTTGCGCCGGGCCCATTTGGAGTTTAATCACGAACCACGCCGTGGCGGGGACGCTTGACGGGCGGGTTTCGCCGCCGGGCTGGTCACCTTCTTCTGCCAATTTGTATAAAGGTGCGCGCGACGCGCCAGCCGGCGACACGACAGGCGAGCCACGGGGATTGCTCAGATGAAGATATTCGTGACCGGAGCGTGCGGCTACAAGGGCAGCGTGCTCGTGCCGAAGCTCTTGAAGGCCGGCCACAAGGTCGTTGCATTCGACATCATGTGGTTCGGCAACTTTCTCGAGCCGCATCCGGATCTCACCGTCGTCCAAGGCGACGTCCGCAATCCCGACGCCATCGACCTGACCGGGGTCGACGCCATCATTCATCTCTCCAGCGTCGCCAATGATCCCTGCGGCGATCTCGACCCAAAGCTGACCTGGGAGATCTCCTGCCTCGCCACGATGCAGCTCGCCGATCGCGCCTATCGCCACGGCATCAAGCGCTTCATCTACGCCTCCTCCGGCAGCGTCTACGGCGTCAAGGAAGAGGAGCAGGTCACCGAGGATCTCGAGCTGCTGCCGATCTCCGAGTACAACAAGACCAAGATGTGCGGCGAGCGCATCGTGCTGTCCTACAAGGACGACATGGTGGTGCAGATCGTGCGCCCCGCGACCGTCTGCGGCTACTCTCCGCGCCAGCGGCTCGACGTCTCCGTCAACATGCTGACGATGCAGGCGCTGATGAACGGCCGCATCACCGTGTTCGGCGGCGATCAGACTCGCCCGAACATTCACATCGACGACATCACCGATCTGTATCTCTTCCTGCTCGATCATCCTGAGCACACCGGGATCTACAATGCCGGCTTCGAGAACATCTCGATCCTCGACATCGCCAGGCTCGTCACCAAGCACGTGCCGGCCGAGGTCATCGTGACGCCCTCGAACGACCCGCGCAGCTATCGCGTCAACTCCGATCGTCTGCTCGCGACCGGCTTCCGGCCGAAGAAGACGGTGGAGGACGCGATCAAGGAAATCATCGGCATGTACTCGCAAGGCCAGCTCAAGAACGACGACCGCTGGTATAATCTGAAATGGATGGAGAAGGAGGTCGTGAAATGAACGTCCTGGCCTTCAAGACCCCCGGCAGCCTGTTCGCCGACTACACCAGCCGCTTCAGCACCGTGTTGAAGGATTTCGACTGGAGCCCGGTCGAGAAGCTCGCCTATGATCTGCGTGATTGCTGGCAGACCGGCCGCCAGGTGTTCTTCTGCGGCAATGGCGGCAGCGGCGGCAACGCCAACCACCTCGCCAACGATTTCCTCTACGCGCTGTCGAAGACGCCCGGCTCGGGCCTGCGCGTGCACTCGCTGTCGTCGAACCCGTCCGTGATCACCTGCCTCGCCAACGACGAAGGCTATGATCAGGTGTTCTCGCTGCAACTCGCGGTGCTCGCGCGCAAGGGCGACGTGCTGATCACCTTCTCCGGCTCCGGCAACTCGCCGAACATCCTGAAGGCGCTCGAAGAAGGCAAGAAGATCGGCATGACCAGCTATGCCGTGCTGGGCTTCTCCGGCGGCAAGGCCAAGGCGCTCGCCGACGTGCCGATCCACTTCGCGGTCGACGACATGCAGATCGCCGAGGACGCGCAGATGGTGATCGGCCACATGATCATGCAGTGGCTGTACGCCCAGCGCGGCGACATCATCACGACGCGCGAGGTCTGACGGGCAAGGACGATGGCTGCGAACGAAAAGTACCTGATCCTCGGCTCGAACTCGTTTTCGGGCGCAACCTTCGTCGACTTCCTGGCTGCGGCCGGTCACGACGTGATCGCGACCAGCCGCTCGGACGAGCCGCATGACGCCTTCCTGCCGTACAAATGGCAGAAGCGTCCCGGCAAGGTCCGCTTCCAGCGCGTCGATCTCAATCACGATCTCGATGCGCTCAAGACGCTGCTGGCCTCGGAGCGGCCGACTCACGTCGTGAACTTCGCGGCGCAGAGCATGGTCGGCGAGAGCTGGCTGTATCCGGACCACTGGATGATGACCAACGTCGTCTCCGCCGTCCGCCTGCACGACATCCTGCGCAACTATGACGGCCTCGACCGCTACGTCCACGTCACGACGCCCGAGGTCTACGGCTCGACCGAGGGCTGGGTCCGTGAGGACGCGCCGTTCAACCCGTCGACGCCCTACGCGGTGTCGCGCGCGGCCGGCGACATGAGCCTGCGGACCTATTTCGCCAACTACCAGTTCCCCGTGGTGTTCACGCGCGCCGCCAATGTGTACGGCCCGGGCCAGCAGCTCTATCGCATCGTGCCGCGCACCATCGTGGCGGCGATGACCGGGCAGAAGCTGCGGCTCGACGGCGGCGGCAAGTCGATCCGCGTCTTCATCCACATGACCGACGTGTCGGACGCGACCGTGAAGATCGGGCGCAGCGGCAAGCTCGGCGAGACCTATCACATCTCGGGCTATGAGCTGGTCTCGATCCGCACCCTGGTCGAGATGATCCTGGCCCGGCTCGGCAAGTCGTTCGAGGATTGCGTCGAGATCGGACCCGAGCGTCCCGGCAAGGATACCGCCTATACGCTCGACAGCTTCAAGCTGCGCACCGAGCTCGGCTGGCGCGACACCTTCTCGCTGGAACAGGGCATCGACGACGTCATCGCCTGGGCGCGACGTTTCGAGGATGTCATGGCCAAGCTGCCGACCAAGTACGAACATAAACCCTGATCGAGACCCCTGCGCTTCCCCGAGGAAGCGCGACTGGAGAGCACGATGAACGTTGCAGTCCGGAGCACCGCGGCCAAGCCTGACGCCGCCGCCCTGAAGGCGCAGGCCGCAAGGCTGCGCGGCAAGATCATCGAGATGTCGCACAAGGCCCAGGCCGCGCATCTGGCCTCGTCGCTGTCCTGCGCCGATGCGATGACCGCGGCCTATTGGCATGTGCTCAACATCGACCCAACAAACCCGACCGATCCGCTGCGCGACCGCTTCATCCTCTCGAAGGGCCACGCCGCCGCGGCGCTGTTCGCGACGCTGGCGATGAAGGGCTACTTCCCGATCGAGGAGCTCGACACCTACTGCCAGGACGGCGGCCGTCTCGCTGAGCATCCGCCGGCGAACCTGCTGCCTGGCGTCGAGGCCGCGACCGGCTCGCTCGGCCACGGCCTGCCGCTCGGCTGCGGCATGGCACTGGCCGGGCGCATCAAGGGCGAGAACTACCGCGTCTACGCCCTGCTCTCGGACGGCGAGAACAACGAGGGCTCGGTTTGGGAGGCGGCGATGTTCGCCGCCGCCCAGAAGCTCGAAAACGTCTGCGTCGTCGTCGACTACAACAAGTGGCAGGCCACCGCGCGCTCCAACGAAACCCTGATGCTGGCACCGCTGCGCGACAAATGGGCCGCCTTCGGCTGGGACGCGCACGAGATCGATGGCCATGACGTCGGCGCGCTGGCGGAAGCCATGCAGAACATCCCGAACGGCTCGGGCAAGCCGGTGGCGCTGATCGCCCACACCGTAAAGGGCAAGGGCGTGTCGTTCATGGAAGACGACAACAACTGGCATTATCGCGCCCCCACCGCAGACGAAGTGACGAAGGCGTTCAAGGAGCTCGGCCTGTCATGAGAAACGCGTTCGCTGACGAACTGACCAAGCTCGGCAACGAGGATTCCCGCGTCGTCATGCTCTCGGGCGACATCGGCAACCGCCTGTTCGACAAGTTCAAGGACAAGCACCCCAGCCGCTTCTTCAACTGCGGCGTGGCGGAAGCCAACATGATGGGCGTCGCCGCCGGCATGGCCATGAACGGCCTGCGCCCGGTCGCCTATACGATCACGCCGTTCGTGACGACGCGCTGCCTGGAGCAGATCCGCACCGACGTCTGCTATCACGAGGTCCCCGTGACGATCGTCGCGGTCGGCGCCGGCCTCGCCTATTCCGGCCTCGGCCCGACCCACCACGCCTGCGAGGACATCTCGTTCCTGCGCTCGATCCCGAACATGGTCGTGATCTGCCCGGGCGATGCCTTCGAGGTGCGCGGTGCGCTGCGCGCGGCGATGCAGCAGGACCGGCCGGTCTACATCCGCATGGGCAAGAAGGGTGAGCCGGTGGTTCACAAGGGCCCCCTCGCGGATTTCAAGATCGGCAAGGCGATCACGATCGAGGAAGGCTCCGACGTCTGCCTGCTTTCGACCGGCAACATGTTGCCGGAAGTCATTGAAGCTGCACATAAGTTGAAGGAGAAGGGCATCTCCGCCGAGGTCGTCAGCTTCCACACCGTGAAGCCGCTGGATGAGGACAAGCTCAAGCAGGCCTTCAGCCGCTTCAAGCTAGTCGCGACCATCGAGGAGCATTCGCTGATCGGCGGCTTCGGCTCCGCCGTGTCCGAATGGCTTGCCGACACCGAGACGCAGGCGAAGAAGTTTCTGCGCTTCGGCACGCCGGATGCGTTCTTCAAGAAATCAGGCGAACAGGAATATGCCCGCGAGGTGCTGGGACTGACCGGCCACCAGATCGCGGACAAGATCATCCACGCGTTGAGCTGAGACATCACATGAAGACCCAAGCTGCCCTCCTGGTCCAGACCGGCCAGCCGCTCGTGCTGGCCGAGATCGAGACCCCCGCCCTCAAGCCGGGCCAGGTGCTGGTCGAGATCGCCTATTCCGGCGCCTGCGGCACCCAGGTCATGGAGTGGCGCGGCGACAAGGGCGAGGACAAATGGGTGCCGCATTGCCTCGGCCACGAGGGCACCGGCACGGTGATCGAGGCCGGCAGCGCCGTCACCAAGGTCAAGGTCGGCGACAAGGTCGTGCTGTCCTGGATCAAGGGCACGGGCATCGAGGCTGGCGGCGCCGTCTATGACTGGGATGGCAAGAAGGTCAACGCCGGCGGCGTCACCACCTTCCAGCGCCACGCTGTCGTCAGCGAGAACCGCCTGACCCTGCTGCCGCCGGACCTGCCGATGGATGTCGCGGTGCTGCTCGGCTGCGCTGCGCCGACCGGCATGGGCGCGGTCTACAACGTGCTCAAGGTGCAGCCCGGCGACGCAGTCGCCGTGTTCGGCACCGGTGGCATCGGCCTGAACGCGCTGATGGCCGCCGCGCTGGCCGGCGCGATGCCGGTGATCGGCATCGACCCGAACCCGACCCGCCGTGCGCTTGCCCAGATCTACGGCGCAACGCATGTCATCGATGCATCGGGCGACGTGCTGGCCGAGATCAAGAAGATCGTGCCGCAGGGCGTTGATCTCGCGGTCGAATCCTCCGGCATTCCGGCCGTGATGGAGCAGGCGATCAATTCCACCCGTCAGCAGGGCGGCCGCGCGGTCGTGATCGGCAACGCCAAGCATGGCGCGGCGCTCACGCTGAATCCCGGCGTCTTCAACCAGGGCAAGAGCCTGCTCGGCACCTGGGGCGGCGACAGCGTTCCGGATCGCGACTACGGCCGCTACGGCCGGCTGCTGAGCTCCGGCCGCTTCCCGGTGCGAGATCTCTTGTCGAAGCCCTACAGCCTCGCCCAGGCCGACCAGGCGCTGCAGGATCTGGCCGCCGGCAAGGTCGGCCGTCCGCTGATCGACATGTCGCTGCGTTAAGTCCAGGCCATGCGGATCGGGATCGACTTCGACAACACGATCGCCTGCTATGACGGCGTGTTTCATGCGGCCGCGCTCGAGCGCGGCCTGATCCCGGCCGATCTCGGCCGCGACAAGAACAGCGTCCGCGACCATCTCAACGGCAGCGGGCGCAAGGACGACTTCACCGAGCTGCAGGGCTATGTCTACGGCGCCCGGATGGACCTGGTGTCGCCCTACCCTGGCTTCGCGGAGTTCGTCGCCGCGGCCCGCCGCGCCGGCCATGACCTGTTCATCGTCAGTCATAAGACCAGACACCCCATTCTCGGTCCGAAGCACGACATGCATGCCGCGGCGCGCGGCTTCCTGACCGACCGCGGACTGATGGGCTCGGCCGCCAGCCAGATCGCGCCGGACCGGGTGTTCTTCGAGCTGACCAAGGACGAGAAGGTCGCCCGTGCGCATGCGCTGGCCTGCGAGGTCTTTGTCGACGACCTGCCGGAGATCCTGGGCATGACCGGATTCCCGCAAGGGATGCGCAAGGTGCTGTTCGACCCGGAGAACCAGTTCGCGACCACGGCCGTCCCTTACGAGCGCCGCGCCTCGTGGGCCGAGATCGCGGCGGATGTCGTCCGTGACCGCGGCTGAGGCCAACGCCGACGCCGCCCTGCTGGCGCTCGCCCAGCGCCTCGCCGTGCAGGCCGGCAAGGCCAGCCCGACGGCGCTGACCCGGCTGGCGGGGGGCCGCAACAACCAGGTCTTTCGCGTCGATACCGAGGCCGGTCCCCTCGTGCTCAAGCGTTACTTCACCGATGCCCGTGATACCCGCGACCGGCTCGGCGCTGAATGGAGCTTCATCAGCCATGCCTGGTCGCGCGGCGTCCGCGTCGTGCCGGAACCGCTGGCCTGCGACCGCGCCGAGCAGGCTGGCCTCTACAGCTTCGTCGAAGGACGCAAGCTGACGGCTGCCGAGCTGGCGCCGGCTCATGTCGATGCCGCCATCGACTTCGTACTCGCTGTGAACGCCCCGCCCCGCCCCGCTCTCGCGCCGGGATCGGAAGCCTGCTTCTCGCTCGCCGAGCACCTTGCGACCGTCGAGCGCCGGGTGGCACGGCTCGCGACGCTCGATGCCGACGTGCCTGACGTGGCCGAAGCCCGGCAGTTCGTGGCGGCGCGGCTGCAGCCGGCCTGGGCAGACGTGAAGGCGACCATTCTGAGTGGCTCCGGGGCCGAAGGGCTTGCCTTGGATGCAGCCATTCCCGCCGATCAGGTCTGCCTGTCGCCGTCCGATTTCGGCTTCCACAACGCGCTCATCGACAATGCCGGCAAGCTCACCTTCCTCGATTTCGAATATGCCGGCCGCGACGACCCGGCCAAGCTGGTGTCGGACTTCTTCTGCCAGCCGGAGGTGCCGGTGCCGTTGGCCGTGCACGAGCATTTCATCGACCGGCTGACGGAAGGCCTTGGGCTGGACGTGGCCAGCGTCGCGCGCTGCCGCCTGCTGCTCGACGCCTATCAGGTCAAGTGGACCTGCATCATCCTGAACGACTTCCTGCCGCTTGGCGCCACCCGACGCGCCTTCGCCGACACCGGCGCCTGGGCACAGCGCTGTGCCGAACAGCTAGCCAAGGCCGACGCCAAGCTCGACCTCATCGGCGCCACATCCGACTAACCGACATCGTAACGCCCGGAGATCTTCATGGCCTATCGCGAGTTCGTCAGTCTCGTCCACAAATCGACCAAGCGCGACTATCTCGCGCGCGTTACCCAGCGCGACAAGGCCGATGTCGCGGAGATGGCGATCAAGTACGACTACGACTACTGGGACGGCAGCCGCGAGACCGGCTATGGCGGCTACAAATATGACGGCCGCTGGCGCAAGGTCGCCGATGCGATGATCGCGACCTACGGCATCAAGCCCGGCATGCGCGTGCTCGACGTCGGTTCCGGCAAGGGCTTCATCCTGCACGATTTCCGCGAAGCCATCCCGGATCTCGAGGTCGCCGGCATCGACGTCTCCTCCTACGGCATCGAGCACACGATGGAGAGCGTGAAGCCGTTCTGCCAAGTCGGCACCGCGGCCAAGCTGCCCTACCCCGACAAGCACTTCGATCTGGTCATCTCGATCAACACGCTGCACAACCTCTACAACTACGATCTCGATGCCGCCCTGCGCGAGATGGAGCGCGTCAGCCGCGGCGCCAAGTATCTCTGCGTCGAGGGCTACCGCAACGAGCGCGAGAAGGTGAACCTGATGTACTGGCAGCTCACCTGCCGCATCTTCCACACCCCAGAGGAATGGGCCTTCGAATTCAAGCGCTCCGGCTACACCGGCGACCACGAATTCATCTTCTTCGAATGAGTGTGAGCTGAGAGCGTCGACAGGCGCTCTCGCGACGCATTGGCATCCGAGCTATCAGTCGACGATCGCTCTCTCGAACGAGAGGGCGCGGGGAAGGCCGGGAGCCTGCCGCCCCCATGGCCCGCCTGCAGAAAGAAGTGCAGGCGGCAGGTACCACAGGTTCGGCTGGGACATCCCGGCGGATTCAATTGGTCGTCGCAACACTCGATGAGGAGGTTGCGATGGGCATTCGAAAGAAACGGTCAACGCGGA